>JAPPIK010000006.1:46840-183302 GCA_028820655.1 Candidatus Poribacteria bacterium | reverse complement strand
TTCCACTCCGCTGGAGCGGGGAGTCGCGATCGGGAGATCGCTGCTACAAAAGGCTGGTGCGCAGTGCGCACCCTACAGCTCATTATCCAGTCGCTTGATTGCACGCTACAACTGCTAAATCGCGACCTTGAGATCGCTCCTACAGTGATTCGTTGAGCGCGTTGGGTTTGTTATCGCGGTGGATTGGACGCCGGGGGAAGTTTTATGATTTGCGATTCGGTCGGGTGTTTGGTATACTACGGACACAACTGAAACTTTATGAAGGAGATTGATATGGCTGAATTTCAGGAAGACCGTGAATTGGATGAAATCGAACAGGATGAAGCGGCCGATGAAGAATACGCTTTAGAGGAAGTAGACGATGGCCTTGAATTTCTCCGCGACTCAAGCGAAAACCTCAACCTGTATCTAGGTTTCAAGGCATACCATGAGGACCGGAATTTCGAAGAGGCTATTAACAAATTCAAAGCGGCTGTCGCATACGAAAAGAGGCACAATGGGACCTCAACAACAGATGAAGGCGGCGAAGAAATCCCGAACGCGACACTTGTCAAGTGCCTGTATTGGTCGGCTGAATCCCACTATAAAATCGAACAGCGTGATAGAGCCGTAAAGCTGTTTCGGACACTCGCGAAGGACTTTGATAATCACTATCTCGGAGCGGCAGCCCAACGACGTCTGGAATTGCTGAAGGCGGAGGCGAACGACTAGGGGACTGATAGATGAGTCAACTCGTCGTCTGGATAACCGTGCTGATAGTGCTTGGATTGATCGTTGCCATAGTTATCGGCATGCTCAAAATACCCCAAGCGACTCCCAAGACGTATCCCGCGGACAAGGGGCAAAACTACGTTGATGCCTCAGGCTATCCACCGAAGATGCGAGAATACTACAAATTGTTCGCGAACAAATGCAGCCGCTGTCATACGCTTGCCCGTCCCATCAACTCTTCCTTTACCGGAGAGGAATGGAAAAAGTACGTTCGGAAAATGATGCGAAAGCCCGGCTCGGGATTGACGCCGAAAACGGCCGGTCAAATCACGGAGTTCCTTATCTACGACGCGCAAGTCAGGGAGCGGTGAAATTGTTTTTGATGGCCCCAACAATTTGAATGTTCCGCCCCGAGGATTCTGTCGCGCTCGATTTCCGGTCGCTTGATCTCCTACGAAGCGGGGCATCGCGACCTGGAGATCGCTCCTACAGGGGGATTTCTTTCGCGCTCGCTATCGGCTCGCTTGATCCATTCACTCGCTCAACCCAGCCATTTCTCTAATTCGCGTTCGGTGCGCGGAATTGGCGCGCGGCACCCGGCAAGGCGCATGGCAAACAGGTGATCCCTCAGAAATTGTAGATCGGGCGGTGTATCCACATCGTACCAAGGTGGCAACAATCCCAGTTTCGCATTGGCCGTATCGACTTTCTCAAGCGTACGCCGAAAAACATGCTCGGTGCTCCACGCAATGCCCTCAAATATAGCGGGGATTGCGCGCGCGGCGCCGCGCTTGGAGAACCCGATTAGGTAGTATCCCCCATCCGTGCTTGGACCGACGACAATTTCTCGGGAATCCAACAACTCTATCGCCTCGTCTACATACGCTATCGGAAGCGTCGGACTGTCGGAGCCGACAATCAAGAATTTGTCATAACCGTGTTCGCAAGCCCATTGCGACATTGCAGTTAACCGGTCGCCCAATCCCGACTCCCCTTGGGGAACGTACACCGCGTTTCCCCCAATCAAGGTTTTCAGGTTTCTTAAACCGTCAGGCGGGGTGTAAGCAATGACCAGATCGCTCGCGATGATTTCGGACAGCGCATTACACCAGTCAACTAGGAAGGATCGATAAAGCGATGCCGCACCTTCGGGGGAGAGGAGAGGACGTAGGCGGGTTTTCACTTGATTGGGGACGGGATTCTTGGCAAAAACGATGGTGCAGCAGGACATTATTTGTTTATGGACTCGGAGAATTATCTTGCTGTCCCAGACTCGGCGCTTTCATTGCGCGCATCCGGTTCTACCGGGCTAGGTAGCGATTGTTTCCACCCGATTACGATAGCAAGAAGGGCGAGAATTATGGCAATCAACACGATAGGGTTTCCTTTGAGCACGCTGTCATCTGTGTTTATTTTGTACGCCCCAAGCAGCGCAAGTCCGATCGCCACCACTGAGAAAATAGCGCACGCATACATAGGCAACTGAATGAGGGCGGCGAGCAACGAAACAAGGGAAAGCCAGAGACTGAACTTTGCGATTTGGGGAACTTTCGCTTCAGCCGAATCGGTATCGGGGTGTTGGGTAGCAGATTGCGGCCCGTTTTGATTGCGACCCCGTTGTCCGCGCGGCGGCGGAACATCACGGTAGGTGGATTCAACCAGGCGAATAAACTCAGCCATCAATTTTTCATGCTTGAGCCAGGAGAGAAGATCGGGAAATTCGTGCCTGAGAAGAATCGAGAATTCATGCCGCTGCGCACTCAAGTCGGTGAATTCCTCCCAGCGATCTTCCTCAACTATGTTGTGCGGCTCGGGTCCGACGCGCAACTCATAACCGCGCCCGATGTAGTGGATAATCTCTCCAATGCCCTCCCGCTCCGCAACCGTAAACTCCTCCACGGCCCCCGCCAGCGCCTCGGGTAATTCCTGGTCGTCGTCAACCAGTTCGGGCGAGGTTTGGTTCCTCCCCGCCGCATTCTCGCCAGAACCGGGTGTCGTGCTTTGGTCCTCCGTGATGACCAAGCCAATCCTGCTCACAAGTTCAAGTGCATCGACCTGGTGTTCGGGCGCGACGAAGATAGCGGTTTGACGCGACTTTCGATCATAGTCCGGTCGACAGCGAATCTGTTGATTCTGCAGCGTCGCCTCGATTAACTTTACCTCCCACTCATCACCTGTCCGGTAGATCTCGACCCAATCCTCCGTACTAAAGAGTTCGTCCGAGTGATGCGCCATGGGTGTGTTTCTCCTGAACTATGTTTGCGATCATGAAAATACAACTCGCCATCGAGTGAGGATTCAATTCAATCGGATTTACGTGATAAACCAAAGCAATGCCCTCTATTCGTGCACCACTGCTCAGGCATGTTGCAGAGGCTAGTGCGCAGGGGACTTACTGTGGGATTTCTATCGCGTTCCCTATCCGGTCACTTGATCACTCGCTTGATTGTACCCTACAACGCTACGCTACGCGATTTTGGCTGAGAAGTCAATCTGTCTGCCGATATTTGTCGAGGAGGGGATGCCGGTGAGCGAACGGTTCGGCGGTGTGTCCCGATCTCTGACCGAACACCGTTCTCAGACAGATGCCGACCGCGATGGTGTTTGCGGCGAGGAACATGGGCAAACCCACATGGGGGATCGATGTTGCCATAAAGTATATCCAATAGCCCGCAATCACCGCTACGACCTTTGGTTGGTTGGAAAAAATTGTTTGTCCCATTGACAAAAAGATTGCCGTCTTGCCGTAGATTGCTATCGGAAGCAGTAGCGAAATAAACAATAGAACAAACGGGATTCCGATTATCGACAGCACCAACACCGCTATCAGGCAAGGAGCGGTGATCAGCACAACTAGCCCAAGCATCGTCGTGCCTAGAGGGCGATGAGAAATTACGTGGGCCATGGTATTCATGCGTTGCGGGAATACGGCATAAACCGCGATGTGAACCAACGTCAGCGCCAAAAAAACCAATACTCCCCACGCAAATTTCGCGGACTTCTCCATACCCCACGCCTCCTGCGGCCGCATGATTAGCCATGCGGAGGCGGGGATAAATTTCCATCCGTTAACTTCACTGTGAATGCCGTCCAGATACTGCTTTCCTCGAATTTTCCCCAAAACCGTAGTCACGCTGCCTTGAACCACAGCGCCTTCTTGCACCTCAACGTCACCTTTTAGCACCAACACGTCGTTACTCACCTTGCCTCGAAGCGTCAAGTTGCCGCCAATTACGACCAAACTCTCGACAGCCTCCTTCGGACTGAGATGATAATTACCGCCAATCTGAACGACCTGTTGATTCACTTCTATGCTGCGGGCAATTTCAGATGACTGATTGTCCTGCTCCGAGTCGTTTGCAGGCTTATCTTCGTCGAGGTTGAGAGGCTGCGTGTTCTCGGCGGACTCTTCCTTTGGTTGTACCGTAGTTGATTGTGCCGGTACAGAGAGAGGGATGCCCAATTGCAAGCTGCACCACAGAACGATGATGAGGAACTGAATCTTTGTCATTTGAAATCTCTCAAAAGCGATGAAAACGGGAGCACGGCGAAACCAAAAAAGCGAAAAACGATGTAGGCATATATTGTGTTAGAAATTTAATAATATACTGTATACCGACACGCAAAAATTCGCGACTGGCAACGATTTCTTGTGTTTGACGCGTTAACAATCCAGATATAGTATGTAATTGAAAATCATCCACCAAATAGATAGTACTATACAGAGATATGCCAATTTTGTCAACTATTTGTGGATTATTTTTCGCTTTTTCGTTGTAGTTATGGAGTCGAATCGCGGATCGGGAAGATTGGGGGAGGGAAAGGCAGGGGATCTCTACCGCCTTCGTTATTCGCTCAGTTGCTGGAGAGTGATGAGTGGAGAGCAGGGGGAAGAAGACAGGAAGATTGGAAGATGGGGAAGGATGGAAGGAGGAGGAGGATTGTCTGAATCACGGATTACACGGATTACACGGATTTCGCGGAGGGGGATGGTGGTCGATGGTGCGGGAGTTGCGGCGTGGAGATCGCTCCGAAAGCAATCGGGGCATGGGGGTCGCTATTGGGCTGTTATTCACTCGCTTGATACCGTCCCACAATCGCGGAACGTCGAGTTTCTATTGACATTCCTCCCCTCCGGGGCGGGGAGTCGCGACCGGGAGGTCGCTCCTACAGAGGTCGGTTGTCGACCAAGATGAAGCAGTCGGGGCAAGAAGATTTCTATCGCTCTCGTTATTCACTCGCTTGATTTCCTCCCACAATTGGGGAACAGCAGCTTTACCGGGATTGGATACCGCACGCAATGTCTCACATGACACCCGCTGGAGTGCATAAACGAGTGTCTCCCGTTTCTATTAACATTCCGCCCCTCCGGGACGGGGAGTCGCGACCGGGAGGTCGCTCCTACAGAGGTCGGTTGTCGACTACGATGAAGCGGTCGGGGCAAGGGGATCTCTATTGGGCCCGTTATTCACTCGCCGGATTCCGTCCCACAATTGGGGAACAGCGAGTTTCTATTGACATTCCGCCCCTCCGGGGCGGGGAGTCGCGATCTGGAGATCGCTCCTACAGGGTGATTTCTATCGTGCTCGTTATTCACTCGCTTGATTCTGTCCCACAATCGAGGAACGTCGAGTTTCTATTGACATGCCGCCCCTCCGGGGCGGGGAGTCGCGACCGGGAGGTCGCTCCTACAGAGGTCGGTTGTCGGTTACGGTGAAGCAATAGGGGTAAGAAGATTTCTATGGGAACTCCATCCCGGTAATTGTCCATTCCCTTGATCTCCGGCGGAGTGGGGAGTCGCGACCTGGAGATCGCTCCTACAAGAGAATTTCTATCGCAGTCATTATTCATGTCCTTTGATCTTTGCTACAGCGAGACGTCAGTTTGTCTCCGCGGCAAGCACGAAGGCGCATTTCATTGACGGTAATCTTGAAGGTTTGTTATGATTGAAACACAAACGCATGAAGTTCTCTGGAGAAGCGTTCTCCGAATCGCGAAATTCTTCCTACTGCGATCTATCTTCGAGGGGTTAAATCATCAAACTGGCTGCAAAGGCATTAAACTTGCTCACATGAGTCGAATCACCGTGCGTCAAAGGGCAAGCCACCACGCTGACACATGCCCTAAATTGTCCATAAGCTAAAAAGTTGCACCTCTGTGTGCAGCCAAGGTGTTCCAATTGGTGCGGTTGGATGGCAATATAGTTGATTTATTGAAAAGACGGTACAAGAGGAAGCGCTTGAATGAATGAGAAGAATCTGAGGATCATTGGTGTTCTCGCACTCTCTTTCATTGTTATCCTGTTACACCTAAAACTGTTCCGGTTTGCAGAGGTGGTGCATCACGGCGCATTAAGGAAATTGATCTGCCTCGGGCGTGTGGTCAGTGTGGACACGAGCGAGAACGTCGACCAGATTCTAACGTTTCGCATTCTCTCCGGTCAGTTCCGTGGGGAAACGGTTCGAGTGGACAACATATGGATAGGCCGCAAGTTCAGTGACCGCACAATCAAAAAAAGCGATGTACTGTTCCTCGAAATCCCCTTAAGGTATCAGAACCAGACCAAGATTGACGAAGTGCGTATGGGGTCGTACTTTCGCACTCCTTTTCTGCTCTACCTTGCTTGGCTCCTAGGTACATTGATAATTTTAGTCGCCGGGATGAAAGGGATACGCGCTATACTGACGCTATTTTTCACGGGTTTGAGCGTGCTCTACATCCTTGTGCCTTTGATGGTGCGCGGTTACAACCCGATTACCGTCGCTTTGGGCATAGCAGCGCTCTTGACGGTAGTGACCTTCGTGACCATAACAGGATTAAGTTTCAAGGTCATCTCCGGTGTCTTGGGGACGCTCGGGGGGCTGGCAGCGGTCGGGGTTTTATCGCTTATCAGCCAAAAAGTCATGGTTCTCACCGGTCTGGCGGAGGAGTTCGGCTTTTTGGAACTCGGTATTGCGCTTTGGAGGACGGAAACCTCACACGGTTGGAATTTTGCGGGGATACTGTCCGCGGGCATCATCCTTGGCGCCGTCGGCGCGATGATGGATGTCGGGATGTCCATTTCCTCGTCCGTACATGAGGTCAAGCAGGTCAACCCGAACATCACTGTTCGACAAGCGATTCGCGCCGGGCTGAACGTGGGCAGGGATATCATGGGAACGATGGCGGACACTCTGATTTTTGCCTACCTCGGCGCACACCTAGTGACCATGTTGCTGCCTACCATCGAATTTCCCGAGGTCGGCGTGCTTTACCCGTTTCTGCGGTTAGCGAACGACGAGGCAACATCGGTCGCCATTATACAGGCAATCGTAGGAACAATAGGCTTGGTGTTGACCGTTCCGATTGCGGCGACCATCGCCGGATTCCTAACGAAATACAGGACCGTACAGTTGACCGATATTCATGCTGACGCCCCTTCCGCAGAGGAACTTGAGGAACTCCTTTACACCGATAAACCCGGTAACAAGGGACGATTCGCTGTCTCGATTGCAATGATTGCCGTGCTTCTCGGTACGGTGGTGATTTACCAAAGACTCAATAACACGTCCGCAACAATTGCCGAGCAGCGCGATGAAAACGGGAATGTCATTTCCAAGTCCGAGTACGCAAAGGGAAAGGTTTTGAGCTTGCTGGAATCCAATGCAAAGTTTTTGTTTGAAAGCGGCTTGGAGTACACGAACAATCTTGACAATCGTGAGATTCCCAATGGTTTGCGAGCCGAGTTTGAATCCAATGGAATTACTCTTTCGCAAAATGTGAATGTCGAAATCAAAACGTGGAAGGATAGTCGGTGGTTAATAACCGATAGAGACAGAGAACAGACTTATGCCGCAAGGAGGTTTGGAGAAAGCCTGAAAATCTACGAAGCGAATACCGAGCATCATATCCTTGAGATTGAGATGCTGTCGGGACTGTATGACGGACAAAGGTTAGTGTTGCGAAACATCGTGAATCACAACATGCCGCTGTTGAGTATTCCAGCCACGCCGGGCGATATCGTGCTCTGCCGTGTAGGCGGCACCCCTGAACAGATTAGTTTGGTGAATATTCTCCAAGAGTATGGACGCGACGGATTTTTGGTGTTGATGCTTGGGCTGATGTTTATGCTAATCATAGTGGTTGGACGAATTGAGGGTGTGCGTACCGCCGGCGCCATGATTATCTCGGGGATCATCATCTATTTCTTCATGCTCCCGCTAATTACCGGCGGAAGGCACGCCGTCTTTGTCGTCACGTTAACATCGGGTATGGTTGCGTTTGTGTCGCTTGTGTTTGTTATCGGACCAAGCCGCAAAACGTTCTCCGCCGTGTTGGGAACGATGGGCGGCATCCTCGTTTCGGGCATGATTGTCATGTTCGCGCAGAAATACCTTCACTTTTCCGGGTTGGAGAACGCCATGTCGGCGGACATTGTCGAAGCCATGCGAACGCCTCCTTTCGACTTCAGCCAGCTGCTGGTTGCGGGCATGTTGATGGGGGTGCTGGGTGTTGCCGTGGACGGCGCGATCGAGGTTTCATCCTCTATGGAGGAAATTCGGCGGGCAAACCCGAATATGCCGACCTGGCGGCTTGCCGCCTCCGGGATGAACGTGGGCACGGACATCCTCGGGACAATGGTGAATACGCTGGTGTTCGCTTACCTTGGAGCGCGTTTATTGTTGGTCTTGGCGGTGACGGCGCCAAACGTTGATTTGTTTCAATCACCGCCGGTCGAGCTATTGAGCGTGGGCGTGGTCGCCGCCGAAATTGTGCGGCTGTTGGCTGGAACGCTCGGTCTCGTCTTGGCGATTCCGATGACAGCCTTGATTGCCGCCCTCTGGAATTCTAAGGCTTGAAATCGTTGAATGTAGCATGTCTGGCTGGCATTCATATGGGATTTTGGCTTGCATCTACAATCCGTATATGCTAAAATATGCACGTCCTGTATTGGCCGCCCACGGCTGAGACTTTTGAAACTTAGGAATCTAACTTCGGATGTAGTAGCGATCTCCCGGCAGCGAAACGTTGAACGTTGAAAGGCCTATGAATGGAATGCCGAACATTCTCTGCCAGGTAAAACCGGTTACGCGCGTGGAGGTGTGAAAAATACAGCATAGAGGTAGACGGCTCCCGAAAAAGGGGCAACCGCAGAACAGAGTAAACCGCCAGATTCGGGCAAAGGAAGTTCTGGTCATCGATCAAGACAATCAACAACTCGGCGTCATCTCGCCACGAGAAGGTGTGGAACGTGCCGAAGCGGTAGGGCTGGATTTAGTTGAGGTGTCACCCAACGCGGATCCGCCCGTTTGCCGAATAATGGATTATGGCAAGTTCCAGTATGAAAAAAGTAAACGTGCGAAAGAGGCCAAAAAGAAACAGGCGAAGGTTGTCTTGAAGACAATCCAATTTCGATCTGATACGGCGGAGCACGACTATCAATTCAAGAAGCGGCACGCCGAGGAGTTTCTGGGTCACGGTTGGAAGGTCAAGGCGGAGGTGAGATTCAAGGGGCGTGAGATGTTGCACACAAACCTAGGTAAGTTGATGTTGCAACGTCTTGCAGAAGATGTTGCCGATATTGCGGATGTCGAGCAACCGCCTCGAATGGAAACGCGAGTTATGCTCATGATTCTAGCACCAAAGTCACCGTCGAAATCTCCATAGCAGTTGTAAGTTGGTTGAGGATAATCTGAATGCCAAAAATAAAAACACATAAAGGGGCAGCAAAACGGTTCAAAATTACCGGCAAGGGGAAGTTTCGCAGGCATCGCGCCAATTCCGGCCATCTGTTTTTGACGAAGACGACGAAACGGAAACGACGCTTAAGGAAGAGTACTCTTGCAGATGCCACAAACGTTAAAAGGCTTAATCGTCTGATTCAAGGATAGGGTAGAATTCTTTCTAGCGTTGAGGAGTGAAGAATGTCAAGAGTCAAAACCGGAAGTGTCCGCCGAAAAAGCCGCAAGCGAATCATGAAGCTCTCGAAGGGATATCGCGGCGGACGAAACAATTTGAGGCGATCTGCTGTCGAGGCGGTCGAGAAGGGTTGGAATTACGCCTATGCGCATCGGCGCACTCGCAAGCGAGAGTTTAGGCAACTTTGGATCGCGCGGATTAATGCCGCCGCCAGAGCACATGGAACTTCGTACAGCCGCCTGATAAGCGGATTGAAAAAGGCTGGAATCAATCTGAACCGAAAAGTGTTGGCGGACCTCGCCGTTCACGATGAGAAGGGATTCGGACGGATTGTGGAGCTGGCACGCGGTTAATTGTTCAAAGTTCCGGAATTGGAAGGGTAGGCCGCGATCTTGAGGGAGTCTCCTATCACCCTCGCATTCGGTTGAACCCCCCTACGAAAATTTTTCACCAAAGGCTTTGAAGGGACATAGTAAGCGGTTGGAACATCTCGACGAGAGAGAATGCGCCATTGGCTGAAAGCGTATTTTCGAGACTAATCGCTGAATTTCATCCGGGAGCCGCCGAGTTGAACGTCAAGATGACAAAGTAGGCTTGTGCCGGGAGGTCGCCGTTATCGACCAATCAATGAAGTGAACAGGTTTTGAAATCTGTTAATTAGGGTGGTACCGCGGAAGTTGACGCCTATCGCTTTCGTCCCTAGGGACTGGAGTGATAGGCGTTTTTTTTGCGTTGTCACAGGAGGAAAACGTGCGAGAAGAGTTGAAGAGAATTGAGGCTGACGCGCTTGCCGAACTTTCCGCGGTGACAAACTCAGCCGATCTCGAGGAACTTCGGATAAAATTCTTTGGGCGGAAGGGACTGCTGTCCACTGTAATGCGTGGCATGGGCACACTCACCGACGCGGAGCGTCCGGTCATTGGGAAACTGGCAAATGAGGTGAGGCAGCATCTGACGAATGCATTTGAGGAGGTTGGAGAAAGATTAAACCGGCAAGACCGCGAGAAACAGCTTGCGGCGGAAGCGATTGATATCACCTTGCCGGGCAGACGTCCGCAGTTGGGCAAAAAGCACCCCATCACACAAACCATTGATCATATCCAGCAAATCTTCGGAGGAATGGGTTTCCAAGTCGCTGACGGACCGGAAATCGAACACGAATACTATAACTTCGACGCATTGAACACACCAGTCGATCACCCCGCCCGCGATCTTCAGGACACGCTCTATATCACTGATGAAGTGCTCTTGCGGACGCACACCTCGCCGGTCCAAGTCCGTTTCATGGAAAAGCACAAACCGCCTATTCGGATAATCGTTCCGGGGAAAGCCTACCGGCTTGACTACGATGTGTCGCACACACCGACCTTCCATCAGGTGGAGGGGTTGCTGGTGGATCAGCACGTCACGTTCAGCGAGTTGAAAGGCGTTCTCCAGTCATTTGCGCGCCAAATGTTCGGCGATCAGACCGCTATGCGGTTTCGTCCGCATTTCTTCCCTTTCACGGAGCCGAGCGCAGAGGTCGATATCTCTTGCACGGTGTGCAGCGGCAAAGGCTGCCGCACCTGCTCGGGAACCGGGTGGCTTGAAATCTTAGGGGCGGGAGCCGTCGATCCGAATGTATTCGAATATGCCAACTACAGTCCGAATGAAGTCACAGGTTTTGCATTCGGGATGGGAGTAGAACGGATCGCGAGCATAAGCTACGGCATTCCTGATATCCGTGCGCTATATGAGAACGACTTGCGGTTTCTGCGGCAGTTCTGAAAACGTCATTTACAAGTGGACGGATGTTGAATCCGATCGGGTTGTACACGGTTCAGATTGTAGGGAACACAAATCAAGGATTTTAAACGTAACGCATAGTAATGGCAGTATCGTAAAGGCAATATGTTGTGAAGGGAATAACAACGTTCTTCGGGAATTCCAGTCACAAGGATAGACAAGATCGCGGGTTCGATGATCATAGATTTCATTGCAAAGTATGAATTGAAAGCGGAGAAACATCAGCGATGAATGTGTCAATAAACTGGTTAAAGGAATACATTGATTTTGACTTTTCTCCGGAGGTATTGGCGGATCGTCTGTTGATGCTCGGGGTTGAGACCGAATCCATCAAGCAACTTGGAGAGGGTTTGGTTGGCGTGGTCGTAGGCAGAATAAATGCCGTTAGAAACCATCCAAACGCAAACAAGCTGGTTCTGTGCGATGTCGATGTGGCACAGGATGCCGATTTGCAGATCGTGTGCGGCGCTCCGAACGCGCGTGAAGGGCTCATTGCACCTGTTGCACTGGTGGGGACTCGAGTTGCTACGGGGTTGACAGTCAAGGCAGCGAAAATCCGCGGGGAAGAATCGCGCGGAATGCTGTGCTCGGAAAAGGAATTGGGAATCGGCGATGACGCCTCGGGTTTGATGACGCTTTCCGACGAATTACCGATTGGCGCGCCGCTAGCCGAAGCATTTGGGTTGGACGACGCCGTTTTGGAACTGGAAATCACGCCAAACCGCCCGGACTGTCTCAGCATGATCGGCATCGCACGAGAAATCGGGGCAGAAACGGGCAACCCTGTAAAACCGCCGTCAGACCACGTGAATGAGGGCACCTCGGACGTGCGAGACCTGACAGGGGTAATCATTGACGCGCCGGAGCTATGTCCGCGATACGCGGCTCGAGTTATACGAGGCGTCAGGATTGCACCGTCGCCGCAATGGTTGCAGCGTAAGCTCGAATCGATCGACGTTGGGTCAATCAATAATGTGGTCGATATCACCAACTTTGTATTGATGGAATGCGGTCACCCGCTCCACGCCTTCGACTATCATAAGCTGGCTGAAAACCGGATTGTCGTGCGGAGGGCGGCGCCTAACGAATCCCTAACAACCATTGATGAAACGGAACGAAAACTCACATCAGACATGCTAGTCATAGCGGATGCCGAGAAACCTGTTGCATTGGCTGGTGTAATGGGCGGATTTGATTCGGAGATATCCGACCAAACGGTCGATGTGCTGCTTGAGAGCGCCTACTTCCATCCACCAAGCATCCGAAAAACCTCAAAGTCGCTGAGTATGCACACCGAAGCCTCTCACCGATTCGAGCGCGGTGCGGATCCGGAGGGGGTGATACCGGCTCTCAACCGAGCGGCGCAACTAATCGCGGAAATCGCGGGCGGAGAGATCGCGACAGGGATCATTGATGTTTATCCTGGAAAACGGGAACCGGTACAAGTGAAGTTGCGACCGGAGCGTGCCAATTTCGTGCTCGGCACTCAGATCTCTTCGGACGAAATGGTCGAAATCTTGACTCGCCTCGGATTCGAAGTGTCGCTCACATGGGAAGTCACGGTTCCCACGTTTCGTCCGGATGTCAGCCGCGAGATTGACCTAATCGAGGAGATTGCGCGCGTGCACGGCTACGATAACATTCCGACAACGATGCCCGCGGGGGACGTTCCCGCGCCTCCGTCAACTACAAGATCGGACTTGCGCGAACATGTGAAGGCACACCTTATCGCATCGGGGATGACGGAAGCCGTCAACTACTCCTTCTACGATCCGCGAAGTTTTGACCGTTTGCGGCTTGAAGCCTCCGATGGCCTAAGAGACGCGCTCAAAATTCGGAATCCTTTGAGCGAAGAGATGTCGATTATGCGAACTACGCTAGTTCCCAGTTTGCTTGAGAATACGCAGCGAAATCGAAACCATCGCGTAGAAAATATCCAACTCTTCGAGATTTCCAAAGTGTTCGTGCCTAGTGGAGATTCCGATTTGCCGAACGAACCCGAGTGCGTGGCAGGCGTCATTGCAGGGAATATCGGTGCTGGTGTTCATGGCGACCCTTACCGTTCGGCGGATTTCTTCGATATCAAGGGAATTGTAGAGGGCTTGCTCGATGTGTGCGGCATATCCGATTACACGTTTGCCTCGACGCGCCACCCGCTCTTTCACCCCGGTCGAAATGCATCCGTGAAGATTAGCGGGCAACCACTCGGTGTCTTTGGAGAAATCCACCCGGAAGTACAGCAGAACTACGATCTCGAGCACAAAGCATACTTGTTCGAGTTTGAATTCGACGTCATGGCGGACGCTGCGAGTTTAACCCGGCGAGTTGAGCCGATTTCAATCTATCCGAGCGTTAATAGAGACATCGCCATCGTGCTTGATGCTGAGATTCAGGCGAATCGTCCTGTTCAGCTTATCCGTTCTGCCGGCGGAGATCTAGTCAAATCAGTGCGTCTCTTCGATCTCTACATCGGCGACCAAGTACCCGACGGCAAGAAAAGCCTTGCGTATGCCATCGAATACTCATCGCCGACGGAAACCCTTACCGATGAACAGGTAGATCGCGTTCATGATGGAATTGTCAAAAGGCTAAACAAAGAGTTGGGGGCCGAGTTGCGCAGTTAACCGTAGGGGGAATTCTGATTCCCGATACGTCGCGATTTGGGGAGGAATCTCTTCCGCAGTCATTGTCCATTCCTTGATCTCGCCTCAGTCCTAACCGCTGAATCCCAATGAACAAAGCGATCTACGTTCACAAAATCTTTACCGCCATAGCGAGGCAATACGATTTCCTTAATTCGCTCTTGAGCCTCCGGTTTGATCGTTCATGGAGAAGGTCTACCGCACGGGCTAGCGGTGTTTCACCCGGGAGCAAGGTACTTGATGTCTGTACGGGAACCGGCGAACTCGCGCTTGCCTATGCCGATGAAATGGGAACGAGTGCGGCGGTGATCGGGACGGATTTCTGCTTTGAAATGTTGGCGGTCGGCAAGACGAAGGTTGAGAAACAGGAACGCCCGAGAGCGTTTGTCCCTATTGAGGCCGATACGCTTTCGCTTCCCTTTGCAGAAGAGACATTTGATGTGGTGTCAGTCGGGTTCGGCATTCGCAATGTTGCCGACCTCGAACGTGGCATTAGGGAGATGGCGCGGGTGGCTGTCAGCGGCGGACGTGTCGTTATCTTGGAGTTCACCCAACCAAACCATCGGATGTTTACGGGTTTTTACTACTTTTACTTCACGAAGGTCTTGCCCTGTATAGGGAATCTGGTCTCGAAGAACAGAGACGATGCTTACGGTTATCTTCCGCAGTCTGTGATGCAATTTCCCGATTGTGAGGAGTTGGCGAGAATTATGCGTTCGTGCGAATTGGAGGATGTCAGGTTTTATAGGAAGACTTTCGGCATTGTGGCGATTCACGTCGGGCGAAAAAAATAACAAAGGATTCGGGAAAGCGACAGCATCCACCAGCCGTCCAGTAGGAGCGATCTCCTCATCGCGTCTTCCTCTAGAATGAGCGCTGATCAGGCGAATGATCGGCGCAGTGGAGAGCGAGCGCGATAGATGATTCTTGTAACGAAGGTCTGTAAGGTAGGTACCGCCTACCATGACCGGTTCCCATGCATCGCTATTCACCCCGTTTGGCCTCGGATGCGGGGCAAGATGTCCCGTCTACCGTGTTGGGTGTGGGGCGAGATGGTTTATGTCGCACTAGGATTTCTATGGGAACTCTATCAAGACTTCCTATCCCCTTGGGATCTCTATCGCGCTCGCTAGATTTATTCGTTCAGTTGATCGTTCGTTTAATCGCTCTTTACGAGTTCTCCTACATGCGCGACAATCGACTCCGATAAGCCCTTCAGACTGTATCCTCCCTCCAATGCAGAGACAATCTTACCCTCAGCCGTTTCCGAGGCAATGTCGAGGACGATTCTGGTGAGGGTCGCGAAACCTTCGCCGGTCAGTTTGATGGTGGCGAGCGGATCTCGCCGGTGGGCATCAAAGCCGGCGGAGATGAGAATAAAATCCGGTGAGAAGTGCAGCAGTGCAGGTGTGAGAACCTTTTCGAAAGTTTCCACGTAGGTGTCGAGATCGCTCCCCGCCGGCACGGGCGCGTTGAGCGTTGAGCCCAGCGCAGCCCCGGAGCCGGTTTGATTGGCTGCGCCCGTTCCCGGATATAGCGGCGATTGGTGAATGGAGAAGAAGAAGACCGAAGGGTCGGCGTAGAAAATATCCTGTGTGCCGTTGCCGTGATGCACGTCCCAATCGACGATCGCCACCTTCCCGATTCCGTGCTCGCGTTGTAGGTAGCGTGCCGCGACCGCGACGTTGTTGAACAAACAGAATCCCATGCTTCTGCTCGGAGTGGCATGGTGTCCGGGCGGACGAACGAGCGCGAATGCGTGGCGAACTGTTCCCGCCATCACCGCATCGGCTGCCCTCAATAACCCGCCGGTTGAGAGACGGGCAATGTCGAATGATGCCTTTACGACTGGCGTATCGTAGTCTAAGTTGATTTCCTGTTCACAGCATCGGCGTACATGCTCGATGTAGTCATTGGCGTGCGCGTACCGGATTTGCTCCACTGCGGCATGTGTCGGTTCAATGTGATGCAGTCGTTCCCAATAGTCTGACGCCTGAAGCGCCTGAATTCCCGCTCGTATGCGATCCCGTCGCTCAGGATGCCCTGCCCCCGTATCGTGTTTGACATAATCGGAGTGATACGCCAATCCGGTCATCCCGCCAGTGTTCATCTTCTTCTCCGACTACCTACCGACGATCTCATGCGTCGTCTTGAATCCTGCTCCCATCTCCTCCATCAGCGCGATGGATTCCTCTCCCGTTTCCGGCGCAACCGCGGCGATAGCGTCTTTGACCACCGTCACCTTGTATCCGCGTTCAAGCAAGCCGACAGCGGCGGCTTTGACGCAGTAATCGGTGGCTACACCGTACACAATGTATTCATCGCCATCGGCGGCTTCAAAAATTCCGGACGCACTGGGATTGGTGAACACGTCGTACGTTTGTTTCTCCAACAGAACCTGGTCGGCGCTTTCGATGTCGTCCGCGCTCGCTGTGCCTGAGGCGTCATTTTTAAGCACAACCGTAGCCTCTATGGTTGTCTCTTCAATCTTCTTTTGTCCCGGTGTATTCTGAACGCAATGAGGCGGGAAAACCTCAAACTCCTTGTCATCCGGGACATGCGCGTCAGCGGAGGCGACAATCTTAATGCCGTTTCTCACTGCGAAATCGGTCAGTGTCTTTAAGTTGCCTCGAATTTCTTCGGCGCCTGGCACGGAGAGCGCTCCGTCCCGACTAACAAAGTCATATTGGGTGTCGATGTCTACGAATACCTGTCGTGCCATGAGAGTATCCTCCATCGGGTTAAGGTTGGAGGAATGGAAGGTTGGAAGTCTTCCTACCACGCCATCTTCAACCAGTTAGGAAAATGGACACCAATGTCACTCTTAGTTGATTAAGTCGCTACTTCATTCAAAGTATGGCACCAAGTTACATTGTTTATTCAAACAAGCTTTTCGCCCTCTATAATAATACCTATTATCATTTTTTACACTGTGGTAGGTTCGGTTTCCTAACCGAACCGGTATTTATCCAGTCTCGTAGGGGGGTTGGAAAGGGATCTCTATGGGAGTTCTATCGCCTTCCTTGTTCAGTCAGTTGATCACTCACTATCCGTTCGCTTGATCACCTACCGAAATATGTGTAAATGTGAATAAAATTGACTATAGACATTCCATCAACGACTCCTCGGAAATACCCCCGTGACGGAGAATTTGCGGAGGCGACACCGAGAGATCAAGCACCGTCGAAGCGACTTTTGTGATGGTTTCTCCGCCGTCTATAATCAGGTTGACACGATCGCCAAGCTGGGCAGCTACTTCCTCGGCGGAGGTCGCAGCGTTCTCACCCGATCTGTTCGCGCTGGTGGTTGCGATTGGGCCGCCAAAGCCGCCTAGAAGGTCCAACGTTAACGCGTGGTTGGGCATTCGGACGCCTACCGTATTTCCACCCGCGGTAATCTCCGGCGGTAAATCTCGCGCTTCGACGATCAGCGTCAACCCACCGGGCCAAAATCGATCAGCAAGTCGAGAGAAGGCTCCTGAAGGAGTTTGAGCGACGCGTTCGACATCTTCAATCGATCCGACGAGAACGGCAATCGGTTTATCATCCGGTCGTCCCTTTATCCGATACAGCCTGCGCACCGCTTCCGGTTGGAGCGGATCGACCCCAACGCCGTATACCGTATCGGTTGGAAAAGCGACAACATCTCCATCTTTCAGGAGTTGAACGGCTTGATTCAGATGCCGAGGAGAAAAAGAATTCACCGATATAGATGATTGAGAATGCAAGCTGCGAGGGAACGACCACCCATTCTACGAGGCGTTGCGCTCCTGTTGTTCCAAGATTGAGCCCGAAGCGGATGCGTTAAGGTCGAGCGCATCCCTCTGCCCCGTTTGGTACTGGTGATATGCTATTCCGGCAATCATCGCGCCGTTGTCGGTGCATAGGTTGATCGGCGGATAGTAGACTTTCGCGCCGAGGCTATCTGCCGCTCCAGACATAGAGGCACGGAGTTGGCTGTTCGCCGCCACACCGCCGGTCAGCGTAATTGCTCTGGCGTTTTTCTCTTGTGCGGCGCGAATGGTTTTGCGCACCAGCACGTCCACAACAGCAGCTTGGAAACTTGCCGCGATATCTTCGATGGGAGGCATTGCCCCGGAGGATTTTGCGTTGTCCACGTAATATCGAACGGCGGTTTTTATTCCGCTGAAACTAAACTGATAGTCGCCGCTGTCTAACATCGGGCGGGGGAATTCAATCGCCGCCGGATTGCCCTGTTTCGCCAAGTCGTCGATTACCTTCCCGCCGGGAAAACCGAGGCCGAGATACTGCGCCACCTTGTCGTAAGCCTCACCGGCGGCATCATCGAGCGTACCCCCGAGAACCTCATACCGCCACTCTTTTTGCACTTCCACCAGCAGCGTATGCCCTCCGGAAACTGTCAAGCAAACATGCGGAAACGGGAGTGCATCGTGCACCATGAAGTTCGCGTAGATATGCCCCTCAATGTGATTTATACCGAGCAGGGGGAGGTTATGCGCGTATGCCAGGGATTTCGCCGCGGCAACGCCCACGAGCAGCGCGCCGATTAGTCCGGGGCGATTTGTCACTGCGATAGCCCGAAGATCCTCGAAGCCGGTTCCCGATTCGAGCATCGCCTGATCAACGATGTAGTTAATCGACTCGACATGTTTTCGAGACGCCAGTTCGGGCACAATCCCGCCGTACTTCCTGTGCAGATCAATCTGCGAAGAGATGATGTTGGATAGAATCTCTCTGCCGTCGACGACGACTGCGGCGGCAGTTTCGTCGCAGGATGTGTCAATTCCAAGAATGTTCATCTGTGTTGTAGGTTATAGTCATTCATATTCACATCTGCACATATTTGACTGTATGTTAATGAACGACGATGATATGGGCAATTCCCCAAAACCGGACGCGGCCTTGTAGCAACCAGGCGACTGAATGAGGAGTGCGATAAAACTTCCCACTGTTGGTTTGCGAGTACCACAATCTAGCAGATTGTGGTACAGAAGGAAGTCATTACTCACGTGCATGCGTAATTGCCAGTTGCGACAACTATATGAACCAATACCAGCACCATCACTTAACGGGGTTGATTGCCGCCCCCAATTTTGCATCGCGCTCTTTAAGCAGTTCGGCGATCGCCGGTTCCAGAGCGTGCCCACGCAGGTTCGCTTTGCGAATTACGCCTTCGTGATCGATGAGGAAAGCCTGCGGAATTGCCATGACGTTATACTTTTGCGCGATGTCGTTTTCCCCTGTCTCATTCAAAAACTGAGGCCAAGTCATTTCCTGTTCCTCAATGTATGCCAATAGCTCGGACTCATTGTGATCCAAGCTGGAGCCGATTATCTCAAATTCCCGGTTTTTAAATTCCTCGTATGCCCTCTTCAGATGCGGCGTCTCCGCTCGGCAAGGTCCGCACCAAACCGCCCAGAAATCGAGTAGGACAACTTTGCCCCGGTGTTTTTCCAACGAAAGGTCGCCCCCATTCACATCCTTGACATGGAATTCGATTGCCGGTTTTCCAACCAGTTCGTCCGGGTTGCCCATTTGGAATCTGTTGGACGGCATCTCGCCTTTGCGCGACGTTCGGTCCATTGCCAATGTCCTCTTGGCAGTGTTTGCAAACGAACTAGAGCCGTGTTTGGGATGATCGATAAGCCGTTGATAAACGCCGTTGGCTTCGTCGTGCCGGCCGAGCTTGTCGTAAGCCAATCCCAGCTTCAGCCAAACTTCCCCGGGGAACGAGCCATCGGGGTAATCCTTTGTGAGACGTTCATAAGTCTGAACGGCCTCTTCGGTGCGATCGGCGCGGGACAGCGCACCGCCCAGTATATAGTGGATCTGGGCGGCCCTTTTATAATCGGAATGCTCGGTCACAAATGCCGCCGCCTTATCAATAAGCACATCCAAGTCGCCGGATCCACTGCCTCTCAGCATTTTTTTGTGAAGTCTCTTTATCTCTTGATACTTAAACGCCGGCGGTACCGAGCCCGCATAGACGATGGTAACGCACATCACGATTGCGAGTATACAAACAACCGGGACTAACTGTCGGCAGGAACGTGCGCTTCGAAGATTCATGATATAGCCTCCTCGCGTGAGATGGTGTTATACTTACGAGATTTCGTTTTTAATAACAACCTTGTTTGTTCAGTCAAGATGAATCGGTGGTCATTGGTGCATCGATGACTCCTTTTGCGGGAACCATGACAGCCCAATTCGAAAAGGCCGCGGGATTATATCAGACGCGGGAATTTGGTCAAGTGAAAAATAGCCGGTGGCTAGGGCGTGATGACATCCGTAGTCATTCCCATACATTTAGTTACACACATCACCGTAGGTGCGGTTTCCAACCGCACCTACGATACTGGAAAAATACCGGTTCGGTTAGGAGACCGAACCTACTGCAGTTTACTAATAATCGTTGGTTTAACTATAGCAACCTAAGTCACCTTACTTGAACTGAAAGGAGTAGAGTTTGGCGTTCTTGAAGTAGAAACGCAACTTCACCGGCTGGTTAGCCAGCGCACTCACGTCGGAATTGCCATTCCACGACACAACTTGGGAAGTGCCGGATTCCGTGATCGGGTCGGCGACGTGAAAGCTAAATCCGGGCAATTTCTTGTGGTTCGCTCTTAAAATTTCAACCCGAACGTCGCCGAGCCCCGCTCCGGCGGCGATCGGCGCCATGCTTGTGTTAACGTAGAGGCGAGACCCGGAGAACCCGAACGGACGGGTCGTCATCTGACCGAAGGACTCCGGCTCACCGAAAACCTGCCGCTCGGTGTAGACGTGTTGCAGTTCCTCCTCGGATCTGTCCTTCGTAACCCAACCCTTCCCGCTGTCGAGAGAGACAAATCCGTCCAGACGCGAGATTGCCAACCCAATCCCTTCCATGGACTTGTCGCCTAACTCCAAGGCGATTTCGGGCGATCGGCTGTTGGTGCCGATATAGTAGGTGAGGATCCGGTCCCCGTGAACGATCATGGTTTCGGCGTACACGCTGCTCGAGTCGAAGTCCGAAAGCGAACCGCCCCGCGGGATGAAGGGTTCCCGGTAGTTCCGCTGAAAGTGGAATCCATCCCGGCTGAAAATAACTTCCGGATGATGGGTTACATTGGTGGTTCGGAAGATCCAAAGCAGCCCGACGTAGATTCCCTCGTAGGGGATGACCGGCATGCTATAGAACTCGGTGTCGGGAAAATCGTGCTCGTCCGGTACCAGGATAATCTCCGGCTCGCTCCAGTGTATCATGTCCGGGCTTTCCGCCCTGCCGACAAGCCGTTTGCCGTAAGGTCCGCGCCAGTGGTGGCTGGCTTCCATGGTGACGTAGTATGTCTCGCGTATCGGATCCCAGCCTTGGAATCGACCCGCCCAACGTCCCAATTCCTGGCCGGTGTCAATCACGGGGTTTTCTTCGTAAGGAGTCCAGTCGAGCGCGTCCGGGGAATAGAACAGATCGTATTGCATCCCTCGTGTCTGCGTGTCGCCGATCATGATCATTGCCTTGTACCGCTTGGCGGGATCGCTCTCGCGCAGATCCAAGAAGCCGGGTACCTTCGGCAGATTCTCTTTCTCCGGTAGAATGTTATTATCCGTCGAGCCTTCGAACTCGACGAGACCCAACGACGGTCGTTCCCAGTGAATCCCATCCTCGGAGGTCGCCAGACACCTCACTTCGCCTCGGGTGTCCCAGAGCAAGCCCGACGCGCCGCCGGGAACCGGCTTCCCGTTTTCGAGGCGTACGGTCGTGGTCGAGGAGAAGTACCACATCTTGAAGATCTGCTCGGTTGGGTCGAAAACCACCGAGTTGGGCCGCATGAAGTTTCCTTCCCACGGGCATTCCGGTCGGAGGATGGGGTTGTCATCCACCTTTACCGCGGGGTTCAGCCCCTGTTTTGCGTTGGTTAAGCTCTCGATCAGGAAATCATCGAAGAAGAGCTGTTTGGCGGATCCGATTTCAATCATCGCCATTGTAATTCTCCTCTACCGGTCGCGACGAGTGTGTGTTCGTGCGAGATTCACGTCTGGGTTCACTTACGATGATTTCATCTTCATGAAAAGGCGTTGTTGTTCGACCAACCCGCTATCCAATCGCACCGTTCGATGTTCAAAAGCCCATTGCAACATTCCGTCCACGATGGCTTGGTTCTTCGCATAATCGTAGTTGCGGAGCTCGTGTCGTTTGATAGCCTTTAATGCAACCGATGCCTGTTTCCAGCTTTCAATCCACTGTTGAGCGTTATCTTGAGGTGAGGTTTTCATACGAATTTTGACTATTCTAGCTTAGGTTGCCGCATGTTGTCCTACTGGGGATTGCGGAGTATGTGACGTTTTCAGCTTCTATTCGAAGCAGCCGTTTCTTCGTGGGGAATGAACAAGAATCTCTAGAAAATTTTTTTCACCGGTGATCTACTATGGGATCTCTATAGGTCAAAAGAACGAATAGATTAAGCGACCGATTATGGAGTGCGATAGAAATCCTGCTCATTATCCATTCGCTTGATCCTTCGTTGTTTGCTCAGTTGATCACTCGTTGTCCACCCGCTGATGGTATCTAACAACAACGACACACGTTCGCCGCGTCTAGGAATCAAGCCTAACAGTAGTCCACCCGTTTTCATGCCAGCGCATTTCGGCAGGAGTAGTCGAGCAGGAGTTTCATCTCCTCGACTTGCACGGTTTGCAGGAACTGGACGACCTCGTCATCGGCATGCTTGGCGGCGTCTTGGCACCAGTCGATGAATTGCGGGGCGTCCCAGTTGTCGTTTCGCTCGATTGCCTCCGCGTAGCGGGCAAGTTGCTCCGATTGGCTTGAATCAGCCTTGAGGATTTCAAGAACGCGCGCCCGCAGCGCCGGGAAGATTGGATGGCTTCCCACCCGCGCAAACCAGTATTTGGAATTGCTGTAATCCGGTTCGCGCCGGTGCATGATGCCGTGCCAATAACTGCCCGTCTTGGAGCGGACACCCTGTGAAATGTCGTGAGAGTCGTCCAACGCATCATTCCAGAGTAACAGTGCGGACTTCACCGCATTTGCCAAGGACGGATCTTTGAGCGCCCGGCCGTTAAATAGATCCGCTATAGAGGCTGCCTGGATTTGTTTCGTCAGTTCGGAATCCCACTCCTTCTCCGGCGCGAGCGGGGGCAATGGTTGGCGTGTATCAAGTTTCTGAACGATTTCATTGATGAGCGGAGGGTATTCTGTGCTCATAATCTTCTCCTGTATTCCATCGCGATTCGAAAGGGATTTCTATGGGAATTCTATCGCGCTCGCTATTCACTCGCTTGATCTCAGTTGATCCTATCGGAAGATAGTAGCACTCATTTTATGGGTGGTCAATACTATACCGTATCGGTCGGGGAAAGAAGTAGGTCGCGATTCGGAGATCGCTCCTACAGTATGGGGCGGTCAAGACTATACCACTCGAACCGCGGTAGGAAGCGGGTCGCGACCAGGAGGTCGATCCTACGGGAAGGCAGCCGTGTCAAGCCGCAATCGTCCCAGTTCATCGACTGGCGCTTGGATAAGGCACGGATTTTCGACGGGCTTCAGCCATCGAATGAGGGCGGCGAGATCGTCCTTCGCCATGGCGGTGCATCCCGCGGTCGGTACTCCTCTCGCTTGCCACACGTGAAGGAAGATGGCGCTCCCCCTGCCGTTTACGACAGGCGCGGCGTTGTGTTCGACAACGACGCCCAACTCATACAGGTGGTCGGGACGTTTCATCTCCTCCCATGAATTCCACTTTCGCTCCGGTGATTCCGCGTTTCCGTCGAGCCTTACCCACCGATTGTAATCCTCCGATTCAACGTCGTCGACGTAATAATCGTCTTCGGTGATACATCGATATGGAATTGATGTGCCCGTTGGAGGCTCTGCATCATAGCCAAACGTGGGACCGAGTCTAAATGCACCCGCCGGCGCCTTGGAATCCCCTTCCGCTTTTTGAGGCGGATTGCTAACCGTGCAGTGAACACCGCTTCCCCACCCCATCCCGTTTTGCCCCAACATCACGTGTATGCCGCCTCCCTCCGGTCGCCATTGCTCCCCTACCTTCGAGAGTAGACATAGTTTGCCTGCATCACTTGTCCACGCCGCTGCCGTAACCAGTACGACCTGCCGTATCGGTTGCAATCCTGTCGCGATTGAAGCAACCGTATCACGCAGGGAGCCAAAGTCGTCCGAACCCGTTACCCTAGTTGCCGCAACTGTGTTTCGCATAGTTGCCATCTCTGGTGTGTTAATTTACCGAGTCCCCGATTCTTTATCTTTGAATCTTTCCACATCGATTTGTCGTTCTTATCCAAGAAAAATGGTAAAAAAACTCGACTCGATCGTATGGCGAGCGACAAAACCAAGATAATATACCCCAAGCCGCCACCTTTGTAGCATGAGCGCTCTCTATTGTGTGGGATTGGCTATGGGATCTTACCTTCTTCGCTGTCAATTCAGTCGCTCCCTCACTATCCGTGTGGTCGATCTCATTCAGTCGATTGGTCTGTTAGGATGTGCCTGTGATACGCAAACTGACAGTGGGACGCTCTATCGCACTCCTTATTCAGTCGTTTGATTGCTACGAATTCTCCGCGATTAATACACCATTTTCGATCAAATTCGACGGTACATATCTACAATTTTGTGAGTAGCAACTTGCGCTATAGATTAGTAAAACGTGATAATGCACCTACTCGCGATTAACCGCGCTGGGGTCTCGCCAAGGAGGGAAAATATGCCCACGGGGCGAATCAAATACTATAATCCTGAAAAGGGGTTCGGATTCATCGCACAAGACAGTGGAGATGCGGATGTTTTTTTACACAATTCTTCTGTGAAATACTGGGAAGACGATGAACTTCGAATTGGACAACGCGTGCAATACAGCGTCGTCGAAGGGAAAAGAGGGCTGGTCGCTCAAGATGTCGAAGTCTTGCTTTCGCCAATCGAACGGAAATGGCTACGCCAAGGCAAAGCGGTTATCCCGCGCGATTATCTTGGCAGCCTGTCGCAGCACCCGGAAAAGGGTTTCAATCTGGATCAATCGTTTGAAGCAGGAAATGTCGAACAGGCGGGCGCTGCCGGGTCGCAGTCAGAACCGCTCAAAGATGTTGAGCACCGAATCAATGACGTGACAAAAAAACACGCCAACGGTTCCACTGCTCCGAAACCGCGATCGAAGCGCGTGAGTCGACCTACATTCGGCAACCTTTACATTCAAAAGCAGATAGAATTTCAAACCGACATGGTTTTTGGCTTGTACGACCACCAATTCATGTCAGGAACTATTCGAGGATTCAATAAACATGAATTCATACTCCGCATTGATGACGATAATATTGAAGTCTCGCGGACAAAGCTAAAATTCTGCCATAAAGTCCAAGATACCGACAAATTGCAAGAAATCCTCCGCTATGACGAATCAGTTCGAGATCAAAAACTGGGGCCGGTGGGCGCATCCGAGGATGGATTCCAAATTGACACACGACAACTTATCGATGCGCGTGAGAATCGAGTTCCGATTGAAGTGACAATGCGTGAAGGGGAAATATTTCTCGGTAACGTAGACTGGGAAAGTCCGAACGAAATCAAACTCGTACTGCGAAACGGATCGAAAATCGTCCTGTTTCGCTCTGCAGTAAAGGATTTTAGGGTGTGTTCCAAGGAAGAAATGTGAAGGGAGTATTCCGGTACCGGGTTAATAAACTGACGAGCGTCTGTGATTCCAACTTTACCGAGTACGGGATGCACGGTGAAGGGCATACTGTCACTTCATGCCGCCGTAAGCAAAGATTGACGGATACAAATACAAGAAAACGGAGGAAAAGGCTCAACCGACGATTCCCACCAGAAGTCGACCAATATCTCACCGTCGACACATCAAGCCGGTTATCGAGTTGGTTTCATGCCGGTTTCATCAATGAGGCAACACAAACGCCCGCTGGCGGTCATTAGCCCCGCCTAGTGAAATAGTCCGCGTTCAGTTGCGTAAAGTGAGCCCATTCTTCCGGAACATCCTCTTCCATAAAAATTGCCTCCACCGGACATTCAGGTTCGCATACTCCGCAGTCGATGCATTCTTCAGGTTCTATGTAGAGCTGGTTCTCGTCGTCAAAATCGTCCGCCGAAGATGTCGGGTGAATGCAGTCCACGGGGCAAACGTCAACACAGGCGGTATCCTTTACATCAATACACGGTTCGGCTATCACGTAGGTCATTTCAAAAACACTCCGTAGTCAATTTATTGGCAAGGCGATTGAAGCCTTTCACGTCAACTTTAGTTAGCGAATGTCTTGAGTTTGTATTCTCCATCCAAGCCCCCTTATCATATCACATCCACAAGATGTTGTCAAATGGATTCAGAGGAAAAGCAGTGGCCGGTAATCTGTGACCGGTAAAAGCTTCGTGAGGAAGAACGATGGAAAGTGGGACGTGTGGAAGAATGGTCGTCAATTCCATATCGCGACCGGGAGATCGGCTCTACAAGGAGCTATACCTGTTAAGATGCCACAAATTGATGGTAGTTAATTTCTAGGCATGCAGTCAAATCGCCTTGACACTAACTCTGCACGTGCATATAATAGCCCGCGTTCATTTCGCAAGGAGTTTGATTTAACGGAGGGGTAAATGTCCACATTTGACGTTGCTGTTATTGGGGGCGGGCCCGGAGGTTATGTTGCGGCGATCAAGGCAGCGCAATTGGGCGGTACGGTCTGCTTGATTGAACAAGGGGATTGGGGAGGCACTTGCTTGAATCGTGGCTGCATACCGACCAAAACGCTCTATGCCGTCGCCAATTTGATGACCCAAGTGCATGACGCCGGCGGGTTTGGTATCAAGATTCAAGGCGCCGAAATCGACTATCCCCAAGTTTTGGCTCACAAGAATGAAACCGTCGCGAAACTGACCAAGGGCATCGGGCAACTGCTGAAAGCCAATCGAGTTCACACTGTCAACGGATTTGGTAGGTTGACTGGCTCCAACACGATTGAAGTGGACACATCCGAAGGCTCGGTGGAACATATTCATGCATCGAGAATTATTATTGCCACGGGTTCCGAGCCGGCGAATATTCCAATCTTCGAGATTGATGAGCGGCAGGTGTTGACCACAACCGGTGTCTTGGAGTTGCACGAGTTGCCGAAAAGCCTAATCATAATCGGCGGCGGCGTATCGGGTTGCGAATTCGCCTCCATCTTCAATGGTCTGGGCACCGAAATTACTGTCCTTGAACTGCTGCCGACCATCCTTGCCACCGAGGACACTCAGGTTGTCAGGCATGTTCAACAGTCGATGAAACGAAAAGGCATCACGATCAAGACCGGAGCCAACGTAACGCATGTTGAGAAATCGGAAGCCGGCGTTACGGCAAAGCTGGAATCCGGCGAAGAATTTTCGGCTCAAAAAATGTTGATTTCCATTGGACGACAATTGAACTCCGAGAACATTGGGCTGGAACGCGCCGGAGTTCAAACGGAGAAAGGAAAAATCATAGTCGACGAACGGATGGAGACCAGCGTTCCGGGCGTTTATGCCGTTGGCGATGTGTGCAGTCGATACGCGCTCGCTCATGTCGCATCGGCAGAAGGAGTTGTAGCGGCGCGAAACTGTATGGGAGAAGAGGCAGAAATGGATTATGGCACCGTCCCTTGGTGCGTCTTCACAATTCCCGAAATCGCTAGAGTGGGTATGACAGAAGACGAAGCCGCCTCGGAAGGGTACGAGGTCAAGGTGGGCAGATTCCCTTACGCCGCAAGCGGCAAAGCGATCGGCATGCGCGAAACGGACGGATTCGTCAAGATTGTCTCCGACTCCGAAGCCGGGGACATCCTAGGCGCGCATATTGTCGGCGCTCACGCATCGGATCTGATCCACGAAGCCGTTGTAGCGATCGGCTTGGGAGCTACGGTAGAAGAACTAGCGCACACCATTCACGCTCACCCGACGCTAGGCGAGGCAGTTATGGAATCGGCTGAAGCGGCGTATGATCGCGCGATTCACATCATGTAATCTCTTGTAAGATGGGCACGGCTCACCATCTCCACTCCGTGTTGTTTTCACCGCACACCTGGCTTAAACCGAAACCACGTTTCAACCGCGATACGGTAATACCATTTCTCCAAAATGACGGTGCGAAACTGGCAAATTTCGACGGTTGGAGTCGCGATTCGGAGTTCAAGGGATCTCTATCGCGCTCCTTGTTCAGTCACTTTATCCTACCGGGTGATAGACCGCGTAACCGTGTAAGTCCTAGCGAAATAAGCACTTTACTCTACGCACTGTTCTCCAAGCGAAATGGTATTGGTGGTACCCCTAAATTCTAAGCCGAGACTTCAGTACCGTGTCGACTCTCTCAGTTCTTGGTAGCGGCGGTCGATCTCCGCGCGATTCAGGTCGCGCTGACGATTCAGGCTAAAATCTTCGACATTGAACGACGCGACGACAGTGCCGTACATGATGGCTTGCCTGATTGTGACCTCGGAACTGTCGCCGACCGAAGCGACATAACCGAGGAATCCGCCTGCGAAACTGTCGCCCGCACCGGTCGGGTCGCACACCGATTCGAGCGGATGCGCCGGAGCGGAGAAGAAGGTCGTCTCCGTGAGGGACATGGCGCCGTGCTCGCCCTTCTTGACAATCACTCGGCTTGGACCGTAAGTAAGAATCTTCTTGGCTGCCGATATAAGATTGCTTTCCTCAGTCAATAGCTGCGCCTCGGTGTCGTTCAGGATTAAAATGTCTACGTTTTCAAGCGTTTCCATCAACGCTGTGCGGCTGTTATTGATCCAAAGATTCATGGTGTCGCAAACAACAAGCTTCGGCCGATTGACCTGTTCGAGCACGTTGAGTTGTAACTCCGGATTGATGTTTGCCAAAAACACGTACGGAGTATCCCGATAAGACTGCGGCAATCTTGGCTGAAAGTCACCGTACACATTGAGTTCGGTAAAGAGTGTAGATGCCGAGTTCAGATCGTCGGTGTAGCGTCCTCCCCAACGAAACGTTCGCCCACCTGTCACTTGTTCCAATCCTTCAATGTCGATGTTCCGCGACTCAAGAAATGCGACATGCTCCCGCGGAAAATCGTCGCCGACGACAGCGACCATTCGTATGGATTCAGCAAAAAAACTCGCCGCGGTGGAAAAATAAATGGCAGATCCGCCGAGGGCATCTTCGGCACGTCCGGCCGGTGTTTCAACCGAATCGAGTGCCGCCGATCCGACAACCAAGATACTCATCTGGAAGAAACCTCACTAACAGGATGTTTAATGGGATACGATGCATTTAGGGTGGTCAATTAGGAAGGGATGCTCTGTTTATTCGATTAGTTGCTTTGCCAATATCCGGTGACAAGACTTAGAGATGATGAAAGGAACTCGTCCGCATGGTGAATCACGCGCGTGGATTTGTCGAACTATCCTAACTGAATGTGCGGTCCGGATTTACTGATACAGACTTAGCAGTTGGGGAACACGCCGAACCGAGAAGCAACCGGATTAGCTCTGAAGTGTGTGTAATCTCCATTTTTCCGCATATGAGGCGTTTTGACTTTCTAGCCAACGTTGCATTCAAACCGTCGTATATTACCAAGTTATACAAGGTGAAGTATAGCATTTTGACTAATTTTATGTTATAATTACTAACATAATGGTTACTTGCTACAATTATTCAAAAGGGGAATTACGATGGATCAATCCATAAGCGCGTGGATACAACCTGCGATAATAGTAGCCGTAGTATTATTCGCTACCAGAATAACAACCAACGCCATAAACAAACGACTTGATGATTTTCGGATCCATCTGGACAAACGCATTGATGATTTGCGTTCGCAAATGAGCCGAGAACACGATACGCTTGCCGTTAAAGTTGATGTTCTTACTCGGACCGTTACCGAGCACATCTCTAACCATGAAATTCACAAGGTTTAAGCAAGAACCTCATCATTAATCTTGCTAATTACATCTTTAGTCCTTAGGCTGGGCGAAACAATCAAGCGAGTGAATAGCAAGCAGGATTTGGTAACGCCTTCGCCATTCGCTTAATTGATCCCGCTTAATCTCACCGATTCTTGTTTTCGCGGAACGCCGCCACCACTCTCCGAATACGCCGAATCAGGATCGTGACAAGCACAACGAGCAAGACAAACTGTAAAACCTGAAGCAGACTAAGTACGCTGCCAGGCATGGAAACCCCTTCTGATTGAGCCAACCAGATCGGAAGAAGCGCTACGGCGGATGCGAGTAGAATCCAATTTTCCCAACGATCAGACGTTTTCATGGAAGTGAACTCCTCAAATAGATGCTTCGGCGGCTAACTCCGGATCTCGCCACTGGATTAGGTGCCCATTGTCCATGAACTCAGATAGGTCTGTTGTTCCGCCGTAAGCGCGTCAATCTCGACGCCAAGTGCTTGGAGTTTCAGCTCGGCAATCAATGTATCAATCCCTTCCGGAACAACGTAAACGTTTTTCTCCAAGCTTTCATGGTTGTTGACGATATACTCCGCAGAGAGAGCCTGATTTGCAAAACTCATGTCCATGACACTCGCCGGGTGCCCCTCAGCCGAAGCAAGGTTAATGAGCCGGCCTTCGCCCAGAAGATGGAGTCTGCGCCCATCCCTTAACGTGTACTCTTCGACAAAATTGCGCACAACCTTCTTTTCGACGCTTAGTTCCTCAAGATCGTCGATATTGATTTCGACATTGAAGTGCCCCGAATTGCAAATGAGCGCGCCATCCTTCATGGCTTCGAAATGTTCGCGTCGAAGAACGTGTATGTCGCCCGTGATGGTCACTACAACGTCCGCCTCTGTCACAGCTTTGGTCATCGGTAGGACGCGGAACCCGTCCATTACCGCCTCAAGCGCATTGAGGGCATCGACTTCGGTGACGATGACATTTGCGCCCAATCCGCGGGCCCTGTTCGCGACACCTCGACCGCACCACCCATAGCCTGCTACAACAACCGTCGAACCGGCGATCAACAGATTCGTTGCGCGAATAATGCCGTCCAGCGTGCTCTGTCCCGTGCCGTATCGATTGTCGAAAAAGTGCTTTGTCTTGGCGTCATTGACCGCGATAATGGGATATTTCAAGACGTCTTCCTTCGCCATACTTTTCAAACGAATCACGCCCGTGGTTGTTTCCTCCGTCCCCGCAAACACATTGTCGACAAGGGCGGGGTTCATATCTTCGCCGTGAAGTCGAGAGACAAGATCGGCGCCATCGTCCATGGTAATCATCGGTCCCGAATTGATAGCGGCGTCGATATGCTGATAGTAGGTTTCGGTGTCTTCGCCGTTGATGGCAAACACCGGTATGCCATCGTGTACGACGAGTGATGCCGCCACATCATCCTGCGTGCTCAGTGGGTTCGAGGCACACAAAACCACCTCCGCTCCGCCCGCTTTCAGCGCCCGCATTAGGTTCGCGGTTTCCGTCGTGACGTGCAAACACGCCGCCGCTCTTACCCCTTCCAGCGGACGGTCTTTCTCAAAACGCTCGCGAATCAAACGCAGTACGGGCATAAAACGATCCGCCCAGTCGATTCGCTGCTTTCCTTCTGCCGCCAAGTTGCGACTCCTGATATCGCAGTCCATTTCTTCTCCTTTAAATTCCGGCTTCCGATTTGAGCAAGTCGGTATAATCAGTTAATTCCCACGTGAATCCCGTTTCATTCCGTCCAAAATGTCCATAACTTGCCGTATTTTTGTAGATCGGTTTTCGCAAATCAAGGCGCCGGATAATCCCATACGGTGTCAAATCGAACTGTTTCTGAACAAGGTTTGTAAGCTGTTCATCCTCAAACTTGCCCGTGCCGAAGGTCTCGACCATGATTGAGATGGGTTCTTCCACTCCAATGGCGTAGGAAACCTCCACTTCGCATCGATCCGCGAGTTCCGCGGCAACGATGTTCTTCGCCACATGTCGAGCGGCGTAGCATGCGCTCCGATCCACCTTTGTCGGATCTTTGCCGGAAAACGCTCCACCGCCGTGCCTGCCCATCCCACCGTAGGTATCGGCAATGATCTTCCTACCGGTTAAGCCCGAATCGCCCTGCGGTCCTCCCACGACGAACCTGCCGGTCGGATTGATGTGATATTTGATGTCGGCGCCTCTCAAATCGTCGGGAATGACACGTTTTATAATCTCTTCGACCACGCCCTCTTTCAACACCCCGTCGGGCACGTCCGGATGGTGTTGAGTGGAGATGACCACCGTATCCACATTGACGGGCACGCCATCACGGTATTTAACGGTCACCTGAGATTTCCCGTCCGGGCGAAGGAATTCGAGTATACCCGTTTTTCGCGCTTCGGCTAGTCGTCGAGTGAGTTTGTGCGCCAGGGTAATTGGCATGGGCATCAATTCCGGCGTTTCGTTACACGCATAGCCAAACATCATGCCTTGATCGCCCGCGCCTAGACGATCAACTCCCATTGCAATGTCGGGAGATTGTTCATCAATCGCAGTCAATAATGCGCAGTGATCGGCGTCAAATCCATAACTCGCATCGGTGTAACCTATTTCTCGTATTACATTGCGAGCAAGCGACGGGATATCCACACGGTTCGCGTTCGTGGTAATCTCACCGGTGACAAGCGCAAGCCCGGTTGTCACAAGTGTCTCGCAAGCCACGCGACCCATCGGATCTTCCGACATGATTGCGTCTAGCACGGCATCGGAAATCTGATCCGCAACCTTGTCCGGATGTCCTTCAGTGATGGATTCTGACGTAAACAAATAGTTCTGGCTCAATTCGTGTCTCCTCGTATAGAATTATTATTAGGGCAAAGTAAACTCTCTTCGGTAACATAGTTCCTCTTTCGAAGCATCCGGGAAGTTGCGGGATTGAAAACTGAAAACTTTCGGCCGTGCCACTCTGGAAAAGTTTACGTCATATCTTCAGAATTTGGATGCAACAATGAGATAGGCCGACTTGCCGCGATCTGAGGGAAGGGTGTTCATCTACCAATTCTAGGTGAGATCCGAAAGTCAGAATGAGGGCGGGGCAGATTTCACATGACACTCAAAAATGGCAACCTTGTCAAGACAAGCTACGGCATTGACAAGCGTGCGAGCGTGGTCAACCGCCGAATGATCCAATGCACGATTGAGTCGTCAATTTCGGATGAATGCCTGAATTTGGCGAACTCGAAAGATGCCACACCCGACGGTTTATGGAACCGAGGCCGTGTAACACCCGCTCGGACGCGCCAAAACAAAGGTGGGAACTTCGAAGAATTCGCACTGATAGGTTTTGAAAATCCCTTACCGCGCTGTTGCGGTTCGGGAGTCAGCTATCCGAATTTGGCTTATCTAATTCTTCTTTGAGCAAAGCGCCTAATGTTGCCGGTTCTTCATCCTTACTCTCAGTCTGCTCTTCTTGATATTGAACCGTTGTTGCCCGTTCCTGCTCGGCTAGCGCCGCTTTCAAACTTAAACCAATCCGGCGCTCGGTGACATCGAGATGAATAACTTTCAGTTCCAATTGATCGCCAATTGAAACGATCTCTTCCGGCTTTTCAATCCTACGGTCAGCCAGTTCGGATATATGTATAAGACCTTCGACGGCATCTTCTAGCTTGGCAAATGCACCGAAACTGGTTAAGTTCATGATTTCGCCGCGCACCACCGTGCCGATCTTATATTTTTCCGGCACCTGTAACCACGGGTCTGGTTCAACCTGCTTTAACCCTAGCGACACACGTTGTTCGGCGGGATCAATCTGCAAGACCACCACTTCAACCTCGTCGCCTTCCTTTAGAATCTCGCGCGGGTGAACGTCGCGTTTAACCCAAGAGAGATCCGAAACGTGGATTAAGCCATCGATTCCCTCTTCAATCTCGACAAATGCGCCAAAATCGGTGAGATTACGCACACGACCTACAATCTTCCCGCCAATCGGATATTTCTCCCCGAGTTGCTCCCAAGGATTTGGTTCCAGCTGTTTCAATCCAAGTGAGACTCTCTTTGAAGATTTGTTGATGTCGAGAACAATTGCTTCAATCACATCGCCCTTTGTAACAAACTTGGAGGGCGCCACATTGCGTCGCGTCCATGACATCTCCGAGACGTGAATCAATCCTTCAACACCCTCTTCCAACTCCAAGAATGCTCCGTAATTAACGATGTTGACGACCGTTCCTCTGACATTAGTGCCTACGGGATATTTCTCCGCAATGCCCTCCCAAGGATTTGGCGTTTTCTGTTTTAACCCTAATGAAACTTTCTCCTTTTCGTGGTCAACACCTATAACAAGCACCTCAATCTCATCACCGATCGAAACGATTTCGGAAGGTTGATTTACCTTCTTCCACGACATATCGGTTTTATGGAGAAGACCGTCGATGCCGCCCAAATCAACAAAGGCACCAAACGAGGTGATATTCTTGACCACTCCAGCACGAGTTTGTCCTACCTCAAGGCCGCCAAGCAATTCCGTCTTGCGTGCGACGAGTTCCTCTTCCAGTAACGCCCGCCGGGATAACACGATGTTATGACGCCGTTTGTTAAGTTTTACGATCTTGAGTTCAAGTGTCTCCCCAACGTATTTGTCAAGATTTGGAATTGGACGCAACTCTATCTGTGAAGCTGGAAGAAATGCCCGTAAAGATCCGATATCGACGCGAAGTCCGCCTTTGATTCTCTCTACAACTTTTCCTTCAACGGTCTGCTCTTGTTCACATGCTGCGGCGATTTCATCCCAGATACGGGTCTGGTCTGCGAGTTTCTTCGAAAGCACAAGTTGTCCGTCAGCATCTTCCCTGCGGACAATGTAAACATCAATCTCATCGCCTACCTGAACTAGCGGTAAACCTTCCTCGGTTGCGTCAAACTCGGAAGACGGAATATATCCCTCAGACTTGAACCCAATGTCGATCATGACTTCGTCACGATTGAGTTCTACAACGCTGCCTTTTACGATCTGCCCCTCGGAGAAAGCTTTGATTGAATTGTCGTATGCTTTTTCGAGGGACTCGTCGCTCAACAGCGATGCGCCGGATTCTGATGCTTCGTTGTCCGCAAATGGCGACTCAGAATGCGGCTGCCGAGAATCTTCCGAAATCTCGCCAGACGTACCGGCTTCTGAAGATTCGGTGGAATCTTCCTCTGCATTATCAGACGCAACGGCAGACTCTGCATCAACCGTTGAACCTTCGCTATCAACGGCATCTTGCACATTCTCGCTAGTACCCTCTATTTGCTCGCCCGGAGACTCTTCCTGAAGTTTCTCCAGGGTATCGGTTTCTGCCTCCATCGCTGTATCAGTTTGATCTATAGTCGACCCTTCTTTGTTTGAATCCTCGTTCATTAACTTATCTGGCTTCATCTGAATTTCGAAAAAAGTGTTAAATCTAACTCAACCAGATGCCTCCTTTGTCAGGTTCCTATCCTCGGAATAGGCCAATCGCCGCCCACAATTAGCTAAAACTTATATAGTATAGCATAAGCGAATTAAGACTTGCAACTGCAATCTTAAGTTCCTACGGCGCAATTGCGTCTAATTCTTGTGTTGCAGCGGCAGCCCCTTCCAAGTCTGGTGCGGAGGTGTAGAAAAGTGAAGAAAGGAGGGAAAAGCGACGTTGGCAATCACCTGGTATCTGTGATTCGACGATTCAAATTTGAAGGACAATCCGGAACTCAACCGGGAACTTCAATGCGTTCCATCACACATCCCTTGCATAGTCGCGTGATGTACCCATACACTAATTGACGTCGAATCTGCGTAGATTGCGATTTTGATTTGCTTTGACTTTGCTGTTTCGCTTCTGCTACAATTGTCGAACGATGTCCGTTCAATCATGAATGGGAAAACTTGAGGAATGAGAGGAATTTTAAAATGTCAAACGGATCCATGACCGTCCGAGAAAACTCCGATGTAACAGTTATTGAAGTTCAAGATGACCTTGGAAGTTATGTAGCTTCAGATCTGCGAGAAAACTTGGAAGATTTGCTTGGAAGCAAAACTCAGAAAATAATCGTGAACCTTGGAAGCGTGCAACATATCAACAGTACGGGAGTCGGAGCGATAGTTGGTGCAGCAAAGCGGATACGCCAAAGGGGCGGTGATGTAAAGGTGTGCGGGCTGGCGGACAACATTAAACGAACTTTCGATCTCACCGGCGCTTCTAGCGTCGTAGAGATTTATGAGTCGGAAAGCAGCGCAATCTCAGCTTTTTGACCTAGGTCAAATAGCCGCACACAGTGTGTACATACCGTGGAAGTTTCATCCTGGCTGGGGTTAATCGGTATGCGAGCTTTACTTAAGCCAAAGACAATCCGCACGATGTCGAGATGTCAATGTCCTAAGCAGTTGGTTTGAACTTGCCTGCGCGGCGGTAATATATGCGTTACCATCCGAGCGAAAACCCATCTTCAGTCCATCAACTTTCGAAAAAAACATGGGACAAGAGCACATTGAAATCCATCTGCCGAGCCGTTTGTGGTATATTGAGCCTGTTCTCGCCTTTCTCAAACAATTGGCTCAACAAATCGGATTCTGCCAACAGCGCATTGCGGACATTCAACTCGCAATTGATGAAATCTGTGGGAATGCTATTGAGCACGGGTCGGAAGGTGATGACAAGGGAATCGCTATCAGTATTGATGTGAACGACCACCAACTCGATATTCTTGTCAGGGACAAGGGAACGCGGGACAGGGGGAGTTGGTTAACAGCGGAAAAACTCGAGGAGATATCCCAACGGCGTGCGCCCGATCGAGAACGGGGACATGGAATCTACATGGTAGAGGAACTTTCGGACGAAGTGAAAATGGAACCGAACTCATTTGGCGGAACGGATGTTCGAGTTAGATTTAGTCTTTCGACTGATGAACAACGTCGGCGGGACACAAATCCTTCCAACAAACCAGACGATTAGCATCCAACCAAGATCAACGAACGCGTCGTGTGCCTTTCACCGCACCCGCCTATCGGCGCATGGCTATTGTTTAGTTGGTTGAGCCGGTTGAATTCTCCGGTTCGGCAACATCGACAGCAACGAATGTTAAATCGTCATCCGTTGGAATCCCGTTTCTAAACTTGTCGATGGAGTCCCGTAGCCGACTAACCAGTGCAGCCCCGGATTCCTCCGTTTGTTGTACGGCGGCTTGCTCAAGTCGTCGAACTCCAAATTCTTCCTTCTCCGGGTTTCTCGCCTCGTACGCGCCATCCGTATAGAGCAACATCCTACTGCAGTGGTCAAAGTCGTAATTGGCGGTTTCGTAGACAGAGTCAGCCAACAATCCTAGCCCTTTTCCGACAATCCCTTGACTAAGGAACTCGCATGTACGCCGGTGCCGGTGGATGAGAAACGGATGCGGGTGCCCGGCATTTGCGCAGGAAATCGATGCGTTAGACAAATCCATCACAGCGTAAAACGCAGTCGCGAACATGAACATCTGCGAACTAATAGTATTGCTAAACCGAGCGTTTAGCGCGGTAAGCAGTTGTCCGGGATCGTTTCCCAACAGATCTCTGATCTCCCCGACAACCGTCTTCATGAACACGGCAACGAGTGCGGCGGAAACACCGTGACCCATCACGTCGGAAATGAATAGTCCCACACGACCGGGCTGTATTTCCCAGAAATCGAAGAAATCCCCGCCCACTTCTATCTCCGGAGTGGAATGCGACACAATCTCGAATCCCGCCAGATCGACAATTCCGTTCTGCGGCATCAGAATCTCTTGGACTTGCCGCGCCATTTCTAACTCGGCTTGCAAACGGGCATTATGTTCTTCCAGTTCGTCACGGTACTCTTTGATTCGCAGCAGCGAGCCGACACGCGCCACGATTTCATGGCCATCAAACGGTTTCGATATAAAATCGTCCGCACCCGCTTGAATGGACTGGATACGATCGGCGGCATCTTTTAGCGCGGTAACCATCACTACGGGGACAAACTGTGTTGATTCTTCCGCGCGAATTTGGCGGCATACCTCAAACCCGTCCATCCTTGGCATCTGAATGTCTAGCAGAACCAGGTCCGGAGGGGTTGACGCTATCAGTTCTAGGGCTTCGCCTCCGCTGGTGGCGGTAAGCACGACATAGCCTTGTGCTTCAAGCTGAATTTGAAGTATTTTGATGTTTATGCCGTCATCATCGACAACGAGGATTTTGGGTGCTGCGCGCGTGCTCATGCCTTGGATTCTCCTGCATGCTTACGTACAAAATCGACAAGAACGCGGGTATCGATGGGTTTGCTTATATAATCGTCACACCCGGCTTCAAGTATTCGCTCGCGGTCGCCTTTCATTGCCGCCGCGGTCAAGGCAACGATTGGAACATGCTGCCATCGGGGATCGGTTTTAATCTGCCGAGTCAATTCTTCTCCGTCCATGCCGCCGGGAAGGGCGATATCCATCAGAATCAGATCCGGTGTTTTTGCGCTCAGTATCTGGAAGGTTTCTTCGGCGGTGGCTGCCTCGAGCATTTTATACCCCTCCGCCTCCAGCACAATCCGAACGACCTTCTGATTTAGCTCCTTGTCCTCAACGACTAAAACACTTTTAGTGCTCATGTGTCTATATCCTTGTCGCTTTCCTTATTGAATCTCCCAGCCTTTGGAGGGCTACGAATCAAATTACACGACACACCTCATCTTTATCTATTCACCAGCGGATGGTGTACTCGGTGCCCGAATACGCTCAATTTGCTTGATTGCATCCAGCAATTTCTGTTTAACATCCCCGGATTTTTCAATCACGGATTGGATTTGACCGTTGAGGCGATCCTTTTCCTCGTCGCTGAGATCCATCGCCGTGCAAATCACAATTGGAATGTCGCACGACTGGGGATCTTCCGCCAAGCGTTTTACAACTTGGAAGCCATCAACTTCTGGCATCGCCAAATCCAAGATGATGAGACCCGGCGCCTCGGCAATCGCCAAATCAATTCCTTCCTGGCCCCCAAGGGCTTTCAACACGTCGTATCCTTCGGATTCCAAAACGGTAGATAACAATCGGATCGCCTTTGGATCGTCATCGACTATGAGAATGCGGACGCTGCCGTCCTGTTCCGGAAGGTGCAACGACCGCAACGAGGTGAGAAGGGCAGTCTTATCAATCGGCTTTACAAGATGGTCAACTGCTCCCAACCCGAATCCCAGTTGACGTTCTTCGGTGATAGAAACAATTATTACGGGTATAGACTGAAGAGTGGGATTCGCTTTTAGTGCTTTCAGGACTTGCCAGCCGTCTTTCTTTGGAAGCATGATGTCGAGGGTTATTGCGAACGGATTGATTTCTGCCGCCTTGGTAATTGCCGCCTCGCCATCTGTTGCGAATTCAACGCGGTAACCTGCCTCCATCAAATAGATCCCCAAGAGTTGCGCAGCCTGCTCGTTATCTTCAGCGACCAAGATGGTTCGGTTATTGGCTGGAGATGGAAGATTCGTAGGCAGCGGAGCGGGGCTTGAAGCCACATGCTGCTGTAACGGTAGCGTGAACGAGAAGGTACTTCCTTCACCGACGGCGCTCTCGACCCATATTTCTCCACCGTGCAATTCCACCAGTCGCTTTGTAAGAGCGAGTCCTAAACCCGTCCCTTCATGCGCACGTGCTTTCGATGCGTCAACTTGCGTAAATGCTTGGAATAGCATCTCCTTATCTTCCGGTGAAATACCCACACCGTTATCAGTCACTCGGATTAACAACAAGGTGTCCGAAATCTCAACCGTGGTAGTCACTCGACCACCTTCATTTGTGAATTTGACGCCATTAGCGAGTAAGTTGTAGAGAATCTGCTTGAATTTGGTCTTGTCCGCCGTTATCGTAATGTCTTGATCGAATTCCCGAGTGAGTTGAATGCGCTTCTTGCCGGCTAAAGCGCTAACGACCGTATTCACCTCCTCCATAGTTTGTATGATGGAGAAGGATTCAAAGTCTAAATCCATGGTGCCCGCTTCAATCTTCGACAAGTCGAGAATGTCGTTAATCATGTCAAGGAGATGGCGACCGCTCGTATGGATATCGGTCACAAGTTCCTTTTGTTCGGGCTTGATCGGTGCAATAATCTCGTCCCGTAATATCTCCGCAAACCCTATAATGGCGTTTAGCGGGGTGCGCAGCTCATGGCTCATGTTGGCAAGAAAATCGCTCTTCGCGCGGTCCGCATATTCGGCTGCTTCTTTCGCCGCCCTCAATTCCGCTTGTGCGTGCACACGCTCGGTAATATCTCTGGAAATTCCAAACGTGCCTATGATTTTACCTGACGTTTCATACAACGGCGCCTTCGTCGTTGATACCCATGTTTCCTGCCCGGTGGGCCAGGTCTCCTTTTCCTCCTTCGCTTCCATCGGTGCGCCCGACTTCATTACTTGCTGTTCGTCCGCAAATGCCTGTTGTGCATGTTCCTCCGTGAAAAAGTCGGCATCTGACTTCCCAATCGCTTCTTCGGCATCGGTAAGATGAAAAAGCTTCGTTACCGCTTTGTTGATTCGGATAAACCGGCTTGCCATATCCTTAAAGTAAATGTGATCGGGAGTATTGTCCATGAACGTGCTCAAAAGGCTTTGTTCTTGTTCCAAGGCGTCGTCCGTTTGCTTTCGCCGCGTGACGTCTCTGCCAACGGCATAATACAGACGTTTTTCAAGAGATACCGTGGCGCTCCACAGTATCCACCGATAACCTCCATCCTTGCACTGGTAGCGATTCTCAAAGGAAACGACATCTTTGCCCGTTGCCATAATGGTCTCGGCTTCTGCAATCGTCGACTCTTGGTCATCGGGATGGACGAAGTCGATAAACGGCTTGGCTTTGAGTTCGTCAATTGTGAATCCGAGTGTTCGCTCCCATGCCGGATTTAAATCAACGAAAAATCCGTCAAAACTGGCAATACACAGCATGTCTAGCGAGAGCGTGAAAAAACGTTCTCGCTCGGAGATGCCGTTGGGACGGTTCATAGTTGTGACCTCTCTTCATTTTCTTTTCAAAACCAACAATGTCAAATCGTCAAACTGTTGAGTGTCCCCTTGAAATTCCGTAACCGCGTCGCGAATCTTGGTACAAATGTCGTTTGCACTAGCGTGACGTATTCGCCTCGCCAGGTCGCAGAGACGCTGCTCTTCGAACGGGTCGCCGTTGGGGTCCAAGGCGTCGGTCACGCCGTCGGTGTAAAGCAGAAGGGTATCACCGTGATGTAACTGAACCGTTTCCTGCTGATACTCGGCTATGTTAGCCAAGACATCAGCGGGATACATTCCGACAACCGATCCTCCCTTTTCTAGTTGCGCCACGCTTCCATCGCAACGTATAACGATTGGATAGTTGTGCCCTGCATTCACCGATGTCAACGTGCCCGTGTCCAAATGTAATCGGGCGTAGACGAAGGTTGCGTAAGCATCGCTTATGCTTCCCTCGCACAAGAGCGCATTCAGCCTCATTGTCATAGCTAGCAAGTTGTTCTGTCGCGCAACCTCTGATCGTAACGACGTTCGAAGCATTACCATCAGCAGCGCAGCTTGCATCCCTTTTCCGGAAACGTCTGCGATGACAAACCCCCAATTGCCATCCGGCTCTTGAATAAAATCGAAATAATCGCCGCCTACGCCGTCATGATGCGGCATACTCAATCCGGCGGCCTCGTAACCGGGAATGTTGGGTTGTGCTGCCGGCAGCAAGTTCGCCTGGATTTTTGCAGCTTCCTCCATCTCGGCTTGTAACCGGCGCCTTTCAAGGGCTTCCTGGTAAAGACGGGCGTTTTCAATCGAGACGCCGATTTGATAGGCGAAGGCTTCGAGCAGAATTCGATCCTCGTCGACGAATTCGAGAGACGCGTCATCCAGCCCCGCCTTGTCGCATACCACCATGACACCCAGAATCTCTCGTCTGAAGATTGGAACAGCAATTAGATTCCTTTTGCCAAACGGCATGACCTGGTTCGCATCATTGCAAATCTGCGAGATACCGGAATTAGCTACATCCCGAAGTATGGAGAACGCGGGCGATTCTCCCTCTTGACCCTCCAAATCGATGACAATTCCATGCAGGTCGGCTGGAGAATCCGCGTCAAATAAGACATGGCTTCTCACCTCAAGTTGTCTCATTTCGGGAATGCCAAGCAAAAGATATCCCATCCCACTGTCCAAGAGGGAGACAACGTGATTCATTGCCGCCTTCTCGATGCTTTCGACATCCAGAAGTTTGCTGATCTGAGCGGTAACATCGGACAGCAAGAGAAGGCGCAATTTGGCAGTGCGCATCTCTTGCAAGGCGCGCGAATATGCCATAGCAGTAGCGACGCGATTCGCAACTGTACTTATCAGGACGTCTACCCATGTTTGTTTTTCAATTCCGATTGAGGAGGTTCCTAGGGCGATAATGCCTATGAAATCTCCATCGGTCTGCAAGGGAATCCATACGTCAGCGCCAAACCCCTGTAGTTGCTGCGTAATTCGGTCTTGAAGTTCTGTCAGAGATGCGGGTAAATCGGCAATATGAATGGGTGACGATTGTGGGATGGCGTCGATTTCCTCCGCCATTATTGGAATAATAGCGGATATCGGGTGGGGAAAGATTGACGATTCGATATAAAGGTGACTTTTGGCGGGGTCAAGGCGTAGTATCGCTCCTTCGTTCGCCTTTATCGCATCCAGAGTCAGTTGCAGATAGGCTTCATTCAAGGACTCAAATCTATCCTGTCCAGAAATGACGGAATTTTCGATTTGCTCAAGTTCGGACAGGATTGAAAGCAGTCGCCCCATACTGTTCCCGGAGGAAGCGAACTTCATCTCCACACCTGTTGACTTACGAGTCAGGTGGCGTCAGACTTTATCTATCAATCGCGTTTCGATTAGGTGTTAACGACACGAGGGTTTTGTTGCCGGTGATGCAAGTCCGATGCACACCATCAAATGATTTATTCACTTTGCTCAGGATGCGAGCGCCGTAACTGCCTCGTTTTCGCTGTCGAAATGTTCGAAGGTGCTAATTAAGCGACTTCTTATAATCAGGTTTTTGATATTTGTGCCGACGTTGATGATACCGATTCGTCCTCCCTTTTTTGCGATGGATACGTGGGTTCCCATCAACGTACCTAGCCCGGAACTGTCCATCATTGTCACATCGGCGAAATCGACTAACAACCTTGGATTTTCCCCGCTATCGGGCAGTTCGCTATCAATTGTCTTCCTGAGGTCTGAGACGGCGCTTCCGATCAGCTTTCCGCTAGGCTTCAAAACGATAACGCCATCCTTCTGAGTAACATCAATTGCCATTTTTTGCCCTCCTGAAATGAAGTTTCCAACTGGAAAATCTTATGAATTGTCATCCTAGTACGGCAGAAACGGACGCGCCGATTTATGTGATTGCCTCGCCCTAAAACGGTAGAATTTTTCCCTATTCGAGCCTTTCGAGAGCAGGGCGATTCTAATTTGTCGCGTGTTATTGCCTGCTAACACTAAACCTACGGTTTTTGTTCCAAGGTTGATTCTAAAGGAAATATGACTTCTTGTCAAGTCTTCAACGGCGCAAATCGCATCCTGCGCCATTCTCAAAATCGATTGACCTTCGTCTACGGTTGTGTTAGAATTGAGACTGACTTTACAACACACCAACCGCGCAGGTTTGAGGAGATTGCGACGACATCGTGCAGTTCCCGGGTTTTAATCACAACGCTATCATCCCGTACCTCATCGCCATAGCGTATTTTTTTCTCATCGTAGAAATCTGCTTGGTAATGCACTCCTTTTTATATGCGCGCCGAGAGCGAAAAATAAAACGGCCACGCTATGCGCCGAAAGCCGTGATTATCGCGCCCCACTACGGGTGGGATGCCCAAACCGAGGAAAGTGTCAAAATATTGCTGAGCCAAGATTATGCAGGCGAACATGAGGTGTTCTTTGTAACCAACGCAGTCGGCGGATCGGATTACGATTCTTCATATTCGCATCTCGGCAGACTCGCCCAAGAACACTCCCATGTACGTGCACTACTGGCACCCAATGTGATCGACAATTCTCTACCCCGTTCCCAAAAGGTGCAGAACCTTATCACCGCAATTTCGGAATTGCCCGACGATGTTGAGATTATCGCTTTCGTTGATGCAGACGTGACCGTTAGGGAAGATTGGCTGAGGTTACTGGTCGAGCCCCTCCAAGATCCGCGAATCGGTGCGACGGTAGGAGCCAGATTTTACTATCCGCACACGCTCAATCTCCCCTCACTCGTTGAAGCCATCTGGGTAAATTTTCAGATTGGGGTGCAAGGTGACCACCGTTTTACCATGGTATGGGGTGGGTCTAACGCAATTCGCCGTGAGTTGATTTCGGACGCGGACGTGCTGCGGCGATGGGAAAACGCAACCATCGAAGATCACAACCTGACACATGCGGTGAGAGATTCAAAACTCAAAGTGCATTTTGTTCCGGAATGCGTTGTTATAACTCATACCGCAAACCGTACATGGAGGCAAGTGCTGGAATTTACGAACCGTCAGATGATCATGACGTACAGAATGGGGTTCCCCGCACAGTGGGGTTTGAGTCTGGTGGGTTTGCTCCCCAAGGCGCTTATTGTGTTTGCCTCCATCCTGCTCCTGCCGTTCTACATCAATTGGCCTTTCAAGTTTAATCAGGTTTTCGTGTTACTTGCATTACTAATACCATTCATTGAAATCCATATCTATCGCATTTTCTCACGAAATCTGCCCAAGGTGCTCAGAGACATGGACGGCTTTCGCGACAACATCAGAATGACTTCGTTCGCCACACCAATCTCGATGTTTGTTGCGGGATTGAACGCTGTATACACCGTGTTTCAAGACAAAATCATATGGGGCGGTGTGCGGTATAGAATCCTCTCCGCCACCGCATGTCAGGTCTTGGGCCGTGTCCCCGACGCTACGGCCGAGGCGGAAGATAATCATTAGTTGTCATGAATGTATTTACGATCAGCGTGAGTCGTAGAGAATGCAGGTCTGCGTTCCCTAAAACTCGCATCGCAACTTACGTCCTACAATAAACTCATCTATTGCCATTCTTATAAGCATATTTGTAGGAGCGATCTCCTGTCACGACCAAAGTTCGCTCTTACCGCCGACGCGCAATCGATTGCACTACTACAGACCGAACTGCGTAAGTCCTATAAACACCAATAATTCCGGTTTCTAAAAGAGGAAAAATAATGTCAACACGGAGTCGAATTTCACCACGGTTCTTCGTTAACCAACTCGCAACCGCACTAACCGATGACTGGCAAACCGCCTACACGCTCGCCAAATATCAAGTAGCCAAAGAAAGTTTCAACTGGAGGCATCCCTTCGGCGGCAAACACGGAAAGGGAGACAGCGTGCAACTGGTCAGTCTGCGAATCACGGACATGTGCAACCTCAGGTGCCATTCCTGCGGGCAATGGGGCGATAACGGCTATCTGCTCGGCAAATCTCTCAAGGAGCTGAAACAGCGCGAAGTGCCTGTCGAGGTGTACAAGCAACTGGTCGATCAGATTGTCGACGCCGGCTGGTCGCCCGTGTGGTACATTTGGGGCGGCGAGCCGATGCTCTATCCCGGTTTGATTGAACTGATGCATTATATCTCGGAGCGGGGAATGCCGATCTCGCTGGTGAGCAATGCCACCAACATCGCCAGGCGAGCCGATGACATTTTGGAGACCTGCAAAATCATCTATCTCAGCGTTGATGGTCCAAACGAGGAAATCCACAACACGCAGCGCCCGGGAGTCACGGAGAACTACGACAACTTCACCGACGTTAAAGCGGCGCTGGAGACCCTGAGCGCCGAGAAGGAACGTCGGAATACGGCGTTTCCCTATATTGTTCCCTTGAGTTGCATTACCATGTACAACATCGACGTTGTTGTCGATCTGTACAAGTTCACAAGTCAATTCGCCGACGCGCAAATCTTCTATCTGACATGGTGGATGGACTCGCATTCCGCGCAGGCGCACACCGAAGATTTTGAACGGCGTTTCGGCTTCAAACCGCAAACCCATTACGGTTGGATCGGTACGTGGAAAGACTTTGATCACGGCGTGATTTTTGATCGGTTCGAGGAAATGGAACAGCTATCCGAGACGCAGCAGCGTTGTCCCCCTATGATGATGCCGCGCCTCAACACGCGAGAAGAGATTCAGACCTACTATACGGATCACAACGAAACCTTCGACTACAACCAATGCGTCAGCATCTATATGACGATGGAAATCGACAGCAACGGCGATGTCAGCCTCTGCCGCGACTACCACGACTACATAATCGGCAACATCAAGACCGATGCTGTCATGGACATGTGGAACAACGAAAAAGCGCAGAAGTTCAGATCCTCAATCAGCACGGACGGGATCATGCCCGTATGCCGCCGCTGCTGCGGACTCATGGGATTTTAATGGTTCTCTATCCGCGCCCTCTCTGACTGCTCGGCTTGGATTGCCAAATTTGAGTAACCTGTAGGGCGGGCACTGCCCACCATCTGTTGTAGCGTGCATGCTGCAATCATGGAAATGGAATAGAATTTCGATTGAGAACCCGCTCCCTGTCTTAGAGAACTTACTTGACACCTCTTTCGCCCTTCAAACTCGGACAAATGGAAATACAAGCTTCCAACCCAATGGGACAAAACACCAAACCCGAAGCCCGCTGATGATTTCGTCAATCATACGATAGCACACGTAACGCCTCCTTCATGCACACAATCCTTGCCATCTGCTTGGCTTCGTTTTGTTCAATAGAACCTTCCATAGACTTGTCAAAAGCTGAACTTCAACCCACCGAAAAACAGTTGCTCTACGCCGAGCAACTCTTCGAAAGGCGCATCTACAATCCCTCAATCCTTGAGTACAAGCGATTCCTTTTTTATCAATCGCATACCGACATGGCGGATTTTGCGCACTATCGCATTGCACAAGCGCACTACTACCAAGGCAATCGAGGATACTCCCGGCAGCTTTTCGGGGAGTTCATGAAAACCTTTCCCGAATCTCCGTTGTATTACCACGCCCAGTTTATGCTCGGAAAAACTCACTTGGACGACGGGGAAAACGCTACCGCGCGATCAGCATTCTTCCGGATTCTGCAGGAGAAAGGTGATGAAAGCTTGCGCGTGCAAGCCCAATACCTGCGCGGATGGTGCTATCTGCATGATCGAAACTGGTTTAAGGCGATATCGGAGTTCCGGGACATCCGCCGCTTGCGCGGGGAGAACCGTGATATCGGATCTTTCGATGCCCGACTTGAACGAACCGCGGTCAAACTTGCCGATACCACTCTCGCCAATACGCCGTTGCCGCTCAAGTCGCCGAGACTTGCTCAGTTCATGTCCACGGTTATCCCCGGGAGCGGCCAAATCTACGCCGGCAAAATCCGAAACGGTCTCATATCTTTAGGCATCAATGCCGCGTTCTTCTACCTCCTGGGTGATTCGGTTGCGGATAAGCGTTATGTTGATGCGGCGGGAATCTTTCTGGTGGGTTCCCGGTTCTACTGGGGCAATCGCCACAATGCGAAGAAGTGGGCGAAGGAGTACAACCAAAATCTTGAGATGGGCTTGATTGAGCGGTTGAAATCCATTGAGCGTGAAGCCATCGAATAGCGCGATAATTGCCTGAAACTAGGATATTGATTCCAATCGTTAGGACATTTGTCCCGCCCACGCCTAACATTCCTGCAACCGCCGAGTCAGCAGACACTCTCCGCTAGTGATCGATAGCTCAACCGCGAGCACCAAAATGGGAGGATAGTCACGGGGGGAAGCGTCGCTTTCGTCCATGCAAAACGCGGCTAACTTGAGTTCATCCTTGCGGGTCGTGATGATGTAGTTTGCCCCCGCTCCTTTTGCCTCATTTTGGATTCTGACCACATCCGCACGGGAGTAGTGGTGATGGTCGGGGAACGGCAGCAACTCAACGGTCTCCGGCTTGTATCGGCGCAGCGTTTCGGCAAACGCCCCCGGATGGCCAATCCCGCACACAGCGAGTAAGTTCTTCCCTTTCAAAACGGCGAAATCAACGTCCTCGCACCCACCCAACCGGTAAAGCCGCGTCGGCTCATGGCGGCTCTCTACAATCGGTTTTTCCCCTACCAGCTTGGTGATATCCTCGCGGACCTCAGCCACGGATTCCGCCGTGTCGACCCGCGTCAGCATAATCATATCCGCCCGCCGTAGCGCCGAAACCGGTTCGCGTAACGTTCCCGCAGGAAGCAGTTTCCCCGTTCCAAACGGCTGCGTTGCGTCTACGGTAAGGATATCCAAATCCCTCTCCAACATTCGGTGTTGAAAACCGTCATCCAAAATCAGCACATCGGGCTTCAGTTCCCGCAGGGCGTGGCAGCCGGCTTCATAACGGTCTTTCCCGATAAGCACCGGAACGCTTGGCACCTCTCGCGCGATCATCATGGCTTCATCGCCGCTCGTCTCAACCGACGCCAATATTCCTCGACAGTCGGACACGACATGCGTCCCCGGCGTTTTTTCTTGGCGGTGATAGCCGCGCAACAGGATGGCTGGACGGTAGCCCACTTCACGTAACGCCTTCGCAATCCAAATGACAACCGGCGTTTTGCCTGTGCCGCCGGATACAATGTTGCCGACGCTTATCACCGTGCAGGGAATGCGTTTCGATTTGAAGAGGCGGCAATCGTAGAGCCAATTGCGGAAGCTTAGGATCGCCGCATAGATATAACTCAGCGGCGTTAGCAGCGCTATCAGGAGGGAGGGAATAAAACCCGTGACTCTCCGCGTGATAACGAAATAGAGATGATTCTTCATGATTCGACGTAGCCCAATACCAACTCAGCCGTTCGTTCCGCCGCCCCGGACCCTCCTAATTGCTCGCGTACCTTGCAAAGCGCCACTTGCTGTGCTTTTCGTTTCTCCGGATCTTGTAATAACCCGAGGGCGACTGAGGTTAACCGCTCAACCTCTACCTCATCTTGCAAGAGTTCGGGAACGATGCGGCGCCCGGCGACGATATTTGGCAACGCGCTCGAATCGAGTTTTACGAATCGCTGTGCCGTCCACCAACTGAGTCGAGAGAGTCTATAGAGCACAACCATGGGCGTCAGGAGGCATGCGGCCTCAAGCGTAGCTGTGCCCGATGCTACCAGTATCAGGTCGGAGGCGCGCATGGCGTCGTACGTTGCATCTTTCACGATTTGAACCGTTGGCGCTTTGGGTAAGGTTTCCGGGGGGATGCTTGGAGCGAGTGGTAGAATCAACTGGCAATCCGGTAGGATTCGACGAACCCTTTCGGCGGCGTCCATCATCGCGGGATACAGTGCCTCCACTTCCCGGCGCCGGCTCCCCGGCATCAAACCGAGAACCGGGGCATCGGTCGCCAATTCGAGTTTCTCGCGGGCTTCGGATACGCCGAGGTCCGAGTTGGCGTAGTCCAATAGTGGATGGCCAACGAATCGGACGTGTGCACCCGCACGCCGGTAGAAGTCCGTTTCGAAAGGAAAGATTGAGGCGACGGCGCTTGTTCTTTTTGCGATCTTCTTGGCGCGATACCCGCGCCACGCCCACGCTTTCGGAGGGATGTAGTAGACAATGGGAATTTTCAGTCGTTGCGCGTAGGCGGCAAGCCCCATGTTGAATTCCGCGAAATCGACGAGCACGACCGCGTCGGGTCGCTTCTCGCGAATGAGCCGTTTTAGATATCGCTGTTTTTTTAGGAAAGCAGGAATCGCCGAAAGCACCTCGCCGATGCCCATCACCGCCGAATCGCGAATGTGATAAACGAGTGAGACCCCTGCGGCTTCCATACGATCGCCGCCCATTCCGAATAGCTCGATATCGGGACGAAGAGTTTTGAGTTGAGTTGCAACCCGAGATGCCTGCAGATCACCGGACGGCTCACCGGCTACGATTAGAATCGCTGGCATTTTTTCACACTCGCATCTCGTCGGTGATTCAGAAAGAAAAACGCCGCCGAATTCTTTACAGGGGTTGGGAGGAAGGAGATTTTTACGGGTTATGCACGCTCGCCGCGCCGATTGCGCGGCATCGCTCCGCTACGGCATCATACCCGGAATGCGTAACCCGGCGGTTTCGTCTAACCCAAACATCACGTTCAGGTTCTGCACGACCGCGCTCGAAGCGCCCTTGCCGAGGTTGTCAATCGCAGCCATCACGACGACGCGATCTGTTCGCACGTCAACTTCAAGCCCGATGTCGCAATAGTTGGTTCCGGCAACCGCTTTCGTCTGCGGGTATTCACCCGGATCGAGAACACGGACGAACGGTTCTTTTTCATAGAATTTCGAATAAATCGCCGACAACGACTCGGTTGAAATTTCGGCTTTGAGTTGGAAGTAGAGTGTACTCAGAATACCCCGCGTCATCGGGGCGATGTGGGGCGTAAAGGTTACGCGGATAGTTTCGCCCGCAATCTTGCTCAACTCCTGCTCGATTTCCGGCGTGTGACGATGCATGCCGATGTTGTATGCCATGAAATTCGATTCTCGATTGGGATAGTGCGTTGTTGCGCTGGGAGTGCGTCCCGCGCCGGAGATTCCGGACTTCGAGTCAATTATGATGGAACTCGGTTCAACCAAATCTCTGGCAAGCAGCGGCAGTGTGGGGAGGATAGCGCTTGTCGGATAGCACCCGGGATTCGCCACGAGTTCTGCGGTGCGAATCTCGTTTCGATAAAGTTCCGGCAAACCGTAAACCGCGCGCTCCATCCACTCGGGGTCCGAATGCTCGACATGGTACCACCCCTGATACGTATCGGGATCGTCCAATCGGTAATCCGCACTGAAATCAATTACGCGAAGACCCTGTTTCAAAATCTCCGGTACATACGACATCGCAACTTTATGAGGGACGGCAAGAACGATCACATCCACCCGATTTCCGAGCGCCTCAATCTCCAACGGTTCGAATTCAAGGTCGATCAAGCCGCGAAGGTTCGGCATTATCCGGTCAACTCGCTGGCCAGGATACGTCTCCGACGTGACCATCTCGATTTTTAACTCGCCCGGGTGGCACATCAGGAATCGCAGCAACTCGCTGCTCGTATAACCTGACGCCCCCACAATGCCAACCTTTACCATTGGGATTCGCGCTCCTCGTCTTGTTCTGTCTAACCATATAAAATTCGTGGGACTAAACCTCTCATGAGCGGCGGAGAATTGTAGCATTCAGATTGACAGATGTCAAGTTTCAAAGTCTGCCGCCCCCCGCTGTAGGAGGGATCTCCAGGTCACGATTCCCCGTTGTGGGAGGGATTTCCAAATCCCGATCCCCCGCTGTGGGAGGGATCTCCAGGTCACGATTCCCCGTTGTGGGAGGGATTTCCGAATCCCGATCTCCCGCTGTAGGAGGGATCTCCAGGTCACGATTCCCCGTTGTGGGAGGGATTTCCGAATCCCGATCCCCCGCTGTGGGAGGGATTTCCAAATCCCGCCCCCCGCTGTAGGAGGGATTTCCGAATCCCGATCCCCCGCTGTGGGAGGGATCTCCGAATCACGATTCCAATTCACGCCATCTGCCAATTACGCACCGAAATCTTAGAGTAATGGTACGACCGCCGTCGGCCAACGTTTCTTCCCTCCCGCAACTCGTTATTTTTATATTGACAACTTAACAGGTGTGTGGTATATTATACCAAGCGACCGATATGGCAGCGCAACTTTGATCACTTATTGGCATTTTGATGGCGCTACGATTCCTGAGAGCCTGCTTCAACATAAGAAATCCATTTCAGGGAATGCCAACACGTCGCTCAATCCGACGCTCATTCGCCGACTCTCTTCGCTGCACCTGTCCAATGAGAAAAAACGGCGGGAAGCAAGCGGAAATCCAAGCGTTCATTGAGATAAAAGATGACCGGAATTAGAGACACTTTATGCTCGGAAAATCTACAGACGCATGATTACTTCCGAAACCGCTGTCCGAGCGTTCTTAGAAATGTGAGGTGAAATGTATGAGCGCACATTAGCGCACTACCATGCAGCGTGCCGCGAACGGCTTCAAGCTACGCCCCGTAAGGCGTCAAGCGCAATTTCAGAGCCAATCCGAGTTGTGCGCTCAAGTCTCGAAGCCGAGTTTTATGCCGCAACGACCTAAATCAAGTTTTTTCTTGAAAACTTGATTTCTTTATTGGATCGCATCTCCAATTGAGCGCATAGCAAATGCGATACAAATCCCGTAAAAATCCCTCAAACGATGTCAAGTGTTGCAACTCTATGAAATCAGATCGAATTTATATCGTCGCCCTCCACATAGTTTGGCTAAGCGGGAGGAGACGCGTTGAAATATATTCGCAGTATATCGCAGAGCATCGCATGGCGCTCCAAACCCGTCAAACCCGCGTCATCACTGGATTCCAGGCCGATTTTTGCGAATCGCCATCGTCTGCGACGACATCCGGCATCGCACGCCGAATTGAATCACGTAAACCAAGGTGAAGAACCAGTGTAACCGTCAACCATGGAAGATCGATTGCGAGTCACGGGAAACAGAAAGTTCCGATAGAGATTCCGCGCATCAAGAATCCCGAAAGAAAGCGCCTGAATTGATTAAATCACGGAAATATCTGCCCTCCGCACGGGAAAATGAAGGGCAAGCAGACGAATAACCTTAACCGAATCGCCGAAATCTATCAATCGTTCATTCTCGCCTGTGGCTGCTCAACGCTCGGAAAATACTCCGATACGACTTTTAATATTCTGGAAAGATGTCTATTACAGTGTCCGGAGAGTGAATCGCGCCTTGAGCGCGTAGGTTGGGCTGAACGGACATTAACCAATATAACCCGCCATTGCGCGTGGTTTTAAGGATTTAATTCGGTTTGAAACCTAACACATCTAGTGAAACCCAACTGGATAGTCAACACGCGGGTTAAATCGACGTGTTGGGTTTCGTTCAATTCCGGCTCAAGTCCGCCTCATTGAAAAACAGAACTTGATCGTGTTTTAGCGATTCGCATTTAACCACTCAACCCAACCTACAGATTATTGGTATTGCGTTTGACCATGTTAAAAATACAATTCCTAGGGGATCTGTGGTAAAATCAGAAAAAGACGCACCGTACTGCAGACGGGGCGCGTCAGGCTTCTTCATTAATATTATTCCAATTTCCTCAGTGATGGCACAGAGCGCCGGTGTTTAGGACTAATGAGACCGGGGAGCGTTACTGTGTAGAACGTAGAACTGCGTTTCCTGCTTGCCTAAACCTAATAGCAATATAGGAGGTTTTAACACTTGATGATACCCAATGACTATGAGGAGCGCTTATACGCCGGCGTTCTTGGCAAAATTATTGGCGTCTACCTCGGACGCCCCTTTGAAAACTGGACGTACGACCAAATCATGGCAGATCTCGGAGAGATCAACTACTATGTCCACGAACGGTTGAACAAGCCGCTGATTGTCACGGACGACGACATCTCCGGCACTTTCACTTTTTTCCGGGCGTTGGAAGATTATGGTGACAACTGCGAACTAACGGCTGAACAGATTGGTCAGTCCTGGCTCAATTACATTATCGAAGGGAGGACGATCCTCTGGTGGGGCGGCATGGGCAATTCAACTGAGCACACCGCCTTTCTGCGCCTCAAGGCTGGCACGCCCGCGCCGCAGAGCGGTTCAATCGAGTTGAATAGTCAAGTCGTGGCCGAGCAGATAGGCGCGCAGATATTTATCGATGCTTGGGGAATGGCGTGTCCCGGTGACCCCGAACTTGCCGCTGATTTTGCGCGCCGAGCCGGGAGTGTTAGCCATGACGGAGAAGCTATTTACGGCGCGCAAGTCGTAGCGGCGATTGAGGCGCAGGCATTCGTGGAATCCAACATCGACAACCTGCTGGATACTGCGGTCGGTTTCATTCCCAGAGATTCGGTGATTTGCCGACTCATCGACGATCTTCGCGACTGGCATCAGCGGGATAGCGACTGGCGTTTGACACGGGAGCGAATCGTAGCCGATTACGGTTATGACAAGTATGGCGGAAATGTACACATGGTGCCGAATCACGCTTTGATAATACTCGCTCTGCTCTACAGTGAGGATGACTTCCAGCGCGCCCTGACCATCGTGAACACGTGCGGCTGGGATACGGACTGCAATTCCGGAAATGTCGGATGCATCATGGGAATCAAGAACGGATTGGCGGGGATTGACGCAGGTCCCGATTGGCGCCGCCCTGTTGCGGACAGGATGTATATTTCTGCCGCCGACGGAGGACGCGCCGTCACGGATGCGGTGCGCGAGACATATACAATCAGTAAGGCGGCACGTGCGCTGGCGAATCAACCGATTGAATCCCCCAAGAACGGTGCGCGATTCCATTTTGAACTCCCGGGATCGGTACAGGGCTTCATGCTAGAGGAAAGCCCGGAAAGCGACGGAACCGCGGTCATCGAAAACGTCGTCGGTCATAGCGCCAGCGGTAACCGCAGCCTGGCTATCCGATACAATCAACTGGCAGTCGGCAGAATGGCGCGCGTGGCGACGCCGACCTTCATTCCGCCCGAAGCCATTGAAATGCCCGGGTATGAGTTGATTGCGTCACCTACACTCTATTCGGGGCAAACAGTTCAAGCACGCTTAACCGCAGACGAGGAAAATTGCCAGACGGTGACGTGTACGCTTTACATTCAGGTCTACGGAGCGGATGACGCTTTGGTCCTGCGTCGGGGCGAAACGCGTGAGATATCACCGGGAGAGGAGGGACTTTTTAACTGGCGAGTGGATCCGACGGATGGTGCCCCAATCGCCGCTGTAGGAATTGAAGTAAGTTCGGACGCCGGAGTGTCCGGCGTTGTATACCTTGATTACCTAACTTGGGAGGGCACGCCGGAAGTGTCGTTAATCAAACCATCTTCGGGCGGCACGATGTGGAAACGGGCATGGATCGACGCGGTTGACCAGGCGATTACCGATAGAGCAGATGTGGAAGCCTACCGCCTCATGCAGAACCACGACACGGGTTTATTTATTCAGGGGACTCGCGAGTGGGAGAACTATTCCTTTTCCGCTGCCGTCAGTCCGCATCTAGCCAAGGAGGCCGGAATCGCGGTGTGTGTTCAGGGCCTCAAGCGATATTACGCGCTCCTGCTTTGCGGCAACGGGAAGGCGCGCCTGATCAAGGAGCTAGACGGCAGGACAGAACTTGCGGCGAAAGAATTCGCTTGGGATTGGGACACGGACTACAAACTGAGCTTGGAGGCGGTGGGCGAAAACTTGGTCGCCCGCATTGAAGGCAATGTCGTCTTGGAGTGTTCGGACACGGATCGCCCGCTGCTAACCGGCAGTGTAGCTTTGGTTTGCACAGAGGGGAGGGTTGACTTCCACTCTGTTGCCGTTGGCGGGAGGGAGCATGTCGTTTGAGGGCAGGTGTGAACAAATTCGGATCCCGGTTGTCGTAGGGAATAATGGTCGTTTTTCCCAACGGAAAGATCCGTAAACTTAGCTGCTTTCGTTCCTACCGAAATTATCTTGGTCTGTAGGGTGCGCACTGCGCATCAGCGTTTGAAAACGCCAGCGGTGCAACAACACCGAATCGCGAATAAATTACCTAGACATCTGTTTTCAAACGTACTATTGTGCCAATCTTCTCACGCTGACTTCAATCTCTTTGCCGATGGGAACACTGACGGTCTCCATCAGGGGATGATCCGTCAATGCTTGAATGTACTCGTCCGACCCCTCTCTTCCGGGAATCACGTTGTCCGCGACGAGCAGACCACCCGGGCGCAGCTTGCAGGCGATGAGGTCGAGAAGCTCGACATACAACGGTTCCCAACAGTCTAGCAGCACGAAGTCGAGTGGACCTTCCACAGAAGCCATCGTCTCGCGCGCGTCTCCCGCGATGAAGGTGACGTTTTCCGTCAAGCCGGCTTCCGCCACGTTTTTCTTGGCGATTTCAACCAACTTCGGATTCACCTCTAGGGAGGTAAACTGTCCGCCGGTGATACGTGCGGCGTGAGCCAACCACACGGACGAGTAACCGTGCGAGCTGCCAATTTCTAGCAATCGCTTGGCACAGACGGATTGAACCATAATATGACAGAGCCGGGCAGAATGAGGGTGAAGGGTTAACATCGGTTCTCGGTTCGGATCTTTGCCCTGCTCGGTGCGGATGCGCCGATCCTCGGTGTCTTCCTCTTCCAATCGGTGAATCACACGTGATATTTTTTCTTCTTGTACAGCGATCATTGACTTCGTTGCGACGATTCCTCGTACCTATTCCTAGAGTTGAGAGGAACGCAGCGTCTCCTTTGGGTGGGTATGGATTGTATTGGACGAGTACCTGTAAAATGAATAGATGAAAAAGCCATTGTTGAACGTTTGGAGTGTTATTCTCTGTGGAATTCCTATCACAGTATCTATTTAGTTGCTGGATCGCCGCTGACGCCGTCAAAGGCTGGTGTGCAGTGCGCATCCTACAAATTTACATAGTCGAATTTAGGGTGGCATGCAGCCAACCCCGGATCATCCGCGGATGGATAGCACACTTAAACTTCCACTCTCATCGGCTTCCCCGACGCTCCCGAATCGATGAGAGCATTCAGGATAGCCAGGACGTGCAAGTTCTGGCGCCCGCTAGTCTCCGGTTCGGCACCCCCGTTCACCCAATCGCCAAAGGTCACGGCGACGTGTTGGTCGAGCTTATCATCGGACAGCCCGGGATCAATTTCCAGCGGCTGCAATCCATCGCTGCGGTCCGTCCCTACGAGCAAGGTCTCCTCTCCTCCAAACGCCCCTGTAGAGTGCAAAACCACCGCACCGCGTTCGCATTCGGCACGGAACTCGTTGCCCTCGGCGCGCGCATCGGACGTGGAAACAATGACAAAGCGTGCACCGCTCTCAAAGGTAATCTCGGCTGTGGCGGTCGATTCGCGGCGCCAGGTGGTTGCCGGCGGGCGGTAGGAATGGCCATACACCTCAGCCACGTTTTGGTTCACCATGGCGACCAGCGCGTCAATTTCGTGAACGGTCATCTGCCAAAGCTGCGAATGCTCTGAATCCGGATATTCGCCGCCCCGGGCTTTGTAGGTCACCATGTGCCCGGTTTGAAGTTCGCCGTATACCTTATCCGTCATCAAGCGCCGAATAGTGCGCCGCCCGGGCATGTAACGCCACTGTTGGGTGACGACGATTTTTAGACCGCGTGCCTCCGCCATCTCCGTCAATCGCCGGGCTGGAGCGACCTCGAGAGTGAACGGCTTCTCCACCATGATATGTTTGCCGGCTTCAATCGCCTCTTCGACCAGTGGATCATGGCTGCGCGCCCAAGTAGCAACCACCACGCCGTCACACTCCGATTTCTCTAGCGCTTCAGCAAATGAGGTGTATGCAAGGTCGGCTGGCAGCCCGAGATTGTCGATTGCGGTTTTGAGCCGTTTCTCGTCAAGGTCCACCATCCCAACCAGCTCGAATTTGTCGGATAGCGCCAGCATACTGCGGGCGTGTGATTGTCCGCGGCCGCAGCCTACAACAACCATTCGGATGCGGTTTGTCTCGCTTTTTATACTCATAGGATTAAGTAAAGGCTGGAGCGCAGGGGATTTTTATCGCGGTCACTAACCGTTCCCTTGATCACTCGTTATTCATTCGCTTGATTACACCCGACAACAAATGACTGAGCAAGTCCGGATGTTTGGGAATAGCAGATAGAGCCTGTTTGAATAATCGGCAGCGAAGGCACTTATAGTCATTTATGGGAAGTTTCTTCATGCTTTAATTGTTGTTTGCTACATACCTTTCCCCACTGAGGCTTTTAGAGACCGGTGGGCAGTGGCCACCCTACAGAGTTCCCATGTTTATTCCTGAACGCGGGCAAGCGGAATTAAGATTTGCCATGACTGTAAGCTGGTGTCGAAAGCGAGCGCATAGCCGACCTGCATCAAGCACAGAGTATATAACAGACGGCGTAGAGGGGACAAGCGAAAAACGTGGTCATGTCTCGTGAGCAACACGTCTGGCTATTTCTCACAACCTGCCGTCCGATTTCATTGCTTCAGTAAAGAAAACGGTACATCGGACGTTCCACGATAATCCCGATTAGGCTCCACAGGCTTCCGACGACGAACTCGCCCAATATCAACCCCAGAAAAAACGGAATCAGTTTTCGGTATGTTCTCCTGCCTCCGTGCTTCAAAAGCATCCATTTGATGCCGGAACTGATGAGGATTGAGAACCACAACACATCCATGGAGCGGCTGTAGGACATGACGTAGCCGGCGGGATGAAAGGGCCACCACAGGAAACGCATGCGCATGAACATCAAACCCAAGGTGCTGATGAAACCGAGCACCACCACAATTATCGCGGGAAAATCGGCGAACTGTTGGTAGGGCCAGCCCAGCCAACTTTCGAGGCGATGGAAGGTGTCATATGCCAACCAGTCCCTTAAATCCTCAACGCCCTTGATGTACGAAATATGGTAGAACGCCCAAAACGCGGAGATTGTCCCGACAACCGTGGCAATAAGCATCGCCGCAAGTAATCGACGGTTGTTTGTTCCGGTTCGTTCGGCAAGTTTGAACCCTTCGAGTTGATGCGGCATGGGGTGGCCGCGGTATGCGCTATTGAAGGAATAGAAGAAGGCGGACATAGTCAAGTTCTGCGGACCAATTCTGCGGGCGCCCAACATGGCGGGCATAATTTCGTCGGGCCCGATATAAAGCAGTTCGTGCACCGGTGCGCCGAGTTCCGCCCTCATTCTCGTTATGGCTAGCGAGATGGTATAGTAGATGCCGAAGAACACCAACACCGCCCAAACCGACATTCCCGCGGCATTGCAGAACAGCATGATTAAAAGTATCCCCACAACGGTCCCGAGTATTGTGGTGCGATAAGACATCGGCTCATTTGAATCATCAAATGAACTGTCATTTGTAAGAGCCTTCCGAATCGCTCGCGCGAGGTGCCGCCGGGTCACATAAAGCGCAATGACAGCGAGTCCGATACACGCTCCGAAGGTCTGGTAAGTAAGCGCATTATTCGGCAGCCTATTCGCCGCGTCATCGTAGATGTAGACGGCTTTCCAAACGAGATAGAAAAACCAACAGGAGAAGGAGAGATCCAACGGCAAACGGATAAACCGCCACGGGTGTCCAGCCGATCGCGCTCCACGGTTTCTCGGTGAACAGAGCGCCGATGTCGTACACGTTTCCGCCCAAAGAGGGAAACTCGGGATTGAGAAAATGGAGACCGTTGAGAAGATCGATAGAGCCAGCTGTACAGAATCCGATCCACAACATTCTACTGGTCAAAAAACTTGAGGATTCTCGCCCCGTTGCAAGTGCGAGCGGGAGCTGGATGATTGGGTAGGACAGCTTCTCGGTTTCAATCCACTGCTTACGAATAAGGCTGTTGATGCAAACCATCAGGAACAACAGGACGCACACGAAACTCCCCCAAGTGACCGTCGGTACTATCCAACCTCCTACCACCTCCCGGTGATAAAAGCTGGATTCTCCGCGGTAGTAGTCCGCTAAGATCGCCTTGTCTTTTACTGCCAGCCAATCCGGGATATGCCGATGGAAAAGCGCCGCCCAGTCATTTTCCGGGGTGGCATACCAGAAGGCGTGGGGAATCATCGGGATTAAGCCACTGAGAAGGTCGTACCCCGCCAGCGAGGAGGCGATCGCCAACATCGCATAGATGGTCACCAGTTCGCCCGGTTTGAGAACCATCGCCGAGTGGATTCGCGCGAGTATTGCGTTTAGGCCGGTGAGTATGAAGATGCAGAATACGACATTAAAATAAAGTGAGACCGTGGTCGGATCGCCCTTCTCTGCCGAATCCGTGACCCAGTATACGTTTGGGATGATCAGCAGCACGCCGACGAGGATAGCTCGCCATGACGCGCCGATGTGTGGAGGAGTTTTAGGGGGGCTAGGATGCACAGGAGGTTTGGCGGGGTGGCGGGATTATTAAGGTACAAGAGGGGTTCGTTTTTTCATTTTTTCCGGATTTTCGCACTATAAGTCACGTCCAACATCGCTCCAATGCTTTAGTTTTCCTGAATTGACATCGGCTTCCGCGTGTTCCGAACTTTTGGCGAATTCCGGATCGCTCGCCAATTCGTGAGTTGCTTCCCACGCTTCTTTATCTTGGAGATACGCCAAATAGTCATTGGCTATTTTCAGTTTTTCCGTAGAGAGTTGCTCAATTAACATATCTGCTCGACGTTGTAATTCCGCTTTTCGCATAGTATTTCCTATCGTCGTACTCGTTATAGAGTTGGGAGAAATTATGCTTGCTTTGCCGTCTCGACAACAGAAAGCCGACATCCTAAAACGTCAAGAATCGCTCTTATTGTGTCAAGATGGGATTCATCCTCTCGCGACAGTATTTTTACGAGAAGCTCCGGAGCTGTGTGGGTTCGCCTTGAGAGTTCGTCTAGTCCGCCCTGTGCTTCGGCGACGCTCCGGAGAGCAATCAGGAATGCCAACGTATCACCATCGTTTTGATATTCTTCTAGTGCGGCTTCGAAATATCCGATAGCCTCCTCATGGTTGGAAAGTCTTTCAATAAGATAATCGCGGTATTTTCTCATCTCTTTCGCCTATCAGGTTGATGCCGAATTAAACCTGACAACATCTCCCCATCGAATGCTGCCGTCGGCGTCGCAAAATTCCTTGATGAATTCGCCTGTGAACCTGTTTACGACTTTGGCATACTCTAGACTAAACTGTTCATTTATCTCTTTTGCCCGGTGGCCAAGGGGCTCAATAATCGCGGTGTATAGGCCCCCATCGCCTGAAATAAATTCCCAGAATGACTGGCCACACAGTTTGAAGTAGTCACCCTTATTTGGAACGCTGTCTTTCCCGTAACAACAGCCATTGACAGCAACGACATTAGTCGATGAAATATTTCTGCCGAGTATCTGTTTTGCTTGTCTGAAGTTATCTCGCATCTTCTCGATTTGGCCGCTGTTTCCCCAATTTGGCCCGGATTTGATGGACACAATGTATCTAATGTTGTCTTTCTCGAATTCTAAATCAATTCCAACAGTCGAGGATTTTCTGCCACCATACACCTGACCACAAATAAAAATCGCAAGTTCTTCCAGAAAATCACCAAATATCCCTTCTTCTTGAGAAGATAGAAAAGCATCTAGTATAGTTTTTACAAATTCCTGCGCCTCGTTAATGTATTTCGCTTTGAATAGATAGGGGTTCTTCCGTTTGACGACATCCATCAGTTTCAGCTCTTGAAGTTTATCTAACCTTCTTTGATGAAACGTCTGAATGTTCGCCTCAACTTACTCAATGATTTCCTGTTGTGTAATGGGTTTCATCTGGGGTCTCTTCAAATGACAGGTATTGTGTGGGTTTGATATTGTCTTTAGCCAGCTGGTAATTCTAAAGCAAAATCTCAATACCAGCACCCAATCGTCTCTCTTCGTAAACAGCCTGATAAATCATTCGGGCAAGGATTTGGGGAAAACCGCGCTGTGTTTTCGATTGCCGGTTTCTGTTGCCAAGTGCAATACGTTTGTCGGGTACGCCATCTTCCGGTCAACCCAATTTGAAACGTCCTTCCCAAAACCGCTTCCCTCTTTCGACGTATCCCGACTCTGATCAACTTTGCTGAGATGCTTTAACCGTTTCTCCGCCCAATCCCCCATCGGCACCATAACCGACTCTTGGTACATATTAAAATCTTTGGTTTTATTGAATTGTATGCATCTTTCCCAAGCGTCTCTGAACCGATTTGGCCATTTGCCAGGATAGCAATTCTTCTTGTGCCAGACGAACTCCTCCGTCCACAACCAGCCTTGCTTCCGCATCTCGAGTATCAACTCAATAACGTAGGTGTGACGCTCGCCGTTAACTGCTTTCTCCTTGATGTTGAGGATAAAGGTGCCGGACGGTTTTAGTACCCTCAAAAACTCCGCGGCTCGAGGGAGGAACCACTCGACATACTGATCCGGTTTGATTCCACCGTACGTCTTTGATCGTCTGTCGGCATACGGCGGGGAGGTAACGATCAGATCAGATGAATCGGCATCAAATTTGGAGAGTACCTCTAGGCAATCGCCAAGATAATAATCTGTCTGTATTGCATTCATTGGGGCACGAGTTCCATAATGTACACGTCTATTCGCCGATATGTCAGCTTGTCCCTTATCATACGAGCGGATAATCGTAGAGGCGATAGCGTTTGTAAACCTTGGCTCCCATGGTCTCAAGCGCCCGGTTCACGAGGCGGCTGTCCTCCAAAATCCAGGACAACTCTGCGCGGCGATAGCCTTTCCTGACGCTCGCTTGAAAGGCTTCGTAATACAGGAGCGCATCAATCCCCTGCTGGCGGTGCGACTCCTTAACGCCAAGGGCCACCATGCGGGCGTCTTTAATTTTTCGTGCGTGCCAGACGATTTTGAACAAGCCGATCGGAAATAGGCGTCCGTTGGCATGCCGAAGCGCTTGATTAAAGTCGGGCAGGGCAAGGATGAAGGCAATCGGTTCGTCGTCGACTTCGGCAATCAGAACAATGTCGGGGTCAACAATCTGCATGAGTTCGTCTGCAATGTAATCGATCTCCCGATCGGTCATCGGCACAAACCCCCAATTCCTCTGCCATGCTGAATTATAGATTTCTCTCATGTGTTCGATCTCTTGATCGATCTGTTTCTTTCTGATGGGACGCACGACAACATTTCGCCGCCTCTTGATGCGCTCTACAATTCTGCCCAGCCGTTCGGGCGCGAAGGCTTCGTCCGTGACCTCGTAGGCTAACAAGTCCTTTGCCGTCCTGAACCCGAACCCCTCAACGAGATCGGCGTAGTATGGCAGATTGTACGACATCATGATTGCCGGCGAGAAGTCGAATCCGTCAACGAGCAAGCCGCATTCGCCGTTGGTCGAGTAGCTCGTCGGACCACGCATCACGTTGAGATAGCGGCTTTTCAGCCAGTCAGCGGCCTCGGTAAACAGTGCATCCGCCACACGTTGATCCTGAATGCACTCAAAGAACCCGAAGAACCCTACACGTTCGTCGTGGAAGATGATATGGTTCTCGTTTTTGATTGCCGCTATCCGTCCGACGACATCCCCATTCTGCCGAGCAAGGAAAAACTCCACTTCGGCGTAATCAAAAACTGGACAGATCGATCGGCTAAACCGTTCCTTGAGTTGACCGCGCAACTGCGGTACCCACTGCACACAGTTGCGATAAACCTGCCAAGGCAACTCGATGAACGCTTTCAGATCTGACGGAGTCCGGATGGGTTTGACATCGACTTGCATAGGGAAGGGTACCGTAGGACTTACGAAGTCAGAATACAATAGGGGGTTCGACCAACTGTTATTCTAAAGGATGAAATCCGATGTTGCAACGGGAAATGATTTGAGGCAAGTCGCGGGAGGGTAACGATTGTTGAGAGGAGTCTAGCACCTCCGAAAGGTTTGGACGGTGAAGCGGTGATGCAAATTAAATAGGTTGCCGACCTTCTGGATTTCGATGGATGCGGAATGATCCTGTCGTTAGACGAGGTCGCTAGGGAGTTCTACTACACGAGATGTTGGGTTTCACGTTGTTCAACCCAACCTACGTTAGTCACTGTGCATCTCCGATGTTATTTCCCAAGGCGTGCCAGAACAAACTCGGCGGCATACGCGAACGCCAGAGTCGCCATATGCCGCAAGTTGGTAATTCAGGCAACGCGCTACTGCTCGAAAATTGACTCGTCAACTTCTGCGTTGATTTTTGCCTCGCTGAGTGTCACCTCGGCAACCTTCTCGCCGTTGTCAACCAAGACAATAGAAAAAGCAACTTTCACGCCGGAGATGACTCGATAATCTCCGGGAAATTCCTCGCGTTGCACGGGCTCGCCCTGTTGACCCAAAGCCTGATACGCCTTTTTAACGATGTGCTTAGACTCCTGATCGATGAATAGTTTGATGGAACCCGCGGGCGTATCACTGACCAAAACCACATCTGCCATTTGCCCGTTGACGTCCTCTTCGCCGAGATGTTGGACGGGCACCTCGGCACCGGAGACATAGGTGAGTAAGGGAGGATCCAGTCGAAAAATCACATTCCTGCCCTCCTGAGCGAAGACTTCCGGCATCGTTTGTGAGCCTTGAGGACCCACCATCCACGCCGAATCCGCGCCAAGCACTCGACTCATTGTCATCCCCATCGCCGGGATCGTCATATCATTTCGTGACTTGCCAGGCAGCGCGACAGTAAATTCGCCATCCATCGTCATCTCTCCGGCAGGCGTGTTCATAACTATCTCTCCAATCGACACGAACGTTTTCACTTGCTTCAGATTCTCCAACCCGCCGTGCGCCTCGGTAGCTGCGGCAAGAATCTCTCTCGCTTTCGCGACATCTCCCTCGCCCGCTTCGGGCACGGGCTCCGGTGACGGAGTCGGAATGGTAATATCAATTTCAGTTACGTCGCCCAAGGAATCGAGGGGCTTATCGAAGTCGCTCGCCTTGCCGACCGCCAAGATGGTGAATTGATCGGGATGCATATATTTGGCAACAACCCTTTGCACATCCGATTTTGTGACGTTCCGAATCTCCGCCATCAATTGCTCGACAAAGTCCTGAGGATAGTCATAATACGCATATCTGAGAGCCCGAGACAAGATTTCTCCCTTTGAGTCGTAGTCAAACACGGACGAGTTCATGAACCCATCGATTGCCTGCTTTAACTCCTCATCCGACACCTCTTCGGCGCGCATCCGTTCGACTTCCGCCAGAATCGCCTCGGTTGCCGTAACCGTACTCTCCGACTTTGTTGCACAGACGATGAGAAAAACGCCGGGGACGTCGTAGCCCGCGCCGTAATTGTTGCCTACGGAATATGCCAATCCCTTTTCGACTCGAATGCTGTTCATCAATCTGCTGCTGAAACCGATGCCGAGAATTTGGCAGCCCACCACCAAGGCGGGGTAATCCTCGTTGCTGCGCAGCCATCCGACGTGCCCCATCCTGATGTTCGTCTGATTCACGTCGTCTTTCGTTACCAAACCCACCCTTCTCGCCATGTCCTCGTGTACTTTGGGTTTTTCGGGAAGGTCAATCTCCGCAGGCTGCCATCCTGTGAAAGCACCCCTAATTTTGCCGAGTATCTCCTCGGAGTTGAAGTCCCCAAGCACACCCAAGATGGTGTTGTTCGGTCGAAAGTATTTCGCATGAAAAGCCACAAGGTCATCCCGCGTGATGCTATTGATGGTGTCGTATTCCGTTGTGCGGGCATAGGGACTGTCCGCGCCGTGGATTAGCTTCCGAAATTCTCTCGAGGTGATGCTGCGTGCACTATCGTTACGCCGGGCAATCGAACTGCGATGTTGAACCTTTTCCAACTCGATTTTGTCTTCCCGAAACGCCGGATTCATGAGCACGTCTGCGAGGATAGCGAGACCGGTGTCGAGGTCCTCTTTCAACACGGACATTGATGCCGTCCCGGAATCACCGCCTATCCCGACCTCGACGGAGGCGGCGAGATTCTCGAGGATTTCATCAAGCTCGTCTCCGGTTTTACTGGTGGTTCCGCCCGTACGCATCACGGCGCCGGTGATGGCGGCTAACCCGATTTTGTCTTCCGGTTCGTAAATCGCCCCGGTTCGAATCTGCACCGAGATGTCAACAATCGGCAATTCATGATCTTCCAACAGGTAAATAATCATGCCGCTGTCCAGTTCCACCCGCCGGGGCACAGGCGGTTGCGGTTGGTTCAGAGGAGGATAGACAAGCCCTTCGTGCGGCTTTTTTGAAAGAACGTCCATCGTTTCAACGTTCGGTGTATCTGCCGCCATCGCCATGTTAGATGATTCAAGTGCCTCCAGTGGTTTCTCGCCCCAAGCGACGACCACAAAAACGCAACCCCAGATTATCACACAGCACAAGAGATTCCTCATTCACCGGCCTCCGTTTCTTCTTTAGATGCTTCTTCGGTAACAATTTCCGCGACAGAACGATTGTTATCCACGAAGTATTCGTTCGCTACACGTTTGATATCTTCCGCGGTTATCTTTTCGATGTGTTCCAATAGGTTGAAAATCTCACGCCAGTCACCCCGGATAAATTCGCTGGTACACAACGCCGCGGCTAAACCCTGGTTGGAGCGCAACGATCGGATAAAACCGGCTTTCGCGTTCCTCTGGACTTTCTTCAACTCATCCTCTGTCACAAGTTCGGTCTTGAGATTCTCAATCTCGGCCATAATCATCTCTTCATTCTTCTCGTTTGAATGCCCTTGCGCCGGGAATGAGTATACAACGAAAAGGTTGGCGTATTTGTCGCCCGGATACCCCGGAAACGCGCCGACGGAGATTGAGGCTTTCTCGTCGCGAATCAGCTTCTTGTGAAAACGTGACGTGCGTCCGGAGGACAGGATGTCAGCGATTGCTCCCAGTACTACAAAATCGGGGTGCCTTATGGATGGAACATGGTAAGCGCAGATGAAAATTGGTTGCGATTGCTCCGTGAGTTTGACATGCCGCGTACCCAACTGTTTCGGCTCGATGGTTTCGACAAGGGGCGGGTTGGCGCGGGACGGAATTTGGCCGAAGTACTTTTCCGCCATTTGGATGACTTGGTCGGTCTGGACATCGCCTACGATCGCCGCCACCATATTGCTGGGCGCGTAAAACTGCTCGAAGAACGCAAGCGCCTCGGCGCGCGTTGTCGTATTGATATCGGACATGTGACCGATGATCGGACGACCGTAAGGATGCGCGAGAAAAGCCAACCCGTTCATTTCTTCCAACAGCCTGCCAATGGGGCTGCTGCCCACGCGCCCTCGGCGCTCCTCTTTGATGACATCCTTCTCCTTGAAAAATTCCCTCATCACCGGGTCGAGAAACCTCGACGATTCAAGCGCCATCCAGAGTTCGAGCCGATTTGACGGAAGGCTATAAAAGTATTCGGTGGAATCCGCGGAGGTGGTTGCGTTGATACCGACAGCCCCCTCCTGCTCCAGAAGTTTCGAATATTCCTCACCATCGGAATACTGGGATACCTTCTCTTGCAGGGCGTCAAACTCCGCCTGTAACTGTTTCACTCTTTCGGGGTCGGCACGATCAGCTTTTACCCACTCGCTCCTGAGTTGGTCGTACACGGCGTCCATCTCATCCATGACGGCTTTCTCTGCTTGGTAGTCTTTTGTTCCGAGCGTCGTTGTTCCTTTGAACGCCATGTGCTCGAAAACGTGAGCGATTCCGGTGTTCCCCACGGGTTCATCAACGCCGCCGACATTAACGTAGATGTATCCCGAAAACACGGGCGCATCGTGCCGCTCAAGGATAATGAACTTCATTCCGTTCGACAACACGTGCTCTTGCACCTGTGCTTCGATGTCTTCAAAGCCCGCGGCGTATAGCGCCGCCGCGTATAGGGTCAGCAGCAGACATGCGATTGGTTTGAGTATTTTCATTGTATTTGTTCCGGTGATTATCAGTTGTCGCATCCATATCTCCTTAGGGAGTGAAAACCTGCCAGTTTTAAGATGAAGCGGCTGAAATAGATGAACTGAGTGAATAACGAAGGATTAACCTTCTGAAAAGGGAGGGCGATAGCTAATCCCATGGAGATCTTCGCGCGATAGAATTCCCTTTCCGAACCGCGATTCTAATTCACGCCATTGATGCATCGTCATTATGGAGCGATGGCATGGCTGGCACGTTACTCTTTGAGTTCTTCAAGCAAACCAACGAGTGCGAAACGAATATGCGATGACAGCGCCGAATTCTCCGCGCGCAGGTCTGCTCCCTCTTCATCCGGGTACATCACATGAGACGCCACCGCTCTTTTGACCCATCTTTCTGCCCGGTCATCATAGGGAATGTATTTTTCCTTGGGTGCGGCGCATGCAGGACATTCCTCGGGCGGTTCCTCAGCATCCGTCCACAAATAGCCGCAAGCTGTGCAAACGAACATGGTTTATCCTCCTTGTTTTGTGTGTCAAAAATCGGTAAGAATTAGCACGGTTTAAGACTTGGAAAACGTTGCGAAGTTTAGCATAGGCAAAGGGAAATTGCAAGGAAGAAATGGGGTGATTGCGGGACGTTACAACCGAAACTCGGGAACGTAGAGCGAGGATTGATTTGGTTAACGTTCTAGCGGTTTGGGGTGGATTGCGCTTCTATATTCTTGCGGTCGCGATTGGGAGAAGATTCCTATCGCATCGGGAACTCTATCGCAGGATTTACTATCGCGCGCGCTATCCGCTTGCTTGATCTCCTACTGCGTTGGGATTCGCGAACTCCAGACGTATCAGAGTGCCAACCCCTTTCTCGCTCGTCACAGAGATTTTTCCGCCGTGATCGGTGATGATTCGTTGCACAATCGCCATACCCAAGCCAGTCCCGGTATCCTTTGTCGTGTAGTACGGGGTAAATATCTCCTGCTGCGTTTCCGACGACATTCCCATACCGGTGTCCTGAACCTCCACCGCAACCCCGCCTCCGTCCATCGGTTGCGTTAAAATTCTCAAAGTTCCGCCGTCCGGCATGGCTTCCACTGCGTTTTTGATAAGATTCTGTAAGACTTGGGCAATTTGTTCCGGGTCGATAGAGGTGAGAGGCAGGTCGGGATGTAGGTCGGGCTCGATCTGAACCCCCGACAGCGATTGGGAGTACAGATTCAGTGTGTGTTCGACGATTTGGTTGAGGTCCGAGGGCTTACGATCGGGAAGGGGCAGCCGGGCGAACTGATGGAATTCGTCCACCATCCGCTGGAGCCGGTCGACCTCTTCAATGATAGTCTCTGTGCATTCGTCGCAGATGGCGTCGAAGATTTCGGGCTGAGAGCGCGCTTTCTGAAGGTTTTCGACGGAGACACGAATGGGAAACAGAGGGTTCTTAATTTCGTGGGCAATCTGGCGCGCCACATCCCGCCAGGCGGCGACGCGTTCGGCGCTGATTCGCCGCTCCAGATTGGTTTTCAGATCCGTCGCCATCTGGTTGACGCCTTGTGTGAGCTGGCCAATTTCGTCCCGGGTGTGCACATCAAGTTGGTGAGAGAGTTCCCCGGACGCAATCCGGCTTACGCCTGCCGTGAGTTGATGAATCGGTTTGGTCATCCGGAGACCGATGAGGTAGCTGACAACATAAGCGAACAGTAGCCCGACTGCCCCGACGACAAAAAGGATCAGAGTCAACTGGCGCTGCAACCGAATTTCGTTCTCGTGGGAATACGCGATAATCAACTCAATAGGTGAAGTTAACGTCAACGTCGGCAGCGCCACCGGAATAACACTGTGCGGCATGTTATCAAGCTTGATCTTCGAGAACACGCCGGTTTTGCCCTCGCCGGCGGCCTCAAGCAGATTATCTTTTTCGAGGGGTGTGACATCTTCAGACTGATTCAGAGGGATTAACTCATCCGCTTCGCGAAGATACACCGTATGCCGCGATTGATTTCTCAGCGCGCGGTGAAGTCGGTCTCGCAAGAAATAGCCGCCCGTGACAAAACCCAAGATTTTCTCGCCCGCCTTGATCGGCAGGGTGACCTCGATTGCAGATTCGGATGAGCCGCTTTCGCCGCGCGGCGACTTTCTCAACCGTATCGCAGATTTGGGGGTTTTGTTCTCCGCGCGTGCCTGAGCTTCCCAGTCAACCTCGCCCCGGCGAAAGTCCAAATCTAGTCGGCTGGCGATGACTTGGCCATCGGCGTTTCCGTACTCAAGAATCTGAAGTGCCGTGTCTCGAATCGTCGGCGGGCGCGTTTCCCGGTTTCTGATGGCGCGCACCACATCCGGGTCGGATCTTTCGGTTTCGACCTTCTCTTCGATATCCGCGACGAGGGAATTGCTCGTTTCAGAGATGCGCGTTTTGAATTCCGCCGCCTCTTCGCGGATCTGCTCGTCAAATGCGGCGCGTATAAAGTAACTTGCAATCGCGAATATGCCGCCGACGGTTATGAGGAACAGTGAGGTGTAAGTGAGGAAGATTTTGTGGTGGAGTTTGATGGTCTGGTGGCCCCTTCAATTCATACTATTTGGACACTCCAAGCGATCTGAATACCCAGGTTGGCTGCGCCTTGAGGATTTCGCGACTTTCGCGCCCAGTACAAGAACTCGGGATTACAAAAGAGACTGAGAGCGTGGGAGTGCACTGGTTGTCATCGGTATTAGGCGGTTTCGATGCCAAAGCCAATATGCGTAGTTATAGAATATCGCTATGCATTGTATCCGGTGTTGTGTGCCGCAATAAAGCGAAGTCAACGCGGGGCAAGTCACTTGAATCTTGGTGGTGCCAATGCAATAGACATCTTTCGATAATAGCGTCATTCGTATCAGACTTGTTTCACGATGTTGGGGGGACCAAGGACGCAATGCACATTCGAGAGCCTAGGAGGATTTTCTTCGGTGCCTCTTAACCTGCGTAGCCACTCAATTTCCTGCTTGGTGCCTCTGAATGCTCGTGATTTGGTTAATGCAAGTTGCAACGTGTGGGATCTCTATCGCGCTCGCTATTCACTCGCTTGATCAGTCATTATCCATTCCCTTGATCACTCGCCATCCACTCGCTTGCCGGAGCTCTACCGCGCTCGCAAACCACTCGGTCGATCGATTTTCAAGCGGCAGCAGCTCGGGTCAATCAGGAAAGATGTCGATTACTTTTTTCACTTTTTTTACCAACTATTCATTAATTTGAGTTAAGTCAGTGCGCTTTTCACCGGTGATGGCGGGCTGCAAACTCAATCCGTCTAAAATATCTCGCAGCCTTTGAACGTTATCTGGAAACCTTTCGATTTCTCGTTCACGCAAAGAATCACGCACATTTTCTGCCGTTAAGTGAAACTTGCTTGCGAATTCATTTTGCCGGTGTGCCGTATTTCTTCGCTCATCCGGTAACAGTGATTGGGAAGTTCGGCAATCAAATGGTTTGTTTTCCAAAATAAATATGGTTAGTGTTGGGTGCCGGTAATCCACATTGTCTGAACTGTGATGTATGGGAATTCTACGGGATTTCTATCGCATTCGCTATCCGCTCATTTGATCGTTCGCTATTCACTCACTCGCTGGAATTCTATTGCGTTCCTTATTCGGTCACTTGATCTATCCACTCGCTTGATCCCCGTATTTTCTCATTGAGGCGATTTAGTGGAAAGAGATGCTAATGGAGCGCTGATTTTAGCGGCGAGTTAGCATGATTTAAAATCAAGAATCCCTTTGCCGAAGCGGGTTCTCAGGAATCGCAATAGCAACACGATGTCAACAAAAAAAAGTTTCACCGCCATGACGGGCGATCGGTTATAATATACCACATACATGTTAAGTTGTCAATCTAAAAGTTTCAAGTTGCGGGAGGGAAGAAAAGTCGGCGTGACAGCGGCTGTCATGGCACAGCCAAACTGTATGTTCCAGGCCCATCAAGGCACATCGGAGCCAGTCCTTGATTCAGGGAATGAGTAATTCAATCAACGGTTGACGCCACAAGATGGTTACCATGGTCATATCGTCAGACGGTGTGAGGTTTTTCACATCACCGAAGGCGTGCCTCGAGAAGGCATCAAATTGCATAGTTATTTTAATCAACGAGATCACCATATCTGCGGCGAGCTATTTCGGAAAGATGTCTAATAAATCTGCGGCGGCAGTTTCGACCTGCTGACGCATTGTTAACGTTACGGGGGGCGGAGGTATCTGCTCGCCAGCGAGCAACAGAACTGCCAGGATGTAAACGAACAGGATGGCGACGACCACTGACAATACGACCTTGCCCCACATATTTAGTACGAGGCTGCCGAGGATCCCGGCAACCGCGCCGGTTCCGATAGTGATAAGCAGGAAGCGTCCTCGAAAACGCTTCACGGTTTTCAGGCACAATATCAGAGACACGAGCAGTAGTAGAGTGCTGAGCGTGAGGAGAATGATGTCTATCATCGGTTAAGGCTTTTTGTTCAGTGATGGGCGCTTGTGTCAAGTAGCTCCCGCGTCGACACAGGACGTGGGTCAGCCGCACGGAAAATCGATTCAGGGAATTATAGCGCGGCGCGATGTTTCTCGCAATTGAAATTGGACGCACGAAAAATTCTTGACATGCGTAATCTTAGGTAGTATAATTCAGGTTATAGGATATAAGATTCGGGTGGTTGGTTTATGCAACTCACTCTACATACAAAAAAAGGGGATTTCTGAAAATGGCAAGAGTCACCACCAGACGGAACAGGAAAAAGACCATCGAACTTAGAAACGACCAACTTATCTTCCGATTCCCGGGGGTACACAGAGAAGCCGAACTTGGGATTGAGTTCCAGCGGACGCTGCGAATTCCGGACGATAACCGCGAACACTATCTTCCGCCGGGGCTCGGGCGATTTCCGCTTTATCGTGTGGACGACTATCCGGATAACTTGCCGGAAACGTGGAGCCAACATGGCGGGGTGTTCTTACCGATGTATCAAGCAGAAGCGCTATGGATCAATTTTCACGGTTACTATCCGATGGCGGTGAAGATCGCGGCGGGCAAGATCAACGCGGTGACCGGGGAGGCATGGAGCGAGGGGCTTACAGAAGCACCGCAGGACTACATGGTGGTGCCCGGTCAGCCGTGGTTGGACGGCTTCTGCGTGGAGAAGGGGTTGATACGGCAGTTTGTGGCGATGCCGTTGGGCGAGGGATACACGCCGGAGGAACAGTTGACCGGAGAGGCGGAGCACGGCGGGCTGCAGATTGCTGTCTACCCCATGAAGCGATCGAAATACGAAGAAATGCATCGAATCTCTGAGGGGATACTACGAGATATACCTGCCATGCGCGCCCCGGCACCTGTGGAGATGGGCCTGGCACCGGGTGGACTCATGCGCCAGCAGATATACGAGGACGAACACGGCATTGATGCGTGGGACACGTCATCCGTCTCGCGCTGCTTCGTTCATATCGTCAATAGCGTTCAGCTTTTTCATTTGACGGGATGCCAGCCACCGGGGAAACCTCAGACCGCGCAAGATTACACCGCCGCCGGTCTCCCTTGGTTTAATTACTACGGGGGTGATTTGAAGGCTTTAAAAGGCACAAAAAAGTTGGCTGGGTTGGACAGCGTTGCTGCGGTCAAGTTGAAAAAAGGGGAGGGTTTCCTCCCGGACAACGATCCGGTGACGCCGGCGGTCGTTAAGAAATTGAACCGGTCGATGGTGCGGGAGGGTGTTTTCTAGCCGATTAAAAGCGGCGGGATGCCGCCGCGAATGCAGGGCTCGTCATGAAACAGGGAAAGGAGTCGGAAACAGGTCTACGTATTGCATCGGGCACGGGCGAGGAGATTCGCGCAGATGTATCCGACAACACGCTGAAGGCGTATGAGCACGCGACCCGCAAGCTGGAATCGTGGCTTGAGGGGCGGGCGCTGTCCGATGCGGTGCTGGCGGAATACGTTCGTTTTCTGCATGAACAGGGAAAATCGCCGGCGACGATTAATCTGGCGCTGTCTGCGGTGAAGTGGATGGCGGAGCACCGTGGGATTGATTCTGTGGCTGGCGCATCGACCGAGGGCGCGTTGTCCGATGTTCGTCAGGCGGGAAAGCGGCGAGAACGCCGTCGGGTGGATGGACTGACATGGGACGATGTGGAGCGAGTTTGCGCCGTAGCGGAATCGGCTGACACGGCGGCGGGTTTGCGCGATGCCGCCATGATTAGCCTAATGAGCGATTGCCTGTTGCGCATCTCGGAGGTGGTTGCCGTGGATGTGGAGGATGTCGGAGAGGAGGGGCTTCGAATGACCAGTGGGGAGAGCGAGCAGGAGGAACGGGGCGCCGCTCTGTATATTTGCGACTCGACTCGGCGGTTAATCAAACGCTATCGAAGGCGAACGGGGGTTGATTCGGGCGCTCTGTTCCGGCGGATTCGTTTTCAGAATCATGTGAGCGAGGACCGGCTGGGTGTTAAGGGGGCACGTGAAGCGATACGCCGGCGGGCGGCAGAAGCGGGAGTGGAAGGCTCTATCAGCGGACATTCGCTGCGTGCCGGGTCCGCGTTGTCGCTTGCGGAGGCGGGGGCATCGGTGCGGGAGGTGCAACGGGCGGGGCGGTGGCGGGATCCTGCGATGCCTGCGCGGTATGTGAGGGAGGCGCCTGAGGAGGGGAGTCCGGTAAAGAGGTATAAGGGAGAATGAGACGAAATCGGGAATAAGACGATTTGCGATCACACACTACAGCCAGCAGTCACGAAGTGCGACTATTATGAAGGAAATTCCAGCCAAGAAAAGTATTACTCTGAAAATAAACACAAGCCATGGCGTCCAAACAGAAAACCTCTTCCACGGACGTCCAATCTTACGAACAATATACTCCCACACCCGACTTGCCCAATATGTAAATGTTAGGTTGGTGCCTTTGGGTGCAGCTCCCGATGGGGCAAAGGCGTAACAGAACACGAATGCTACGATACCAGTTATGGTACATTGAGACCAATAAGGCATCGAAGAGTCTTTCCAAGCACCGTAAAGAAGTGACGCAACGCCAGCAGAAAACAGAATCACTCGCCCCCAAACAGCGGCGCTCGTCCACCAATTACCTAACTCATTAACTGTTGGGTCTCCAATGACACGAGCGTAACTCATCCAAATAGGACGATTTTCCTTGTTTCCTTTTGACATGCGGTACATGGCGTAGGAAAAACCGAGAAACACCGCACCACTAATGAGGAATCGCCACCAAACGGGCTCTGGGTCTTTTTCTGCAACGCCGAGTATCACTAATCCTGTGACGGTGCCAACTTGTAGCAGTTGCCATTCTTGTCTGTATTGAAAGCGGAATGACTCACTTAACTGTCTGTAAACTTCGAGTTGTCTATCTGTAGGCATATCAGATTTCCTGGGAATTTGTCGCGCGGTGGGTAATAAGTACCTTGATCGAAATCGAGTGGCTTGACGAATGGGTTAGGTGGAGACGGCTTGCGATGCGCAATTATAACCTATAGAAGGGGTACTTTTAAGTCAAAATTGGGGTGGGTGGCATGATGGATAATCCTAGGATTAATGATTTTCAATCGCACACGTCATTTCCTCGTGGAGGTGGCGGCAAGCGGGGCTCAATCCCGACCCCTCTACGGTCACCTTATCGCCAAACGCAGCCTACGACCACACATTGAATGTGGAACGTTGGAAGCACGGTCCCATTCGGTGTGCGGTTTTACAATCTAATGGGGAGCGGGGTTCCAGATTTTAGGTTCAGGCGCGTTTTGTAAGGCATTCGCCATTGTGCCATAATGCTTCGACCACTTTAGTGCTTCAGTAGTCCTATGGGATTTCAGTTTTCCTTGCCACGCAGATTGCGCGGAACTTGCATGGAAGATTTTGGCTTTTTATGCAGCGAGAAGTTTTTGCTTGGCAAGTTCCAACCGATTCACGGGGGCGGAATGTAATTGGCTTCAAGCCTACGCCCGCCATCATTCCACAAATAAAGCGGTAGCACAGAAAGCTTATCTCTATCTAACTTGTCGATCCATCTTGACAGGGTGGGAGCCACGTTGTATGCAAAGGAGTGTCTTAACCTATGTTCGCCCGTGTCTTGGATTCCCGTAAGATAGTGGCCCATAAGCCCTTGCGCGTAAAAGATGCGCACGATACTTGGAAGCGCGATCATGCGTAAACGGGTGGCGTCCGTAATTGGGGATCACGCAGATGCGTGTTCTGCATTCCGCTGTCTTTTCGCGGATATGCTCGTCTAATCCGGGGGGTATAAGGTTTCTCGCGATCGCGAATATCCCGCCATTGGTTCCGTGGAAGATTTTGTGGTGGAGTTTGATGGTTAAGGAGTCCTTATCTTTTGTCTCGTTCTTAAAGTTATCGCGTCACATCACACTGTTTTAACGGCGTTTTTCGTATGACAATCAGGTTGGTTGCAGTAGCGTGACGATGTCCTCCGGTAACTTCACGCCGCTTTTTTGTTCGAAGTCAGCGATATTTACATAGCGTCGATGAAATACTGCGACGACATCCATGCCCTTATTCTTGGCTACCGCCAAGTCAGATTCGGCTTTCTCCCAGTTTTGCGTGTGTAGAAACTCCAATCCGCGATTGAAATGAGCGTTGGCATAATCAGACTTGAGTTCAATTGCTCTGTCAAAGTCCTTGATAGCGCAGTCATGCTTGCCGAGTTTATTGTAGGAGATTCCGCGATTGTTGTGAGCTTCGGCATAATCTGATTTTAGTTCTATTGCTCTGTCAAAGTCAATGACGGCGCAGTCATACGCGCCTACCTCATTATAAACGACTCCACGATTGTTATGGGTTACGGCATCGCTAGGGTTGATACTAATTGCCGTTTCGTAGTCTCTGATCGCAAAGTCATAGTCGCACTTACGGTAGTGTGCTAAACCGCGATTGTTATAGGCTTCAGCATACTCAGATTTAAGTTCTATCGCTTTGGTAGAGTCTTCAATGGCACGATTGACCTCACCTACGACCTGGTACGCCAATCCCCGGTCGTAATATGGCTCTGCCCAGTTGGGTTTCAACTCTATCGCAATGGTATAATCTTGAATAGCACGACCATATTCGCCTTTGGCGTAAAGCGCCAACCCGCGATTGAAATAGGGCTCGGGAATTTTTGGGTTGATGCTTATTGCGGCGCCAAAGTCTCTTAAGGCATGGTCATGGTCGTCTTTTTGGCTATAAGCCTTCCCGCGATTGTTATAGGCGGCGGCATATTGTGGATTCAGTTCTATTGATTTGGTATAATCCTGAATAGCACGACCATATTCGCCTTTCTCGTAGTATGCCAACCCGCGATTGTAATGCGCCTGAGCATCAACCGGATTCAATTCTATTGCTTTGTCATAGTCGTTGATGGCTCGGTCATGCCTATTCATGATTTTGTGGATGTTTCCGCGATTGTTATAAACTTCTGACAATTGAGGGTTCCGCCGTAATGCCTCAGTATAATGTTCAATAGCTTTGTCATATTGTTTTTGATCGTGGCATGTAAAACCTTTGAAGAACTCCGTGTAGGCGCTTTGATGACGATTCTGATTTAAAATGAATCCATGAAGATCGTTATAGATGGTTTCAGTGGAAATGCCATGGTGCTTTCTCAGGTAGTCTAATATCGGCTTTTTGAGGCCCTTGGGAACATCAATTTCATTGCTTGGATGAATGAAGCCCTCAGGGGGTTGAACAAACTTACTTTTCTGAGCTATGACACGGTTTTGTGGAATCCGTGGTGGCGTGACGCAGTATTTTTTTCTGAGCTCTTCAGTTTCCTTCAAAAGGAGAATCCTACCGTCTTCGTCATGAGTCCCATCGCAAGCAAAAAAGAGGGCAACTAGGTAATCTGTAGAAAAATCTATGAGATTGGTTTTTCCGCCGAAGTGCTGCAGTTGGGTTAGGATTTCGAAGTTAGTCCCTTCATCGGCATAGCGTTTGGCATCTTCCAGCATGTTATCTTGGGCAATTTCTATCCGAAAATGTTCTGCCTCAATATCACCTTCATAGTGTCGGTATAGGTTTGATGATACTTTGTCAAAGCATTCAGGTTCACCGCGATAGATATAGTCGTTACCTTCAGAGGCTCTTACTATCTCGCCAATTTTCTCAAGGACGGTATCAAGATTGGGAGTGGGTTGATTCTGATGGATGGCGTTTTTAGCCTCAATGACATTTTTTTCGGCTAACTTCATCAATTTACCGAATACTCCTGCCAACGCTGAAATGTTAAACTTGTGGTTCTCGTTCTCTGTCGCACTTTTCGTCTCGTATTTTTTCTTGTAGTTGTCGAGATTTTTCAGTAGTTTACTGCTGTCGGTTCCTGCCTTCCCAATCCACCTCTCTATTTTTATTTGGGTCTCTTTTGGTAGCCTCCGATGTGATTTTTCTGCCCCATCCTTTTCCCTCGGCCATTTCGCTAGTGCAACTAGCAGCGAATTGTACGCCAACTGAAATGCCATTCCTACGCACGCATATGCGACGTTTAACTTGTGGTCGTCGACGGAGTTGCTATTCTGGCGTTCTGCACGTTCGCTATTAAACTGTTCCGCCAATTTGATCCATTCGCGGGCATCGCCGAGCCACCTTTGGGCAGCTTCCAGGTCTTCTTGGCGTTTTTTCGTCTCATCTGTATTGTTGTCCATTTGGTTCTCGCATCCTCAATTTTTTTTGGGGCATTGCCGATGAATATTATTGCACACGGACGGAAGATATGGTAGTGAGAAATAGAGTTGGGTCGGCTAAGTGGATATTCGTGAGATTGCATTAATTTGTCAGCAAGACAGGCTAGCCGCTTGCTTGATCCATTCGTTTGCTGGATTTTATGCGAGAAAATCGCGACAAACACCAATCACATAGTATGGTATAATTGCACCAAACTTGAGCGTATGTTAGAAGAAGATTCTAAACATCAAGAAGACTGAAGGGCGCTGTGCGTCAGGTCATGAAAATCGCGTTATCGCTTGGCATAGCTGTTCTGACGGCGGGGTTTTGCGGCTGCGCTAAATTATCTTCGAATACTTCTAGCGGACAAGCACCGGCGCAACTCCCGGACGAGTTTCTCATCGGCGTGGTTATGCCGCTTTCGGGCAAGTATTCTCAAGGACCTGATGATCCGAATTTGGTGAGGTTTCTCAACGGGTTCAATTTGGCGCGGGATGAGATTAACAGCGCGCGGCGCGGAGGGGCGCAAATTCGATTCATCGTGGAGGACGATGGAGGGACGGGAGAGGGATCGGCTGAAGCTTTCGATAAGTTGATTCATGAGGATAGGGTGATTGCTATCCTCGGTCCCTTGGGTTCGGTTCAGGCGCCGACCGCGCTTCCCGTCGCGCAGGAAAACGAGATTGTGGCGATTAGCCCCTCGGCGGCGGCGCAGGGACTCGGCGCGATCGGAAATTTTGCTTTTCGCGTTAACCTGGCTGTGGACAAGCTCATTCCCGAGGGCGTCAGGCTGACGCATGAGAAGTTGGGTTACCAGCGAGTGGTAAAGTTAGCCACCAGCGATGACGCTTATTGCCGGAGCGCGGATGCTATCTTTTCGGAGGCACTAGCTGCGAGGGGTATTCAGGTTTTGGCGACGGAAACGGTCAAGCTCGCCGATACGGACTACACCGAACAGTTGACTCGAACCAAGGATTTGAATCCGGATGGCGTCATCGTCTCGGCGCATCCGCTGAATTTGCCGAGGGTGTTGGTTCAGGGGCGTGAAGTCGGGATTCCGAATGAGGTGCCGTTTATTGCGCCGCTGCTGACCCTAACCGAGGTGCAAGCGGCGGGCGCGGCGGCGGAGGGAGCGATTACGTTCACGGCTTGGACAAGCACGGCGAACACTACGGGAAATCGGGAGTTCGTTCGCGATTATCGAAAGAAGTACAACGGAGAGCCGAATGTTTTCAGCGCTTTGGCTTACACGTCGGTGCACATTCTGATGAATGCGATTTTGCGTGCGAAGTCAACGGATTCGCACGCGATTCGGAACACACTGGCGGGTACAAAGGATTTTGACGCGGTGCTCGGCAGGTTTTCATTTGACGACGCGGGGGATGCCGTGTACAATCCCGTCATGTTGATTGTGCGGAATGAGGAGTTTGAGGTGTTAGAGTAGGTGTGTGCAGTTATGATGAGATTCGATATCACTAATTCAAAACATGGAGGATAATGTGACATGGTGTTGACATTTTTGAATAAGCATAGGCACATTGGTCTCTTGGTGCTGCGCATCGGGATCGGGTTGATGTTCATCCTTCACGGAGCGCCGAAACTGTTTGACGGTCCGGAGAAATGGGAGAAGATCGGCGGCGCGATGGCAAGTCTGGGCATCGGGTTCGCGCCTGCGTTCTGGGGATTCATGGCGGCGGTTTCGGAGTTCTTCGGCGGCATCTGTCTCATCCTCGGCGTCGTTTTTCGACCGGCTTGTATCCTTTTGACAATCACCATGCTGGTTGCCGCGATCAGCCATCTGAGCCGCGGCGACGGTTTGGGCGGCGCCTCTCATGCCATTGAACTCGGAATCGTTTTCTTGAGTTTAATCTTGATTGGCGCGGGAAGGTTCAGCCTTGACGAGAAGTTGCGCCCGCATCAAGAGGAGAACAGTTAAGATGGATGACAAATGCAGATTTGGTAGCTGATGACACGGTTTATTCGGCTAGTTGGTTTTCTGATCTAATCGCAGTCCCAGGTGGTTCCTTCGTCAGCATTGAGGCAATGTCTGGGGGCAGGTTTACACCGAATTTCTCCTCAAAGTCCTTGACGCATTCAAAGTCATTGCGAAACGCAACGATGATGTCTACCTCCTTGTCTCTGGCAGTCTCCAAATCCTTTCTGGCTTTGTCCCATTTGCCCAAACTTAACCAAACCTCGGCGTGATTATAGTATGTATCTCCATCATTGGGGTCACGCTTTATTGCTTTGTTATAGTATTTCATTGCAAGATCGGGTTGTTTAGTATGGAAGTACGCAGTACCAAGGTTGCTATACGGCTTGGCTAGTTTTGGATTAAGTTCTATCGCTTTTGAATAGTCTTTAATAGCGCGGTCATATTCGCCTTTGTCACTGTGGACACTACCGCGATTGTTATAAGGTTCTGCATAATCCGGTTTCAACTCAATTGCCTTTTCATAGTTACAAATGGCATGGTCAGGATTCCGTTTTCTACGGTACGCATTACCACGATTGTTATAGGCTTGAGAGAGATTTGGATCTAGTTCTATCGCTTTATCATAGTCTTCTATCGCCTTATCGTACTCGGTTAAATCGTAATACACTAATCCGCGATTGACATATGCGGGAGCGTAATCCGGTTGAAGTTCTATCGCCTTTTCATGACCTTCCATTGCCTTTTCAAACTCGCGTTGCTCTCTGAATGCGATACCGTGGTTGGTATACGCTTCGGCGAAGTTTGGTTTAAGTTCTATCGCTTTAGAATAAACCTCAATGGCTTTATCAAACTCGCCTTTATTAGAGTAAACGACTCCGAGACTATTGTATGGCTGAGCAAAATCAGATCTCAATTCTATCGCTTTGGTAAAGTCACTGACAGCTAAACGATAATCCGGCAATGAGCAATAGGCGAGTCCACGATTGTAGTATGCCTCGGTATAATTGGGGTTTAGTTGTATTGCTCTTGAGTAATCTCTAACAGCGCAATCGGTCTCACTTTTATAATCATAAGCAACCCCGCGATTGCAAAAGGCCTCGAAGTAATTCGGATCTAGCCGAACGGCTTCGGTAAAGTCCTTGATTGCACGGTCCAAATCACCCTGTTTATAAAACACCAGGCCGCGACTGTTATAAGGTGTGGAATAATACGGTTTCAATTCAATAGTCTTGTTAAAATTCGTAAGGGCTTTATCGAGATCGCCCATTATACGATAAGCAACTCCGCGGTTATGATAGACCTCTGCACAATTGGGCTTTTGTTTTAGCGCTTCGGTGTAGTCGTCAATCGCAAGGTTACACTTGCCACTATGGAAATGAGCAATGCCACGGTCAAAGTAAACTTCCGCCTCATCCGCCTTATTGAGACTAAGTTCAAGCGCTTTGGTGTAGTCTTCAAGAGCACGATCATAATCGCCTTGGCGGAAATAAGCAACACCACGGTTATAATGTGCCGTGAAGAGCGTGGACTTATCTGGTTTCAGTGCAATGGCTTCATCAAAATATTCTATGCTTCGTGAATTCATTCCGCATCTCCTCCTTGGCTTGGCGGCGTCGGAGTCTTAGACAACAGAGATTCATCTGCGGAGGAAGAAGTATCAGTCAACTTCTCTTCTTGTAGTGCTACAACTCCGCGTTGCACGATGTCAGGAGTTTCTGGCGCAATGTATGGCTTATTCCAGGCGTGCAAGCGCGCGAACCCGTCAAAGTCGGGATAAATGCTCGCTTCAGTGATACCCAAATTTTATCTAGAGATGTTAAGATGCCGTCTTTACCGCCCGCCAGGATGATACACTCCGCTTCTACCGGAACATCTGCACCGCCAAAAACAAATACTGACTGTTGGGCAATAATGCGGTTGTTCTGGTATTTGGGTTGCCATTGATAGAGAGGAAATCTACCGTTCTCTTTTCTAAAGAAAAATTCAATCTCTTCGTCTTTTAGCCGCTGGGGCGTAACATTTCTGAACTGGGAACGATTGTCGCTCCGTACCGCGAACACTTTGCCGTTGGCGTTTTTTCGTCTTGTGCTCTGCTGACACGCCATCCAAAGTGCGACCAATGCGTTTCGCATAAAATCTATGAGGCAAGTAGCTGCGCCGTAGTGCTGCAACTGCGCGAGCAACTCTAAAGCGGATAATTGATGTCCATCTTGCCGATCGTGTCCCAGAAGCCGTGCTTTGTCTATCAAATCTTGATTAACTTTGAGAAGTTGCACAGGATTCCTGTCCTCCTTGTCTAAGCGACGACTTGCAGATGCCTGAATTTCGTAAGTGTCGTTTGAGACACCACGAAACAGATATTCTCCATTTTCGAATTGTGCTGCCCATTTCAAGAATCTGGTCAGGCTCCTGACACGAGGTGGTTTTTCTTCTGCCATACTTTGCTTCCATCCAACAATTCTTAAGGTTGAAATCGTATACGTTAACCAGAATATTTCACTTATACCCCGTTCTTCTGGTTTGGGCACAGACAAAACTCAATCTGTCAAATCTTTTATTCGGCTTGAGGCAGTGCTGAGGAGATTCAGGCTCAAAAACATTAGTAATTTCGATAAGGTCCAAAAATTGTTCCGTAATGAAATTATAGCGAAAATGACGGCGAATTTCCAGCGGGAAATAATTCTGTTCAAACGTCATTTTTGGCGTAATTACACTACATTGATACGTCAACAGAGTTCAGGAAAATGAGGGGTTGACGGTCTGTTTCTCGACGGCTTGCAAGGCTTGCTCTACGAGGGCGTCGACTTCCAGGGCGTCTTCTGCGGCTTGAGCGTCTTCAATCGCCGCGTTGGTTGCGGGGTGGTCGGGCACAAATAGCGAGCAGCAGTCTTGGTGCGGCAGTGTCGATACCTCAAAGGTGCCAATCTTCTGGGCGAGATTGACAATCTCCTCTTTATCATCGCCGATGAGCGGACGGAGCACCGGCAGCCGCGCCACGTCTTCAATCACCTTGAGATTTGCAAGGGTTTGGGAGGCGACTTGACCCAGACTCTCGCCCGTAATGAGCGCTAACGCGCCTTCCCTCTCCGCAATCCGCGCGGCAATTCTCACCATCATTCGTCTGTAGAGAATGACGCGAAACGGCGCCGGGGTTTTGGTCACAATCTCGCGCTGAATCTCCGCGAACGGAACATAGTAGACCTGCGTACGATGATTGGACTTCGCCAATATTCCCACGAGTTCCGCCGCCTTTTCGAGCGACGCTTTGTCTGTGTACGGATAGCTGTGGAAGTGAATAAAGACCGCCTTCGCGCCGCGTTTCATCATGCGCCATGCCGCCACGGGCGAGTCGATGCCGCCGGATAGCATCACGAGTACTTTGCCGCTGACACCGACGGGCAGTCCGCCGACTCCTCGAATCTTGTCGGTGTAGATGTAGGCTGATTTCTCGACAATCTCAATCCAACACAGCAAATCGGGATGGTGCATGTCCGCCCTAGCGCCGGTGTGTTTGAGCAGGTGCGCTCCGACCTCGGCGCTGATTTCGGGGGAGGTCAGCGGAAAATGTTTGTTCGCCCGCCTCGTCTCTACCTTCAGTGTTTGAAATTCTCGCCCCCGAATCCATTCGAGCGCCCCGTTCTTGATTGCCTCCATATTCTGCTCTGTGACGCGGCACAACTCGAAATGCGCGATGCCCATGACAGTTCCCAAGCGCCGCTGAATCTCGGGGATATCCGAGTCAACGCCCAACTTCACCAGAATCCTGCCGTGAATGCGTTGGACATCGGCACATTCCGTACCATCCAGCGCCTGCCTAATGTTGCGGACGAGCCGGTTCTCAAAGAAAGATCTGTTTTTGCCTTTCAGTCCGACCTCGCCGTAGTGAACGATGAAAACCTTTTGCATGTTTGATCTAAAATTCGTGAAGCAAGATTCAGTGTTGACGTATGTCTTTTGGTGCCGCCAGCAGCAAAAAAAAAACAGATTGGAAGTATGGAAGATATCATTTCCACGCTAATCTTTATGATCTGGAACCCGTGAAGCGCTGCGGTGTTTCTATACACACTTAGAAACACGCCTTCCATTTGGCGGTCAAGGATTGTTTCAGGAGCAAAAAAATGTAGCCCGTGAGTTGGATTTCACCGAGTTCAACCCAACTTACAGCCGGACGTTCCGTTAGTCACCTGATGAAGCCCGGATTCCGTTGAAGGCAATGAAACCGGATGTGGTTTTTGTCGTTTGTGTCGTTACTTGTAACTTAGGATTCCCGCCCGAATACATGACTCGCCGATAGTGGAACCGCAACAATGAAATTCGCCGCCCGGACAGATATTGGAAAATATCGCACGCTCAACGAAGATTTATATTTCATTGACGAAGATATCGGCTTGTTTGTTCTCGCGGACGGGGTGGGGGGCCACGATGCGGGCGATGTGGCAAGCAGTATCGCTGTAGCCGTTTTCCAGGAATGGGCAGATGAAATCCGCAAACTGCCGGCGGAAAGCACTGATACCAGCTCCTCCGAAAAACTAGAGACGTTGAAAGCGCTTGTCGACGAGGCGAACCACCGGGTCTACGAGCGATCGTTAACCAGAGATTTCAGCAACGGGATGGGTACAACCCTAATCGGGGGTATCATTACGCCATCCGAACTAATCTACGCGCATGTCGGAGACAGCAGGCTTTACGTCTTGCGAGACGGCGTTCTCGAGCAGGTAACGAAAGACCACTCCTTGGTCCAAAAACTGGTGGATATAGGGCAATTAACCCCGCGCGAAGCACGTGTTCACCGCCATCGAAATATCATAGATCGGGCGATCGGGTTTGAGTCGTCTGTAGAGGTCGATTACGAGATTTATCCTCTCACCTCCGACGACATTGTTCTAGCATGCACGGACGGTTTGCACGACATGATTGTCGACGATGCGGAGATCGCCAGAATAATCACGGACGCATCGGACCTTGACGCGGCAAGCCGCGGACTGATCGACAAGGTGCTTGAATACGGCGGAAAAGACAATGTTACGCTGGTTCTCGCCGCACCTTGTTAGAATGCAAACGGTTCTGAAAGAAAAGGTAACTATCCCCTCCTATTTCAATTCTCTCGCCATACCCATTCAAGAGCAACGTCTTCCGGTGTAAACAGAATCCCAAGGCACACACATATCGTGATTACGGCTTTGCCATAACCCTGAATTTACCGTATTATACAAGCAGCCCCATGAAGTTGCCAATTGAAAAGCAGCGAACGCAAAGCCCTGAGATCGAGAGTCTGGACATAGGCGTGGCTGTCCTGTATGGGGACTGGGATTTTCTTGACAATCTTAAGAGATTTCTGATAAAATAACGAGACAATTTTGGTGGGATGGCTGAGTGGTCGAAAGCGGCGGTCTTGAAAACCGTTGTACCGCAAGGTACCGTGGGTTCGAATCCTACTCCCACCGCCATTATTGTAACCACGTGTGGAGAGGTGCGAGAGCGGTTGAATCGGGCTGCCTGCTAAGCAGTTGTGCCTTAGTGGTACCATGGGTTCGAATCCCATCCTCTCCGCCATTTTTTGCGCCTGTAGCTCAGCGGATTAGAGCATCTGACTACGGATCAGAAGGCCGGGGGTTCGAATCCTCTCAGGCGCTTATCGCAATAGGTATCATGGGAGAAGTTGATAACATTTAACTTGACGTTTTAGGACTTACGCCGCATAACGACACAGTATTGCGTGATGCGTAATACGTAATACATAATTTGATTAATCATACGTAGTATACACTTCTTTACACCCCACCTTTTTTCTATGGATTGGGGTAGCCCGCGTAAATCCCAAGTTACGTTTGAATATGTCAGACGAGTTTTGGATGCGCGACGCACTTGAACTTGCGAGGCAGGCAGCCAAACGGGGCGAAGTTCCCGTCGGCGCGTTGATCGTCAGAGAGGGGGCGGTACTCTCCCGTTCACATAACGGACGCGAATCGACGAAGGATGCCACGGCGCACGCGGAAGTGCTCGCCATTCGATCCGCGTCGCGGTGCGTCGGGGATTGGCGGCTAACGGATACGACGCTATACGTCACCTTGGAACCGTGTCCCATGTGTGCCGGCGCGATTGTTTTGGCGCGTATCCCGCGGGTGGTTTTCGCCGCTTCGGAACCGAAGTTTGGAGCGGCGGGCAGCGTGTTTGACATATTGCAAGAGGCACGATTAAATCATAGAGTGAACGTCGTCAAAGGCGTCTTGGGCGAGGAAAGCCGCGCTTTACTTCGATCCTTTTTCGATGAACGCCGTTGAACCCGCGGAGAGATGCAGGAGTGGTTGAACTGGACAGTCTCGAAAACTGTTGTGCGGGCAACTGCACCGTGGGTTCGAATCCCACTCTCTCCGCCATTTTTCAGTTTCGCGCTAAGGGTGGGAATGTGCACGCCGCTGTGGAAAGCGGAATCCCATTTTTTGCCTTACCCGCCAAGGATTTCAGTACGCACCCCAGTGCCCGCTCCTTGATGTGGAAGTTCGAACCAATCTCTTTGAGGAAATCCCGAATCCCTTCGGATTATCCTTTTGCAACGATTTTTTCGGTTTGGTTGACAGCAAATAATTTATGAAAAAAACAATTCATTTCAGCAAGCTTATAGTAAACCCAGAAAACTACCGCTTTGATCCTGTGGAGAATCAACAGGAAGCGATTGATTTGATGCTAGGAGAAAAGGGATCAGAAATTGTAAATTTAGCGAAGCATATTTTAGATTATGGACTAGACGAAGCCAAAGACTTTAGGGTTGTAGAGATAGATTCAGGAGAATATCGTGTGCTAGATGGCAACAGACGAACAGTTGCAATCAAGTGTTTACACGACCAGTCTTGGATTAAAGATAAAAAAACAAAAAAGGCATTTCAAATTCTACGCAAAACAAAAAAGAGCGCGCCTACGTACATTCAGTCTTTTGTTTACGATGATGAAAAGTCTGCAGCGGAGTGGATTAAGTTGGACCATACAGGCAAAAACGACGGTGTCGGGCAAGATTCCTGGGGAACTGCAGAACAGGATAGGTTTGCATATAAATTTGAGGGAAAACTTTCTCCCGCAATGCAGGCCGTTTTCGTTGTTCAGAAGGAGTTAGATAAAAAGATTAACACAAAGAAACTAAAAGTATCTACAATCAATCGTATCATGTCCAATCCAGAATCCCGTTCATACTTGGGAGTAGATGTTTGCGGTGGCAAGTTGATTTTCACGGCAGATGAAAAAGAGTCTTACGCTCGACTTGACAAACTGTTTGATAAAGTTATTAAAGACAATGTAACTGTCGCAAATGTTTATCACAAGCCTGAGACTATTAGATTTATGAGCGAGCTTTTTGGCGACAAGCCAAAAGACGCTATTCAGCCAACACTTCCTTTTCATGAAAATGAAGTAGAAAAATCAAACGAGGAAGGAGGGGCAAGAAAAACGCAGAGAGAGAAAGGTGAGAAACAGAAGTTCTTTGGTAGAGATTTGATTTTAAACAAAGGCGATACAAATGACTTCTATAGGGACATACTAGAATTACATGATTTCTATATCAGTAAATCTGCCAAGCTGTCCAAGAAATTTCCCGCAATTATCAGAACGTCTTTACGTTTACTTGTTGAGTCTGCAGCTTCTGAAATGGGTAAACTTGCAGAATATGTGAACTGTAATTTTACAGACGCAAAAACAACCCTTTCGAAGGACCAAAAAACAACATTGGCAAACAATAGTATCGGCAATGCCAAGAGTTTAACTCAACTACTACAGTCTGGGGCACATGAGTATACAAACACTGCTAACTTTGAACAAACCGTTGCCATGTCAGTAATCATTGGTGCGATGTTAGATCTCACACACTCAAAAAACAATGAAAAATAAAGCTGACCAAAAACTTTCGGGTTTCCCTAGTCCGTTCCGGTATCCAGGCGGCAAAACCCGTCTTGCCTCAAGATTACTTGACGCAATAGAGAAAAACTTTGAGCAAAATGAAAAGATTATTTTAGTGGAGCCATATGCAGGTGGAGCAGGTGCTTCTCTCGCTCTGCTCATTGCTGGTCATGTCGAAAAAATCACTATTAATGACTTAGACAACGCAATTTATACTTTTTGGAGAGTGGCAGTTTCGGACACGGATTATCTCATAAGAAAATTGAAGCGAACGAAAGTCACAATTGAGGAATGGAAAAAGCAAAAAGCAGTTTTTTCTTCTCCTACAAATGAGAAGAAACTCGCATTTGCCACTTTGTTTTTAAATAGAACAAATCGTTCTGGGATTATGAGTGGTGGGCCAATTGGCGGAATGAATCAATCTGGACAATGGAAAGTTGACGCACGCTTTAGTAAAAATACAATTATTGAACGATTGGAAAAAATAAAAGAATTTCAAAATAAAATTGAGGTTTGTAACCTGGACGGGATAGAGTTGTTGCGAAAACTTGAGCGACGAAAAAATGCAAACCAACATTTTATTTTTCTTGATCCACCATATTTTCAAAAGGGTCAATCTTTATATCTCAACCATTACAACAAGAAAGACCACGAGGAACTGTCGGAATTTTTAGAAAAATCATCGTTCAAAAAATGGATTATGACATATGACGATGTGCCGTTCATCAATAATCTATATGCAAAAATGCAGACAAGAGGATTCTCAATCCAACACAATGCCTACAAATCAAAAATAGTACGAGAAGTAATGGTATTTCCAAGAGATTTTGTTCTCGCGAACATTTAGTATTTGATATCTTCTTACTTGCGAAGCTTAATCTCAGTTTTTTGTACAATATAGGTTATGGCGATTCCAAAGAACAAACACGAATGAGTAGAAGAATTCGGATCGTCATATCATAAACTGTAAGCTGAACTAAGTAACGTTCCTGAGGAAATGACCAAGACATAAAGCATGGCGGGGCTAGGGCAAGCGCATATAGATGTGCTTGTGCCAATTGTAAGTTTGTCACAATCCGCTTTAAATGATTTGTCACTAATCTCTACCGAAGCCGCAGAGCGAATCGCGAGATCGCCGAGCAGGCCACGCGAACGACATGTACAAAGACATCATCACCTATCAACTGGCAGACGAGGTTACCGAAGAGCATTTGCTTGAAATTGCCAATCAAGTGGTTGAGAGTTGGATGACGAAGCGGCCCGGTTTTATAAAATGGGAAATTCACAAAGATAATACCGGCGGCTACACGGACATCGTGTACTGGAAATCCAAAGAAGATGCCAAGCGGGCGGAGAAGGAGATGACGAATATTCCCAATGCTAACGAGTGGTATGAATGTTACAAGGACGGTTCAATAGAAAGTACGAATTTGGAAGAAATTGGGAGATTCGAATAAAACATCGTCATGAAGACATACATACTTTTAATACGCGGCGTTACGCCTAGCGGGAAAATAATTTGCCGTCATAACACAATTCAATAATTCAACGCCATACGGGGCAGTAGCTCAGATGGGAGAGCGCATCCCTCGCACGGATGAGGTCACGGGTTCGAATCCCGTCTGCTCCATTCACATCCTTCCTGAAAGCGGGGCACGCGTGTCACGACGATGGTTCGGAGTCGCGATTCGGAGATCGCTCCTACAGGTTGTCGTATTTTCGGTAGATACTTTCGCGCGGGGTTTTCTATCGCGTTCCCTATCCGGTCACTTGATCGCTTTTCGCTTGATTGGCCACTCATGAAGTTCATAACAGTTCTATATTCGCTACTTGTGGCATCACCTGCCATTGCCGAATTGACGAAGGAGGAGTTGCGCGCTGTCATCCGAGAAGAAATTGCGGTGTCCGAAAAGCGCACGCGGGAGTACATAGATCTTAAAATTGATGGCTTAGATAGAAGCTTGAGTGCCAGAATTGACGCCGTAGACAAAAGACTCGGGGATATGCGGCTTATGGTGATCGCACTCGTTGGGTTAATAGCCGCCGCCGTAGCAATCCCTCAAATCGTTATTGCCTATAAGGAAAGAGACTGGAAGGAAATCAGAACCGAAATTCAGCAACTGCGCGAAATGGTCGAAGCGCTGCAAGACGTTTCCTCATAATCCCATCCCCAGTTTCTCGCCCATTTACATAACACTCCCCTTCAGTACAATCCGGTTTAGTCGGTTGGTCGATATTTTCTCGCTTGGGCACGCGCGAGACTCCGATGTGAGTTACTGTCCGGTACTATACACTTGTCGTGCCACAGGTGCTTTCAAAGGCTGGTGCGCAGGGATTTCTATGGGATTTCTATCGCGGTCGCTAGCCACTCCCTTGATCACTCGCTATCCACTCGCTTGATTGCACCCTACAATATGGCAATTCAGAATTGCACTTTCGCGCAAAGCCAAGGTGACTTCACTAGCCTCTGCGGTAGATTCTTCACCAGTGTTGGGACAGAATGTCCCGCCTATTGTCCTCGTTATCCTCGAGATTTCGAACTAGCACCATTGGTTGTCCAATTGTGATAAGGTATAATCATCTATATGAAAAACGCAGATAAACCGAAACTTCTGTCCGGCGGCAACCCGCAAATTCCAAAGGGTGACGGCGACGCCCCCGTACGGGCATACATCGCGGCCATGCCGGGCTGGAAACACGGCGCCGGACGCAGCCTGGACGCGCTCATCGCCCGCACCGTGCCCCAAGTTCGCAAGGCGGTGAGGTGGAACTCTCCCTTCTACGGCGTTGAGGGTCGGGGCTGGTTCCTCTCGTTCCATTGCTTCACGAAGTATATCAAGGTGACTTTCCTTAACGGCGCGTCGCTGTGTCCTGTCCCTCCCGTCAAATCCAAGCATGAGGCGGTGCGCTATTTTCACATCCACGAGGATACTCCGTACGACGAAGAGCAAATGGCGAATTGGATTCGGCAGGCATCGGAACTGCCAGGAGAAGACCTGTTTTGAGTATTCCTGAAGGTGTTCGTGGTCGGAAAATCTAAGCGGTCGCGAGGGTTTCAGCCGGTGCATTCACAATGAGATTGCATTTGAGTCGAGCGCACGCCTCTTTCATGGGTAGTAGTTCGGATGCTAGAGCGCGGCCCTCGCTCGTATGAGTCCACGGCATCGTGTCCCATTAGGTCCATTCGCACCTCTCACTTTTGCCGGTGCGAGGTGGTTAATTCCTTGTCCAGTCTATTGTTGAGAGATTTGCTATGGGAGTTCCAGCGCCGTCCCTAGCCGATCAGTCGCTCCCTCACTTCACTATCCATTCGGTTGAGGGATTTGCTATCGCCCTCACTATCCGTTCGGTTGATCCCTTTTGCCATGGTTCACCTTGACACTCCCCTTTTCTTGTTGTTATTCATTAGCATTCCACTGCTGCTGATCATCCATCGCGGCACGCGCGTCGAAGCCTCGCAATGGAGGAAGTCGACCACGCTCCTCCTGCGAACGATTGCCGTACTGTGTTTTGTCCTGGCGCTGGCGGGTCTGCACCGCAACCACCGCGACGATGTGCTCGCTGTTGCCTTCCTCATGGATGTTTCGGAGAGTGTCCCAACGGGAGAACGGCAGAAGGGAATCGATCTAATCAATGCCGCGATTGACGAGTTGGAGCCGACCGATCTGTACAGTGTCATCTCGTTCGCCGCGCAGTCGACAGCTTCCACTCCCATGCACTCGAAGACGGTGCAACCGGATTTCACACCCGCTATCCTGTCGGAAGCGGCGCTGGATTATGATGCGACGGACATCTCGGAGGCGCTTCATCTAGCGATGCGCATTCTACCCGACGATGGGCAGAAGCGAATCGTGCTCCTGAGCGATGGATTGCAGAACGCCGGCGATTTGAATCCACTCGTGGACCTCGCTCAAGCGAGCGGGATTGAAATCTTTACGATCCCGCTGAATTCCGCCAGAGCCGACGAGGTCTGGGTGCGGGAGCTTCATCTTCCTTCGCAGGTGATATCCGGTCAAACGTTCTCCGTGCGCGCGATTGTCGAAAGCACGGGGACCAAGCCGGTGGAGATTCAACTGCACCGTGACGGCAAACCGGTTTCTGATGCACAGTCTATTACGCTGAAACCGGGGAAACAAGAAGTCAAATTACCGGAGCAACGGATCCCGGAGCAGGGGAGTTACACCTATCAATTCAAGATTACGGAGCGGGATGCCATTCTAGAGAACAACGAAGCATACGGTTATGTCAGTGTGAGTGGCAAACCTCACATACTGTATGTAGCGGGCGACGCGGGGCAGACCGATGCACTAAGAGGCGTCCTTGAAACCAGCGGTTTCGCGGTGGACATCGCTTTGCCGCATGAACTCACGACCGAGTTAGCCGAATTGCGGAACTTTGCGGTAGTGATTCTGAGCAACGTATCGGCTGATGATCTTTCAAAGGCGCGGATGGATCCGATTGAGAGCTATGTCCGCGACCTGGGGAAGGGATTGGTAGTGATCGGCGGGGAGCGCGCATTCGGGATGGGCGGCTATCACGACACCGCCCTTGAGCGAGTTTTGCCCGTTGACATGACACCGAAGCAGCGGAAAGAATCCTTGGCGCTGATGTTCGTTATCGATACGTCCGGAAGCATGGCAAATTACGTCGGAGCGGATCAGAAGATTCAACTGGCGATTGAAGGTATTCGAGCCGGGGTGCGCGAGTTGGATAAGAAGGACATGGCGGGTGTAATCGGTTTTGCCGCCAACATCGGCTTAGAGATCTCGCCCACGACGGATCATGAGAAGATTATCCGCGAAGTTGGCAGACTAACCCCCTCGGGCGGCACAAAGATGTATCCCGCACTCAAGCGAGCGCACGATAAACTCAGGGCCCTTGAAGTCAAACAGAAGCATCTAATTCTTCTGTCCGACGGCAGGTCTCACGGGGATTTTAACACGTTGGCGGAACGGATCGCGGGTGACGACATTTATGTGACGACGATTGCTACCGGCGATGCTGCGCAGGACCTCATGCAAGCGATTGCGGAGCGAGGAAAAGGGAACTATGTGGCCGTCGCCAATGTGAATCAATTGCCGAAGATACTGGCGGATGAGGTGAGACAAACCCAGAAATACATGGTTCAGGGGGCTTTTCAACCGGTAATTAGCGAGCCCGGGTCGAGGATCATGGCGGGTATTGTCCAGTTGCCGAGATTGCACGGCTACATTGCAACTTCGGAAAAGGAATACAGTCAGGTTTATATCCGTTCTCACGAAGAACACCCGATTCTCGCTGCATGGCATTACGGATTCGGAAAAACCGCGGCGTTTACCTCGGATGTGAAACCCGGGTGGGCGGCGGAGTGGATAGAATGGGAACAGTTTGGCAAATTTTGGGGGCAAGTGGTGAATTGGGCGGCGCCCGCGCACGAGGGCAGCGGGGACTTCGACCTCGACGTTTCTCACCGTGGCGGTGTCGGCCAAGTAGTTATCGATATTGCAAACGCCGGTACAGTTACCAGTAATCAGAGGTTCGATGTTCGCGTCGCACCGCCTAATGGAGCGGGGAAAATCGTCGAGATGCATCGGCAAACGCCGACACGGTTCATCGGGGAATTCACTATCGGTGAGACCGGAGTCTATTTGGTCACGGCGCAAATGGAACGTGACGGCCGCGTTAGCGGAACGAGGCGGGCGAATCTTGCGCTTTCATATCCCGCGGAGTACAGCGAGTTTGAAACCAACCTTCGGCTTCTCGGCTCGCTCGCCAGGCGTACGAACGGCATTTTTGAACCTACCCCCAAGCAGATTGCGAAACATACCGGCACCGCGGTCGAGACACCCCAATCACTTTCGCATCTACTTCTAATGGCGGGAATTCTCATGTTTGTGCTTGAGATGATTCTTCGCCGATTCAGCGTGGCTAGCGGCTACGTCACGCAACTTCGGGAACAGGTGGCGGCGTTTCGCCGCAGCGAGAAAGGCGAGTCAACCGGAACGATGAGCCGACTGAGCGCCCGCAAAGCGGAATTGGCTGGAATATCAAAGAGCGCGCAAATATCTCGGAAGGTGGATTTGGCAAAGATGGTATTAGCGAGGGAGAATAACGCTTCGGCTGCGATTCAAGGCGAGGGGAACATGGGGCGGCTGTTGCGAGCTAAGCGGCGAGCACAAGGCGGCTGAATTTTGCTGCGGCGGGATCGTAGCGAAGTCGACGCATTAATTTGAGGATTCACTCGTTGCTTGAGGTTTTTTCTGTACAAACCCGTAGAGTTCAATCTCTTTTGCGGCAGGGGCGCCGCGCTTGACCTGACGGTTTCTTACCGCGCCAATCTGGTAGGAATATTGTCCCGCAATCCTTTCATCGTCGAAAGTTCCTCCAACCCTGATTCGAATGGCGTCCGTAACAACGCTGACTCGCATGTCGATTGTCGATGGACGCTTTTTCTTAATCTTATCGATTCTTTTCCACTCCCCTTCTCCGCCAATCTTATGATATACGATCAAATCTTCGATATTTGTCTCACGTATGACTATTCGGTGGATTGTCTTGCGCGTTGGTAAATTAACCACAATATTACGACCTTGGGATACGGCTACAGTTTCCAAATCTCCGTCAATCATACCTGGAGCGGTACAGGTTGCTCCCTCAAGCAGCGCGTAATTTTCGCTCCACTCCTGCGGTGCCACGAGAGCGCTCATGAAGCCGGCATTGCAACCTGCTACGAAGCAAGACACGACTAGCAGCGGAATGCAGAGACTGCGTTTCATCCTTGTTTTCTCCAATTTAATCCTTGGGTGCGGTTTTCCGGCTAAACAGAATGACGCTAAAACCCTTGGAGGTTCTTCAATCCGGGGGCTTGAGCCGAAGTCATCAAAGGACAGTGTATCAAATCTCTCAAGGCTGTTTCAAGCCAAATTTGCCTCCGGTGAAGCCACGAGGTGGGGAGTTCGACCATTTGGCGATTGCAATCCGGTACTAGGGGAGCCAATCTTTCTATGGGAGATCTACTGCACGTTTGATCCGTTTCGTTGATTTATTCGCTCGTCTGGAGCATCTTTATAATCCCGTCATTTCTATCGAACTCGCCACTTGATCGCTTGAACCCTCCTATTTCGGTCGGTTGATCGTTATTCGCGCGCGTCATGGTCTGAATATGGCAATCCGGAATGAGCGGGAAGGGGACGGGATAGGTGGCAACCATGGGACGGCACAGGGGAAGTCCGCGAAGGTGTCAGAGTTCTCCCGGCACGAAGGAAAACTGCCTTAGTGGTTTAAGCTCTGCAACAACGTCTCGGCAAGCCGCGTGGCGAATGTGTCATCGTTTATGTTGTTGTCCATCTCTATAACCTTCACATTGTCCGCCGCGTTTGCCTTCAAGTTTTCAATCCACGCCGCCCTGGCTTCCGGCGAATCGAACGGTTGCCCGTGAGCGTCGATGGCGGAGACGCCTCCCTTGGGAATCATCACGGTAGTCGGTCCTTTTGCCCGGCTCAGTTTTTGCGCCATGATTTTCCCCAACTCGGCATTTTCGTCTACGGTTGTGCGCATGAGCGTGATTGTGGGGTTATGTTGGTAGAACTTCCTCTCCTTGAATTTCTCCGGCACTGTATCGGGCGGACCGAAGTTCACCATATCCAACGCACCCGGCGCGACCACCTGCGGAATGGGCTGATTTCCCGCGGCTTCGAGGCGGTCCGGGCCCGCGCTCAACACTCCGCCAACCAACTCGTCGGCCAATTCGGTCGTTGTGGCATCAAGGACGCCCACGATAAATCCGCCGCGCACCAGATCTTCCATTGCACGTCCACCGGTACCCGTCGCGTGGAAAACAAGGACTTCATATCCGGCTGCTTCAAGAATCTCGCGGGCCTTGGTCACACACGGGGTTGTCACTCCAAACATTGTCGCGGCAATTAAAGGTTTGTCATCGGCTTCGGGCACCTCGGCGTTAATCATACCGGCAATCGCCCCCGCGGCATTCGTCAGGATTTGGCGCGAGAGGCTGTTAACGCCGGCGATGTCCACGACAGAATACATCATCGTTATATCTTTCGTGTCCACATAGGGGCTGGTATCGCCGGAGGCTAACGTGGAAACCATCAGCTTCGGAACACCGACAGGCAGCGCCCGCATTGCGGTCGTCCCAATGGTTGTTCCGGCCGATCCTCCAAGTGAAATAATGCCGTCGATTACTTCATCGTTGTTTAGTCGCTCGACAATCTGTGCGGCTCCGTTCGCCATCGCGGCGACACTATTTCCTCGATCACCCTCATGTCTGAGCGCAGTCAGCGATGTTCCGCCCGCGTTCGCTACTTGCTCGGCGGACACATCCGGTTCGAATTGCGGATCTCCCAGAATACCGGTATTGATAACGTAGGTTGCGACGTTACTCGCCTCTATGCGCTCTCGAAGGAACTTAAACTCCGGACCCTTCGTATCCAATGTTCCCACCAAGCAAGCCGTTCTCGACATGGTTAATCCCTCCGTCAGTTATCGACTCCACCAAAGCGATTCTTCAACGATGAGTTTCATTATTTGGACGGGCATTATAGTTTGCGCGAGATCCGAGGTCAAGGACAATCTCGCGCGACCGCGCCGACTCGCTGTTTTGTCGCGAGAAAGGGTTTTTCTGGACACGCGGGAAACGCTATGATAGACTAATTCTTTGGCTTAAGGAAATGCATCTATGGATTTTTTCCTACCATTACTCTAACCCAAGTTGCTAGAAATAAGATTTCAGGTATGCGCCGCCGCTTCCGCTTGAGAATAGTTCATTGATTACGCGGATTTCATAAGGAAAACTGTCGGGTTGCAAATGACAATCACAATCTGGCTGATCAAGCGAGCGAAAAGCAAGTGATTAACGGAGCGGCTAGTGACCTCGATGGCAATCCCACAGAGATCCCTTGCCCTTCAAAGGCGGCACGTAGGTTATTCCGATTATCTTATCAATGACTTCATGCTTCCATTCACCATAAAAGTTACTCATCAACCGGTCGAGCGCCTGTGCCGCATTTCGGAACGCAACGAGCAACAGAATATTGATGTCGAAGTTGACATTCACGCGCACTCGCGAGAGTTTCTCCCTCTGTTTGCGGGCAGGTCAATTGCGAGTGTGGGATCTGAAGCATTGAACGAGGCAATGGGTTATGTCTATGAAGCATTTATCGGGTTTCTACAACGTATCGCTCAACCCGACATTTTCCTGCCGATGAATAGTCTCGATCGATTTTCTCACCGGTTATACTGCCTTCTCATGTCTCCGAATCGCACCCGCGAAGCGTTTGAAATCTGTGGCACGAACCCCCGCAACCGCCTGACATTCGGCGACTATGAGTTTGTCGTGAGCCGCAAAACGCAACTTCAAGATACAGAAGCCTACTTGATTGCCCCGAGCAAGTATACACTTTTCATGCGGCAAGCGATCGAGTCGCATGCGATCAATGTGTATCGCAGCGATTTCATCGATTTGGTCACTAACACGCCGCCTCCGTTCAATCTGCACCCTCAGGATGTTATTGACGCCCTTGCGAGCACCGATCCCGAGGAATCCGAACGCCCCGCGGAAGGAAATCAGCTCCTGATGTTTTCACCTGACGCAATGGATAAGGCAAAGGAAAAAGAGAAGGTGTGTCCGAAATGCGCGGGACCGGTTCAGAAGATTGATGTGGGAAGATACTTTTGCTTGGACTGCGAGTGGGACAACCTTCCGATGCTGAACTGAGGGCAGCCGGGTTTCGAGGCCTACTGCTTATCCACACCCGATTGCTCAGTCCGTCGCTGCGCCATTCTCACCGAATTGCCGCTCCCAATACGCCGAACCCGCCCGCCCACAGAAGCACGACGGTGTTGACAAGCGCTATGAGTGCACCGACAGCCGTTTGAACGAGGGTATGTCTTTTCCGTCGAACTCGCGCCCACGCGATAAGCGGTACCATGAGAAACAGCCAAGCAAAATTGGCGTCAGGAAGAATCAGCACAAGCACGGTAACACAACCGGTGAACACCCCCGTGTGGAAGCTGATTTTCCAGACTTGTGTGATGGCGCCGAAGATAATTCCGTTTGCGATATAGGCGATCCCCGCCCATATAATCTGTCGCGGGGAGCCAATGATGTAGAAAATGCCTAGCCCGATGCATGCCGCGCCTATGGCAAAGAGTATCGGCAACGTGCGCTGCTCTTTGACCTCAAGGTTGAGGTTACTCACCCTCCCTAGGCGAAAGAGGATAAAGATGAAAAAGACCGGCAATAGGGAAAAAAAGTGAAAGCGATTCCCATCCACATTAGCATCTCGCGTGCGGTTTCAGCGTAGGTGTTGGAGATTACCAAGGTAGCCGCAATTGGCGTGAGAAGTGGATTAAAAAGAACCGATGTTGCAGCCGCTATTCGATTGTGCATTAACGCGCCTACGTTTGAAATTACCGATTCATATGAAATGAATCGAAGGTGAAGTATGGTCTATGGGTGGGGATATCCCGTGGCGTGCCGCCCGGTTGAAACCGGTCCTTGAAATCTACCACATCTAGCGCCGGCTTGCAAGCAGATTTTCCAACCGTCCAATTGCCGCGTTCGTCCGAGCGGAGTTTGACTTATATTCGTAGTAGTGTTTCAAGACCTTTGCCGCATATCGATCGGCTCTGCGCGGGATCGAGCCGGTCTCGCGTACCTTGGCCGGCCCCACGAAATACGCGGCCAGAGCATGAACGTAGCTGTCATCGTATCTCCGTAACTGGGTTGCCAAATACGCAATTCCCGCCCTCATATTCTTGCGCGGGTTGAAACGTTCGTCTATCCGATCATCGTGGGTTGGCTTGAGAGCGTTACGATAATTGGGCACTTTGAGACCGAGATCCCGCGCAGTTCCCGGCATCAACTGCATTAACCCGACCGCCCCCGAACTTGATACCGCGTTCGGGTTGAAATTCGACTCCACGCGAATCACGGCGAGTGTCAACTCGACCTCGACATTGTAGTGGGCCGCGAGTTGGCGAATCGAGGCATTGCTCATTCGCTTATTCTGATTGGACGAGGCTGGTCGCGTCCAAGAAGGACGGTAGGCTGGTTGTTTGTTCCGATGCGTATTCCCTCCGAATGTCCACCCCACCGAAACGATGTGTTTGGAATTTGGATTCGGGCGAGTCAAGTAGGCGTAATTCAGCTGCTTGCTCCATCGACCTATGGTAAGCCCCAGGCTCCAATGCGGCGTTGGCTCCGATGCGAGAAAGTCTATGACCGATCCAAATCGGAATGCAATGTCGTGCGTCCCAACCTCGGCTCCCATTGCCATAGCCCTGTTCGCGACGTTGAACGCACTATTGAGCCGCAACTGCCGAAAAGGCGTCCATGTCCCGCCTATGGCAAACTGCTGGTCGAAACTTTGAAGAGGTTTCCCGTCGTCATCCGTAATCTCTACGCCTGCGATGTCGCGAATGCTCGCCCCGACACTCCAGTGCGGGTTTAGTCTACCGACTATTCCCAAGTCATAACTCGGAATCCACAGACTGCCTTCGTATGGAGCCCGATTATAACCAACATTGCCTCCGATTTGCCATCTTCGAATACTCGCGGCATAAGAAAGCACGGCTTGGTTGTTTCCAAACTCAAATGTACCGATCGGGTTGTTCGGTTTATCTATAAAGAAACGGTCCGTACCATTAAGATCGACGAGACTGATCCCCATTGTGCCGTATCGACTGAGGGGCAACGCAAACGAGAGTGCCCCTTGGGAGAGGTCGTAGACCAGACTTCCGTTTTGTAGATTGGCAAGCCCGGCTGGATTCCATAGCGCGCCGGTCGACCCGTCGGCATTGCTGATAAACGCGCCGCTCAAGCCGAGGGCTCGAACCCCAATCTCTGGCCGCGAATCGGCTTGTGTCCCTGAGGATGGGCAGCACAGGCAGACGGCGAGGCATGCGTAGAATATTCGTGTCCACAGGCGGCGTTTATGGGAAGTAGAAAAATCTCTGCGGGTTGACGCTTTCTCTGTTTTGTCCGTATTCGGTATGAGGAGGAGCGGCGGGCCGACCATTAGATACAAATACAGCGGTATCGTTGGGAAATTCGGAAGTATTCCAGAGGGGACGGTAAGAAAACAGATCTTTATCCGTCAGAATGCGAATAACCTCGACGCAATTGCGGATCGACCGGTTTGGTCCGCACGTTTCGATCCGGCGAACCGCAACTACGTCGCAGCCACGGTCAGGAGTACCGTTTTTGTTTCGGTAGAAACCATTGTGTCGGTATCAATCCCGGATTCTTTAACCGAGACGACGCGGTCGAACACCGTAACAACAAATTGAATCACCTCTAACTGGACGCCGTCCGTGCTTGAGATTTCGGGTGCAATCCAAGTAGCGCTATTGGGACTTGTGATAGAAAGCGTACCGTGTTCCGTGACGTTGACCCAGTCGAGCAGTATTCGAAAGCCTTGAACACCGTCAACCGTTGCGGTTAACTGCACGATTTCGCCCGGCTGAACAACGGCTTGACTGACATTTACCTTTACATTCAGGGACTGCGGATTGCCGAAATCTCTCGAAGTAAGAGAATCGTCGTCTGGACCGGCGTCTGTGACGGGGTTTTCAATATTGCTGCCGCCGCAACCTGTTATCCATAGGGCGGAAGCAAACAAGAAGATTTGAAGGAGAGCGAGTAGTCGGAAAGGTGTGATCATGTTTCCTGCCTCCGGTTGAATCTGAAACTACGTATAAAACGCAAAAGAAAAAACGAAACTCACATCATTCGGTTTCAACAAACGGCTCATGCGAATCGGAGGGCGGATGAAGCGATTCTGACAATAACGCGAGTCAGAAATTTGGCAATATCGGAAGTGAATCAGACCGAACCTGGACGGGTATTTTCATTGAGTTTATTGACGGATGATAGTCCTTAACCATTATTGCATGAGTTCACCTCGATGTCGGAGCAATCGATACAGTTGTCGACTCCCCTCTGCGAACGATACGCACATTTGGTTGCGAGGGGCGTCGGCAGTCAGTGTCTGAGTTGATAACCGTGCCGGTATTTGGATCCCAAAACCGTAACATGATCCTGCCATGGTGAGGGCTTTATCTCCAAGCGGCGGTGGTGTCAAGGTAAGTCGGACGCGCGGTGATTTCACCTGCTTCGCGGTAAGACCGATGTCGCGCACGTTTCGTGCCTGATTGAATCTCTTGTCTGCTGGTAGAGGATTGGAGTTGATGTGAAAGTAATCTCCGTACGCCTCAGTTGTTCCGATGATACACCCACCACTCTATCAACAGCAGAAAAATCCCCAAGCACGCCGTATATTTCCAAATCTCACGATTCACTTCTTGTGCCTGATTGCCGAGAGGGGCTCCTTCCGGATCCGATTCTACACGCTCTTGCCCACTCTGAGGCGAAGAACCGCCCGATTCCTGTGAATCAAGAAGATTGACTGCAAATCGCCCGATTTGACGCTCGCGGATTGAGACGGTATACACGCCCACAAGCGATGTGCCTGCGAACGTGATGGGTGAGGTTTGTGACGAGATGTCCGTTGTCGAACCGTCAGGCAACTGAACGGTGACGCCCTCTTCCGCCTCTTGATCGCTGAGAGTGATCTTCACCGGGGTCCCGACTTTAACTACGTCAGGTTGAACAGTCGTGTTTGAGACAGTGAGCCACTCAAGACAGTGCGATAGAAGAATCGGCCCCGAAGGAATCAAGAGGGCGAACCTCGAGGTTTCAAGATTGAACGCATCAAATGCGAAAACAACGTACCTGCGATTGGCGTGTTCCCCCCACCAGATTAACGCGCCCTTTTCGGTTTCAGCCAACGAACGTCCCCAAGTCGGCAATTGCACAACAAGCGATTCTCTAACTGACAAATCAATCAATGGCACATCACGCATTATCGCGTGAACTCGGTCTTGGTATATCACTCGTACCGGCTTTGTCGTCGTTTCAGTCACCGGCATAAACGGTAGCCCGTTGACAGGGTTAAGGAAGACGGCGTTTGCCTCCGGTAGATTCTCGGGAGCATAACCATCGAAAATCGCAATATCTTGGCTCTCCAACCCACGATAATCTTGCGTGCCAATCTCTTCCAGTTCAATGTTCGCGTCCGCCTCCAGCATCTTCGACAACAGAGGCTGCGAGCGATCACTTGCAAGGAGAACGCGTGTCGGTTCGCGGCGATGAAGAAATGCCCAGGCTGAATTGTCCAGAGCAAGATCGTCTTTCAACTCAAGATTCAAACTGACGACCAATCCGTCAAATCCTTCATCATCAATGGTGAAAACAATTGACCGGTTTTCCCCTGGAGGCAGAGTTACCCTTTCATCGTCATACCATCTTCCTCCAATGTCCAATCTCGCCCGAAATTGCCATTCCTCCGATCCGAAATTCCGCAGTCCCGCAAGTATCTGAAATTGACGCGGCTGAATCGGATTCCGTGAGACATTAAACTGTACGATTCCCACGTTCTCTCTCGGAGTCCCCACCACGATTTTTTGGAGCCTTGGCGGAGGATTCGGAATCTCTTGAGCGTTACCGCCAATATAGAATATGCCGGTGCTCGCGCCCTTTCCGTATGCCGCCGCAGATGATAGAATCAGTTTGATTTCCGGTGAAGTGTGTTGTGGGGTTAGCTCATGAATCGTGCGGCGCAGTTTTTCTTTGTCCGAGGTAAATCCTTGACGAATGTGGTGCGGCGGGCGAGAAGTGTCCATGATCATCATCTGTCCGCGGTCATCAAGCTGGTCTATTAACTCCAACGCTCGTTTCTTGGCGATGTCAAATCGGCTTTTCCCCGATTCTGTCGATTGCATGCTCGCTGAATTCTCGAGGATAAGAAGCGACTGACCGAATAAGGGGCTGTAGCTGCGAAACGCGGGGCGGGCGACGGTGACTACGGCGAGGGAGAGAAACACAAGCTGTAGGATAAGCGGGAAGTATTTGCGAATACGCTGGAACGGCACATTGGCTTTCATATCCTCGATGGCTTCGAGCCAAAACATCACACTGGGGACAACGTGACGATTGCGGCGCAACCTTAGGAAATGCAAGGACGCCACGAGCGGGATAAACGCAAAGAGGTAGAGTGCCGAACCGTTCAGGAAGTGCATCTTCAAAAGTTACCGGCATTCAGCGCACGGAAAAAAGAGAAAAGGGTGAATCAGATGTATCGATTAGTGGACTGTGACAGGAGGCAAATGCGTACACACAACCTACCGCTCAGTTACGGGTATATCCGATTGGGCGTCCGCGCCTTCCGCGTCCGTTTTGCCCGACTCCCTGTCTTCAACCCGTTGCAATAGGTCCTCTGCGTCCAAGCGCCCTACTTCCCCATAATTTTTCAACAGCTCGCATTTTTCTCTGGCTTTTTCGTATTCATGCTGCTCAAGGTAGATTGTCCCGAGATTCCTGTGCATTTCTCGGAACACCCCAGGCCAATTGCGCTCCGATTCCTTGCTTAACAGTTGCGTGGCTTTGGTGATAGCGTTATTGACAACCTCATCAAGCGCAGACTTCTCGGCTTCCGACAAACTGGGTGCGTCCTCGCCGTTTTCTTCCATCTGCTTGATCTTTTCGTTGTGCTCCCGCAGTTGATTAATCGCCTTGTCGCAAGCGTTATAGGTCTTCTCGATGCTCAATGCCCCTTCAAAGATTTTTGACAAAAACCCCAGTTTCATAGAATCCTCCATAATAATGTGTTTTCGACTACATCACCGTATTATACCAAATATCAAAGAATAAGACAATGCTTGATATGGAGGCGGCAGGCCGCGGGAAAACGGTTGCGTTCGGGGTCAAAACAGGTTAAAATATCTTCAAATATCCTCGGATAATGTCCTCATATTTTGTCGGGTGATCCGTCAGTTTTATGCCAGATTCTAGCGTTCCGAGCACGTGTAAATTTGACATTGACACTGAAATCATCTCCAACATGGAGGTTGCGCAAGACCACTTTCTGTTATACTGCAATTGCCCGGAAATTGCGTCAAGCGCACAGCCCGGTCAGTTTGTGCACGTACTCATGACGGACGAATCGGGGCTTCTACTTCGCCGTCCGTTCACGATCTACGGCATCCACGGATCACAAATCTCTATGTTGTATCAAGTCATCGGGGAGGGGACCGCCGCGTTGGCTCAAATGGGTTCCGGGGCGTCCATTCACGTCCTCGGACCCCTCGGAAAGGCTTTCTGCATCCCTTCGGACATTCAAGCGGCGATCCTCGTGGGAGGCGGTGCGGGAATTGCGTCACTGATGCTCCTGGCTTCAGAGCTAAGGAATTCGGGCGTGCGAACCGTCGGTTTGGTCGGCGCCACTAATGGTGAACGCCTCCTGAGCGTCTCCGATCTGCAACAAATCGACGTGGAAACGCACATCGCCACCGACGACGGAAGTGTCGGGCGTCACGGTTTTGTTACTGAACTCCTTAGCGACATTCTGGAACGACCGCAAAAAAATTCGCTGCGAAGTCCCACCATCTACGCATGCGGGCCGCACCCGATGTTGCGCGCAGTCACAGAGGTGACACGATTGCATCATACTCCGACACAACTCGCCATGGAAAATCGAATGGGGTGCGCACTAGGTGTTTGCCTCGGTTGTGTTTGCAAAGTCCGTACCGACGACGGGGTCGAATATCAGCGGGTGTGTACGGAAGGACCGGTGTTTAATGCGGAGGACATTGTCTGGTGAGAATCATTGCGATGCGATGGGTGCGAACCGTTAAAGATGACGATCCCGACAGCATCGAGGCGAACAGTGGCACCAACAAGTGTTGTCGCCATGAGTAAGCGATCTCAATCAGTGCTCCGGAGGACAAATGGAACATGTATTCTATGCTGAACTCGCGGAAAAGAGCGTAAAGAGGGAAATAATTCCTGACGAGTTGTGTCTTGAGATATTGAGCTCGCCGCGCGTCGAATTACTGCGGTTGCTTGATGCCGCCTATCAAGTGCGACAAAAACATTATGGCAACGAGGTGCAACTCCACATCATTAATAACGCGCAGAACGGGGGATGCCCCGAGGATTGTCACTACTGCACTCAAGCGAAATCATCGACCACCGGCATCGAAACCTACCCGGTTAAAGCCGAATCCGAGATTTTGGACGAAGCTCAACGGGCTTATGAGTCGGGAGCCTATCGATACTGCATGGTGTTTGCCGGACGTGGACCGTCTAATTCGCGGATCGAGCGGTTGGCCGAATTAATAAAGACCATTAAATCCCAATTTCCAATTCAGGTTTGCCTCTCCGCAGGACTCATCAATCGCGAAGGAGTGGATATTTTAAAGGAGGCGGGTCTGGATCGATTAAATCATAACCTCAATACGTCAGAAAAGCACTATCCGAATGTTTGTACGACCCATACATACTCGGATCGAATGGACACTTTGAAGGCCGCGCGGGAAGTCGGTGTCGAATTGTGTTCGGGGTTAATTGTGGGGATGGGAGAGAACAGCGGAGATCTAATCGAAGTGGCAAAAACGCTGCGAGAACTCCGCGTTTCTTCGATACCCGTCAATTTTCTTCTTCCTTTTGAAGGGAACGTGTTTTCAGCCGCACCCGACATAAACCCGGACTACTGCCTTCGGGTAATTTGCCTGTTTCGCCTGTTAAATTCCGACGCGGAGATTCGCGTCGCAGCCGGTCGTGAACTTCATTTGCGGAGCATGGAAGTGATGGCTCTATACCCCGCAAACTCACTCTTCATCGACGGTTATCTGAATGCCAAAGGGGCATCTCGGTCACGAACCCTCAAGATGATTCAAGACGCAGGGTTCACCATCAAGGCGGATAAATCTTTGGAACACCTGTTGGAACGAGAGACAGAGCGCGGCGAATCGTTGTCGATTCTCAATCAGGACAATGCGATGAAGAATCTCAATGAGCTGAGACCAAGTTTTCGCGCGGGGAATATTCCCGGAGAGAGTGATGGGCTATAAAGTTGCTGTGTTGGCCATCGTAGCGGTCGTATGCATTTTGCTGATGTTTTTTCACAGCCAAGCGGAGCGGTTAGTCGACAGCTACAGACCGGCGACAGATGTTCCTTCCTTCGCATTGCCCTACGACTGGGCGGGTAACATCTGCCAGACACCGATTGCGGAGCCGTCGGGGATTACGTTCCACACCATTCGCAAGACGATATTCGTCGTCAGTGATGAAGGCGAGCTTCATGAAATGCGGACGGACGGCAGACCGGTACGGTCAAACTCCCTGAACCAGACCGACTTGGAAGGGATTACCATGAATCCTTCAACAGGGATGCTGTATATCGTTGTTGAAGGCGACGACGCCATTCTCGAAATCTCGCCGTTGACCTTCGAGATTAAACGAAGATTCGGGATAAATCGTGGATTTGAAGGGCGCGAACTACTAAAAAAAGGCGGTATGGGGTTGGAAGCCATTGCCTTTATTCCCGATGATTCCCATCCTGAAGGCGGGACGTTTTGGGTAGGTAACCAATCGTTCAGCCTGAAACCGGACCGTGAGCCATCGATCGTTTGCCAAGTGGCGGTACCACTCTCATCAGCCGATCCGACGCCGCCGGAAGGCAAGATTATCAGCTTCTTCCCACTCAGCATAATTGACATTTCGGGACTTGCCTACGATTCCTCTCGACACTGCTTGGTTGTTGTCAGCGATACGACAAACCTTCTCGTGGAAGTCACACGAGATGGAACTGTATTGCGTCAGCATCTGCTGCCCGGGAACGACCAGGAAGGGATCGCGCTGGATCAGGAGGGGTTCATGTATATCGCTCAAGAAAATGGCGAGGTGATCAAAATTGAAGACCGGCGAGTCCAATAGGAATCCTACGTCTGAAGCGCTTCAAGCCAATTTCGGCGTCTATTCTAACTGTGCAACTATTCTTGAAAGAGAGTGACCATAGCAACCAGAGTTGCCATGGGTAACAACTGCCCTCGTGAAAAAAATATCGCAGTATGAAAATTTGAACTTTGCCACGTTTGCCGCAAATCAAATATTGATGCGGATGGGGTGGGTTTTCAAAACCGAATCAGTCATTGTGCCGGCCTACTTCGACACGCTTTCCAAGTCGGATGTTCTCCGAGGTCTCTTGCCGGTTAGCTTTAGACTGGTGCAAAGTCTCGCCCAGTTTTTTCTTGCCCGGCGTGTATCGCAGTCGCCCTTCAAGCAGCCGCTATGCACCACCTCCATTTTCGGAATGATGCTGTCCTGGTTGGTCATAGCGATACTAGCGGGTACTTACCGGGTGCCATCAAGCGTAATTGTCGTGCTGTTTTTAGCGGTTTATTCGTTGCAATGTTTCTTTTATGGGTACTATCGGCTAACGGGTGGTACGTTGCAGGGCAAGCTAATCCCGGCGGAAAAGCGGGGTTCGTTCGTTGCATATGGCAATGCTATCGGCAGTGTTCTTTCGATAGCTGTAGCCTGCCGCTTTATGTATGAATGGCTCGGCGGCGAAACGCCTCGTTACGCCGCCGTATTTGGGGGCGCTGCAGTATGTTATGGCGTGGCGGCAGTCGTGAGTTTCTATTTTGTCGAGTCTCCCTCACCGCCGCAAAAGTCGCAACCTCCCTTACGGTCTCTCCGCGAAGGGCTTCAAATACTACGGTCCGATCGGGATTTTCTAAAGTTTGCCGTGGTCGCCGTGCTGTATTTTTTGAGTTGGCCCCTTTTTCCGCACTACACCGTTTTTGGCAAGCGTGTGCTGGGAATGGATACTAGTCACTTCGTCGCCTGGATTATCGTTACGAACTTGGTGGCCGCTTTGGGCTTTTGGGTTATTGGTGGTATAGCGGATCGCCACGGCAATCGGCTTGTTTTGCGAATACTACTGTTTCTAGGTGCGTGTACCCCACTGACGGCTGTTGGCTTGAGCCGAATCTCTTTCGGCGTTAATCTTTACTGGATCATATATGCCCTATTGGGCATGATACCGGTGATGGTCCGTTTCGTCGAGAACTACACGTTGGAAATCTCGACCGAGAAGAAACACCCGCAATATCTGAGTGTGGTGAGCCTCTTAGAGGCGTGTTCACTCTTGGCTTCACCACTTGTGGGATTATTGATCTCGAAGTTCTCATTTGAGCCGGTATTTTTGGGAGGAGGCGTGCTAATCGGTATTGCCTGCCTCTTGACGTTCTGGCTAGTTGAACCCCGGTTTGACGGAGAGCGATGATTTTCGTTCCGGTTTTACTTGAAAGGAGGCAGAAGTCCGGGAGGATGGAGCAAGAAGATTCGCGAAAATATCCCCGTGCCCTCGCTGCGTCGAGGATGAGACACGAATGCCCACCCGCGATGGGGCAATACACGACGGGAGGCGCTATGCAGCGCCGAGAAAAATACGGTGCATTTTCTCGTTTCGGGTCGTTAGTCCATCTCCGAACCTCCGGCGATGCTAATAGAGAGTCCGGTAAGGTAATCGGACTCCGAAGAAGCGAGGAACGCCGCCAACATTGCAATGTCTGAAGGCTGCGCCACCCGACCCAAAGGAATGTGCTCTGCCCGCATCCGGATATACGCTTGGCGGTGTTCGCTAGCTCGCCAAGATTTGGCTGTTATGTTCTCGGACGACATAACCTCACGCTGGTAGCCCACACGTTCCGTGTCCACAAGGCTCGGACAGATCGCGTTGACGTTTATCTTATGAGGTGCTAGTTCATGCGCAAGAGACTGCGTAAAGCCTATCACGCCGAATTTTGATGCACAATACGCCGCAAAACGGGCGCGGCCATGCTTACCCATTATTGAGGAGATGTTGATGATTTTACCACCCTTTCCCCTTTCTATCATGTGACGCGAGACCGCGCGGCAGCAGAGAAAAGTGCCCTTCAAGTCTACGTTCTGTACCTCATCCCAAGCGGTCTCCTCCAACTCCACTACGGGAACACGATCCGGCCCTGGACTTGCGGCGGCATTGTTTACCAGAATGTCGATACGGCTGAACCGTTCAAGCGCTTGACGCACCAAACTGTCTATCTGATTGGCGTCGGTGACATCTGTGAAAACGCACATCGACTTCCGCCCTTTTTCCTCAATCTCGCTCACGACGGCGGACGCACCGCCCCAACGCCCCGGATCATGCCCATGCGGATCGTTGACAATGTCGGTTACGACCACATCTGCACCTTCTTGGGCAAGTTGATTCGCAATAGCACGTCCTATGCCGTGTTCGCCGCCGGCGCCGGTCACGACGGCAACTTTTCCGTTGAGGTTATGCACCATTGTCCCACCTGATGGCAATTCGTTGTGGATGAGCTGAACATCGAGGTTTAGGTTTCTAACGCCTTCAATCCAAGAAACCGCGCCTCTAATCGCGGTTTGACCGTATTATACTACAGAAAAAAGAAAACGAGAAGTATTCTTACCGAAGCGGTAGCCAAGACTTGATAAATGGCAATCTCATCGCAACTTGTCCTTTTGCACGGCAGTCTTCTCTGTTATAATGCCCTCATCGCTATTCGGCCGGGGGTTCACGCATGCGATTCCTTGCGGTTGCCCATGTTAACCTTCGGACCGGGTGCAAAAACGAAAGAGCGAACCCCGGTACAATAACTGCGAACGGACGGCAACGACAGCGATTGTTGTATGCTCCACTTGCCTTTCATTCAGCATTCTTGGCTCGAATCAACTGAACGCATTTGAGGGCTTGTATGTCCTCCACGAACATGGCGAGGTGATTAAATTTGACGACCGGCGCGTTCAATAAAGCCCGTTCCGATTGCATTACAGTAGGAATTTGAACTGAGTTGGTGCTCAAAGACATCTCTAGGTTTGGACAGATTTTGCAACAGTCTTTGAAGGAGGGTGACCAAGGCGACCCCGTGTTGCCAACGCCAAAAACTTGGTGTGAAAGATCTAGTACAGTACGAAAAGCAGAATTTTGCTACCTTTACCGCAAATCAGATACTGATGCGGATTGGCTGGGTATTCAAGATTGATTCAGTTATAGTGCCAGCCTTCCTTGACACTTATTCCGCGTCGGATGCTGTTCGAGGTTTCTTGCCGATCAGTTTTCGACTGGTACAGAGTCTTGCTCAGTTTTTTCTTGCGCAGCGTGTGGCCCAGTCGCCCTTCAAGCAACCGCTATTCACCACCGCCGTTTTTGGCATCATGGTGTCGTGGTTACTTGTGGCGATAGTTGCTGCCGGCTCCTGGTTACCATCAAGCGTCGTCGTCCTCCTCTTTCTTGCGCTGTATACGTTTCAGTGTTTCTCTTTAGGTTGCGAACGTCTTGTGGCAGGTACGCTGCGGGGAAAGTTAATTCGGGCGGAAAAGCGGGGTTCGTTACTCGGTAACGCCAACGCTATCGGTAGTGTTCTTGCGATAGCCGTAGCGTGCCGCTTCATGTATGAATGGTTAGGCGGGGAAATCCCTCGTTACTCCGCCGTGTTTGGCGCGGCTGCGTTATGTTACGGCTTGGCGGCGATTGTCAGCCTCTATTTTGTAGAGTCGCCTTCTCCGCCCCAACAGTCGCAACCTTTCTTGCAATCCCTTCGAGAAGGACTGCTGATACTTCGGTCTGATCGAAATTTGCGCCGGTTTGCCGTGGTGGCCGTGCTGTCTTTTTCAAGTTGGGTCCTTTTTCCGCACTACACCATTTTCGGCAAGCGCGTGCTGGGCGTGGAATCAACTCACTTCGTTGTCTGGATTGTCGTACTAAACTGCGCAACCGCTTTGGGGTCCTGGACCACCGGTCGCATCGCGGATCGGCGAGGCAACCGGCTTGTCCTACGATTACTCCTGCTTCTCAGTGCGTGTACCCCTTTGGCGGCAATCGCCATCAGTCGAATCCCCTTCGGCGCCAAACTTTATTGGCTCATTTACATCCCTTTGGGCATGGCGCCGGTGCTTCCTCGTATCATAGAGAACTATACCTTGGAGATTTCCACCGAGAAAAAGCACCCTCAATATTTGGGCGTGGTAAGTTTACTTGAGGCGTGTTCACTCTTGATTTCACCACTAGTCGGTTTATTGATTTCTAAGGTCTCGTTTGAGCCGGTGTTCTTGGGAGGGGGTATACTTATTGTTATATCGAGCCTGTTGACGTTCAGGTTGGTTGAACCCCGTCATAACGACTCCCAATGATCAATGTCCCCGTTTTTCTTGAGAGAGCGCCGTAATCCCTGTCGAAATAATTCATTCAGCAGGTAACACTCTCGTACCGCAAACTGTTAGTTTTCGATCACAATCTAACAGATAGTGGTACAGAACATGCCATTAGGCGTCACGATACGATTCCCTCATTTCGCAACTCGTTTTTCGCTCAATGACTAGCCGTGAAAAGTGAAACTTCGAGGTTTGGTTTTCACTCCAGAGGATCAAGGGAGTGGATAACGACCGCGATAGAGAATCCGGCAATGTCAATGGAATACTTAATAGCGCGCCATTATCCCTGTCGGAATAGTTCTTTCGGCAGGCAACACTCTCGTACCGCAAACTGTTAGTTTGCGATCACAATCTTTCAGATTGTGGTACAGAACACGCCATTAGGTGTCACGATACGATTCCCTCATTTCGCAACTCGTTTTTCGCTCAATGACTAGCCGTGAAAAGTGAAACTTCGAGGTTTGGTTTTCACTCCAGCGGAGTGCAATGTCAATAGAATACTTGATAGCGCGCCATTATCCCTGTCGGAATAGTTCTTTCAGCAGGCAACACTCTCGTGCCGCAAACTGTTAGTTTGCGATCACAATCTAACAGATTGTGGTACAGAACACGCCATTATCCGTGGCAGAATAATTCATTCCGAAGGTAACACTGGTTTTTCGCTCCAGAGGAGCGCGATGTCTGTACATGGCGACGAACCTAATTCCTGCACTCCATCGGAGTGCAATGTTAATAGAACACTGAATCCATTCGTTCGCCAATACGTTTGTCCCGTCTACTCATTGTCAAATCCCAGCATTTTGACCTCTATCTGGAGATCCACACCGGTTAATTGTTTAACCTGTTGCTGAATATGCCGAACCAGACACAACACGTCCTCGGCGGTCGCGCTGTCAATGTTTAGAATAAAGTTGCCGTGGACTTTAGAGACCTCCGATCCGCCGATTCGATGTCCCTTCAGACCGCACTTGTCAATTAGCCGTCCCGCTGAGTCATTGGGCGGATTCTTGAAAATACACCCGGCATTTTCCTCGGCAAAAGGCTGCGTGGCAATCTTCTTGCTGTACAATTCATTCATCCGCTCGGTTATGGTTCCCGCGTCCCCGGGCCTGAGGCGGAGCAGCGCACCCGTTACACTAAAGTAGCGTCCTAATCGACTGCGGCGGTAGGCAAACTGCGCTTCGTCGCGGCTAAGTTCGATGACCTCGCCCTCGTAGGTCATTACCTGCACCCGTTCTACCACATCCCCGAAACTGCTCCCCCACGCACCGGCGTTCATAATCAACGCCCCTCCCACTGATCCCGGGATACCGAGCGCGAACTCAATTCCACTCAATCCCTGCCGTGCCGAAACTTTTGACAATCTCGGCAACGAGACGCCCGCACCTGCCCAAACACGATCTCCGTCAAATTCCAGCCCCTCCAACTCTTTTACCAGCCGAAGCACGATTCCGTTGTACCCGTTGTCGCTTACCAGCAGGTTCGAACCCCTTCCAAGCGTCGCCACGGGCATGTTCCAGCGCTTCTTTAACGATGCAACGGCGGCAAGTTCCTGAACGCTAGTCACCTCAAAATAGGCTGCCGCCAATCCTCCAATGCCGAAAAAAACATGCTTCTCCATCGGTTCGTCAAATCTTAGGCGTGAGGTAGGCGCATTGCCATAGTATTCGGCTAATTTAGCCAGGTCTGTTTTCCATTCCATAGAATCTTTCCGACAACAGTTGCGGTACGACTTGAAAATCGAACTAACCCCTGATAATGAGCGTTTGGCTCGTTGACCGTCCCTCGTCATCGATACACGTGAGTCTGTGTTTACCAACTACGGGTGTCAAGAACACTTTCTCGGCCGGGTCGCCGCTGAAAATCAACTGTCCGTCGAGAAACCAGAAAACCCGCTTTGTTCGATTCGACACGGACGCTTGAAGCGAAATTTTCTGATCTTCAAGCGGAATCCCGGAACGAATTTGGTATTCGCTATTTTGCGCTGGAGAAATGACAATAGGGCTATGTCCCGCCACCAGACCGGTGCACGTGGACAAATGAGACGGTATCTGCGGAATGGCAGAACCGTTGCGTTTCAACCACGTTCCTATTGCCGCGGGCCACTCCTCGAAAACTGTACGACGATATGTCCGACCGACCCGACAGTGTGAACACAACGACGCTCCGGTCCGCTCGTCGATATAGATCCCTTTATGAATTGTGCAAACGGTGTTGGGAGAAACACTCGGAATGAAATAGTCATGCTTTGACCTGGTACAATACGAGGATGGCAACATTCCGCTCAACGAGCAAACTTCGCGGATATTCACGCGACCCGGCCTCGCGAACCAACGATTAGACGCGGGAGTGGTCAGCGCCGTGAACAAGTTGAACAAAATTGGCGCAGCGATTTCGGACCCGACAAGGGACGCAACACCCGTGCCATCGAAATTGCCGACCCAAACACCGATTGCATATTCCGGGGTGTAGCCGATACTCCACGCATCTCTGTGTCCAAAAGAGGTGCCTGTCTTCCACGCAATTTTTGGAAGATTCGCCGACGCCTCAAATGCCGCAGGCAAATCGGGACGGCGGACTTCGGAGAGCATATCGGTTAAGATGTAACAGGCTTCTCGGCTCAAAAGCCGCCTCTTCGTTGTGTGACCCCTTAAGAATCTCGTCGAGTTGTCTGCATGTCGAGAAGTGGAGCCAGGGTAGTTAAACGAAGAAGGGTCTGCATGCCCGGACCTCGTTGCACGCGCGCTGTCTCGTTCTCCGTTCTCGAGCGGATTCATTGTCAACCGGTACCTGGAAAACTCCCCATGATTCGCCAACCCTGCGTAGAGTGTTGTCAATTCAAGCAGTGTCAATTCGCAGCCGCCGAGAGTCAGCGACAATCCGTAGTATTCTTTCGCCTTCGGTAATGTGGAGATTCCGGCATTGTGTAGAAACGAGTAGATACCATCATTCCGTAGCCGCGCGTATAGATTCACCGCCGGAACATTGAGGGAGTGCGCCAAAGCGTCGCTCGCGGTCACGTATCCGCGATACTCTCCATCATAATTCACGGGTTTATATCCTGAGTAATCGATTGGTACGTCGTTCAATAGACTTTCGGGAGTGATAAGTCCACGATCAATCGCCAATCCAAATATGAACGGTTTGAGAGTAGACCCGGGCGAACGGCGGGCATTCGTTCCGTCAACCTGCCCCTCGCTGTCTTGATCAAAAAAGCGGTAGGAACCAACAAGCGCTAGAACCTCGCGGCTCTTCGTATCCATCACGATTATCGCGCCTGTAGAGATGCCTTCACGGCGAAGCGGAGCCAGGCTCTCTTGCAGAATCCGCTCGGCGAGTTCCTGAATTCGAGCGTCAATCGTCGAGTGAATACGACCGACCCTAATACCGGCGGCACCGGTGCTTTCACTGGTCGAGGGAAAAAAGTGTGAGGACTCAGAGCGCTCGGTTTCCGGTTCGGAATGGGAATTCTTGAGCAGCCTGGTGACATGCGGCGCGCTGAACGGCATTGGATGCCGCGCCGCCGGAATCGGTTCACTGTTGGCTTCTCGAAATTCCTCATCGGAAATCCTTCCGAATGTCACCATTCGCTTCAGCACTTTCTCCCGGGCACGTACGGCGTTTGCATGGTGTAGGTCGGGACGCAAATAAGTTGGCGAATTCGGGATTGCAGCCAATAGCGCAGCTTCACCCAGACTGAGACGATTTTGCGGTTTATTAAAGTATATGCGAGATGCCGCGCTTGAACCTACGATGTTGCCACCGTAGGGTGCCATATTGAGATAGAGTGTCAGAATCTCATCTTTGGAATAACGTGCCTCGATTTGAAGCGCGCGAAACATCTCTATAATCTTGTTGCGAATCGTCCGAGGTTTCGGTTTCATCATACGTGCAACCTGCATTGTAATGGTTGACCCGCCCCTGACGATCCTTCTAGCCTTGATGTTGGTGACCAAAGCCTGAGCGATCGACAACGGGTTAATCCCAAAATGGTAATAAAACCACCTGTCCTCATAGGTTAGCGCCGCCATCCGCAGTTTCGGGGAAATCTCATTCAAAGATGGTTCAGGAATTCGCCACGAGTCATTCGACGCCGTGAAAGCCCTGAGCCATTCGCCATGTCGATCCAAAACTACCGTCGAAGATGGCGGATGCAATTTTGCCACCGGCAGCGGAAATACCCGGTTGGCTACAAGCAAAATCAGCCCGCTTAAAACGACAATGAAGCAAGTCAACAATATGAGAGGTCGTTTAAATTTTTTGGCACCGAGAATCGTCTGTGTCATCGTCATTTAATTGCGGCGTGCGAAGTTGAACGCGCCAGCGTCTTGCGGTGGCAATCCATGATGTTTACCGGGAGGTCTTACACGCTCTCGTGCATTATTCTTTCGCATCACGCACGCATCACGCATTAAGTATCACCTAAAATCCTAGGCCCTGACAGTTTCCAATAGTTTGGAAAACTCGTACAAGCCCTATTGATCCTATTCCCGAAGTGGTGAGTCACGGATGATGCATGTGGTTAAATTCCGACATTCCCGAAACAGCCGCCGTAGTGCCGCTTAAGGGCATCCTCGGCTATGAAGCCCCCTGGAGTCAACTTATCGGAATGGTACTTGCACGGGTAACGCGCAAATGTCATGCCAGCGTTCTTTTGACGAAATCCATTGAGATTCTCTGGGACGAAGATAACCCGTTCTCAAGGTTCAGTGAATTGACGTCATCGGAGATAAGCATATCAGATGGATGTTCTGCCTCAAGTCAAATGCGGCCTGTGGAAAATACGTTTTGAAGTCCCGATTCTGATAATCATCGGAGATATCGCTTTCATTCATACCGGGGAAATGATATAATACACTTGGTAAGCGCGGGACCATGGCGATTCCATCGGATGTCTATACGGTAAGACTCGGGAAGCGAGGAAAGGAATCAAATATGAACGACAAGACTACCCGGCTGTGTTTGGTCGGAGGAATAACCGGATTGTTGAGCGGCATTTTGATGGTGGCATCGGCATTTGTGGTGATGTTCCATCTAAAGGGAACTATGGTCGGATCCGCGGAACAACAGTTGGGATTTATCGCGAATCAGCCGCTTTCGGGTATCGTGCACGGAATAGGCGTCGTCAGTCTAATCCTGATCGTTCCCATGGCAATCGCGATGTTCAACCTACTGCGTTCAACCGCTGTCACACGCGGCTTCCTGGCAATCGGTTTCGCATTTCTGTGGATCGTTGTCGAGATTGTCGGGCGCCTGTCGCAAACGGCACCACTTCGGGTAATCAGCGAGTTGTACACTAATCACGCTTCCGGCGATATGGCCTTGGCAATCTATCAGGTGTCCCAAGAGACTTGGGAAGCACATTCGATGACGGGAGCGTTCTTATGTGCTCTGATGTGCTTATTCTCGGGCTGCGCAATGGCCGGGAAGCCAACTCGCTTGTCGGGATATGGGCTTCTGGTTGCGGCTATTGCGTTTCCGATAGGTCTGCTGATTCCCGGCGTCGGAATTCAGCCGCATGTTGCCATGCGTGGATTGGCATTCATCCTTCTCTCTATTGCGCTGATTCAAAATTCGAGAATCAGGGAAGGATAGACTGGTCGGGCGCCTCAATAATTCTTGTAGCCCACCTCTGCCAGACGGGCGGCTTTTTTGGCTACTCCTTCACTTAGCTCTGATTTAAACGCTTGCAACTTTGATTGAAGATCGGGGTTTTTCAGGCTAAGGATTTGGACGGCAAAAATCCCTGCGTTTCGCGCGCCGCCGGATCCAATCGCCATTGTGGCAACAGGAACACCAGGTGGCAGTTGTACGGTTGAATAAAGCGCGTCTACTCCGTTGAGCGGTCCTCCATCGATTGGAACGCCAATTACCGGAAGCGTTGTATGTGCGGCAATGACGCCGGCAAGATGAGCGGCTCTCCCGGCGCCGGCAATAATCACATGAATCCCTCTGTCTCTGGCGGTTGTGGCATATTCCATCGTCATCTCGGGTGAGCGGTGGGCAGATGAAATGGTTATCTCAAACGGAATCTGGAATTCCTCCAATACCTCTGCTGCCTCTGCCATGCGGTCCAGGTCTGAATCACTTCCCATCACGATACTGACAAGCGGAGTTTCCTTAGAAGTCATGCGGTTTTAAAGTCACCTCATAGAAAGAGTGTTAAGATAGAATATATACGTTGTGCTTGAGTGTTAATTGAGATCGGTCGATGTTCCGAAAGAATTGTTATTTTTACTGTCGGACCGACACCATCGTCCTTTGAGTGCACATATATAGCACGCGGCAATAACGATGTCAAGCTTAACTCGTAACTAAACAATGCGATCAGAATATCGTCTGATATCTTTGCTGTTGTCGATTTTTGACGTGAAGTGGGAAGTACGATGAGAGGCATATCAAAGGTAGTATTGGGACTATCGATTTTGGGTTTAGTGCTGTTATTGGCGGCGTACGGCTTATATAGCAGAGGCCTTCAAGCCCAAGGTGGGGAGCAAAGTCAACCGACGGTCAAGAAAACTGAATCAAAGTTGGGGAGAACTACATCCGCCGGTCGACCTCAAGACACGGCCAAAACCAATGAACGGACACCGCCGCAAAGGCAAATAAACCAATCAAGTGACGATTATTATCAGCCGATCGTTGAAAACAATCTTTTCCGTCCTTTAGGTTGGAGAAAACCTGACAATGAAGCAGAATATGTCTTGATTGGGACACTGATTGAATCAAATAATCAAAGGGCGAAAGCATTTTTGATTGAACGCCGTTCCGATCAATTCTATCCCGTGTCCGTTGGAGAAAAAGTCGGTGATGCAACCGTGGAAAGCATCAAGCCGAATGAGGTTAGCCTCGACAAATACGGTAAGAAGGTGACGCTTAGAGCAAATTCCAATAGATTTTTGGATACCTCCGCGGTCTCTGGGGAACCTAGACCGGGATTCAACCGACCTTCCGGGGATGAGTCAGTCGAGAAAAAGGAAGCACGCGAGGACAAACCCGAAAATCGCGGAAATCAAGGATGGAACGAGGACAGAATGCGAAATATCGCCGAGCGATTTCGCAACGCCTCACCTGAAGAGCGTAAACGTATGCGGGAGGAATTTCGCCGTCGCGGCCGGGAACGGCGGGCTCGCGGTGAGCGGGGAGAAAGAGAAGGTAGAGGACGAGGTAGAGCAAGGGATGGGGCTAGGGATTCTGGGCGCCGGCGAGATTAATATCATGGTGCAGTCGGCCACCGCGGAAGCGGATCACCCGGACATTAGTTTCCCGATGTAGCTTTGACGCCGAGCACTTCGGCATTTGGTCGTTAGCGTACTCATGACCCGTCGCGGCTGCACCCACAAAACTGCGTTTAGCCAATCGGTCTGAAATTCGCCAAAACCATTTTCAAATCGGTTAGTGTTGCCATCGGAAGATGTCGCTGGGTTCCCAAAAACCTGAAGCCATTTCCGTACATGACTTCAGGTTTCTGGCTAGGTTCCCAAAACCGTCGTAAAACACTGCATCGGGGTCCCGGTTCCTAATTCCAAGTGACCTCGCCCCCGGAACCGAGCAAAATTAGATTTTCCGGCTTTTTCAACACTTCCCCCTCTTTGACTATTGGCATCCCTGTCGGATACAAAGCGTAGGCAATTCGCCGCGGAAGATGGTTCCCCAGATCGGCCATCATCTCTTTTTCTGACTTATACCCTACCATTCCGCGGTTCTCCACCTGAAACGCATGCCAGTATTTTAGGTAATCCACGATCTTGTCGTCAAAGATGAGTTCCCCGGTTTTTGTGTCGACGATTTTTATTTGGGTCGTGACAAGAGCGCTTTGGCGAGCACGGAGGTAATCCGCTGTACCTGAAATACCGCCTTGGCTCCCCTGTTTTCGGTAAACGACGTTATCGTTCCATTGCTTAAATTTGGGATTGTCGATTTTTCCGACAATGATTAAATCAACATCCAACCCTTGTCCAACCTTCGCGGCTAGTGCGGGATCGGTGAATATGTCGGTCAGCGTTAAACCCATTTCCTTAAGTTTCGTCGCTACCGGAGACACCTTTTCAGATTGATCATAGACCCAATTGGTTTCCCTGAGTGCCAGTTCAAAGCGGGTGGTGAGATTAATGGGTACCCATTTTCCCATGGTTTCTGCTTCCTCCTCGGCAATGAATGGTGTCACGGCAACCGCATTTGCCTGCTCTAATGGAGGCGGCGCGCTAAGACTCGCCCCGCAGCCAACAACCAGAACAAGAATAGACGGAACTAGGAAAAGACGAAGCAAATTCATCTGAATCATTCCTCCTTAGGTGATATGTTGGAGATTCGCGGAAGTTTATTGTTTAAGAGTGTCAAAGGATCGGTTCGATCTCCACGTCGATATTTCCTCATTGTTAATAGGATACCACAAAACCTTATTGGATGAAACACAATTTTGTCCCCACCCGGAATCCACGGCTCTGACGCAATTCATCAGATCCCGAACCTTGAGTAATGCGCGCTGACATCCCGGTGATCGAGCATCACTCGGTCAACTCGAAAGATGACTCTATCCGGCGCAATCCCCGCTGAGCCATACTATTCAAGTACACGAAACAGCATATCAAATACCGGTCGCTCATCGACGCGATGCCGGAATGTCGCTTGACATTTTATTGCTTGATGCGTGTTGACATTCAAGATTAGGCGAACCTTGATTTGCGGACTGGGAATCAATTCATCTAGCATGAAAACTTCATAAAAATCCTGCCGCCGCTCCGGTTCCAGAGTTACCGGCAGGCTGTTGCGAAGAAGACTGGGGAAAATAGCTGCCTGAGGCGCAGTGTATTTCTCGGCCGTTTGCCACTTTCGTCCAATTTTCGCTTGGAACTTATACCCCTCAATAGTAGTGGGAATCTGGTCGTTGTCATTGTACACTCGGCACGAAATCAGGAACAGCAGGTTTCCGCCACGGGTGATAAAACAGTTGGTTTGCCCCGCAATCAAATCCACTCGGCTCCCAGTTCTCCATCGTCGTCGTTGAGCGAACCTTGAACGCGGATGTCGGCGGAAATAGTCAATAAGTAACTGGGATACGCCAAGCAGAATCGCTATAATACTTAGAACGAGGGCGATTGTTGAACGGTCCAATTCGACTTAACAACCTCATTGGTAAACGCGCAAACGTGCAAATAATCCTTTCAAGAGAAAAGCGTGGAATCCTATCCGCGGCGGCGAGTCATATTCACAATCCGCTTTCTATTTACGGTTGGATGGTTGTCCCTCTTGACGCCGCCATTCCCCGTTCGATTATCACCGGCATTGTAATACCTGCCTCATGAGTAGTATAGTAATCAAGAGTAATTCATGTCAATATTTATTTGGAACCACGTATTTCACACTCGCTCATTTACAGGGGCGCAAGCGATAGAGTAACTAAAACAGATGACAAAAGGAAAAACGGGATTAATCGTACACCTGACATTTTTCTGTATGTGCTGCTGTATCGCTTATCCCCAGTGCCTCGGCGCGGCTGAAGACATACAGCCGAACGATCTGCACATGCGAAATTCCGGTTGCGACTGGCCAGGCTTTCTTGGTCCAACCGGCGACGGCAAGTCTCCCGAAACCGGGCTGCGTCTTCCTTGGCGTCAATCGGGCCCATCTGTGGTCTGGCATAAGCAGCTTGGCGCGGGTTATGCGGCGCCATCGGTTGCAAAAGGACGATTGTTCACCTTTGATCGACACGGGAACAAAGCCCGTTTAACCTGCATGAGAAGTGAAACCGCCGAGGAGTTGTGGAGGTTCGAATACCCAACAGACTATAGGGACATGTATGGCTACAGCAATGGTCCTCGCGCATGTCCGGTCGTGGACGATGATCGTGTGTATGTTTACGGCGCGGAGGGCATGTTGCATTGCGTTGGCGTCTTGGATGGCGAGTTGATTTGGAAAGTGAATACTGCGAACAGATTCAATGTCGTCCAAAACTTTTTCGGCGTTGCATCCGCGCCGGTTGTTGAGCGGAATTTGCTTATCGTGCAAGTTGGCGGGTCGCCGCCGGGTAGTCCCAAGGATGTGTATGAAGCCCGGGGACAACTCTCGGGCAACGGAACCGGTATTGTTGCATTTGACAAATTCACTGGGGAAGTAATCTACAAAATTACCGACGAATTAGCGAGTTACGCCAGCCCATCTGTGGCGTCGATTAACGGAAGACGATGGTGCTTCATGTTTGCGCGGGGTGGGTTGGTCGGATTTGAACCGCACACGGGTAAGGTGGATTTTCAATATCCGTGGCGGTCCAAAAAGCTGGAGTCGGTAAATGCCTCTAATCCGGTTGTGGCGGGAGATTTGGTGTTCATTAGCGAAGCATACGGGGTTGGGAGTTCGCTGCTCAAGGTGCGCCCAAGCGGATATCAGGTGGTATGGAAAGATGCCCCGCGGCGGCGAGACAAATCGATGATGTTGCACTGGAACACCGCCATTCACTACGATGGCTATGTCTACGGTTGCAGCGGCCGTCACGCTCAGGGCTCGGAGTTGCGTTGCGTCAAACTGGAGTCGGGGGAGGTAATGTGGTCGGAAAGGACGAATGAACGCACCACCTTGCTCTACGTGGACGGCTATTTCTTGGGGTTGGGCGAGTACGGTACGTTAATGCTGATTCGTGCCAATCCTAAGAAGCCGGAGGTAGTATCGCGCGTAAGGCTCACCGATGAACAGGGACGGGAGCTAATAGGTTATCCGGCTTGGGCGCCGCCGGTATTGTCTAACGGATTTCTCTACATTCGAGGAAAGGATCGATTGGTGTGTCTAGATCTCGGATTCCAGAAATGATAGGCCTGCAGATTCCGCCTTCAGAGGACACTATCTCAATACCCGAACACCGAGTAGCTAGAACTCGTTAAACACCTTTACGGGCTGTCCCGTCTCAATCGATTCCCATGCCGCAACACCGACAGCAACCGATTTGGCGCCATCTACCACATTCGGCGATGGTTCGAGGTCCTCTTCCAAACACTGTTGAAAGTGTCGCATGTAACGAATCACGGTTTGGCCGTGCCCGTACACACTCGTATCGGTTTCGGGAGGACACGTCATCTCCAACGGTTCCTTCCCCGCTGTTTTATCCAACACCAGTTTGACCTGTCCACCTTTGTTGTCCGTAAAGTCGCCGATCATCGTTCCCCCCGTGCCGTACACCGAAACCTGCATCATGGGCATGGGCGGATGCACAATATCATACAGCCCCATCGCGCGCCCGATCTGCCCCTCCTTGAACTTCAGGTTAAGGAAAAAATTATTCAATATCGGATATTGAGGCGTGATCTTGCCCTTGGTGCCGTAAGCGTGAACCTCCTCTACATCTCCCAGAAAAGAACGCAGGATATCAACCGGATGCGCCACGCCGCCGAACATGAAATCTTGCGGGTGGTGAAGCCGCCACGGGGTAAAGTCGTAGACGGGCCGCATATCGTGAACGTAGTAAGCATCCGCCGCCATAATCTCCCCGAGATCTCCATCGTCAAAGAATCGCCGCATCGTCAGAAACTGCAGATCAAACCGCATCGTTTGACCCACGAGGAACTTGACCCCTCGATTCCGAACCAACTCTACCAAGCGTTTAGCGTCTGGCAGGTTGGTCACCATCGGCTTTGTGCAGATAACGTGCTTGCCCGCTTCTATCGCCGCGACACAGTGCTCCGCGTGCAGGTGGTCGGGCGAATAAACGGCAACCACGTCAATGTCGTCGCGCCGTACCAACTCCCCATGGTCAACGGTCCAGAACGGTACTCCAAGGTCCTTTGCGTATGCCTCTAAAACATCACTTCGTTTTGCACATACTGCCCTCAATTCATACTTCAGATCGGGTACATCCTTAAGCAAGGATGTTGTCGATCCCATGTTCGTAGGGTTTATCCCGATTACTCCCAATCCGATTGCCATTTTGCCCCCTACCCAAATCTCATCGATTATCGGTTATATTCTTTAACTTTCCGCCCTGATTTGACGTCTCCAAAACACGACGCGCCGCCGCCAGCGCTTCCTCCGGTGTGTGTATTTTCCGGTCGAATTGAAGCGCTTCCACCTGTTCCAGAATTTCACCGATGAGCGGTCCCGGCTTCAAATTCAGCCCGTCCATAATCTCGTCGCCGGTAATCAACCGTTCCCGCGCCATCATCGGTAGGATTTCTAGAAAATAACGGTCCGCAATCTCCCTCATCACCCGCTCTGCCGGCGATGCTTCCGGGGGAGTGCGCAGATTTCTCCGTGATACACGCAACCCGGCGTAAGAGACTAGCAGCACACCCAACCAATCCTGGCCGGCAGCTTTCAAAAGTCGATTCACCTGATCACGGCTTGAGGCGGTCTTCAACATCTCCCGGACGTGAGAATGATGCCGTAGGAGGCAACCCATTAACTTCGCCGCTTTACCGCCTAGCCGCAACCGCTTCACAATATGCAGCGCAATCTCGATTCCAACGTTTTCATCGTTGTCGGATGGAACTTTTCCCCGGGAATCAACCTCTTTCGCAACCGGCTTTTTGATGTTCAGTAGAATCAGCGCAAGTTTGAGAACGGTCTCGCGCTTTAACCCGGCGACTAGATTAGTGTCGAGATAATCCTCGATCTCACGTTGATATGAGGCTAATGTCGCCGGTGCAGACTGTTCCTCGAACATCTCAAGTGAAAGCAGCGACTGCTCCCACAAATCAAGATGATTATCATCGTGCCGAACGCCCCGCTTGGACTCAATTTCTGGTAAGATTTTTGGCAGAATACCAATTTCGTCCATTTGGCGGAGGCATTCGGCAGCGTGGGCGGTATCTAGGATTTTGATCAGCTCGTCGCGGACACGTTCCGATGCCACGGCCGCTCGTGGAGCATCGGTCGATTCGACTTGGTTTAGCAGTTTTCTGTGCCGGGAGATCAAATGAACAGTTTCGTCAGGAATCGTAAAATTCAGTTGTGCGGCAAAGCGGTAAACTCGCAGCAACCGGAGTGGATCGTCCAGTATGACTCGCTCGCTCGGAAAGCATAACTGTCCTGATCTCAGGTCTGACAAGCCGTTGCACGGATCAACAAGCTGCACGAGTGGTTGTGCCGCAAGCGATGCGAGTGCAATGCCGATAGCATTGATGGTGAGATCGCGAAGACGTAAATCATCTTCGAGCGCTCCTCCGCGAAATTGAGCAAAATCGAGCGCGAAATCCGATTTCCGAATGACAACGCGCGCCGTGGGCAACTGCTCCTCCAACGGGACAAAAGCCGCTCCCAATACGGCGGCAAAATCGCGGGCAAATGAAAGCGCGTCCCCCTCCAAAGCGAAGTCGAGATCGTTAACCGGTCTTTTCAATAAAAGATCGCGCACGCAACCGCCCACGAGATACAGGCTTACCCCTCGTGCACACGCAAAGGAGTTCAATTGGCTGATTAGTCTACGATCCGGTAGGTGTTGGAGTAACTGTGAGGTTGGGACTTCTTGCATGGGATAGTATTCGGAGTCATAGATTCCGGATAACGAAGGAAGTGCACCAACTGTGCGGATAGCATTTACGGCTGCTGTGAAAAACGTGGATACCGTGATCGATACGAGCAAATCCCGCGCGCCGTGTCATTGTAGGACAGATTTGGGGGTCGCCTCAAGTCGAGAAACGTTGATCTGACTTCTGTCGATCAATTCACCGACACGATCTGCAATCTCGTTCTTCCACTGGTCGCTATCATACACCGCTTGGTAGAGTTGCTCCCGTTCCTCTTCGCTTTCGAAACGGCGAATCCAAACGTACAGATCTTCCTCCTCCTCGCCAACGAAATTCCCTACGATCACCATCCCCTTTGAAATTTGGAAGGGGATAACCGTTTCCTCCATGTACTGGACCCAGTTCTCTCGTTGGCCGGGTTTGGTACGATACTGACGAAGTTCAAAAAATGCCATTTCCTCTTTCTCCTTATGTGAGATAATTGTATGCCGCAACTGATGCCATTATACCGATCTGCCCGTCTGCGTCAACTGATTTCAATCACTGCCAAGTGGGACCGGCACCATGCGTCAACCGACCGTTGCCAACTCCAAATTTTCCTTCCAGTGCGTTCGCAGTAGCCGTTTCAGCAGTTGATGCCCCGGTTGCCGCAAGCCGGGGTCCGCTTCAGCGAGCCGGTTTGCTTCGGTTTTCGCGGCTTCCAGGAGCGGCGCATCTTGAATAAGATTCGCCAGTCGCAGGTTCGGAAGCCCCGATTGGCGGGTGCCGAAAAATTCGCCGGGACCCCGTAGTTGCAGGTCCGCTTCGGCGATTTCAAAACCGTCGTTGGTACGTGTCATGACCTGCATGCGTTCAACGCTATCCTGCGACTTTGCCGCCGCGACAAGATAGCAGAAAGATCTGTGTTCTCCCCGTCCTACGCGTCCCCGTAACTGGTGGAGTTGTGCCAATCCGAAACGCTCGGCGTTCTCAATTACCATAATCGTAGCGTTTGGAACATCGATGCCGACCTCGATCACCGTCGTAGAAACCAGTATGTCGATCCGCTTGGCTTTGAATTGGGACATCACCTCTTGCTTCTCCGACGACCGCATCCGACCGTGCAATAGCCCTAGACGAAGATCGGGAAAGACCTCGCACTGAAGACGATTCGCCATCTCGGTTGCCGCTTTAATCTCTTCGAGTTTCTCCGATTCCTCTACCAGCGGATACACGATGTAGGCTTGTCTACCGCGCCGAACTGTTTTTTCGATGCCCCGGTAGAATTCATTCCGCTCCCCCTCCCTCACCCATTTCGTCCCAATCGTTTGCCTGCCCGGAGGCATCTCATCGATAACCGAGACGTTCAGGTCGCCGTAAACCGTCATCGCGAGTGTGCGTGGAATCGGTGTCGCCGTCATGACAAGAACATCTGGCGTTATGCCCTTGTCCCGTAGTATTGCGCGCTGCATGACGCCAAATCGGTGCTGCTCGTCGATAATTACAAGACCGAGTCGGCGAAATTCAACTCCCTTCTGTATAAGCGCGTGAGTTCCGACGACAATATGCGCCGTCCCATCGGCTATATCTCCAAGAACAGTCTCGCGTTCATTCTTCGTCAAATCCCCTTTCAGCAGGACCACATTTAATCCGATGGGTTTGAGCAATTCCGTGAAGTTGAAAGCGTGCTGTTCCGCCAGGATCTCGGTGGGAACCATCAGGGCGCCTTGATAACCGGATTGAATGGCGCACAGTAACGACATGGCTGCCACAATAGTCTTTCCGGATCCGACATCCCCCTGCAAGAGACGGTTCATCGGGTGCGCGTCTTCCATATCCGCCCTGATTGTTTTGAAGACACGCTTCTGCGCCTCAGTGAGTCGAAACGGCAAACTGCCGATGAACTGGTCGAGCAGCCGGCTCTCGACCTTGAATGAAATACCCTTCTCCTCGGTCTTCCAACGCTTCTTTCTGAGTTCAAGACCCAGCTCTAACAAGAAGAATTCATCGAACGCCAGTCGCTTTCGCGCCGCCTTGCGGTACGAGTCGGTCGCGGGACGGTGGATTTCCGCGGTCGCCGTTCTCCGGTCAATCAGTCGTTGGCGTTGGCGAATATCCAGGGGCAAGATTTCAGGGCACAGTTCCCCGTATTCATCCAATACGCTGTTTATCCATTGACGCAGCATCCGTTGCGTGAGATTCGCCGTCAGCGGGTATTTGGCGACGATTCGTCCCGTATGAATCAGATCCGCGACCTCATCTTCAAGGATTTCGAACTCATAATCGGTGGTTTGTATCTCGTTGTTCCGGCGCCCGAATTTGCCGCTGATGACAACAGAAGTTCCCACTGTTAGCTCTCTTCTCAGATAGCCTATCCGGCGTCCGAAATTGACGAGCACCGCGACCCCGGTACCGTCAAAAATCATAACCTTACCGACCGTCTTAGCTCCTTTGCGTGCCGGTGTGAATTTGTCGTGGTTGACCACCCTGCCTTGGATTGTCTCCGGCTCGCCGCTGCGCCCCACATCGTAGATCTCTCGGATACTCCTGCGGTCGATATAGTCGCGAGGATAATACTGGAGCAGATCTCCAACCGTGTGCACCTCCAGTTCCGCGATCAGCTTGTTCGCACGCCGTGTCCCAATCCCCTTGGCTTCATGGAGTGGCGTTGCCAAGAAATCTAATGTTCTGACATCCGTCTCGACCGGGGTGTCGGCGATTGTGACTTCTATGTTCGGTAACGGGTTTTGAAAGCGAGGTGGCCGGGGCTTGGGAGGAGGAACAGAGGGCTCTTCTGAGGGGGTGGTCGGCGCATGACTTGCCGGTGGGGAGGGGTGGGTCGCTTCGGTTGGTTCACGCCATTGCGGTTGCCGGCCCCGGCAGGCGCTTGATTGTGGCGAATCCGATGATCGATCGGATACTAAGGCATCAATCTCTGCTGTAGCGCTTTCAATTATCTTGAGCCGGTCCGTCGGCGGCAATCGATCATAATTCGCAAAGCGGCGTGCAAGATTGTCTACCGTCTTTTCTTCGGAATTATCAAGCGATAGTTGGCGAGCCTTTTCAAGCCACAACTTTACGTAGTTGCCCAACCCGTTGATGACGACGTTGTCTAGACAACCATTTCGCGTTTCTTGCTGAAAGGGGCGGCGGATCGTCCTCAAGATCCGCGTAAATTCGTTCATTAGCGTCTGCGCCGCCCTCTCAAATTGAGTTCAGTCTTTCAAAAAGCAAGACCGACTTTTATACCAATTCGTAATCCTTGAGTTACAAGAACCCGGGGTTCGTAGTAGCAATCAACCGAACGGATAGTGCGGGCGATAGATTTCCCTTGAATGCGCGTCTCGGATCGGCTGTAACATCCAGAATTTGAAGTCGTATTACTTGGCAACCTTCGCTTCGACAGTATGATAGCTGACCGCGCCGGCCGGGGCCGAGTCAAAGCCCGTGGCTTTTTGCATCAAGCCGTCATTGGCGGTGGCTCTGGCGTAGACGTTAACCGGCCCCTCCTCGTCCGGCGCCCGCCAAGTGCATTTCCAGAGCGTCCATGCCAGCGGTGAATCACTCGCCCATATTTCAGCCGCCTTCCAAGTTTTTCCTTCGTCAAGGCTGACTTCAACACTCCTGATTCCACCGTGGTTTCCGCTGTCGAATGCGGCGCCGCTAATTGTATAGGTTTTCCCCGCCTTAATTGTCGAATCCTTCTCCGGTGTGCCGATCATCGTCGCCAACTTGACACTCGCCACCGGATCCCATCCCCGTTTCTCCCAGTATCCTTCATGCTTCTTTGCCAATTGAATAGTGATGATCCACTTCGGATTTTTGGTGCCGTAGTGGCCGGGGTTGAGCAGACGGATGGGATAACCGTGTTCTTTAGGGAGATCCACACCGTTCATCTTGTACGCCAACAGGGTTTCCTCGCGCATGGCATCGGCTATCGGGATAGCCGTATGGTAGCTATCCCTGCATCGGAAGACGACAACTTCAGCCTCCGGCTTGATGCCGGCTTTATCGAGGAAAACCCGCAGCGGAACGCCCGTCCACTCGGCATTGCTCATCTGAGTGGTGCCGAAATCATCTCCGATACACTTCAGCGTCCGCATCGCGGTAATCGAAGGCATACTAGTGATGTCCGCATACGTGAATAGTTGGTTCTTCTCAACCAGCCCCGTGACGAGCAGCTTCCAGTGGGTGGGAGCAGCATTAATCGCCGGAACGTTTCCTATTTGCAGTTTGTAGAAATCGGGGATGCTGGTGATCATCGAACCGGGTTTGAGTATGGGGCCGGTTACACCCGCCGCCTCAAAATCGCCTATCGGCAACGCAGCCCCGGCAGCGCTGATCGCTAGAATCTTTACAAATTTTCTGCGTTTCATCGTCTCTCTTTTGGGCTCCTTATTTCTTGGCATTCGCGCTGCTCTTCCGCATACGCATTGTAATCCGTACGACCCCTCTAATCATGATCATCGTTCCCGCGGTCAAGAAAATGACGAGTCCCCACCGCCCAATCGGAGTGGATCGTTGCACAATGAACATCAAAAACGAGACCACCATAATGGTGATGAATGTGTTTAAAAGGACTTTGTTCTCATACCATGTTCCCACAACCGAATTCCTCCGCTGATTAACATGTCTTACGATAAAATCCAACTTGCCGCGAGTGCTGCCGTCAAACGGATTGCTCTAAATGAATCGTGTTAAACGGTTTGAAACCGGGAAGTGCAACAGTATTCAGAAAAACATCATTGACTTGATGACCGGTGTCTGGCGGAACATAAACGACATTCCCCGGTTTTAGTGGGAACTCTTCATACCGTGAGGGATTTTGGAGGTCGGGAAAAGCGCGCATGTGACCCTTGCCTCCGCGCGAATCGAGAGCAAACACATCGGGATTCATGATAAAGTAGAGTTCGTGCTGCGGTTTGCCGCCACCGATTGGCGCCGCTGGGTGATAGTGGGGTTGCGAGTGATCCGATGCGATGTTTGCGACGCGGCTGTTGACGCTGTTGACTCCATCGGAATTATTCTCAATTTCAGTGTTGCAGTGCCAAGCCGCCGGTAACCGGTTAAACTCGTCCAATTGGGATTCACGCCCATGTGTAATGTTTCGCAAATAGCGTAAGCGGCGAGTCTTGGTAAGATGCGTCATAAAGCTATTGGCGTCCTCAATCCACCAATACCGGAAGTTCCCGCGTACATGAAGCGGCTCGTCCGGCTCAATGATGAGTTGATCGCCTGCTTCAATCTTCTCGAACGAAGTAATCAGTTTTGTTGACCAACCGATAATCGAAAAGCCTTCCAGCAGCAAATCAAAAGCGCGGCGTACTTTGGGGCGGGTTGCCCACTCAACGGGCGGTATGCCGGTTGCCACCAGTGATCGGATTTCGCCGGCGACATCACCGGAAAGTGTTCGATCGGAAATCCGATTCAGAATTGTCTCGACGGACGGACGAATTTGCTCGTGAATGGTGCTTAGGTTGTCGGCAAATGTTTCCAGTGTCGACCACGTCTTGTCGTCGCATTCGTCGGCTTCGTAGCAGGTTGGCAATCTCTCGCCATCGCCCTCCTGTGTTCGATAGCCCAATTCCAATAGAACCTCCCCGGAGCCGTTATCAATCCAGATATAACGCACACCCCCATACTCCGTGGTAAGTTCACCCTCATCGCCCTCAAAATGTGCACATCCAATTTTGAATCCGGCGTGATCTCGCTCGAAAGCCGCGAAGACAGGTTCGAGGCTCTTCGATTGTTCGATATCTCCTGCAATGACATCAGGCATGGGCCTTCGCGATTTCCATTGATGTAATCTCGGCTAAGCCCGAATTATAATGATCCATCGAAGTTTGGTCAAGCGCTAATTTGCGCACACACGGTAGGCAATCCGTTTTGATTGGAATGGTTCCCACCTTTCTGGTATAATGAGACCGCAGTTCACATCACGTTACTGAAGGCAGTTTACATCTTGAACCAGCGGTTCTCAATCATGGATTTGGAAGAGCAGGTAGGACAGTTTCGGGATAATTTCTCCAGCGTAAAATCGGAAGTGCACAAACGCATTACCGGTCAAGACGAGGTTATTGAAGGTGTGCTGCTCTGTCTGCTGGCAAACGGACATGTGTTACTGGAAGGGGTGCCCGGTTTGGGGAAGACCCGGCTGGTTCATACTTTGAGCGAAGCGCTTCATCTATCGTTCAAGCGGATTCAATTCACGCCCGATATGATGCCTTCGGATATTACCGGTACTACCCTGTTGGTGGAGGATTCGGAGGGAAGAAAGCAGTTTGAGTTTCAACGAGGACCAATCTTTGCGCAGATTGTGCTTGCCGATGAAATCAATCGCGCGACACCCCGCACCCAATCCGCACTGCTTGAAGCGATGCAAGAGCACACCGTAAGCGTCGCCCAAACAAGCCATATACTTGACGAACCCTTCTGCGTTCTTGCCACTCAGAATCCATTGGAGATGGAGGGAACCTACCCTTTGCCGGAGGCTCAACTTGACCGATTTCTTTTCAAGCTTCATGTGGATTTTCCGGACGAGGATCAGATGTTGGAAATCTTGCGGCGTACAACCTCGGACGTGGAAACTGCCATTGAAGCAATCATTGATGCCGAGACTATCAATTGGATGCGCCAATTGGTGCGCCGCGTCCCGATTGCCGAACACGTCGAGCGTTATATCATCCGACTCATCTGTCTGACGCACCCGGACCGTCAGGATGCGCCGGAGCGAGTCAAACGCTACGTCCAGTTGGGCGCGAGCATTCGCGGTGTGCAGGCGGTTACGTTGACTGCCAAAATCAGGGCGCTGCTCGATGAGCGCTATAACGTCGCGTTCGAGGACATCCATGCCGTCGCTTTGCCCGCACTGCGCCACCGCATTCTTCTAAATTATGAGGGTGAGGGGGAAGGGGTAAAGTCTGACGAGCTTATCAACGACGTCCTGGAAACGCTGTCGGAAGCATAATTGCTGTGGTTCGCGACGAAAGCAACGCAGAAGATAATTCCCTTCGTTTTCCGGAATCCAAGGTGAGCGAATTCCGTCTCCTCTAAGTTTGGCATGCTTCCTCGGATTAAAGAAGAATCATGAGAATGATGCGCTATTCATCGTCGTTCCTACGAGCGCGGTAAGCCGCCCTCCATTTCGTTCAGGCTATCCAGTAACGCATCCATCTCAATTCGCAAACTTTGCAACTCTTTGGAAACATCGTCGCTTTCAAAACTAGCGTTTCCAACTTCGGTGGTCTTGATTCTGACGATCTTGGCTAGCGCATTATCCAGAGAAATACGAATCGTGGTCAGTTGCGCACGAATTTGAGCCGCAAAGTTTGTCAAGTGCTCATGATTTGCAAGCCTGTCCTTGAGTGTCTTCAGTGCCTCCTCATACTGTAAAGCGACCGCTGCGTTGTTTGCGGTTGAGAGTTTCCCTTCTATGTCGTCCCTCTCGCGGCAAAGAGTTTGTATGCTTGACGTCTGCAGATAGTCTTCAATCTGTTGCAAGCGATTAATGAGTTCTGCCGCTTTGGAGACCACGCCCCCGATGTGCTCGATTGATGATTCCAGCAGCGGTTGAACTCCTTCATTGGCGGAATCGATCGCCTCGAAAATCCTATCTCGAAGTTCCCGTATCTGTGAGATGAGTTGAATGTACTTCCCTTTAAGCATGGAAGGATATTGGTCGCCCGGCTTGGTGACCTCATTCAACAAAACCTCCTGAGGTTTGAAGATTTCACGATAGGCGATCATCTGTACGCAGATTGCAAGTGGAAGCGTAACGAAAATACCGATCCCGAATACGACGATGCCGGTGTAGCCGAGGAACGTCAACACCAGTCCAAAGAACCAAAACCTCCACCAATTCTTCCACGTTAACACGGTACGGAAAGCGGTGGACATGGCGGCAAAAACCCCCAGTTGTTGGTCAATCAACAGTGGAAACGCCAGCATAGCCGTTGCCCAAAGCAGCGGAACCAAGAGAACACCAACCACGGTCGAGACCAGAATGAAAACACCAACCGGAACTATTAACCACAAGAAGCATGTTCCCCAAAATCGATCGAACCCCATAAAGATGTCACGGATCCGGGGTTTCTCTCCGCGCATCGACTTCAGTCCCATAAAGCATAATCCGGCATACAGTGGTCCAAAAAGAAACACCAATAACGGCACACTAATAATTGCCAAAGGGGCAAAGATCCATGGTTGCGACGACCCGGCAAATGCACCCGATCCCCCGACTGCATTGGAGTTGTGCATCCACAATCGCGATCCCACAATTCCAATAATGAAGACTGACAGAGGTGTGCAGGTGATCGTGCCTACGATACTGGCGAAGAAAAAGGTGAAGCGGTGCCGTTTATGTATTGTTCTGCCCTCGGAGAGCCATTTGTCGATAGCCACCGTCGGTTGATTCTTTGACGAGTTTCCCATGTCCACCTTCTCCTTGATGCTGATAGCGCTTAATCCATTTATACTGCAAGGAATTCGCCATTGAGAGAAAAGCACGGACCTCCGTGTGCTCTTTGGAGTTGTAGCCGTGAGATGCACGAGGAATCTGATCTCTTAAAATACCGGGTTCCCAGATGCGACTTTACCCTCAATCATCTAGCCGGTCAATCGTAGCGAATGACCGGATCATATTGCCGGATCTTGGATTCTACTTATTTTATATCATCCCGAGTGTCCTGTAAAGTTGATTCCTCGACACCCTGCGTGCCGGAGCCGGGCCAATAAGGAAAACGCCGCGGGGGATAGCGATGCGGCACGAGGCGCAGTAGAGTAGCGGCGCGTCATCAGGGGGCAGATTTGTTTGATTGAATCTTCCACGATGTGTTAGAATCTTTCGCCCCCAAGCGCTCAAAAATGTTAGTTATGTCGTCCGATTCCATGCCTACTTTTGCCGCAGTTTCCACCCGACTGATTTTCATCGAAATGCGCTCGATTCGTCAGATGTCAATTGCCCTGCTCATTCTGCCGCTTTTCCTTCCTCCCGGTTTCTCTCGGGAATCTACCCCTAGTGACGCGGGGATTTTAGGGACAATACTTCACAAAGGCACAATGCGGCCGATAGCGGGGGCGGAGGTACGTTTGGCCGACTATGCGGAACGTGCGGTTTCTACCGACGCTAAGGGAATATTTCAATTCAACAATCTTCCTCCGGGCGAATATAAGATCCTCATATCGGCAGCGGGTTACTACGCCTCCGAGGCACCGGTCGTCACTGTCGAACCGGGTAATATGGCCCGCGTGGTCGTGCACCTCGAAAAAGTCGGATTCCTATTTGACGAGGTGATTGTTACCACCGAGGGTTTTCCCGCTACGGTCGGCCGTCAAAGCATGAAAGCGCTGGAGATTAAGCGAATACCCGGTACGGCAGGCGATGCCCTTCGCGCGTTGCCGGTACTTCCGTCAATCACTGTCGCTAACGATTTCAACGGGGCACTGTACATCCGCGGCGGCGCACCGGAAGATAATGTCTTCTACTTTGACCGTTCGCCCATCGGGTATCCGTATCACTTCGGTGGTCTCGTTTCAACACTGAGTTCCGAGATTATTGAAAGAATCGACGTCTATGCCGGAGGTTTCGGTGCAGAATATGGGACGGATGCACAAGCCATCATTGACATCTATTCACGACGAGGCAATGAGCAGCAACTCGGCGGCAAACTGAATTTGAACCTTCTCTATTCGGAGGGGCTATTGGAGGGACCGATCAGAGCAAAAGGTTCGTGGTATTTGGGCGGAAGGCGTAGCCATGTGGAACTGCTCCCTATCGAAGTCGAGCAGATCACCGCATTTCCCCGTTTTTGGGATTATCAGTTTAAAGCCGCGTATAATCTGAGCGAAAAACACGAGGTTACCGCAAACGCATTCGCTGCGGACGATTTCATGAAACTCAAGTTGGGTCTGAAGGATGTCAGCGGCGATCCGACTTTAGCGGGCAGGTTCCTTTTTGAAAACGGCTTCGACGGTCAGGGGATTCACCTACGCTCCCTGTTTACCGATCGACTCACCTCCTATCTGTCACTTACGCGCTCATTTAACCACTTCAATCTCAATTTTGGTCAGGGGTTGTTTTTGAAGATCGGGGTCTCCAACTATCAAGTACGTCAGGATTTGACCTTTCGTTTTACATCCGGTCATCGGCTGGAGTCCGGACTGTTGTTAGCCACCGCGCCTACCACCGGCGCCGCCTTCTTTCCGCGCAGGCCGGACGAAGGCGACCCGGATTTCGATTTCACGTTCGAGGAAAAGATTCGGAGCGAGATCGGAGTGCGCTACAACCGTATAGAAACATACCTGCAACACCGGTATCGCCCCGCCCCGTTTCTATCGATCGCAGCCGGTTTTCGAATCGACTATCTGAACTTGACCGACGAGGTTTCGCTCGGTCCAAGAGCTAGTTTAAAGTTCCGAATTCCGAGTGGTTCGGAAGTTCGCTTCGCTTACGGGAGGTATGAACAAAGCCCGCAACCGCCGCTCAATTTTCCCGATTTCGGCAACCCCGATGTAAAATCAAGCGAAGCAAGCCACTATATCTTGGAGTTGGAGCGGCAACTTACGGGTCGGACCGAATTTAAGGTCGCCGGCTACTATAGGGATTTGAGCAACCTCGTTACGAGCGATAGGGAAGAAATCTACCTCAATCAGGGAGATGGCAGGGCGCGCGGGTTGGAACTGTTCCTTCGTCATAATGCAGGTACACGCTTTTTTGGCTGGGTAAGCTACGCTTATGTGCGTTCCGAGCGTCGAGATCGCCCCGGAGATCCTTGGCGTTTGTATTCGTTCGATCAGACCCATGTCACCACACTCACGGGAAGCTATATGCTCTCGCGGACGTGGGAGGTGGGCGCCAAATGGCAATATTCTACCGGAAATCCCTATACTCCCGTGATTGATGCAACGATCGAGCGGCACCCGACGACCGGACTTCCGACGTACCGCCCCATCTACGGTGATATAAACTCCGAGAGGGTTCCTCCATTTCATCGCTTGGATATTCGTGTCAACAAATCGTTCACTTTCAACAACTGGGAGATGGGTATTTACGTGGAACTCCTGAATGCATACAATCGCAAGAACGTGCTCACGGTTGATTACAATTACGATTACACCGAGCAGGATGTAGTCAATCAACTTCCGTTGATTCCCTATTTCGGGGTAACGGCTGAATTTTGACGAAGTATGTCGATGTGCTTCCCTGCATTTAGTCCCGATAGAACCGGGCATGTACACGTTTGCCGCTAAACTGATTTGGTTTTTCACAGTTAAGTGTGCGAAGGAGATTTGCTACAGGAAGCCGCGTTTGCCCCACGAGTACAAATTTATCGCAATATCTCCAGGTTTCTAAGATTGACAACTATACACATGTATAGTATAATATAGCCGGTTAGTGTTGGTCGCGACCATACTCCTGTGGGGCGAAATGCCGCCGCACGAAAATCCAATGTGTGTCGTACGCACTCTGTTCTCAGGGCATCCTTTTCGCGCCGGCGCCACTAAGGGCTTCCGCCGTTGGGGAAGTCGAAACGCCTTCAAAGCGTCACGCTGAGGGGACAGTCTGGTCACCCTTGCGCGCCGTTTATTGACGCAAAAATTAATAAATCCACAGGGTAAAATGTCAAATCTGATTCTACGTAGTCCGTACTGCTCAACCGTTCTTGCCCCGGTTCGGCGCCCGCTTTGTCCGCCGTCAAGCAAATCTGGTCGGCATCCGGCCATAGCGTTTGACGCAATTTTGGGGGTTGCTTTCAGTACCGCGAGGAGGGAGGGATATTATATTCGCAGTATATCGCACCCAATCGCACGCTCCAATCACCAGCAACAATCTTGCACGAAGCCAAGCTACGACGGGCTTCGACTCCCTTTTCGAGTCATGACGCAATAACTGCGACAATATATGTAGGGTTCGATCATAGTTTATGTATCGAACCGCCCCTACGGTAGGTGCGGTTTCCAACCGCACCGGCTATCCACAAAATAGGGAGTGAGTAAGGGTTTTACGACGGCATACGCGACCAATTGGTAGCGATCGAACTCGGTCAGGTTATACTTCGTACCCCACGGTAGGTGCGGTTTCCAACCGCACCGGCTTTCCACAAAATAGGGATTGAGTACGGGGATTGCGACGGCATACGCGACCAATTGGTAGCGATCGAACTCGGTCAGGTTATACTTCGT
>JAPPIK010000006.1:0-46740 GCA_028820655.1 Candidatus Poribacteria bacterium | reverse complement strand
ACCCCACGGTAGGTGCGGTTTCCAACCGCACCGGCTTTCCACCAAATAGAGACGGACTATGGGGTTTGCGACGGAAAACTCCACCAGATACTAGATAAACTCTCTTAAGCTGGTCCTCATGGGGAAGGCGATAGAACTTCCATACTGTAGAATTAGGCGGATTTGAGTATTCGACTCATGAGTCCTATGCCAATTTCCTATTCCACACTTGAATCCCGAAGAGACACTGATTTGAGGTTTCGGCCCGCGGGCTTGAGCGCTCGTAATAACACGACGCCGCAGTTGATTCTCCTCGACTTAGCCCTTGGCTGTGTCCGACATAGGCATCCAAATCTGCCGAATCTGAGTTCTAGTGGTGGATGTGGGAAAATGCACACGGTGAACCAAGGCAATTCGGAATAACTCGCTATGTAAGTTCCCATCAGCGGGGGTGAGTCGAATCCGAATTGTCCGCACAGTTGGCATGAAAGGTGCTAAACTACCCCCCATCCATGTTTTTGCATACGCGGTTTTCGCCTCAACTATTCTTTGCCGGCGGAGAAATGAGAATGAAAAAACTATCCCTTCTAAACCTGTTACTGGCTGTTTCTTTATGGGAACTTTGCGCAAATAGCTATGCCAACTTCCCATCCGAGACGCTGCTCCCGCACGAGAGCAGCGCTTTCGAACTTGCGTTTAGTACCGATGGCAAATGGCTTGCCGCCGATGGTAACGACCACAAGATCTATATCTGGGATGTATCAGCCGCGTCTAAAGTTCACACCCTCGCGGGGCATGAGGGACACATAACAGGCCTTGCGTTTAGAAGTAACGATGAGCTTATTTCGGCCTCGGTGGACGGCACCGTACGATTGTGGAACGTGACGGAGGAACGAGAGATTCGCCGGTTTCGGGCTGGTTTGGATCAAGTCACATCAATTGCGCTTAGCCCTGACGAACAGCAGGTCGTCTTTGGCGTAACGGATGGCACTTTGAGGCTATGGCAGATCGATTCCGGTCTGCTGCGCAGGGTATTCAGAGGTCATGTGGATGTTGTTTTATCTGTTGATTTCAGCAGCGATGGGGAGCAGATTGTCTCTGGATCGGACGACAATACGGTGCGTCTTTGGGATGTGTCAACAGGCACATTGATTGAAACGTTCGTTGGACACGTAGAGCGTGTCTGGTCGGTTGCGATGCATCCGGATGGAGAACTAATCGCGTCGGGGTCGTGGGATGGCACTGTGCGCTTGTGGAAAAACGAGCCGGCGGCCGAGGCGGCCGACGAGGATGAGGGTTCAAACTTGCCCCTTGCGACATACGATCGGCCCGTACTGTCGGTGGCATTTAGCCCTGACGCTCGTTTGTTAGCGATCGGATTGGCAAATTCCGAGAGAGACAACAGCGTTAAATTCTGGGATGTCGCAGGGCAAAATGTCGCAAGATATCAAGAACTTAGATCATTCGATGCCAAGTCGAAGCACGATCTGGCATTCAGTCCGGAAGGAAAACTCTTTGCAACAACGGGCGGAGATAATACGTCTATCCGTGTATGGCGTGCAGATCCCGCGACCCCCGTTCCACTCTCACCCCGAGGGGAGACACTTGTTGAACCTCCAAGCACCATTCTGCAGTGGCAGGCAGCCGGAGATGCTATCTATCACGATATTGAGATTGCGCTTGATGCGGATTTTTTCGTGGTATTTGAATCGGCAACCGTGTTAATGAACAGGCTCACCTTTTCACTGGAGATTGAACTCTCCCAGTTTTGGTGGCGTGTACGTACAGGAGGTTTCGGCATCGTCAGTGACTGGTCGGAACCCTCCTCATTCCTTACGCCGTTTGAGCCGCCGCGAACTTGCTCTGTTCAACTGATTCCACAGCACCTGAATATAGGCTTGGAGGAAGAGTTCACGGTAAAAATTCTCGCCGACTCTTTACCGGATCTTGCAGGTTTTCAATTCGATCTCCGATGGACAGATCCGGATCTGCTCACATTTGTAACCGTTACCGAGTTCAAAAGCATCTTTGGTGCCTCCGGCATAGGTAAACCTGGAGAAATTCTTCAAGACGAGGGGTTATACGAAGGCGTTGCCGCAACCAGGATAGGAGAACCAAATCCCGACAATAGCGGGATTCTTCTGGAAGTCCTATTTCGATCAAAAGCCGCTGGGACATGCAAGATTCAATTGGAGAACTTTAAGCTTGCCAATTCAGATCAGGAACCGATTGACTGTCCCGTCACAGAGGCTACCGTTATCGTTGAGGAACCTTTGCGTCCATGGGATGTGAACCGAGACGGTGTCGTCGACATATTCGACCTCGTCATAGTCACAGAATTTTTCGGGCAACGGATTGTCTTTGGGCTTGAAATCAACCCGGATGTCAATCGCGATGGCGTCGTCAACATCCTTGATCTCACACTTGTCGCCTCCCGCTTTGGCGACACTTACGAGAACGACGCGCAAGCGCCGGGAGCCATACCATCGGAAATCAATGCCGAGTTGTCGCAAGCCGAGTTGCGTCGTATTTACACGGAACTGATCCGCTCGTTGGACGAGTCACCTCTGGCGCGTCGCGCCATTCAAGCTCTAGAGGAATTCATAATCTCATTCCCCCCGCGGCAAAATCTTCTGCTGCAAAACTATCCCAATCCGTTTAATCCCGAAACTTGGTTACCCTTTCAGATTACAGCTACCTCCGATGTATCGATGCACATTTATAGCAATCATGGACATCTCGTACGCCGTATCCCCTTGGGAATACGCCCACCTGGCCGCTACATTTCGACTTCCGAAGCCGCACATTGGGATGGGAAAAACGATCGCGGAGAGCCGGTTGCGGCAGGGACGTATTTCTATACTCTCTCGACAGATACCTTCACGGCGACGAAGAAGATGATCGTGACGAAGTAGAAAGGATGGAAATGGATTCAGGATTGAATACGTTCAAGAATCCGCTCATACGGTGCGCCTTCCGGTATTCCGCACTCCTGATTACCTTAAGTGTTTTCGTCCTCCCGTCCCTCCTTTCGGCTCAACAGAATTTCCAATGGCGCAATTTTACACGAATCAATGATGGGCTTGGCAGCAATAATGTGCGATCGATCGCGAATGGCCGCAACGGCGGAATTTGGCTGGCGACTGGCGCGGGATTAAGCTACTTTGATGGGTTTTGGCAAAATTATGATTCCCCCGGCGGCGATGTTTCGCAAGTGTTTGAAGACCGTGATGGATTCATCTGGGCAACAACGGACACCGGAATTTACAGAGGCGGTGTCAACCGCAGTCTTAATCAGATTGATTGGCATGACCATTATTCGACCGACACCGGTTTAATTGACAATCGCGTTCTTGCCGCAATTCAACGCGGCGGCGGCGAGGCTATGGACATCGAAGCGGAGATCTGGATTGGTACGCCAGTCGGCGTAAATCGATTTGATGGCGAGACATGGGGGCCCGTATTGGACGTCGTCGATGGACAACCCGGTGTTGGTGTCCAAACCATCTATGAGGACGAAGCGGGTGGCCTCTGGTTCGGTCTACTACCGGGCGCTGCGGCAGATTTGCTCAGCCACTACGACGGCGTTCAGTGGCGCACATTCGGCGCCGAGGATGGACTGCCGAGGGCAATTATAAATGCAATTGTCGACGATGACGCCGGAAACCTATGGATCGGGACGACCGGAGGTGTGGCGGTTTACGATGGTTCCACCTGGGAGATACTAACAACCATCAATTCCCCTCTAATCGATAACGGCGTGCAGGCGTTACTGCGGGATCGCAACGGGGTAATATGGATCGGAACAACATCGGGCATCAGCCTCTTTGATCGCGGTAACTGGAGTCAACTTACGAAGGCAAATGGATTGGCGAGCAACAACGTCCAAGTGCTGTTTGAATCTCAAAACGGCGAGATTTGGATTGGCACGCGGGATAACGGCGTAAGTTTCTCAGATCGGTCTTGGCAGCCGATAACCACTAACCACGGATTGAGCGATAATCGAATTATCTCGATGCTTCCCGGCGAGAATCAGCACGTGTGGGTCGGTACCCCGGACGGGTTAAATCGCTACACGACAGACGGCGTGGAATCGATTGAGCAGTTGCAGGGACGCGAAATCCGAGAGATTATCGAAGACATGCAAGGACGGATCTGGCTCGGTACCGATCAGGGACTTTGGATGACCGACGGCGAAGTTTGGCTGAACCTCCGCATCGAAAGAGGAGTCAATGAAACTCAAGCAGTGGTAGTCGATTTGGGGGCAAACATCTGGGTTAGTACGGGTATCCTGCTCGAGGGCGACCCGGGAATCGGGTTTCTACCCGGTCTTCACCGCTATGATGGCGCTCGATGGCACTCGGAGTTGGAGCTTATTCAGCAGATGGACCGGACCATTGTGGCTATGTTCGTGGATTCGCGCGGACGGATATTTTTTGGTACGCTCAGCGATGCTACCTTCGACAGCGGATTGTGGGTTTTGGATGCGGATCTGTTGCGGCGCCTTGAACTCCCTGCGAGCGGTGATATTCGCGCGATGCTGGAAGCCGAAGATGGCTCAATATGGGTTGGGTCCGAGATAGGAATCCATGTGCTTGACCGGGAAACCCTGCAGCCTGGAGCATGGTTGGCTACTGAGCATGGACTAGTGGATAACAATGTTCAGGCGCTTTACCGCGACCGGAATAATCGCATTTGGATTGGCACCGCCGACGGTGTCAGTCTCTTGGAAGACGGGCAGTTTACGCGTGTACTGACGGAAACTGACGGGTTAAACAGTAACAACATCTCCGCAATAACACAAGTGGGCGATGCGTTCTGGTTCGGAAGTCCGGATGACGGGATTAGTATTTTTGATCCCGAACTGATGCCGCCTGAAACCCGAATTACGAGCGGGCCGATACGAGGCGAAACGATTGGAAACACAAGCGTAATTTTCAAGTTTGAGGGCGGCGATGCGAGTACTCCCTCCGCAGAACTCCGTTACAAATATCAACTTGACGATAAAGAACCAGTCTACACCGATGATTACGGACGCGATAAACGCGTTCTCCTGGCGGATCTTGGCGAGGGAGTGCACCAGTTCACGGTACGTGCCATCGACAGAGAGGGAAACACCGACCCGGATGGGGCAATCGCAGAATTCGCCGTGGACTCCATTCCACCGCTAGTCGGCATATCGAGCCCCAAGCCGAGTGAGGTAATTCGAGGAACCTTCCCGGTTGAAGGCACAGCGACCGATGACACCGACTTTTTAGACTTCCAAATCCAAATTTTTGTCGGTGATGGACTTACCGGACCACCGGTGCTGGAAGCGCCTTCTCTTTCGATAAACGCCGTTGAAAATGGTACCCTCTATGACTGGGATACCCGCACACTGTCTGACGGGACATATACTATATGGTTGTCCGCTCGGGATGCAATTGATAGTAGCTTTGACCAACAACACTATGGCGAGGCGACAGTGACCGTTGAAGTTGACAACACACCTCCAAGCGTAAGCATTCAAAGCCCGCTGCCGGACTCCACCATATCTGGTACCACAACGCTGCGAATCGAGTTTGAAGATCAGCACTTAAAACAATATACGCTCGAATATGCGCTCCTGGAGGACGCAAATGATTCGGAATGGGTTGCGATTCGTGACGATGGGATTAGCGAACCGTTGGTCGTGGTGCCTTGGGACACTTCTTCCCTCGACGGGCAGATTTATGTTAGGGCTGGCGCTCAAGATATTGCCGGCAATACCGGTCGATCAGAAACCGTTTCCTATCGACTTGATAATGTCGCCGCGAGGCCAAACGTTTCCATAATCAAACCGGAGGGAGGGACAACTCCCGCTTCTCGCGAACTGAGTATTATGGGATCTGTAAGTGTTGGAATTGCCGAAGATGCAATAATTGAAGGGGTTCTCCTTGAGTATCGCAACCTCTCCGAGGATGATACGGTGTGGAATGAGATCCCTAGTCTTGCCGTACGCGGACGGCATTTCAACCAGGAAGAAATCGCGCGCTGGAACACGGAGGAAGTGCCGGACGGGGAGTACCAGCTAAGGCTCATCGCTATTGACAGTTACGGATATGAATCTGAAACGACCCGCAACTTGATTCTGGACAATACTCATCCCAAGGCGTCTATTGACTCGCCCCAAGATGGGGCGGTTTTGCCCTCCGGAAACATTGATGTGGCGGGTGACGCCGCGGATATCCATTTCCTCCGGTATGAATTGCAGGTGTTGCACGACGAAAACGAAGAGGTTATCCGCACCGTAAATACGTCCGTCGAAGATGGACTGCTGGGGCAGTGGAATGCAACCAATCTGGAAGGTGAGTTCACACTCAGGCTCACCGTGCGAGACGAAGCCGGGCTTGAGTCATCTGTGGAAGTCAGCGTCATACTTGATGCAAGCGAAGTCACTGCACGAATAAACTCGCCGATGGCGGGTGAATATGTGGAAGGGATCGTACAAATCACCGGAACTGTGCAGGACGAAAACTTCAGCCATTTCGAACTCTCGTTTCGACCGTCAGATGCGCAGAGCCGGTCCCCTAAGGGAGACATTGCTGTTGTTGATTCCGGTCAACCAAAGAACGACGAACCGTTAGCGGTGTGGGAAACACCGCAGCTCGACGAAGCGTACGAACTCCATATCCTTGGCTTCGATCTCTCCGGCAAGCAGTCCGAGCATACGGTACCGGTGTTTATTGACAGTTTTGAGCCAATCGCCGAAATTATCAGCCCCAACGAGGGGAAACCACTGTCGGGCAGTGTCGATATTGTCGGGACGGCGGACGATGTGCATTTTCAGGACTACCGGCTGGAAGTGCGTCCGGCAAGTCGTACTGATGGCTGGGTGCCTATCTTGGCATTTCCATCCACTCAGCCCAAGCGCTCTGAGATTCTAGGGTCCTGGATGACGCCCCCAACCGAGGAGGATTACGAGGTTCGCCTCATCGTTAGGGATAGGTCCGGCAAAACGAGCCGATCCGCTGTACGTGTTACCGTCGACAACGAGTTGCCACGGGTGAGAATTGATGAGCCTGCCAATGACGTACTCGTATCGGATACAATTGAGATTAGCGGGATTGCCGCGGACGCCAACTTGAAACTGTATCGGCTTGAGGTCCGAGCTACTGATGATCGCGACGATTGGCAAACAATTATACAATCCGGCGCGGCGGGAAGCGATGAGTTTACAGCCCAATGGACGCCGCCCGAGGTGGAAGGAGAATACGAAATCCGTTTGATGGCTGAAGATTTCTCGGGCAATCCTCCGGTCGAGGCTCGCGTTAAACTGCTCGTTGATCGGATCCCTCCTCTAGCGGAGATCCTCTCTCCCATAGAAAACCAACAGTTGCCACCGCAAGTCGAAATTCTCGGTACGGCACATGATCGAAATTTCGGCGAATACGTCATTGAGTACAGCAGCGAAGATTCTCCCGACATCTGGTTGCCCATTTCAAAACCGGCAGCGTTCCTGATTCCCGTCACGCGAAACACACTGGGAATATGGACCGCCCCCGATTTGGCGGGAGAATACACATTGCGGCTTCGGGTAGAAGATCGAGTCGGTCACCGAACACAAGATGAAGTACGCGTGTTTCTCAGTCCTGGTTTGGAGCGAACAAGCGGCGGCGTGGTCGAAAGTCAAGACGGACGGGCGCGGATTGTCTTTCCATCCAATAGTTTGCCAGATCGCGCAGTGATAACAATTAACCCGGTTTCCGAGAATGGGTTGGGAATACCGGACGAAGGCGATGTCTCAAGAGGGACTTCGAATTTATCTTTGGGTTACGAATTCGCGCCGGCAGATTTGCGCCTGCACGACCTGAAACCTGCTACCATAGAATTTGTCCTAGATGGCTTACAGGGCACGCTCACCGATTCTGAAGAATTGACAATCGTTCGCATAGATAATGGTAGTCGGAAACGAGTCGGAGGGACGATGGATAGACAAAGCGGAACAATCTCAACGGCGGTTTTGACGCTTGGACGCTATGCAGTCGAAGCGATGCCGCGGCATGTGTCGGGAAGCGTGATTATTAGCAATTTGACATGTCAGCCTCGTCTCTTTTCCCCTAATCGCGGCGAGTCCACCGACATCTCGTTTCAACTCTCCCGAACGACGGATCTCATCATCAAGATCTACAACGAAGCCGGGAGATTACGTCGCGTGTTGAAGACTTTGGAGCAAATGCCCGCAGGAACCAATGTCCTCCGCTGGGACGGACGCGATGACGATGGGGTTCCCGTTGTCAGCAACTTCTATATCATCACGGTTGAGGGTGAAGGGGTGCTGAGAACGAAAACGGTCGTTGTCAAGAACCATTAGTTCGGTGCAAGAATCGCTCGGCCCATCAATCAAAACTCTCGGTATGTCTATGGTAGAACCAATATTCATCTTTACACCGTGGTAGGTTCGGTTTCCAATCCGAACCGGTATTCATCCGGTCTTGTAGGTGCGGTTAGATGAAGATTAAGTATTTAAATCGGTAGTTGCGGTTTCCTAACCGCACCGAGCATCGTTAGGATATTACCGTAATAATTTTTAAAACTTCATGAAACCGAACCTACCGAATTATGTGTAATCATGAACCAAATTGACCATTGTGCGGGAGGGATCTCGTTTTATAGGAGTGGATCACTAATCGAACCAACGAAGGGGTTACGTCGCCACGGTTGAACCTTGCCGTAATCTCCCGCCGTACCTGAGCAGCATTAGCGGCTTCTCAAGAAACCGTGACCCTGAATGACAGGCGTCTACGACCCCTAGGAAATGCTTGTTCACCAAGGGATCTTGGAGTTTCATTTCTTGAAACACCTTGACAACACTGCAAGCGCTCAAACATAATAAGCGAAATGCGCTTCTGTCTTTCGGTTTCCCTCCTTATACTAGCCGCCGCGGCTTACGCCGTCGAAGAAAACACATTGCCGGGCAGTCGTCCTATCGGGATGGGCGACGCTTTCACGGCAACGGCAGACGACGCTAACAGTGTCCGTCGCAACCCTGCCGGACTGCCGCGTTTAGGGGTTTACGCCTTCGAGTTCGAACGCACACCGGGACGTCTATTCGGCGAACTGGAGACGAATTATTTGAGTGCGGTAATCCCGATTTCCGACAAATCCGCACTCGGCGCCGACTGGGTCGACGTTGGAATAAGCGATGATGAACTGAACGCCGGGCGAAGCCACTTCAACTTCTCCTACGGATATCTTCCACTAAGACACGTTTCGCTGGGAGTGAATCTCAAGTATTTTACTCAAACGGTCTCGCTGGACAACGAATCGCGCGGAGCGGCAAACGGCTGGGGTACCGATGTCGGAATCATCGTTCGCCCAAACCATCGCTGGTCCGTGGGGCTGCTTGCCCAGGATCTCGTTGGTTTCGGCTCGGGCGAGGGGCTTGTGCGGGGTAGGTGGATTCGACACAACCCGGACGTTAGCGAGGAGATCTCCTTTACGGTTTACAGGCTCGGATTGGCGTATCGCCCGACCTCGCGGTGGCTGTTTGGGGCGGATTTGACGGATAGGTTTCACTTCGGGGCAGAATTTCTCCCGAACACCAACCTTGCGGTACGCGCCGGATTTCAGAAAGACTTGGAAACCGATGAGGCGCCGACTTACTCTCTGGGCGGTAGCGTGAAATTCCGGTGGTTGAATTTCAACACCGCTTATCTGATGCCCCCGACCCTGCCGGCCACAGTCTATGCCGGGCTCTCATTCAATTTCGATTATCGCAAACTGCCGGTGCACATCGAACACATACGCATCAAGGATCTTTACCCGGTTCACTATCACTATTACGCGACACCCAACCGTCAATCCCAACCCATCAACTATGAGGAACCCGACGCACCGCCTATACTTACTGACGTTGATCGAGAACGCTACTATCCGTTGACACCTTCGGATACTATTGGTAGAATATGGCTGAAAAATGAAAGCCATGAACCCGTAACCGTGCACATTAAACTCTTCATGGACGGATTTGTAAGTAGAGATGGCACGGAAGTTGCTCTAGGGGATATTGAGTTGCCGCCGCGAAAACGGAAATCGGTCCCCATTCGCCAGCTCGTTTTGACCTCAAGCGCTGTGGAATTGTCGCACGCACAACCTGTTCAGACAGAGATTAAGGTCATAGAAAGTGGCGGAGCCGCGTACAAAACTGCGGCAACCACTGTCACGTTGCACGATATTCACACCACGCTTCTTGATGATGTTGGCAAACTCGGTTCTTTTGTAATATCTGAAGATCCAACGGTGTCAGCCTTCACCGAAACAGTATTCACCGAGTTCGCGCGGGAGATTGAAGATATCGAGCAAACGGGTATACCGCCCGGGTTGTATAGGGCGATGCTCCTGTTTAACGCCCTGCACGGAATTGCATACAAATCTGACCCGAACATACCGTTTGCCAGCGGCACGAATGATGATATCAAGTATCCCCGCGAGATGCTGATGCATCTAACGATGCAAGCTTCGGAAGTTGGCAACTCGGGTGCTTTTGGCGACTGTGATGACAGTACGGCGCTCTATTGCTCATTGTTAGAGTCGGTGGGTATAAAAACTGCCCTGATCCAGCTCCCCAGCCATGTGATGATGGCATTTCGCTTGGGCAAAATTTCAATCGATCAGGCGCAACGGGTAAATTTGCCGTATTACGTTCCAATTAACGGGCAAGTCTGGATTCCCGTTGAAACGACTCTCATTAAGGACGGCTTCGTTGCCGCATGGAAGAGAGGTTATGAAGAGATTCAAGGGGCGGGAGTTGGAGATTCGACCACCACGGTTGAAGATGCATGGGAAAAATATGGAACTAGCCCGATTCGTGGTTCCAAACAGCCCTTCTCCATCCCCAAAGACTTGACGTTGCAGAAAATTCGGTCTGATGTGGCCAGCCCTTGGCTGCGAGAATTTCTGAAGGCTCATCTTTATATCGGTATTCAAGAATAATGTCATGACCAGTTAGGAGATAATCAAAATGAAAGTCAAATGTCGTATTTTCATAGTTTGTTTGATGTTCGCGGCGCTGTGCAATTTGCCGTGTATCGCCGATGAAATTGTAACCGTCTTCACTTTTGGGAAAATCGAAGTCTTGACGTTTGGAGAACAGGAATGGGCGTTCTTGGAAAAGGGCTTTGTGTTGGTGGAGAAGGACCTCCTGCGTATGCCGCCGGATTCGCTCATCCGGCTTCAATCGAAAGATGGGTTGCTGCCCACATTGCCGGGCGGACGCGAACTCTCGGTCGGCACACTTATCGCCGACGCAAAACAGATGAAGACAGCGCCCAGAGCGAAGCGAATCAACCTCGGCATCGAACATCGTCCCATGAGCGATGTGCTGCCGGTTGGTCGGCCGACCGCAAGCTTGGACCACATGGATGCAGAAGGAAAAACGCGCGCTGCGTCGGTGTCCGGCGGCGAATTGGCTGCACTCCGGATGGAGCTTGATGCGTTACCCGAAGAGATTGCACGGTTAATCCCCGAGTTGGAAGCATATGTGGAGTTTCCTGCCAATGAAAAGGACAATCAAGCGGAACTTCGGTATCCATATCCGATGTTGAATCGGGCACAGAGGTTGTACGAATCTGTCAGCAGGCTTGTAGCGGGCGACCTGGCGCATCACAACCCGGCACTGCTGTACGGTCAAGTACTCCGCCGCAGCGGCATTGAAGCTGATCTGGTTGTGGACAACACAGGAACATTGCTATGCGTGTTCGACAGTGGCATTCCTCTCGAATCGGCAAAACGGGTGGCAGCGAATCGGGCGCTTATTCAAGAAAAGGGACAGACGGACACGGTGTGGATTTCAGTTGATGCCCAACCCCACAAGCAGAATTTTACCACGGCGTGGTACGAAGGAAGCGAACAGATTGCCAATTAACGGGCAACGCTTGTCTATTTCAATGTGTCTATCATGAAACTAAGTCAGGTTCAACGGACACATTTTCTCATTTGTCTTGTTGGTCTGTTGCCTTTTGCTGTGGTAGGGCTCTTTTGGACTTTCGGTTGGTTCGAGTTCATGGAGCTAAAAGCTTTTGATTGGCGTCTGCACCTTCGATCCACCCAGTCGGAAGAGGTATCGCCCGACATTTCCCTCATTACAATCGATACCAAAAGCGAGGCGGAACTTGGTATCCTGTTTCCGAGGCACCCTAATCTTTATTCTCCTCTGCTGTCGTCCCTTCAGAAAGCGAATCCAAAGGCAATAGGTTTGATCATGAGGTTCGAGCATGAATGGGCCGATAGTACGCTCTTGCCGGGGGATAAGCTCTTTGTGATTCGACCGTACGTTTCCAACCCTGATGCCGAAAACCGCCTCGCTATTCCAATCGTCAAAGACGACGATTGGACGCCGGTTCCCGAAAACCTCAAAAATGCTCGGAAGAGTTTCAGTTATTTTCCGCTCAACCGGTCTGACGGAATTAGTCGATCCGCGCAGTTGGTCGTTAAAAACGAGAAAGACGCGTACCACTATTCGCTCGAGACGGAGCTTTTCTGCAAAACCTATGGAATTCCTCTGGACTCCATTAGATTGCTGAACCGGTTTTGGCGCGGCGATTTTCTGGAGTGTCCCTCGGCGGGCGGCAAGGTAACGCGCATTCCGCTGAACCCGCAAGGGCGTTTTTTTGTCCCATTCGCCGGTGGTCATTCCCCGGTTCGTGGTGATGCGCCGTCATGGCGGACTATTTCTTTCATTGATGCCCTACACCAATTTGAGAATAGCCGTGCGGAATTCGACCAGAATTTCAAGGACAAGTGCGTCCTCGTTGGTGTAACGACGGATGCGGCACCCGAAATTCAAACCTCATTTGGGAAACAGTCGGCACTCGCTTTACGCGCTGAACTCCTAAATGCCTTGTTTAATCGCGATTTTATCTGGCGCTCCACTCCCGGAGTAGCATTCATCTACTTCATTTGGCTGGCGTTGCTGTCGACATTCGCCGCGTTGGTGATTCACCAGACGGGGCACGGTTCGCGCTCGATGATATTGGCGGGAAGCGCGCTGCTCATCTTACATCTGGTTCTTGTTCTCTGTGGCTTTGTCTTGTTTAACTACTGGATGGAGGGAACGGCATTTAGTCTGGCAATCATTTCCGCCGGCATTGTGAACAGCCTGTTTTTGGGGCACTTGCGTCTGCGGTACGCGGTGACGCAACTGCGGGAGACGCAGGATCAACTTGTTCAGTCTGAAAAGGAAGCAGTTTTTGGAGTAATGTCCGCGCAAGTCCGGCACGAACTGCGTAACTCACTCAGCCTGATTCGTGCACCGGCAGAAATGATTCGCAATAACTTCCAGCGTGGCGATGTAATGGATCTACGAACCCAACCCGATCAAATTATCGATGAGATGAACACGATAATTGACACGGCATCCACCCTCGACGATATGATCGAGAATGAGCTGAGTTTTTTTCAAGACACGCACTTGAATCTAGAATCTCATGATCTGAAAACAATCTTACTATCCGCCCGCGACATGAACAAAGCGTTGATTGATGAAAATCAGGTGCGAGTCGATCTCAAGCTGCCGGCGAAAATGCCCTCCGTACGCCTCGATGCCGACAAAATACGGATTGCCTTCGCTAATCTCATAAAGAACGCCTGTCAAGCCATGCCGGAAAGCGGCGGGTTAGAGATTGTCGTCAAACTTGGAACCGAATTTAACCAACCTGGGGGACGGCAACGTAGACTATATATTTCTTTCGAGGATGAGGGCACAGGTATCCCGGAAGGTGACCTCCAACGAATTTTCGAGCCGTTTCACACGACCAAACCACGCGGCTTGGGGCTTGGGTTGGTTAATGTCAAAAACATCGTTGAGGGACACGGTGGGCGTGTGTATGCCAAGAGTAGTGTTGGCATAGGAACGACGTTCTGCATTGAACTCCCGTTACAGTAGCGAGCGAGCATCGGGCGTTCAGAGTTCGCGACGTGCGCGCGAAGAACCACATTTCAGGATGAATATGAACCGAGCACGCATTCTAATTGCAGATGATGAGAAAGCGATTTGCCGCTATATCAACCGGCAACTCGAGATTGAGCCGACGGTGGAAGCCGACGTAGACTTCGTCCATGATAGGGATCGAGCGATGGAAATGCTGGATACGCAGCCCCCGTATGATTTGTTGCTGCTCGATCTCTGGATGCCGGACGCCCAGGGAGTACTGGATAAGGAGGCAGGGCTAAAGATCCTCAAACACAGCAAACACGTGCTGGAGCCTTCTCAAGCCATTATGATTACGGCAAACAGTTCATCCAGAACCGCTCTTGAGGCGAGTGGATTGGGTGTTTATGATTATATCAGCAAGCCAATCGACTACACCCATCTCACGGATATGGTCAAGACGGCGTTGACGAAGGGTTCCGACGGGAAATCTCACCAGAATTCCGACACAACGGTTTCGCCCGCCAACAATTACGAAATCATCGGTAACAGCGAGGTAATGATTGATGTAATGAAGAAGGTTGGACGGATTGCCGCTTCCGACGTAGATGTATTGATCTGTGGTGAGAGCGGCACCGGCAAGGAACTCGTCGCACGCGCTATCCATGAGCACAGCGATCGACGAGACGGGCCCTTCATAGATGTCAATTGCAGCGCAATTCCATCGGAGTTGCTTGAGGCGGAGTTGTTTGGAATTGGAAAACGAGTGGCGACGGCAGTCGATCAACGACCGGGGAAATTCTTACAAGCACGCGGTGGTACGATTTTCCTTGATGAGATAGGCGATTTAAGTATTACCATGCAGCCCAAACTGCTCCGCGTTCTTGATTCCAAGGAGGTGCAAGGGGTTGGTCTGCGCCCGCAGCATGCTGATGTCCGCATTATCGCTGCCACCAATCGCGACTTGGAATCAGCCGTTGAGGCGGGTGAGTTCCGCCGCGACCTCTACTACCGTCTTAAACTCACGATCGCCCTTCCGCCGCTGCGTGAACGACTGGAAGACATCTCGATTCTTGCGGACCACTTTCTACGGAAACATTTGCGCGCACCCGATCAGAGACGAATCCGCGGTTTCGAGGATGGAATCCTGGCTCGATTTGAACAGTACCACTGGCCCGGAAACATCCGCGAACTGGAGAAAGCAGTTGAATACGCGGCTGTAACGTGCACGGATACGCTCATCGCCGCGAAGGATCTACCTTCCGAGATCTTTGACGGAAGCGGCAGCGTAAAAGCGCCGACTGTCGATAGCCACCCGTTGGATGCCAACCTTCGCGGCCTACTCGATGCTCCGACAATTAAGGATGCCTCCCAAGACTTTGAGCGAATCTTTCTTGAGCATAAACTCCGGCAAAATAACTGGAACATCCAAGAAACAGCCAGACAGATCGGGATTAAGCGGCAGTCGCTCCACCGAAAACTCAAGGAACTCGGGCTGCAGCGAACGTGAGCATCTGAAACCTGTTGGACCCAGTTTCACGTCATCTGCAAGTGACAGTGTCACCTCTAAGCGACAGATTCTTGAGACTCATCCGTGATACCGGATTGTGACACTGTTGATGATGTCTCACCGAAAATTCGATTTCCCGCCAAAAAATTCTGGGCCTCCGCCATTACTGACTGCTATGTTGCGTTGGTGCCTAGGTACAAGCGGCTTATCATCCTTCGTTTATCGTCTGTCGAAAACTCTTCCTGAATTCCCGGCCGTCAACCAATTCCGTTTCCACGGATTCTGCCTGGCATACATCTTGCCTAAAGATTTCAACAATACAGAATCATATAGGGTACGATCCGGCTGGGCGGAGAAAAAGATGGTTCCTACCAAGAAAGACACCAACTCTAGTCAAACAACCCATCCAACGCCAAACTGCGATACTGGGGCGCCCGAATTTCGCGGTGCACCTACGGAAAACGGACTGTTTCCCCCCATTGAACGGTTGCCGAGACCTGCAACCGGGTCGCAGGTTGAGCCATCCGAACCATCATATTCGGATAGGGAACACGGAGTTCTTGGCACCTACCTAAAACAGATTGGCAACATCCCTCGCTTGACTCCGGAAGAGGAGATCGATGCCTTTGTTAGAATCGAGAAGTTTCAGAAGCGGATAGAAGAATATTGTGGCGAACTGTCAGTTTACCTCCCCCACATCGACCCGGAAAATCCGCCTCTTGCGAATGAATTGAAACAACAGGTTGGCGACGCCCGGCTTTCATCTACAGACCGGTCGTATAACCTCGATCTGGCTCGGCACATCCAAATCTTGGAAGACGAAATCCACGCCATCAAGAATCGGCTCGTCGAGGCGAATCTGCGCTTGGTTGTGTGCATCGCAAAGAAATACCGCGAGCGCGGATTGGATCTGCTCGACCTCATTCAAGAGGCTAACATCGGGTTAATCAACGCGGTTGATCGTTTCGATTGGCGACGGAATGTCAAGTTCGGCGCCTACGCGTCCTGGTGGATCCAACAAGCAATCGGCAGCGGCATTGCCAACCATGGACGGACGATCCGTATACCTGTCCATCTCCTTGAGACGTGCCGGAAAGTAGAGCGTTCACGATCTGGTCTGCAACAGCAGCAGGATAAGGAACCGAGCCTGGCACAACTCAGTGAGGCGACGGGGCTGCCTATCGAAAAACTCACACGGTTACCCCAGCTAACCGCTCAATTGATTTCGTTAGAGGCATGCATCGATGGGGAATCATCCAGAACCATCGAAGACACCCTGTCGTGTGAACCCATATCGAATCCGCTTTCAGAACTGGTGCGCAACGAGCTAATCGAAGAGGTGCAGAAAGCGATAGCAGAGTTGCCTTCACGCGAGAAACAGATTACGAAACTTCGATATGGACTGGAGGATGGGTGCGAATATAGTTTGCGGGAAATCGGGGGCATGCTCGGACTTTCCAGAGAACGTATTCGGCAGCTAGAGGCACGGGCGCTGGCTTGTTTGAGCCGTCCTACCGGAAGTACGAATCTCCGCGAGTTCCTTGGTGCCTAACACCGAGCGGTTCACACGGTTGCGAACAGTGAATCAAGGAGGAACCCGGAGACCCCAAGTTGGTCATACTAACACCTTGCCGGTACCACGCCGGACTTGGTGTTGTCTGAGTTCAGTCTTTCAGGCGGACCACCCACATTGCAGGCATTCGAGTTTTTTCGTTGACAAACTCGGTTTGTTTTGATATACTCTACACTGCCTGCGGGAGTAGCTCAGTGGTAGAGCTCTACCTTGCCAAGGTAGAGGTCGCGGGTTCAAGTCCCGTCTCCCGCTCCAAAGCGGCGGCGTAGCCAAGTGGTACGGCGAAAGTCTGCAAAACTTTTATACGTCGGTTCGATTCCGACCGCCGCCTCCATTCTCCTTATAAGGGCGGTTAGCTCAGCTGGTTAGAGTACTTGCTCGACACGCAAGGGGTCATAGGTTCAAATCCTATACCGCCCATTATCCAGAATACAATTTTCATCTAAGGGCCGAAAGGCTCTTTTTTTATGAGGTAAATCTGGAGAAGGCATACCTGAACCGGTGGGAATTTCGTGCTTTACAGCCGGATTCAATCGATTGACTGGTTCGAACTCCGGTAAATGGAGATAGTCATGTCAGATTCGGAAAAAGATCGGTTATACAAAATCAGGCATAGCGTTGCTCACGTGATGGCGCAGGCAGTCTTGGAACGCTATCCGGATGCCAAGTTAGCTATCGGTCCGCCGATTGATGACGGTTTTTATTACGATTTCGATCTTGGGCTCGAGGGCGACGGAAAACCCCGCTCCTTCTCGCCGGATGACCTTGAACAGATCGAGAAGCGGATGCGTCAAATTGTAAGCGGTAAACACGAGTTCAATTATCGTGAAATCAGCACGGATGAAGCTCGTGAGTTGTTCAGAAATCAGCCGTATAAGCTAGAATTGATTGAAGGGCTTCTTGAGGGCGGAACAGACGAATACGGGAGCGAAGTAGATGAAACACCCGCTTTAAGCACGTACCGCCACGATACGTTTGAAGACCTCTGTCGCGGTCCCCATGTCATCGACACGGGCCAAATCCGACCCGACGCGTTCAAGTTGCTTAGCGTTGCCGGCGCCTATTGGCGAGGCGATGAAAACAACGCCATGCTTCAAAGAATCTATGGCACCGCGTGGAATTCGAAGGCGGAGTTGAAGCAGCATCTTCAGATGCTTGAAGAGGCGAAAAAGCGGGATCATCGTAGGCTGGGCAGAGATCTTGAGATTTTCATCTTTGACGAGGACGTTGGACCGGGCTTGCCATTGTGGCTGCCAAACGGCGGAATCGTTATCGAGGAGTTGGAAAAACTTGCCAAAGAGATGGAAGACAAGCGCGGGTACGACCGCGTGCGGACACCCCATCTCGCCAAAGACGCGCTGTTTCAGCGCACCGGGCACCTGGCACACTATACGGAAAGCATGTATCCCCCGATGGAAATGGAGGGCGTGCGTTACTATATGAAGCCGATGAACTGCCCTTTCCATCACAAGATCTTTGACAGCAAGATCCGAAGCTATCGTGAACTGCCGCTGCGATTGGCTGAATACGGCACCTGTTATCGCTTCGAAAAAAGCGGCGAACTTTTCGGTCTGATGCGGGTGCGCTCCATGCAAATGAACGACGCGCACATCTACTGCTCGGAAGAACAGTTTGAGGGCGAGTTCATGGGAGTGGTAGACCTGTATCAAGACTATTTTCGAATCTTCGGCATCGATAAGTATGTGATGCGCTTGAGCACTCATCACCGGAGCGGGCTTGGAAAGAAGTACGTTGATGATGAGCCGCTATGGATAAAAACCGAAGAGATGGTGCGGCGCGCAATGAAGAATGGCGGCATTCCTTATGTTGAGGTGAATGACGAAGCGGCGTTTTACGGACCCAAGATTGATGTCCAGATTTGGAGTGCCATAGGACGCGAGTTCACGCTCGCAACGAATCAGGTTGATTTCGCACAACCGGCGCGGTGCAATCTGAGTTTTGTCAACAGCAAGGGAGAGCCTGAGACTCCGATATGCCTGCACCGCGCACCGCTCAGTACGCATGAACGCATGATCGGTTTTCTGATTGAACACTACGCCGGCAGATTTCCCGTATGGCTGGCGCCTGAACAGGCGCGCGTCATATCCATCAATGACAGTCACAACGAGTACGCGGACCGAATAGTCCAAGAACTGAAATCGGCGAGCCTTCGTGCATCGGCCGACACTAGCGGCGAGCGTATGAATGCGAAAATCCGCCAAGCGCAGTTGATGCAGGTTCCATACATGCTTGTCGTTGGAGATAGGGAAATGGAGGGCAACACCGTCTCCATTCGAAAACGCGATGGTGCTCGCCAGAGCGATGTGTCTATAGAACAATTCATCACTTCAGTCAGAGATGGGATTGCATCGCGATCTGCGCAGCTTTAAAAACAACAGCGATCCGTTTGAGACACAGCTTGACTCCCTCATCGCAAAACGATACGGTAACCAACCATGAATCGCATTTATCTGGATCATAACGCAACGACGCCGCTCCATCCGGAAGTGTTGGAAGCGATGACGCCCTATCTGACGAATCGATTCGGCAACGGATCCAGCATACACGCCTACGGACGGGAAGCGCGCAACGCGATCGACAGCGCCCGCGAACAGGTAGCCGATCTGATCGGCGCAAAGAGTCCGAGCGAAATCGTGTTCACCGGCAGCGGGACAGAGGCGGACAATCACGCAATAAAGGGGCTCGCGGAGTTGCAGAGGAGTCGGAACGCCGGACACCACATCATTACCTCCTCGGTGGAACATCATGCGGTTTTGCACACATGCCAACATCTGGAGAAGCACGGTTTCGACGTTACATACGTACCCGTTGATCGGTACGGACGAATTAACATCGATACGCTGCGCGAGGCAATCAGCGAGGCAACCATCTTAATCTCGATAATGCACGCCAACAACGAAACAGGGACGGTGCAACCTATCGCGGAGGTTGCCAAAATTGCGGCGGCGCATGGTATTCCGCTCCACACGGATGCGGTACAATCTGTTGGCAAACTTCCCCTAGACGTGCAGGAATTGGGCATAAGCTTACTCTCACTTTCCGCGCATAAGCTTTACGGTCCCAAAGGGATTGGCGTGCTGTACATCCGCCGCGGAACGCGCTTGGAAAACCTTATGCACGGAGGCTCGCATGAGCGCAATCGCCGCGCCGGTTCGGAGAATGTTCCGGCAATCGTAGGACTCGGAGCGGCGGCGCGGATCGCCAAGACGGACCGCGAAAGTTATGTTGAACACCTGGATAATCTTACGCGAAAACTCCGAGATGGACTCCATGAAAGTCTTGACGGTCTCCACGAAAACGGACATCCCGACCACTGTCTGCCTGGAACGTTAAACATCTCCTTTGAATTTGTAGAAGGGGAAAGTCTTATCCTGAGATTGGACATGGAGGGTATCTGCGTGTCCACCGGATCCGCTTGCACTTCCGGCTCGATGGAGCCCTCCCATGTGTTGGCTGCCTTGGGAATTCAACCGCGGTTGGCGCAGGGCACGGTACGGTTTTCACTCGGGCGGGACAACACGGAGACCGAGATAGACGAAGTGATCGACAAAGTACCAAAGATCATCGAACAGATGCGCGGCATGTCCCCCGACTACATGCGAAAAAGGAAACGCCCCCAAACCGACGTAATGTGACGGTAACAGAAGGCTGCTCGGCATGCTGCAACCAAAACAGGAAGCTACTTTGACTGTTTGCTATGCCACAATTCGAGACCTTCCATTTCACATCTGACGACAGCGGCAGCCGACTTGACCAGTTTGTTGAAGCGCAATATCTAGCCTCGCCGCCGCGGAAACAACAGCTTTCAAGAACCTACATTCAGCAACTTATCCGTGACGGCGCCGTTACCGTTAATGAGAAAATCAGCAAACCGGGCTACAAACTTCGTGCCGGCGACGAGATCACCCTTCAACTGCCCGATCCTTCCCCGTTAGAAACTATCCCGCCAGAATCCGTCCCACTCAATATCCACTATGAAGATTCGAGTTTGATAGTAATCGATAAACCTGCCGGCATGCTTGTCCATCCCGCGGGAGGAGTTAACACCGGTACTCTCGTCAACGCGCTGCTTGGACACTGCACCGACTTATCCGGAATCGGCGGCACCGAGCGCCCCGGTATCGTTCATCGACTCGACAGAGACACTTCCGGCGTGCTAGTTGCCGCCAAGACAGACCTTGCGCATCGAACCCTTTCCGCTCAATTTGAAGCCCACACGACGAGCCGGCGCTATGTTGCGGCTATCTGCGGAACTCCGGAACCCGGAGCCGGGACCATCGACGAACAGATCGCGCGAAGTCACCGGGACCGGCGAAAAATGGCGGTCGTGAAAACGGACGGGCGGCGCGCTGTCACGCATTACGAGGTGTTAGAGGTCTACGACGGGTTTAGCCTGCTCCGGTTGACCTTGGAAACGGGGCGCCTGCATCAGATTCGCGTTCACCTAAGCTTTATCGGCTTCCCGGTAGCCGGAGATGCGGTGTACGGAGGTGGCAGAGAGCGTGCGCTGGCGGAAGCACCCTCGGTAGCCGTCCGACACGCGCTAATAAAACTCAACCGCCAAGCGCTCCACGCCGAGACGCTAGCGTTCATCCACCCCGAAACAGACGAGCGATTGGAGTTCTCTACACCAATGCCAAGCGATATGCTGCAAGTAGTCAATTCCTTGAGGAGCAACGGTTGGGGAATCGCGAACGCGAAAATGTCGTAGTAAAATCCCTATCCCGAGAAACAAGACCGAATCTTGATGGTATCAGGCTTCGCTGATTCAAACCGACACATCACCTAGCCAAAAACTCCCCGACTATCCCATTCTTGTCATACCGCCCGCGTCCGATTTTCATCGTGTTTAGGTGAAACTCCGACTGCTTGGGGCCAGACCTTCCTCTAACCATAAATCAATTCCTATACAACCGACAACACGGAAAATGAGTCCAATGTTGTAATACAATTATCATGACAGCAATTTCGAGGAAGTTATGTTATTTTTTCCCCAACTTCACCGAACGGAGGGAAAAGCTCATGAATACTGGAAAACTCATCGCCGAACATCGTAAGGTAGACAATCTAACCCAAGAGCAACTTGCCGAAGAGATCCACACCTCTCGCCAGACAATCGCCATGTGGGAAACGGGAAGGCAACTTCCTTCCGACAATGTCGCCATCATCGCCGCGCGCTTTTTGCGGATTGATGAGGAAACACTACTCTCTCAACTGTCCGAGGATAGATTACACCAGCATATTGACCACCTCCAGCGTGCCTATGATGTAACGTTAACCATCGGTAAGGACCGGGAGAAACAGACGAATCAAGAACCGCCGCAGAAACTTGAACAGACTAACGATGGCGTTACACTGACAATCACGCGAATTTACAAGTCGATCTATTGGGATTATACCCATGAAGCGTTGCCGGGCAACGTGTATATGCCAGATCTATACCCTCCGATGAGGCACGGTGATTCAAACCTTTTCCTTCATCTTCTCATTGAAAACCGAAACAAACAGCTTGATTTGCTCGGCGCTCTCCGCGACACCGAGAAGGATCTTGATAACACCTATTCCGGGCGCCCTGCTGATGCGGCTTCTCTGTCCAGTGTCAACTACTACATCGAGGACGAATTCGGTAATCGTCCCGGGACGAATCTGTGGCCTTCTGAAAGCGATAAGGACGGCAATTCTGGCACGCCTGGCGAGATCATAAGATGTGATTATCCACTCCAAGGAACAAAATTCAATTTCCATCGCGATTTTGTTAATCATCATCAAGACGACTGCGACGCTATTCTGTTCGAGGACATTCCGATTGATGGTAAGGGCATTACCAAGGAATTCAAAAATGCTGTCATCAGATACGATGGTATCCGTGAGAACGAAATGAGCAAAGGCAATGCCATTCACCTTGTGCATAACAATCCTCCGGAAGTGCGCTACCTCGGAATCAGGCAGGTGGTGGATAATTTGGGCAACACATATACGCCACACACAAAAGGTCATTTCCGCCCGCGCCGAACGGATCTCGACGGCTACTTGGAATACTTCACGCTGAAGGATCTTAACCCGGATGCTTCGACGATAAGCTTCAAATACTTTTTCGCTCGAACGATTCTTTCTTTCGAATTTAGCAATCTTCCGTTGCCGTAGCTCGCCTCTACTGGAAAGTCTGGCAAGGTGCGCATCGGGACGAATCGGACAACTGCGAGTTGAAGTGCGCCGGACCTATTCAATACGAAAACTTGCTAATGTTAAAGATAATCATCTGGCGCGAGTTTCTGGCGCACATTTTTACACTCCGGTTTCTGCTCGGGTTAATCATTTGTACCGCTCTGGTTAGCCTGAATACATGGGTGCTCGTGCGAAGCTACACACATCGCCTGGGTGACTATCGACGCGCTGTGGACGCGAATGCAAGTGAAGTGCGTAATATCTTGACATATTCTCAACTTTCAAACAGTCATAGCCCCAGAGCCGAAAAAAAACCGCCTTTGCTAAGTATATTGAACGAAGGTCTTGAAGGACGCCTGGGCAACAGCGTTAAGGTCTCCCACGTTTTGGTGCCGGTGCATGCGTCGCGGCACGGGTCGGACAACCCTTATCTCGTCGTTTTTCCACGTACCGATCTAACATTCGTATTCCAGATTGTAATTAGCCTCCTGGCGTTTCTGATTTCATACGACGTCATTGCCGGCGAGCGCCAGAGCGGCACACTGGCGCTCGTGATGTCGAATGCCGTACCGCGGGGCAAGCTGCTTTTCGGCAAGTATTTGGGCGGGATGCTGAGTTTAGCCATCCCCTTGGTATTCAGCCTATTGGCGGCGCTACTCTTCATCATCATGTCGCCCTATGTCGTCATCAGTGCATCGGATTGGGCACGAATTGGCATCTTCTGCTTGATTTCCCTGATATACATGTCGGTTTTTTATACATTGGGTATGCTGTTTTCGACTTGGGCAGGTCGTGCAACCACCGCCTTGATTCTCACGATGTTCGTCTGGGCACTGTTTGTGTTGATTTTTCCCAGAGCCTGCGCTTTTGCCGTCTCTAAATTGATGCCTATCAGATCGGAGAGTCAACTAAGCTTTGAGAGTTATTCCCGCTTGCTTTTTTCCAAAAGGGGAGACCCTTCCCGGCACCCGCTTCATGAATTGTCGCAGAAGTTTGAGCGCGAACTTGAGGAGTTTAAGCAGAAACGGAATTTTAAGCTATTGTTCAATGGGTCGATGAGTTCCTATTCACTTATGGGTCACGAATACGTCGGATCCCTTGTCGGCGCCCCAAATCGACTGCCGACCTTTCACGAGATCCTAAAATTTCAGGAAGAACTGAACATTCAATATGCGGATGAGGTTGACCGGTTAAGGACAGAGTTTCTGATCCGGAATCCGATCCGACAAGCAAAACTGACGCAACAAATTTCAAGCTTTTCGCCGGCATCGGTTTATTGGTACGCAACCGCAGTCCTTACCGAAACCGATCTGGAGAGCCATCTGCGTTTCTTGGATGAAGTTAGAAACTACCGAAATGAGCTAATCCGATATTTGCGCGATCAAAAAGCATTCGATTCGGAAGCGTGGTACAACCCTAAGGCATTCAAAAAGATTGACGCCGGCGACATCCCGCTCTTTCGCGAACATCCCGAATCGTTATTGACTATTCTCTCAAGGATTAGCATTTATGTCGGTTTGTTAGTGCTTCTAAACCTAGTTTTCTTTCTTTTAACTTGCATGTTGTTTCTAAGGTCGGATGTGAGTTGATCGGCGATTCAAAATTGATCTCCGATCTTTGTCGTTAGCTGCGGCTCAAGCACGTTCAAGTGCCTATTCGTAGTCCCATACTGGGGAGTTCTGTTGGCATTTCACTATGCCAGATTGGTGTGAAGATTTAACTGAGACTTCCGGAGTATTGAAACGGGAACAATTGGTGGTTTGATAATTTCGGGCGGATTCAGTTCCGATTTCAGTAAACGCGGAATTTCACTACACGGTTGATATTCCCGCCTCAGTCGACAAAACAGGTTTTGATCCAATCGACTTGATGGGGTTTAGCCGCTGACGCATACATAAGGAGGACAATTTGGTGCTGAAATTCGAGATGAGTTCAATGCTATGGAGTGTCGTGTTATATTCCACAATATTACCATTCTCCCATGGCGCTATTGGACAGAATGATGTCGTCATGGCGTTTACCTTTGCGCAGGGAGATAGTAAGATCGGCGACGTGGCAGGAAGTCCGCTGAAAGATGTTTCTGGCAATGGCCATGATGGTCAGATATGGCAGAGCGCGAGATGGGTGGAAGGGGTTTGGGGAGCGGGGCTTCGGGTTGGAAAGAAGGGCGGAAGCTGGCGTGCCGCGACGATTCCACATACCGTTGATATGGATCTTCAAGAGTTCGCCATTGGCGCATGGGTAAAAACCGAAAAACTCATCGGGGACTGCTGCAATATGATAGTCAGCAAAGAAAACTGGTTCCCGGATAGAACCCGAAACTACTCGATGTGGATGCGCGATGAGGTGACGGTTGGGTTTACGACAAACAATCCTTTCAATGATGTCCAAGTACGCGGCATACAGATAACGGATGGCAAATGGCATCACACTCTAGGCACTTAAAATGGGAAAGAGCTTATACAATATGTCGACGGGATAGCCTACGGCAGAAAGCTATCCGGGGGACAAACTCCCACTTTTCACTCCTCGGAGCAATTGGCAATTGGAGCGATGGGACCCGGCGGAGGCGCCAGCGGCATGGAGGGTGTTGTCGATGAAGTCGTGATTTTCAATCGGGGTCTAACAGAAGAGGAAGTCAATAGCCTCATGGAGCAAGGTCTTGAAAAGTTGCTCGGATTCCAAGCGGTCAATCCCCAAGACAAAATGGCGTCGACATGGGCTAGTCTCAAGTCGGCAGAGTATTAGGTTGTGTTGATATTTCTTGAGAAATCCAAATGGCGGACATCCGATTTCCAGCCGATTGAGAGATAAATTCAACTCTTTATAACCGAAAGCCACAGCATAGTTTGCTCAATTATTTCACATCTCGCGAGGTGTATTTCCAATCATATCGGACGTTCAAACTTGCTTATGAAGCTAGCGCTTTGAACTCGTTGGCGACCAAATACAAGGATTTTGTCCATGTTCTTCCACATTATGAAGCGCGAGATTCTTGACCATCTCATGTCCCTTCGCTTTGCGTTAAGCCTTGGAGCGGTGACGTCGCTCATGGTTTTGGGTGCGTTGATTTTTGCAGGAGGCGATTACAAACAGAGGCTTGCGGAGTATTCTTTGAACAATGCGTGGGTCAACGATGAAATCAGAGAGAGTTGCCGGCGCCTAAACGAGTTGGCTACACGAGGCCCGATTGCGCTGTACAAACGTCCAAGTCCATTGGCATTTTGTGCTGCTGATCGGGAAGACGCATTGCCAACCCACATAGCGGCTGAAGTACCGAGCAATATGTCCCGGGCGGGAGAAAAAGGATCCTACAGATATAGCTTGCCGTGGAGGTTGCAATATGTAACGGATAGCTATCAAGACAATTCGATGCTTCCTGCGGTCGGAGCATTGGATTGGGCTTATATCATAGGGCTTGTGACGAGTTTTGTGGCTATTCTTCTTACCTTTGATGCCATATCGGGGGAACGAGAAAACGGCACGCTGCCGCTGGTTTTGTCGAATGCCGTGTCGCGCGCAGGTGTACTTGCCGGAAAATTCCTTGGAGCCCTCGTCGTCATTGTCGTATCCATGTTGATTGGAATTCTGCTTAGCACGTTGATTGTGACAATATCGGGGGTTGTGTCCCTCCAAGGCGCCGACTGGGCGCGCATCGGGGTGATGGTGGCGTTATCGTCTGTTTATGTCGCACTGTTCGTGGCATTGGGTTTGGCGATTTCGAGTCGTGCGGCGAATTCTTCGACGAGCCTCGTCGTACTGCTTCTCATCTGGATTGTTTTGGTAGTCCTTATTCCAAACACGTTCGGTAGCGTCGTCAGCACGCTACACACCGTCCCGTCGCAGCGAGAATTCCAAGAGAAGAGATTCGCGGCATTGGGGAGCGAGACGTATAATTATCATGAACTGTTCAAGTACGGCTCCCCGACCGATCCCGATGCCGACAGACGAGCGCTTGAGTTGTGGGCAGACTACATCACAACACCATGGAATATAGAGACTCGCCTTGATGACGAACATCTTGATGCGCAGTTTGCTCAGGTACAATTTGCCCGGCAGATATTACGTCTTTCTCCGACAGTCATGTATAACTACGGGATGGGATCTTTGGCGAGAACGGGATTTGCGGGACATCAAGAATTTGTTGCGGCTGCCAGACGGTATCGGCAGCAATTCATCGAGTTCATCAAGGAAACAGACAGCACTGACCCCGACAGTCCCCACATCTTCTATCTCAAAGAAGGGTTATCCAACAAGCCTGTACCCGTTTCGGACGTTCCCCGTTTCGAGGCGTTTACAATTAACCGCCTGATCGCGGGCGAGACACTGAAGGATTTTGGCTTGCTAACTCTCTTTTTTGTGGTGATTTCTCTGGTGAGTTTTATGGCTTTTCTGAAATCCGAGGTGCGATGACGAATGAGATCAATTTGATAGGCAAATGGATACCTATGATCAGGTCTCTCGGCAATTGTTCGGCGCCGTAAGACATGGCACCGTTGCTCCGCCGTAGACGGCTTCTGCGTGCGCGGCGGTGTCTATGGCGCAGTACCTGTGAGCACCTCCGCTCTTACCGGGTTCGCATAACACCGATAATGGCTTTCGACATCTGCTTCCGGCGTGATGCCTTCATGTACATAGACACCAAATCGCAGACGGAAACGGTCATTTTCCAACTCATCGGGCGGGTGGTGAAGAATGCTCATCTGCTCCGGTACGGCAATTTCCCCGAAAAAGCCCGGATGTTCGGGGTTTTGCGGGTGATCGAACAACGCCATCCCATTCGTTCCATCGCCCACGGTGCCGCACAAATCGCACCATCGCGCGCGTTGATGGTGTACCTCCGCTCTGCCAATTTGCCCCTCGGAGTTTTCGACATGCCCTTTTTCCGGTACATCCATGGACGGATTCAGTCGCGCCGCAAAAAGAAATTGCCGGGCGCCGATGTCCAGCGGCGGTGTGGATTCGTGGGTGATTTCCAAGAATCGGCGTTCATTGTCCCCATACCAAATGCGGGCGGTCCGCTCTTCCGTCATGATGACCTCCCCATCACCGTTAACATGGATGAGATCTTCGACAAATTCGGCGTACACGTTTCCTTCGGTGATTCGGACGAATCGTTGGTGCAGCATCTTGCCGCAAGGCCCATAGGGCGGTTCATCCCAGTCCGACCAAATGTTTGCCGATCCGCCTTCACCGTGCCCACCGTAGGCGAGGTAAAGCCCGGTATGGTGGGGGTGGTCGCCTCCGCCGGCGCCTCGCGCGACGCTTCCATGATTCCCGTTGAGGGGCCAGAAGTAAGGTTTCCAAACACCGAGGAAATTGTATCTGGTGAACAACGCACCACCGGCAGTGATGAGCAGATGAGCGGGTTTCTGCTCAATCCGAAATCGAATCTCTGGTAAGGGCTCGTTCGTGTGCCGAATGACGAAATTTGCGTTTGTTCGCGCGGGCAACTCCCCCGTATTCCAGGCAAGTTCACGAGTCGTTGGTTCGAACTGGCATGGGACATCCTCGTTGGCGATATTTCCGTCCGAATCAATTCTGGACATTACAGGCCTCGAAGTCCCCTCCTGCCAATCGTCGAAATGGAGTTTGGGTTTGAAATTCAAACGCACAAGGTCGTTGTGCCGATCAACCGATCCTGCATCAATCCTTACAATCGTTTTTTGATGTTCCGCCAATGGTTGGCTCCTTTCGGCGTAGACTACCTGTCGGTTTGGATATTACGAACGAGGTCATGATACCACGCAATAAGTTTGAACGCAACCTGCGCGACTAACTAAAACGGGATGCGGCGACTCTGAATTTGGATGTTCTGGGACTTGCCACGCCGACGGAAAACGGTTACAATCTGAATACATTTGGATGTGTCCTCTGAGAAGTCGATACGCTGGCTGAAGATTACACCTTTCACTGATTTGTCGCCGGCACGGTAAGGTGCTGTCTCTGATGGGCATTGGCAGGTTTTCTGAAGTAAAGATTTAATCAATAGTGGTCACTATGGCACAGCATCGGAGAGGTAATTTCAGGATCGTGATATATTTGTCATTGATTGTTTTTTTCGTCTTGATAGTCGTGAGTACTTTCATAATATTAAAGCTTCGCGCATCCCTGCCCGTGCGTGATGGCGAGACACAGATTGAAGGACTGGGCTCGTCGGTCACGATAACTACGGATCGCTTGGGAATTCCATCGATCAGCGCACACACGCGAAGGGATGCGGTCATGGCGCTCGGATACGTGACCGCACAGGACAGGCTCTTCCAGATGGATCTGCTGCGCCGGCGCGCCGCCGGCCGGCTTTCCGAAATCCTAGGCGACATCACTATCGAAACTGATAAGAGACAAAGGGTTATCGGTTTCAACCGAGCGGCATCCAAAATCGTTGCCCACCTTCCAAATGAACAGAAAGAACTCCTCTCTGCCTACGCCGATGGAGTGAACGCATTCATTAAACAGATGGGAACCGCGCCCATGGAGTTTCTCCTACTGCGCTATCGCCCCGAGCCTTGGAAACCGGAGGACAGCATTCTTGTCGCGCAAAATATGTTTCAAATGCTGTCTTTCAGCGATGATGAAGAGAGGATGCTGTCCATCATGGAAGAGTCTCTTCCGCCTGAGGTTGTCGCTTTCCTCACCCCGGACACCGAAAGCTATACGCAGACTATTTTGGGCGGCCCCGATTCCCACCGTCCGGTACAGCCAATTCCGGTCGAGGCATTCGCTTCGATTCGTCGAGATCAAGCGCGAATAGCGGCGCACGCAAAACTGGTTCAGCCAACCGACCTGGGAATCGGATCGAACAATTGGGCGGTGGATGGCTCAAAGACTTTTGATGGCCGCGCGATTGTGGCTAACGATATACATGTAGGTCTCTCCGTACCGAATTTGTGGTATCGAGCGTCCCTCAGTTATGGAAGCGTAGAAACCACTGGAATTGTTTTGCCGGGCATTCCAGCGGTAATTATTGGGTCTAATGGACATGTGGCGTGGGGATTCACGAATATCAGCGGAGATTTCCTTGATTTGGTGCGGTTGGAAATAAATCCCGACAATCCGGACGAATACAAAACCTCCAATGGATGGACACGGTTTGAAGTTGTGAACGAGCAGATCAAAATCAAGGGCGGCAAACACGTAATCCATCCCGTCAAGCTGACAATCTGGGGCCCCGTGAGTGAAACCGCATTGATGGACAACCCGGTTGCCATGCATGCCACTGCGCAGCAACCCGACGGGGTTGATATCGGTTTGCTTGAAATGGATGAGGCAAAGTCGCTGGAAGATGCCCTGGATGCGATGAATCGCTTCGGCGGTCCGCCGTTGAACGTAGTCGCGGCTGACCTGAGTGGTCGCATCGGATGGACATATTGCGGTCGTATTCCTATACGAAAGGGGTTCGATGGATCTACCACGAAATCTTGGGCGGATGATTGCATCGGTTGGGACGGCTATATCCCACCTCCGGAACTGCCGCGCCTGGTTGCTCCGCCGGACGGTTTTTTGGCGACGGCGAATAATAGGACGCTTGGCAAGAGCTATCCCTACACAGTCGGACATAACTACGCCAATAGCTACCGTGCGTACAGAATTAGCGAACGATTGGACGCGACGGGGCGAATTACCGAACAGGATATGTTTCAACTCCAGTTGGATACGAGGTTCGAGTTTTATGAATTTTACCAACAGTTGGCATTGTCAGTTTTGACCGACAGTGTTATCGAAGGCGTTCCGCGCTTATCCCAAGCGCAAAAACATGTAGCCGCTTGGGATGGTAGGGCGGAGCTAGAAAGCGTGGCTTTCGGGCTTTTGGTTCGGTTCCGGATAATCCTGGCTAAGGATGTCTTTAGACCATTTTTGGCGCGTTGCCACGAAGTTGACAGTAATTTCGTGTACACTTGGCGAGCAATGGATGTCCCGCTCCAGATGCTTCTCACCGAAAAGGTACCGGAAACCCTTCCGGATCCGGCGAATTATCAAGACTGGGACGAGTTCATCCTTTCAAAGTTGGTTCAATCCATTGACCAACTTTGTAGTGAATACAACTGCAAATCGTTGGATCAAGTGACATGGGGCAGGATTCACAGACCGAAAATCTCACACCCATTGGGTGTTTTTCCGGTGCTGGGTAGATTTCTGAACATGCCGAGGAACCCGCTGCCGGGAAGTGAGGGTTGCGTTCGGTCGCCGCGCGCATCTGTGCGCATGGTCGTTTCTCCGGGACACGCTCCGGATGGAAGCCTGCATATGCCCTGTGGTCAATCGGGCAACCCTGTGTCAAAGAACTACAAGGACCAGCACGACTATTGGGTGCGAGGCGAATGGCTGCCTTTTCTGCCCGGATCTGCCACCCACACACTGAAATTAACACCCAATCCCTGACCGAGTAAGATCCATCAGTTTTGCCCATGCTTCACACCCCGAAAGGAGGTGAATTTGCGAATTGATTATCGGAGATTGGCTTGTATAGCCAAATCTGGCAGTCAATATTGCGCCAAGTCAGCCAATGCCTTTATTCTCTCATCCATTACCGTGTTCCTCAAAACCCGCCAAAAGTGCATCCGAATCTGTGTAACAGTGATAGATTAAGACCTGTTTGAACATGCAACTTGGAGGGCGCAATCAAGCGAATGGCTAGCGAGCGCGATAGAGTTCCCATAGCAAATCCCGTCCGCACCAGCCTCTTGACCTGTAGGAGCGATCTCCAGGTCGCGACTCCTCGCCCCGGCGGTGATCAACCTGTAGGGTGGGCAGTGCCCACCAGCCTCTTGACTGTAGTAGGGTGCGCACTGCCCACCAGCCTTTTTTTGCTGTTGTCGTAGCGGTCAAGGGAACGAGCGAATAACTTGAGCGATTTTCAATCTCTTGCACTCCAGCGGAGTGCAATGTCAAGAGAATCATGACACCCATAGAGATCCCATGGCGATAGAAATCTTAAAGGTGTATCGCAAGTGAAAATAAGACCTGAAAAACCCCACGTCCAAGTGTTTTAGTAAGGTATTTTAAAACAACAGGGAGTTCAACCAACTTGGAGAACCCGCGCGGCGTGTTCCCTCGTCCTTATCCGCTTTAGTTGTGACTGCCTAACGAAGAAAATAATCCCATGTTAATGACTCTCATCCGGAGGGAACTCCTCGCTCATCTGTTGGCGTATCGGTTTGTTGTGGCGACAATGGTTCTGCTGGTGCTGGTCATCGCCAACACCCTGGTATTAATCTACGACTATGAACGTCGGTTAACGCTCCACCGTCACGCGGTGCAACGGCATAACGATTGGGTCCTCACGGCAAAAACCTATTCACCTCTCCATTTACAAGTGGATCGACCGCCGAATCCCTTGAGCCTTTTCAATCAGGGGTTGGAAAAACGATTGGGCAACACCGTTCGCGTCCATCACGCTCTTGTCCCGACGCTATGGGACGCTGGATTGTACGGCATGGACAACCCTTTCCTCAACCTCCTGTCTTCGATAGACTTGGTTTTTGTTTTTCAAGTGGTTCTGAGTCTTCTTGCGCTGCTGTTTGCCTACGATGCCATTGCTGGCGAGCATGAAAGAGGTAGCTTGCGTCTTCTAATGACAACCCCCGCAAGCCGGGGCAAAATCCTCTTCGCCAAATACGCCGCTGCTATGATCGCGCTCGTTGTGCCGCTGACAATTAGCCTGATTCTGACGCAGTTCTTAATCTCTGGTTCGGGGTCAATTGTCCTCTCCGGAGATGATTGGATTCGCATAGGCGGCTTTTACTTGACCTCGATTCTTTTCCTGTCAGTGTTTTATCTGATGGGTTTGCTATTTTCGGGGACGACGCGTCGGACGGTGACAGCGCTGATGACCTGCATGTTCGCCTGGGTGTTTTTTGTCCTGATTTATCCAAATCTCATCCTTTTTGCCAGCAATCCTAAAATTGATCCGCAGGAAGAGGGAGGTGCCGTATTCCAAGAGCTTGCTCAGATTTGGGGACGGTTTGACAAAGAACGAATGCAACTTCTGAAAGATGACTCGCTGGAAGGGGAGGATCCCTTTCTGAACGTAGGATACCGCGGTGAAACCTCTGGTCCTGATTTTCATTACGATTCTATGACACTCGAATATTATCACGAACAGACCATGAGTTTTGATGATCTTTCAGAAGAATCGAAAGCGGCGGTGCCGCACGCGAAGGCATTTTTCCGCCAAATTGAACCGCTGCGGATAAAAACCGCCGAGCGCGCATGGATCATGCGGCAACAGGCGCTCTCACGGATGTTTATCCGTTCCGTGCCGCGAGATCGATTCTTGATAAGGATTTCGCCGGCGTCCGCTTACGATTTGGCAACCGAGGCATGGCTCGGAACAAACCTTGATGGCTTGGAACATTTTTTTGAAGCGGTCCGGAAGTATCGACATACGCTTATCGCGTATTTTTATGACAAAAACGCTTTCGGTTCGAGACAGTGGTTTGCAAGCGACGCGGGGGCGGTTGATTGGTCTGATCTGCCGCGGTTCACCTATCAACGACCGGACGTGCGGGTTGCCGCAGCGCAGGCGCTGCCCGATTTGATCTTGCTGCTGCTGATTAACGCCATGCTGTTCATGGGCTCCTATCTTATTTTCGTCAGACAGCAGATATAACCTAATCCGTTAGATGGCGTTAATGTGACGTGAGACGAAGCGGAACGCGGCCTGCAATGTCCGAAATGTTGTGATTGGCTTCTGTTGACATTTATTTTAGGCGGGCGCACAAATTGAGGGAAGCGCCCAACGGGTTGGGGAACCCAACCCCTACGGTCACTTGTGCATGCCGCGATTTCATTGAGCGCAGACTCTCTCTCAATCGTAGGGGCGGGTATCAAGCGACTGAACAAGGAGTGCGATAGAGATCCTCACCGCCCTCACTCAACACATACATGGCTGAATTAACCGATTCGGTAATTTGAGCACTCCTCATTATGTCCCTCTCAATGATCTGGTGGCTATGAAATGTCAACAGAACCCGGTAAAGTTGAGGAATCACCATGATCTTCCACATCGCCAAACGCGAACTTTACGACAACATGAACAGCCTTCGTTTCGCGCTGACAGTGTTGCTGATTCTCACGCTGATGATCGTGAATGCGGTCAAACACCTAGGCGACTATCGTTTGGAGATGAACATCTACCGGAAGAATGTTGCTAAATCTCTAGACCATCTGCGATCAGGATCTGAGAATCTCTACGACCTTATCGAAAAGGGACCTGGTGATTTCTATAAACAGCCTTCACCGTTGTCATTTTGCGCGGACGGTGGGGAATCCTTTCTGCCAGATCGCGTCTCGGCCGCTGAGGGGGAATATATTCTCAGTTGGGATGTCGCTGAAGGAAACCTTGGCGGGATAAAAGGAATTTGGAGGCTGAAATACCCCGACAAAAACCCGAATCTCCGAGATATCCGACCCGACTATACGCAGATTGATTGGGTGTTGGTCATCTCCGTTGTCTTGAGTTTTGTGGCAATCCTTTTTACTTTCGACGCTATCTCGGGAGAACGCGAGCGAGGAACACTTCGACTGATTCTTTCCAACAGTGTCCCGCGCTCTCAGATTTTGATTGGCAAGTTTCTCGGTGCTCTTCTGAGCATTGGTCTTCCTTTTCTAATGGGCGCGCTCATCAACCTTTTTCTACTCAACGCCGCCAGCCACATCTCGCTGGAAGCGAGCGATTGGGGGCAATTGGGCGCCATTTTTTTGATTGCGTTGGTCTACATGTCAATTTTCATCGCCCTCGGGCTATTGATTTCTGCCCGCGTGAGTCAGCAAGAGATTAGCCTAACCATCCTCTTGCTGATCTGGGCGTTCTTTGTCGTCTTGACTCCTAACACGCTGGGATCCATTGTAAGCGGTCTAAAACCCGCGCAAACTAGGGAAGAATTCAATAGCCGTTTTGTCGAACAATACGAAGAGCTCAACACGCGCTACGAGCAGCCGTATCCCGGGCCCACCCGCGAATTTCCCCCGACAAGAGAAACGGAGTTGTGGGCAAAGTACATCGCGGCGGAGGCGGAGTTAGTGGAAGGTTTACGCGCGGAACGTCTAAAGACACAGATCGATCAGATAGGGTTTGCCCGTTCGATAGCGCGCGTTTCGCCCGCCTCAATCGTCCAACATGCCGTCGAAACTCTGGCTGGCACAGGTTTGTCTCGTCATTTGCAGTTTCTAGATGGTGTGCGCCGTTACGCCGCTCAATATCGTGAATTCCTCATCTCTGCCGACCAATCCGACCCGGACAGTCCGCACCTATATTTCGTGAGGCAGGGCATGTCTGAAAAGCCCGTGCCGTATTCCGCTGTTCCGAAATTTGAGGATCGAATCGAGCTCCGAGAATCCATCAACGCCGCGATGACGGATATCCTATTGCTGATCTTGTTCTTGGTGGTTCTGTTCGCAGGCGCAGTTCTGGCATTCGTGCGTGTTGATGTCACATGACAGCGGAAATTTTGCACCTTTGTCAACGTAAGATCTGAAGTAACTCTTTAGCGCATCGTTTGGTTTGCAGTATTACAATCAGTTCCAACTCGGCCCCCACTCCGCAGGAGATCAAACGACAGAACAAACCAATCGCCCTGTAGGAGCCACCTCCAGACCGCGATTCCCTGTTCCGTAGGAGATCAACCGACCGACTAAACCAATCGCCCTGTAGGAGCGACCTCCAGGTCGCGATTCCCTGCTCCATAGGAGATCAAGCGACCGAACAGCGACCGCGATAACAATCCATTTCTAACCACACTCAATCACATTTGTTTACCGATAGTTGTCAGTCGCCTCAAGACATCAGACCATATCGATTTTTTGGAGGTCACATGAGACTTGATCCAAGCCGCACGCCTCAGAGCACGGAAAACGTTTCCGTGCAAGCACATTGGGATCCGATTGCCGATTCTTTTTCCAATCTACCCAATAGATCGCCGCAACACGCGGCGCTATGCGATCTGTCGCCGAGCCACCCCGTCAAAGAATATGGGACGAACGCTTTCAAAGTTTTTCTGCCTACGTGTTCCGTAGAGGTGGGAGATGTATGGGCGCTTGATTCGGACGGGGTTGTTCCGTTTCTTCACCAGTTTCACCCCGGTGCGACAACAACCCTAACCAACGGCGAGGAAGGCGCGTTCGCCTGCTTACGAGCCATTTCGGCGGATTATGCGGAGATAGTCTTTCGAATTCATTCAGAGATTACCTTGGCGAGTCTTGCCGATTTTGATGGGGAGTGGCAAGGAATGCGCATGCAAGACGATTGGATGGATGCCGCGCGCTTTATCCTATCGCAGTTTGCGGGACGACTGGTACTCAATCTGAAAACAAGGGCGATTCGCACTTTTTCGCTGGCGTTGCCGCCCCGCAATAGCAATGTCGACTTCAATTCTTTCGAAGAATGCGACATGCTGTTTGTGCCGCGCATGCAACTCCTTGCTGCGAATGAAAATCACCTGGGCGAGATTGCATGGGACTATTCCATTACAACGGAAGAGGCTCGCAAAAAGTTGGAATTGAGTTTTTACAGATTTGCTGAAATCGACTGGCTACCGATTGATGAAGCCATCGTACAAGCCGAAGTAGCGCATCACCCCATCCATGCGATTCTCCTCTGGGGGGCGCTAGACGACGAATCCTGCTGAGCGAACGGAAAATACTTCAGGGCGGGTCCGCTCTGCAATCCGGAAGTGATAAAGACGCTCAACGAGAAATTTGTCAACACATGGGTTTTCGAAAGGGAGTTGCCGGAGTTGATAAGCGGGGCAAAAGGCGAAGTTGTCAGCCGTATCGCGAAGAATCTTGAAGAACATCACCGGGATTCGGTGAATATTTTCGCACTAACGTCCCATGCAGAGGTGATTCTGCACCAGCGAGAAACGGAACTCCCCGACGATGATGAGAAACAAGCATACCTATCATTGTTAAGGAGGGCTTTAATCAAAAACTAGGACACACGTAAAACACTCTTGTGATCCCTTTTTGTTATGATCTCATGTTGGGGCTCTCGTAGGGAACGCAGATCTGCGTTCCTTTCAATCTGAGTTGGATTGGGTAAATAAGAAAAGGGCGGACGCAAAGGTTAGGTCAAACCTGTGCGCGCACAAAGACGAGATAGGCGCCGGACATTAGAACAAGCACGAGCAGCATCAACAACATTAAGTCGATTGCCGCGTCGTTGAAGTCACGACTCAGGCTGAGTGAATCTTCAAATCGCGGAATCGACTCCGGACTGACGGGTTTCCGGGATATGCCCTCTGAAATGCCTATGAAATGGGGGCTGTCGGGATCAGCGCTATCCGTGTCAATGACGAATTCGCGGTATTGACGGACGTATTGCCGGACATTTTCCAAGAATTGCAGGTGGCGACTAAATCCGGTTCCGGCAAAGGATTCAAGAAGGTGCTGGACGAGTGCCGCAGGAGAGATACGGGTTGCGGCTCGCGCCACTTCAACTTGAGCGATCTGCTGAGTTAAGTGCTCTTGATTCAAACGTTCTTGATCTTCCGCGTCGTTAATAACGAACTTGCTCAATTTCATTGGCTTATCCCGCATAGAATAGGTTTCACGCCAGCGGTTGTTGTGGAGCTGATTTTTGCGTTCCATAAATTCGTCGGAGGTCATTGGAGCAGGCGAGAATCCGGTCGCAATTGAGGCTAATGTGTTCGGCATGAAAACGACAAAGGTAACCCAAGTTAACAGGAGAATCACGAGACTTACCGCGCTCTGTCGTACACGTGAGGAAACGAGCAGCCCCAACGCGATGAAAAGACCGGTGTAGAGAACTGCGACGATGAAGATAATGCTCAAACGTCCCCACGCCTCGGCGTCGAGCTGGACATCGCCTGAAACGGAGATTACAAAAAGATTAATCAGCACGGCAAACGTGAAAGGCACCAATATGCTCATTAGCGCTCCTAAAAACTTCCCGATTAACACGATGTGACGCGGCATCGGATTTGCCAACATCAAGCGCAGCGTGCCGCGCTCGCGCTCACCGGAGATTGAATCAAAGGTGAATAGGAGCACAATCAAACTCAGGACATAGCCGACGATGAATCCCCAATCAATTTTGGTAACATCCGGACGAACATTCGTGAGATTGGGCGTAGATGATGGATACGCCACACTCCAAAAACCTTTTAAATCATCCATGCCCCAATAAACGTAACCTGCGTCAACCCTATTTGATAAGAAAGCTTCACCGCCTTCCGCGCAAAAGCGAAGAGGTGAGGGTTTTTTGTAAAGGAATCCGGGGCCCTTTTGGGCTAGCTCGTACAGATCGGTCCGGGGTGTTAGCGCATTCCAATAATCGGTGGCAGAGGTACGGTATTCTTGTATTCGTCCCGGATGCTCTCGGAGATGCACGACTGCATTGGTCAGCATCAATGCAAGCAGCAGGGCGGTTGCCAAGGCGAAGCGGAGGCTATTGAGGTTATCGTAGAGTTCGCGTTTTGCGATGTGCCAAATCATAGTGTCTTGGTTCCAAATCGCAACTCAGAGAATTGGCGAGATTCCGAGTTAAGGAATGTGGAAGAATGGAAAATTAGAAGACTGGATGTGCTAGTTCCAACGTTCTTTCTCGGCAGTCTTTTCCGCTCACACATTCTATTGACTAAACTTCACTCTTTCGGAATATCAAAAACATCGCCATGAACAGCGCTAGATTCGTTATCAGTAACAGGCAAAAATCGGGAAGTGCCCGTTTTGCGTTTGCTCCGAAATCGGCTCTTTGAAAAGAAAACTGTGGCAGCGTCGTCCAATCTGCCGCTCCCTTGTCCGCAGAAAACCATTGCAGTGATCCGAACGTATCGTTATTGATGAAATAGTCAATTGCCGTCTGTCGGTACTGCCTCGCGGCGTCAAAAAAATCTCGAATCCCGAGAAGATCCGTGCCTGCCAACCTCTGTGTCGCCGCGTCGTATACGCCAACCGGCGAAAACTTGAGAAGAGTTCTTTCTGAATTCGCCGGTTTAACGAAGATGTTGTCCAATACCGGCTTTCGGACGAGCCATGTTCGCTCTGCGGTGTTGACGACCCGCGGACCGAGGTAACTGAAATACTTCTGTGCGTGAGGAACCTGTGGTTCAAATTCCTCGTACAAGCCTTCGAAGTCTATGTAACTGTGGTAATAATAACCCACATCTGAGGATTCAAAAGATTCCATGAGCCCGCCAATGCCAACCATCCCAAAACTCCAGTCTTCACCGGGCACCGCGTCGTTGGCAAGGAAGCGTTTCCGCTCTCTGTCGAATTCATCCCACGTCTGTTTCATCTCGTCGACAGCGGATTCCGCGCGCGTTTGAAGCTGCGCTGACGGCTTAATCGTGGCAAGAATCATATTGGGGTAGACCAATACCAAGAATCCCCAGACAAACATGGAGATCATGAGCGCGGTGCTGGTCCTTTGTGTTGCCGCCGAGATCAGCAGCCCGATGAGGTAGAACACGGATAGATAAGAGAGCGACGCAAGAACGAATCCTCCGATACGTAGAAAATCGGGCGTACCAAGCGAGAAGGAGGCATTGGTTGTTAACAAAATCAGCGAGAGTATCAGACTTAGCGCCAATGGTATAAGCAGGCAGAGCATTGCCCCGACGTATTTCGCCAAGAGGATGGTCCCGCGGCTGACGGAATGCGTCAGCACTAAACGTAGCGTGCCGCGTTCACGTTCCCCCGCCAGCGCGTCATAGGCAAACATGAGCGCCATCAAGCTGAGCACTACCTCGAAGATAAAAGAAACATCAATCGAGGTGAAGATGTTGAGAAACGGGTTGTCCGAGCCGCTCATCTCGGCATCCCAGAGAGTCGGCACAAAAGCGTGATATATCCATATTTCGTTACCCAGCCGTTTGTCGAATCCGACGTTGAAAATGCTTAACGGGTTGGGTGGTCTGTCAACACGTATTTCGCCGGCGGAATAGGTTTTGGTCTCCCGTAATTTCTGCCGGTGCGTTTTGACCGCCGTGTTATAACTTGCCAGTCGTCGGTCAAAATCCTTGACGAGGACAACGGTATTGGCAACCACGAGCAACAATGTAATCAGCGTTGCCGCAGCGAAGCGGAATGTCATCAGATTGTCTAGGATTTCTCGACGAATGAGCGAAATTAGCATTGAAGTATCCTCGCGTGTCAACGAATAAAACTATACGCTGCTTACGCACCTAACAACTGCTTTCTGGTGAATTCGGCTCAATTAAAGGCATCCATTCTCCTCAAGGAATCACACGAACGCCCACGACCTTGCCGGCGTCACTTCAAGGTATATAATAACATAATCATGCGGCAAAATTACCTAAAACCAAAATCGAAATCGCGGGAAAACCTGGCGTATCGGAGTTCTGATTAGAATTGAAATAGACTCCGATCGCGTTTTCGTAGGGGATCAAGTATGTAGGGTGTGCACTGCGCACCAGCCTTTAAGAACAGTTGTAGGAGATCGAGCGAGCGGCTAGCTAGAGCGATAGAGATCATCTCCCGGTCACGATCTCTGCCCGCTCGTTCTGGATTGGCAAATCCAGAACGCGATAGTAGGGTGTAATCAAGCGACTGAATAGTATGTAGGGTGTGCACTGCGCACCAGCCTTTAAGAACAGTTGTAGGAGATCAACCGAGCGAAAAACGAGGACGGAAGAGATCTCCTCCCGGTCGCGATTTTTACCCGCTCAGTCTGGATAGGCAAACCAGACCGGTGGACAAAACAATTACAATAACAGATTCCCTTACCCCGACCTCTTTTTCGTACGAGATAAAATGAGCGAATAGTGAGGGCGGTAGTAAATCCTATGCGATAGAAATCCTAGTACGATAGAGATCTTAAAAGTGTACAGTAATACCAAAGATTCAAGAATCTCAGCCCCAGCGGGGGGACAGGTGTATAGAAACGCCAAACCCCCATGCTCCCAAGCCCCAGCGGGGATCAACTGAGCGGATAGCGAAGGCGATAGAGATCTTCAAGGTGTACAGTAACACCGAAGTCACAAGAATTTCAGCCTCGGCGCGGATTAACCGAGCGGCTAGCTAGAGCGATAGAGAACTTCTCCCGGTCGCGATCTCTGCCCGCTCGGTCTGGATTGGCAAACCAGAACGGTGGACAAAACAATTACAATAACAAATTCCCTTGCCCCGACCTCTTTTTCGTATGGGATCAAATGAGCGAATAGCGAATGCGATAGAGATCCCATAGAAATCCCACAGGTACATAGCGGACAACAATAATAACATGAAGATCCTCCTACAAACGCCAAAAATAACCCTTCTGCTAACGATTATTCAAACAAACTCTTAACATCCATGTGATTCACAATGTATAATTTCATTCAAGGAGGCTTACCCCATGTTAGAAACTAGAGACCTTACAAAAGTCTATGACAATACCATTCGTGCCGTCAACGAATTGAACCTGAAGATAGGGTCGGGAGAGATCTACGTTATCCTCGGCGCAAATGGCGCCGGCAAAAGCACCACCATCTCCATGCTCCTGAATTTCATCGACCCGACGAGCGGTACGGCGTTCGTCAATGATATTGAGATTCCCAAGTTTCCGCTTGAGGCGAAAAAGCATCTCGCCTACGTCTCCGAAAACGTGGAGTTGTATCGAAACTTTACCGCGCGGCAGAACCTGGAGTTTTTCACCAAACTCGGAGGCAAAAAGAAGGTGACTCGCGATGAACTTGATGCGACCCTTGCCCGCGTCGGGTTGCCGGAAGAATCCTTCAAGCGTCGGGTAAAAACCTTCTCAAAGGGGATGCGGCAACGATTGGGGATTGCAATTGCCATAATGAAAGGCGCCGATGCGATACTTCTTGATGAACCGACATCCGGTTTGGATCCAAAGGGTGGAGCAGATTTCCTGAACCTTCTGCGCGAATTAAAGAGTGAAGGAAAAGCCATCTTCATGTCCACCCACGACATATTCCGCGCCAAAGAGATCGCCGACCGGATTGGAATTCTCGTTCAGGGAAGTCTGGTGCGCGAACTACCGCGGCACGAAATTGAAACCGAAGATTTGGAAGCCCTATACCTGCGCTATGTGGCAGGATACGAATCGGACGAGGAAGTGGCATAAACGGCCGCGTGGGTTTCCGCTCCGTTACTAGCTTTCGTTGTCACGCGCTACCGGCATATATCAGGATTATTGGCAAGGCAACTCCGCCATTCATGTGTCGTCGCCGGTGTTATTGAAGGAGCGAGCGTCAAAAATAAACTTTCTGATCAAATCGTGTTTCGTACCGATTGAGACGCTGTAGGGCCATTCTCCGAATCGCGGCAATTCTCGATTCAAGACCTGTCGGCATTCGAAATTCCCTTCAACCGAGATGACCCTCGCCGAATCAATAAACCGGCGGAATAGCGAGCGATCTGGGAAATGGTTAATGACTGCGATAGCAATTCCACGGAAACCCGGGCGATAGGCTATTCCGCTTTCTCTGGTATCGGATAGTTGCTTCATCTAACTTTGCGTAAACTCTCTCGAAGGAGAAACTCCGCGTGCAAAGATTATACCTTTTGCTGATGGTCAGTCTGATGTTGCTATCGGATCATGAACTGCTGCGGTCACAAACGGCGGATTCCCAAGATGCGCCGGAACCTGAAGAGGCGCGTACCAAGGATGAGCAGCTTCGCCAAATTCAGATTGACAAAGCAAAACTTAAAATGGAACTAGCCAAGAAACTGATGGAGAAGAAAGAAGATGAGCTTAATAATCTAAAGACTATGCTCCGAGAAGCAAACAACATAGTGACCGTCCAAGAGGTGAATCGCGCCGAGGAGGAATACGAGCGCGACAAAGCGAACTATGAGGAGGCAAAACTCGACCTGCAAAACACCGAACTCGATTCGCTCAAGGCGGCGTGGCGCATCACTATCTTGGACACTCGACGCTACGAAGCGCGAGATGGCAGGGAGATGTTTTCCATCACGCTCAAAAACAGCTCATTGCCCGTTAAATTGGAGGAGAGTTCGCGGGTTCTGGAACGCGACGTTGTGATCAGCGCACAGATTGACGACATTCTGGTCTCCATCAAAGACCAAGGAGATTTCGGGCGGGATGGTGCGATTGTTGCCACGCCCTACGAAGTTCGTATTCCATCCCTGAAGGAGGGTGAGGAAAAAACTCTGGAGTTTGAACTCGCCAAAGACGAAGTGCAGGATGTGGTTGTAAGCTTGGAATATCTTGGCCTCTATGATGACCGCAACATCCATCTCAAACAGGAGGAACCCTACATCTCGGTGCTCTCCGCGCGGCGGTACAAGGAGGGAGATCGGCGAAGGCTTGAGATTGTCCTCAAATACGGAGCGATTCTGGATAGTTCCGCACCTCAAGCTAATCAGCACATTGACGATGGGGGACTGCCTACTGCACAAGATGATGTTGCACAAGAGATTAACAACGTCTACGTTTCAATAAAGGACGAAAAGGAAGCGATTATCGGAGTACCGTATGAGATTCGAATCCCCAATCTTAAGGATCAACAGTCGAAAACCCTTGATTTTGAACTCCGCCGCAACGTTGATAGCATCGTCGTGAGCCTGCGGTATCTGGAGAAGAACTATCCTTACAAAATTCATCTTGAGGAGGATACCCGCCACATTTCAATCATTAGCGCAAAAAAATATCGCCAAAACAACCAAATAATGGTGGCTGTCCGCTTGAAAAACACCTCGACCACAGAATCCATGCCCGTTAACGCCTCTCCGGAAGAAATCGCCGCCGCCAACGAGATTCGGTCAATCTTCGTCTCCCTCAAAGATATTGACTCCACTGGCGGAGTTCAATCGACAAATATCGCCCAGCCCTATGAACGGAAGATACCATTGCTTGGCTACAATGACGAAATTGAATTGACCTTCCAACTCCAGAAGGATGTGGATTCGATCATGATCGCATTGAAATACCCCGATCTACTGGAGACTGACAATCGCTTGGTCTATCTACAAAAGGAGTCCGAGGAAGATGTGGTAAACGTCAGTTCGCTGCAGTTTTCCCAAGAGGGCAATCTGGGAAGTTCCGTTACCTATGATCTGACGCTGGATCGGTTGGCGGAAACGGAGAATACATTCCAATTGCGAATTATCAATCTTCTCAAGCGCTTTACTTTTGAATTTCAAGATACCGAGAGTAAATCGCGTGTGTCACAGGTGAAATTTACACAGGCGCAGTCCAAACGAGATCTGTCGCTTACTATCCACGTGACCGAAGAGCTTGATGCCTCCTATCTTGATTCGACGTTGGAACTTTACGTTGCCGTCATTGATGCGGACGAAGCCCAACAACTCGGCGGTGTGAACAATCGGCTAGAGTTGTCCCCGGATCAGATTAGCAGGATTAAAGGCGGTATCGAGCGGTTCGAACTTATTCCCAAAGGCGTGCCGGAGATTGAGCTGTTTATCCCAAGTTCGTATCACACCATCAAGATCGGGGAACAGATAGACATGACGGCAATACTACGAAATATCGGTACGCGCGATTTGGCCGATATTCGTATGGAGGTTGATGTCTACACCGACTGGGACTATATCGTGCAGCCGGAAGTCGTCGCAGGACTGGTACGCAACGAAGAAACCGAAGTAAATTTGACGATTATTCCGCCGCCTAATGTGGGTGTCGGAGAGTATGAAGCGAAGGTCAATGCAAAACTCACCGTCGATAATCGTTATGTTGAAGCACGAGAAAAGACGGTGCGAGTTCTCATCCAATCTCAACCTAGACTATCGGTAACAACCATTCTGTTTGGGGTGCTCGTGCTATTGGTCATTGGGATAGTGATTGTCACCGTGCGAATAAGTCGTCGATGAGGGAAAGTGAAGACGTGCAACGGAAGGGAAACCGAATGGTAGGACAGCATTTCTCGCCGTGCATCGGGCGTTACGCGGAACGCCTCATATTGAGCGCAATTTGCGCCCTGATTTTGAATCTTTCTGGATCGGCATGGGCTCAAGATGTCATGACGCTAACGCCGACGAAAGCAGCGCAACTCGCGGTGAAAAACAATGAGAAGGTTCTTAAGGCACAGAAAGTTCTTGAACGCGCGAAAGCACACCTGCAAACCGCTCGTTCTGTTTACCTGCCCCAGGTCGGACTCACCGGATATTATGAACAGCGGAAAAATGACGACCTGGACCTAGACGGAAAGGATTACCGCTCCGGTGTTTCCATCAGTCAAGTGATTGCACGGTTTGGCGAAGTTCCGCAAGAATTGGATCTGGCGCAAGAAGATGTGCGCAAGTCAGGAATCGAGCTGAAGAGCGCCAAGCAGGAAATCATCTTTGGATTGAGAAGACTTTGGCATAACATCACACTGACGGAGGAGGAAATTCAACAGCGCGGTGCTATTGAGACCACACTGCGGGAAAAGCTAAGAGTTGCCAAAAGGAAACACACGGAAAAGAGAATACCCATCCTGAGCGTATTAAACACCGAGCTGGAGTTGGCTGAACAACAGTTGGCGCTTAACGAATTGAGGCGAAGATTGGATATCGACAAGGCGGAACTGATTAGATTGACCGGGTTGGACGCACTGGCGGCGGTTCGACTGGCCGCCTCTTTGCCGGAAGATGACATCACACTCGAACTAGCGGTAGATTTGGCGTTAAAGAACCGAACGGAAATTGAAGATCTCGAAGGCACGATATCTCGCCAGGAAAGGCTAGTCAAGGAGACATTCTGGGATAGAATCCCGGTGTTAGACGCCGCTTTTCGCTACCGCGATGCCCATCTGTTCCTAAATCGGCAGCATCGGACATGGGATACGATCGCGGCGTACGATTACCCTATGCTCGAACGCGAGACAGATGATACCGGTCCATTTAACGGATTACGTGACAATCGTGATGGATGGGAAGTCCGCTTCGACTTGAATCTTTCAATATTCGACGGTGGATCAACCGGCGGCCGCCAAGAAGCTGGACGCGCAGAACTGTCTCGTCTGCAACTGGAACTCATGGCTTTGCGGAAACAAATCAGGGTTGAGGTTCGCCGCGCCTATCGAGAAGTGGCAAACGCCAAAGAACGGACGGAGATTGAGGAAAAGCGTGTGCAAATCTTTGAACAACGCCTGCGCACGATTGAACGGGTTCTGGACGAAGGGTTGGATCTGCCAAGTTATCGCGGCTTGACATTTGACGACGCTTTCCAAGCGCAAGCGGAGTTTACCGAAGCGCAGCGGGTGTTCTACCGCACACGCCGGGACTATGCGGCGGCGAAGGAAAATCTCCGTGAGATGTCGGGTTGGACAAACTGAACGTTGCCCTCCAAATGGACGATTACATTCTTCTGTACCACAATCTGTTAGATTGTGGTGAGTGAAAACTAAGGGTTGGCGCTGCGAGGGCGCGTCCGATTTCGTGGGCAATCACAGTACATTTGTAGGGTGCAATCAAGTGAGTGAATAGCGAACGCGATAGAGATCCCATAGAGATCTTCTCCCGGTCGAGACTTGGCAGTTGTAGGGTGCGCACTGCGCACCAGCCTCTATAAGCCCCAGCGGTGATCAAGCGAGTGGATAGGGAGTGATCAAGTGAGTGGATAACGAACGCGATAGAAATCCCATAGAGATCTTCTCCCAGTCGCCACTTGGCAGTTGTAGGGTGCGCACTGCGCACCAGCCTTTATAAGCGCCA
>JAPPIK010000028.1 GCA_028820655.1 Candidatus Poribacteria bacterium | reverse complement strand
AAGACTTTCTACAAATGACCAAAATGACTTTGCTGCCGATTATTCAAACAGGCTCCTAAAGGATTACTACGGACTCATAAAGAATCAGATTCATGAACTACGACTTCAATTGTAGCGGTGACGATGAGACAAACCCGGGCGCCATTCCCGACCTGCTTCGTCCCGAAGTGCTTGATGCCTTTGACCGCGAGACCTTCGAGCGTGACGGGTATTGGGTGTGGGAGGGAGTCGTCACCGATGCCGGCTGCAAACAGTGGAAGGCAAATCTAAAAAAACTGCAACACATGAACGATGGCATTCTCATGGATACCGACTGGGCTGCCATCGATTTCAAGCGGCGTGGACTGGCGCCGCCTCCGCCCGAGCAGACTACACACCAGTATTTGGCTTCATGCTGCGGCGGTTCGGAGCAGATGCCGCCATTTCTCAGATCGGAAGTGCGGAAGTATATGTATCGACACGGGCTGCAAGGCCCGGGACCTGCGCTGGTTGCACGCGGATTCGACTCCATTGGAGTCATGCCGGAATATTTTCCCGCGGGGTACAACAATTTTGTACTGGATGTCATCACCACGCATCCACAGATGATGGAGCTGTTTCGCAAAGTGCTCGGAGATCGCTATCTACTTGACCATTGCCTCATGCTCAACCGCGGCCCCGGAACAAAGGGTCGTCGTTGGCATGGCCATCCGTACTTGGACGGCCGGCATGAAGTTCAGGACGCCTTAAGTGACGGAAGTGCGGTTACGCCCGAGTTTCTTCAGCGACAGTGTGTTCGTACCCTGTGTTACCCGGATGGCGCGGTTACCGGTGACGGTGGCGAATTTGCCGTTATCCCGGGCGCCCATCTCTATCGAGTTCCCTACAAATGGGACACCGTGCGACCGGATGAAGATGAAGACATGCGATCCGGATGGATGAAAGGCAAGACGCACCCCATAACCGGTGAACCGTTGGAAATCGTGCACCTGTCTCTACCGCCGGGTAGCATGGTTTCCTTTGTTCATCACATGCCGCATTATGTCGGCAGGCGTAAACCGGGCAGTGAGACGCGATGGGGGTTGTTGATGGCTTTCCGCACTCCGGATCCCGAGGCAGTTCCCGCAAAGTGGGCAAACGGCGTTCCGTCACATTGGGCTGATCGCTTAGAGTCGGAAGGAAGACTTTCCGCCGCCGCGCGCCGCGTGTTCGAAGCGGACAATCCAATAGCCTGATGAATCCTCTCATTCCTGCGTAAATTGTACAATTGGGCTTATGACGTGTTAGAGGATTTGACGAGTAATACCATTTCGCTTGAATACTCGTGCATATGATGTCTCAATCATATTGTCCACTCTCTCCGTAGGCGGGGCATCTTGCCCCGCTGACTTTGCGCAGAGACGAGAATCATTATTCTGATCCACATAGGTTTCTTCACTAAATCCGCGTAGTCAATACACTGCCATATTATAGAAATGGTATAGTGATTCAATCTCGGAATCAGCGACCTGTTGTCAATGACCGGTGAAAAGCGAATACGATTTACTGGCAACTGACCACTAGCCACTGACCACTGCTTTTAAAAGGAGATTCTTATGCGTGCGAAAGAGGTGTTGTATGCGGTAATAGGCGGTGTCGTAGGAACAGTTCTAACCATGTCGGTTGGGGCACGGGCTCCGCTGGGGGCGAAAGACGAACCGGTAGACCTGAACGCGAGGATGATTACCTGCAGGGGGTTGGAGGTGGTTGATGAGAAAGGTAAGCTCCAGGCAGGGTTGAACTTCTCCGAATACGGAGGGAGTGTGTTCGTGGTCGGGAAGCTGGGCAAAGGGGCGGAAATGCACCTCACCAAACTAGGAGGGGCGGTGTTCGTGTGGGGTAAAGAAGCGAAAGGAGGAGCGGGTATGCACCTCGACAGTTTCGGGGGCAGAATGTACGTGGAGGGCAGAGGCTTCAAAGAGGCGGCAATGACCATCGACCAAAATGGCGGAAAGGTGTCAGTGGAGGGCAAAGAGGGCAATCAGCTCAAGACGGCGGCGATGAGCATCGACGGACATGGAGGAGCGGTGGACGTGCGGGGCAAAGGAGCGGGGGCGAGGATCGGCGTCAATAAGTCCGGAAACGGCGGTTTTTCCGCTTGGGACGAGGACGGCAATGCTTTGAAATGAGGCTGATTACAGCCGGCGAATCTTCGAACACGCTATGGGCGCGTCAAAGGTCAGATCAATTTCTTTCGGTGTGGCTTGCTGTTCCCGAGAATGCCATCAGGCTTGACCAGTCCGTAGGGTGCGCACTGCGCACCAGCCTTTGAAAGAGCAACGGGCGACAGGCTGAGACGATTTCAAAAACTAAATGTTGCAGCCGATCCGAGCCACCCACTGAGCTGCGATATTGCCAATCCCAGCTCTATTGCCTATGGATATTTGATTCGTATTAGACCTATGTATCCACGCTCCAGAGGAGCGCAATGTCAATAGAACATGATGCGCACATATGTCTGCGCTCCAGCGGAGCGCTATGTGGCTTTTTGAAGCAAATACGATTTCAAAAACTAAATGTTGCAGCCTATCCGAGGCACACAATGAGTTGCGATGTTGTCAATCCCGGTTCTTGTAACTTATGGATTACGGATTGGTATGAACTTCACCAAAAGTCGCAAGAGGATTTTTCAATGACCAACCTAAAACCTCGCCCGCTTTTCTGGAACCCTTCATCAACACGGTTCGTCATGCCGTTCAAGGGTAGGATGTGGCGCTGAGAAACCCTCTCAATATGGCTTATATAGTATTAGAAGCATTATCGAAAGCACGTAATTCCGGCGATATTGTGGGTTTCAACAGAGACGATATATTATGGCCGAGCCCAAAAAGGAAGAATTGATAAACTTGAAGGCAAAGTTTGCCCAAAATTGCGCAATGCTTCAGCAAACTTTTGACAATTCGCAGAGACCTGGCACATTAGTTTCGGCAGGCGATGTCCGTAAACTGACAGAAACTCTGAAAGGATTAGCAATGGAAATCCCGAAAATTTTCGAGAACGAGCAAATGTCATAATAAAGGAGTTTTTGAGTGAAACCAATTGACATCACATTGCAAGTTAGCATTGAGAATACAGATGACTTGATGACCCAGATTAGGCGCCAGTTAGGCGATTCGGCTGACTCGCCGGATTCCCCCCAACCGACACCAGTTGAGCACGCTCCATACGTTGTGACGCTTGGAGACGGGGAAACCCGTGTCGCTCACCGCTCCGGTTCAAAAATCTATACTGCCGTCATTGCTATACTCGGATTGGAACGACTGAATGATGAACCATACTTGCCAAACTCGACAGTGTCAGTAGTATGCACTTCACCACACCGGAGATTACGCAGCTATGAACGATATGGCAGATATTATGTCTACAAAGATCTCACGCTTGACCAACAGAAGAAAAGTCTAGAACATCTTGCTGGTAAGTTGGGCGTAGATTTAATGGTCGAATAGTCATAGAAGGGGGATTCATTGTGAAAAGGTAAGAGCTGCTGCTTACTGTGATAGGCGGTGATTGGCGCTGATGTAAGGGCGGGATCTAACGATGGTGGCGGGTTCGCTCTCGCCACTCAGGGCGCAAAACGAAGTGAGAGATGCTGAGTTTGAAACGATTACCTGTCGGAGGTTGCTTGTGGAGTACAATGATGTTGCGGCGACTGATATAATTCCAGCGTACATCTCAATTAGCCTCGGAGAAGGGGGCGGTACAATTCTATCCGCACGCAGCGTGGAAGTGCTGGACGAAGATGGCGGGAGTAGAGGATTCATGCGCGTCGGCAAAAAAGCCGGTGTTGTAGGTGTGAGGAGCAAGGACGCAGAATCAAATCTGCTTACGGACGCGCGGGTGTAGTAGCCATGAACAAAATGGCAGTTTGATTTGAGCAGGGAGCACACCCAGCAACTGAGCGAACAGCGAGGCCGGTAGAAAAATCCCCTCGCTATCAACGATTCTACGAAGGGATTAATCTAAGCCGGCGTGTCGGGGAACACACTGCGGGCGTACCGGCGCGAGTTGCTCGAATTTGACAAATGGCTAGACGCGGCGCTCAAGTGGCAGGCTAAGAACATGAATTGACCGGATATGGTCGGCGCAATCACGCAATGGACGCTGGCGGGGCTTAGGCGATGATTGACCTTGCGTGATTTAGGCAATTCCAAGGATAAACACATACGGAGATCAAATATGGCTTTCAAATTTGGCTATAGCACGTTACGTTGGCAGACGCCAGACCTTGAACCTCTTCTGGTTCAATTAAAAGAAGCCGGCTGGGACGGATGGGAGATGCGTCAATCTATTGATTGGGTGGGTTCCCCGGCACGTGTCAGAAAAATCTGCGAAAACGTTGGTCTCCCGGTCGTTGTGGTAACCGCACAAGGCTTGCCAATCGACAAAGATTGGACGCAGATGGAAATCAACAAGCGTCGAATTGATTTCGCCGCCGAGGCCGGTGCCGATTGCTTTATGTTTATGGGTGCGGGGAAGCCGAAAAACAGTGACGCCAGTTATAATCACATTGCCGCATTGGCGGAAGTATCGGAGGAGTGGGCGGAATACGGCGCCCAGTATGGACTGGAAGTCTGTTACCACATCCATACCAATACGACGGTCGATTCAATCGAAGACTGGGCGAAATATATGAGTTTGCTGAGAAAGTGCAAGCTGTGTATCGATGTCTCGCACTCCGCACTCTGGGGCTACAATCCCGTAGAGTCCATTCGCCGCTACAAGGAACAGTTGATCTACGTGCATCTTCAAGATTATGTGAGTTTCTCGGGAGGTGACGGAAAGGACTATCAGGTGAACTGGGTGGATGTCGGAGGCGGTTCGTCACTTGACTTTCCGGGGATCATGGAAACATTGGAGAATATCGGCTACGATCGTTGGATCACCGCTTGTCCCGGGCAGGTAGAAAACCGAACCGATGAGGAACGGATGCAGGTGAATCGAGATTATCTACGGCAATTAGGGTACTAAGAGACCGACTCAACTCAAGATCGTGTTCATCTCAGACAGCGTCCCTTTTGTTAGCCGGTCGGTTTTTTTTCTCTCCTCCCTATCTGTCACGCTTATCCTCCATTGTCCTATGGACACAGATATATCTTTCTCGCCGTAGGTAATAGTCATGTGCTGCTGCCCAGTCTTTTCCTAGACTTATCCGGAAAGAAATTGGTATAGTATATAGGCAAAGGGCTTAGCGGCTGGCCACTATCGGTTTGCAGAACATCTGCAGCCGCAAGGGGATCCCGTTCTTGATTCGGTGGTGGAAGAAAAGTAAAAGCGGAAATCGGGGTTCAAAAATCACGATTCTCTTTAGATTAGGACTTGTGCAGAAATAAGAATTCACGGTTTGGAGATTGCGCCCCCAGTGTTGTTGTGTGTGTGGAAACGCGTAATTGACTGTCCTGTCCCGAACTTTTGGGCGATTCGTTGCGAAGGTCCTATAAACTAAACAGTGATGCATATAGTTACGCCTAAGTTGTCGGCATTTCGGCATGTTTGTAATACATAAAGGTGATGCTATCATGACAGATAAAAACGGACTTCAATCGAGGGTTAGACCGGATTCCTCTTCACTTTCTATTGGAGGCGCCTCCGCCCAAATGCCCTATGCTCCGAGGGGTGAATCGGAAATCGTCTATCCTGCGTCGGATGGGAAACCCATGGGAGAAACAGAACTTCACCGTGATGCGCTGATAGACGCACTGCTAAGGCTTAAAGAACATTTCAAGGACAACTCCGCTGTATGCGTTTCGGGATACATGATGATGTATTATGTCGAGGGCAACCCCCGAAAATCAATCTCGCCGGATGTGTTCGTTACGTTTGGCGTCGGACGCAAACAGCGGCGCATTTATCGTATTTGGGAAGAGGGCAGCCCACCGCACTTCGTGTTAGAGTTTTCAAGCGAGAAGACGTATCGCAACGATCTGCGAGGCAAGAAGGCGCTTTATGCGGAAATCGGCATCACCGAATACTTTCTATGTGATGTAGAGGGACGGTATTTACCTACACCGCTGATGGGGTTTCGGCTTGCGGGTAAGAACTATGGTGCCATTCCGCCCAATGCTGATGGGAGTGTTCCTTCCGCAGGCTTGGGGCTGGAACTGAGTTTACGTGAAGAACGTCTCGGGTTCTATGATCCGGTCTTGAAAAGGTGGTTGGAGACGCCTGCGGAGGCGGCAGTGGCGCAAGCGCAACGGGAAGTTACAGCTAGACGACGCGCGGAATCTGCCGTTGAGCGAGAAGCGGAAGCGCGAAAAAAGGCTGAAACTGAATTGGCGCGACTACGAGAGGAGATTGAACGAATGAAAGCCTCAAGTGAATCTCCAAGCGAGAATTCCCAAGACTAAACACCGCTGGAATCAGTGAATTTCTTGTTAGGCTCTTCAGAGTTATCGGAGACCACTCCTACAATCATCTCAAGAACCAAGAATGGATAAGCGCTTCCACACCTTTGTGATATATTAAGGAGACGCTACCATGGCAGACAAAAACGGAATTCAATCGCGGGATAGACCGGATTCCTCTTCACTTTCTATTGGAGGCGCCTCCGCCCAAATGCCCTATGCTCCGAGGGGTGAATCGGAAATCGTCTATCCTGCGTCGGATGGGAAACCCATGGGAGAAACAGAACTTCACCGTGATGCGCTGATAGACGCACTGCTAAGGCTTAAAGAACATTTCAAGGACAACTCCGCTGTATGCGTTTCGGGATACATGATGATGTATTATGTCGAGGGCAACCCCCGAAAATCAATCTCGCCGGATGTGTTCGTTACGTTTGGCGTCGGACGCAAACAGCGGCGCATTTATCGTATTTGGGAAGAGGGCAGCCCACCGCACTTCGTGTTAGAGTTTTCAAGCGAGAAGACGTATCGCAACGATCTGCGAGGCAAGAAGGCGCTTTATGCGGAAATCGGCATCACCGAATACTTTCTATGTGATGTAGAGGGACGGTATTTACCTACACCGCTGATGGGGTTTCGGCTTGCGGGTAAGAACTATGGTGCCATTCCGCCCAATGCTGATGGGAGTGTTCCTTCCGCAGGCTTGGGGCTGGAACTGAGTTTACGTGAAGAACGTCTCGGGTTCTATGATCCGGTCTTGAAAGGGTGGTTGGAGACGCCTGCGGAGGCGGCAGTGGCGCAAGCGCGACGCGCTGAATCTGCCGCTGAACGAGAGGCGGAAGCGCGAAAGAAGGCTGAAACTGAATTGGCGCGACTACGAGAGGAGATTGAGCGAATGAAAGCCTCAAGTGAATCTCCAAGCGAGAATTCTTAAGACTAGACGCTATGCGGCGAAAATGGAGAATCTGTATCAATTAACCGAATAGGAACGTGACGAAAATCTTTCTCGGATTGCCGTAACATTTTGTTTTCGAGCTCGTATTGATTTTAACAATGATTGTTTATTATCTGAATGAGGCAGGCGTGATGGTGTGTCCACCAATCGTGTGGTTGTTGGCATATTTAACACTTGTGTTCTTATCCGCGAGCGGGCTCGGACATCGTTTTCTTTAGTTCTCTGGACAATTCCGCAAGATGCGTGTCATTCTCCATGACCTGCTGCAGGTGCACCATTCGGTCGGGCCCCGCTGTCCGAATCATGGCTTCGCCGTGAATACGGTCAATCCAGAATCTGGCTTCGCTTCCAAGCATGTTCCGAAACTCGCCAAGCCGGTCGTCGGGATATCGACAGCCAAAGTTCATCGTGTACATCCTCCGCCGCGCAGAGCCGCCAAAGGCGGCATGCTTAAGGTTGTGGTTGAAAACCACGATGTCGCCGGGGGTTGTTTCCAAAGCGACGGCGGGAACCTCGCGTCCGCTCAAACCCCAAATTCTGCCGCTATCGCGTATGTCTCGTTCAATACTGTCGGCATATTCATCGCCTACGCGGTGACTGCCGGGGATGACGCGCAGAGCGCCCGTGTCGCGGGTTAGGGTGTCAAGATAGAAAGCGATCTTGATGCTCATGAGTCGGTGACCGTCGTAGCCATCGGAGTGCCAGTTGCTGTCCCCGGCATAGAAGTTGCCGTCGCCGCTTGTATAGTTAAAATCATCCCCGCAAATACTGGCGGCAATGTCGTGAATCCTCGGGTCATCTAGGAAGGAACTGAGATACTCGCTTTGATCAGGAAATGGATAGACGCACGAACGTCGCACGCCGTCATGTGGTTTCCCGTGGTGTCCGCCGCTGTGTTTTTTCCAGACTGCTTCAAATTCCTCAATGATTCTATCGACACAATCAGCCACCAAACCTGGAAAATACAGATACCCGAACGAATCAAAAGCCGCTAATTGTTGGGAGGTGAGTTGTGTTGAGTTCATTAGTGATTCCTTCAATCTTAGTACGGAACGGAGGTGAACTCTATCCCTCGGGAATGCCGCAAAGGCGCTTCATGCGGTCATCCATTGAACGCACCTGATCCGGGTGAAAAGCGCTGCTTCGGTCCTCCACTGGTTCGTCAGTTTCACGACGCGCGAAGTGCGCAAATAATACTCTTCGCGGCGCCTCGAGCACATTCTCGGAGCGGTCATGCACCATAAAGGCGTGGGAGAACACCGCGCTGCCCGCAGGCACGCACATCGCTCTTCGTTCCTGAAGGCCGTCCATCTCTTTGAAGCCCTGTGCCACCACCTGCTCGCGGAGTTCCGGGTCGTCGAGGCACTCCTGCACAAAGCGATGGCTGCCGGGACGTACTATGAAGGCGCCTCCGCCAGGTTCGACCGTGCTGAAATGCAACACACAGTTGACGTACGTCTCGTCTCCCGGCTCCGGCGGAGTGTGCGGCCAATCCACATGATCGCTCGTTCCAAACTGCTCTGCCCCCGGCGGGCTCTTGTACGTTACTACCGGGCATGAAGTGTGGCATATTCGCACTCCACTCCCCATCAACATTTCGGCCGCCTCAACCAAGCGAGGATGTCCCGCCAGATTGGATAGACGTGGCTCGCAATGTTCTCCTCGAAGCGCCTTGCGGCCATTCATCTCAGCGCCGGTGCCGCATACGTAGGGCGGTTGCGCGTCAGGCGGCAGCAATTGATCGATTAAGGCGACGGCTCCATTGATTTCATCCTTCGCGAGTATATCGTTCACGATGAAATAACCTTCACGCTCAAATTGATCCCGGTCAATTTGGTCTGCGATGGATTTGCCGTGTGAACCGTATGAAAGCGATGCCAACGTGGGTATAGTGTACATTTTTATCTGTGCCTTTGAGAATCGTCAAGCATAGCGCTTTTTCTTCAATAGTTCGGTACTCAAGACAGCGCGCCATAATCCTTGTCGGAATGATTCTTTCCGTAGGTTACACTTTTCTCCGCTGCAGAGCAGCGACATGATGATAGATATTCGATGCCATGAATCTTCCGCTCCGGAGGATAAGCATGTGTGCTGCGCGCTATTATCCCTAACGAAGCGATTCCCTCATTTCTTAACTCATTTTATGCCCTATGAATGTATGTCTAAAGAAGTGTTACTGGAGAGCCCCGTAAAACAACCAAACTTGCCGTTACGTACGCGCCCGTCGTAGATTCTGCTGTTTTATAATCGTGGATACTATTTCGGCCGGGGTTAGCGCAATGTCCACTTCTGTGGCGTCCTCAGGTTCTTCCAGTGTTAAGAATTGGCTTTCCAATAACGAATCTCCCATGAAATGCCCCTTACGGTCATTAAGCCTTTTCTTGATCTGCTCGAAATCGCCCTTGAGGTGAACCAAGGATACATCTTCGGCATGCGTCATCAAGAGTCTCCGATAGGATTGCTTGAGAGCGGAACATGCAATTATCCCATTTTTCCCTTCTTCACGCAATCGTGTAACAATGCCGCGTAGCGTACTCAGCCACGCTTGTCTGTCCTCGTCTGTCAGAGGAATTCCCGCCGCCATTTTCGCTACGTTGGCGGGATCGTGGAAGTCATCCCCGTCAAAGAAATCCCACTGCAACTCTTTTGATAACAGGTCGCCTATCGTGGTTTTACCAGTTCCGGACACACCCATCAAAACGACTATCATAAACGTTATATCGCTGATATTTTCGAAGGGGTCAGATTCAGAAATCCCTAGACAGTAGCATAAGACTTGATGCCAAGTAGTGTAGTCAATATCTATCGTGCGCCAACCCTAGAAGAAAATTCTAGCATAGAAGAGTATCTCTCGCAACACAAAAGGTTTTCCAACCGCCGAATAGGAGAAAGTTACTGATTTTGCATTGATAACTATATACCTGTAAAGTATAATATCGAACGGATTTACAAGCGACGCAGTGGATACGCTACAATTTTCTTCAGCCGCGTAGGTTGGGTTGAACGAATAATCACGAATCCCTGTCAGTCCCGCAAGAAAATCCGCTTTACGACAACACTGTCTTGCGAGTAGAGTGAGTGAAACCCAACACCCACGAATCTTGAACGGCGCCGCCATTGGGTTTCGATATGCTCAGTAGGGTATTGACCGAGATTATACGTCCGGACTATGTGGATCGTCGGGCGCTATCGGGATGTTCGTTAACCGACGCTTACGAGCGTCATCTCTTACGAAGTCGCGCAGATCCGGAGCAGGCAATTTATCCACCTGAAGAATGGGCGCGTATGTCATGGTCATAATACGAAAGAAGAGCCTGCCACTCAAGCAGATCAGCGTCACTGCAAGAGTGACATATGTCAAATCGTTGGCATCACGTTGCCGCCGCAGACTGGAATGTACGCCCCGGTGATGTAGCTGGCTAAGTCGGACGCGAGAAAAAGCACGACATTTGCAATCTCCTGGGCCGTGCCCCGCCGCTGTAGCGGCACGTTTTCATTATAACTTTGGTCAGATTCACTTGCAGCGCTTTTGTCACTAATCGTCCAGCCAGGAGCGACCTGATTGACGGTGACCCCGTGTGTTCCAACTTCCTTTGCCAACACGCGCAAGACGCCGTCCATTCCGCGCTTTCCCGCCGTGTAAGCGCTCTGGGTAACAAAGTTCTGCATGGCGCATTCGGTGTTAATCCCAATCACGCGCCCCCACCCTGATTCAATCATCGCGGGGACAAAAGCCTTGGTCATGTACACATTGTGCAGCACGCACGACCGGAATTGGCTTTCATAGTCTTCAGCGGGTTGATCCATAACCGAAACCCATTTGTACTGTATAACGGCATTGTTGACGATAATGTTCGCTGCTCCCAGCGTGGACGTAACGGCATCCCGCATGTTGAATATCGAATCTGCATCGGTGACATCCGCCTGTACCATCATCCCGTGCACGCCCAATGCTTGCACCTCCTCTAGCAAGCGTTCCGCCATTGTTTGGTTTTGATGATAGCAGATAGCGATGTCTGCACCGGCTCGTGCAAGGGTTCTGACCATCACGCGCCCCAAAACCCCGGAACCGCCTGTAATTACTGCAACCCTATTGGAAAGATTAATCTCAATCATGTTTTATATCACCAATTTTTGAATGTATACGTGGGTTCACCTGTCAACAACCCCATAATTCCCCACATGGTTCCTAGTACAAAGTCTCCCAATATGAGTCCGAGAAACAGCGGAAGCGCCTTTCGATAGGTTCTGATGCCTCCATACTTAAGGAGCGGCGCCTTGATTAGCCAACTCACCAAAAAAGGAAACCACAAGTGCGCAAAGAAATGATATCCGGCCAGAGGATATGCGATCGGGTGCAGCGGCCACCAGAGAAACCGCAGTCGCAGGACAGTACCCCCTAGGACGAAGATACTACCGAATGCGGTTGACATCATGGAGGCACTGTCTGTGCCAACCGGTTGCTTAAGCAATCTCTCAATCACATTGTACGCCAGATTTCCGCGCCAGGCTCCCGGTCCGCCCCATTTGTAGCTAAGGTCCAGAAATGCCGAGAATGTCACGATGACCGACACAAACGTCGCCAGGAGGCAAACTCCCCAGAGATTGCGTGTGTTGAGTCCGGATTGATCCGCCGGCTTGAAACTCTCCATATAAGCTGGCATAGGTTGACTCTGAAACCCCTGGGTATGCGTCCAATGCGGCGCTGATGCGACAAGTGTCTGAAACCGTATGCTACCGGCTTCGGTCCCCTTAAGGCCCTACATGCGCACAAATAACATTGGCCTGTTTCCAACCATTGTATGATATAATCTCTTGGCCATCCGAATCAAGTCCCTCCGGAAATTGTGCGATATGGAGTCGCTGTTATCCCAAGAGGACGCTGTCGAGAAACCTTAGTTGAATAGCAGGTAAACCGGAACATGACGGAAACGACGGATAAACAACTGAATTTGAAATGGCATGCCCTCGCCGATGAAGAGATTCGCCAATTTGACGCAGAGGGATATCTCATCGTGCGCGGAGTGTTGGATCCGCCCACTATCAGTAAACTCTTAGATGCCGGAGATCGGCTGATGGCGAGCGATAGACGTGAAAACCGGCAAGTCAGCCACAGTGAATTGTACGACAGTTTCCGAAACTGCGTCGCAATTGATGACGGCTTTGTTCCTTTGCTGACGAATGAGAAAATCCTTTCAATTGTTGTTCAACTGCTTGGCGCCCACCTGCAGTTGATGACTTCGCACCTTATCTATAAACACCCGGATCCACCCGGAACATCAAAGAACGCTAGATCGCCCGGTTGGCACCGCGACTATGGAAGCGCGACCAAAGTGCTCGGAAACGGCGTACCTCGAATCTTATTGAAATGCGGGTACTATTTGACGGATCTCAGCGAGCCAAACTCCGGTGCCACGTTAGTCTCACCGGGAAGCAACCATCTTGTTGAACGGATTGAGATACCGGCAGGTCAAACCGATCCGATCAATTTTGTCGAGCCTCGTCTAAAACCGGGTGATTGTCTGCTTTTTGAAAATCGTACGTGGCATGCGGGAGCGGCGAACCTAACCACACGAATCCGAAAAGGCATCATGTTCGGATATGGTTACCGCTGGGTGATGCCGATGGACTACCGGACTCAATCACCGGATGTATTGGACAAGCTAAGCCCTCTCGGTCGGTATCTTGTTAGCGAACCGTATCAGAAAACACCGGAGTACCGTCCGGGCGGAGGCGAAAGTCCGCTTGCGGATTGGTGTGAACAACATGGTGCTCCCGCTGTGAGACCTGTGTCCTAGATTCGGTCACGAATCTTTATGAATTTTCTCCGAGATGATGGCAACTAAAGAAAACGGAATGACGTCAAAGGGATAACTATGGAACGATTAACTATTCCGGGAGTGGCAAAACCAATTACGCGGATCGTGATCGGAACTTTGGTGTTCTCTCCACACAAGGAGGTGACGGGCGAAGAGCTATTGGATGATTTCTTCGCGGCGGGCGGGAATGCGATAGACACAGCTCACGCTTATGGCGGCGGAGACAGCGAACGAGTGATTGGCGCCTGGCTGAAAACGCGCGATAACCGCGAAGAGGTGTTTTTGATCGACAAAGGCGCCCATCACACACCCAAAGTGCCGCGCCCGAGACTCAACCCTCAAGAAATAAAGTGCGATTTGGACGAGAGCCTTGATCGGCTGCACACGGATTATATCGATTTATATTTGCTTCATCGCGACGACCCCCAAATTCCCGTTGCCACCATTGTCGATTATCTAAATCAGGAGATTGAGTCGGGAAGAATTCTTGCTTTTGGGGCATCTAACTGGACACATCAACGTATTCAGGAGGCAAACGAGTATGCGGCTCAAAACGGATTGATCGGTTTTGCCGTCAGCAGCTCAAACTTGAGTCTTGCCGTTCCCATGGAGGCAATGTGGCCAGGGGTCCTCTCCGCCTCCGAAGAAGCCCAGCGTTGGCATCGGGATAATGATTTTCCGCTGCTGTCTTGGTCTTCACAGGCGAGAGGGTTCTTCAGCGGGCAATTCACTCCTGAAAACCGGGATGATGAGAATATGGTGCGAGTGTACTATAATAGTGACAATTTTGAAAGGCTCAGGCGCGCTCATGAATTGGGCAGTAGCATAGGGTATTCCGCCATCCAAATTTCACTGGCATATGTCATTCATCAGCCGTATCCAACGCTCCCGATTGTGGGCCCCTGCACACGCGTCGAGTTGGACTCATCTCTTGAGGCACTTGAAATCGAATTGTCCGACGATCAAATACGATGGCTAAACCTTGAAGACTGAAGAACATTTCGGCTTTGGTGTATTGATTCATAAGTACACGCTTAATCCGCCTCCGATGTCGTGCTCACACATTCAGAGTGTTCAACGTTGAAAACTATCAACGGTAACTGTTCAGGCTAAGATAGCGAAAACCTATAGGTTGTGGAATCGAATTTTCATTTGTAGTGAATACTCACATGCCGTTGCATTGGAGAGGGGCGAACTCCTCCGCTGAATCGAACCTACCACTCTGCTTGAGTGTTAGACGCGGCGGTGGATTCATGTGTGATTCCTTTTTCCCAAGAGGTTTAAGAGGTTGTAAATCAATTGGTGGTGAGAATATAATACCTACGGTTCTAAGGGGCGATGAACCGGGCCTCAAGCCGTTGTTGCTGCACTTTCCAATGCTTCACATCTACAAGGAGCTTCGTCATGAGCATCGAAAATAGAGCAATTCGCGAGTTCCGAATCAAAATGGCTTCTCTGTTAATTCTGAAAAAAGTGCTTCTTGCCGCAACTGTGTGGGGACTGCTTTGGGGTACTGTTGTTATTGTATTGCGCGCCGCCGTTGGAATGCCACGCTCGACCCTTCTCGCCGGTGGAATTGTGCTGGTACTTGCCGTATCTTGGGCAGTCGTAACGGCGTTGCGTCAACTTCCCGGACGAACTGCCATCCGAGCAAGCCTCGACAAACATAGTGCTTCCGGCGGTTTGGTAATGGCTGCGGAGGCCGCAGATTTGGGAAGCTGGATCCATCTATTGTCGACAGTTCGCGCGCCTCGTCTGCGGTGGCGCGGAAAAGTCTCTTGGGCGCGATTTGCCGCCGCAGCGGTATTCGTATCCGTTAGCTTTCTAATTCCGGAGCGATTTGTAGACATCTCCAAGGCACAACCGCTCGACATTCGGGAGGAAGTAGATGAATTGGCGGCAGGCATCGATGTTCTCAAAGAGGAGGAGATTGTCGAGTTAATTCAAGCTGAAACACTGGAAGAAAAACTTGCCGAAATCCAAGAGGAGGCATCGGGGGAAGATCCTGTCAAGACGTGGGAAGCGCTCGACCATTTGACGGACATCCTTTCGCAAGAATCAAAGCAAGCCGCCGAGGATGCGTTGACTGCGACCGAACGCTTAACCGAAGCGGAAACCCTTGCCGAGGCACTCATTAATGAAGGCTCTGAAATGGAAAAAGGGCTTTTGGCGGAATCTATGGCGGCCCTGACGGGATTGGTACAGGAAGCCGCGAAAGAGGACGCGTTGCTCGCTTCACAGCTTCCTGAATTTGACGGCGACCTGAGTTCGCTAAGTCCGGAGCAACTCGAGGCGCTTTCCGAGGCGCTTCGGTCATCCAAGGGAGAAATATCTGAGAAATTGGAGAAACTGAAAGAAGCCAATTTGATAGAACTGGACACATTGAAAGCCTGCGAAAAGCTGGGGCAATGTGACAGTGGAGGGCTCGCAGCATTTCTTGCCGAAAACTCGGAAAACATGCCGGTGAAAGAATGTGTCAGTTTGTGGTGCCGAAATAAATTTGGAATTGGACGAGGTCCTGGCCATGCGCCCATGGCATGGAGCGACGAAGCCTCTGAAGAGGGCGCGAAGTTCAAAGAGGAAGTATTGCCGCTTTCAAACATCACCTCGCTGGAAGATAGCGAAGTTATAGGGCTTAGCAGTGCTGCTCCCACGGTTGAGAAATCCGGTATCGCACCGCGATCAGGTGGTCTCAACGGCGCCGCGTCTGGAGGCGGCTCATCTTTCACCCATACTGTTCTACCTCGTCATAGAAGCGCCGTAAAGCGGTATTTTGAAAGACAGTGATGACAATCATGGTTGGTTATAGAGCGAATAATACCGATGCGCTTCGAAATCATTGGCGCGATAGAGAATATGGAAACGATTGCTGTCGGTGGGCGAATCCGTGAAATTGTGCGGTTGCGGAAACGCCACGGTTCTGGTCGATGGCGGAAACTCAAAGGGATTGCCCGCGTTCGTCTTGCCAGTGGTAGCGTCAGAAGGGCATAGGTTCATTGTTATGAGGCTCACGGAATTGGCAGAAGAAACAGGAAAATTAAACGATTTTTCGAGCAGGGATTATGGCAACGCTAAAATTTGCACTCTGTATTGAAGACATTGATTGCGACGACATTGAAAAGAGAAAACTTTACCAGGCCTTGCCTGACGAAGAGGCGAGTCAAGAAGGGTATCTCAGAGTTGTAGACGAATCCGGGGAGGACTACTTGTATCCCGAATCTTACTTCATATTCATCCAACTGCCTATCCGTGCTCAAGAAGTGTTAGCGGCAACAACCTAAGCAAGCCTTACGCAACTGAACAATTGAAGGTTCACGATAGGAGCGATCTCCAGGTCCCGATCTTCTTACTTGCATTGAACACTTAATGGTTCTTTCGCTAAGTGTTTAATGTATGTTGAAACCAGATTTTTTCTTGAACACTTGGTTTCTTCCCTGAATCCTAGTGACCTAAAGATAACGATCTCGCCGACTCATGACCGGCAAGCTGCCACATGCAATCAAGGTAATCACATAAATCACATAAATCACAGTTCAGACAATGTAAACCACCCGCCCCAATACTAACCATATTTATTTGGAAAATAAACCACTTAGCGAGAGAACCACTGAGTGGTCTTCAGGTGATTGAATAGGCACAAACGCCTGCATCGTTGAAAGATTGGGTTTCGCGAATATCGAGAGTAAAGTGCCTGCAACAAAAGGTCGCCCAACAGTTGTGTAATCGCGGCATTCTTCAAGCGGTTGATGACACGGTACTATTTGTCTTTCCACGAAGGAGATATCCGCAAAAAGATCCCTCCCCGGAAATCGAGATTCTGGAACGATTGCGTGTCGCGATATTTCGAGATGAAAAATTGCTTCATCCGCGAACAGTTATCCTCATCTCGTTAGCAAACGGGGCTGGCCTGTTGGACAAATTATTTGGACGCAAGGAAACTAAAGCCCGCAAAAAACGAATCGAACAGATAGTCGATGGGGAGATAACGGGGATAGCAACAAAAGAGGTGATCGAAGCCTGTCAAGCAGCGGCGATGATGGCGGCGATCATGCCCGCTTTGGTTGGCACAACGAGTACCGGAAATTAGCTGGTTTTTGTCACGGACAACCGTTTTCCACCCCTCTACAACTGGCGATTAAAGAACTCAAATCTGGTTTGTGCCGCCAAGCCCAATTCGGTTACACCTAGTCTATCATGGCAAAACAGGATCAGCATGAAAAGCTTCTTCAACCCGATGAACTTCAACCTGCGGTTGAACTCACGTCGAAGGTGCATGCGGAGCTGGACCGAATCCTTATCGGCAGATCGGAGTTACACCGCATGGTGCTCGTGGGAATCCTGAGTCAGGGGCATATCCTGCTTGAAGGGGTGCCGGGCGTCGGCAAAACCGCTCTTGTGAAAGCGCTGGGTCAACTGCTTAATCTCGACTTCAATAGGGTACAGTTCACGCCGGATTTGATGCCCGGCGATATCGTGGGAACACATATTCTGCAGCAAACCCCGGACGGGAACCGGGAAATGACGTTCCAGGCCGGACCCGTGTTCGCTAACATTCTGCTAGCGGATGAAATAAACCGCGCTTCCCCGAAGACTCAATCCGCGCTGCTTGAAGCTATGCAAGAACGCTCCGTGACTCTCCTTGGAAACACCCGCGCGCTTCCCGACCCCTTTTTTGTTCTCGCTTCCCAAAACCCGATCGAATTGGAGGGAACATATCCGCTCCCGGAGGCCCAGTTAGATCGATTTCTGTTCAAACTAATCGTCCCCAATGCTGAAGTAGACGTGCTTGACGACATCATCTCGACTCGCCGCCGCGGGGAGCCGCCTGCGCCCACATGGTCTATCAGCGCGGAGGAACTCCGTTGCCTGTTTGATGTGATGGATAAAATTTACCTGCCCAAGCCTGTGTCGCGTTATATTTCTCGACTGGCGGCGTCCACGCATCCGAATGCTCCGGAAGCTACCGAGGAGGTCGGCAAATATGTGGCATACGCTGCATCGCCGCGGGCAGCGATAGCAATGGCCGAGGCGTCGCGTGCATCAGCGTTGCTTTCCGGTCGTCCCACGGTAGGATTTGGCGACGTTAACTCGGTTGCGGCGTCCGTGTTGAACCATCGCGTGATTCTCAATTACCAAGCCCGATTTGATGGTGTGGACACGTTCTCCGTAATCAATGGTCTGCTCGACGCTCTTGACGAGGCTGACCTCAATTTGCCAGACGACCTTGAGGTTGATTCCACCGCGTAACCATACGTCGGATAGTATGTTTTCCACCTCTCCTTTTCGGATTCAAGAATTCCGTAGAGTCAATTTCAGTTCACATTTGCGGGTTTGACTTGATATGACGATTCTCCGTTTCTCCCTGTGCAATCCTTCGCTAATTCAATCGATGGTTTCGTGGCCTTTCGCGGTTTAGGAGACAATAATGAGTCCCGCTCGACTCCATTTTATCTTCGCTCTAATTTTCATCACGTTATGCTGCACCTCCACCAATGGCTACTCCGCGACGCGAATTGACGACATCACGATAGCTCCCGGAATAAATCCGAGCGGTAATTCCAACCACGGATACGCGGAATACAAGATTTCTGTGACGAATCACTCACCGGAAACGATGCACGTCGTAACCTTGATTTTGCCGCATGATCATTACACCAATGCTTCGGATCGCATCCGCGAAATCACCCGGTCGGTGGTGGTTGGTCCGGACACCACCGCTCAAGTTTCTATTCTTCAACCTCCCGTAGCTTTGCACGGAGATGATTTGGCGATAGCCATTGACGGTAGACGTCAAGGAGAAGGGATTTCGTTGCCTGTCGGTTCCCACGCGCATGGCACGTCACACTTGCGTGCTAGCCGTATGATGCCGGGAGCTATGGGCTTCAGCACACTCCCTTTAGCGTTGCAGGTGCTAGTGAGCCGGAACGTGGACACTCTGGAGCTGTACACAAATGCGGGACCACTGGTAGGCACTATACCTGATCGAAGCGGATTCAGATTTTCAAGTTCGGCTGGCGGATCTTCGTTCACTAGAACCACTACTTCAAGCTCATCCGGTCCAACCTCCTACGATCTCATTGATTTGGGATTTCCCGTGTCCGCATGGAGCGCAAGTTGGCTCGGCTTTTCACGATTCGATGGTGTCGTTGTCACTGACGAAGACATCCAGAAAATGCCGTCGGATGTCCGATCCGCACTCTGGGAATACGTGGAGTGTGGTGGTGCCCTGCTCTTGTTGGGCGGAGACAATCTTCCGGACGACTGGGCAGCTAGAATCGAGATTCCGGACGAATCAGCCGGAATTGCCCACAATCACATTGGATTCGGCGAATGTATCGTTAGCGCGAGAAAGGATGCGAGCGGTTTGAACAAGGATCAGTGGCTGCGGATTGTGTATTCATGGGTGAAAACCACAACTCCATGGCAAACCCTCTACGCCGTCGCCGAAGCCAACACCAGATTCCCGGTGGTAAGTGATTTTGGCGTTCCTGTACGAGGGTTGTTCCTCTTGATGCTCGTGTTCGCGATTGTGATTGGCCCGGTAAACCTCATAGTTCTCTCGCGCAAGAAACGGCGTATCTGGATGTTGTGGACCATCCCGATGATTTCACTCATAACCTGCCTCACGGTTTTTCTCTACGCAACGTTTGCCGAAGGGTGGAATAGATACATACGCACCGACGGCTTGACTATCCTCGATCAGAGGAGTAATCGCGCCACAAGCATAGGATTGACCGCCTTTTATTCGGCTTTGACGCCCGGTGATGGATTGCACTTTGGTTACGAAACGGAAGTGACACCCCAAGTCGTTGCTGCCACATCAATCCCGCGTTCGGTTGACTGGACGCACGACCAGCACTTGGCGCGCGGATGGGTCACCGCAAGAGTGCCGGCACACTTCAAAGTGCGGAAATCCGAAGTGCGCCGTGAGCGCATCGCTGTCAGGAGAGGGGAAGGAGCGCGCTTGAGTATCGTCAATGGTCTCGGTGCCGACATTGACCAGTTTTGGCTGGCGGATACCGATGGCGCAATATACTTTGGGAGGGGCATCTCCGCCGGTGCCGAAGCAAAACTGGATTTACAAGAAGACATGCAACTTCCTAGCCGTGGTGAGGCTGGCGAAATGTTCAATCTACAGTTGTGGGATCCAACCGTCAATGCGGAATTGGACAAGGAAATCTTCCCCGAGATTTTAAGGGATGAAATGAAAATGCACGGCGCGCCGCTGACGGATGACATCATTGTTTCGGTTGAGGAATCCGGTCGTGTATGGAAATTAACGGATCAGGCTTGGGAACGCAACTACACCATTACGGCGGATGGGCCGAAGAGTCAACTCAAAATTCATTCCGGCATTAGCGGTTTGCGCGGGATTTTTGCCTCTGAAGATTGGATAGGGAATATTGATCGCCTCAAAAAAGAACCGGAGCAGTTTCTCAAATCGGGATGTTACATAGCTACCATGAGCGCTTCGCCGTTTGTTGAAGACGGGCTTCGGAATACCACGAAGAAGAGCTATAGTTCAATTGTCTACGGCATCCTAAACGAGGAATAGATTCGGTAGTTGTGTTAGTTGTGCCAATCACATGAAACACCGCAGACCGCCCCGATGCGGAACAAACCATTCATCGCAGCGGTATTTGATCTGCGCATCATCAAGCATTGCTCGCTGTTGCCGCAACTAGGTACGGTTTGCAGCACCGCAAGGTATAAGAAGACCGCTTATAGTTGAATAGATAAAACCAACACTATGCAAGTTAACATCATCAATCTTGTCAAGGACTTCGGCGCAACGCGGGCTGTCGACGACATCTCATTCACCTTCTCGTCGGGGCAAATTTTTGGGTTTGTCGGGCCAAACGGTGCGGGAAAAACCACGACAATGAAAATCCTTGCAACCCTTGATGAGCCGACAAGTGGGGATGCGACAATCGATGGTGTGTCCCTTGTAGAGTTGCCCGAAACCGCACGCCGACTTATCGGATACATGCCCGATGCACTCCCATCACACCGTGATATCACTGTACATGAATATCTGGACTTTTTCGCGCGCGCCTACGGTCTGGTTGGAAAGCTGCGCCGGCAAGTGGTCGACAGTGTGGAGGGATTCACAAATCTTACCGAAATCCGGGAAAAAACCCTTCATGCGCTCTCCAAAGGGATGAAACAGCGCGTCAGCCTTGCGAGAGCGTTGCTTCACGATCCGCCGGTGCTGGTAATGGACGAGCCGGCGGCCGGGCTGGATCCTCGTGCACGAGTCGAATTGCGCGAGTTGCTCAGGGCGCTGTCGGAGCAAGAGAAAGCGATTCTGATTAGTTCGCACATCTTGAGCGAACTCTCGGAGATATGTGATGGCGCCGTAATTATAGAACAGGGAAAAATCGTAACCGCCGGAACATTGCAAGAGATCGCTACGTCCGATGTTGAGCAGCGAACTGTGTTGATTCGACCCCTAGAGCGACCCGACGATTTGTGCAAGGCAATGCTCTTGATGCCGCATGTCGCAGCCGTCAACCGGTTGGGTAACGAAATTGAGGCGAAAGTCACCGGATCGGAGGAAACCTGCAGCGTCCTGCTCGAAAACTTGGTTCGAGAAGGGTTCCGCATCGTTGAGTTCAAACCGCAGGGAGGCGATTTGGAATCCGTGTTCATGAATGTGACGAAGGGAGACGTGCAGTGAGATCCTTCACACATTTTCTGGAAAACGTCGGCAATACACTCAATCCCATCGTTATAAAGGAGTTGCGCCAAGCGGTACAGGGGAAGTTCCTTGCTGCGGTACTGCTATTATTTCTCGGTGTTCAACTGCTGACCGTGGGATTGTTCCTAATGGATGATTCCGTTTCTTGGTCTTTTAATGCCGGCAGAAATATTTTCAGAACCTTATCGAGTATGTTAATGGGAACATGCCTAATCTTGGTGCCCGCCTATACAGGTCTTCGGTTGGCGATTGAACGTTCGGACGCCAACGTCGATCTTCTGTTCATTACGACGCTCCATCCGCGGTCCATCATCTGGGGGAAATTCTTTGCCGCCCTTGTTTTTACCGCGCTTCTATATGGCGCCTGCATGCCGTTCATTACGTTAACCTTTTTGCTGCGCGGAATCGATCTACCATCTATTTTTGTGTTGCTCGTCCTCAATTTTATCGTAATAGCGGTAGCTATCCAGAGTTCTATTCTCGTGGGTTGCCTCCCCGCGAATCGCGTATTCAAGATTATCATCGGGCTGGTTTGGTTCCTAATCATGACTTCCGCCGTGCCAGTATACATCACATTGACCGTGGCTCCGGGTATGGGTATTCTCGACAGTGGAATCGGCAGTCGGGTGGGATCATGGCACTTCTTCGCAGTCTCTATGGGCGTGTTAGTCTCGGGAGTGGCTTTCATCGGGCTATTTGCCAACCTTGCCACAGCTCTGATTAGCCCGTTGTCCGCAAATCGAGCAATGCCTGCACGGATTTATATCAGCGTAGTTTGGATCGTCACCGGGCTTGGGGTCACAATTTGGAGTGTTCAAGCGAGTAATATCGCTCCTATAGGTGTCTGGGCGTCGGTTCAGATTGTTCTCCAATGTGTCGGACTCCTTGTCGCTGTAAGCGAAAGAGAATCGGTGGGAAATAGGGTTCGCCAAAGCATTCCACGCAGACGGTTGCTGCGGCCTCCCGCTTTTCTCTTCTTCAGCGGCGCTGGCGGTGGGGTGGCGTGGTCGTCCCTGATGATAATCTTGACCTTACTGTTTGTGGCAGTCTGGTCAAGTGCTTACCCGCATCTGTGGGGTGGAAATGAATATGAGGAATTCATGGTTTGCATGTCGGCACTTGGGATGTTCGCGCTAAGTTATGCCCTTGCGGCGTCGTTTATTAGGCGGCGAATCTTGGTAAAGCGAATTGCCGGTTGCCACACCTGGTTGATTGCGCTGATAATGATGGCCTCTGCAACCACCATAATTCCCCTGATGTTATTCTTCCTTTCCGGAACATGGGCCAATGGGTGGTTCATTGGCAGTCCGCTCAGCCCGTTCATATCCATTGCCAACGGGGATGACGAACTCTTGGAAGCAAGCGCGCTACTTGCAGGCGCTTTTGCCGTGTTCATCGGCTCGCTTAACCTGCCGTGGTTTGTCAAACAGGTAATCAACTTTCAACCCCCACGGGGGAGAAACTCCGCCAATCCACTAACAGAATAAGCACCTTGACGGTGTGTACGCGATGCAGTGGTGGCAAGAAACCTAAACTCCCTGTTGTAATGAGTGCGTTCCTAGCCAACCCTCGCGCGAGGACAATGTAGATTCGGCGATGCCGACATGTCGAGGGGGCGGCGCGATGAGATTCATCACGGATATCCACGAGAGAATCTCCGACACTCTCAATCCCATTATGGTCCGGGAGTTACGGCAAGCAGTTCACGGTCATTTCCTTTCCGTGACACTGCTATTGTTCCTAAGTCTCCAACTTTTGGTTGTGGGACTGATTGTAGCGAATGAATCCCTTGTCGCTGGCTCCTTTAACGCGGGGCGAGACAGTTTCAGCTCCCTACTGTTTGTCTTAACGGCGACATTCCTGCTGTTCGTGCCAGCTTATGCGGGAATCCGTTTGGCAATTGAACGCTCGGATCAGAATGTGGATCTCCTGTTCATCACCTCGCTCCGATCGTGGTCTATCATCTGGGGCAAGTGTATTGCTGCGCTCGTTTTCACAGTGTTGTTATACAGCGCCGGGATGCCATTCATTGCATTCACCTATCTGTTGCGCGGCATCGATCTTCCGTCTATCTTCAGCTTGATGGCGATCAATTTTGTCGTGGCGGCGGCGGGCATCCAGTGTGCCATCCTCATCGGTGCTCTACCCGTGAAATGGGCCTTCAAATTGATCCTCGGCATGTTGTGGCTCGGTTGCTTGATTGTTGTTGTTCCATCTGCGTTCGGACAAGCCGTCATGCCCGGAGGGTTGCTGGATTTGGGTATCGCAAACTACATCGGTTCTTGGAGATTCTGGGGCATTTCATTGTGCGCGCTTGTCGTGGCGTTGACAATTATAGGCGCAATCGCGCTGTTGGCGGCTGCAGCCATCAGCCCTCTATCCGCAAATCGGGCGCTCCCTGTACGATCCTTCTTGACCGTTACGTGGCTACTCACTGGCATTGGCGCGGCAGTTTGGAGTTACTTGAGCAATAGCACGGCACCGGTCGGCTGGTGGGCATTCCTGCATGTCGTGCTTCACTCGATCGGTTTGTTTATTGCCGTCAGCGAAAGGGAGAGCGTGGGAATGCGAATTCGCCGCAGCATCCCGCGACGCTGGACGCTTCGCCAATTGGCTTTCCTATTTTATAGCGGTGCTGGCGGCGGCGTAGCATGGTCTTGTTTGATGATGATTCTGACCTTCGCCGTCATTGTAACATGGTCAACCTTTTTCCCTTTCATGGGATTCCCAAAGAATATCCATGAAATCTTGTGGAGACTTTCAATAGAAATTGCATACTTCCTGTCCGCAACACTGGGAACACACCTAATACAACAGGGATTGCAAATCTTTGATTTCAATCAGCTATTATTCTCCGTACTGCCCATTTTTGCTTTTTACACCTTCAGCTATGCCTTGGGTGCGGCATTTATTCGACGGTGCTTCTTTGCGAATCGAGTGTCGACTCGCTATACTTGGGTGGTTGGGCTTGCTCTGTCTGGAATCTCGACGACAGTTGTTCCGGTAATCGCATTCTTTTACTCCGGAACATGGAGCGCAAGTTTTTTTGCTGCAAGCCCGATCGGAGCGTTCCTGTATCTAGATTACGATCATTCGTTCGAAGACACGAGCATTACTATCGCCATCTCTTCTGCACTGCTTGTCGCTGTGCTCAACATTCCATGGTTCGTAAGGCAGTATACAAACTTTCAACCCGTGTGGCAAAGACGCGCCAACTCCGTGCTAATCGACTAGGAAAGGCCGGTTTCATGCGCGTCATAGGAGCGATAGGACATAGGTGCAATAATCTACATTTACCGAATTATTGCTGCATTCAATTCGCGTGGTGAGTAAATCTTTTGCCTATCGTGTAACTGAGTGGTCTTCTTGCTAAGAATTTAATGCATGTCGAAATCAAGTTTTTTCTTGAAAACTTGATTTCTGGCTGGAAACAGAATGCCGAGTTTTTTCCCTGAATCCTAGTAGCCTAAAGATAACGATCTCGCCGACTCATGACCGGCAAGCTGCCACATGCAATCAAGGTAATCATAAAAATCCAGCAAGCGAGTGGATAGCGAGCGCGGTAGAGATCCAATAAATCACAGTTCAGACAATGTGAACCACCGCCACCCAAAACAAACCATATTTATTTGGAAAACAAACCAATGAGTGGTTCTCTCGGCAAGTAAATGTGATTGAGTATAGGGTATCGGTGCGGTTTCTAACCGCGCCGGCGCCCAACATTAACCTTGTTTTTTTTGGAAAATAAAACACTGAGGTGAGGCGCCATGAGATGCATTGCCGAAATCCGAGAGAATATTGTCGGCACACTTAGCCCTATCGTGGTCAAGGAGTTGCGGCAAGCAATCAAGAGCAGATTCCTAGAAACTGGGTTGCTGTTTCTCCTTTGCGTTCAACTGTTAATCATTGGGATATTCCTGTTTACTCATTCGGCCACCTGGTCCTTCGTTGCTGGGAGAAGCCTCTTTAGCACCTTGGTATGCGTTCTCTTGGGAACCTGCCTCCTTTTGATTCCAGCCTATACCGGCATTCGGCTTGCAATCGAATGTTCCGGTTCGAGCATTAACGTCCTCTTTAATACTACCCTCCGCGCCTGGTCCATTATCTGGGGAAAATTCCTCGCAGCTCTCTTTTTGGCCGTCTTACTCTATAGCGCGTGTGTGCCCTTCCTGACCTTCATATGCTTCATGAGCGGGGTTGATGTGCCATCGCTCTTTGTTCTCATGGTGTTAAACTTTCTTGTCGCGGCAGTAAGTGTCCAGTGCGCGTTACTCATCGGCTGCATCTCGTCTAATTGGCTGCTGAAGACGGGTATAGGCTTTGTTTGGATCGTCTCTATGGCAACGGCAGTTTTTCTGTTTTTCAAGATGATGATCTTGCCGGGAGGTGTGCTAGATTCGGGTGTTGGAAGTCAATTTGGATCGACCAGCTTCTGGACGGTTGCCCTATTTGTAGTGGTCAGCGCATCGGTGCTAATCGGCCTCCTTGGCTTTCTGGCAACCGCCGCGATAAGCCCCCTTCCCGCGAACCGAGCGTTGCCCGTACGGCTATATGTCGCAGTGATTTGGTTCATTACCGGTTTAGCTGCGGGAATCTGCGGGGTTGCTCTTGAGAGTTTTACTCTGATTGAAGCGTGGGCATGCTTCCATTTTCTACTGTATTCGGTCGGCTTTTTTGTGTCCGTGTGCGAAAGAGAGAGATTGGGACGGCGAGTTCTGAGAAGTATTCCGCGCCGATGGTTTCCGCGGCCGATCTCATTTCTGTTTTATAGCGGTTCTGCCGGCGGGGTAGCATGGTGCTCCGTCATGTCATTCCTTACGCTGTTCTGTGTTATGCAATGGTACGGAATATTCTACCGGCTTTCAATTTACGACGATTTCAACCATCTTACAGGGCAATCCTTAACGACAATCATGGCTTCAGTATCCGGTCTGGTGGGGTCCGGGGGATTTCCTCATAAATTGAGCGCCAAAGCGCACGTTGACTTCATCAGTATAGCACTTCTATCGGTGCCCTTCGCATACAGTTATGCGCTGGGGGCTTCCATGATGCGGCGGCATTTCCTTTCCCAACGAATCTCCGCCGCATATACGTGGGTTATCGCACTGATTCTTGTGTTTATTTCCACTGCCATCATACCGGTGATTCTCTTCCTAATCTTTGGAAATTGGGAAACAGGATGGTTTATTGGTAGTCCGGTCAGTCTACTTCTCTGGCTCCTAGACGGAGACACAGGCATTCTTGACGCATCAGCGGCGCTTGCAATTCCTTGTGCAATGATGCTGAGCGTACTTGACCGCACTTGGTTTCTTAAACAGTATAACAGTTTTTGGCCGCTGTACGAAAAGACACAGGTAGACCGCCGGCACATGAATTCTTGCACGGCGGTGGGAAGTAGTTAATAAAGCGACATGGGGCAAGCGGGGGCTTTTGGCATCCATCTCATTTCATTTTCCCGGAGAGTTTGAAATCGTTTCATTCACGTAATATCTCCTATGAACGAAGCTTATCGCCAACACCTCATCGATGGTGAACGTGCCGGTTCGCGATACGCATTGGCATCGCCGAAAAACGTCCCTTTTGGTGCCTCGGGCAATCAGATGGGAAAGCGCCCGGGGAGTTCGCTCGAATTCATCGACCACCGCGAATATCAGCCGGGCGACGATCTGAGACGCATCGACTGGGGAGGATTCGCGCGAAGTGACAAATTGACGGTCAAGTTGTACCGGGATGAAGTCAGTCCGCATTTAGACATAGTGATTGACGGTTCCTGCTCGATGGCGCTTGAGAACAGCCCTAAAACGCGAGCAACTCTCGGACTCGCGGCTGTATTTGCTACGGCGGCATCGAATGTCGGGTACTCCCACGCCGCATGGATGGCGGGGGATGGATTTCGACAAGTGGACAACGGTGCAAATCGAGCGTCTGTTTGGGATGGAATTGACTTCGATTACCGTGGAGACCTCGCAACTTCATTTACTAGATTACCTCCGTCGTGGCGTCCGTACGGTTTGCGCGTGTTGCTGAGTGACCTGCTGTTCCCGGGAGATCCGATGGCGGCGATGTTTCGATTTGCCGAACAGGCTACGGCGGTCGTCATAGTCCAGGTGTTGGCGGAGGCGGATGTCAATCCGGTGGAACGCGGCAACATCCGGCTGGTGGATTCGGAATCAGATGAAGCACAAGAGGTTTTCGTCGATTCCGGAGCCGAGGGCCGATATCGCTCGGCGCTCGCCCAACATCAGGAGAATTGGCATCGTGCCGCGAAGCAAGCTGGAGCGGTTATGACAACGGTTGTCGCGGAGCAAATACTCGACGATTGGCGGCTTGATGGGTTGGTTGTGGAGGAGGTACTCAAAATAACATGATCACAGGCACTGCGCAGAATTTCGTGTTCGTAATGCCAGTCACGTGTATGACGACTAGACATGTCCTGAATAGAAAATACGCGGCCAAGGCTCCTATCCAATGGCATACATAACCATCAGGGCCATAAGGTAATACCACTACTATACCATGTCACGTTGCTCAGCGTGAGATTAGGATTTGAGGACAACGCGTGTCAACGTCAACTCTCGGTTGAATTGCTCTCCCCTGAGTCAACTACATGTTCTGGATGTCATTGAAAGCGTTCCATTATCCCTGTCGGAATAATTCATGCAGCACGTAACACCTATGTACCGCAAACTGTTAGTTTGCGATCACAACCTATCAGCGCGACACACTCCTTTTTCACTGAATGACTAGCCGTAAAAGGTGTTCCTTCGTGGTCTCGTTTTCACTCAAGCGGAGTGAAATGTCAATAGTTTACGATTGCTCCTCACGTCTGCACTCCAGCGGATCAAGGGAGTGGATAGCGACCGCGATAGAGATCCCGGTAGTGTCGAGAGTTACTTGGTAGCGCCCCATTATCCTTTAGGGATAATTCATTCAGCAAGAAACACTCATTTTTCGCTATACTAGATGTTTTAAAAAATCGTTCCTTCGTAGAATGGTTTCACTCCAGCGGAGTGAGATGTCAATAGTTTACGATTCCTCCTCGCGTCTGCACTCCAGCGGATCAAGGGAGTGGATAGCGACCGCGATAGAGATCCCGGCAATGTCGAGTGTTACTTGAGAGGCACTGAGCGCGCGGCATGCACTTGGACGACACCCGATTTGCACTGTCGACAAACTTTTCATTCTTCACTAAACGTGTCTATTTTAGATTGAAAAAATTTAACATGTGTATAGTATATTTTGGCGTACAAGGACATTCCGGCTCGGCGGCACATTCATTTTCATTGGCATTTCGTTGGCGTTGTGATTCACGAGAACCCGCACTACCAAGGGAAACCTCGGTTTCAGAGAATGCCAACACGCAGCAGAAACCGGCGCTCCGTTGACATCTCGTTTCGCCAGATCAGTTCAGTGGGTCTCTGTTGTAAGATTAAGGGAATGGACAATGGCTGATTAAGAGACTGGACGAGAAGACTTCAACCTATTGCTGTAGGAGCGACCTCCCGGTCGCGATCCCATGTTGCACGAACAAACCAGGTTCTGTGGGGCGGCCTTCGGACCCCGATGCTCTAGGATTCAGCAGAACCGTAAGCTGACCGATCAACTGACTGGAGGTGGAGACTTCACTCTGTTGTTGTAGGAGCGACCTCCCGGTCGCGATCCCATGTTGCACGAACAAACCAGGTTCTGTGGGGCGGCCTTCGGACCCCGATGCTCTAGGATTCAGCAGAACCGTAAGCTGACCGATCAACTGACTGGAGGTGGAGACTTCACTCTGTTGTTGTAGGAGCGACCTCCCGGTCGCGATGCCATGATGCGCGAACCACCATAATCTTTAGAGCGACCTTTGAACCTCGATACTCTAGGAATCAATTGAACCGAAAACTGACGTATCAGAAGACTGGACGGGAAAACTTCACTCTGTTGTTGTAGGAGCGACCTCCCGGTCGCGATCCCATGTTGCACGAACAAACCAGGTTCTG
>JAPPIK010000001.1 GCA_028820655.1 Candidatus Poribacteria bacterium | reverse complement strand
GTGATCGCAAACTAACAGTTTGCGGTACAAAAGTGTTGCTTGCTGAAAGAATTATCCCGGCAGGGATAATGGCACGCTACCAAGTAACACTTTTTCAATGGCAGGGATAAAGAACGAAAACTGTACCACAATCTGTTAGATTGTGATCGCAAACTAACAGTTTGCGGTACGAGCGTGTTACCTGCTAAATGAACTATGCCGATAGGAATAATGGGATGCTCTCAATTAAAATCGGTGATAAATGTCTAAAATCTCATTAGCCGTAACTTGGGCTAACTAATATTCCACCCAGTGCCGGAAGAGTGGCTTGACGTTGGCCGGGAGCGCCTCGTAGACGTGGAGCGGAACTGACAAGACTACATTCTCTCGTCCACCATCCGTTGAGTCGCAGATTATCCAACATCTCTTCAATCGTCATGGCAGCTCCCACATGTGCCAAAACAGACGGCTTACCCACCCATCTGCTTGCTGAAGGCGATAGGTGAATCAGCCCGTACGAGAAAACTCTTTGGGCCAATTAAATCGGCAGCCTGTTCCCGGCTGAAGCGTTCAAGTGCCTGTTCTTGGGTATAGCAATCAACGCGTAGTTCGAGAGGAGGAGGCACCTTGAACGGCTCGAACTCATCTAACCGTTGAAGCGCCACTTTGGTTTTCTCACGAATCAGATCATCTGCGTCGGCGGGATGGAGCGAGATCGCCCAGTGTGTTCCCAACCCCTTCTTGACGGGCGCTACCTCCACGTTTCCTAACCATGCCAGGGCTTCTTGACAACCCGCCTCATCTCCGGACACCATAACCACAGGCACATCAAAGGTTCCAAAGATTAACGCTTCCATGGCAATTTCTCCAATACGCACCCCGTTTAGCCACATGTTCTCGATTGCCAGCGAACTGAAGGTATGTGCCATTACGCCGTCCTCAACCCCTGCCATAGCGTGGTGGCCGAGCAGAACGACCGCATCGAAGCTAGCATCGATAACGCGGTGTAAAGGAGCACCTCCCAAACCAATGCGTATACCGCGTGGCAGTTCGTCGTAGTGAAGAATAAGCCCGCCAGGGGAAACTCCCCTTATGAAACCGATGTCTTGAACCACGATTTCAGTGGCGCCGGCCTCACGCGCACCCTCTATTGCCGCCGTTGTTTCCTGCGTTGCTCGCTTGCGAATATAGTCTGCCTGCCAAGGCCCATAGACATTCTTGGGGTCTTCCTCGCGTGTAACACATGCTTGACCTTCGCTATCCGTGCCGATGTAAACCTTCATCCGATAAACTCCAGGTGCATGAGGTAGTGAGACATGGGACAATCATTTCTATTCTATGTTGCGTATGGTTCAGAACTCATGGCGCAGTACACGCCCCGGCAAGGTTCCGGTCAGACCTCCCTCCTTCACCACCGGTACACCATTGACCAGCACCCAGTCCACGCCGACGGGGGGTTCTATCGGGTTCTTCCAGGTCGAGCGGTCTGAAACGGTTTCCGGATCAAAGACAACCACATCCGCCGCCAATCCCTTTGCAATCCTTCCACGGTCCGATATGCCGAAGCGTTCTGCCGGAAAGCCGCTCATTTTGTAGATGGCTTCTTCCAGTGAAACCAACTTGCGTTCACGCACATAGCGCGCGAGGTACTGCACGAAACAGCCGTAACTGCGAGGATGCGGGTGCGGTATGTTATAGACTCCATCGCTCGCAATCATCATTCGCGGATGCGCGGCGGTCTGATCGAGAGTCGACTGAAATTTTTCACGCGGCGTCTGCCACGGGAAGATGAGAGTCTCGACTCCGTTTTCTTCAACTGTAAGGTCGTAAGCAAATTCAACCCACGGTTTATTCTCGCTCTCGGCGGCTTCCGCGAGCGTCATTCCGATGTATCGACCGGACGCCGTGTAACCGACAATTTGATCGCCGCGCTCGCCCAGGCTTTTTTGGAGATGAGGTAGCGATGCTTCGCGTGTTTCAGGCCGCTTCAGAACTTCCATGCGTTCTACCACGTTTCCGTCTTGAAATCTTAACGGCAACATCATCGCGAGGTGTGTCATCCCTGCCGGGTAGAGATAGGATTCAAATGTCAGGTCGATGTCTTCCCGATCCACACGATCCAGCAATTCCGCAGATTCATCATCGACGCGCTCATGCGAAATATGAACCGGAATCCCGGATTGCTTCGCCAATTCGATAGTCTCTTCCCAAGCTTTCTTTCGACCAATCTGCTGGTAACGGATATGTGCGGCATATATCGCACCGTAGGAGTCTGCAAGTCTTGACAGCCTCACAAGTTCCTTGAGGTCCGCGTTAGCGCTAGGTTGATAGTCAAGCCCCAAACAGAGGCACCCAGCACCCGCCTCTAACCATTCGCGGGTAGTTTCCTCCATGCGCGCCAACTCCGCGTCGGTTGCCGGCCGCGGCTCCCAGCCCATCGCCTCCAATCGCACGGCGCAGTGAGGCACTTGTGGATAGAGGTTTGCGGGAATACGCCCCGTGAAAATACTCAGATAATCCTCGGCGCAGGCCCAATCGAAGGAGAGTTCCGCGTCCCCGTACGCAAATTGAGTGTAGTGCCATAGCTCCTTACTCAGCTTCGGCGGCAGCGGTGCCCATCCGAAACCGTCGGGTGCGCTCAGTTGGGTCGTGACCCCCTGACGAACACTTCCCATCTGGTCCCTTCCGCCCAATAAAGCGATCTCGGAATGAACGTGAACATCGATGAACCCCGGACTCACAGTTTTACCCCGCGCATCAATTGTCCGGCTTGCTTGTGCGTCGTCAAGTTCGCCAACCGCGGAGATTTCGTCGTGCACGATCCCGAGATCTGCAGGAAACGGCGGCCGTTTACCGGTGCCGTCGACAACTGTTCCCCCTTGGATGATAGTATCGAATTGCATTGGGTACTTCCTTTGTATCAAAGATTGAATTTGAGAGTGTGAATTGCGGCGGTTACCGCATATACTCAGTTACGAGCGAACACCGTAAGAGGTTATTATTGCGGAAACTTCCTATTCCCACGGACTCGATTTACCTTCCTGTTCGATAGGGTTCGATCCAATCCGCGGCAATCTCCATGCCAAAGCCTGGTGCATTCGAAGGTATCACATCGCCGTTCACGGGCATCGGCATCCCCGGAATCGGGCACACTTCGTCAAGCGGAATACCAGGATCCGACCCCATCCAGAACTCCGCCATTGGCGACTCGGGCATAGCGATTCCGAAGTGCTGCCCCCACGGCGTGCCGGCTCCCGTATGCGGGATCGTACTAACGCCTGCGGCTTCCGCAATGGTGTAGATCTTGATAGCTTCGGACAACCCGCCGCACCACTCTATATCGGGCTGCACGATGTCCACAGCGCGATTCTCAATTAGCTGTCGAAACGGTTGACGCCTGTGATGATGTTCTCCCGTGGCAAGAGGAATCCATGTAATGGCACGTTTCAGTTCAATGTGACCTTCCAGATCGCTCGGAATTAAGGGTTCTTCCAACCAGCGCAACCCGTATGGTCTCAACCGCTCGGCCAACCGAAGCGTAAATTCGACATTGAAGGACATCACCGGGTTAAACATCAATTCGGCGTTTGGTCCGACCTCCTCCCGCGCTTTGGCGATTTTCTCCTCCAACACGCCCAACCCTTCAGTACCCGTCTCATAAGTCACGGGATTGCTGACTTTGAACGCTCTGAACCCCAACTCTTTCGACCAATCGAGGTCGTCGGAGGTAGAGTATAGCGCCACCTTTTCTCGCGACGGGCCGCCGAGCAGTGTATACACCGGCTGTTTGAGCAGCTTTCCCTTCAAATCCCACAGAGCCAAATCGACGCCAGACTGTGCTATAGAAGCGATTCCACTTGTGCCGAAGAGTTGGGTGGAGCGCCACATCAGGTCGTTCAAGAGTTCAAGCGCCATCGCATCTCGTCCTTCGAGCAACGGTGCGAAATGCGAGTCAATCAATGCGGCTACGGGGGCCCCGAAACTGCATCTTCCCAACCCCCACGTTCCATCGTCTGCCGTCACCTGCACCCAAACCGGCGTGTTGAGTTTGGACCCCGGCGCCGTCCTGTGAAACCCAGAAAATTCGGGGTATTTGTTAATCGGAAACGCCCGAGGGGAACGTTCGTTCCAACCGGGACGCCGCGCCTTAGATTTGGGAGAGGTTGAAGGAATCCTGACAGACACGGTTCGCAACTCTTTAATCTTCATTGTAGCCACTCGTACCAAAAAGGTATTGTACTTTCGCGAATATAGATTCGAAGTCTCTTCGTTCGGGTGTTTGCTTACGAAATTGTGTCACGTGCCATACACCAATTGACGAGATTCCGGTTCCGAATTTAGATTGTCCTCCATTCTAGCAAAAACCGCTGCGATTGTCCATCCGGCTTTCGTATTTACGACACTTGACGTTTGGTTCTTGGGCGACACTAAAAAATCAGACGGATCTTCATCGTCAAATGATCGTCGATATACAGACTCAAACCTTACACTCTGTCGGCGTCCGGTCCACAAATCATCAACTCTTGGCGCCGTGAAAAAAGGGCTTTACTCGTCTTCCTCTTCCTCTTCCACGCAATCTTCGCACATCTCATCGGTTCGCTTGATCTGTTCAATCCAGCAAGGGGCAAAGTTCGCCGCGAGGGATTCCCGAATCTGCTGCAAATGCCTATCGCAAACGGTGAAAGGCGTGCCGTAAGTTTCTCGTTCGGTATTCCATATCCTGCAATGAAAATTTAACGCATCCACAATTTTCCACCCGTGACTGCTGATTTTGCAGTTGTGTCATCGTTTGTTGACTAGATAGATGCCGAAGGCGATTAGCACGGCACCGGCGATCAGACTTAATCCGAGTTCGTCTCCCAGTAATAGGTGGTTGAAGATGATTCCCGAGATCGGTGTTGCAAAGGCGAAAACCACCAATTTACTTGGGCTATGTTTCTTCAGAATGGATGTCCAGCCGACAAAACAGAATGCACCGACGATAAGTCCTTGATACAGAATGGCGGCAATCACCACAGGCGTAAATGCGTAGCTAGACTGATCCTCCAGGATTAGACTCGATCCAAAGAAGCAGGGCAAGCTAAAAATCATCAACCAGATGAGCAAGCGATAAGGGTGAATTGACTGTATCAAACGCTTGGTGACAACCGTTCGAAGTCCGAGAAGGTTAGCACTGATCAAAACGAACAAATCGCCCACGAGATAAGAGTGAGAACCAAGTTGAAGGGCTGGGACAAAAGTGATGAAAACGCCGCAGAACGCCACCCCAATTCCAGTGACCTTCAAAAACGACAATCGGTCGCCCGGCACCCAAAAATGCGCGAAAAGCGCCGTGAAGAACGGAAAAAAGTTTATCATGATTGTCGAACGCGCCGCGGATGTTAACTGTGTGCCGACATTGAGAGTGACAATTTGCATGACGAATGCTATTCCCAATAGGAAAAGCGGGCCCAACTCTCCGCGGTTCGGACGGATGGATACACGTTGGCTGATAGACCACGCCGTTACCGCCGCGAGCGCGAGCAGGAACCGGAAACCGGCAAGTGCCAGCGGCGGTACGCCTTGCAGTCCAATTTTAATCGATACCGAATTGCCGCCCCAAAGCACCGCAAACATCAGCGCGAAGGCAATCATTCTGGCATTCGGTTGCTCGTTGGGAATCTCGGGACTATTCATCCGCACACATTATCCATTTCTTGAACCTCTCCTTTTATCCCGATTCGAAGACGATAATGGTTACGCAGTTGAATGTTCGAATCCTTGTAGTTTGGCGATTCATCAGGTTTCGTTATCTGTTTCCAGAACGGCAAAAAATGACTAAGTGCGGGATCCTTCCGAAACCAAGGTCCACCTTTGTCCATTTGAGACATCAGTTCAATCTATACATAAGATCAGCGGCTTTGGCTTTCATTCGCTGTTGGAAGTCACGATCCCACCAAGTTGCCCCGGTAGCGAAATCGCCACCTAATTCTACCGACAAATCCCATAATGGCAGGAATTCCCAATACCCTCTGGGCGCATGTGCATCCGCTTCATGCAATGTTTCGGGTGCCCCGGCATACGCACCCCATCGGTGCACCACCTCAGCAACGACAGAGGGTCCGCCGCGCTCTACACCAAGCACAATAATAGGGTGGTTTTTGGCGTTGACCATTCAATGATTAACCTTTAAGTATGGAATCCCAAGCCCCGATAAGATCGGAATTAAGAAACATTTCTGCTTGGGTGAAAACACAACCGATTTGTTCAATATCTGCAAAAATTGGTTTCTCTGGAATAGATGTCAACTCAGGTCAAATACACTCCACGAAAGACTTCTCGCTCCTCTCCTCCTGTTTCCGTTTCATCTCTGCAATTTCTTGGTCTGTCAGACGCTCTTCGTCCGTCACAACGGTCTGTTCGATTAATTCTAGCTTCAATGCTCGATTGGTCAGCCACTCCCAGCGAGTAGCATTGACTGGATGGGGATGTGGATATACATCATCGGGACCAATCTCATCGGCAACGGTATAAAGATAACCGGGAATCACGCCATCATGCTTAACCGTGCCGCCCGCAGACTGAGTGAGCAGTGAAGGACTATGTGAGAATCCTTTCGCCACATTTCTGTTCTGTGTAATCGAACTTCCGACCCTAAGTATAGTCAGTTTTTGCTGAGAGCCGTGATACCATGTCAGTGTATAGTTGAAGTCTTGCATCGGTCACCTCAAATAAGAAACCAAGTTTTTTCCAAAAACTCGGTTTTTATAATCATATTATTGTTTACGGGCGATAATAGAATTGTAGGTTACGCCTTCACAAGGGGTTAACCTACGGTAGTATTCCAATCTGAATGATTGTTGTACAACTTCAAGGAGTGTCTCCGGTTCCCAAAAAGAGAAAATCGCTTTGGTTCGTATGTATCTTGTTCTAGAATACCTTCAAAATTTTCTCCGCCCCAAAGCCCAAGATACATTAAGCCGTTTCCGTTGAGTCGAGTCGCAATCAGGCTGAAAATGTGACCGATACCCTTCTTGGGTATGTGCAGAAGACAATTTAGCGTATACACCGCGTCAAAAGTTTTGTCAATTTGATCGAGATTGTATGAGCGGTGACCCCTTTTCTGCGGTAATTTTCACCATTGTTGGGGCGTTGTCCACCGCAAGCGCTTGGAACCCTTGAGTTTGAAAGAACTGGGCATCTCGACCTCGACCGCAGCCAATTTCAAGAATCGTCTTTTGTCCTTCAGCCTTCAAGAGTTTTAGAAATTCTGACTGCTCTCGTTTCTTAAATTTGTCGGTGGCGCTAGATTCCCTGCCGTTGGACGCTATTCCCAACGCCCAATAAATCGGGCAACTACGCGCTGAAACGCGTAACTCCCATGGGAATTGCCCGCGCCCGTTTAGAGTAACGTAACTTGCTTAGGACTTACGCAGCGAACGATCAAATTCGCCTAATCCGAGTATAGGGAATAACGATCGTTATTCCCTATAAAGGCTTGGCGCAACATCAAATTGTCGCCGAAATCACCAGTTTGCGCGTTTTGCGTAAGTCCTATTGCTGCTCGTTTGGGTAGAAGTCATCGCGTTTTGCCCTGCATCTTGAGCTGCGGATCGAGGACATCGCGCAGCGCGTCGCCCAGTAAATTGAATCCCAAAACAGTGAGGAATATGGCGACGCCCGGTGTCATCACCGTCCAAGGAGCGCGGCGAATGAGTTGCCGATTCTCATTCAACATTGCTCCCCACTCGGGTTCTCCGACTTCGGCGCCGAGACCGAGAAAGCTAAGTCCAGCCGCAATAAGGATCGCCTCGCCCATGCCGAGCGTCGCTTGGACAATCAGCGGTGCTACGCAGTTGGGTAGGATTGCGTTCCAAAGAATCCGGAAGTCGCTGGCGCCAATCACCCGTGCCGCTGTTACATAATCCTGTTCGCGTATCTTTAGGACGGCAGCACGCAATATGCGTGCGTACTGAGGAATGTACACTATCGACACGGCAATTATTGCATTGGTCAGACTCGTGCCCAGTATGGCGACGATTACCATCGCCAGAAGAATACTCGGCAATGGAAGCATCATATCCATGAGGCGCATGATAATGTTGTCAAGCCAACCACCGTAATACCCCGCCAGTATTCCCAAAAGTGCACCGACGGAAATTGACAGTGTCATTGCAATTATGCCAACTTTGAGCGACACTTGCGAGCCGTAAACGATGCGGCTAAATATGTCTCTCCCAACCCCATCCGTTCCGAAGTAATGATCCACTGACCATCCCTTGAGTCGTGCCGATACATCGGCTTCGCGAGGGTCGTGAGTGGCAATCAATGGAGCAAAAACCGCCAAGATCGCGAAGAAGAGCAGAATGGAAGCGCCCACCACGGCAGATTTGTGGCTCGCCAATCTCCTTAAAATCCCTCGTCCACGATTGTTCACGTGTTTTCCCCCATCCTGATTCGCGGATCAAAATAGGTGTAGAGCAAGTCTACCACTAAGTTCACGGTCATAAACACGGCAGCCACAAAGAGCACGCCGCCCTGAATCGGACGAATATCCCGAGCCTCGACGGAGGCTCGTAACCATGATCCCAGACCGGGCCATGAAAAAATATGTTCCGTAAGTATGGCGCCACTCATCAGATATCCGAACTGTAGACCGATAATTGTCAACACGGAAATCATACTATTTTTTAGTCCATGTTTGAGAATTACGGACCACTCGGGAAGCCCCTTTGCACGCGCAGTCACGATGTACGGTTGGTTAAGCACCTCTAGCAAGCTCGACCGCGTCATGCGCGCGATAATCGCCAACGGAACGGTTCCAAGTGTGATAGCGGGAAGTATGAGGTGGGAAACCGCGCTGCGAAACGCGGCAAGATTCCCGGAAAGTAAGGTATCGATCAAGTAAAAGTGGGTGCGGTGCTGAACATCAAGATCTAAGACAGCGTCCAGTCGTTGCGAACTTGGTAGGATTGGAAAAGTATATCCAAACAGGATAATGAGCATCAATCCGAGCCAGAAGATCGGCATCGAGATACCGGCAAGCGAGCCGAACATCGTGGCGTAATCCCAGAATTTGCCGCGATTCGCGGCCGCAATGATACCGGCAGCCATGCCAAATAGGATGGCAAACACCATGGCTGCGATGGTCAATTCTATCGTGGCGGGAAAGTAACGTTTAATCTCATCAACGACCGGCTGTCTCGTCTTGAACGATCTGCCGAGGTCAAGATGGGCAAGGTTACGGAGGAATGTGCCGTACTGGTGATAAAGGGGTTTATCGAGCCCCATCTCTTGCCGCAGTTCCTTCAACGCCTCCTCGGTTGCCCGTTCACCCAGGATCGCAAGTGCCGCATCTCCGGGGATGAGATGAACCATGAAGAATACGAGCAGCGACACTCCAAATAAAGACAGAAGCATCGAAACTAAGCGATGAAGGATGTAGGTGAGCAAGGCTGGTCCTTAGAACATGACTCGGATAGGATAGTGCGGGTAGTAGAGGTTAAACGTCTTGAGAATCAGGTACTTCGAGCAGGCGCACACTGCCCCTCGCCCAATTAATCCTCTAACTATCTTGGGCTACCAAGACCGTTGGCACGTTTAGTCATATTTCAAAACTGAAGATTGAGACCGACTTCGATTGTGGTTTTTTGAATGGTCTCAAAATCCGTCACCCCATCCGCGTCCTCTCTATGCCGGAAGCGGAACTCGCGTACGATTGCGACGACGATAGGCCGATACAACTCGTATTCGACGCGCACAATGAGGGCGGACTTCCCATCAAGCCGAAACAGGTCCTCGAAGATACTTGGGTCCTCGCTTCCCGGGGCATCGGGGTATCCACTATCGGGCTCACCGAGGTCGCGCTTGGCATAAAACGCCCGGAACGCCATCTTTTGAACAATGCCGGATTCGGTGATGCCGACGTATAACTTCGGATAGCTGATATTGTAGTCTTCAAATGCGCCCAGCAAATGGAGCATCGGGATCGGTTGCCATGCAAACATGGAAAAATACCCGTATCTCGCTTTTCCTTTATCTACGTCGGGTCCTAGTCCGAGGAATACCGGAGCCGAATCGACAGCGGACGCTTGGTAGGAATAATCAAACACCGTCGGGACAAACCCTTCATTGAAGGTGCGATACTCGAATTTGAAGAGTGAACTGGGAAATGTCAATCCAATCCCGATCGCGTTTCCTGACGGGGGTTCAGATTCTGCCAGATGCTTGAGGCTTGATTGTGTGTTGAGGAATGCCAATTCATCGTATAGGTCCAGCCGGAATAGATCACTTTCGATGAGCGGGAATCCTACATCGACACTCAATGCAATCAACGGATCTTCGTCGATGGAATCGCCTTGACCGGTCGCATAGTCATCGGGAATAATATCGGGCTTGATGTCGGTCAGGTAAGTCGCACCAAGTTCCAATCCGCTAAGAATAGATACGGTCTTGATTCCCTGTAACGGTCGGATGAATAAGCGCCCGCCGAATATCCTCGGATTGACCAGATCATTGACTATCGATTCGACGCCTATTCGACGCGATTCGGTTCGGAGATTGAGACTCATACCACGGCGGCCGTAGTTGGCATAACCGGACATGATTAACCCGCGTCCTATCGTCACGAAATTCAATTCGCCGAGACGCGCGTAGAACGGGTCGCGCGGATGTGCATAACGCACGTAACGCACGGCACGCACCATGGTACTGGGATTGTCCCAATATTCGGCATCCTCGGCGAGTATCTGATTTTCTCCCTCACCCGCCTCCGGATTATAGAGCAACACAAAACCCAACCCGAATCCGACCTTGCCGATGCCGATATCCGGTTGGATTTGGAACCGAACGAACGGATCGCCATCAATGAAGGACAAACCACCGCCGGTTAGTCCGCCGCCCCCCATTGCCAATTCCTCAAGATCCGGGGGGCCCTCGTACAATTCGGCATATGCTCGTCCACTGACGAGTAGGGTGAAGAGAATAAACAAAATACCCAAGCACGCCGCGTGACGATAGCCTTGATTCACTGTTTCTCCACTTCAAGATGTGTCCACATGGTGGGAGGCACTTCCCGCGACCTCGCAACTCGATACCAACGCCGATTATTCCGACAAAATCCGACCGTCTTTCATCTGGACGATTCGATCGGCGTCCTTCCTCAACCCTTCGTGGTGTGTGACGATCGCGATTGTCGTGCTGTGTTCTTGTCTTAGTTCTCGGACGAGACTCATAAGATTCTCGCTTTGGCGGCTATCCAAGTTGGCGGTAGGTTCATCGGCGAAAACTATGTTCGGGTTGTTGGCAAGTGCGCGGGCAAAGGAGACTCGCTGTTTTTCACCACCCGAAAGCTGAGCGGGGCGGTGTTCGAGACGATCCTCCAACCCTACCTGGATCAGGAGTTCCTTGGCTCGATTCTCGGCTAGATCGCTCTTTTTGCCGGCGAGATCCATGGCGACGATTACATTCTCAAGCGCGGTCAAATACGGGAGAAGATGAAAAAGCTGAAAGACAAAACCAATTTTCTCGCGGCGGACAACGGAAAGGTCCTGGTCGGGATGATTTATCTGTTCCCCATCAATCCACAGTTCACCCTCGTTAGGGGTGAGAATGCAACCGAGCAGACTAATCAACGTCGTTTTCCCGCATCCGCTGTCTCCCATCAACATCACCAACTCGCCTTCCCCTATTGCAAAGTCGACGCTGTCAACAGCGAGCACACCAGCCTCGCCGTCACCAAAGCGTTTGGTTAAACCTTTTCCTTCTACGACAATCCCCATCAGACTTCTCCCCTCAAATCTCGCCTCTGAATGCGAGCATCGGGTCAACCGCGACCGCCTTTCGCGCCGCGAGATAACCGCTAAAGCAACACACGAAAAAACTGATTACTGCTACAATAATGGATTCGAGCAGATGGATCGAAACAAAAATTGGAGCAACAGCGGCAAATATAAATGACAAGATCAGTCCGCACAAAACGCCAATGATTGAAATTAAAACAACCTGCTTGAGAATTAACTGCATCACGTACATATTGGATGCCCCAATAGCTTTCAACACACCAATCTCTTGCGTTTTTTCAAGGGTTGTCACGTAGGTAATCATCCCGACGAGTATGCCGGCCGCCAACCATAGCATCACACGCAGAAATGTGACCGCCCTCATTGGGCTGACAACATAGTAGTCGATAATATCGTCAATCGTCTGTTGAAGTGTGCGCACTTCGATTTTCAACGGGGAATACTCAAACTGCTTGGCAACCTGCTCCGGGGAAACTCTCTCGCTGCTCTTTGCAATCATCATGTTTACGCGTGGATAACTCCCTAGCAATACGTCTTGAGCGGTACGAATCTCCATGAATAACAGAGGGGTATCAAGCACAAACATGAGGCTTTTGACTTTACCGACGACTTTGAGTTCCTTGCCGCCGATGACAATTCGTTCGCCGATTTCAAGCCCCATCTTTTCATCAACGACCACCTGAAGGGGTGGCACATATTCCGGACTGTAATCTTCGAACTCGCTTTTTTCAAACATCCGTCCTTCAAGCACATGGGTGGGTCCGCCGAGCTTACCGGGCCGGAAACCAACGACAATCGCTTTGCTCGGTTTTCCACGAATGATAGGGCGCGCCTGCGCAAAAACCAGTGGAGACGCCGAGTGCGGCTCCAATCCCCGTGCAGCGTTCAACTGGCCCATATGCTCTTCAATGAGCATCGAAAAACCGATAAACGCGCCCCCGGATCCTTCAGCGGAAATCCAGATGTCGGCGCCTGTCGATTTGACATACTGCGTCGCCTGTATGCGCATCCCGTTCATGATTCCACCGAGGAACAGAATCAGCAGAATCAGGACAGTGATTCCGATAGCCGTCAACACGACCCGCGTCCTGCGGTATGCCATGTCTTTAAGGAAGATATTGTTCAAACCCTGTTCCTCCCTGATCTTCCGTAGACTCGCATCTAGCCCGTACAATCTCCCTTGAACTTCCCATCACTTGATCGAAAGTGATTAAGCACCGTTATTGATTATATTATACCTACAGAGTCACTTTATTGCCAACGGATTGTGTTCGCATGCACAGGAGCATCCGAAAACTGCTAATCCGCTCAGATCCGACTTTGCGCGCGGATTCGTTGGCGAGGGAAAAAGACCGATTATAGCTGAATTGATAACCGAGTCTCCACATGTTATAATCGGGAAGCGTAAATTCAGAGACGCAGAACAGAAATGACAAGTTTATACCCTGTAGTATTAGCGATGCTGCATGTGTTTAATGGCGATGACACCCAACATAGTCGCTCCGTGAGACATGCGAATGGAAAATCCCGTGAATTTTTTAACCCACCTCGAATGCAGCAAGTGTGCTCGAACGCACAGTCACGAACGCCCGCAGAATCTGTGCACATCCTGCGGAAAACCTTTGTTTGCGCGCTACGACTTGAAGAAAGTTGCCAAAGCGTGGAGCAAGTCCGCTCTCTTGGAGCGTACCGCATCGTTTTGGCGGTATACGGAACTGCTCCCGCTCATCAACCCCGCTCACCAGATTTCACTCGGTGAGGTGATGACGCCTCTTATACGGGCACGGCGTCTGGGCGATTCGTTGGGGTTGGACGCCCTTTGGGTGAAGGACGAATCCCCTCTTCCCGGCGGCAGTTTCAAGGCGCGCGGTCTGGCAATGGCGGTGTCCAAAGCAAGGGAACTTGGGTTGACGAAGTTAGCCATTCCATCCGCCGGCAACGCGGCAACAGCCTTATCAATCTACGCGGCAGCAGCCGGGATGGAGGCGAATATCTTCATGCCGAAGGATACTCCGGCGTTCAACCAGAAAACCTGCCGCATGGCAGGGGCATCCGTCACGCTCGTTGACGGGCTAATTACGGATGCGGGGAAGATTGTCGCCGAACGGAAGGAGGAGGAAAACTGGTTCGATGTCTCGACGCTCAAAGAACCGTACCGCGTTGAAGGTAAAAAAACCATGGGGCTTGAACTTGCAGAGCAATTTGATTGGGAACTCCCGGACGCAATTATCTATCCAACAGGCGGCGGAACCGGAATGGTGGGAATGTGGAAAGGATTTCAGGAGTTGGAGGCGATAGGTTGGATCGACAGTAAACGCCCGCGAATGATTTCGGTGCAAGCTGTGGGCTGCGCTCCGATTGTCAAGGCGTGGGAAGCGGGGAGCACGGAAGCGGAGCCTTGGGCAGACGCGCATACGATTGCGGCGGGATTGCGTGTACCGCGGGCTGTCGGCGATTTTTTGATCTTGGATGCGATTCGGGGGAGCGGCGGCGCAGCGATTGCCGTCACGGATGAAGAGATTTTGGAGGCGATGGATGTCCTCGGGATGAATGAAGGCATCCTCGCCTGCCCCGAGGGCGCGGCAACTGTGGCAGGATTAATAAAGTTGGTAGCAACCGGACAGGTAGATAAATCGGAACGGGTGGTGCTCTTCAATACGGGAGGGTATCAGGTGGAGAGCCACGCCCAAACATGCGTTCGGTGATCCAAGATTCACGGTTTGATTGGCCAATTCGGACAATCTCTTGCTATCGTGAGCGGCTGGCGATGGTGCGCAGTGCGCACCCTACGGGGAAAATAGGGAGTGTCTCACGATGTTCACCTATCGGGAAGCATCCATTCATGACGCCAAGGCGATCGCGCGAACAGAGGCCGCAAGCAAACAGGCGTCACTGGTAGGTGTAATTGAGTTCATGACACCGGAGTACGAATTAGACTATGATCAACTATTGGTAAAGTGGAAAGGGTACATCGAAAAAACCCGGAGTCCGCGCAAGTCCAAGGATCCGCGGATTATCTTTGCCGCGTTTGACGGCGGGCTCATGGTCGGATTCGCCGCGTGCCACCACTCGAGCAAATGGGGTGTGGAAAGCGAACTTCAATCGACGTACGTTCTGAAAGACTATCAACGACAAGGAATCGGGACACATCTGTTTGAATTGGTGGTGGATTGGGTCCGGGCGGAAGGGATCTACAGCATGGGAGTAAATTTGTACTCGGAAAATCCGTACCGGCAATTTTACGAGAAGATGGGAGGAGAATATCTCCGGTCAAGTGCACTGCTCTGGAAAGACTTGAAGAAATGGACGCTTTAAGGAGCTTAAGGTCTAACCTGCGGAAAAAAACGACGCGGTTTCCAACAACTATCAATAGTGTCAATGCCCTTCGGTTCGATTATCGTAATGCTCCGGGAATTCATTCACTTTAGGCATAAATCCCCACAGAATAAAATAGGCAAAAATCGGAGTTCCTGACAACGGGAACATCAATAACACGCAAAGTGCCCTTACAATCCAATGCGAAATCCCAAATTTATAGGCAAAACCAGCACAGACGCCTCCGATTAACTTCCTTTCTATAATGCGCACTAACCTCGGGTCTCAGGCTTCGGTTCTTGCCGGCAATTCAGATGCTCCTCGTTTCCCACGAATAACTGCAACGACTATTACAGCGGCAAAAACTAGCACGCTGAATATAATGACGTACCAGAAGAGGAGGATTAAATCAAATAAGAATTCAGGTCTTGAAAGATTCATTCTTACAGCTCCTTTCCCACTATCGCAGCGTCTTCATTTGTGTCAGTGTTTCAGTTGCACCCCACCGTAATCTGCAACTGGCTATCACTTGGAAATCTGTTCCACGGTGAATCCGTTCCAAACCCAGTGATTGTGCATGCCGGCTTCCGGCAGACGCTCGTTCGGTCTATAGATAACCTGCGTGAGATGCCCCTCGGTCACCTCAATTTCGTAGGTATGTCGGACGGTCTCGTTTCCGTGCGGGACAATCAGTTTCTTAATCATCCGCTTTCCGTTCGCAATCAGATTCACCTGATGCCCCTTATCTTCAGCCGAGCAGAACAGGTTGGTAACGCGATAGCGCCCGTTCGGTAGATCTAGCTTGAACGCGGCGTCGTGTTTATCCCAGACGGAATCCCGGTAGTCAGGAGGAAGTTCGGTATTGCCTCCATGATGGCTGTGCGGCGATTGCGTCTTCCAGCCGAATCTGCCCCTGTCGTAGCGTAGATCCCTGTGAACAGCGTGATAGCCTTCAGCAGTCTGTCCCTCGGGAGGCTGCATGTCGAACCGAATTATCTTGCGCCCGTCCTCGGTCTCGCTCCAGATGTGCGGGTCGGGGGATTCCGTCCGTTTCCTCCGGAAGAGTTTGAGATTCTTGGTCTCGTGGATGAGGTCAAAATTTCTCCTGATGTCGTCAATGTTTTCCTCGCGCGGAAGTGCCCATGCAACGATGTAGTCCTCGCGCCCGCCGTAGGCGTGATGATGCAATCGGTTGATCGGAAAATAGTCAAAATTTGCCTCGTAATTCACCAAATGGCACGCATCGTCTGCGTATACTCCGTATAGCGCGGTTGAATGGACGAACGGCGATACGTATTTAAGTTTCCCAAATGAGTCGGACTTGCGCCAGTCCTTGGCGCGCACAGTGTAAGTTGTGTGCGGTTCGATTAGGCGTGCTCCCGACACGAGCTCCGCGATCTCCGGGTCGATCCGCGCGATCTCATATGTGGTGCGCCCAAGATGGATCAGGCAGATGACCACCAGCGCCGCGGCAAATCCGTGTCGCAACCATTTCCACATGTTGACGACAAACCATGGAGCAAGCATTAATAGAATGTAGAAATGGATGCGGTCGTTGATCCAGCCTCCCGGACCAAACCCCCACGGCGCCCTAATGAACATGACCGTGAATACCACAGTTATGATTAGAAACACGTCGCTCCGGCATACCCACTGCTTTCGGGCAATTCGGTACGCCAATGAAGCCAGAATGGCAACTCCCAAAATCACTAGAAGTACATGATTAACTCCGATGTGCCAATCGGTGAAGTAGACGATAGACTTAACGCCCAAAAAGTACTCCTTGATCCACTCCATGCCTCTGTGACTACCGTGTTGATGGTCCCTAAGGCTCTTAAGGTAGTAATCCGCTAAGACGAAATAGACCGGGATCATGTAGAGTCCGAACCGTATTAACGGCTTTATTCCCGCCCAAAATTGTGTAGTTGCTCGCACCAACCCCTCTTTACGCGTATTCCAAGCAGTTGCGATAGCAGCCCCTCCCCAAAGGCAACCCGCCGCTAATGACATGCCCAACATCAGCAAACCGTAAGAAGCGATATGCGAGAGATACGTGAGAAGGGCTAGAATATAAATAACTACAAGATCCTTCACCCGGATATCATCTTTGTGCCGCCACCAATAACCGAAACAGAAAAAGAATAACGAGGTGCTCAAGGCAAAGTTGTAAAAGCCCATGAAGAGAAGATAGTTGTAAGAAAAAATAAAACCGAGCCAACCAAAGACAAATCCTCGTTTATGAACTGCGTCGAGGAAATAGAAAAACGAGACGGGAACGAGGCCGACCGCCAAGGTAAGCAACATTTTCTCGGCAATAATGGGCGGGAAGACATAGAGGAAGGCGGCGAGCATGATATGCGACAGCCAATTTGGGAAGATAGTGATGTTTAGTTTCCAAACATCACGCATCGTATAATTTTCGTGCTTGTGATACTCCTTAAGCGTGAGGGCATTATAGATGTGGCTGGGTCCATCCTGCGATGGGAAATACGTGAAGATCCATAACGGCAGTAGATGCAGGACAAGCAACAATACAAACAGGGACTTCCAATTCATCAGTTTTAGCATGATGTAACCTATCTCTCCAGCCAATGCAATTTTCGGCAACTGAAAGCGAAATCTTTCCCGCAAGGCTATCACCTGATCTTCCCTATTGACTGGCACGAGTCGTAAGATGGGTTCGACTGCTTACGCAAGCCGCAGTCACTTGGAGACTTGTTCCACCGTGAATCCGTTCCAGACCCAGTGGTTGTGCATCCCCGCTTTTGGGACACGCTCGTTCGGTCTGAAGATAACCTGTGTGAGATGCTCGTCGGTCACCTCAATCTCGTAGTTATGTTGGACGGTTTCATTCCCGGCCGGTATAGCCAGTTTCTCAATCATCCGTTTTCCGTTCGCAATAAGATTCACCTGATGCCCCTTATCTTCCGCCGAGCAGAAGATGTTCGTTACGCGATAGTTTCCGTTCGGAAGGTCGAGTTTGAACGCCGCATCGTGCCTATCCCAGACGCAATCTCGGTAGTCCGGAGGAAGTTCGGCATTGCCCCCGTGGTGATTATTAGGCGACTGAGTTTTCCAGCCAAATCTTCCGCTCACGTAGCCAAGATCCTTGTGGACGGCGTGATAGCCTTCCGCGGTTTGTGCATCGGGCGGCTGCATGTCAAAGCGAATAACTCGGCGGCCATCGACGGTTTCACTCCAGATCGACAGATCGGGAGATTCAGCCTGCTTCCGCTGAAATAGCCTAAGGTTCTTGGTCTCGTGGATGAGGTCGAAATCTGTCTTTAGATCGTCAAATTTCTCTTCCGGCGGGTAAGACCATGCGACAACGTAATCCTCGCGCCCTCCGTAGGCAGATTGGTGCAACCGGTTGATCGGAAAATAGTCGTGATTGGCTTCGTAATTTGCCAAATGGCACACATCGCTGGCGTAAACTCCGTAGAGCGCTGTCCCATGATAAAACGGTGTCACGTACTTGATATCCCCAAATGCGTCGGATTTGTGCCAGTGCGGCCCCCGCATGCTGTATGTCGTATGCGGTTCGATAAGATGTCCTCCTGACACGAGTTCCGCGACTTCAGGGCTAATCCGGCCTATTTCATAAGTGGTACGCCCCAGATGAAGAAGGCAGATGACAATTAACGCTGCCGAGAATCCGTGGCGCAGCCATTTACACATGTCGACGACCAACCACGGAGCGAGCATCGGTAGTATGTAGAAATGAATTCGGTCGTTAATCCAGCCCCCCGGACCGAACCCCCACGGCGCCTTGATGAACATGATTGTAAAGACTGCCGAGATGACCAAAAACACATCGCTATGTCGAATCCATTGCCTTCGAATTATCCGATACACTATTGTAGCGACAACTGCAAGTCCGAGTATCACGAGCAATACATGATTTACCCTAATGTGCCAATCGGTAAAATAGACGATTGACTTCACTCCCCAAAAGTAGTCTTTAATCCACTCTATGCCTCTATAGCGGCCACCTTGACCGTCCCTAAGGCTATCAAGGTAATAATCCGCCAAGACAAAATAAATCGGAATCATGTACAGACCGAACCACACTACTGGTTGCAGCCTCGCCCAAATTTGCGCCGTGATTCGCGCCACTCCCGCCTTTCGGGAAGACCAAGCGCTGGCGATAGCAGCGCATCCCCAGTGGCAACCCGCCGCCAATGACAGAGCTAACACAAGCAGACCGTAAGAGGCTATGTGCGAAAGGTAGGTGAGAAGTACCAGAATGTACAGTACGATGAGATGATTTACCTTGATGTCGTCTTTGTGCCGCCACCAGTATCCGAAGCTGAAGAAGAACAACGAAGTGCTTAGGACAAAGCTGTAAAAACCCATGAACAGAAGATAGTTGTAGGTGAAAATAAAACCGAGCCAACCAAACACGAAACCGCGTTTATGAACCGAGTCAAGGAGGTAGAATAACGAGATTGGAAATAGACCAACTGCCACGGTAAGAAAGACTTTGTCGGCAATCACGGGCGGAAAGACATAGAGCAATGCCGCAAGCACAAGATGCGCCAGCCAATTCGGAAAGATAGTAATGTTCAGCTTCCAAACATCACGAATCAGATAGTTCTCGTGCTTGTGATAATCCTTTAATACGAGCGCGTTGTAGATGTGGCTAGGTCCGTCTTGGGAAGGGAAATACGTGAAGATCCACAACGGCAGCAGATGTAAGATGAGCAAGAACAGGAAAAGGGATTTCCAGTTCATCAATTTCGGCATGATCTGTCCCTGGACTAAATTCCCTGCAGTTCTGATTTATAAAGTTGGAAATTCTCGCGTAAGGATTGCATATCCATGAATACAAGCCGATATAAGGTTTCGACTATCAATGCGCCCGGTAATCACTGGATTATCTGCTCTACGGTGAATCCGCTCCAGACCCAGTGGTTGTGCATTCCCGCTTTTGGCACACGTTCGTTAGGTCTAAAGATAACCTGTGTGAGATACTCGTCGGTCACTTCAATCTCGTAGACGTGTTCAACAGTTTCGTTCCCGGACGGGATAACCAGTTTCTTAATCACCCGTTTTCCATTCGCAATCAGATTCACCTGATGCCCGTTGTCTTCCGCCGAACAGAATAGGTTCGTCACGCGATATCTCCCGTTCGGAAGGTCGAGTTTGAACGCCGCATCGTGTCTATCCCAGACGGAGTCTCGGTAGTCCGCAGGAAGTTCGGCATTCCCCACGTGTTGACTGTGCGGCGAATGAGTCTTCCAGCCGAATCTTCCACTCACGTAGCCAAGGTCCCTGTGGACAGCGTGATAGCCTTCCGCCGTTTGCCCTTCGGGCGGCTGCATGTCGAAACGAATCACTCGGCGACCATCGGCGGTTTTACTCCAGATCGACAAATCGGGAGCTTCAGCCAGCTTCCGTTGAAAAAGCTTGAGGTTTTTGGTCTCGTGGATAAGATCAAAATCCGTCTTCAGGTCGTCGAATTTCTCTTCCGGAGGGTAAGCCCATGCGACCACGTAATCCTCACGCCCACCGTAGGTAGGTTGGTGCAGACGGTTGATTGGAAAATAGTTATGTTTTGCTTCGTAATTGCCCAGGTTTGCCACATCGTCGGCGTAAAGCCCGTAGTATGCCACGGAATGGCCAAATGGTGCGACGTATTTCACGCTTCCAAGCGCGTCCGACTTATGCCAGTCACGGACACGCATTGCGTATGAAGTGTGCGGTTTAATGAAATGCGTACCGGACGCCTGTTCGGCGAGCTCGGGACTGAGCCGAGCCATGTCATAGGTGGTGCGCCCGAGATGCAACAGACAGATAGCGATCAACACCGCCGCGAATCCGTATCGCAACCACCTCCACATGTCAACGACAAACCACGGAGCAAGCATCAAAATGATGTAGAAATGGATCCGGTCGTTAATCCAGGCCCCCGTACCGAACCGCCACGGCGCCCTAATGAACATAATTGTAAATACGACGGCTATCACCAGAAACACGTCGCTTTTCCTTACCCACTGTTTTCGGGCGATTCGGTACGCCAATGAAACCAAAATGGATATACCCAAGATCGCGAGCAATACATGGTGAACTCTGATGTGCCAATCGGTGAAATAGACGATTGACTTTACTCCCCAAAAGTAATCTTCAACCCATTCCATGCCTCGATGGTGGCCTTCTTGAAAGTCGCGTAGGCTTTTAAGATAATAGTCCATTAGGACAAAATACACCGGAATCATATAGAGTCCAAACCGTACCAAGGGTTTGATTCCCTTCCAAAATTGCGCTGCGATGTGCGCGATATGCTCCTTTCGAACACGCCATGCGGCTGCCGCGGCGGCGGATCCCCATAGGCAGACTGCCGCAGTCGACAAACTCAACAGCAGCAAACCGTACGAAGAAATGTGCGAAAGATAGGTGAGCAGGATGAGAATATACAGAACAATGAGGTGATTCACGCGGATGTCATCTTTGTGCCGCCACCAGAAACCGAAACTGAAAAAGAACAGCGACGTGCTTATGGCAAAGTTGTAGAATCCCATGAAGAGGAGATAGTTGTAAGAAAAAAGGAACCCGAGCCAAGCGAACACGAAACCGCGTTTATGAACCGCGTCTACCAGATAGAAGAACGAGATTGGAACAAGCCCGACTGCCAAGGTGAGAAAGACTTTCTCGGCGACGATGGGCGGGAAGACGAAGAGGAATGCGGCAAGCATGAGATGCGATAACCAGTTTGGGAAAACGGTGATGTTCAACTTCCAAACATCTCGCATCATATAATTCTCGTGCTTATGATAGTCCTTCAGAGTGAGGGCATTGTAGATGTGGCTGGGGCCGTCTTGTGAAGGGAAGTACGTGAAAATCCACAGCGGCAGAAGATGCAGGACAAGCAAGAGTACGAACAAGGATTTCCAATTCATCAATTTCTGCATGTTTTTCCCTTAATTCCGTGCACGGAAAATCTTGTGAACTCAATGTGCACAAACGCGAAAAGTACACCTTCCATTGTCCGCGGCACACAGGGCCTATCGACCATCCCGTTGGAGATGCATTTCTGAGTTTTTGGCATGCAATTGACCATTGTAATTTCGAGTGGGATTAATCACATTCAATGGCATGTTGTCATTGAACTGCCTAAGGAAATAAGGCGCTCGTGACAGGCTGGCTTAGACCTGTCGAGGTTGGAAACATCTATGATACAACGCAACTATCTCTTCCTTCGTCGGCTGGCGAGGATTGTTGCCAGGACTTCCGCTAGCGAGCGCATCCAACGCCATTTGATCCACCACGGCTTCAAACTTGGTCTTGTCGATGCCAATCTCCCGAAGACGCGGCATCTGCAGATCGTTGACTAAGCGTTCAACGCTCGCGATCGCGGCGTCTGCTTGACACATCGGTGACAGTCCGTCAATCGGCTCACCCATCGCCCGAGCAATGTCGGCGAAGCGGTTCGGAGCCCCGACAACGCTATATTCCATAACATCAAGCAGCAAGACCGCATTTGATAAACCGTGGTGAACGTGGAAATACGCCCCGATTGGTCGGGACATGCCGTGTACAAGCGCTACGGAAGAATTGCTAAATGCCATGCCGGCAATTGAAGCGGCGATAATCATCTCAGTCCGCGCCCCGATGTTCTCCCCATCAGCCCAAGCTTGACGCAAAGAACCCGAAATCATGCGGATTGCTTCCAACGCCAGAGCATCGGTGATAGGTTGCGCACGTTTGGAAATATAGGCTTCGATCGCGTGGGTCAGTGCATCCACTCCGACCGCACTCGTCAAATGCGGCGGAGTGGTTAGCGACAGGAGCGGATCCACAATTGCGACTCGCGCCATCAGACACGGGCTGCTGAGCATCATCTTCACGTTGCGCTCAATGTCCGTGATAACCGTTACCTTTGTGCATTCGCTGCCGGTGCCTGCCGTGGTTGGAATGGCGATTAGGGAGACACCGGGGTTCGGAACTTTTTCCACTCCCATGAAATCGGAAAGTTCGCCGTCGTTGGTGAGTTTAATTGCGATTGCCTTGCCGCAGTCAATGGCGCTTCCGCCTCCGATGCTGATGATGAGATCGCAGTCTTCGTCCCGGTACTGTTTGAGTCCATCATTGACGTTCTGCAGCGTCGGATCGGGCGTGACATTCGAGAAGGTGGACGCACCGATCCCGACTCCTCGAAGCTGGCTCACAAGTTCATCGGCGTATCCCAGTTTGACGATTCCATTGTCGGTAACAACCAACGCGGTACTTGCGCCTATTCGCTTTGCCTGTTCGCCTGCCTGCTCAGCCGCGCCGGCACCGGTGATAACCGTCGGCGGAATCATAAACGACGCTATCGCTGGAGGTAATTGGCTCATCATATGTCGGGTTAGATTTCAAATCTAGTGAAGAAAATGCCGCACGCCGGTCAAGACCATAGCCATATTATAGCGGTTCGCGGCGTCAATCACCGTTTGATCGTTCACCGACCCGCCCGGTTGAATAATCGCGCTCACTCCCGCCCCGCCGGCAATCTCGATTCCATCGGGAAACGGGAAATACGCATCCGATGCAAGCACCGATCCGTTCGCTCTTTCTCCAGCCTTGCGTGCGGCAATAATACACGAGTCGACCCGGCTCATCTGACCGGCGCCTATCCCGACGGTCTTGGTGCCCTGCGCCAGCAAAATACAATTTGATTTGACGTGTTTGCAAGCTCTCCAACCAAAAAGGAGTGATTCGAGTTCTGCATCTGTAGGTTCACGTTTGCTGACAACTTGCAATTCATCCGGACCAATCTCGCGCCGATCCCGGTCTTGAAGAAGCAGCCCACCAGTCACATTGCGTATCTGTTTAACCGTTGGCCGTAGTGATAACTTCCCGGTTGCCAAGATGCGCCGTTGTTTCACACGCGACAGAGCTTTTAACGCCTGTTCGGTATAGCTTGGAGCGATAATTGCCTCAACCTTTATCCCTGCCTTGGCGGCTTCTCGAATAGTGTTCGCTGTCTGGATGGTAACTTTCCGATTCACGCCGATTATACTGCCGAATGCGGAAGTTCGGTCGCATTCGAGCGCTTCGTTGAAGGCTTGAACCAAGTCCTTTCCAGTAGCCAATCCACACGGATTATTGTGTTTAATAATCGCACAAGTTGGATCTTCAAAATCCTTGACAATCTCCAAGGCGGCTTCCAAATCCAGGATGTTGTTAAATGACAGCGGTTGACCGCTTAGCTGTTCAGCCCATGCCGCACACGGCTCGGGGGAGGTGACGGTACGATAAAACGCGGCTTTCTGGTGCGGGTTTTCGCCGTAGCGGAGTTCTTGCGCCTTTTCGTATCGAAGATTCAAAACTTCAGGGAATTCAGGACCGGGATCATCCAGAGTAGAAAGATAGTGTGAAATTGCTGCGTCGTAACGAGTAATATGATTGAAGGCGGCTTTCGCCAACCGAAATCGTGTCTCTGACGACAATCCGCCGCCGTTCTCTCGAAGCTCTTCAACAATTTCGGGATATTGACAAGGATTTGTGACCACGGCAACATCCTGATAGTTCTTCGCTGCTGCCCGAATGAGCGTCGGTCCGCCGATGTCGATATTCTCGATCGCTTCATCGAGTTCAATTCCCTCGCGTTGGACCGTTGCTTCAAACGGATACAGGTTGGATACGATAAGATCTATCGATTCAATGCCATGCGCAGCGGTTTGCTCTACGTGTTCCGGATTGTCTAGAACCGCGAGAAGACCACCGTAGATTCTCGGGTGCAGCGTTTTTACTCGCCCGTCCAGTATTTCGGGAAAGCCGGTATAATCTGAAACCTCGCGAACCTGAAACCCCGACTGTGTGAGATGTTTAGCGGTTTGACCGGTCGATAAGAACTCGACCCCGTTCTCAGCGAGAATTTGGACGAGATCCAAAAGGTCGGATTTATCAAAGACGCTAATCAACGCGCGTCGAATTATTTTCATGATTGTCGTTGTGTCGTTGGTGGCACTTGGTGAAACAGAAAGCGCATAACGCCTTTGCAACGGATCGTCTGTCACATCGAACTTCGTATTAACAAATCATATCCCTTCATATCCACAGAAAGACCTGAGATGCCTACTGGTGCCATATTAATCCATGAGTAAAATAACTGAAGGGACAGTGCTACGTACGCTTCTCATCCCAGGAGCACGGTGTGACTCGATTTGCGGCAATTAGGCTTCAATCGCGGAAGTAATCTGCTCCGCCGTGGGGAATTCACCGGTGTCTAGTTTCGAATAGATTAAGTTCCCGTTGAACTTCACTTCAAAGCATCCGCCACCACCCGGAACGAGGGTAAGTCCTTTCACATCCGTACCATATTTATTCAGCAAGTCGCTCGCCATACTGACGGCATTGGGTAGATAGTTTCACATGGCACAATACTCGATGCTCAGTTTCATGTTCATCCTCCTATGAAATTTGACTACTGTGTTGTAAGTATTGATGGAAGGTTTGCCTGATTTGCACGCATTAATTCTACAAGAGAATCGTGCCTTAAGCAAGCGTTTTTTCCGCCATCGGGTATGGTTGGTTGGAGACGAGCAGTCCATTTGCTCTAGCGAACGTCGCACGGCATCCCACTCAGTCATGTAGATCGGACAACCAGCCCGATTACGGTGTTTCAGTTGTTTTTTTTTGCGCAATCATCTATAATTACCAACGGCAATCAGTTGTCCTCAAGTTGAATCCTATACGTGTCAAAACAGACCTTACTATGGAACTCTTTGAAGCAGTTAGTCCACTTGATTTCAGGTATTACGGTGGTAACGACGAGTTCATGCGGCGGCTAATGCCGTACGTCTCTGAGTCCGGCTACGTGAAATATCAAGCGAAAGTTGAAGCGGCGTTGGTGCGCACTCTTGCCAACCACGGCATCTGCGCGCAAAAATTTGCGGATGAAGCTGACAATGCGGCAAAGGAAATAACTGCCGATGAAGTCTACGAAGAGCAAACTCGAATTCGACACAATATTCGCTCCCTCGTCAACGTCATGCGACGGCGGATGAGCCCTGAAGCACGCCCTTGTGTACACCTTTTTGCGACTTCAGCCGATGTTCTTGATACCGCAACCGCATTGCGGTTTAAGGACCTGACTCAGCAGGTTATTCTGCCCGACCTAATCGGGCTCCAAACGCAACTAATCCAACTGGCGCGCGAACACGCGGAAGCCGTACAGATCGGGCGTACACACGGACAGCATGCGGAACCGATAACCTTCGGATACGCGCTCGCACTCTACGTCAGTCGAATCGGAAACAGGATTGAGTTAATCGATCAGGCTAGCCGGAATCTCCGTGGTCAATTTTCCGGCGCGGTCGGAGCATTCAATGGTCTGTCATTGATCACAGAGCGCCCTGAAGAGATTGAGGCAGATCTGCTTGCCCAACTCGGCTTAAAGGCGTCGGACACGCATACGTCGACGCAGTGCGTCGAACCGGAGTCAATCTCGGATTTGGCTTACGCCATCACTTCGACTTACACGATTCTTGCCAATTTCGCAGACGATATGCGGCATCTCTACCGCACCGAAATCGCGGAGGTCGGAAGAACATATAACCCGAAGCTCGTCGGATCTTCTACCATGCCGCACAAAATAAATCCGGAAGAATTTGAAAATGTGAAGAGTCTTTGGAAGGCGTATGTACCACGCATGATGACCGTGTTCATGGATAGCATTTTGGAACATCAACGCGATTTAACAAACTCGGCGTCGAGTCGTTTTCTCACGGAACTTCTCACCGCTTTTGACTACTCCATTTTCCGTTTAAATCGCGCACTCGACGAGTTGGAGGCCAAGACCGACAATATGCGGCGCAATCTCGAAATGAGCGCCGGAGACACTATCGCGGAACCGATCTATCTGTTGATGGCGTATTACGGGTTTCCGGATGCGTATGATCACACTCGGAAACTGGTCGCTCGGGTGCATGAGACGGGAGAATGCTTGACGGACCTCCTATGGTCGGACGAAGCACTCAAACCGTTTCTGGAACAATTGACGGTAGAACAGCGCGAGGCGCTTCGAGATCCGACGAAGTATATTGGCGCATCGGTTCAACGTACTCACGCCACATGTGATGAATGGGAACAGCGAACACAGAAAGTGCGTCTGTGTCTAGAGCCAGCTATCGTTTGAATCCAATCGAATTCTGTTCAGGTTGTTTCATGCCATATATGTTAACTGTCCTCCGCCCGACACCACACTTGGTAATCTTTACGGCGTTCCTGCTTACCACGGCAAACGCGGAAATTGACCTGCGCATCACTCGGCCAGCGTATGATTACACGACCACAAATCGAACCCTCGCGGTTGAAGGGGATGTGACATCATCCGACCAAGGTGAAATCGTTGTCTCAATCGACACTCCGGCGGGCGTCGCCCGCCTCTCATCGATCAGCCCCTCGGTTCACACCGTCACGACGGATTTGGGGGGCGTACGACAACTTCAGGCAGTGCTAATTCGTCCGTCCGTAGACAGAGGTAAACTGATCGGTCCGCGGCGCATCCTCCTGGCGATTTCCGAGGATGGGCCGCTACTTAACGAGCACGAACTGGAAGTTTCGGCGAACGCAGATGCGCCCCAGAATCCTGTCGTTGTGCGTTTGCCGAACATAACTTCTGCGCGTTTTGTTCGGATCGAAATGCTAGAGGGATGGTCGCCCGGCAGAATCTTGATCGAATCGATTGAATTTCTCGGTATTGATGATCAAATTATTCATCCAATAGTCAGTTCCGTATCAATCTTACTTGACCGAACCTCGGGCAAAGAGGCGCCTTTTACGATTGAGCTTCTCTTGAGTGAAGGGGAAAATGAGATTTTCGTCACTGCTACCCGAGTCTTCCCACAATCCGCAGAAAAAGATGTCGAGGAGATTTCGGTTCGATTCCTTTCTGACCTTCAAAGTGCTACACTCGACGAGAGACGTCTCGAACTAAGCGACGGTGATCGAGCGAACATCTCGGTTCCGATTGACAAATTGGATTCCAGCGTTAAAAAGATACAGTTTATTCGTGAACCGCTGCATCATGTGAACCCATCCGAGTATCAGGACAACACTCGCATTGCCCCCGGAACACTGCCCTTGCTAGTCTATCGATTCGAGGTGTTGAAACGGGCAAACTTCGGGGTCGAAGCGACAAGCTCCCTCTCAAGCCAGCCGCCGATGCTGGCTGTCGATGGTATTTTGGAACCGCCATCGACTTGGATGGCAGGCCTTGTACCGCTTCCAATTCACCTGACGGTGGATTTGGGCGAAATTCATACGCTTGGTCAAATCACGGTTCACGCCAATGTCGTGAATCATCGCTCTTATGGCCCGCAGCGCGGGACTGTATTGGTCTCTAACGACGGTCATGATTTTAGAGAGGTATTGGATGTCCCCGAATTCAGTGACGGAGTGACCGTCATCGAGGTGCCGGCCCCCGTGTCATGCCGGTATGTCCGCTTACTGATCACCGAGAGCAAGCAGGCAAACAATGTACAATTGAACGAGGTACAGTTCTTTGATTCGTTGGGTTTGAAGATATCGCGATTTGCGGCATTTAATCATCTTCTGCTCGAGCGTCCCGCTTTGTTGGAATTCAATTATGATCGTGCGGACTTGGCGGACGCAGGTGTGAATCGAGAAACTGACCTACGCGTGTTCGCATGGATTCCATCAACACACCAATGGCAACTTGCGGGCGGAGAGGTCGATCCCGCTCGTCAGAAGGTGCGCCTAGAACTGAATTATATCTCGCGATTTGCGCTATTTCAGGCGGTGCCGCCAACTGAGCTTGAAGCCCAATGGAGCCTTAACCCATTTTCTCCGGACGGTAATGGTGTAGCCGATGTCACGCAACTGATAATTCCCTCTTCCCGCGCACTAGGCGCCGATAAAAACGAACTCGTTGTCGAGATTTACGATCTGCATAGCAAATTGGTGAAAACTCTGATAAACCGCTCAACTGTCAATTCGAATTCGATAAGCATTGAATGGGATGGAACGGACCGGACGGGGCGCCCCGTAAACATTGGACCTTATATCTATCAGGTTCGTATGGGCACCAAGATAAGTAACGGAGTAATCGTTGTCGCAAAATGACCTTGCCCAATCCGAGTAAAAAACAGTTATTCCGTTTTATGTTACGATTAATAACCCATTTTGGTTCGGGTTTTACCAATTGACGCTGCGTGCGCCGTTGAATATTAGGCAGAGAGTACATAGCCTTCAAGGACGGATGATATAAAGGAGAAAGCCTATGAACAGCGACTCTCAAACCACAGAAATCAGGAATCTCGTTGAACATACACATGAGATGGTAATCCAGATCGCCAAAGATCAGAACCAAATGCGAGGTGAACTAACGCAAATCATTGAGCGACTAGCTTCACTTGAAAACCGGATGACTGCCCTCGAAACTCGAATAGATGCACGGATGACAGCTCTCGAAACTCAAATGAGTGATCTCGAGACAGGGATGGGTGTGGAAATTAGAGATGTGTTTAAGTGGCTAATCTGCATGATGGTTCCGGTCTGGATTGGAGTGATTGCCGCCCTTATCATTCAGTTTCTAAAAACGGGTTAACAATGGGGAGTTTGTCCGATCGGGTATTTGCATTTTCGTTCTCTTTTAATTCGATCATATGGCTAACTCTTTTTTTTGCCCCCTACACTTCGGCAATACATGCCGCATTTGACGATCGGTTCATCGGTGCTCGCGCGTACGCCATGGGCGGGGCATCGTCCGCAGTCATGAAAGAGGTGGACGGTTTATTGGTTAACCCCGCGTCAATTTCCAGCATCTCCGCCCAACAGTTCTCAGCGACGATGGCGATGCTGCATGTAGGCTTAAGTGATGAGACAAGCATTACGCAGAACCTCATCGCTTACGCAAATTCGCATTCGAAACGAGGCGCAGTAGGACTGTTGTGGAAACGCCTGAACGTGAGCCAACTGTACGCAGAGAATCAAGTTGTTTTGGGTGCAAGTAAGAGTTATCGAATCGGCAGCGGAGGTAGCCGTCAGTTTTCGATTGGCGCGTCTGGTAAATTACTCAACTGGGAAACGGTGCCGACGCTGGATGCAAACGGTGCTGTGCTTGAAGACTTACCGGGACGAAGTCAATTGAGCGTTGATATAGGGTTCGTTTTTCGGTCGTCGACGAATATTCCTATTGCTTTATCCGTACAAAATTTGAATTCACCCCGTGTGGCGTCATCATCGTCGCCTGCAAATGAATCCCTGCCGGTACAGACAACCCTCGGCATCGGCCTTCTCGGAAGTAAATCCGTCTGGGGCATGGACCTCGTTTTCAGTAGGAATGAGATCGACATCGCCGTCGGTCTGGAATATCGGCTTCATGGTGACATGCTGTTCGTGCGGAGTGGTTTCAGACTCGAAAATTTGGCGTGGGGAACGAACCTGACCGCCGGTGCCGGCTTCAGTCCAAGAGAGAGGATGCGAATTGACTATGGGTTCGTTCTGCCAAATGGCGGTATCCAGTCGACTTTCGGCAGCCATCGGTTCAGCATTGTCTACGACTTTTAAGACGCATAATATCTCGAGTGTTCTCTTTGCTGCGTTTTGGCTAGGCTTCGCGGGCATGTACGCTACCGTAATCGCTCAACAAACCGACCCTCTTGGAAATCAGGTCTTTGATAAGAGCGGCAAGGAACTCTACAAGATGCAGGCAACCTTCGGTGTGCTAGAGGGAGATTCGGTTTTGCGGCGCGATTCGGAATTTCGGAAAAAGACGAGCAATCGCAATTATTTCACGTTCGACATTCCCGCCGAAAACGTGAATCACCAATTGACCGTCGGCAATTTCTTGACAAAATTTTCCAATTTCACGCTTAACAAGGAACTCTATGATGCTGCCCGATGGAACATTACGGTCCCGCACGCTGGCGGTGGTATTTCGGCATTCGTTGCTCGTGTAACAAACAACACTTTCGCTAGTCTTGGGGAGCACACAACTCCTATTGAGGATGTCGATATTGAAAGCACCTCAGACTGGTTCATGGCGGGAATGCGCGCCGAGGCGAATCTTGGCGCATACGATTTTGGATTGGGTTTGCATCCTGAATTAACCGTGCCATTGCCGCGCTTAGGGGTTAACTATGTCCACCGTTTTTTTACGAACTATGACCTTACACGTACGAATAATCCGTTTCAAGGAATCACCATCAGCAATCCACCCACCGAGTTGTTTCTCCGTTTTAGTGACGCTTCACCAGAAAATTCGGGAGGCGCCAGGGTATTTCATGTTCGGGTATTCGTAGATGGCGTACTGGAACACAACGTGACTGCCGGACGAGAACCGCCGGGGATATTGCTTCTCCCTAACGACAGCAAGCGAGATACACGTTCGCGTTGGGTCGACGGCGAAGACACCTTTACCTATAGATTCACGCTATTTAATCCCCAAGAGATCAAACGTGTGCAATTTGAGGTCGACATTGCCAACGATTATCGCGTAGAGTTGTCGACGGACAATCAGAATTTCCAACTGGAGTTAAGCGCTGTGGGCAATGTCCGTGACAGTTCAAATCGTGAGATGCGAACATTCGATTATGGGGCACTCACAGACGAAACCACCATGGGCATCGACCTGCAAACCACTTTGGCTGGTTTTGCTATCGAATCCGAATTTGCATGGTACAACCAGACGCGGCAATATCCGATTTTCACTGGAAATCGCAGCCAACGGCGTGCAAGTGCTTGGTATGTCGATGTCAATCGAAATTTTGGGCCCATCACTTGGCGCAGCGAATTCACGCGAATCGCGCCTTTTTTTACGGCTGCGAATTTCGTGGACGACAATGACAACGAGGACCGATACGCCGATTCGCGTGAGCCCGAGATTTTGTTTTCCGGAAACACCAAGGACGATATAGACGGTGATCGAGTCAAAGATTGGGACGATGATTTTCTCCTGTTCTTTGCCGATCCGCCTCGGTTTCGCTTGGGTTTGAATCGGGAATCAATTGATTTTAACAACAACGGCGAACCGGATAACCTTGAAGATGATGATAAACCCAACTACCGTTTTGATTATGATGAGGGTTCGTATGGACACAATACCTACTTCAAGGTCGATCTCCCCTTCGCGGAAGGACTCTCAATTATTCCCGGATATTATTTGAAGCGCCTCGTCCTAGATCATAAGAGCGCGAGAGGGTACTACAATGTCTTGTCATATGCCCCCGATCCGATTCCTCACTTTGGAACGGTTATTTTTCGGTATACACTTCGGCGTTCCCGCGATATTATACCCGACGATGTCGTCATTCGAAGCACTGGAGAGCGAATCGAGGACAACTTGGCGCTCCAGAACTATCTCGGCAATATCTTTACGATGATTGTTGACTATCAGAACTTAAAGAATCTGATGCTCACGAGCAAGTTCAAATATCAACGCGACAACCTGTTTCACACTCGCCAGCGCGTCATCGACACCGCTTTAATCAATCAAGTTCGCTACGATTATGAAGTGCTGGACGACCTGACGATTGCGCCCGCTTTTCGAAGCGACCGATCCATCGGTTACGCAGTTCCGTTTGAAAAGGAAAAATCAATCGATGTCTTGCGGAATGCTTATATCCTGACACTTATTCATCAAGTTGCGGCGCAGTTGCAGTTGAGCGCTGGCGCCCAATACCTCACATGGCGCGATTTCAACGATTCCCGCCACGACTTTAACCGTACCGTTGGATTCTTGGAGCTTGTGCTGCAGGGAGACGCTTTTGGCCAGAGAATGGGACTACTGATCACATCCGATTATGTTATTCAGGACTTTCTTGTCCCTCTTGGCGGGGGCGAAAGACGAACTAACATTGGAATTTCGTTGTTCCTATTGTAGCAAGTAGATATCGCGTGCGGGACGCGCGAAGGAATAGACGCCGTTACGCACCTAAATCGATTACAATCGGATATAAAATAAAGGAGGAGATTATATGCAGCAACAACCTTGGGAAACAGAGCAATTCAATCAGTACGTGTCAAATGTCTCAAGGTGGTTTTCGGGATCCAGCAAATTCCTCTATTTGCTAATCATTGGAATAGTGCTGTTGGTGTGGCTGGCAACTGGAATCTATATTGTTCAACCGGGGCAGGAAGGTGTGGTGCTTACGTTTGGTAAGTTTGCGAGCGTCACCGGCTCCGGGCTCAACTACCGACTGCCCTGGCCAATCCAAAGCGTTACGATCGTGAATGTCGAGAGCATTCGACGCGCAGAGATCGGATTCCGAACCACGGATCGTGACCGGAAGCGCGAGGTCTTGAGCGAAGCGCTAATGCTGACGAAAGACGAGAACATCGTCCAGGTCGAGTTATTGGTTCAGTACCGTGTTGCGAATTCGCGTGATTTCGTCTTCAATGTTCAAAGACCGGAACAGATTCTGCTTACTAGTGCTGAAGTGGCGCTCCGCAGTACCGTTGGGCAGATGACCGTAGATGATGTTATTACACTGGAGCGGGCACGTGTCCAGGAGGAGACGCGGACATTTCTCTCAAAGTTGATGACGGATTATGGAACCGGTATTCAAGTTACCGATGTGCGCCTTCAAGTGGCGGACCCGCCCAAAGAGGTTCGCGATGCTTTCCAAGACGTGGTCCGCGCACGAGCCGATAAGGAACGTCTTATTAACGAATCACAGGCTTACCAGAACAATGTGGTTCCCAAGGCTCGCGGCGAGAAACAACAGGCTATCGAGGAAGCTACCGCGTTCAAGGAGGAGCAAATTCTTCACGCTACGGGTGACGCCAACCGATTTCTTGCCGTCCTTAAGGAATACCGGTCGGCTCGGCAGGTAACGCGGGAACGCATGCACATTGAGGCGTTGGAAAAGATTCTGAATAAAGTCGAGTTGATTTTGGTTGACGATGACGTTGGCAAGGGAGTCTTGCCGTTCCTGCCGCTTGCTAACCCGAGCAGTTCAAGATCAACCGAAGGAGGCAACTAAGATGAATACCCGAACGCTTGGTATTACAGTTTTCTTTGTTATCGTTCTTGTCGTTGTCATCAGTCAATCCCTGTTCATCGTTGACGAAACGGAGCAGGCAATTATCCTTCAATTTGGTAATCCGGTGGCCACGGTACAGGAACCTGGCTTGAAGGTAAAATCTCCGTTCATTCAGAATGTGATTTATTTTGAGAAACGCATTCTTTCTAGCGATGCACTTCCACAAGAATACCTCACGGTTGACAAGAAGCGGGTTGTGGTGGATCACGTCACCCGCTGGAAAATCACTGATCCGCTCATCTTCTTCAAAGCTGTTACAACGGAAGCCGGCGCACGCGCCCGCCTTGATGACATTGTGTTTTCCGAGCTTCGACAGGAACTGGCGCACGTCAATTTTGTTGATGTCATTTCCGTGAAACGCGAGAGCATCATGGAGGCCGTTGCCCGTTCGGCGACCGAAAAAGCCGGGGAGTACGGAATTAACGTCGTCGATGTGCGCACCAAAAGAACCGACCTACCGGAGGAGGTGGAACAGAGTGTTTTCAACCTGATGATTGCCGAACGAAAACGGGAGTCCAGCCTGTTCCGCGCCGAAGGAAATGAGCAAGCGAACATCATTCGCGCCCAGGCAGACCGTGACAGCACAGTCATTCGTGCTGAAGGATACGAAGAAGCGCAGCGCATTCGCGGAGAGGGTGAAGCGGAAGCGATCCGAATTTACGCTGAAGCGTTGGGACAAGATCCCGAATTCTACGCCTTCTCACGGCGTATTCAGGCCTACGGAAACATGCTTAAAGATGGCGACAAGGTGGTCATCCCTGCCAACTCCGACTTCTTCCGATTTCTAATCAATAATGGACTGCGGAGATAAGGGAATTGGAACGTTAATAATCTGCCGGAGTGGATTATTTATCGTAATGCTTTTGTGTCTCCATGGTTGAAAGGAGGGGACAACGGCTATGATCAAATCACTGCGGATGCACGAGGCAGTCAACAAGGTGTCACCGTGCGTCTCTGCTAAAGAATCGGTTCGGTATTCGACGAAACGGCGGCACCCGCCTTGGATAAAGGCGAAGATGCCGTCCGGACCGAATTTCGCCGATCTCAAGCACCTCATGCGAGACCTAAACCTGCATACGGTCTGCGAGGAGGCGCGTTGTCCCAATATCGGGGAATGCTGGGAAAACCGCACGGCGACTTTTATGATACTGGGCGATGTGTGCACGCGGCGTTGCATGTTCTGTGCGGTCACGAAAGGCAAACCCGGAGGCGTCGTTGATAAGGATGAGCCGCGGCGAATCGGCGCAGCGGTTGGGGATCTCAGACTGAAGCACGTGGTCATCACCTCGGTAAACCGCGACGATCTTCCCGATGGAGGGGCAAGCATCTTTGCCGAATGCATTCGTGAATCGCGGCTGAACAGTCCGGGGTGCACTGTCGAGGTGCTTATCCCGGACCTAGAGGGCAATTGGGAGGCCCTCGGCGTGATTATCGACGCCAAGCCCGACCTCCTGAACCATAATACCGAAACCGTTCCGCGCCTCTATCGAAGAGCTAGACCCCAGGCAAACTATCAACAAACCTTGGATCTGTTACGGCGAGGCAAAGAGATTGAGCCCGCCCTTGTCACAAAATCGGGTTTGATGGTCGGATTGGGAGAATCTGTTGACGAACTGCTGGGTGCCATGCGCGACATCCAAGCGACCAATTGCGACATTCTTACGATTGGACAATACCTCGCCCCTACATCTCGTCACCTCCCTATTCAGCGCTATTACACGCCATCGGAATTTGAAGAACTGAAAGTGGCCGGCGTGGAGATGGGGTTTCGTCACGTTGAATCCGGCCCCCTCGTTCGGAGTTCCTACCACGCGGGAGAACAGGCGCGATTAAGTATCGACGGGAGTTGAAACAGGGTTTCGCCCCTTACCCTCTCGCGCCAAAACTTCCCGTCCCGCCGATACCGAGTTGTTGCCATAGACTCGATTTCTGGTTCTCATCTCTAGTCAATTCCATTCCCTTTTACACAAATTTCGATAGGTGCGGCTGGACACCGCACCTACAGGACTGCATAAATTACAGTAGCGATTGAACCGTCAACGCGAGAGAGTTGGCATTAAACAGTCGACATGAAAATCGAAATGTTAGATGGTCAAAATAAGGACCTGCCTGTAGTCAACAATTTATTCCGAGTCTATTGTTATGACTTGCCAACAGTTACAGGTTGGAATTGTCAGGATAATGGCCTACTCGAAGGGTATGCATTCGGCGATCTATCTAGATCTTGGAACGATGATGATGAATGTGCCTTTGTTCTGAGAGTAGATTGTCGTCTCGCCGGGTTCGTGCTTATTGACGACGTTGGCGTCAACACACTTGCGGATTTCAATATGGCTGAATTCCCCATTCTACATGAATTCAGACGTATAGGAATTGGCACATATGTCGCCCGATACCAATTCGATCAACTTAGTGGCAACTGGGAAGTCAGTTAAGCCCCATCAAACAAAGCCGCAGGCGAGTTTTGGAGAAAAGTTGTCGCGGAATATACATCGGGAAATTACCGGGAAAATACAGAAGTCTCCAAGAATCACGGATGGACTTGGGTCGTCCAACGATGCAATAACCAAGCGAAAGAGCGTAAGCCTGCCAGGTATGGTGGTGAACTGACATAATTACTCTTTCGGTCGGGTGCCATTGACAAACGTCTTGGAAATGCTAAAGCGAGAATGAACCAAGATACTATCGTTTTAACTCCCCCGGTCGCCCTTTAGAGATGACAGGGCCCACGTTCCAGTTTATTCATCCACAGACTATCGGGCATTCGACTTATCATCAAACCCAGTGAATCTCGAGGTAAATCTTGAGCATTGTCGCCCACGTGACCCATGAAGCGATTCAGAAAATCGGAGGAATTGGCGCTGTTTTACAAGGCCTTCTCACGACACGTCAGTACAACAGAAACATTGAAAGGACATTTCTCATCGGCCCTCTTCATGAATCTGGTGCACGCAAACATGACTGTTTGGGAGAAGGCGGTGAAGTGCTATATTCCTCTTCTCTAGGAATCCGCAAAACTCCTCATGCAGATGCACTCCAAATTATTGAGAAAACCTATGAGGTAGACCTCGTCTATGGCAAACGCCGCCTTGCGGACGATGAAAACGGCGTTACCATTCACCCGGAGGAAATTTTGGTTGATGTGTCCTCATTCTCCCTTGAACAGTTGAACTCGTTCAAGTTACGCCTCTTCGAGCGCTTTTCCATCGAATCCGAGCGTTACGAGGGCAATTGGGAATATGAGGAATACGTTCGGCTCGCGGAACCGGGATATTACGCCTTGCATACCCTAATCGAGGGAAACCCCGAATCACCCTGTTTCATAGTCGCACACGAATTCATGGGTATGCCTCTGGCCCTCAAGGCGATGCTTGATGGAGGGCCTAGCATGCGGACAATATTCTATGCTCATGAAGTCGCAACCGTTAGGCCAATCATTGAGAACCACCCAGGGCACGACACAAGGTTTTACAACGCCCTTGAGTCTGGGTTGAACAAAGGCAAATCAATTCAAGATGTGTTTGGTGATCAGTCTTGGTATCACAAACATGCACTTATAGACAAGGCACACCTTTGTGACGCTATTTTTTCGGTGAGCGATCTCGTCATGTGCGAACTTCGCTTCTTAGCCCAACCTTTTTTCAAAGCAAATATTAATCTTGTTTATAATGGGATTCCTAGTATTCGCCTGAATCTTTCCGAGAAGTTGGAATCCAAGAAACGCCTGCAAAAATACGTCGAAAACCTACTTGATTTCAACCCTGACTATGTGTTTACTCACGTCGCACGGCTGGTGAGAAGCAAAGGGTTATGGCGCGATTTGCAGTTGCTGCGGCACATGGATCGTCTTCTTGCATCAAGAGGAAAAACTGCGGTTATGATTATTCTATCCTCCGAAATTGGCAATGGCAGATCGAGCGAAGACGCCCACTGTATGGAAGCGGAATACGGCTGGCCCCTGCATCATCGAATGGGTGCTCCGGACTTGGTCGGAGGCGAAATTGAATTGAACAACGGAGTCACCTCATTCAATTCCGATTCGACTGCAATAAAGGTTGTTTTTGTCAATCAGTTCGGTTGGACTAGAGAACGCTGCGGAGTGATGATGCCTAAAAATATGGATTTCATGGACATCCGAAAGGGAACTGATGCCGAATTCGGACAATCTATCTATGAACCCTTTGGTATAGCGCAGGTGGAGCCGCTAAGTTTCGGCGCGATTTGCGTATTGAGCAATGCCTGCGGTTGTTGCGGCTTCGTCCGGCACGCAACTGATGGAGCGGATGTACCGAACGTCATAGTTGCCGACTATACCCATCTGAATCACGTACCGGATTCGCTAGACGGCTTGTTGGCAATAGGCGCCGCCGAACGAGAACAGATTGAAGCGGAGAACAGTTGGGAGATTGCGGAAAAACTGGTGGCACGCCTGCCGTGCGATGAGCGCGAAACTGAAGAGATGATTCGCCAAGGCTACGAAATCGCCGAAAAGATGAGCTGGGAGACCGTAGTCGAAAACTATTTTCTTCCCGGTTTGAGGCATGCACTCAATCGGCACAAAGCCTGAACTTGGACGCATCGAATTTGGCCCCATCACTCATCATTCTCGAATGGGTGCCAACACCTGGGCGGTGCGAGCAGGAAGATATAGTTGAATGGACTGATTTCGACCATGGAAAGGAACACCCTGATTGGGATATATTATGCCCTCATCGACTACGCCATATCCTTCGAAGACCTCATTATCCGAGTTCAGAGCCAGTTGATAGTCGCATGGATCCGGCACCGGCAACCGCAGATCCGCGTATGACTCACGGGGATGAAAGTTATAGGCAAACACCAAATCACCTCGACGGTAAACCAACAGCTTCTTTGCCTCATGAAACATAAGGGATTCGATAAGGGGATCCTCCAGCAGATTGTAACGGAGATCGAGGCTTTGCATCTCTTGATCGAAGGCGTTCAACCCTTTGTATCGCAATTCTTTGTCGTCGACCAAACTCCACTGCCGGCGCGCATAATGATGCGAATAGTCGTTTTCCGGTCGAGGAAAATCGATCCATTCCGGGTGACCAAATTCATTTCCCATGAAATTTAAGTAACCTTGCCCGCCCAAAGTAAACGTAATGAGGCGAATCATTTTATGCAACGCAATCCCTCGATCTATTACTAGGCTGGGTGTAGACGCGCTCATGTTCCAGTACATCTCTTTGTCCATTAGCCGGAACGCGATCGTCTTACCGCCTACCAGCGCTTGATCGTGGCTTTCCGCATAACCGATGTGCTTTTCGTGCACTCGGCGGTTCAGAAGAATGTGATAAATCTCCGACATGTTCCACTGTTCATCTCTTTGTCTGACGAGCAATTTTATCCAATAGTCGGGTATCCCCATTGCCAGTCGATAATCAAACCCTAATCCACCCTCCTTTACCGGGCGCGCTAATCCCGCCATCCCGCTGGAATCTTCGGCGATCGTAATCACCCGACTGTTGACCCTATGTGCCACCTCGTTGGCAAGCATTAGATAGGCCAATGCATCCTTGTCCACATTGCCATCAAAGTAGTCCTCATAACTTGAGAATGCTTTACTTCCATGATCCATATACAACATGCTGGTCACGCCATCGAATCGAAAACCGTCAAACCGATACTCCTCCAACCAAAAACGGACGTTACTGAGTAAAAACTGTTGTACCTCGTACTTCGCGTAATCAAAGCAGAGCGAATCCCACGTGGGATGCCGTCCTCTTTTCCCTGCGTGGAAATACTGAGAATCGGTGCCATCGAAACGATTCAACCCCTCCTCCATGTTCTTCACCGAATGGCTGTGCACGAGATCCATTATAACCAATATGCCCAAGCCGTGTGCGGTATCTATCAACTCCTTGAGTTCTTCGGGAGTGCCAAACCGGCTGGACACGGCGAAAAAATTGCTTACATGGTAGCCAAAACTCCCGTAGTAGGGATGCTCCATCACAGCCATCAACTGAAGAGCGTTGTACCCGAGATTGACGATGCGCGGCAGGATATTCACCGAGAATTCTTGGAATGTTCCGATTCTTGCATCCTCTTGCGCCATACCGACATGCGCTTCGTACACGCACAATCCTCGCGATGAAATTGGCGCTGTATTCTTCCATTTGTATGTCTCGGGCGGATCCCAATACTGTCCGGTGAAAATCGGGGTGCCGTGCACCTGAATGGTACGTCGTATAAAAGCGGGGATTCGATCAAGCCCGCCATCGCCTGAACCGATATAGACTTTTACCGTGCTCTTATGAGTCAATCGATCACCATAACAAGAATCGGGCAAGAAGATCTGCCAGACGCCGTGCTCATCCCTCACTAGCGGATTGGCGTCTCTATTCCAATCGTTGAATTCACCTATCAATGCCAAGTAATCCGCACCCGGAGCCCACTCACGGTACCAAACACCGCTCTGCCCATCCATCTCGCCGCGATTGAATCCCAAATAGCGGTGCCCTAAGCTAATCTGCCCCATTATTCCATCACTGTCCTCGCCATCTATACGACTTCTCAAGCGTTCGTAGTGGGCAAAGCGCTCTCGCAATTTGTCCGCGAATGGCTCCAGCCATGGGTCAAGATCAATCAGACCGGTTCCACGGTCCAATGTTTGAGATTTATTCTCATCTTTCATAGTAGACTCTCCGGAATGTTGCACCGCCGATAAATCAGTACTATAACCCGCGTGGATTCTGTGAACAAAATGAAATTATTTGCTCCCTTGCCGCTTTAGCGTTTGACGTATGAGAAGGTTAGACGCAATCGGAATTTGGCTTGACTCAACCGAACGAGCAATCATATAATACGCCTACGTCACGGGAAACGCGGTGCAGAGAGGATACCTATCGTCGTGATTCCCTCAATCCGAGCAACTGAGGAGATATGATTTGGAGGAGTTGCAAGTTCAACATTGGCCAACCCCGCACCTTAATCTAATCGAGTTGCCAAGGAGTCATGAAGAACGGGCATTTTCACAAGCGGTGGTTGACGGGCTATCCAAGCAGCAGAAGACTCTTCCCTGTCGATATTTCTATGATTTGGCTGGATCCAAGTTATTCGAGCAGATATGCGAGTTGCCGGAGTATTACCTTACACGCACTGAGCAGAAGATTTTCGAAGATAATTCCACCGACATTATCGACGCCTTGGGCCATGAACTGGCGATCGTGGAATTTGGCAGCGGCAATTCCATAAAAACCCGCCTATTAATCAACGCAGCGTTGAAGCGCCAAAAGCATCTACACTATATTCCCGTTGATATTTCTTCCAGTTTCTTGAAAGCCTCTTCGCACGCCTTGCTCGGCCAAATCGATGAACTCTCGATTACGGCAATCGCCGCCGAGTATGCCGACGCCCTCCCGATTATTCCCGCCCCGAAAGAACCTCGTCTATTTCTTTTCATAGGCAGCAATATCGGCAACTTCAATCGCGCGGAAGCTGTCTCGTTTATGACTAAGATTCGCAAACGGATGGACTCGAAAGACCGATTGTTGATTAGTTTCGATTTGGTGAAAGCGTCCCATATCCTTGAAGCCGCATATAACGATGCCGCCGGAGTCACCGCCGCGTTTAACAAAAACCTCCTGGCGCGAATTAACCGTGAACTTGGCGCTACCTTCTCAATCTCCGAATTCGATCACTTTGCGCCTTTCGTCCAAGAGCACTCTCGTATTGAGATGCGTTTAATTAGTAAATGTCCTCAGTACGTTTACATCAACAATCTTCAGCGAGAGTTTAGCTTCGAGCAGGGGGAGTATATTCACACCGAAGATTCACATAAGTACACCTTTCAGAGTTTTGCGGAAATATGCCGCGCTGCCGGCCTCGAAATTCAGAACCAGTGGCTCGACAAGCAAAAATGGTTTGCGGTTGCCTTATTAAAGCCGCGGGAAATATGATCCAACTAAACGATGTTAGCAAGCGCTTCGGAGATACGACGGCGCTTTATCCCACAAGGTTGACCATAGAATCAGCCATGACCACGGTGCTGATTGGGCCGAGCGGGTGTGGGAAATCCACTATCCTGAGACTAATGAACGGTCTGCTGGAACCGACATCGGGGGGTGTCGAATTTGAGGGGCAACGTGTTTCGCGGAACAATGTCCTTGCGTTGCGCCGGCGGATGGGTTACGTCATCCAAGACGGAGGTTTGTTTCCCCATCTTACGGCGTCCCAGAACGTAGCGCTAATGGCAAAGCATCTCGCCATTGCCGATGACGAGACGGGTGAACGTCTGAGCGAACTTTGCGAGTTGACCCGTTTTCCCGAAGACGCCTTAAGCCGTTATCCCGTGGAACTATCGGGGGGTCAGCGACAGCGGGTCAGTTTGATGCGGGCGCTCGTGTTGAATCCGGACGTGCTTCTCTTGGATGAGCCGCTGGGTGCGCTGGACCCCGTCGTACGCGCCTCGCTCCAAACCGAACTCAAAGAGATCTTTCAGAACCTTGGCAAGACCGTCGTGCTCGTTACCCACGATATGGCGGAAGCCGCCTACCTCGGAGATCAAATCGTGGTGCTAAAAGAGGGCCGGATCATCCAAGCAGGCACCTTGGATGACCTGCGAGATAGACCGTCAGATCAATTTATTTCAGATTTCATTTCGGCACAGAGGAGCCTAGTCCAACTATGAAGCTACTTTCTACCAATTCTATTTTCCAACTAAACTGGCTCCTATGTTTAGAACTTGCTTGAATAGTCAATTTGGATCCAATCATGTTTCCTGAAACGTACCTTGGCCCCAAAATTGAGATGGAATTCGATGCACCTGCCCCTAGTAGGCCCCGGTGCGGATCAAGTGAGTGGAAAGCGAGTGATCAAGTAACCGGACAGGATCAAACGAGTGCGATAGCACTTCCCATGCGATAGAATTCCCATAGAGATCTTGAAGGTGTATAGGAACGGTGATTAGCCACACATTAAAAGCCCCAGAGGGGCGACAGGAAGCAGCAAATCGGAAATTTATGAATTGCTTTGCTACGACTTTTTCAAACCGGCTCTTAAGAGTTTGGAAAACCGCAAGGGATTTGCCTAAAGCGAAGTGCCTTGCAGTGCTGCTCATCGTCACTCCTTTGACCGTCGACGCCCAACAAATTCAGGTCGGCTCCAAGAGATTTACGGAGTCATACGTTCTGGGCGAGATAGCGAAACGCCTGTTGGAAGATACCGGGTTCTCCGTCGAACACAAACAAGGTATGGGTGGCACCATCATCGTATGGAGGGCGCTAACCAATGGCGACATCTCCATGTATCCGGACTACACCGGCACAATTCAGGAAACAATCCTGAAATCGAAAACGTCCCTGACATCGGAACAGATGCGAGCGGCGCTTGCCGAACATGGTATCGGCATGACCGGTGAACTCGGATTCAACAACACATATGCGTTCGCTATGCGCCGTGAAACGGTGGAATCGCTCAACATTCGGAAGATTAGCGACTTGAGGCACCACCCGAATCTGAAACTTGGATTTACACATGAATTTCTGAATCGCAAGGATGGCTGGGAACCTCTGAGTAAGCACTATGACCTGAAGATGAGACCTCGCGGAATGGAGCATGCTTTGACATACGTTGCTCTGAACAGTGGCGATATAGATCTCATGGATGCATATTCCACGGACGCGAAGTTGGGAGAATACGACCTGGCTGTCCTGGAGGACGATTTGGAGTTCTTTCCAAAGTATAACGCCGTCTTCCTACACCGATTGGACATCGATCCGAAAGCTGTTGCCGCTATTGGCGCGCTAAAGGGAACCATTGATGAAACACTAATGATTCAACTCAACGTGGCAGCGGAACGTATGAAAGACTACACACGCGCCGCCGCCCTATATTTTCGAGAGTCTGAATCGGGCGATACTGAGGTACAAACGGCGAACGTCAAATCGGGATTCTCGCAGTTCATTTCTAAGATTGCCCCTCTAACCGGTGAACACCTGACATTGGTGGCAATCTCAATGTTTCTTGCCGTCATTATCGGCATTCCGCTGGGAATACGCGCGAGCCGGCCAGGCATTTTCAGTCAATGCATCTTGGGGTTGACCGGCATCATTCAGACCATCCCCTCGATTGTCCTGCTCGCCGTTCTGATTCCCGTTTTGGGCACAAATATGCGTAACGCGATTACTGCGCTCTTTCTATACAGTTTGCTTCCTATTGTGCGCAACACGACAGCCGGACTGCAGGATATCCCCACACCGATTCGAGAATCCGCCGCCGCCCTCGGGCTTGAGCCACGTTCCCAACTCACAAAGGTCTACCTGCCGATGGCATCTCGGTCAATCCTCGCCGGCGTAAAAACAAGCACAATCATCAACATCGGCACCGCAACCCTAGCCGGATTCATAGGTGCAGGAGGGTACGGTGAACTCATCCTTAGTGGAATCAACCTAAACGCTACCGACGTCATTCTGCAGGGCGCCATTCCCGCCGCGCTTCTTGCCCTCCTGTCACAATTCCTTTTTGACCTCCTTGACCGTGTTGTAATCTCTAGGGGGTTGCGCTTGAAAGCGTCGGCGTAGCTGGCGGCAGTAGGAATCCCGTTGCAAAGAGCTATTGCCCGGACACGGTATTTTTCTTCACAACCCAGTTTCTACATTCTCTCTTGCCTGCGGTAAAACTGATTCCTTCCTGAAACGCGCCTTTGAACCCAACAGTTCGAGCGCCATTCACTACTTCGCAATCATCTTTCGCACCCCGTTTTCATACCGCACATCATAATCTCCATCCGGGATCGGGAGTGACCGCAACGCCAATTCCCCAAATGTCACCAACGGATCGGTCACCAACAGTAGCTCATCCAAGGATTCCGCCGGCGTTTTGTCCGTGGTGTCAATCACGACCCTTTTGCCGGTTCTGGTCAAGAATGATTTTTCGACCTCCTCTTCAAAGCGCCGTTTGATTACGGGAATGTCCGGCTCTTTGATAATCTCGTATTCGTGAGGGTTCGCATTCATGCGTTCACGGATAGCTTCATCGCTCGCAGTGACGTGAATCAACACGATGTCCGGGAAATGCATCGCAAAGATTTCGCCTTCATACGTCGTCTGTGCAGCGTATCTATAGTCCCCGTAGTACGGACTATCGGGGTCTTTGCCGTAAATTTCGGAGTAAATCGCTTCCTCAATGTACCAACCCGAAATCATCGGATTCGTGCAATCCCTGGCGACTCCAAAATGATAGTTAATCTGCATGCGCTGCAGACGCTCCTTCACGTCATCGGGGAAATCCAACATGAGGGCGCGTGACTCGGGACTTAACGTTCGGTCGGGAATGGTAAAATGATCGTCGTCATGCGTGGGTAACTTCAGGCGATGATAATACTCGGTTAGAAGGTCAATTAACGTCGATTTCCCAGCGTATTCAATACCAACAAAATAGCTTCTCATAATCTCGACTCCTTTGTTTCAATCGGTCACGAAGGATGTGGAATTTGCAGACGTTAGTTTACCACAACGCCAGGCACCTGTAAAGCGTCTCGGTCAGCGAAGTGTACTCGACAGTTCCGATTGACTCCGTACCATACTCCCAGTTTAGAGGCGGCCCCGGTGCCGTCCTGTGCCGCCCGGAATGCAACCTGAGGCCAACGACCAAAATGGAACTCCGACGAAGGCAAACCATGGTTCCCCTTTTTTTGCAAGTTTGAAGTATGGGAATCGATTAGGTGGAACGGAACTCATGAGAAAATGCGACTATTTCATTTCGGGGAGAAACTCCACCGAAATGTGCCGACGCCTTGAAACCCGACCGTCGATAATCTGCGTTGTTAATTTGCGGAACGTTATACTCAACCCTTTGAACTAGGGCAGGTTGTCGTGTTAGAAGAATGTCATAACTTGTCGTCCCTATTCCGGTTTCAAAACCTTTCAAATCAGGGCGGGGTAAACCACTTCGTTTCGACCCGCATCGGCGGATTGAGCCTGCCGCCATACGAATCTCTGAACCTAGGATTTCACGTCGGCGATGTCCACGAAACCGTACTGAAAAATCGTGAACGTTTGTCAGCCACTATCCAAATGCCCCTCCCCGGTTTTACATTTGCCAAACAGATTCACAGTAACACGGTGACGGTCGTGACGGCGCAGATGCGAGGGCGCGGTACGGTTGACTACGACACGGCAGTTGAAGCCACTGATGCGATGGTGACATCAGTACCCGGTCTTTGTTTAACGGTACTCACGGCGGACTGCGTTCCTGTGCTCCTCTTCGATCCCCGAAATCGCGTCGTAGCTGCGGTGCATGCTGGCTGGCGGGGAAGCGTCAAACTGATAGCCCGGAATACCGTGGAAATCTTAATCCAAGAATTCAATTGCAAACCGCGAGACCTGTTGGTAGGGATTGGCCCCTCAATCGGTCCGTGTCACTACGAAATTGGCCACGATGTCATCGCGCAGGTTAAGGATGCGTTTGGCGGCACAGACGGGTATATCAACGTTGAGCTGTCCAGCGGCAAGGGATACTTCAACCTTTGGGAAGCCAACAGACGGCAAATTATGGATGTAGGAATTCCGCCGCAAAATATAGAGGTCGCCCGAATATGCACCTATTGCGACGCGCACCGATTCTTCTCGGTGCGGCACCAAAAAGGAACGACAGGCCGATTCGGAGCGGGAATCATGTTGTCAACCTAAACAGAATCCGAGCGTTTTCCGGCACTGCAACAAATCTACTGCGTATCTTTTTGTAGGAGCGATCAAGCTAACGGTTAGCGATTGCGATAGAGATTTCCCATCCCGGTGGCGATAACTTGGCCTTGAGCGGAGTTCCCTCCTAGAGACACTTGATTTGTCGCAACAATCTTCAACTAGCAGGTCGAGCAGCACCCAATCTATATGTGCATAAATATGAACATGATTGACTTTAGTGTATGAGAACCAAAAATCGGCTTCACTGTTACAATAGAAACCTAGGTTGACCTAACGCTATCAACCGGGACATTCCCATCATGAAACCCTTTTTCAAACTATCCGTCAACAACCCGGTACTGGTGCACATGATTACCATTGCGGTAATTGTTTTGGGATCACACACACTCATCAATATGCCGCGCGAACTTGAACGCGACATGTCGTTCAACTGGGCGCTAATCTGGGTGATGTACCCCGGCGTTTCGCCCCAAGAAATCGAAAAACTAATCGTCAAACCTATAGAGGACGAGATAGCTGATGTGGATAAAATCGAATCCATCACCTCGACCGCCGCAGAGGGATTTGCCGGCATCAGCATAAAATTCGAACAAAGTATCTCACGAGACGAGTTTGACAAACTGTACCAAGACCTCCGCTCAGAGTTAGATAAGGTCCAGAATCTTCCCGAAGATGCGGAAGAGCCTGTTTTGTTCAAGTTGGAATCAAATACGTCAACGCAGGTGATAGACGTGGTCGTATCGGGTGACCTCGCTGAAAGAAAGATGCAAGAACTGGCAGAAGCGCTCCAAGATGAAATCGGGGGCGTAGAGGGTGTGTTGGAGGTTTCAATTTTTGGGATTCGTGAGCGTCAGATTTGGGTCGAGGTTGAACCCGACCGGCTTGCTCGGTTTTCGCTGACGTTGGGGCACGTTGTCGGTGCGTTGGGGGCCAAGAATATGGATGTCCCGGCGGGCGAATTGAAAATCGGTCGTTCGGAATACCTGTTGCGCACGGTCGGCGAATTTGATGCAATCGACCAAATCCAAAATGTGATAGTAAAACAGATTCCCGGTGGCGGCAAAATCCGCGTGGGAAACGTTGCACAGGTTCGCGATACCTACGAAGAACCGACTGTAATTTCCCGTTTGAATGGGGAACCGGGGATTACCCTCTCGGTAGCAAAACGAGGCGATGGCAGTACAATCCGGATTGTTGATACGGTGCGAGCCATCACAGAAAAATTTCGGACTAGTCAACTGCCTGAGAATGCGGAAATCACATTGGTGAACGATAGCTCGATTTATATTCGTGATTCGCTCGGAATACTTCAAAATAACGCGCTCTTCGGTGTAATCCTCGTACTCCTTGTCTTGTACCTATTCATGGGACTGCGGAACGCACTCTTTGTCGCCGTCGGTATCCCATTGACACTCTTAATCACCTTTGGCCTCATGGGCGTTGCGGGCGAATCGATCAACACCATGTCGCTGTTTGGATTGGTGTTGGTGCTCGGCATTATTGTAGACGACGCGATTATCGTGATGGAAAATGTCTATCGTCGCATGCAGGGAGGCGAACCGCCTATCCAAGCGGCTATCAACGGCGCGTACGAGGTCGCTTGGCCCGTGATCACCGCTTCCTTGACAACCGCATCCATCTTCCTCCCGCTCGCGCTGCTGCCGGGGATTGTCGGAAAATTCATGAAGATAATCCCAATCATCGTCGCATTGACGCTTGCCGCATCCCTGTTTGAATGCTTCTTCATTTTGCCATCCCACATTGCGGAGTGGGGTAAAGTCCGCCATTCCAAATCTAGAGACCGACTGATGCGTTACCTGCTGAAACCCTACTCCAGACTGTTGGGATTCGCCCTGCGCCGCCGTTATTGGGTATTGGGCGGCGTGACCGCTTGCTTAGTCTTAAGCATCGTTCCAATCCCTCTCGGACTGGTTGAGGTCGACATGTTCCGTGGCGATGAGTGCCCGATGGTATACGTCTACATCACGATGCCGGTGGGCACTCGATTGGAAGCGGCAGATGACGTAATCCGGAAATTCGAGGCGGTTGCGCTTTCGCTCCCCAAATCTGAAATCAGAGCAGTTATGGCGAGAACCGGATGGCACACGATTGAAAACAACTTTAGCCAGCGTAATGGCAACCTCGGAATGCTCCATATCGAGTTTGTCGAGGCAAGATATCGCGCCCGCACACTTGATGAGATCATCGCGGCACTAAGGGTGCAACTCAGCCGAATCACGGGACCCGAGCAGATCGAATTTCAGACAAGAGAAGAAGGACCGCCCGCCGGTGCGGATGTCGAAATCATAGTGAAGGGAAAAAACTTCGATGAACTCGAGGCAATCTCCAATGAGTTGAAAACGGAACTGGACAGACTTCCCGGAGTTACCGACATCACTGACAACTACGCTCCGGGTCAAGAGGAAATAAATCTCCATATTGATGAAGACAAAGCCAACGAATACGGCATGACGATCCGTCAGATTGGGTTCACCGTTCGTAACGCGTTTGAAGGCACGAAAGCCACCGTATTCCGCGACGGTGATGAAGAGATTGATGTCGTCGTCAAATTCGGAGAATTCGGGCGATCGTCGCTCCAAGATGTGACAAACCTGAAATTGATGGGACAACCGACGTGCCGGTGCCCATCCGAGATGTCGCCCGCCTGGAGGTGGTGCCGGGTTATTCCACGATTCATCGCTACAAACAGGAGAGAGCCATCACGATCACCGCCAATGTTGATGAGGACGTAACTTCAGCGGTGAAAGTTAATCAGATGCTTCGTGGGCATTTCGATGGGATCAGTCCGCGTTATCCGGGCTACACACTCGAATCTGGCGGCGAATTTGCGGAATTCCAGAAGGTTTTTACCGGAATACCTATATTCTTCGGTTTCGGTATTCTGCTGGTCTATCTCAAATTGGGAACGCAGTTCAAGTCTTTCCTTCAACCGCTAGTCATTTTGACCACCGTACCTTTCGCGTTCATCGGCGCCAAGGTAGGGCTACTTACTTCCGGAAACCCCTTGAGCGTGGCTTCAACATACGGACTTGTCGCGCTAGCCGGTATCGTCGTGAACGACTCGATCGTGCGGGTTGAGTTTATCAACCGCCAGCGCGCGGCAGGAGTCGATAAATGGCGTGCGATCATCAGTGCGGGACGCACACGCTTACGTCCGATCCTACTTACCTCGATTACGACCGTGAGCGGCTTGCTGCCGATGGCGTTGGGAGTCGGCGGGAAGTCGGCGATTTGGATGCCGATGGCAAGCACTGTTGTTTGGGGGCTGTCGGTGGCAACCCTTTTGACACTTTTCGTGATTCCGGCGTTCTATGCAATCAGCGATGACATTCGTCCATGGCGGGGCGTTCGTGTTGAATCAAAGAACACAGATTCTGTTGAAGAGTAGATTTCTAGACTATAGTCATTCACACTCATTTTTGCCCATGTGTCGATCGTATGTTACTCGACTGATATAATAGACGACAGTTGTTGCAGACTGGCTGCTTGTAGGTGATAGTCCAACGAAGTGATCAAGCGACTGAATAAGTATCGACATTTACTTTGGGATCTCTCCACCTTCCCTATGGGGCAATTGAACGATGGGAATCCCTTTCCCCATCACGACTCGGGTTAATTCTTCCATCCTTCCCCAATAGTTACTGTTTACAGGGGTACCCACCACTGCGTTTCCCCTTCCATTTTTCCTCCCTTCCGCCCTTCCCCTCAACACTTTAGTACCATGCACCGTCTTCATGAATTTGCCATCTCGGCACTTTCCACTTGACACTAATCCCCTTTTCGATTAGGATGAATCAACCTTTCAGAAGAAGCCCGTTTTTGGAACACGGACTGTTCATAACGCCGAATTCGCTGCAACAAATCCACCCACGCTCATCATGATTCGGACCACACGATATCCCCGGAGGCAATTCCACGATGGCTGAAAAGAAAGAGTACAAGGTTGTTGGCACCCGTCCCATCCGACATGACGGTGTTGACAAAGTAACCGGTCGCGCCCTCTATGGGGCGGATTTTCAGGCGGCTGGACTGTTACACGGCAGAGTTTTGCGGAGTCCGCACGCCCACGCGTGCATCAAATCAATTGATACCAGTCGAGCGGAAGCCTATCCCGGCGTGAAGGCGGTAGTAACGGCAAAAGATTTTCCCCAAGTGGGAGACACCATTGCCGATCTTGGGGAGGGCGCAGTTCGCCTGAAAGATCTCCAAGACAACGTGTTGGCAGGGAGGAAGGCGCTATACAAGGGGCACCAAGTTGCGGCGGTTGCGGCAATCAACGCGCACATTGCCGAAGAAGCGCTCGAACTCATTGACGTAGAATACGAAGTGCTGCCGCCCGTCGTCGACGTGCGCGAAGCCATGAAATCTGATGCGCCGCTGCTGCACGAGGATTTGAAAACCGATGAGATGGGGAAGCAATCCGATAATCCGAGCAACGTCGCCAGCCACTTCCAACACAAGAAGGGCAATCTGGAAAAAGGCTTCGCGGAAGCCGATGTCGTGATTGAGCACGAGTTCACGACACAGACGGTGCATCAAGGCTACATCGAGCCTCACAACGCAACCGCATTGCACAACCCTGACGGACAACTGACGATCTGGTGCAGCACGCAGGGCGCCTTTGGCGTGAGGCAGCAGGTGTCTTCAATCCTTCAGCTACCCCTCTCGAAAATCAAGGTCGTTCCAATGGAGATCGGCGGCGGCTTTGGCGGCAAGATACAGGTCTATATCAAGCCCGTTGCCGCGATGCTGTCCATGAAAACCGGAAGACCGGTGAAAGTGCTGATGAACCGCGCCGATGTCTTTGAGGGCACCGGACCAACCCCCGGTTCCTATGTGCGCGTCAAGATTGGCGCAAACAACGAGGGGCGTATCACGGCGGCGGAGGGCTACCTCGCTTACGAAGCCGGTGCTTATCCCGGATCTCCCGTGGGCGCGGGTGCGATGTGTATCTACTCCTGCTACAATGTTGAGAACGCCCTTGTCGACGGGTATGATGTCGTAGTCAACAAACCCAAGACCTCGGCGTACAGGGCTCCGGGCGCAACTAATGCGGCATTTGCGGTTGAAACCATCATTGATGAAATCTGCGAGAAGCTTCAGATGGATCCACTTGAATTCCGATTCCTGAACAGCGCAAAGGAGGGAGACACGCGTGTGGACGGACCTCCTTTGCCCCGAGTCGGTTTCATCGAAACGGTTGAAGCCGCGAAGGAACACCCCCACTATTCCGCGCCATTGGAAGGAAAGAACACCGGACGGGGAGTCGCTTCCGGTTTTTGGCCCAATTTCGGTCTCAAGTCGAGCGTATCCATCAATGTGAACACCGATGGTACAATCAGTCTCGTCGAAGGCTCAACCGACATCGGTGGCACACGCGCCGCCATCGCCATGCAAGCTGCCGAGGTGTTGGGCATTCCCGCGGAATCGGTTACGCCGACGGTGGTTGACACAGATTCGGTTGGTTACACCGATGTCACCGGTGGTAGCCGGACTGCATTTGCAACCGGGTATGCCGCATACAATGCCGCCCAAGATGTCAAGGAACAGATGATTCAGCGTGCCGCAAAACTGTGGGAAGTCGATGTGGAAGAGGTGGAGTTCGCCGACGGTCTGTTTCGATGCGTCAACGGAAAAACGGAGCAGATCGATTTCAAAGGACTTGCTGGAAAACTCGACGAAACCGGCGGGCCCATAGTCGGTCGCGCTTCTGCTGATCCCACTCAGCCTGGTCCCTCGATTGGCACTCACATCGTTGACGTCGAGGTCGATCCCGACACCGGTAAGGTGGAAATTCTACGTTATACGACGTCTCAAGACGCCGGAAGAGCCATTCATCCGAGCTACGTCGAAGGACAGATGCAAGGCGGAGCGGTTCAAGGCATCGGTTGGGCGCTCAACGAGGAATACATGTACAACGATGACGGCGAAATGACTAACGCCAGTTTTCTTGACTACCGAATACCCACCTCCCTTGACCTGCCAATGATCGACGCTGTAATCGTCGAAGTACCGAATCCGGGTCATCCTTACGGTGTGAGGGGAGTTGGCGAAACGCCCATCGTTGCGCCGCCCGCCGCCATAGCAAACGCCATCTACCGAGCAGTCGGCGTTCGAATGAAAGACCTCCCCATGTCACCCGGCCGTATCCTCAAGGCATTGGGGAAGATTTAACTGAGCATCACACATTCAGACGGCAATAGTGGCTGGCTGTTGGTGGTGTTGGAGGGCAATTCATTACCCGTTCGTAAGTCGCTGCGGTTGTTTTTCCTCCTACATGAAGATTTACGCTCAAGACGAGACAACTTCGCATGAAAACAACCTTAACCTTACTGACGCTGTTCATCCTAATCTCGCTCAACACCTTTGCCCAAGATTCCCCGCAATGGCACCTGCCAGAGGGTGCAAAAGCGAGACTCGGCAAGGGATTGATATCTGAACTCAAGTATTCTCCGGACGGCGCGCGGCTCGCCGTTGCGGGTTCTATCGGAATCTGGATTTATGAAACGGCGACCAATCAAGAAGTTGCCTTGTTCAGCGGACACACCGGTGACGTCACAAGCGTTGCGTTTAGCCCGGATGGAAACACGGTTGCGAGTGGGAGTCGGGACCGGACGGTTCGCCTATGGGATGCGGTGACGGGGGCACACTTGCAGACACTTGAAGGACATACGAGTGGAGTCAATAGCGTGGCATTCAGTTCGGATGGTCGAACGCTCGCCAGCGGAAGTTCGGACCATACTATCCGCCTCTGGGATGTGATCACGGGCGACCGCCGCACACTTGGGACGCATAGGGCCGAGGTCAATGCCGTCGCGTTTAGCCCGGATGGAAAGACACTTGCCAGCGGAAGTGACGACGAATCTTTCTGTCTGTGGGATACAGTTACGGGCGCACGCAATCTATGCGTCTCGCTTTTTGTTGGTAGGGGCCTCTTCGGTGGCGTGGTCTACAGTGTAGCGTTCAGTCCGGATGGTCGAACCCTCGCCACCGGGAGTTCTGCAAGCGTTGTCCAACTGTGGGACACAGTCTCAGGCGCTCAGAAGTTGAGACTACCTACGCCTTCGTATTGGGTGGGCAGCGTCGAATTCAGCCCGGATGGTCGCACGATTGCCGCCGGGGATTCCCACGCTGTCATCGGTCTGTGGGACGCGGCCACGGGCGCCAAAAAACTGATACTGAAAGGACATACGGGAGCAGTTAATAGTGTCGCGTTTAGTTCGGACGGTCGCACCCTTGCTAGTGGGAGTCGGGACGCTACCACCCGTATGTGGAATACGGCGACAGGTATGGTGACGCGAACACTGGACGGACATTCGGCCCCGGTCAGCAGCATAGCGTTTAGCCCGGATGGCCGATCGCTCGCAATCGCAAGTAATTTTGTTCACCTCCGTCTGTGGGATTTAGTCACAAACGCGCCTAAGCAACCTCTCATCGGACGTGGGTCAGGGGCAAGTAGCGTCGCGTTCAGTCCGGATGGGCGGACAATCGCAACTGCGGGCGGTTTCTCCCGCAAAACCCGTTTGTGGGACGCGGTCACGGGCGCGCAGAAGCAAATCCTTACTCGCCATACGGGAGAGGTCAAAAGCGTAGCATTCAGCCGGAATGGAGGAACACTCGCCACCGGTAGTGGGGACCGTACCATCCGTCTGTGGGATGCAACAACAGGTAGACACAAGCTGAAATTGGAGGGGCATACGCGTGATATCAACAGGGTTGTGTACAGCCCGGATGGTCGAACGATCGCCAGTGCGAGTGAGGACTTTACCATCCGTCTGTGGAATTCGGTCACAGGTACGCAATTGCTGATACTGAAGGGCCACACCACTACCGTCAACTGCGTAGCGTTCAGCCCCAATGGTCAGGTGATTGCCAGCGGGAGCGGCGATGTATGGGGCGTTAAAGACGACACTGTCCGTCTGTGGGATGCGGTCACCGGAACTCAGAAACAGGTACTTGAAGGTCACTCGGATAGAGTCTTGAGCGTCGCGTTCAGTCTGGATGAAAGGACGCTTGCCAGTGGGAGTCGAGACCAGACCATCCGATTGTGGGATGCGCAGACGGGAGTGCACATGTATACACTTGAAGGACATACGTCTTGGGTCTCGAGCGTGACCTTCAGCCCAGATGGGCATACGCTTGCAAGCGGAAGCTGGGATGGCACTGTACTGCTGTGGGAGATCGAACCGGAAGTTGAGGTTTCGCAATTTGAAGAGCCTTCACATGTTCCGGCTGATGTGAACGGGGACGGGATTGTGGATATGCAGGATCTGGTGTTGATCGCAGGGAATTTGGGCAGATCCGCGCCGAACCGCTCAGATGTGAACAGGGATGGAATTGTAAGTATCATTGATCTGGTGCTGGCCGCGGGAATGAGAGATGAGCTACCAGGCGCGCCACCGGTAGCTCCGGACGGATCGCTCATGCTTCGGACAACCGACGTTAAACAGTGGCTTGAAACTGCGCGTCTATTGGGACTCGCAGATGCAACATCACTGAAGGGCATTCAGTATTTGCAGAATCTTTTGACTGCATTGACTCCGGAAAGGACGGTGCTGTTGCCCAACTACCCCAATCCGTTCAATCCGGAGACTTGGATTCCGTATCAATTGGCGCAGGACGCTGATGTACAGATACTGATTTATGACGTGCAAGGCACCGTCGTCCGACGGTTGGCGTTAGGGCGGCAGCCAGCGGGATTCTACACCAATCGAACCCGTGCCGCACACTGGGACGGTCGCAATAGCTTCGGCGAAGATGTCGCAAATGGTGTCTATTTCTACCAACTCCATACAGGCGATATTTCATCGTTGAGAAAGATGTCAATATTAAAATAGTAGAGGTAGGTCGAGTTGAACGATAGCGAAACCCAACCTGCAATTCACGTATTACGTATTACGCATTATGCTTCTCACGTTTTATTCTTCGCTTCACTGGGACGCCAAATCCATAAACAATGGTGAATTCTGAAAATAAATAGACACTTTCGCCCCCGGTAGGTACGCTATCCTAACCGCACCGGTTTGGAGAGTCTCATCAATTCTAAGACACACTATATATGGAAGGAAACCTCGAAGGGTGACATCAACGCAAACCACGGAGACAAAAGATGTCCACGGCATCCCCACCGGCGTACCGGTGCCAATGACCCCGGAGCAGATGTTCTTTTTTGACCTCCGCGGCTGGATACTCCTACCCGCCGTGCTGTCAGAGGCTGAGATCGAAGAGACGAAGGCGGAGGTGTATGCCGGTGCTAGACAGAGTTATGAAGGCGCACTCCAGAAACTACTCGATCATCCGGCGATTGTCGGAATCCTGTCCGAAATCTTGACTGAAGAACCCTTTGTGAAAGACGATTGCTACGGTTTTCGATGCGAAGGTTCCTTCATTACCGTCCGACCGCCCGGTTGGAGTAAATCGGAACGGAGCGACAATGGACTGCCACACGTCGTGCGTCCGCCGCAGCAAGCCAACGCCATGCGGTATCAGGTCGCGGGCGGCAAGATATTTTCCGGGCTTACGCGGGTAGTGTGGGAACTTGAGGAGGTAAAAGCAGGAACCGGAGGCACCTCCTTCCTCAGTGGGTCACACAAAGCGCATTTCAACTATGGCGGACCAGACCCCTACCGTCCCAACATCAGCGACTCGCCATGGGAGATGAGTATGCGAGCCCAAATGGATGACTACAGTTGCCCACCGGGGTCAGTGGTCATCTTCACGGAAAGCCTCGTCCACGCGGCAAACGACTGGACTAATCCGGACAATCCCCGCTGTGCCGTCTTCAACTGTTACAATTCTATATGGGCGCAGTGGCATCGACTCAACCTTAACCACAAAATGATCGCGGCGATGCCGCTGAAGCGACAGTCCCTATTCCGAGGAACGTGGGCAATTGGCGGGGGTCCTGAGGGCAACCGTGAATACTCGCTGGATAACAGAACGGTATAGCGATGTAGGTATAGGTTGAGTTCAGTAGGAGCGATCTCCGAATCGCGGCGTTATAGTGATAATCGGGAATAGGAGTTTCCTCCTATAGAAGGCGACATTTTATTACGGGTAGGGGGAGTGCCTTCCGATTCGCGAAATAAAATTTCTGGTACGGGGCGTGTCAGATAATCAAAATATAAGTGAGCTCCAACGGATACCCTCGCTCCGGAGAAGCCGTATATCAATAGAGGTGCGACTTACGGTAACTGTTTAGTTTATCAATCTGTTTTGGGAATGTGAGTTCGCCGTGCTCAGTTCAATCCCCGTTCCCACACCATGAGCGTAATGTAGGATCGATATCCTGCTGGCGCGTAAGTTCTGGACTGAACTAAACAATTAAGACTTGCGAATCTCGCGTTCCAGCGGAGCGCAATGCAACCGTATTGCAATAAGGCTACTCTCACAATATGTGAGTACGATCATGGTGCACACGTACGCAGATCCTTCACCTGATCCCCCGCATGGGTAGTCACCCAAAACATGAGGTATTTTACGAATGGCCAACACCAACGTCTTCAGCAACGAACAGATAGCCGACTATCGTGAAAACGGCTTTCTCATCGTTCGGAATGTCTTGTCCCCCGACGAAACTGTAGCGCTACGGAACATCGTCGAAGTTCAGGCGGAGCGCACCGCCTTCCCGCCGTCACTCGAATACCCGGAACCAGGTAAGTACACCGTCAGCGGAAACATGATGAGCGCCCATCCGGAATTGGCGCCGGTCGCCGAACATCCCACGATTGTCCGCTGTATTGAGAGCTTGTTGGGCGAACAAGCGCACTTAGCCGCCTTCGTAGCCTACGTGCGCACACCCGGAGACAAGGGATCCAATCCGCATAACGACTACAAGCGATGGCGCCCGGTCGGTTCCTCAATGAATTGGCTGTTTGCGATTGTTCCCCTGACCGATTTCGACGCCGAATATGGCCCGCTCCTGGTTTCTCCCAAATCTCATGAGTTGCATCAGGTCATCGACCCCGACGCTAAGATACTGGACTTGACGCCTCCCGACAGGGACAGATTACCCGATTTTGTCGATCCCGATCTAAAAGCCGGCGATCTGCTCCTGCTGAACATGTACACCTGGCACTGGGCGCCGGGCGGCACCGCGGGTAAGTTTCGCAGCGGTATCTTCCACAAGTATTGTGCCGTGAGTGCACCGCCCGCCGCCGGTCATTACCCGTACAACGAGGCGGCATATCGTTCCCTGAGCGACGCAGGTAAACGCCTGTTGGCCTTTCATTCCGACGTTCCGTTGACAACATCGCGCCTCTTGGTAGAGCGCGAACCGACTCGGGAACCGGCGTACTTCCTCCTTTACGACCATGACGCACGAGCATGGCAGTTACCGGGCGGTAAGAGTTGGGAGGAGGACGACGACATCGATTGGGATGTCGGTTCCCGAATCTCGTCAATGCAAACACTCACCAAAGAACAATTCGGTGTCGATGTTCCATGGATGTCATACATTTCAGATCACGAGGAGAGTAACGGATTGTGCAGGGTCTACGGCTACCCTGACGAGAATAGACATTTTGATGCCCTAACCAAGTCAAATACTCGTTGCGGCTGGTTCACGAGCGACGAGGCGCAAGATAGGCTCGGAGAGGAGTCGGATATCGGTGACATTATTCGCACATGGCGCCGAGAAGATGTTGTTCGAGGCAAAGGGGTGGCGTTCGGTCAAAGAGAACGCCAATTTGTGTGATCGATGCGAAAACGTCCACCATACGCTCGGGTGCAGTGTGGCTAGTTATAGGCAACGCATGTTGCTACCCATTCCCGCAGATCGTGCTTCTAGCCCGATCCGCTCAAAAGATGCGTCGCAAACCGGGTCGATGTACGTTAAATCGACGGAAACTGCTCGCAAGGGATTGACAAATCCACTGCAATCGGATACGGTTTGGATAAGTCTATCCAAACCGAGCGGGACTACAATTTGACACTCGGAAAATCTCAAGTTCAACTATTAACAATAGGTGGTACCTTGGGTTATAGGTAACGCCGGAGATCTTCATGGTTCGCTGTTCCGAATCCACCTGCGGAATTTCGCCAACCGCCGTCAATGATGAACTCCTCACCGGTCGTGTACGTGGCTTCCGCCGCGATGTACAGCACCAATTCGGCGATTTCTTGCGGCGTGGCTACGCGCCCCATCGCCTGGCGGGTTTCAAACGCTTGGCGTAGTTCGGGTGTGGTTGCCCGTTCATTTCGCCAAGATTCCGTGTTCACGGTTCCCGGACAAACGCAATTTATCCGAAAACCGAGTTGTACATGATCGTGCGCGAGTGATTTGGTCAGGGCTATAACCGCCCCCTTGGTTACCATGTACAGGTATCGATTCGCGGTGGCAAGTACGCTCGATGCAACGGAAGCTGTGTTCACGATACATTTGTCCCCATCCGGGTTTTTGGCGTCCATTCGCGGAATGAAGGCTTTGCACATGTTGTGGACAGACTTTGTGTTGATATCGAAAGCCTTGTGCCACTGATCATCATCGCACTCGTGGATAGTACCCTCGGGAACGTGCCCTACACAATTGAAAAGCACGTCAATGGTTTTCTGATCATGCTCCACACGGTCGGCGAAGATTCGCACAGCTAATGCATCGGTGACGTCAAGACAAACGGGGATAACTGAGTCTCCGACTTCCGTTTGCAGTTGATTAATTTTTTCTTCCTGCAGGTCGCAGGCATACACGACTGCGCCTTCTTGTGCAAATCGTTTTACGGTCGCGCGGCCGATGCCTTGTGCCGCCGCGGTGACTATAGCCACTTTGTCTCTCAAACGTCCCATGTCTAAAACTCCGTGAGATGAGTAACAGTCCCGGGGCACCGAGGGTTTCCTGATTACTGGAAAGTAATTATAGTGTCATGACTGCCCGCTCTGGAAATAGCCCCGAGAATGCATGCTCCTATAAAATTCTTGAATTGACTCGATCACCTCTAACAGGATACCATAGAGGTTTGAACCAATCAATGCTTTGTAGTGCACGTCAGAGAGGACAAAATACGCGACTATTCAAGTAGGCGATTAAGAGCTACGATGGTCGCGTGCGACATAACTCTAGTAAAATCAGACATTAGAACACAATCGATTTCTTGAGAGCAGAATTTGGAATGCCGAAAGCCAGAATGAGGACGGCCACGGCAGCCCACTCAATCGATTCAGGTGAAGAGCCATGCCCATCGCGATGACGACACAGCAAGAGAAAGACTTCGAGGAAAAGGGATTTGTCATCCTTGAGAACTTCCTGACCGAAGGTGAGTTAGAGACGCTGTTGTCAGCGGTGGACGACGTCACTACTAAGATTCAGGAGGCACAAGGCTTGAACCCCGATGAGCCGTTTGCTGTCCGCAATGCGTTAGCGCACCACACGGCGTTTCTCGATCTTGTCGACCATCCGAGGATATTGCCGCTCGTTGTTGACGCGATCGGATGGAACATTCAGATTCGAACTTCACATCTGGACTATCGACCGCCATATCCGCGCGATCTCAAGGCTGGCGGAGTAGGCAAGGGTGATGGCGAGGACCATCAGAAGGGATACCGAAACGTCCTCTGGCATCCTGATTTGGCTGGTGACTATCTGTTCGAAGCGCCTTCCCTAGACGGGCGGCTTCCCTTCATGGAGGTCAAAGTCTTCTACGTACTTTCGGACCTGAGCGAGTCTAACTGCGGTAACTTGTGGATGTTGCCGGGCAGTCACAAGCGTCCCCCGCAGGAATTGAGAGATTCGGATCGCGAGGTGGATGCCGGTAAAGCGGTTGAACTCAAGCTGGCGCCGGGCGCTGCCGTACTTTGGCGCACCGCCACTTGGCACTGTGTTGGCCCAAACCTGTCAAGCAAGATACGCAAGATCATGCACGTGGGCTATCACTACCGCTGGATGCGTCCCGCCGACTACATTCAGCAGGATCCGGAGTTGGTCACCAACAGTTCGCCGATTAGGCGTCAATTGCTCGGCGCATTGAGCACCGGCAACAATCCGCTGGGCGACGATCCCGAATTTCACCCGTCGTCTCAATACTGGATCCCCCGAGATTGGGACGATGTTCCTTTGAGGGCGTGGGCGGAAGAACGAAGTGGCGGAACATCTGTGATGAATCCCCCGCTCTAACTATGGAAAATCCAAACCGCGAAAATCGTCGCGAGCGCAAAAACCCTACATTTGACATTTACACGTAGGATAAAATGGTCCAACATCAAACACACAAGGGAGATTTCTAATGAGCGATACAATACGCGTGCTCGTGGTGGGCTGCGGCAATATGGGAGCGTCGCACGCCCGGGCATATCATACACTGGATGGGTTCGAGATAGTCGGGGTGGTCAGCCGAGGACCGGAAACGCGCGGCAATTTGTCCCAGGAGTTGGGCGGATTGGAGCAATTCGACAATTTCTATACGGCGCTTGATGCCACGAAGCCCGATGCAGTCTCGATTAACACGCTCCCCGACACTCATGCGGAGTTCGCGCTGAAATCCTTGGAATCGGGAGCGCATATCTTCGTCGAGAAACCTATCGCACTCACCGTCGAACAAGCGGAATCTGTGAAGCAGACGGCACTGCGATTAGGTAAGAAAGTCGTCGTGGGATATATTCTGAGGCAGCATCCCTCGTGGACGCTGTTCATAGAGAAGGCGCAGACACTTGGAAAACCGCTCGTCATGCGCATGAACCTCAATCAGCAAAGTACGGGGGAAGAGTGGAAGTGGCACAAGCGTTTAATGGACAGTTTCTCACCCATCGTGGACTGCGGTGTACATTACGTTGATGTCATGTGCCAAATGACCGGAGCGCAACCAACGAAAGTACACGCCATCGGCGCCCGTCTGAGCGACGAATTGAAACCCGATATGTACAACTACGGCCAGCTTCAAGTTAAATTTGACGATGGTTCTGTCGGTTGGTACGAAGCCGCATGGGGCCCCATGATAAGTGAGGAAGCGTTTTTTGTTAAGGATGTGTCGGGGCCAAAGGGCTGCGCAAGTATTGTCAAAGCGGCGGATGGGGATGACGCCGATTCGTCCGACATTGATTCACACACAAAAACTAACAGGATTCTCGTACATCATGCCGCGCTTGACGGAAGCGGCAATCCTCTTAGAGAAGACGAAATTATCGACACGACGGACGAGCCCGACCACCAAGAACTCTGTGACCGTGAGCAGGCGTACTTCCTCAAGGCAATTCGCGAAGACATAGACTTGACTGATCATATGAGCGACGCCGTCAACAGCCTCCGCATTGTCCTCGCCGCCGATGAGTCGGTGCGCACCGGAGAGGTTGTTGCCCTCTAAACCTCCCTCAACTGATTTGCCGCTAGCGCATCTCCATTTGCCGGCAAAATTGCGCCGCTGGGATTCTAGTTCCATATTGCAGAAGTGTGAGCGCATTTGATGTTTTGATTATATCGTAGTCTTTCTGTGTAGACGGGAATCAAGCGACTGAATAAGGACTGCGATAGAGATCTTGTTGCCCCGCATTGGAACAGCTCAATTCACGCCATTTTTGTAACGTCATCTAAAAACGAACGGTGTAGGTTTGGATTCCAGGAACCCCGGATTCTGTTTGGAAAAACTCATCCGCGGTTTGTCTCATACCGCATTTAATCGTCGGCTTTTCTCTTGACTGACCGACATCGACGAAATCCTCCGCCGCCACATAGGTCAGACTCCGGCTACGTTTCCGCATGATACTATGAATCAACCTGAAAAGGCTCCTACTAGAGAGCCTGGATTCCAAGTTTCTGATAGCGCCTGCGCGGCGATGCTATCAGCAATCTTTCTCCTTCTTGGCGGATTCATCGCGTGGCATCATGAGATGTGGCGAGACGAGATTCAAGCGTGGTTGATTGCGAGAGACAGCGCCTCGCCTATCGAAGTATTATACCACCTGAACCGAGGTGATGGTCACCCTGGACTGTGGCATCTGTTCCTTTATTGCCTTAAGCAGATCACCTGGTCACCCATCATTATGCAGCCGTTTCATCTCATCATTGCTTGCACAAGCGTCTACGTTTTTGTAAGGTTCGCGCCGTTCTCCAGATTACACAAAGCACTGTTCCCGTTTGGATATCTGGTTTTCTATGAATACGCCATAATCTGCCGCAACTACGCGCTGGGAGTGCTTCTACTCTTCCTGTTTTGCGCGCTATTCAAAGAATGGAAAACCAGATTCCCGCTGCTCGGTTTCCTTCTCCTGCTATTAGCCCACACAAATATCGTTACACTGATTATTACCATCGCGATTGCGGTCGGACTGTCTTGGGAACTGATTTCCACACCGAACCGTCCGGAAAAAAGGGATATTTGGGTGGGTCTTTCGCTGATTTTCTTTGGGATTCTCACGTCGATTATCCAGTTGAAACCGTCTAATCCCGGGCGCTTTGAATGGACAGATTTAACACGAGGCGTGTCCGATTTCGAAAGATTTCAAAATGCCGTGAACATTATCCCGAAAGCGTTTTTCCCGATACCCGAGATTACCTTACGATTTTGGAACACATTCCTTCTCGACGCAATTCCCGGCGCTGATAGCGCGATGTTTGTCTTGGCAACCCTGATCTTCCTTTTTGCCGTAATCTTGCTACTTAGGAAGCCGGCGGCACTCCTGATTTATCTGATTGGGACTCTCGGTATATTGGCTTTCTTTGCGTCCTATTTTGGATTCATACGCCATTGGGGCAACCTATTCATACTATTTCTTGCTGCTATTTGGATATCTCGCTACTGTGCCGATTCGGCGGCGGGACAACGGACAGAGCGGGGACAATTACGGAGACGCCTTAATCAGTTGAGTTTTGCGGCGGGGAGAGGTCTCAATTACGTGTTGATATTACTGTTCGTCGTTCAGTTGGCCGGTGGCATTGCGGCGGCGAGTTTGGACTACAAGCATCCATTCTCGGAAGGTAAGGCGGTGGCTCGGTTCATCAAGAACACAGAACTCGATGACATGATGATTGCGCCTGAGGTTCGCAGCGATGTTTCCTTGGAAATTCTCGGATACTTGGAAAGGGAACAATTTTACTATCCACGACCAAAAAGGTTCGGCTCGTTCGTTTCTTGGGATCCGACATACGCCAGCACTGCCTACCTGCCAACTGATGATGTGCTTCAGGAAATTCGCCGGTTCTGCAATGAAACGTCTGAAGACATTCTGGTAATTTCAGGTCATGTTTACCCTGAAGCTATACGATTAAAATACGGCCTTCAAAATCTCAAAGTTTTTCGACCGACTGTCATTCGAGAGAGTGTGCAGAATTTCGTTTTGTATCGAATGTCGCCGAATTCCTAGGACATCCTCTATCCCCGTCCTCTATTGCCGTTCCCCTTGTTTGGCGGAATTCCTAGTGCATCGTGAAAACTATAGATTGATGGTGTCATCACTTGATTAAGGAGCCTTAAACCGAGATGGAATACATTGACGCACATGTTCACGTATGGACGGCCGACCTAAATACTTACCCCGTGGCAGATGCTTACACAAAAAGCGATATGCAGCCTGAGACCTTCTATCCCGAGGACATTTTCGCCCATGCCACGCCATGCGGCGTCAATCGAATCGTGCTAATTCAAATGAGTTACTACGGTTTTGACAATTCTTACATGCTTGATGTGATGGCGAAACAGCCTGACGTATTTTCTGGGATCGCTATCGTTGATTGGAACGGAGCCCGCCCCGATCAGGACATGCAGCGCCTCGCGGCGCGGGGAGTCCGCGGCTTCCGACTCTACGTCAGGGATGAACGTGCGCTGGATGGCGCAGGTATTGAGCAAATGTTCGCGGCAGGTGCCAGGTATAATCTCGCCATTTGTCCTTTGATTAATCCGGTGGCACTGCCGTCTTTGGATAGACGCTGTTCACAGTTTCCCGACACGCCGGTCATCATCGATCATCTCAGTCGAATCGGCGCTGCGGGTCCGATAGAAGATTCTCACATTGAGGGGCTGTGCGCTATGGCAAAACATGCCAACATGATGGTGAAGGTTTCGGCATTCTATGCGCTCGGTAGGAAGGCGCCCCCCTATGCCGATCTCGTGCCCCTTATTCGACGCGTTTACGATGCTTTCGGTCCCGATCGTATGATGTGGGCGAGTGATTGCCCCTTCCAAGTCGCCGACCATACATACGAAGATAGCATTGGATTAATTCGTGACCGCATAGATTTTCTATCCGCCGAGGATAGAGACCAAATTCTTCGCAAGACCGCCGGAAATTTCTTCTTCCGGTCTTAACAACCGAGGACCGAAGCGTAAGCACCTGCCGAACCCATTGACCTGGGAATTCATACTCTGAAACCAGGATAGTCGGCCCCCGATGAATTGGGGAATCACCCTAATCTTCCGCCTCCCCTTCTCCCGATTTAACAGTTGACAGTGCCGCGCGTAAAGGCTAATATAACCATGTCCTTCTACCCAATTGTTTGAATGCGGGACAGCAATTCATCAAGTTCTCGAATCGCGGAGAAATAGCATATGAATATCCTTGTCACCGGAGCAGCAAGTGAGTTGGCTCATGCACTAGCCTCGCACTTGAGCGAAGATCATCAAATACGCTTGACCGATATTGTGGACATCAAGACCGATCTTGAGTTCGTTAGGTGTGATTTGGGGCACGATGAGACAACTAATGAGTTGGTCAGAGGAATGGATAACATCATCCATCTTGCGGAACTTCCCCCCGATTATTCGGATGATTCGTTGGACTCGGACAATCTGACGATAGACTTCCTAACCCGATGCACCTACAACTTGCTGTGGGCGGCGGTCGAGGAGAATGTCAAGAAAGCGGTCTACGGGAGCACGCTCGAGTTGTTCGACAAGTACGATGACGACTTAACCGTCAATGAAAATTGGAGGCCTCTCCCGTCTACCGACCCGTATGTGCTGGGAAAGCACTTGGGAGAGTTTACCTGCAAAGAATTTGCGAGAACATCCCAGATTCAAATCACCTGTCTGAGATACGGGGAAATCGTCCGAGTCGAAGATGTCAAAGGCCAACCCTACGACCCCGCTTGGATTGAGATCAGGGATCTCGTCCATGCGTTTGAATGTGCACTCGGTGAAAAACAGGCCGGTCTCAACCGGGAGTGGTCGGTATTTCATATCGAAGCTGATGCACCCGACGCGGACTACCCACCAGCTCGACGGGCTAGGGGCACAATAGGATACAGTCCGAAGTATCGGTTCAGGGAATAGACGATGAATGTGTTGATTCTAGGCGGAACCGGCAATCTGGGACCTTTCGTAGTTAACGCTCTCGAACCTTACCATACGTTGAGGGTGACCGATGTCAATCCTCCGGAAGATACTGCACACGAATTTCGCTATGTTGACATGGCTTCTATGACTCAGGTGGTGGAAGCGGCGGAAGGAATGGACGCAATTGTCAACTGCTCGGTTCTGCGGGAACACCGGAAGATTGCTTTTGATGTAAACACGCTTGGAAGCTATCACATGATGAGCGCGGCGGTCACGCATGGCATCAAGAGAGTGATTAACACCGGTCCGCACGCCATACTTACCGGACCAACATACGACCACATCGACTTTATGTTAACGGAAGATATTCCTCCACACTCGGGAGTGGACCTGGTTGGAGGTGACAATCCATACTCAATAAGTAAGTCTCTGGGACAGGAGATATGCAAGGTATTCACGGAGAATTACGATGTCCATGTGATGTGTTTGCTATTTTGTGGCTTGAAGAATCCCGAGCATCCGCGTTTCTTCCCTGGACGCGATGTGACACCCTTTGTCGTGTCCGTGCGTGATGCGGCAGAAGCGTGCCGTCTGGGGCTCAACGTTGACTTGAAGAGTCTTCCGTCAAAGAACGAAGTGTTCTATATAACCACCGACATACCACATGGTAAGTTCTCAAATGCCAAAGCGAAGCGGATTCTCGGTTTTGCACCAAAAGACAGATTCGAGGTGGTGTGGCATAAAGTCGCAGACAATTGAAACCCACGTAGCCTGTGCTACCCCGATCTAACGACCACTTCGCAAGCGGAGGAATAAATCTATGAAATGTGCTCGACATTGGTTGGATTGCCCATCTTCGTTGACTCACGGAAACATGATTCAGCGCGTAATATTTACAAGAGAGGATCCGGAAAACCCGCACAAAGTAGGCGCCATCATGCATGTGATAGAGAGCTTTGCCAGGGCGTATTTGGAACCTGGCGTCTCTTCGGTGCCTCACATCAATGAGGGGTTTCAGGAGACCTTCTTCGTGATTGATGGATCCGGAACGCTGATTTCCGACGGGCAGGAACGATCCATTCGCGATGGGGATGGCGTTTACGTACCGCCCGGAGTAGAGCACACTTTCGTTAACGACGGGGACATACCCCTTGAGTTCCTGATTGTCGTTGAAACGATCCCGGATGGGGCGGAAGTAGAGAGCAGCACTGCAAATATCAAGAATTACCGGGAGAGCCCCCTTGGCATGGGGCATTGGAAGCACATTGTTCACGATGTGTTCTCAGGATCTCCGTATGAACTAATCCACGACAAGAAGAATCGTATGGTGCAGCGGCACGCGATACTCGTCGTTCTCATGGATCCGATGCAAACCTCCGACAATCATGGACACATCACTGACAAGGATGAGATATGGTATATGTTGAAGGGCGAGGGGGTTCACGTTGTTGGCGACGAGATGGTCATACAAAAGCCCGGCATGGCGATACAGGTTGCTCCGTGCGACCCGGGGCATTCGCTAATCAATCATACTGAAGAACCTCTGATGGCGTTCTACATTGCCGCGGCAGTTTATCGCATTGAAGACGATGGCAGCTATACACGAGTTCTCGAAACGTTACCGGGAGTGCGCGGCGATTGATCGCAAACTCATCATTGGAATTCGTCAATGCCCTTCCATTTGCACCTACACAAGATTTGGTAGGTGCCGCTTCTAACCGAACCGACGAGATTAGAGGAATTAGCGTTCGGCTAGGACACCGAACCTCACGCATGTACAAATAACCAATGGGTTTACAATAACATCTACCGACCAAATATTCTTTATGGTGCTGGTTAGTCCGTGACGGTTGTCACTACCGTTCCGCCCCAACGACCAAATATTCCGAGACTAGGAGCGCGACGATGAAATGTGCTAGACATTGGCTGGATTGTCCATCTTCACTGACTCACGGGAATATGATTCAGCGTGTCATATTCACCAGAGAAGATCCTGAAAATCCCGGTGTGGAAGGAGCGGTGATGCGGAATATCGAAAGTTTCGCGCGCGCCTATTTGGAACCCGGCGTCTCGTCCGTTCCGCATGTCAATGAGGGGATTCAGGAGACCTTCTTCGTCGTTGATGGTGAGGGCATCCTCCTCACCGACGATGGAGAACGGCCAATCCGGGGAGGAAACGGTATCTACGTGCCGCCGGATGTCAGGCACACATTCATAAACAGCGGGAATAAGCCGCTAGAGTTCGTTATCGTAGTGGAGGTTGTGCCGAATGGAGCGGAAGTTGAAGCCAAGACTGCCCTCATCAGTAACTACCGCGAAAACCCGATGGGTATAGGGCACTGGAAATTCCTTGACCGCGCTGTTTTTGCCGGAACGCCAAATGAACTCATCCACGACAGGAAGAATCGCATGGTGCAGCGTCATGCCATCCTTGTCGTCGTGATGGACCCGATGCAGACTTCGGACAGCCACCCGCACACCACGGACAAGGACGAGATTTGGTATATGTTGAAGGGAGAAGGTGTCCATGTGGTAGGTGAGGAGATGGTCATACATAAACCCGGTATGGCGATACAGGTTGCCCCATGCAGTCCCGGTCACACACTCATTAACCATACCTGCGAACCGCTAATGGCCTTTTATATCGCGGCCGCCGTATATCGCGTTGAAGACGACGGAAGCTACGCAAGAGTCCTCGAACCCCTACCCGGTTCCCGCACAGCGAAGTTGTGAAAAAGAAGCTACCCAACTTTCGTAGGTGACTATAGCAACCGCCGCTACGCTACTATTACCATCCAGACGATGCGCCAGTTCGCTAGACTTCAGAATCCGTAGGGGTTGGGTCTCCCAGCCCGTTGAGTGCATTCGTCAAAATTGCGCATGTATCGAACGCGAATGCCAACAGAATCGAGAACCGTAAGTGTCAATAAAGCACTCTTTGCATTTCTAGATTTTTGTTTCAGTACCAACCAACCGGAGGAGAGCGGCTTTCATGAAAGGTGCAGTACTCTACGAAGTCAATAAACCGCTGATAATCGAAGAATTTGAGATGCCGCGGACCGGGCCTGACATGATTCGAGTGGGCTTGAGAGCGGCAGGCGTTTGTCATTCGGACTTTCATGTCATGAAAGGTGATTGGCCTCAACACCCCATTCCAACGATTCTGGGCCACGAAGGCGCGGGGGTCGTTGAAGAGGTCGGATCCCACGTTAGTGGAATCGATGAAGGTGACCACGTCATTCTATCTTGGAAACGCCAGTGCGGGCACTGCGAGATGTGCCAGAATGGGTTTCCCAACCTGTGCGACCTGCCGCCTTACGAATTTGGTCTGCCCCACACAAAGAGCGGCGAGAAAATGAATAAGTTCGTGGGAATGGGCACCTTCAGTACCTCTACGTTTGTTCCTCAAGATGCCATCATTCGAATCGATAAGGGTTTTCCCTTCGCGCAGGCGGCGCTCATCGGTTGCGGCGTAATGACAGGGGTCGGGGCGGTCATCAACACCGCTAAAGTCGAACCTGGAAGCAGTGTGGCGATTTTCGGCTGCGGCGGCGTCGGACTGAACTGCGTTCAAGGAGCCGCCTTGGCTAGCGCCGAGCCGATTATCGCCGTTGATATCCGTAACAACAAGCTGGAAATGGCGCGTCAATTTGGCGCCACTCATACGGTCAATTCCTCTCAAGAAGATCCTGTTGAACGTATTCAGGAGATTAGCGGCGGACCTGGTGTGCACTATGCATTCGAGGCGATCGGCTTAACCGGGGAACCCTTTGTCCAGAGCATCGAATGCACGCGCAAGCGTGGGGTGACTGTCTTTGTCGGCCACGCCCCCGTAAACACACCGCTCGCCATGGACGCTCGTATGCTACTGCATGAGAAGTCAATCATCGGTTGCTACTACGGATCTGCGCGCACACATGTGGACTTCTACCGGTTGATCGGCTTGTACAGGGCTGGAAAACTGAAGCTGGACGAGCTAGTTTCGAGGACGTATCCGCTCGAGGGTGTAAACGACGCTTTTGACGCGCTCGCCAAGGGTGAAGTCGCACGAAGTGTGCTGTCGATGGAATGATTCCGCGGTGCCTATTCGGGACATCCTGCTCTCCCGAGAACGAAAGCAACGCTTGGAGCAATCATGAAAAAGCTCGTAATTGTCGGACCGGGCGGCATCGGCGGCACAATCGCCGCTCTCCTTGCACGAACGGGTGAATGCGACGTAACCGTTGTCGGTCGTCCCGGTACCCATATCAACACTATCAAGGAAGACGGTCTCCGGCTTACGGGACTGAAAGAATTCACGGTTCAAATTGGCGCAACTGACAACGCGAAGAGTATCCGGGAGTGCGATATCCTAATCAACGCCGTGAGAGCCCAAGATTCACAAGCGGCGCTTGCGATGACCGCCCACATCCATGTGCATGAGTTCGCAGCCTCACTACAAAATGGTGTGCTGAAAGACGCGGAATTGGCTGAGGTTTTCGGCAGGGAGCAAGTCGTGGGTGCATTGGCGGTTGTTGCTGGAGAGCGTCCTGCGCCGGGGGTAGTGAAATGGACGCTTGATGCCGGAACGCTATTTGGGGAACTGAACGGTCAATCCTCGGACCGCGTCAACGGGATGGTAGATATCTTTGAAACTGCGGGACTCGATACACAGGCGTCCAATGAGATCGTGTCCGCTACATGGTCAAAGATGGTCGGTTGGACACCCGCCGGGCTACTTGGAGCGCTTTCTAGACAGAACAACGCAGGTGTTTTTTCGAACCGACTGCTTGCAACTGAATACATCGGAATGGTCCGCGAATTGGGCGCCCTAGCTGACGCGAAAGGCATTCCTTTAATCGATTTCGGTCCCTTTCATATCAAGACGTGGTGTCGTGGAGACGCTAAAGACGCGATTGAAAGGGTGTTGGCATCTTCCCTTGCGAGCAGCCAATCGACAAATTCCGCTCTCCAAGCCATACATAATGGTCGAGCGACAGAATTTAGCGCGTGTCTCGGTCCCCTGCTTGAGGACGCTAACCAGTACGGGATCCCTATGACGAGAGTACAGTTGCTGTATTCCACACTCATGGCATTGGAGGAAACGCTGCACTAAGCGTCAAGGTACAGCTACCTACGAGGCAGCCACGGAACTACGTAACTCCATTTCCGCGAGGCGGAGCTAAAGAAATTGAAAATGTTGAATTGCGAAAATTAAACTTTTACGTACTCAATAATGCGGATGATAAGTGTGAACATAAATAAAGGTGAATTCCAATGACAAACGTGCGATTGATGGTGTTGGCGTTTGGTATCCAAGTCATCCTGTTTGCTTCACTATTCCTTGTTGGCCGCGGTGGAGATGAGAGCGCGAATCCGCTAGTTGATAATTCTATGGCTGGATCGATAGCCGCCTCAACTACATCTCCTTTGACCGAAGCAACACTAAATAAGAGTGTTGTCACGCTCGACAATGGCGCTTGGGAACGTTTTCGAAGGAAAATCAGTGATGCCTGATGGTATCCGGTATTGACGGTGAACTATCGCACCATTTGAAGACAACGCATGGTTCGGTGTATACCGTGTAAGCGAGAAAGAAATTTCGGTTGAACATAGATTCAAGGGAAATATTGACACTGATGCCACACTCATCTTCACCGTGGGAGCGGACGCGATAGCAGAATACAACGGTCCTGCACTCCCGGCGCAAGTTCCCGTTACGGTAGTAATAGAAGATCCAGAGCCACCGCCATCGAAGGAGCGACCACTTAATCCCCAACCGGGCGAACAGACACTACAACCTCCTGCCCAACAGCAGCCACAACCGGAACCACCGCCGTTGCCGGAGCCACCACTCAATGACCTTGGGGCTTGTAGAGCAGGGATGACATTGAAGCCGGGAGAAAGTTGTAGTCATGTCGCTGGTGAAGCAAATGTTGTTTTTTCTGTCCGTCAGGATGGTACTGCATGTCGAGAAGGCGGACCTATCAATAGAGTTGAATAGATATTTGGGGCGAAAGTGAATGTCAATGTTGAAAATTTCGAGATTTGTACTGCTAACGACATAGAGCGAGATGACGCCTTCAACTCCAATTTGTCCGCAGACAAAAATCATGATGGTAGTTGGACTATTAAAGATCTGCCATAATAACCAGTGTAGAAACTGGCACGGAAGCTGACAACTCAAAGAGGACAGCCTAATGAAATTCAATCAAACCATTATCCGCTTCTTTTACTTTACCGTATCAACCCTTCTTCTCACATCACTTTTCCTTGTTGGTTGTGGTGACGGCGACAACGATTTACCCGACACGGCGACGGTGAAGCTGGAGATTCCCTCGTCAAAGGTACTGAGCCCGGCTCATGCGTTACGTCTAATCGTCTCCACCGACTTCAGGATTAATCTAAGTTTCGACGATTCCGCTCATGCCCCTCAAATCATCTACAATACCAAGGAAGAATTCTCCATTACTCAGGACTTTGACCGGACATTCCCGCTTCACCCCGACAGGCCTGGCATCGCTATCGAACTTATGAACACTCTGTCCGAGCCTATTCGTCTAACGCTTCTGATTGACGGTGAAGTGGAGTTCAGCGATATCATTTCACCGGGTACAAGGAGCGTGCGATATAAGAGCTACGCTCGTTCTGAGGTAAGTATCTTCTAATGAGTTGAACTATGCCGCAGAATGGCCCTTGAACCTAGGATTCGCTCCCCTAACCCTAACCTTTCTGGAGGTCTATGGTCCAAGATGTCGGCTTAGATTAGGAAAGTGAATTAGAGAGTGGTTTTTACTTACGTAACTTAAGTTGCTACCTTTGTAGCACGATCTGTTAGATTGTGCTCGTGTTGCGCAAACTGACAGCAGGACGTTCTATAACACTCCTTATTCAGTCGCGCGATTGCTACGAAATCTCCACAATTAATGAACTGTTCTCGATCAAAAACGGTGGCGCTTGTCTAAAATCTTGTAAGTAGCAACTTGGGTTATGTATATCACAGCGTGGTTGAATCTGTAGGCAAACCTGTTGGTCTTGTCGGCGCGCCTAAAAAACCGATGAAGGGAAGTTTCTAAACTGAATATGTCAATTATAAATGAGAGAAGCATCGAGCAAATTCTCGCCACTGTCTTTGATGTCACCTTATTAACTCTTCTGCTCACATCGCTTTTCCTTATTGGTTGCAGTGAGGGTGAGGAAGAGATTGAGATGGAGGTTCAGTATATTGATAAAGGAACTTGCGCTGTTGGACTGACGCTGAAACCGGGAGAGAGTTGTGGTTACTCTGGTAATGGTGAAAAAATTGTCTTTTTTGTTAGTCAGGATGGATCTGCGTGTAGAAAAGGCAGGGCAGGAGATGTTTTAGAAGTTGGGCCCTTAAATATCCGGACCGAGGAACAGACTTTTTGCGTCAATTACGACATAGAGTCGGATGACTTATTCGGTACTAATTTTTCTGCCAGCAAAAACCCCGACGGTAGTTGGACTGTTAATCGCGACGGTAGTTCGACATTTGTTGTTGAGGCAGGTGATGACGACACTTCACTTGTTCTCCGTTTTAAGCATGTAATTCAATTCGGGGATACTCTTAAAGCCTACGATGTTCAATGGCGAACAAAAACGCCTCACGGCTCTTGGTCCTCAGGATGCTTTGATGTAATCGCCACAGGTATCACAGGCCAGACAGTTACTATCAATGGCACAATCTCAGGGCTTGAGCCTGGTACTACATATCAGGTACGTTACAGAGATACCAATGAACGCTTTTGCTCGTCTTTTGTACCTGATGACCCGGATCCATGGTCCCCGATTGGCGAGGGAACGACAAGTGGGAAAGCGCCATGACGGTGAATGTGAGGCGAGCGCTGTCTATTTCTATACACTCACGGAAGGTGATTTCACCGCCACGCGGAAAATGTTGTGCGCAGGTAAACGGGTAAATGAATTGTTAAAATGGCCGAGCGCAAGAGAATCGCTGCCATAATTACCGAGTACAAAGAGCTGTCCCACGCAGATGTGATTGTGACGAAGTACCTGAAAGGCTTCCCGACGGATGAGGGATTTTTCGAGCCTCGGGTAGACGTTGCTTCCATGTACATCGACCAATTCCCCGACGATGATATAGGTCGTCAAATCGCTCATGAACACGTCGTGCCTATCTATCCAAGCATTGTCAAAGCATTGTGCCTCGGCGCGAATGAGTTGGCAGTTGACGGGGTGCTCCTCATCGGAGAACACGGAGATTACGCCTGGAACGAAAAGGAGCAACATCTCTTCCCGCGCAAGTATTTCATGGAACAGATATGCGGCGTCATGGCGACCAGCGGTCGGTCCGCCCCAATCTTCAACGATAAACACCTATCCTATAACTGGCACGATGCAAAGTGGATGTATGACCGCGCCAAAACGCTCGGCGCGCCATTCATGGCAGGCTCTTCCCAGCCGCTGGCTTGGCGAGATCCATGGCTTGAACACGAACCGGAGACACCGATAGACGAAGCCGTAGCCATCGGATTCTCCGGTTTGGATATCTACGGTTTTCACACCCTCGAAGTACTCCAATGCATGGTCGAACGGCGCGTGGGTGGCGAGACGGGAGTAAAAGCCGTCACCTGCGTGCAGGGCGACAACGTGTGGCAGGCGGCGGATGACGGACTGTATTCTCGCGATCTTGCGGAGGCCGCTTGCGCCTGTATTGACGACAAGCCGCCGGGGGGTATGGAGGAAAACTGTGCGACGCCTGCGCTATTCGTTGTGGAATACTGCGATGGGTTGAAGGGCGCTGTCTTGATGCTGAGGGGGTACGTAAATCAACTGGCGTACGCGGCGCGAGTGAATGGAGAGACTCAAGCCTGCGGGATTTTCTCACAGGGACATGGAGGTCCGTCGGGACTCCCTTACGCGCACTTCAGTTACTTGAGCTTAAATGTTGAGGAGATGTTTCTTACCGGTATCCCCCAGTACCCTGTGGAACGCACCTTACTCGTCAGCGGAGTATTGGAAGCCGCTCTGACTTCGCGCTATCAAGGAGAAAAACGAATCGAGACGCCTTGGCTGAATGTGGAATATCAGTCGTATGAAGACGTGAAGTGGCGCCCGCTGGGTCCGCGCCCAAGCGGAGCATGTTTGGCGCCCTGGCCGCCTAATCCAGAATTAGGGAAGTAAAACCTGCATGACTTTCATCGGAGGAACCATGCTACAACATTCCATGGTACTCATACCGGCCGGCAGTTTTGATATGGGGGACCATCTCGACAATATTGAGGATGCACATCCGGTTCACACTGTCGAATTGGACAGCTTTTACATTGACGCGCATCCGGTTACGGTAGGGCAGTTTAAGCAATTTGTGGAAGATAGCGGATACAATTACACCCGAAAAATCGTTGACGAAGATGGTTACAATTACAGCTGCCACAATTGGGACAATGTCGCCAGATATTCGCCCTCTGATGATCACCCGATGGTTTATGTGAATTGGAGCGACGCCGCCGCCTTTGCTGCGTGGGCGGGCAAGCGATTGCCTACGGAAGCCGAATGGGAGTACGCTGCACGAGGTGGACTTATCGGCGAACGCTATCCTTGGGGAAATGAAGTCAGGGTAGAAAACGCTAACCATGCGGGAATGGAAGGTTGCTCTCAGGTGGAAAGTTTTAGCCCAAACGGATTCGGACTCTACGACATGGCGGGAAACGTCTGGGAATGGTGCGCGGATTGGTACGATAAACACTATTATGGCAATTCGCCGCTGAATAATCCGAAGGGTCCGGAGGAGGGTTACTATAGAGTGGCGCGAGGTGGATCTTGGCGCCACGACGCCCAAACGCTCCGTGTAGCAGCTCGCAACCACGATTCCCCAACTGCCAATAGTTACTGCGTCGGGTTCCGCTGCGTTCGGAACGTCTCTGGAGAATAGCAGTAACATTTCGCTTTCTGTAGGAGGATTTATGTCACAAGATAACATGGCGCTGATACCCGCTGGCAGATTCGAGATGGGCGATCACCTTGACGATATTTTTGACGCCTTGACGGTTCACAGCGTAGAACTCGATGCCTTTTACATGGACATACATCAGGTCACGGTGGGAAAATTTCGAGAGTTCGTCGAAACGAGTGGTTACGAATTTGACGACAATCGCTGGAACAATGTCCTCAAGTATTCACTCGGCGATGACCATCCGATGATTTTCGCCAGTTGGTTTGATGCCAGCGCCTACGCAAGTTGGGCGGGCAAGAGGTTGCCAACTGAAGCGGAGTGGGAATACGCCGCCAGAGGCGGTCTTGCCGGCAAGCGCTATCCGTGGGGCGATGAACTGTCGCGCGAAAATGCCAATTATCTGGGACTTGGCAGTACGATGCCGGTAGGAAGTTATGATCCCAACGGATACGGCCTTTACGATGTTGCGGGCAATGTGTGGGAATGGTGCGCGGATTGGTACGAGGAAGACTATTACAGCCGCTCGCCGGTCAAGAATCCCAAGGGGCCTGAAACGGGAGAAGTTCGCTGTGTGCGCGGAGGCACTTGGAACAATTGGAGATGTTTCCTGCGCGTAGCCACACGTAAAGAGTGTCGTCCTGACCAGATGTATCGCAACTTCGGGTTTCGCTGTGCCGCAGATTTTTCCGACGAATAATTCAATCGGAGCGCGACATCACTGACTAATTGAAACAGAACTTCGTAACGCTAATTAAAGATTCTCGCAACTCTCAGCGCGTCTCGATTTTCTACCGATTTTGGCTTGTCGAAATCCCTTCTCGTGGTAAAGCCATGGATGCTGCTAGACACTGGCTGGACTGTCCATCTTCGCTAACTCATGGTAATATGATTCAGCGCGTCATATTTACCAAGGAAAATCCGGAAGCCCCTCACAAGGAGGGGGCTGTCCTCAGGGTATTTGACAGCCTTGCCAGAGCGTACCTTGAGCCGGGAGTGTCCTCGCTTCCCGAGGTCAACGACGGGTTTCAGGAGATCTTCTTTGTCGCTGATGGGACGGGAACTCTCGTCACCGATGATGGGGAACATCGCATTCGAGAAGGCAACGGTATCCACGTGCCGCCGGGTGTTGAGCACACGTTTGTTAATGACGGAGATGTCCCCCTGGAACTCATCATCGTGGTGGAGTTGGTTCCGGAAGGAACGGAGGTGGAGAGTGATACCGCCATTATCAGCAACTACAGAGAGAATGACCTGACTATGGGCCACTGGCAACAGACAGTTCACGGCGTTTTCGAGGGGAGTTCCACCGATCTTATCCATGATAGGGCAAATAACCTAGTGCAGCGCCACGCCATTCTGATCGTGCGCATCGAAGCGATGCAGACATGTGACAATCACGAACTCAAAGCGGACAAGGATGACGTGTGGTATATGTTGAAGGGTGAGGGTGTCCACGTGGTCGGTGAAGAGGTCATCGTCCAGACACCTGGGATGGCCATACAGGTTGCTCCGCCCGGACATTCATTGATCAATCACGCAGAGGAGCCGATCGTAGCCCTCTGTTATAACGCCGCCGTGTATCATGTCGAGAAAGACGGGAGCTACACCCGAGTTACCGAGAGCCTGGCAGGCCGAAGCGGCGACGGTTAGATAGATTTGGTAATCATAAAGTTTTTTATACCGGCACTCTTGGAGATTCTATGACCGATTTACTCTTCCAATCAGGTGACAAAGTCCTATTTATCGGTGACAGCATTACCGACTGCGGTCGACGCGACGAATTCGCGCCGTTCGGCAACGGTTACGTCAGTAAAGTAGTTGAACTCATAACGGCGAAATACCCTGAGCGGGGAATCGAATATGTCAACAAAGGGATCGGGGGCGATGTTGTCGAGGGGCTGGAGCAGCGCTGGGAGGCGGACGTAATCGCCGAGAGACCGGATTGGCTTTCCGTGAAGATTGGTATCAACAACGCAAGCAGACAGTTGACCGCCGGACTGTCTACGGAAGAATATTTGCCGCAGTGGGAGGCATGCTACCGGCGCATCCTTTCTCGCGCAAAGGTTGAACTTACTGCAGAACTGTTCATGTTCGAGATTTTCTATATAGCGGCCGATGTTGCGGAACCTCGACCTATACCCGTAGACGCCTATAACGGAGTTATCCACAGCCTGGCGGACGAATTCAACGCCCGATTAGTCAAGACAAGTGAAGCATTTCGCCACGCCGTGGCAGCACAACCGGGAAAACTGTGGACCACCCAGGATGGCGTCCACCCGAACCCGGAAGGTCACATGCTGATGGCGTTGGAATTCCTAAAGCAGGCGGGATGGTAAACTCATATTCTTCTAATCCCACCCTCTGTGTTCATCATTCCACCCTAGTCAAATACTGAAGCAGAGCCCCTATTTATTGACCAACATTTTCTGTGCGGCGCTGAATTCGCCTGCTGTCAGCGTGCAAAAAAATACATGCCGGTCGCTACCGCCTCACCATGTTGATTGCGTCCATCCCAATACACCGCACGGCTCCGGTTTTGATATTCGCCCGCAGGTTGATGTCCTAGCACCAACTCACGAACCGTCAGCCTAGACGCCCTCTCAACAATTTCTACCAACAGTAGACTGACGGCGAAGCCAATGGCAGGAAAGGTGCCTGTGCGACTCTGGGACATCCTTGTCATGATCTCCCCTCCTAATCGCTATTCTACACAATTAACTGGCAATAACTATCAGAACCAAGTTTTGTGCAGGAGGTACAGATTAAAATGCGCAACTAAGACAAAGTGACAAATTGCAAACACACGGGCGCCGGCACCTCGATGACCTGCCCCGTCGGATTCAGGTTGCCCGTCTCTTGGTCTATTTGGAACGTGACAATCGTGTCGGTGTTCTGATTGGCTGCGAGTAAAATCGTTCCGCTAGGATCAATCCCAAAATTACGCGGCGTCTCTCCCTGCGTTGGTTCATAACCGATCAAGCGGAGTCTGCCGGAAGTCTCGTCAATCTCGAAAATGGCAATACTGTCGTGACCCCGGTTGGAGCCGTAGAGGAATCTTCCTGACAGATGGACGTGTACATCGGCGGTATGGCTCTTGCCGGAGAAATCCTCGGGAAGCGTCGAAATCGTTTGAATCTCGCTAAGAGTGCCACTGGATTCGTCATAATCGAATCCGGTAATGGTGGAATCGAGCTCATTGATCACGTAGGCAAATCTACGGTTGGGATGGAAATCGAAATGGCGTGGTCCTGCTCCGGCTGCAACCGCCGCGTGAGGAGGGGCGTTCGGGACTAACTTTCCTGCGGTCAAATCAAGCCGGTAACTCTTGATTTTGTCAAGTCCCAGATCTGGCGCGAAGGCATATTGGTTGGCAGGATCGGTAACAATAGAATGCGCGTGCGGTGCCGACTGTCGACCGGAATCGGCGCTTGAACCCTCGTGCTGGACAAAGTCTGATGCGTCTCCGAGCCGTCCATCGTCAAGTATCGGCAGCATACATACACTGCCGCCGCCGTAATTTGCCGCTAACACATAGTTGCCGGTGCTGTCAACGACCAGGTGACAAGGTCCATCCCCTACTGAGGACTTTCGGTTCAAAAACGTCAATTCTCCGTTCGTCTGGTCAATGGCAAACGCACTGACGCTTCCGCCGGCTTTCCCGTCAAACTCGCTGATTTCGTTGACAGCGTAAAGATATCGACGTTGGGGATGGATAGCCAAGAATGTAGGATTTTCCCACGCGTCCGTAATACTAGCCAGTTCCAAGGCGCCGGTAATTGAATGCATACGATAGACGTAGATGCCTTCACTCTCGCCTTCGGTATAAGTGCCAACGTAAAGGTAAAGTGTTTCGCCGCGATTTTCGGACATGGTTAGTTAACTCCCCGCTTTCAGATGGATTGGCAACTCCTCGAACATAATGGTGGAGTTGAAGTCTAACAAAGACCTCAACCAACGTCAATGGAATTGCACTGTGCCACATCCAGCTACGGAAATCCTATAGTCAATTCCATTCATACACACATATTTCGGTAGGTTCGGTTTCCAACCGCACCTACCGATGTGTATAGTTAACTATGTGGTTCTACTATAACAAGCAATCATCAACCTAAAAAAGGGAGTTTAGGAGAGGTGGGAGGAGACGAGCGTGAATTGCACATGGCAAGAGGTTATCAATACACCCAAAGGCGAGAAAATCTAAATGCCTCGGTTCGACCACTACTTCAATATATGCACTCGGTTCTTTCCGCGCACCGTTTCATCCGGCATGACAATCGGCGTTTCAACCACGGCGATTAGCCTTCCGTCAGCGCTGATGTCTATCGTATCGTACGGAAGCATTCCCTCTGTACGATACGTGTACAGGTATTTCTCAAGACCGCCGCCTTCTTCCTTCAGATTATAGACGGAGACGCCGTGCAATTGTTGAACGTTGCTTCGATTATATTTTGATTGACTAACAACGGCATATTTCCCCCTGGCGTTTATTCGCAAGGCCTGCGGCATGTTTTCCAATTTCCACTGCCATCTCTTTTCTCCCGTCCACGAATAAGCGAAAAACGTCATACCGTTTGGATGCGCTGACGGTGGCTGTTGCGCACCTTTCTTAAGATGATAGGGAATATAGGTGTCGCCGGTTACAAACACGGCAATTTCGTTTGTGGCGCCAATAGTACCCGCAGTAGCGGTGACGGGAACATCGCTGACCTTCAGAGGTGTTGTGAGGTCGGTTTTCCAATGTCTGTCGGTGCCGGCCGAATCAAAGATGAAAACTCTTCCATCATCCGTAGAGACATTTATCCACGATCCATCGGGTGAAACAGCCACGCCTCGCCAGAACGTCACTGCCCCGTAGTAAGGCTTTAGCGAGTCAAACGTGTGATTCCATCGGTCCGCCCCGGATTCGCCCTCAAGCACATACAATGTCCCCGAACTGTAACGTGACGAACCGTCTGTGGCGCCTCCGTCGCACACGAGAGCGACAGTCTTGCCGTCTTTACTGTAGTCAAACCATTTGATAATCATTGGAAGGGCTCGATCACTCGGCCACTTCCATTTTACCTCTCCCGTGGCGCCGTCAAAGCAGTAAAACTGTGCCTTTTTTAGATTTTTACCATCCTCGGTCCACGAATGATTCGCCGACGCCAAGAGATCGCCATCAGCCGTCATAGCCATACGATAGGGTCCGGGATATTGTACCCACCCGTAAACGTCGTCCGGGTTTACTGGTCGGGATGTATCGATGTCGTCCGCTGTCCGGTACGTCCAGGCCAGTTCAGGTTCCTTTTTCGACAACTTGTATGCGTAAATCAAGCCCTCGGCGGATTGTTCCCCAATATAGAATAGAGTACCGTCAGGACCAAATGTCGTATGTTTGGCGTAACCCTCCGAGATTCGTGTACTCCAAATATCTTTTCCCGTGAGCGGGTCTAGAATCGCAAGATGGCCCGCATCCGTTGCAATAGCAAGCTTGCTTCCGTCCGGGGAAAAGGCGACGGTGGTTGGCACGGCGGGGCGCTTGAGATTTGCTAAGAGTGAAAGCAGAGAATCCAGCTCGATCATACGCACCCGGTACACGCTTGGCTTCAGCGGAGAGACATGGCGTCCTTCAAGATTCAGTGAATCGAGACGAATCTCATAGGCTGTAGCAGGTTGCCATGAAAATTGAAGAAAGAGGCGGTCTCCGTCAATCGGCAGTACTTCAACCGGCACCAGTCCCGCGTCAGATTGGATCTGCGCCTGAATGCGCAGTGTCGGTTCATTCCTAGCCTCTATGACAACACCCTGCCTAGTGAATGTAATGTCATCGTGTTGAATTTCCGCTCCGTAAGCGCTGCGGACCAGACCTGCAATGCAGACAATTAGCGCGATAGAAATGCACAATCGAAGATTCTCATCCTTCATTAAATTCCTCCACTTGTCTTAGTAGCTTTTGTAGGGTGGGCATTGCCCACCAGTCGGTAGAACGCCGGCGGTATTAAAGGGCTTTCCGAATCGGGACCAAATTCGCAACAGATCGGGAAACCGAACTCCTGTACCTACAATTGCAAACTGTATCGTTTCCCTCTTTCTATTGACAATATACGAACATAAATTTCTTCGTTTGCAAACCCTAGCTGGAATTGCGTGTGTCGCGGAACGCGAGTAAGGGTGAAAGTCTATCCTCGAGCGCACATCATTCTGCTACGCGCCACAACCCCCATCCCAAACGCCTGCCCAAAAACACACCGACAAACGTGTAGATAAACCCGTCGATTACGCATCGAGAAATAATATACCAGTCGGCATAAAAGAGGCGGTACAGCGTCATACTAATCTGAAAGTCGACGAAAACAGCGGCGGAATCGCACACGCCGAACGCCAACGCGAGCGGCAACAAGCGATGGCCGTTTCCGGAGATTCTAAAACCTAATTCCAAGAGCAGGGCGCTCACGCCCGTGAAGACCACCGTTGTTGGATTGAATAGTCCCAATACTACGCCGCCAAGCAACAACCGAACGAGAGATACCAATGTGATAACCCCTGTCTTGGGAACCAGCATCAACAACGCCGTCAGCAAGGCGTAATACAACATCTCGTTTATCAGACCCGTTACGAGAAACGAGGCAGGTCCAAGCAACGCGGAAATCAGGTTGGCAATGAGTGTGGACGGGATGCTAACGGCAACAAAAATGGTCGCACCAAAGAGAGCGATCACGATGAGTTGCTTCGTTGAGAAGCGCTTGAAGATTGCCCGATGATAACCGAAAAAGAGAATAAACCCTACGATTGCGCCGCCAAATGCGCACACAGTGACAACCAGGGCTTGCTGATTAGGCGTCTCAATGTACAAGGGTCTCGTTGCATGGATTATGGTTTTGTCGCTTCCCCAAACCTTTACCTCTATCTCCCGTGCATATCTGCCTCTCCCCTTGAATCCGCGCGATGCAGTATCTTCGGCCATTGACGGATTGAAGTAGATTGGTAACGGTACGTTAGTGGTGGTCTGTGCCTCCAAACTTGCAAAAGCAAACGTCCGGTTTGTGCCTGCATTGAATTCAGCCGGTGGGGCGAGGGAAGGGACAGGGTTCCCGTTCCTTGCGTCAAGGTTCACTCCCGAAACAAGCAAATGGATAGTTTGTTCGCCAGCGTTTCGAAGAAGCACTGATTGGTACGAAATCGGCTCAAAATAGTCTGTATGCTCCGCTCTCACTCCCAACCACTTGCCTAGACGCCCTAGCACGGGCTGGGGATTGGAGATTACATCCGGCCGTTGACGCGGATCAAAAATGCCCACTTCGTCCGTCGGCATGAACACGTCCTCGATTGAGATTAGCGAAGCTATTTCGTTAATCGTCGCCGACCGCAAAGGAACGGAAACTTGCCGCTCCCAAGACACCCCGTCGACCGATTTGAAAAACACCCGTCCTGAAATTCGAGTCGAATCTGAAAGCGGCTCCGTCGGGACATACAACCCTACTTGCCTGTACCAGACCTCCGACTCCACGGCGAATCGTCCCGATGCGGTTAGGTGTGAATTCTCGCCCCCGCTTCCGCTAGGTGATGAACTAAATTTCACAACCTTCTTTTTGATATCCAAATCTGCGGGAAACTCGGACACTCGAAGCGGGAAAGGAATCTCGACTTTCACCTCGAAATCAACAGGTGCTCTCAAATCGTTTCGCACGAGCAAAGTCATTGTCATGTCGCTATCCTCGAGCACCAATGACTCACCCGATAGCGAAGCCGGGGAATCTGATTCTTCAAGGCCCCCCCTCACGATAGTTCCGTAAGGGATTGCAATCTCCAGTGAACCGTGTTGGTCTGACTGCGGTGCTCGTAGCGTCTTGGAAAGGGTATCTCCCGACTCCCCCTGAACCTCGAACCGGTACTCTATTCCGTTCTCCCACCGAAAGTAGAGAGTCTCTATAGTGCGAGGCTGACTGTCCAAATGAAGTTGGGCAACGACAATTTCATCCGCACCGATCGCGCTGAGGACGCGTACCTGACGAATCGAACGTCGATTAGACGCATCAAAGTGAACCTCAACCCCGCGTGATACGAACTTGACGTGCCAAGAAAGCGGTGCCTGCACCCCTCCACTTGTACAACTGGCAAATGCGATGACGAAAAGAACCAACACTATGTGCTGAAACGTCCGTCGTAAATCGCGAAGCATCATGTGCATGTGTTTTAGGCGGTTTCCCCTGCGGGAACAGGAGGCGCAGGCATCGTTTGTAAGAGGTCTAGTTATTGGTTTTGAGTTTGCCCCAACTTATCGCTAACTTACCCTGCGGACTGACTGCCGTCAGGAGAGTCTCAACTTGGGCGAGCGCAACTCCCGACGCTCCGTGTCCCACTCGATACGTATTTAGCAACACCGCATTGGGGGAAACAACATACAACTCATCCATTCCGCCGCCCGTCCAATCGGCTTTGGTGATATAAAGATTGTCGTCTTGGTCAATCGCTCCGACACCACCCAAATCGGAAAACGGATTATCTACTCCATGCAGCCATTGGCCATTTACCAAGTCGTAAACGAGCAATCCGCCGGAACTGATGAACAAACGCTTCATGCTATCCACGGCGGGGTTTCCCGCTCTGTCTTCCAAATCAACAGTATCCACGATTTCATCGGTGACCGTGTCGATGATTGCAATCGTGCCCGGAATTCCCCCGGGAACGATCCAGTCGCCGACTCCTCCTGAAACCGCGATCACGCTGGATTCTCCATCGTTTGCGATGCTAGAGGTATTAATCGGCATGGGTATGGTTTTCAGTACGGTGTCCGTCGCGGTGTCGATCACCGTGACACTGCTATTGTCGTCATAACTGATATTCCAAGTGCCCTTCTCCTTCGAATATGCGGAGTTTGCCACGTAAGCCTTGCCATTGAGCACCGTTATTCCGTCAGGCATTTGGCCGACAGAAATGCGTTTGATGACTTGATGACGGTTCAAATCCACTACGTCAACCTTATCACTATATAGGCCAGTAACATAGGCTTTTGATGACTCAACTATCGCAATCTGTTTAGGTGTTGTGTCTGACTCGATCGCGATCTTCTCTATGGTAGAATGAGTCAGTAAGTCAATTACTTCGACATATCCCCCGCGAGGGTCAAAAAATGGGTCGCGTATCTGGGTGACCACATATAACAGGTTTTCTTGCGCAACCAGATCGCTGGGAATTATGTCACCGAGAGGTATTTCCTCATCTGCGACGGCTCGGCCAGCGTCGGGTTCGTCGAGGTTGACGATTGACAGCGATGGGAAGATATCGGCTTCAGGTTTGGTTAAACCATTGGCGACAATCGCCAATTTGCTAACCTGATCCTGCGCCACTGCGACGGTTGGAATCAGAACCAGTGCCGAAACAAGCAGTGCGAATATTCCAAACCAATCAAAACGCCCCCTTTCGGAGCGGCGAATCGTGTTAATACAACGTGTTAACATCGGTGAATCCTTTCGTCCATCTGGGACAATGTGCTATAGCAACAAAAAACCCCAGCCTCCGCGAGGGAAACTGGGGTACAGTTCACTATTCATCCAATGCGCACATTACGCGGCGTGCTCAGATTTTCAGCCGCACTGTCCAGATAAGACGAAACCGATCTCTGTCTCACAACTTTCCCGCGAAAGCCGATGTGTGAAACCGAATTCAGGCAGGTCTCCTGACTCGCGACAACTCGTCTCTACCTTCCCGTCCGCATGGCTTTGGACAGTGGCGTCTTCGAGACAATTTTCCGTCGTTTACAGTGGCGGGGCCGTGGCGGATTTTCACCGCGCTTCCCTATTCTCTGGCAACTCATCGTAGTTGCCAGCCCCTGAATCCGAGACTATTCAAATGTAAGCCGATTCTAACACATAGAAATTTGATTGTCAACCGGAAAATTCGTCCGAAGCCACTGTTGCGATCTAACGTTCGACTCCCCGGTTAAGTCTCGCAGTATTATGTGGAGTTGCCAATGAAATCGTGGTAGAATGATCATAGTAGGACATTAGCTTAGAACCTGTTTGAAGAGTACATTTTTAAGGTGCGCAGTGCGCACCAGCCTTTAAAAGCCCCAGCGGGGCGGAAGGTGTATAGAAACGCCAAATCCCCGTGTACCCAAGCCCCAGCGGGGCGACAGGTATGTAGTAGACAACAATAAATACATGAAAAAATCCCTATTAAGTGAAACAATAGCTTTGCTACTGATTATTCAAACAGGTTCTTATATTCCCGTTTTGCCTTGGGAAATGAAATTAAAAAGTAGGCATTGTACGCTCGAAATCCTTTGCTTTCTATGCTAAACCATAGCACGACGTGATTTTGTGGGTGAACTGCCCCGAGATCAAATTTTTTTTCAGCGACAAAAATACGAGGTTTTCTCAAGGAGGAGTAACGAATGAGTACATTCGAAAGAGTTGCAATTATAACTGGTGGAGGAAGCGGGATTGGCAAGCGAACCGCTCTCGCGCTCTTGGCAGACGGATTTTGTGTCGCCATTGCGGGGCGCCGCGCAGAACGTCTGCAGGAGACCGTCGCGGAAGCCGGGGATGCCGGCTCGCGCGTGTTGGCTGTGCCGACCGATGTGACCGATCCTACCGCCATCCGAAACTTATTCGCAAAAACAGTCGAGACTTTTGGACGACTGGATCTGCTCTTCAACAATGCCGGTGTTGGCGCGCCGGGCGTTCCCATGGAAGAGCTCACGCTTGAACAATGGCAGACCGTCGTGGACACCAACCTCACCGCATCCTTCCTATGTACTCAAGAAGCAATTAAAATCATGAAGAATCAAGATCCGAGAGGCGGGCGCATAATCAACAACGGCTCCATATCTGCCCATGTACCGAGACCAAACTCGGCCCCGTATACCTCCACGAAGCATGCGCTAACCGGCCTCACTCGTTCAACGTCGCTAGATGGACGAAACTTCGATATTCTGTGCGGCCAAATCGACATTGGAAATGCCGCCACGGATATGACTGCGCGCTCGGACAGCGGTAGCCTCCAACCTCACGGTGCCGTTGTGGTCGAACCGAGAATGGATGCGGACAACGTCGCTCGCGCCGTAGTGTACATGGCGAATCTACCGCTAGACACAAATGTCCCTTTCATCACGGTCATGGCGAACGGGATGCCGTACATCGGCCGCGGTTAGTAACAGGCGGCAATCTCCTGATATCCCATGAACGGCGCTTCACAGTCCGAGGAGCGCACGTACCGTAAACACCTGCCTAAGAGAGGTTATCATCAATGAACGAACAAGTAGATTTCGTAACCATGTCCGACCGTGAGAAATACTTGTACGACTTGCAGGGGTTTCTCGTGGTTAAGGGCTTCCTGACGGATGCCGAGGTGAAAGCCGCGAATGATGCCCTCGACGCCAATGAGGACAAACGCAGCAATTTCGGACCTCCGCACCAGACAGCCGAGGGTTTGAAAGGTGAATTCTCGAGCCGAACCTATGGCGATATCTTGAATTGGGAAAAGCCGTGGTGCGAGCCGTTTCGGGATCTCATTGCTCACCCGAAATTGATTCCCTACTGTAACACCATGTTCGGGCGAGGATGGCGCCTCGATCATGGCGTCTCTGCCAACAGTTCTGTTATTGGCTGTGAGGGACTGCATCTTCACGGATGGGGTGATGCCGTGCTCGACGGGTCACGGTATTACAAATTCCAAAATGGGCGCATGCGTTGTGCTTTGACCGTATTTCAGTTTCCGCTGACCGACGTGAACCCCGGCGACGGCGGGCTAGTCGTTGTTCCCGGTAGTCACAAAGCCAATTACCCGCTCCCCGACTACGTTAGAATGTATGAAGCCGACCACGAAATCTTCCACAATCCCCCGGTTAAAGCGGGCGATATGGTCATCTTTAACGAGGCAACGACGCACGGCACTTTGCCGTGGAAGGGCAAACAGGAGAGACGGGCGCTATACTACCGGTACGTCCCCAAATACTTCAATTGGATTCCCGCAGCTTATGAGACTACCCAACCCGATTGGATATCGGAGTTGACCGAAGCGCAGCAGGCGGTGATGGAACCGCCGTACGTTTACGGTCATCCGCTGATTAACGATGACGCCGAGACTGTTGAGCGTCCGAGGCTCGATCAGCGGCTGTAGGAGGCATTGCGATGCCCGAAGTAGCCGATTATGCCACGATGACCGACCGCGAGAAATATCTGTTTGACCTGCAGGGGTTTCTCGTCGTGGCGGGCTTTCTCAGCAAAGAAGAGGTGAAAGCCATCAATGATGCCTTGGATGCGAATGAAGACAGACGGGGCGAATTCGGACCGCCCCATCAGACCGCCGAAGGGCTGAAAGGGAAGTGGGATATCTTCAGGCTATATTCCGGCCTGCTAACCTGGCCTAAGCCGTGGTGCCAACCCTTTCGTGACCTCTTGGCGCATCCCAAGCTAATCCCCTACTGCAACACCATATTCGGAAGAGGGTGGCGCTTGGATCACGGCGTGGACGCTGCGAGTGCCGTGATCGGTTGCTCGGGGCTGCATCTCCACGGTTACGGAAATGCCGAACTTGATGGTTCGCGTTATCACAAATATCAGAACGGTAGGATACGCTGTGCGCTCACTGTCTTTCAGTTCCAACTGGCCGATGTCAACCCCGGTGATGGCGGTTTGGTGGTTATCCCCGGCAGTCATAAAGCAAATTTCCCTCTTCCCAAACACATTCGTTACTACGAATATGATAGGGAGGTCGTATACAACCCGACCGCCAAGGCAGGGGATATGATTATATTCAATGAGGCGACGACCCACGGCACTATCCCCTGGAAGGGAAAAGGAGAAAGACGGGTACTTTTTTTCCGCTACGTTCCAAAGTATTTTAGTTGGGTTCCCTCGACCTATCAAACAAGCCAACCGGAATGGGTGTCTGAGTTGACTGAAGCCCAACAAGCGGTGTTGGAACCGCCGTACGTCTATGATCACCCCCTAATCGAAGACGATGGCGAAACCGTAGTCCGACCTAGAACCGATCAAAGCATATAATAAAATCAGCACGAACGTCCACTGTTTGATACCTTGTTCATTTAGGTTACGTATGGCTAGGATGTGTCCTCGCACACGATGAATCAAAATGGCCGTTTCCGACACATCTACTCCGACGACCCTCAACCAGTTTACCGACTTTAAGGAGGAATCTCATGCCAAAGCACGTCGTTACGGTAAAGGACAGGAATCGCATGGCTCACCTGCTCCAGTGGGGTTTTGAAGGCTACATTCATAATACGGATTTTGAGCAGTCCGAAACCGAAATGCCTTTTAGGAGAATTCATCAGACCGCGTGCGTCAAACTTCCGCCGCTAGGTCCCGGTGAGACAGAGGTCGGTTTTTACCTTGCTGCGAACTTTGGTGGGCGAGCGGAGGTGGAGGCGCTTGAAAGTTGTGTGGTGACGATTCAAGGTCCCTTGTCGGAACGCACCTTCGAGCTTAAAGAGCAGACTTGGGAGTGGCATTTCATCACTGTTCCCGAATCGGACGAAGACACACTTATCTACCTTAAAACCCCTTTCGGGGAACTTGTGGATTGGGAGAGAGAAAAGCCCGTCATCTATCCGTTTCCCCTAGCATACCTGGGCGTGATCTCCTTCTGCTCCAAAGAGACACCGGGGACGCGAATCGGGACTAACCCAACGATTGTCTCTTGGACGGACACTGACTTCGAAGTGGAACGCCGCGGCCTGGACCTTGATGCCGTCAGCGGCTGGGGAGGAATCGATCCGGATGATCCGGATAGCTGGAGCCGGCACGCCGATCACAACGTCTATTTCGGTGACATCCACATACATACCAACCAATCTATCTGTGGATGGCCGAAAAACGGCTCTCAGGAAGAAAACTATCGGATTGCCGAACACGAGGCGGGGCTGGATTTCGCTTGCCTGACCGATCACGAATATCAGTCAGAATCGCAGTGGGAGCGGTCCATTGCGCTAGCCAACTCAAAGAACAAACCGGGCGAGTTTGTCACGCTCATCGGCAACGAATGGACATCGCTGGACTACGGGCATCGGAACATATACTTCCGCGATGACACTGCCCCCCAAATCAACCGCTACGACAACCGCACCGACTCACCGCCAAGGTTGTATCGTTATCTGAAGGACCTGGGGAGGGACGTTCTCGTTGTCCCGCACCATCCGGCGTATGCCCACCACCTGATGAACTGGCACTATCACGATCCGGAGTTGTCCCCGCTGGTCGAGGTGAGTTCCAACTGGGGAAGTTCGGAACACTACGGGGCAATGCGGCAGGTCCCCGACAGAACCGTCCCGGGCTTCTACGTTCAGGACGCGCTGGCGCGGGGATATCACTTGGGATTCGTCGGCTCTTCCGACGGGCACAACGTGATGCCGGGGCAATCGTGCATCGCCGGTGTCTACGCTCCGGAGTTGACGCGCGGGGCGATCTTCGATGCCCTAAAGGCTCGGCGAACCTATGCGACCAGCGGCGCAAAGATCAAACTGAACTTCGCGATTAACGATTTCTTTATGGGGTCGATTATTCCGGTGAATCAGTACACGATGGATGCGCTATTCCCGCTGAAGCTGATGGTCGCCGTGAAAGGGACCGCACCGATTGACAGAATCGAAGTGATTGGGAACGGCGTCGTCATCCATACGTATGAGCACGCGCACGCGGGCGCGAAACCGAATCGAGCCGCATTCGTTACCGAGATCGAAAACACCGGGGTGAATCAATCCCAGACGAGTCGGTACTACTACATTCGCGCCATTCAGACCGACGACCACCTGGCATGGTCAAGCCCAATCTGGATCGACTTTCAGATGAACGAACGGCAGGATCTGTGATTATCCGATTCGTACGTTAATTAACCGGCCAACTCATATCTTTCGCACACACATCGCATGGATGGCGTTTTGAGGATTTGACTAGCGCGATTTGCGTGCATTTTAACCGCGGCGCATGATCGTCCCCTTCGCTCCGACCACCCAACTCCGATTCTTGTGCAAATAGATGTCGAGCAGATTTGAATTCGTGGATGTCGGAAGAATTTCCCACGTCTCGCCGCCGTCGATCGTGTGCAGAATCAACCCGTCCTCGCCAATCGCCCACCCTTGTTCGGGGCTATCAAATGCCACGCTGCGCATCGTCTTCTTTACGGGTACCGTTTGGCGTTCCCAGGTGTTGCCGCCGTTAGTCGTGTGCAAGATTAACCCGTTGGTGCCAACAATCCAACCGGTTTCTGCGTCTGCGAAAAACACCCCCAAAAGCGGCTGTTCGGTATTGCTCTGTTGAGCCAGCCAGTTCTTGCCCCCGTTCCGGGTGAAAGCGATTGCCCCATTCTCCCCGACAGCCCATCCGTTTCGATTGTCCGCGAAATGCACTGCCCACAGATGCGAATTCGACGGGGAGCGCTGTTTTTCCCAACTCCCGCCGCCGTCAACCGTGTGCAGAATGGTGCCGTACCCGCCGATTGCCCAACCCTCCGAGGCATTAATGAAATGAATATCAAGCAAGCCTTTGTCAACCGGCGTCGCCTGCCGTGTCCACGATTTTCCGCCGCTCCCCGTATAGAGTACCTCCCCCATCCGGGTCACCGCCCAACCGTTGATGGCCGTGGAGAAATGGACTTTGTTGAGGGCATGTCTAGAGACAACTTTCCTCGGTGATAGTTCGCTCCACGTCAACCCGCCATCGGAAGTGGACAACACCAGCCCTTCCGTGCCAACCGCCCAACCGCGCTTTGCATCAACAAAGTGCACTCCGTGCAGGTGCGCATCGGTTCCCGATTCGATGAGTTGCCACTTAACGTCGCCTTTATCTTGGCTGCACCCAAGAATGTCGATAATGCAGATGAGAACAACCAAAACCAAGCAGATCCGTATGTTCAAAATTGTACCCCCTTCGCTCACATGATGAGACCTTAAGTTTCAATGGCTAGTGTAATCCGTTGAATTTATGCGAGTAGACATCAATTGCACCACAGGTAACTTATGCAATTTTCATGACTATTCAACAGCACGCCAAGAATTACCGAATTTGCCACTGCGAAGGAGATCGAACTACGCCCGACAAATACCAATTCGTTCATTATCTGCACATACTGTCCGAATTCTAGTCAACAACACGTGACAACAAGTTCGCTTGCCGCCAAAATCGAAGTCTTTCGAATCGGACTCAATTCAACTAGCTCAAATGGAAGATCGCCATCTTGGTCTCGGTCATCTCTTCCACCGCATACTTGGGTCCCTCTTTACCCATACCGCTCTCTTTAAGACCGCCGTAAGGCATCAGGTCCGCCCGCCACTGTGTACCCCAATTCACCATCAGATTGCCGGAGTCCACCTCGCGAACAAAACGCATCGCCCAATTGATGTTCTCGGTAAAGATGGCGGCGCTCAAGCCATAGTTTGTGTCGTTGGCTAGTGCGATCGCTTCGTCAATATCGTGAACGCGCGTCACGCCAACCGCTGGCCCAAATACCTCGTCGCAGGAAATCTGCATGTCCGGCCTGACATCCGACAGGATGGCGGGGGTCACGAACTGGTTGTGTTTTTCGCCGCCCGTCAACAACTTTGCTCCGCCGTTCACCGCATCCTGAATCCAATCACTTACTCGAGCGGCATCCGATTCGCGAATCATCGGTCCCATCTTCGTTGGTTCGTCAAGCGGGTCGCCAATGCTAATCTGCTCTACTTCGGACTTGAAGGCATCGAGAAAATCACCGTAAATCTTGTCATGAGCGATCACCCGCTGAGTAGAAATACAGACCTGTCCGGCATTTGAATAACCCGACATGGCAGCCGCTTTCGCCACTTTCTCCGGATCGGCGTCCGGCATGACGATCAGGGGCGAGTTAGAACCTAGTTCCATCGTCACACGTTTCAAACCGGCAACATGACAGATATGCTCGCCGATGTCACGACTACCCGTGAAGGTAATCTTCCGCACGCGGCTGTCCGAACAGAGCGCATCTCCAATCTCGCTGCCGGCCCCCGTCACGCATTGGATCGCTTCGGGCGGCGTGCCCGCTTCCACAAAAAGTTCAACCAGTTTTAACGCTGAGAGCGGCGTGTCTGTGGCGGGTTTAAGAATGATAGCATTTCCAGCGGCGATGGCGGGCCCCGCTTTGTGGCAAACCAGGTGCAACGGAAAATTGAACGGACTAATTCCGGCGACGATGCCGCATGGCACACGCACCGTAAAGCCGAATTTTCCCTGTACCCCCGGCGCACCTTCGAGAGGAATCACTTCGCCGTAAAGCCTCTTCGCTTCCTCCGCCGAGAGCGCAATAATCTCGGCTGCGCGCGTTGCTTCTATCCGCCCCTCGGCGAGGATCTTCCCCTCCTCCATAGTGATTATACGGGCGAGTTCCTCCGAACGCTCGATCATCATCTCCGAGACTTTGTGCAGGATTTCGTATCGCTCGAATCCTGTCATCTGAGCCACAATCTTCGCGCCGCGTTCCGCTGTTTGCAGCGCCTGCTCGATATCAGCCGCATCGCCTTTCGGCACGGTATCAACTACCGAGCCATCGAACGGACTGAGAACCTCAATTTTCTCCGATTTGTCAACCCACTCACCACCAAGATGCATCCTCATTGGTATTGCCCTCCGTTTTCTTGTTCACGTATGTGGGACGGGCCGTTAGACTCCACTGTCCGACCCCAGTTCGAAATAGTGCGGGAATTCTGCTTCCACTTGATTGCTGGACATCCGTGCGTGTTTCCACTGCAAGTTAAGAATATTCATCAAAATTAGCATCTCCGTCCGCTGATGTCAATCTGAAATTCAAGGCTCGTTGAAGGAAATCTTCAGTACAGAAATTGCTCGTGAGACGAAGCAACGCCGTCGAACCGACGCCCAATGGCCCTGGAACAGCTTTTGTCTTGACCATCGTTGATCCATACGATAATGTATTATTAGCCTTTCACTAGCCGTGTCTCGTACAATCGAATCTTCTAATTTCTATGACCCCTAATTACGAGCTTCTTCCCGTCTTGATGCAGTGGCTGCATGTTGGTTCCGCCGTGTTGATGATTGGTGGCTTTTTCTTCCTGCGCGTTGTTTTGCTGCCCGCTGCCAAAGTCCTGCCCGACCCGAAGAAAACTCAAATCATTGATGCCGCATTTCGCCGCTTCAGAGTCATTGTTTGGATCGCGCTTGTCACGATACTCGTGAGTGGTGTCTACAATTTTATAACTTTCCTAATTTCGACGGGCAATCACACCGTGACCGATCCCAATCTGGCGCCAGATTACTCCATGTATATCGTGGTGCTTGGGGTCAAATTCCTCATCGTAACGCTTATCTTCATACTTGGGATTGCCCTGACTTTCCCCTATCCCGTGTACGCGCCAATTCAAAAACGTCCCGCCCCCTGGCTAAACTTGACCCTTGTTCTAAGCCTCATCGTTATTTTACTTTCCACCTTCTTGCGCCGAATGTATTGAATTCGATCGTGCCGACTTTGGCGCCGAGCTAGAATCGCGCCCCTCCACCGTCGCATCAACGCAAACCTGAACTCCAATTACTCAATCTCAAGTGCATTCTGTCCTAATACGTGTTCAAGGCTCTGCCCCGTAGCGATCAACCCTTTACGAACCTCGTAATCGGTCGGACCAAGATCTCTTGCAGCCCGATATTTTGCTATTGCGTTAGCGTGTTCCCCTTGATTCAAATAGTACATTGCAAGCTGATTTTGGGCCCGAGCGAGGAGGTTATTGATTTCTACCCGAGTCAATCTGCGCGGCGGCTGGCGAATTAGCTGAGATTCAGTCGCCAGCAGGTTTTGATATGCGATTAGATTGGTTGGCGCCATTGCAAGTGCTGACTCGATTGAGCCAATCGCTTCCGCAAAGTTGCGTCTTATTAGATAGAGGTAGCCGATGGAGTTGTGAATATCGACGCTTCTCTCGCCGCGCGGGATAGCCTCGAACTCTGTCAAGGCGGCGCTATACCGTCGCGCACTCAAGAGTCTGTTCGCACGAAGCGCCCGAAGATTGATTGACTCCCGAAAAATCGAGTCGTCATCCGGTTGGATTCGCAATGCGGTCGTAAATGCCGACTGTGCCTGAACAAGGTTCCCTGCACGTTGATAAACACGGGCAAGACTCACGTGAAGATTAACCTGCATTGGCGCGACGGCAAGTGCTTGTTGCAGTTGTTCGATAGCCTCGTCGTGCCGGTCTTGCGAATCGAGGTGTTTGGCATAAGTAGAATACGCAACTACGAGATTGTGCCGCGTTTGGGATTGGCTCGGTTTCAGCTCATAGGCGGATCGAAATGACTCAATCGCTCCTGCATACGCGTTCTGTTCGAGGTACAGCTCACCCAGTCGGCTGTAGGCATCGATATGATCGGTTTCCAGCGCCGCGAGGTCACGGTAGCTTGTAATCGCTTCATCGAAGTTTCCCGCTTCGCGATAGTGATTGGCGCGTTTTAATAGAGCGTCTATCAAATTCGACCGAGCGACTGTAAGTGTTGGTTTCAACGCTAACGCGCGGTTATATGCGTATATGGCTTCATCCCATCGTTTAGCATTTCTCAATACCACGCCGTGATTGTTGTGACACTGTGCAAGCGCATCTTGAATTTCACGATCAACGGGATTGGTTTCGAGCGCCTTTTGGTATTGCAGCACGGCTTTGGCGAAATCACCTCGCCTCTCGGAACTGTGGCCCTGCAGACGGTAGACCGCGCTTGCATCGCGCGCGGCGTACTGTAGCGCCTTGTCGAAATAGATGTCGGCCTGTGAGTAGTTCTCGGACCGGAGCGCGGCCATTCCTTTTTCCCGGTAGATTTGGTGGAGATTGTGTTGCGCGGCAAGATCGTGCGAATTCCGATCGATCGAGTCTTGAAACGCGGCAATCGACTCTTCAATACGTCCGTTACGGTAATACATCACACCCAGAGTGTTGTAGGCATCGTGCGACGGAGCCTCTGCCAACACTTCATTAAGCAACCTGATCGCTTGGTCATAATAGCCGAAATCTTGATAGACTTGGATTAGCTTTTGACGGGCAGGTTCGGAGTTCGGATCAAGCTCAAGTGCCGTCTTGAAGTGTCCGATTGCACCCTTGATATTTCCTTCATCGGCAGTGATGGTGCCGAGAAGGTAATGTCGGCGCGCATCAGCCGCGGTTCCATCAAGGCTTTCCTTGATTGTGCTAACCGCAACATCGTGTTGCGGAGTGTTCTGGGGTGTGGCGTAAACACGTAAAAGTGTATTGATATCTTGAGGGGAAGGGGTTTCCTCGGTAGACGTGTGAAATTCGGCGTCGCGCGAGTCCGGGCTGTGTCCCCACAGTCCGATCGCATGACCGAATTCGTGGAGGCAGATTGCGCGCAAGCGCCCCGGATCATTGACCTCGTCGGGTTGAGGTTCGTGAGGCACCAGCACGATTTCCACCCTGATGCGATCCCCATCCAGACGCGTTAACTGGGCTTTGGCGCCCGTTACCTCGGCGATTGGCCAAAGTCCGGCTCTCCCCCAACTCACTCGAATGTCGGCTTCCCTGTTAACTTGAGTCTCTACAAATTGGATAATCCCTCCGGAAGCCGATTCCCATTGGCGCATGCCGTATCGTATCGCGTTCAAATAGGCATCTGTCCTAAGCATGGGGGAGACGTAGACCCGAATCGGCATCTTCGTGAATCGTGCGACCCGACCACTCGAGAAAACGGTGATGTAATCAAAGTAATCATCTCCCGTAAAACCGCTTGTCGACAATCCGGCGAGAGCCGGGCACAGGAAGAGAAAAAATGCTGCCTTTATGGGTAGTCTATTCGTTCCTCTCACTTGGCAACCTGTGCTTAGTTCGAATTATGCGCTTTGCGATTCTGCGCGATGGAATTGTAGAAACTCAATCGGAGCGCCATCATGGACGATGTACGCCACCGTGACGCCCTCGATTGGAGTGGTGGGTGCGACGATAACCTCTGCATCTGCTATGGCAACTTCAATGTCATCTACAACATAGGCGACGTGCGGGAGTGTTTTTAGTATATCCGGCAATGGACTATCGGGCTCAAACCGTAACCAATCCACGCGATACGGATTCCCGTCCAATCCCGAAATGTGCACTTTGAACGCTTCCACATAGGTTTCGTTCTCACGTGGAACATCGGTTGGAATGCTCATGTGGTGAAACTTCAACTCATGTCTCATAATGTTGGCTCGAATTAGTATATTTGCATTACGGCTGCATTGAGCGGGAAGCTAATCAGCATCAATCTCGTAGCCGAGGCACAATCTCGTAAGCGGCGCATAGTCTCGCAGTCGGTACATAATCTCGTAGGCCCGGCATATTCTCGTAGGCGGGGCATCTTGCCCCGCAGTGCCGGACTAAAATTCACGCTTGTAAAGCGCGTTCAAGTGAGCAAGAAGCTAACTCATCACCGCCAATCTCGTAGCCGGGAATCAAGCGAGCGGATAGCGAGTGATCAACTGAGCGAACAGCGAAGGCGATAGAAATCCCATAGAGATCTTAGCGCGATAGCAAATCCATCAAGCGACTGAATAGGGAGCGCGATAGCAAATCCCCTTGCCCCGCAGCGCCGAACTAAAATTCACGCTTGTAGAGCGCTTTCAAATGAGCGAGCAGCTAACTCGATAGGGATCCTACGAGCCTTTGAAAGTTTCCAATGCAAAGAGTTGAACCAAGAAGAAATCGCAAACCCGATAGCATTTTATCCCAATACTCAATTACAGATCCGGCCCATAAAGAACTGCTTCGTCGATTCGCTGATATTCGAGAATCTCGCCGTCATCAAACAGCACTCGCAGTTCGCGTTCGGCATTCTCGGGGCTGTCCGACGCGTGTACCACATTATGGGTAATATCAATCGAGAAATCACCGCGAATGCTGCCCGGTGCAGACTCCATCGGCTTGGTCGCGCCGTTTATCATGCGGACAAGCTCAATGGCGTCGTTGCCCTCAACCGCAAGCGCTACAATCGGGTTTGATGTCATAAACTGCACCAAATAGTCGTAAAAGAACTTGCCCACGTGGGGTGAATAAAGTTCCTCCGCTTTATCTTTGGAGAGTGTGAGAAGTTTGAGCCCAACCGGTTTGAGCCCCTTGCGTTCAAATCTGGTTATTATTTCACCGATCAATCCGCGCTGAACCCCATCGGGCTTAATTAATACAAGTGTTCTTTCCTGTTCCATCTAGTCTCCTGCCAAATAAATCATTGATATTTTCAACATAACTCAAAACCTTTTTGAAAAGTCGTTTTGAGTAGAGCCATTATCTTAAATCCTATTATTGAATCAAGATAAACTCCGTGGACCAGTCTTTCTTAGCCCCAGCGGGGCGACAGGTGCATAGATGCCAGCAGCAAACTCATGGCAATAGGCCTTGCTCAAATGCTCAAAAACGGTGTCGCTGCCTTTTTTTGAAACAGGCTCCTGACGCGTTCTCATCAGCCTGCGGAAAGCGCAACACCGAAATGACATGACGAATCATCAATCGCTGGCGTCCGCGCACCTACGAAACCTGCCTGATACCGAAATCCTCGAATCGAATCCAATGCTCCCCATCCGGCGGACCGTTGTAACACTGGATACTCACCTGATCGTCTCCCGGCTCAGGAAGCTCTCCCGTTGCCGCCGTTTGGAATCCCGCATCTCCAACGGCACGGTATTGGGCCTCCCATGAATTCGCCGTGACCACGAGACGTATTCGAACGCTCGCCGCAGGCATGGGCGCCTTCCCGGGAATGATGAATAACTCGCCGTCAACCAACTCTTTCACCTCTTTGAACACCGGCTCGCCATCGTGATACCACGTGATTCCCGCTTGTTCATATTGCTCCGTGGGACTGGTATGATTCGTCACAGTCACCTCGATGGCAAATGTACCTGCGTTGCGGTCGGGGGCAGGTCTGACCAACGCGTTTCTAACCGTGTCTGCTTTTCCCGGTTCCACGCGAATTTCCAAGCCGCCTTCTTTGATTCGCCAGAAGTCCGAATGTTCTCGTATCCAAGACCAGCCGGAATCTAATGTACCAGCAAATTTGTCCTCAAATATAACCTGTTCCTCCGTTGAACTCATGCAAACCTCGCTCTTATTTGCTACATTCTTGTCCATATTTGAATGTGTATAGATTTTAGGCTAATCGTGTTCGGCCATGGAAGGGATGAAGAACGTCATAACCCTGCGCCATAGCACCCACCCGCGTTCGATCGGAACTTTCGATCCGGCGAAGATTATATCACGCCGGTCTAGAGAGTAAAACAAAATAGTTTCAGCCACTCTGTCGCGAAACGACATCGCCTTGAGGATCGTCTAAGACGGATGCTTCCGAAACGAGGTTGGATGTGCCCACTACAAGGAAGGATGACAGCGTCTTGATATACTGCGTCGTATCCGTATGGGGTGCTGTCAAATCGGCACAGTTTGCATTTTTGGCATATAGAGTCCAATCCATTCACACGTTCACAGATGTCGGCAGGTGCGGTTTCTAATCGCACCCGCGAGTTAAAAAGACGCCGATTCGGTTAGTGAATCGAATTTGCCCTGAAGTATAAACTGTTGCCGGTCTTTCTTGAACTGCTCAAACCTCCCGAGAAAACTTTAACTCGAATGCGTGCGGACTTGCCGATCGTATCGAAATCGTCATCAAAAATTATGTAGTGGCGGATTGAAGGGCATCCTCGAATCTGAGCGCACCGCTCGACGTCTAGCGGGTGTCAATTCAGCGGGCTGAAAAAACTCGGCTATTTACCTCAAGAATCCTTGGCACACGACTTGCGTATTCCACATCTGAACCATACACTATACGCAGATGAGATTCGCGATAATCAAAGACGAGTCATATTTGCATTTTTTGGCCGTGTCAACCTCTAAAACAAAACTCACGTCTTAAGAATCGAACACTCCATATCCCAAGGAGGCAATGCGTTGAAATCGAAGCCACGACGATTGATTGAAGAATTCTACGAAATGAATAAGGAGTTTGATCGCGCCTTTGAATCTTTCGGTATTCCTCATCAGAGCGTAAAGGGTGAAAGCACGAATTGGCGTCCTCCGATGGATATCTACGAAACGGTTGAACACTTCATTGTAAAGATTGAACTTGCTGGCGTTCAACCGGACGAGGATGTGAGACTTCGTTTGGACAATAACGTGCTCAAGATTACGGGATACCGAAGAGATCGAACTCAGCTAAAAAAACAGCACTATCATCAAGCCGAGTTAAGCTATGGCGCATTCGAGCGATCGGTAGTTCTTCCAAATGTATTGGACGAAGATTGCGAGGCGATTGCCGGCTATGAAAACGGATTTATCGAAATCAAAATCCCGAAAATGAAACAGGATTCAACCAAAGAAATCTCTGTGCAAGTAAAAGATGAAGCCAAAACCATGAAAGCCGTCAAAGAGGAATAAAGGAGTTAGATAATGTCGAAGGAAAACGAAACCGAGAATGACGACGTACTAGATCCCGAAATCACCGCCGAGATTCCTATTCTTCCTGTTGACGATTTGGTCGTGTTTCCCTATATGCCGCCGGTGCCGCCGTTCGCGCCTCACCATATCGCGCTTTCCGGCGATTGGGTGACCAAGGCTGTCGATGATGCCATGGTGAATGGGGAACGAGCGCTATGTGTTTTTCGACAGGTCGCCAACCGTGAATCGAATCCAAAAACCTCCGGGGATCTTGCTCCTTTGGGCACGTTGATTCAAATCTTGAGGTACAAGAAGGATGATGAGAATGTGCTGTTTTTGGCGCACGGTCGAGCGCGTGTGCGAATAGAAAAAATCCTTGAAACCAAACCATTCCTCAAAGCGCGCGTACAAGTCATAGAGGAGGTAGCGGAGGGAGATACTGAAGATGTGAACGTCGAGATCGAAGCCCTCGTTCGCAGCGCGCTTGATATTGTCCAAAAAATTGTGAAGTTGTCATCGCGGTATCAGGAAGAATTGGCGATTGTTGCTGAAAATATTGAGGAGCCCGGTCGACTTGCGGATTACATTGCCGCGGTATTAGACTTTCGGTCCGATGACAAACAGACCATTCTTGAGTCGATTTCGGTTCAAGATCGACTGAACCATCTGATTGTAATCTTGACGAAGGAACACGACCTTCTTGAGTTGGAAAGCAAGATTCAGTCCGACGCGCAAGCGGTAATCAATAAAGGACAGCGCGAATATTTTCTGCGCGAACAGTTGAAAGCCATCCAAAAAGAACTGGGCGAATCCGACGACCTTCTGCTGGAAGTAGACGAGATGCGCGCACAGCTTGAAAACGCTGATATGCCCGACAAAGCCCGAGAAGCGGCCGAAAAGGAACTCAACCGGCTCTCTAAAATGCACTCCTCATCCCCGGAATCCACCGTCTCGCGGAATTATTTGGATTGGCTCATGAATCTTCCGTGGAATACTAGTACCGAAGACAATCTTGACATCCCCCACGCGAAAGAGATTCTTGATGAAGACCACTACAATCTTGAGAAGATTAAGGATCGTATCCTGGAGTATCTTGCCGTACGGATGCTTAAACAAGATATGAAGGGGCCAATTCTCTGTTTCGTCGGTCCGCCGGGAGTCGGAAAAACGTCGCTCGGCAAATCCGTCGCGCGAGCCATGGGACGGAAATTTGTGCGCATTTCACTGGGCGGCACACACGATGAGGCGGAAATCCGCGGACATCGAAGAACGTATATTGGATCGATGCCCGGACGCATTATCAAAGGCATCCGTCAGGCGGAATCCAATAACCCGGTTTTTATGTTGGACGAAATTGACAAACTCGGATCGGATTTTCGAGGAGATCCCGCGGCGGCAATGCTTGAGGTGCTTGATCCGGAGCAGAATGATTCGTTCACCGACAACTATCTTGACGTGCCGTTCGATCTTTCAAAGGTAATGTTCATCACAACGGCAAATCAGCTCCACACCATTCCGCCCCCGCTGCGTGATCGCATGGAAACCTTGGAGTTGCCCGGCTATACTGCGATTGAAAAGTCGATGATTGCCAAACAGTATTTGATTCCCCGCCAACTTGAAGCGCACGGCATCACCGAGGCTCAGTTTGCCATTGGAGATAAAGCCATCAATCGTGTCATCGACGAGTACACACGCGAGGCTGGTGTTCGAAACCTTGAGCGAGAACTGGGGACGCTCTGCCGTAAATCGGCTCGCAACATCGCCGAGGGCGAAACCGATCCGATAGACTTGACAGCCGACAATCTGCCAAAATACTTGGGACCTCCGAAATTCTATTCCGAAGTTGCGGATCGAAATGAGGAAGTCGGCACTGCAACGGGGCTCTCGGTAACCCCCGCTGGCGGAGAGATTCTGTTCATCGAAGCCACGAGTATGGTCGGTGAGGGAAAACTGACCTTGACTGGACAGATCGGGGATGTGATGCAGGAGTCGGCAAAAGCCGCTCTGAGTTACATCAAATCACAGACCGAAGAGTTACACTTCGACCCCGACTTCTGGAATAGCGACATTCACATCCACGTGCCGGCCGGAGCAATCCCGAAAGATGGACCGTCCGCTGGGGTAACCATTGCGACCGCATTGGCATCGCTAGCCACGGGACGACCGGTGGCACCCGAGGTCGCCATGACGGGAGAAATCACGCTGCGCGGGCGAGTGCTCCCCATCGGCGGGTTGAAAGAAAAAGTGCTGGCGGCGAAGCAGGCAGGCATCAAAACCGTCATCGCGCCAAGGCGAAACGAAAAGGATCTGGTAGAAATCCCCGATGACGCGACGGACGGACTTGAATTCGTGTTCTCGGATCACATTGACCAAGTGTTGAACCATGCACTAAAACCCAACGAGCACACCGTAGGCTCCAAACCGACGGATCACGCCAATCCCGCGATCCAACACGACTCGGTGCCTCCACCTCCGTCAGTTGGATAGACTATCGCCGTGCCGGAGTTCCTCCGAGAGTGGAAGTTATTGTAAAACAGCAACCATTTTGCACGGCGGCGGGATTGGAATCCTATCCGAATCGGAATTCATCCAATCAAGCAGGCGTGGTTGGATAAGGTTTTCTGTCGATCAACCGATGGGATCAGGCCCAACTGGGTGATTAACGTAGGCGATAGAGACCCGGCGTGGGTCGTAAACTGCCCTTTGCCGTTCGACTGCCGGCAGGAGCGATGTCCAAGTCGCGACCTCCTCACCTGCATCAAACACTCATCGCGCAAACCAGTTGGCGCAAATCGTATTCATTCACCTGATTCGAAACCAAATCAAGCGACTTTTCAAAAAAGCTCTTATGCCTACCCCGGTTGCGGCAAATGTGGAGGGAAAAATACCGGTCTTGAACGGGTGCACGAATGCGATTAGACAACCTCCCACCAATCACGTGACGCCCTTGGCGCTTCCGAGGGTTTCAATGACTCGCCTAGTCGCCTTTCCCCAATTTACAGGATTCCTAGTTCAAAAGCCTATCCTGCACACTATCGGACGTTCGACGCACGTTGCTTAAGCCTACCCCAAATTGTGGTTGTTTTGGAAGTGCGGGACACGGCTAGTCCTAACGGGCTAATGTCGGGCTGAAAATCGTGCCAATCATGGCTATCGCCAAGTTGCCTAAGATGTTGTCCATTTGCGGTCATCAAGTGAATCTTTGCTCCGTCACGAGCGTCTTTGGTATAGGTATAATATGCAATCATCCCTCCATCGGGAGACCAGGCGGGATCCCAATGATGCCCTTGATTGTGCGTAAGCTTCTTGAGATTCGTACCATCAATGTCCACGACATAGATGTGAAGGAATCCTTCGTGCCGGGCCATGTATGCAATCCGTCCCCCACCGGGCGAAAACGCCGGGCGGTGTTGACTCGCTAAATCGTGCGTCACCCTTTTTAGCCTCTGTCCGTCTGCGCTTATCACGTAAATTTCATTGTTTCCATGTCTAGAAGATACGAATGCAATCGCTCGCCCATCGGGAGACCATGATGGATGCATCCCGTGGTCTTCATGCCTTACACGATTTCTACCATCAGCATCCATCACCGCGATATGATCTGCCCAATCGTTCATCCAATCGGGGTGGACGGTGAACGCAATCGTATGCCCATCGGGAGACCAATCCGGATCGGTGTTATCCCGTGTGTCGGTCAGTTTTTTCAGATGGCTTCCATCGGCGTTCATCACATAGATTTGGCGTTTTCCGTCGCGAGAGGAAGTGAACGCAATCTTCGTCCCGTCAGGCGACCAATCCGGATCGCTGTCATTCGCTGGATGGTGAGTCAGTCTTGCTTGGTTTCCTCCATCGGCATCCATTACATAGATTTCACTGTTGCCGTCTCTCCTGGACGTAAAGACAATTCGACCGTTGTTGGAGGCGAGTGCGTTTCTCAACCATAGCTCCGCACCCGTCAGACAGACGGACAGCAACGCATACACTATGAATCTGGTTGTCAGCTTGCCGCGCATCTCTCTCCCCTCAACTCGACGTTGCGCATGTGTGAGGTGTTTTCAAGCAAGTGAACGTCAACAAACCGATCGATTAACTGACTGGATAAGAAAGGCGACGGTTAATGCCGTGCGATGGAAACTTGGACAGGAAGCCGCTCGTGTGAATTAAATCACGGAGAATAATAGGCTCGGAATGGAATAGTGGTGAAACAAGCTGGAAAACACGGATGCAAATCGGCTCAAAAGTCTTGAATGTGCATTTGCTTCTTCGTCAATCAACATTGCGATAAAAACCGAAATGGGTGACATCAATCCGGAAAGATCCTACCACGCTCAGTTCAATTGCCAAAGTTACCGCTCATCATGAATTCTGCAAATCGGCAACCCGCGAGACACTCAACCTCATGATGAGCGTTACCCACGGCGAAGTTTCTCAAGGCTGTAAGGCTCCACAACGCCTATTGTCCCGGATATGACCTATTCTCCAGTTCCGCAATGAACTTCTCCGCCGAAATCGCCGCAGCGGCGCCGGCGCCGCCCGCCGTAATCGCCTGACGGAAGATATGGTCATGAACGTCGCCGGCGGCGAATACGCCCGGAATGTTCGTGCCCTGGAGCTTGTCTACAATAATGTAATCTTGGTCGTCAAATTCTATAGTTCCCTTGAACAACTCGGTGTTCGGAATGTGCCCAACAAAGATAAACACCCCATCGATCGGGAACACCTGCTTCTCATCGGTTTCAACGTTCCTCAGCAAGGCGCCATTTACCTTGTCGCCGTCACCTTGAATCTCTTCGACAACCGTGTTCCAGATAAACTTGATTTTGTCGTTCTTGAAGGCGCGTTCCTGCATGATTTGGCTTGCCCGAAGTTGGTCGCGGCGATGAACAACGTATACTTCCGAGGCATACTTCGTTAAGAAGATACCCTCCTCAAGAGCGGCATCGCCTCCACCTACGACAATTAGCCGCTGATTCTGGAAAAAGAAACCGTCGCATGTCGCGCAATACGACACGCCACGCCCGCCGAACTCCTCTTCACCCGGTACCTCAAGCATGCGCGGCGAAGCGCCGGTGCAGATAATCACGGACTTGGCAAGATATTCTTTTTCATACGTTTTCAGGTAGAACGGGTGTCGGTTGAAGTCAACCTCTGTGACCATATCAAACCGCACCTCTGTACCGAAACGCTCGGCTTGCTGTTGCAATCCTTGGATGAAATCCACGGCTTCGGTTCCGAAGAAACCGGGGTAGTTCTCAAGATCAAGTGTCAACGAAAGTTGTCCCCCGAGCGCGTCCCCCGTTAGTAGCAGAGGTTCGAGCATCGCACGTGAAGTATAAACCCCGGCGGCGAAACCCGCTGTCCCGCCACCAATGATGATAACATTTCGTTCCTCGATCACATCATCTTCTTTATTTTCTGTCGTTGTCATACCTGATTCTCCTTCAATTTGTAACATTCTCTCCAGTTGATCTGTCTGGGCGAGTTCCGCCAAATCGTCATCGTCTCCAATATGCTGGTTGTCGATAAAAATCTGTGGCACGTCGCGGCGTCCCGTCAAAGTTTCAATTTCATCCCGCATCGCGGGGTTGCCGTGTATGTTGATTTCCTCAAATTCGATGCCCCGATTCTCGAGTATCCGTTTCGCTCGGTCGCACCAAGAACAAAAATCTGTCGTATAAATCTTGAGCTGTGGCATAGTAAACTTTTGAATCTCAGTCTCCGAATCTTCTTAAACCATTTCGCTTTTCATAGTGCATGAAATGATCGATCACTTTCCCTGTACGCGGAGAATCTTCCCCGCGAATTCACGCGAGACGTGGCTTTGTGATCTACGCGATCCGAAGTTTCGCGTGTTCGCTTAATTCATGCACGAAAACTATTGAGATTTAGGTTGAATACATTGTGATAAATATGTGTGGAATATGGCATCCATGGTGAATGTCCGCTCATTGTGCAGTATGGTCGCCATTCTGCGCATTGTCGCCACAATTCATCTTTGACTCGGGAGGCACCATGCGCGGGATACCACGGATAATGGGATATTCCAAATCGCACGCGCCGCACCGCACTCGATCCGCCTCCCAACCGATCGTGCCCTTACATAGCGGACACGCGAGAACATCCCTTAATGTTTTTGTTGAATTTCGGCGCCGTTTAACAAATACGGATTTCGCCTTGGAAACCAAGCTACTCGGTACACGGCTCTTGACGACCGCCCCCCACCTGTTCCAATATGAAGTGTGATTGACCTCACTGAGCATTCCGGAAATCGTCTTTCGAGATTCCAGGTTGAGCGTCGAGGTTTCGGGGCCGAGGATCTCATAGTCAATTTTGCCTATCCACTCGTACTGCACAAGGAAGAGTTTGTGGTGGGTGACGTGAAAGCGTGAAAAATTCTTGTCGTGTGCTGCCAGGGCATGAAATAGCTGCCCGAATTGACTCTTGACCGCTTTCTTCTGGATAACCAATCGGTTGTCCACAAGATTTATCATCCAGTTGTGATAGGGCCATCCATAAAGCCTTTCGGCAATCTCGGAAGGTGTTTCGATATAGCCGCCCGAGGCGACGCGCGTTAACTCGCGAATCAGTAATTCCGGATCTTCAACATGTTCCAAAATATGCGAACAGATGACGTAATCGAACGATGCATCGGGAAAAGGTAGATACTGGCCGTCCGCTTCGACAAGTGGGCGGTCGGTCACAATGCTTCCGCCTCGTTGTAGGTCGTCATTGATGAACTTGTCGCAGAGGATGTCGGATCGGGTCTTCGGATTGTGCCCGCTCCCTATTTCGAGAACAAAGTCGTCCGGGCGAATATTCATCGCTTCACAACCATACTAATATAGAGGCTAACGCGCGGGAAACAGATAGACATCAGCTTGCCTTTGGCGCTAAAACCGACGCACCGCCTCACGATCCGGAGACCGTGATGTCGGAAATACTTCTCAAGATCAATTGGGTTTGCATAGTAGGCGCTGTCGCCATCTCCGCCGAAAACCTGTCCCCCAAGTTCGGGTTCTCTGTAAAGAAATTGTGGTTTGGACGATAATCGTTTTTTCAAATAGAGATGAAAGTTCCTCACGCTATTGGAGAACGCCTGACGTTTTGTTTCACCCCAAAACGGTCGTCCGGGTTTCCCTCGAATTAACCGTAATAGGTCGATAAGGGGCATGAGTGGAGAGCACAAATTCGGACCGCAAATGATGATTCTTCCCCCCTTTCGGGTCACACGAATCATCTCCGAAAGTGCCGCTCCCGCATCCGGCACGTGTTCAATCAATTCATTTGAACACACCACGTCAAACATCTCATCTTGGAAAGGAAGTTCGAGGACATCGCAAACTCGATATTCCAAGTTGTGTTCGCCGTCATGGGTTACTGTCTGCTGCCATTTTTCGGCCTCTCCGAGGAAGAGTGCCGAGATGTCTGTCCCGATAACATGGTGGCCCGACCGATTGAGCAGCCTGGACGCTATGCCATTCCCACAGCCCAGTTCCAAAACTCGCGAGTGTGGCGGCGCATACCGATTGACCAGTTCTACAAACGGTTTGTGGTAGGCTTCGTCATGCTCGGCGAGCAGCCCCTTGTACCTCTCCGACGTCTCATAGAACTGTCGCATACGTTGGCGGAGCGGCTCTTCCGGCGCATGCGGTGAGGTCTCCTGACGGGGAACGGTGTTCATCGTTTAGATTTATACGGCGAAATTGGATGACGATTCTTGGTGAGAGCCAATTTGGTCAATGGTTCATTATACATTTGCAATTGAGTATAGGTCAACTCAAATCAAGGGATTCCGACATTTCATCGTTATAGGTGACTTGCCAAGAGTTTGTGAGAACGATTTGAGAGTCTCGGTGTGGAAGTGAATCGGAGGTTGCAAAGATGCCCAAACTTGTGCTGATTTTGCTGGTTGGACTGATCTTATTAGTTGGATTTTTTGGATGTAAAGATTACTACGATACACAAGTCGCCGAAGATTCATCCGGAAACTCCGACATTACTCCCCTGATTGCACCGCCCGATTTCGGTGGCGCAAGCGTTTTTCAACTTGAAGATTTGAACGGACATCTCGTATCACTGAACGACTTCCGTAATCAAGTGGTTGCTATCAATTTTTGGGCAACATGGTGCAAACCATGCCGGGACGAGATCCCGGACTTGGTCGAAATTCAAGATAGATACCGGAATAGAGCTTTCACTATACTAGGGCTCTCTAGGGATCTACTCAATCAGAACGGAATTCTCGTGAAAAACGAGGAAGCTGTTAAATCTTTCGTTGAAGAATTCAACATCAATTATCCGATCCTATGGGATGATGAAAACATATATGGCGAACATTACGGTGGTATCGGGATGCCCACAACCATCATATTGGACCGCAACCATCGAATTCGGTTCCGCCACACCGGCATCGTGGATTCCCTCACGCTGGACGCAGAAATCAACATGCTTCTTGATGAGGCATAGCACAGCCTTGGGAAGATGTAGGCACTATGCCCCTTTGTCGATTTCGCTGGAAATTGACCGGTCCGTGACCTCCGGTGTCATGCAGTTTTTCGGCTAACTATTGTGTTGCCGTTGAATCTGATCTGTGATACAATCGCTAGTCTTCGTCACGTGGTGATGCAGCAAGCTACATTGCAGATTTTATAATCATAAATCATTCACTTGTCATTCAAGTGAAGTGTCGTTTAAAGCTACCGACAAAATCAGAATGCAACAAAGGGAGAAAATATCATGAACCGTTTAACCACTCTTTTCCTCACAATACTTCTCGGATTGACACTTCTTGGTTCAGACTCATTAGCTGACCACCATGAGAATCCATGCAATCCGTGCGCGAGCGAGGAAGCTGCCAATCCGTGTAATCCATGTAACCCGTGCGCGGCGAATCCGCGGAACCCATGTAATCCATGCGCGGGTAATCCGTGTAATCCATGTGCAGCCAATCCGTGTAATCCATGTGCGGCGAAGATCCACTTTACCATCGGTGACGACCGAAACGTATTTGACTTCGAGTCGAAAGCGCCGCTGGAAACAATCATCGGACGAACAAACAAAGTCACCGGAAAAGTCTCTGTTAATCCTATGGACATCTCCAGTGGGGCCATGGCAATGTTTGAGGTAGATCTTACGAGTATAACAACCGGAATCAGCCTCAGAGATCAGCACATGCGCGAGGGATACTTGGAAACTGACAAGTACCCGACAGCAACTCTCACCATCGATAAACTGACCAAAGTTTCCAAAAATAAACTGGATGACATGCAGACTGTCAGAGTGGACGCGGACGCGACGCTCGAACTCCACGGCGTTAGCCGGAGAGTGGTTTTGGAAGGGGTCAAGTTGACCTTTCTCAAAGAAAGCCAAGACACTCAAGCGCTTCTGCCGGGAAACCTTCTTCGGATTGAAGGCGGTTTCACTGTAAAGCTCGGTGATCACAATATTGAGAGGCCGCAGGTGGCTTTCCTCAAGGTGAGCGAGGATATCAAGATAAACGTGAGCCTGTACGGTTCATCCGGTGCCGAAGCGAACAATCCGTGTAATCCATGCAACCCTTGCGCAGCGAACCCGTGCAATCCGTGTGCGGGTAATCCCTGCAATCCGTGCGCTGCAAATCCGTGCAACCCGTGTGCGGGCAACCCCTGCAATCCATGCGCTGCCAATCCGTGCAACCCGTGCGCCGCAAACCCATGTAACCCTTGCAACCCGTGTGCGGCTAACCCGTGTAATCCATGTAACCCCTAAGGGATGTAGTCTCGTGATGCGTGGTGGGATAGGACTTACGGCACGGAGAGATTCATCGCCCCGTTTTCCCACGAATCCCCGTTGCTTAAGTCCTTTTCCAACCAATGCCTTGTCCAGACACGGTAGGCGCGATCAACCGAGCGCATTCACATTAGCACATACAAAGATCGCATGTTGACCGCTGTGACAATTCAAGATTGTTTGGACAAATCATCTGCCTGTGGGAGCGGGCTCCTTCGGCGAGAGGATCTCGCACCTACAATAATACGAAGTAAGCTGCGTTTCCACCGGTCGAACTGTGTAAGTTTTATGGATATGTTTCTTGGTTGAAATGACAACAATCCACCACAATCATTGAAATATGATAAAGAATGGAAGAGTGGTTCAAAGAATCTCTTGAACTCTTTGAGTCCAACCGACGGCACTAAGAGCCTGTTTTAAAATACAATTTGTAGGGTGCAATCAAGCGAGTGGATAGCGAGCGCGATAGAAATCCCGCGCACCAGCCTCTAAAAGCCCCAGAGGGGATCAAGCGAACGGATAGTGAGTGATCAAGTGACCGGATAGGGAACGCGATAGAAATCCCATAGAGATCTTGAAGGTATATAGAAACACCGAACCCCCACGCATCTAAGCCCCAGCGGGGATCAAGCGAGTGGATAACGAGTGATCAAGTGAGTGGATAGCGAACGCGATAGAAATCCCATAGAGATCCCAAAGGTATATAGCGAGCCATTACAAAAACATGAAAAACAGTCTTCAAATGACGAAAAATGGCTTGGCTGCCGACTTTTCAAACAGGTTCTAAGAAAGAGAAAATGGAAGTACCGATTTGGTGTCTGACAAATATCAAGATATTCTGTAAATTCACTGACGCGGACTTCTATACGCTTCATCGAAGCGCTAAATTGGCGGAGTACCGACGTCGCGAACAGGTCACCGGAAAGACCGATGTCGGAGACACTGTCTATCTCCTTAAAGAGGGAAGAATCAAAATCTACAAACTCCAGCCTAACGGTGAAGGCCTTACACTAGAGGTTCTGGAATCTGGCGACATTTTTGGCGAAAGCAAAAACGTTGATGACGAAGCCCGTGATACGATAGCCGAGACTCTAGACGATTCGCTACTCCATGTAATGCGCCGGCGTGATTTTGAGTTGCTTCTGAAAAAGAATCCCGATCTGACAACGCGTCTGGCGAAGTTTTCCTGTACTCATAGGCGGCGCATCCAAAACCATCTCGAAAATCTGGCGTTCCGAACAGCTTCTTCTAGGCTTGCACGCCTGCTGCTTTCCTTGGCTGATCGGGGCGGCGTCCACAATAGCAACGGCATGCAACTTCGTTCGAAGTTGTCTCGATCCGATTTGGCCAAACTTACCGGGACAACTCGTGAAACGACAAGCGACCTTCTCAATGAGTTGGAACGGTTGAGCATCATTGAGGTCCAAGGCCGGCGAATCAGGATCCTGAATCAGTGGAAATTGAAGAAAATTGCTGATGCCAAAATGGAAGAACTAGAAATACCCCCCGACGAGGAAGAAGAACCGAATCTCTTTGAACTTCCTAGCAACAACCTTGCGCCACCTACCGAGCAGAAGATAGCCAACTAAGCGCTACCAACCTGGCGAGTGTGCACAATTGTTGTCTGAATCACAGCTTCGGAAGGTTAGGCGCGAGATTCCAAAACAAAGAAAGCGGCAGGGCGACTGTCGTATCCTCAGCGAACCAACTGAACAAGAGTACAAGTTACCGTTGGACGCTTTCGATCAAGAGAAGCGAAATGCCAATAGAATTACACTACCTACGATTCTTGCGCTTCGGCGGAGCGCAATGTGTATTTACGGCAACAGGGTGACCTAATCACATTTTGCAATCGCAATCAAGGTGCCTACGTGTGTATCCAATCCACCTACCTGCACAACCCCTTGGTACCAACCATTCCAATGTAAAAATCGCCCAAGTGACTAATTTAAGAACCGTTTGGGATATGGCCGTTTTCCGGAGACCGACATGCCCCCAAATTGAGATAAGATCACTACATCGGTCTCTGAAAGCGCCAGAGTGTCGACTGAATAAAGCACTCCAAATGACAAAGATTTCGATTTAATCTGTTTTTCATACAAGCTTTAAACCAACCGATTTTACAAAGTACATTATCCGACGTGAGGACAACAGAATTGAACCACGAGCACCAATATCTTCAGCTTGATCGACAAATGGTTGGCGATATCTATACGTCGCGTGAAGCCATGGATAATCTAATCATCTTGTGTGATGATTTCGGGTCGCGGTTCGCCGGTACGCCGGAGGAGAGGAGAGCCGCAGGATTCATTCAGGAGACGTTTGAAAGATACGGGCTCAAGAATGTGCGCTTGGAGTCATACTCCTACGCCGGCTGGTCTCGCGGGGAAGCAACATTGGACATTGTAGAACCCGTTCAAAAATCTATTCCATGTATTTCTCTGCCTTACTGTCCTGCGGATGATATCACCGCTGACCTCATCTCCGCGGGTTGCGGTAGTCCGGTAGAATTCGAAGGCATCGGCGGCCAGATGGCTGGAACGATAGTCTTGGCTTTAAGTTCGTCGCCACCCGATTTGGGGCGGTGGGTGCATCGCAAAGAAAAATATGATCGTGCTATACTCGGTGGTGCGGTGGTTTTCATCTTTGTCAGCGAGCACCCCGGTGTTGGGCCGGAAACGGGCAGTCTTCAGAATGATAGCATCGCGCCGATTCCGGGTATCTCTATCTGTAAAGAGGACGGGGCATTTTTGTTTCGATTGGCGGAGAGATATGGAAACGTGCGTCTGCATGTGCGCACGACTGACATCAACGAGGCGCGAACATCGTGGAATGTTATCGGTGACCTTCCGGGAATTGAAAGGCCGGACGAAATGGTGATTGTTGGATGCCATTACGACGGACACGACATATCTCAAGGAGCGCATGATCCCGCTTCAGGCATGGTTTCAGTGATTGAAGCTTCACGGGTTCTGTCGCGGTATGCGGCGAAGAGGCTTAAACGCACTGTTCGATTCATTGCATTTGGTACGGAAGAAATCGGGTTAACCGGCGCGTTCCGTTATGTGGCTGCTCACACGGACGAACTGGACAATATACGGTTCATGTTCAATATGGATGCCTCGGGCGGAACTGGTCGAAAGGGAATCGGACTGCATCAATGGAAAGAACTGGAGCCCTTTTTCAAAAAGGCGGCGAAAGACATGGCTGCGGAGATTCCGGTTGGACAAAAACTTAACTCTTACTCGGATCACTTTCCGTTTGTTCTGCAAGGAGTTCCGTCAGCCGATATGAGCGACCCCGAAGCGCCGCCCCACGGACGAGGCTTCGGGCACACCGCCTATGACACTTTGGAGAAAGTCGAGCTGGAAAATCTTAGACAAGCCAGCACGGTCGGGGCGAGGCTTTTACTTCGCATTGCAAACGCGGACGAATTTCCCGCACAACGACGCACCAACGCAGAGGTACAAGAGGTGATCGACACCGACCCCGGCTTGGAAGGATACCGTGTGTCACTTGAATTAGCGAAACTGCGGCAAGTTTCAAGTTGATTTCAATAGATATCTCTCCGAAATAACTCGTTGCAGATATGGTAACCTTGCAGAGTAGAATAACCATACGATTTGATGCCTTCTCGAGGGATGCCTTTGGTGATGTGGCAAATCTTGCACCGTCTGACAATATGCCCACGGTAACCATCTTGTGGCGTCCACTCTCGATTCAATTACCCACTCCCTGAATCAAGCACTGGCTCCGATGTTACTTGTTGGGTGCCGCACTGGGGAATACAGTTTGGTTGTGCCCTGATAACCGCTGTCAAGTTGACTCTTCTTCCCTTCCGCAACTTGGAAATATTACATTGACAACTTAACATGTATGTGGTATATTTTAACATAGCGCCGGTCATGGCGGTGCAACTATTTTTTCTGTTGGCATCTTGTTAGCATCACGATTCCTGAGAACCCGTTCCGCCAAAGGGATTCTCCATTTCAAATAATGCTAACACGCCGCTCAAATCAGCGCTCCGTTAGCATCTCTTTCCACTATATCGCTTCAAGGAGAAAATACGGTGATCAAGCGAGTGGACAGCGAGTGCGATAGGGATTCAAGCGTTCATTGAGACAAGAGATAACTGCATTTGATAACATACTGAACACGGCAAACTTATGGGCGCAACATTGCTTCCTAGTCTGCTATCGAGGCGTTCCTGAAAAAGTGGGTCGAAAAATACGCGCGCACAAAAGCGCACTCACGTGGCGCGTGTCGTACATGGCTTCAAGCCTCTCCACGGAAGGCTTCAAGCGCAATTTCAGAGCGTGTCGAACTTGTGCGCTCTAATCTCGAGCGAATACACTACCAACAAAGGAATTCAAATGAAGAACTAACACTACCAGAAAGCACCAATCGTAATTTTTTGCTTTCCAAAATCTCCGGGACATGTTTTGTTGATGCGTTTTGGGTATTTTTGCAAAAGAACATTAACGTCACCCGCTCGCGTCTTTCGATATTTTCTTACGTCGCAAATGCTTTAATGGTCTATCCGTTAAGACTTGTATGCTTGCGAGACTGGCAATCGAAACTGTTCTACCACGCCGGTAGGTGATCAAGCGAGTGAATAGCGAGTACGATAGAGATCCAGCAAGTGAGTGGATAGCGAGCGCGGTAGAAATCCCCAATGTCGATTGAAAACGGACATCTCAATTCCCGCACTCCAGCGGAGTGCAATGTGAATAGAAATGCCATGCACACAATTCTCTCTTCTCCCTGAGAGAGCGGTCTCCAAATCGCGATTCCCTACTGTAAGAGATCAAGCGAGTGAATAGCGAGCGCGGTAGAGATCCAGCAAGCGAGTGAATAGCGAGCGCGGTAGAGATCCAGCAAGCGAGTGAATAGCGAGCGCGGTAGAGCTCCCGTAGTGATGCCACAAAGGTCCCACAGGTTGCAACTTGTATTAATCAAGTCATGAAACTTCAGAGGCACCAAGCAGTAAATTGAGTGGATATGCAGGTTAAAAGGTACAGAAGTAAATCATTCTAATCTCTCGACTGTGCATTGCACCTTTGGTCCCTCAACACCGTGACAGAAGTCTGATACGAATGACATTATTTTGGAAAGATATCTAATAGGTAATCTGAAACCTGTCCGGACATTCTTGAAGGAAAGAAAATCTTCGCATGCGCGTTTACGCACTGTCGGATCTCCATGTTGACTACATACGCAACATGTCCCTCATTCAACAAATTTCCGCCACTGAGTACGTAGACGACACCCTCCTATTAGCTGGCGACATTAGCGACGATCTTGACCGGCTGATGACCTGTCTTGACCATTTGAGAGCAAAATTTCGATGCATATTTTTCGTACCCGGGAATCATGACCTGTGGGTACGACGCGAAGAAGCTGTTGATTCGATAGCAAAGTTCTGGCGAATTTTGAGTCTCTGCCAATCCCTGAATGTGATGACAACTCCTGCTAGAGTTGGTGGCTCGGAAGGCGCTCCCGGTGTCTGGATCGTGCCGCTGTATTCATGGTATGTGAAGCCGGAGGAGGGAGATTGCAGCTTGTACATTCCAAAGACCGGCGATGACCCCACACTGTCGATGTGGAGCGATAACCGATTCACTAGGTGGCCAATCCTTGAAAACGGCACGTCGAGGGCAGACTATTTCCTCCAATTAAACGAGAAAAACCTCAGGCGAATCTATGATGCGCCGGTAATCTCCTTCAGCCATTTTCTCCCCCGGAAGGATCTTATGTTCAGTGCAAAGGGCGAGAAAAACGCCGCTAAAACGGGACGCGGAGATCGCCATCCGACCTTCAATTTCAGCCGTGTCGCCGGTTGTACCTGCCTCGAAAAGCAGATTCGACAACTCAATTCTGCCGTCCATGTTTACGGACATCAACATCGCGACCGATTTCGGCGTCTCAATGACGTGCTCTACGTGTCGCATTGCCTCGGTTATCCGCGTGATCGAACCGTTGAACCGGATGGTGATATTGACGTGGCGCCCAAATTGATATGGGAAACCTGAACATAGTGAGAATGTTCCGCGTACCTTAACGGTGCTGCACACATGTGGCCGCCGCGTTGATCCGTTGATTTTTTCCGCCAGTTATATCAATTGGAAAGAAATACACATTGATAAAGTCCCGACACATCTTTTTTCTCCCGACAAAACTCCTGCTTGTCCTCATCTCATCCCTGCTGCTGCCACGAACGGTAGCGAGCCAATCAAAAGTTGAGATTCAAACGGATCTTGCGGTTTCTCGGAGGAATGCGCTTGTCCGCGCCGTAGAAAAAGCTAGTCCCGCGGTTGTGAACATCAGCACGATTACAACAAAGCAAGTCAGGGCGCCATCATTCTTGGACGACCCGTGGGCGCCCTTTTTCGATTTTCCCTTCGAAATCCCACGGGAGCGGCAACTTAATGGGCTCGGATCCGGAGTAATCATTGACAAGAATGGTTATGTGTTGACGAATCAGCACGTGATTGCGGGCGCGGATGAAACACGCGTGATTCTCTCGGATGGACGGGAATTTGAGGCAACGGTTGTTGGCGAGGATTATCTCTCGGACCTTGCACTGTTGGAAATTGAGGCACCGAATCTTACGCAGATTGAGTTTGGCGATTCGGACGACCTGCTTGTCGGAGAATGGGCAATTGCTATTGGTCACCCATTTGCCGTTACCGGGGGCGATCCGAGGCCGACGGTTACTATCGGTGTGGTTAGTGCCACTAACCGTGCCATCAGGATTGACGACAGACTGTACCAGCGGCTCATTCAGACGGACGCTTCCATTAACCCGGGCAACAGCGGCGGAGCGCTTGTGGATATGTATGGGAAACTCATTGGGATCAACGCCGCAATCCATTCGACCAGCCGCGGATCTCAGGGCGTCGGATTCGCAATCCCGGTGAATACTGCAGAGCGAATAATTGTATTACTCGCTTCTCACGGTGCAGTCGTGCCCCCCTACCTAGGCATTGAAGCACAGGCATTGACAACGGAGTTCGCTGAAAAACTCAATCTAGGTGACCGGTTGGGGGTATTGGTGACCTCCGTGGAAAAGGGCAGTCCAGCGAAAAAAGCCGGCATTAAACGAAGCGACGTGATTGAAGCCATCAATGGCCAACCGACGCCAAACCTGTCGGCATTTGATTCAATAACGAGGTTGCTGGAAAATGACAAAACGACCACAGTCCAACTCATAAGAAATCGAAATCGCAAGGATGTGACTCTTTCGATTCGAAAACTTCAGTGGTCGTACAGAGTGCCCGGTTGGGGAATTACCATCAAGCAATTGGATAGGGAAGCTTCCCGAAAGTACAAACAACGCGGCGTTCTGGTTACCAAGGTCGATCGCCGTGGTACACTGGCCGAACTCCTGGAACAAAAAGATTTACTTTACAGAATCAACGACTCAACCGTCGGTTCAATTGAAGATTTCAAGCGCACTATCAACCGATTGCGGCAGCGGCAGCGGGTGACGCTCTATTTTGAGCGAGATGGAGAGAGAATGAGATCGCGCAACTTAGTATATCAATAGGGGTTTGTATCGAAAGATTGAGGAGGCGGCAAACACCTTCAGTGTGTTAGTATATCTGTAGGGTGGAATCAATCGACCGAATAGCGACAAGTCGTTTCGGGAGCGAGGGAATGACTTTAGCGAATAGATCAACCCGCAGAATACGGAGACCAAAGGAGCGAATTTCAACTGAGTTAGCATATTCTGCGATGAAGATCTGACGGCATTGGAGTTCCTATGTTTAAACCCTTGCCCAAGGGATCCGCCGCCCATAGTTTCCTGTACAATGAGTCCGACTGACCGATTAAGGAGGGAGATTGTCTCGTTTGTCCTTGTGTGAAGACGAGGCCTCTTACCCGGTTCCACACAAGTATCGTTACTCCACCCACGCTTTCGTTGCACTTGAATTTTGACATTGACAATAGAAACTAAATAGGTGCTGGTGTGTCGACCGCAGATGAACACCGGAGAGCCCTGACTAATACTAAATGGAGGTGATGAACATGCGCGTGCAACTTCCAACAATTATCGTACTGTGCTTCGCTGCCGTCCTCGCCGTTACCCTTGTCTATTATACGAGAAAAGACCCTGAAGGGACGAGAGAAAGTGTAAACCTGCAAAGTGCCGAATTTAAGATGATTAGGACTCACGCGAACGACGCCTATGCTTCTAAAGAATATGACAAGGCAATTTCGCTTTACGAAGACGCAATCACGATGCGTCCCGAAAATGCTGAAGTGCTTAACGACCTCGGTGCGACCTACTATGCATACGGATTGGCATATGCGGGTCCCAGTTGGCCGTCATGGGAAACTGACCTGGAAGGAAAAACTGCGGCTGAAGGACTTGACGAACTGCAAATGGCTATTGCGCACACCGAGTCAGGATACATTGTGATGAATTCAGCGAATCGAGAATCGACCGATGCTATCGAACAAAAGGCCGAGGAACTTGGGGCAATCGTTTACACCGAAACTTGGGAAGATCAAGTGACCATTCGTCTGCTAATCGGCAAAACGCAACAGTTCCTGATGAAAGCGGAAGATGCCTATAGGCGTTCCATCGATCTTAAACCGACCTATAGCCCGGCATACCACAACCTTGGATCCCTCCTCATGAAGATAGGTCAGACCGATTCTGCCGTGAATTATTTACGCGAAGCTCACTACTTGGACCCGCGAAACAAAAAGCTTGAGCAGTATCTCACGCAGTTCAAGTGACGATTCGAAATTATGAGCGATGAAACCCATAGTAGCTTCCGCACACTCACCGTCGGTGGTGTTTTTCGCGAGTCGCTTCTGCTCTACCGCGAAATGTGGATGCAACTACTCGCAATTGTTGCACCATGCTCTGTCATCGGTGCGGTTGTTTACCTTTTCATCTTTGACCAGCAATCTAACCCCACGCCTACGACCTCTGGTACCACAGCCAGTCTAGGAACACTGTCGTTTTTCGCGTTGCTGATTTTCCTTTCCTGTGCCGGAATAGCCCTTGGGACACTTGTTATCTCAATGCGCGTCTCGGGTGGAGCAAGTTCCGTCGGCAAGGCACTCCTGTACATTGTCGACGTGTTTTTCCCGTTGTTCGGAACCTTGGTCTTCGCATCAATCGCTATTGTCGCCGGATTATTCACACTCGCCATACCGGGGCTGGTTTTGTACGGTTGGTTCTGTTTGGCGCCCGCAGTGGTAACAATTGAGGGCGAGGGCGGAATTGGCGCCCTCAAGAGAAGCTTTGTAATTGTCAAAGGGTACTGGAATAAGGCGTTCTTTGTTGTTGTGCTTTTGGCAATTCTTCAACTTATCGTTGGTTCGCTTATATATTTGCTGTCAGAGATGATCGGGGCATTCGGTGGCATCACGGAAGTGAATGAATTCCTATCCATTCTATTGCCGCTTCTCATTGTCGAACCGCTTAAAATCGCTACAACAACGCTGTTGTATTATGACCTCCGTATACGCAAAGAAGGGTACACCATACAGACTATGGCGGACGAAATCGGAGCACTATCCTGAATGCCGGCGACATTCGACTCTCCCATTCCACAATGATACCATTTCGCATGTATGGCAGTGTGACCACGGTTTTTCCATCATGCAGTTGCATCACGCCAGACCAACCACACCCATGGCGTCATCGGGAATCTATCCTTACCGACCGTGATGACTCGTAGATCATATCGTAATCGGGGATTGCGCGGCGGGGCGTGAAATCTAAAGCAGAATGATGATCAAACTCCCCCGAAAATTCGCAGCGCGTTGGGGTGCTTGGCTGAAAGCCGGGCGCCGCGGAGAAGAAGAGCGATCCCTGCTCAACGAACTGAGGGAGCATTTTCGTCGGGACTTTCTTAACGCTTCTGACTTTCATCGCACACGGTGTGCAGACATCATATCTGCCGAGCAGTACGAGATGGAAAAAGAAAACTTTGTGCGTGAATGGGTTGAACATCAGTTGAGTAACAGTCCTGATCGCGAGCAGGCGAGGGCTATTGGTGCGGTCGAAGGGCATGTGCAAGTCGTTGCACGCGCCGGGAGCGGCAAAACCAGCACGTTGGTCAATCGAGCGCTGTTCCTGCAACAACACTGTGGATTAGCGCCGGACGAGATATTGCTACTTGCGTTCAATCGAAAAGCGGCAGAGGAAATTCGAGGGCGACTTGCCTCACATCTACAAGGACCGATCCCCCACGTGATGACCTTCCACGCTCTGGCGTATGCGCTCACTCATCCTAAAGCAATGTTTGTTGACGAACCTGATAGTACTCAAAGCCAAGAGCGCGCTCTGCAAGACGAGATTGACCGATTCTTGCAATTCCCGGAGAACGTCGATAAGGTGCGTCTCTTGATGATGGCGCACTTTCGATTCGATTGGGGCCGCATCGTTTCAGGTGGGTACAATAGACCTCCTGAAGAGATGGTACGCTATCGCCGGTCGTTGTCTCATGAAACACTTAATGGAATGTACGTCAAATCAACCGGAGAAAAAGTCATCGCCAACTTCCTGTTTGAACACGACATCAAGTACCACTACGGGCGGAATTTCTGGTGGAACGGTGCACATCATTGTCCTGACTTTACCATTTTCACCGGAAACAACCATGGTATAGTCATTGAATATGTCGAGCCCCAAGGCGATGCCCACTATGACGCTAATTCCGAGAATCAGCGACATCATTGGCATGAGATGCCGGAATGGACATTGTTGGAATTTTTTCCTCATCAAATCGAAATCCATGGTGACGAAGAGTTTTACGCCCTACTGAAAAAAGAGCTTGAATCCTGCGGAATGTCCTGCTCTCGACTCGGAGAGGAAGAATTGTGGCATAGGATTAAGGACCGTTCAATAGATCGGTTCACAAAAGCGGCAAAGCGTTTTATACAGCGGGCCCGAAAACTCTCAATGACGCCTCAGACACTCTCTGAAATGGTCAATGATCACCAATGCATTAATGAGGTGGAGCGGCAGTTCCTGGATGCGGTGCGGAAATTTTACGCCGCCTATCACCGGCACATGAATGCGGCAGGTAAGCAGGATTTTGACGGACTCCTCCAAGAAGCCGCCAAACGGGTAGTGAACGGTGAAACCGTATTTCGACGGAAAACCGGTGCCGGTGACCTTAGAAGGATACGACATGTGCTCATCGACGAATATCAAGATTTCTCGGAACTCTTTCATCAACTGATGCAGGCGATGCGAAAACAGAATCCTCATGCATGCTTTTTCTGTGTTGGAGACGACTGGCAAGCCATCAACGGCTTTGCCGGTTCCGATTTACGTTTCTTTCGAAACTTTCCCCTCTATTTCTCGGATTCTCGCACGTTGCATGTGACAACCAACTACCGCTCCGAAAAATCTATAGTTAAAGTCGGTAATGCACTGATGAAAGGTTTGGGCAAACCCGCCCGCGCTCACAAAAATTCAAATGGACAAGTAATGATCGCCGATCTTGCCACCTTTATACCAACATTGCGGGAGGAACGAGAACACCCGGGCGACCGCTTCACACCCGCAGTACTGCGTCTAGTGAACAGTGCTTTCGCGGACGACAAGAGCGTTGTCTTGCTCTCCCGAAAGAATTATCTACCTTGGTACGTAAATTATGGAGCACGCGAGGAGTCATCATCCGATAGCGGTCTCGACTCTTTTCTCGCAGTGGTGCGTGCGTCTCTTGCTGAGGAATACAAGGAAAGAGTCACTGCATCGACGGTCCACAGCTACAAAGGTCTTGAGCAGGATGTTGTCATCCTGCTTGACGCCGTACAGCACTGTTTTCCATTAGTGCACTCCGAGTTGATTTTTACCCGAATTTTTGGCGACGACCTCGAAAGGGTCACCGCCGAAGAGCGACGCCTCTTTTACGTGGGGTTGACCCGAGCTGTTGAAAGGTTGTTCATTCTAACTGAATCTGGGAAAGTCTCCCCATTTCTTGAAGATATGGAAAAGAAGGTTAATCTCTCAAACCTAAATTGGTCGAATTATCCCCCGTTAGTGGGCGAAATGAAGTATTTCGCCGTTAGAGTCGGAAATCAATTCGGACGGGGCTTTACGCCCACGACTAAAATCAAAGATATGCTCAAATCCGAGGGATATCGTTGGGACGATGAATCGAAGACATGGTATATTTTACGCCCTGCGGAGGAATTCTCGGTCCAGGAATTCGCTATTCGAACCCGCTGGAGTGATTATGCCGCGGGAATCGAAGTGCGGTTCTGTGACGACTTCGACCACGAACTCGCCGTATACAATGTCGATCACGGTAAATGGAAGCATATCCGCGGGGACATTCAGTGAATGTATGTACATTTGTAGGGTGGAATTAAGTGAACGGATAGTGAGTGCGATAGAAATCCCCTGCCAACCATTTCTTGTAAGGCGCAATCAACTGACTGATTAGGGAGGGCGATAGCGATCCAATTTTCTGCCCGTCTTTCGGTTTTACGGATTTCACTGATCACTAGCCACTAAACACTTGCAGAAGCTGGAAACTCATAAATATTCAATTCTCCTGTTGCTCATAGAAGAAAACCTTATGAAAACGTTGCTAATACTGCGTCATGCCAAGTCTAGCTGGAAGGACGAAGGAGTGCTGGATCACGACCGCCCGCTGAACAAGCGCGGCAAACGCGATGCCCCCCGTGTCGGCGAACTTCTGCTGCATCAAGGGCTAATTCCGGATCTGATCGTAAGTTCAACTGCGAAACGCGCAAGAAGTACGGCAAAAAGGGTTGCCAAAGCTTGCCGCTACGCAGGAGAAATTCAATTAACTTCACAATTCTATCACGCTCCGGCTGGAAGTTATATTGAGTACCTAAACCACCTTCCAGATGAATATTCGCGGGTGATGGTAGTAGGACACAATCCCGGAATGGAAGAACTCGTCGCGAGGTTGGGGCAGAACTGCACGATGCCCACGGCTGCGCTTGCCAATCTTTCTTTGCCCATTGACTGCTGGAGTGAGTTGGACGGGGCAACCGAAGGTAGGCTGGTGCAAGTGTGGTATCCGCGAGATTTGTCCTGAAAATTCGCGATCCAAGGTTAAATTTATGCGGAAAGCAGAAAGCTATAGAACTGGAACTCACTCACCGTCATTTTTGCATTCCCATCCAATCATCTTCGACAATTGTCCCAAACCGAAATTCCTGTGTGTATTGCTACTATTAGGCATCGTTCAAAACGCTAGCGCCGTAGAGATTGCGGTGTGCACTGCGCCGGATGGGCAATTTATGCCTCGTACGGTCAGCGACGGAAGAGGAGGCGCTATTGTTGCTTGGGAGGATTACCGCACCGGTACGGATTGGGATGTCTACGCGCAGCGGGTAAGCTCGGCTGGAAAGGCGATATGGAAAGTGGATGGAGTCCCGATATGCACTGCTGGGTGGAATCAACGTAGGTTAAGAATGACGCGCTCCTCTGATCGGGTGATCGCGGTATGGAATGATCGACGCGACCGGAGTAATTGGGATATCTATGCTCAAGCGATTGATGTATCCGGTAAAATACTGTGGCAATCCGACGGAGTACCGGTTTGCACGGATTCTGCCGATCAATCCACGCAGGCGATACTGAGCGATGGCGCCGGTGGTGCAATTTTTGTTTGGGAAGACGCGCGGCGCAGTGCACAATACCAAGATCTGTACATTCAACGACTCGGCCCGGATGGTCATCCAATGTGGAAAGTGGACGGAGTACCCGTTTTCCCGTCCGAGTCTCTCCAGAGCGATCCCATTCTCATCGGCTATGGTGAAGTCGGGTTCTATATCGTATGGTGGGATGTGATCGGATACGAATCGTGGCACATCATGGTAACCCGGTTCGCCATGAACGGATCCCCGGTCTGGAACAACCCAATCGTTGTTACCCCACCCGAAGGAATGCATGGAATACCGCTCGTCACCACCGATCATGATGGTGGGCTCATCATCGCATGGCAAATCTACGAGGACTTCATCAACGATAATCTTTACGCCCAACGGATTGATTCTAACGGCAAAAAGCTGTGGGCGGACGAAGGCGTCAAAATCTGCGATGCGGCGGGCATCCAGAAAAGTGCCTCAATTGCCAGCGACGGTAACGGTGGACTCATCGCCGTTTGGAGCGATGAACGTGATGTTTACTCGGATCTTTACGCTCAACGCGTCGGTGCCTTCGGGGCGGTCCGGTGGAAAGAGAACGGTGTACCAGTCAGTACGGCCGGCGGTCATCAAGACAAACCCTTCATCGTGCCTTCTACTGATAATCAGTTCTTCGTTGCTTGGCTAGACTACCGCGAAGACTATGGAGATGAGAGCAGCGATGCGATTTACGCGCAGCAGTTCAATTTGGCGGGCGAGGTGGCTTGGAAGGTTGACGGCGTACCAATCTGTACGGCGCCGGGAGAGCAATATCCGCCGTTCGTACTAAGATCCCAATCGGGCGACATCATCCTGGTGTGGACAGATGTGAGAGACGACCAAGGAGATGTTTACATGTGGAAATTCTAATACGACGAACCAACTGGCCTGGATCGACTATGTACTAACATACTTTGTAGGCGCGGCTTCAAACCGCACCCACAGGGTCGTTGAAATGCTCTCTTGCACCAGTCTAGGAAGTTTCAAGGGCGAACCAAACGACACAACGGACTTATTCCACATCACGGTAGGACAGATCAGAAATCGCACTGGCCGCTGATCAATAGACACTGCCCACGTTGCTTATTCCAACTTCGCACTCTCTCTTCCTATCCGCATCCACTGCGTGCAAGTTAGCGAAATCAATGTAAAGACGGCGCCGCCGATAAAGATAATTTGATAACCGAATGAAACCCACGCCAAACCTCCGATGAGCGGCACACTCACCGCCGCGACGTGATTCATGGTCACGCCCATGGCAAGCGTCGGCTTGAGATCTTCCGGCTGCGCAATTTTATTCAAGTAGGTCATTAAAGCGATCCGACCAACAAATAGAAAATTGTCGATGCAGTAGAGCACGTACAGATGTGTGACGTTCTTGAGCGTTGCATAGCCGACGAACACGAAGAATAATCCCGCGTAACTTAGGCTTAACATGATACGTTCGCCAAGTTTGTCCACGAGCCGGCCGATAATGGGCGAGAAGAACAGAACAACCACTTGGTTAATCAACACGAGCTTGATAATGACACCGCGGTCTGTACCAAACGCCTTGACGAGTGCGAAGATCGCGAATGTCGTAAAAATCTGTCGTCGGCTTCCATCCATAAAGGAAAGCGCGTAGTATAGCCAATACGGTTTCCGTAGTACGAATCTGTTTTCCCGCTTGGTCTGCAACCGCCGAGACGCGAAAAACAGGGCGACGCCGCCTGCAGCAACGACACCTCCTCCAATCTTGAAAAGCCCCCCGAATTCAAACAGTTCTGTTGCGAACAAACACAGACCGATCATGGCTAAGGTGGCGCAACTCTCCACACTCCGTAACTGACCAAACCACTTCCCCTTCTCTTCACTACTTGAATAGGCGAGCGTCATGGCCGACCGCAACGGCAACCACGCGTGAAAACCGAAACTCCATACGAACGAAAAAACAAGGATGCCGTAAAAACTGTTGACTTGCGAATACGCGGCCATACCAATACCCATCACTATCAAAGCTAAACCGGCAACAATCGGTGGCGCGAAGAAGATGATGAGAGCGGTGAAAAACGCATTGAGGAACCCGGGCACCTCACGCAACGATTCCATATAGCCTAACTCGTGAGGCTGAACTCCAATCTGGTCTACGATAAAATTGTTAAAGAGTGGAAACAGGATTCCGAAAAACGCGCCTACGCCGAAAACGCCGCAAGCCAACAGACGAAAATCACGGTTCCAATAACGCATAGATGCCCTTCCTGATTTCGACCAAGTACATTCGTAAGTCGAGCACTCGATTTGACGACTAGACAGAACGCGCGATAGAGATTCATCATCGGAGCGAATAACGACTGCAATAGCAAATCTCCTTGTACCGCCGACTTCGCACGGAGAAAAAGCTTAGGGACTTAGTAGTTCACTGCTTTCTGGTCAATTTGTTTGCTTTTCTCTTCT
>JAPPIK010000047.1:18285-32258 GCA_028820655.1 Candidatus Poribacteria bacterium | reverse complement strand
CAGTGTTAAGTATGAGGAGGTCTACCTCAACGACTATGACTCGATGAACACGGCTTGGAGTCGCTTGAGAGCGCGCCATTATCCCTGTCGGAATAATTCTTTCAGCAGGTAACACCGGTTTTCACACCTTGGTTAGCTTTGAAAAAGCGTTCCATGTTAGATATTTCCCGTGTCTCGCACTCCAGAGGAGTGCTATGTCAATAGAATCATGATGCGTCCAATCGCCGCACTCCAGCGGAGTGCAATGTGGAGTGTTACTTGGTAGCGTGCCATTATCCCCGTCGGAATAATTCTTTCAGCAAGTAACTGCCCCAAATTTCCATGTAGGAGGGAATCAAGCGAACGGATAGTGAGTGCGATAGAGATCTTCTTGCCCCGACGGTTTGCCCTTAGCGCACATTATACTAGGCGGAATAATTGCCTCATCAAGAGACTCTCAACTCCCGCTATATGACTGGTTCTGAAAAAGTGTTACTTGAGAGATTATTTCAACTTTTACAACCGAGAGCGATTTCATCAATCGCTCGATTACCGTACACCTTACGAGGTGTATTTCCAATAACTTCAGGCGTTTGAGTTCGACCAGGTTAAGTCGGATTTCATTACTTAAATATTGTCATTTACTGTCTAAAGGATGGGGGTAAGTTATCCTATTGCCCGTTAGTTTATTACCAATCTCGTAACCTCTATTTTATTGGTCTTATCTTATCCCTTTCAAATGCCAAACAAATCATCTTGCCCTAACTTGTAGTTAGCGATTTTCCCAAATACCTTCCTCAAGAATCTTATATCTTGCTCTAGTAGGATTATCAGGCTAGACACTTCCAAATGAGTTATACCCTCAGAGTTTTCTAGCAATTCCTTAACTCTTGCTATTTCGGTTTCTCTGTGGATTATTCCTTTTTCCAATGATGATACTGAGTTTAAATCCATTTCAACCCCCTATTTTTCATCTGTAGGCAGAGGCTTGATATACCGCCTCATTTTCCGATTCAGGTGTAGCGTTACCCCTTCCTCAATCAGTAAATCCTCAATCTTACTAGAGAGTTCGCAGAGAGAATTTAACGGGGTAGGCATAACTTACCCCCATCCTTTAGACAGATATGAAGGTGATTAAGGAACTAAAACCCAACTAATTTTGGCCCGGTTTAATACCTAGAATGGGACGCGGGCTCCCACAATCAATCCTTTCGGATCCATCCCGCACATTGTAGAGAATTGTGCTTTCTTTTGTCTCGAAGGTGTGGAAAAGCAAGCGTGATTCTGGGCGGATTCTCCCGCAATGTCACTTTGGTATCTCTGCCGTTATTACACGCGGTCCGCTAGAAGTAATCAGTACATTATCCTCTATTCGAACACCGCCAACCGATCTCCAAGCGTCAAGCGACTCCCAGGCGACACTCTCCCGGAAACGATCGCGCTTCGCCGGATCATCAAGAATTGCGGGAACAAAGTAAATCCCTGGCTCCACAGTCATCAAAAAATTCTCTCCCAGTGGAAAATCTATTCGCACGCGAACGCCGCAGCACGATCGGACTTCGCCGCGTCCCTGTGTATGTCCGCCGACATCCCGCACTCCCAGTCCTGTCATGTGACCGATGCCGTGCGGAAAGAATAGGGCAATCGCTCCGGAATCCAGTAGACCGTCTATTTCCCCTTTGAGAATTCCGAAATCTCTCAATCCCTGCGCGAGGATGCTCGCCGCTGCGCGGTGTACATCGTGCCACTCTGTACCAACGCAGCACTTTGAAATCCCCTCAGATTCCGCGGCAAGTACCAAATCGTAAATGTCTTGCTGCTTCGGCGTAAACCTATCCTCCGCGGGATACGTACGTGTCACATCCGCCGTGTAACCGGAAATCGCGCCACCGGCGTCTATGAGCACCAAATCATCAGATTTCACAATCCGGTCACCGGGTTCAAAGTGCAGAACCGCCGCATTGGAACCGACTCCGACGATCGTACCGAACCCCACGGCATCTGCTCCTTGCCGAAACATTTCCGCTTCCAATTCAATCTGGATTTGCCGCTCGCTTATGCCGGGCTGAATGACCTCGCGCGCTTTTGCAAACCCCGCCGCCGTGGCTTTGACGGCGCGTCCAAGAAGCTCTACCTCGGCAGAATCCTTTCGCCGCCGGACCGCGTCTAGTCGCACCCTCATATCCGTCGCAAGTTCATCATCGCGCTCGACACCTGGGATCGGCGAACCTAAGACCGCGGTTTTCGCGCCTTCGCAGCGTTTCAACCACTCGGAGAGTCCGGCAACATCCTCGCCTTCCGGCGCATCCGGGTTGCCTTCCCATAACCGTTCTGTTGGCGTGACCGGGCGTACAAAGTGGGTCCAACCCGCCTCTTGACTATAAGCAAGAACTCCGCCAGATCGCTGCGAGCCGGTCAGCCAATAATATTCAGGATGCGCTGTAAAAGGATAGGTTTGGTCAAGTCCCCCCGGTATGGAAATCGGCTCTCCCGCACCGATTAGAACTGTCGGCGCCTGATTTCCGAACGCTTCGGCCGCACGCCGCCTCCTATCTTCTAAAACGTCGCTTTCAAATATCGTCATTTTCTTTCTTTACATTCGATGGATTTGTAACTGCATAGTGCATCGTTTGGTTCGTAGCAATACAACTCGTTGTAAGTCCGCACTGGGCTGTAACCCTCGAGTCGTCTGAATCAGCATTGTACTTCTATACTCGGCGCGTTCTTTACCCGCTCGGTCTGGATTGGCAAATCCAGACCGGTGGACTATACGGTTACATGGATTCTAATTCGATTACAAATCCAAGGTTGTTGGCTCTTACCGACTATTCACCCAGCAATCCGTTGAACAGCAACTTGAATGTTCCGTGGGTGGTCGCGCGGAATTGAACGCGAATCCCGTATAATAATACATGTCCTTTGCCGTATTGGACGGACACCACAGCCGCGCGATTGGAGAGATGCTCCTCGCCAACGAGCCAACCACTCTGCAGAATATCGCGCTCCGGATAGGACACCACCACATGATATCGGTCATTGAAATGGGAACCGTCAATGGAAAAGACAGGGCTGTCCCAGAATAGTGCCAAGGCGACTGATGGCATACCGTAACCCAGTGGGTGGGAAGCATCAACCTGCACGTGAAGTGTAGAACCTGGGCAGAAGAACTCTTTGCTCGGTTTGTTCTGCACCATGTTCCTCATCTGTAGTCCCAGCTTTTCTATAGCAAATTCACAAGCACGGTTTATCGTAATCAGCGAGCCGCCATTCTCGACAAAAGCCTTGATGTATTCTACTCCAACGTCACCAATTCCACTGCGGTAATCCTCTGGCACGGGGATGGTTCGGAGCCGATTCTTAATCTCTTCGCCTCCGCCGACAATCATCTCCGTCGAATCATCGGGAAAGACAATGACGTCGAACGCCTCATTTAGGTTCCCCGACAATATTTGATCATCTCGCAAAGTCTCGTACGAGAATCCAAATTGCTCTAACGTCAGGCGTGTCCATCCCTCATCCATGTTACCTCCCCAATACCGATTGTACACACCGATGCGCCGGGGTTTGATGAGGTTAATCTCACCGGTTGGGGAGCGGTTCAGACCGTAGAACGATACCCCTGATGTGTTTGCCAGTGCGCCCATTTCTAACTTGCCAATATCCCTGATTAGGAAACTTCCGACAGGAAAAAGTTGATTCTCCGCTTCAATCTCCGTCGTTATCCGATAGATTTTCGCGCCGTTAGCAAGAAGCTTATTCACAACACGGTACGCCTCGTTGAGGCGTGCATCGACAACATAACCGTGTTTGCCGGAACCAATAACTTTTCCGTCACACGACACCGGCTCGTTTACCTTGGTGAACGCTCGCTTCTTCAATCCAAGTTCCGGTGCCGGTTCGGCGTTTACGCCCATCATCTCTGCCATCGTGTCTGTTACGATGTCGTACGGTTGATTCGGCGTGCCATCCTGAAAGCGCGTCCATGCGTCGTCCGGGAAGAAGGTTCGATTGAGCAATGACTTGACCACGCCGCGTTTCGGTTGGTTAATCGGGAGAAAGAACGTGCCTGACGGATAAATCACATCCCCAAACCTCACTTGATGGCGCATTTTCTGAATCTCGATGCCTTGGAGCAGCAGCTTGTTGACGAGTGCGTTAACTGTCAAGGGGTCATGCTGGTCGGCCCTGATCAAAAATCCGGCGGAAGTCTCTCGCTCGCCTCTCTCCGTTTGTCTGAGTGCTTTCTGAACCGCGTTACTCAATACGGTTTCCCGGTATTGTGCCGCCAGGTGCAACAGTGCCTTTGATGCGACAAGCTGCTGTTCAATCATATCGCGAAGCCGCCACCAACCTCCTCCCCAAGGATTGGGAAAATTGGTCTGCGCTTTGTAGTGCGGCATTCCGCGCAAAGTACCGCCATCCCCCGCAAGTTGGTGAGGATGGACATAAATTGGTGTTGCCAATCTAGCCTGCGCCGTTTCCGTTAGCATACTGGCAATATTGTGATAATTCCCCATCCAGTGAAATCCAAGATGCGCCCAGCCGCCAAAAAGCGCGCCGTTGACCACTCCTTCAACACCAGCCTCTTCAAGCTTGTACGCCATGTGACTCCCGTACCAACCGAGTTCGCGCCATACGAGTGGGTCGGCGTGTGGGTGAATGGGCTCGCAATATGGAACCACAAACAACCGCGGCCCATATGCGCCCATTTCATGATGGTCTTGAAACACCTGCGGATGCCACTCTTGAAACATGATACGCGCCATGTATTGCGATTCAACCAAATTTAGCATGAACGCATCACGGTTATTATCGTGTCCGCAATATTTATGATACAAACAGGGCAGCGGCGTCCCTTCGTATTCGGTTCCAACGTATTCGTGGTACCAATCGGAGACCATAATCTGGCCATCGGGGTTAAAACATGGAACCATCAGAAAAATCGTGTTTTCCAAGATGTCCGATATTTCCTTTTCCGTACCGCAGACCAGGTCGTAGGCTAACTCCGCCGACATCTGCGTCGCAGCAATCTCGCTGGCGTGTAGACTCATGCTTTGGCACACTACCGCGCGCCCGTTTTTGATTAAGCGGTTGATTTTTGCCTGAGATAATCCCCTCGGATCGGAAATCTGTGCATTGATTCTTTTCAGTTCATCCAGGCGCCGAAGATTGCCGGGCGATGAGATGACTGCCAGTAAGAAAGGGTTTCCTTCTGTGGTTGCACCCATATTGATGACTAGGATATTTTCGCTTTCTTCCGCCATCAGATTGAAGTAATCGACAATCTTGTCCCAGCGCGCGATCTTGCGGTCGCTTCCGAGACGGAATCCGAAAAACGACTCCGGTGTCGGGATGGAGTTGGACATAGCGCAGCTCCTTGCTTCCTAACACAAAGTTTCAGTACGAGTCATTGTGCGATTTCGGTTTCTTTTCACAGGCCAAAATAACACCGCAATTCATCACTAAGCCACGTCTCGTTTGCATTCTTTCTCGTCAAGATACTCGTACCCAATTTTGGGAATCGATGAATCCACTCTTCGACAATAGGAGGATGAATTCGAGGTTCGCACGGAAGCGGAATTGAGATGGAATTCCCCAGCGGCAAGCCCTTGAAATGACGGAAGGTTGAACAATTTGAACCGTGGCAGAGCGAATGTTCCCAGGGAATTGGAACGATTCTAGGGACAGCTCGGCGATAGTTGACGGTCGCATCAAGAATTCGTACGGTGAACCGGTTGCCGCAGGCTTGCCAAAACATCAAAATAGGTCGGGAAAGTCTTACTGACACAGTCCGGATTCTTGATTCGAATCCCCGGCACTTTCAGACCAATCAAGGAAAAACTCATCGCCACCCGATGGTCATTGTAGGTATCAATCTCGGCCGATTTGATTTCTGATGGGTAGATTTCGACGCCGTCCTGATGCTCGACGACATGTACGCCGAGTTTCCGCAACTCCGTGACCATTGCATGAATCCGATCTGTTTCTTGCCACCGCGTGTGCTGAATGTTACGAATAACTACGCGCTCGCCTGCAAACGGGGCAATGGCAGCCAGCGTAAGTGCGGTATCGGAAATCGCGTTCATATCTACGTCGATGCCGGTAAGTTGCTCCGGTCCCATGACTTCAATTCCGCTAGAATTTCGATTCACACGGCAACCCATCTTTTCAAGGATATCAACGAATCGAGTGTCGCCTTGTGTGGAATCCGAAGTCAAATTATTTACACGAACTCGCCCGCCCGTCAAGGCAGCCGCCGCGAAAAAGTAGGATGCGCTGGAAGCATCGGGTTCAATGGCATACTCGCGCGGTTCATATTTTTGTCCGGAGGCAATTTGAAAGTAACGGTAGTCGTGGTTGACTACCTGCACACCGAATGTTTCCATCACCGAGATGGTAATGTCAATGTACGGTTTTTTGAGTTTATCTATTATTTCAATCTCTAAACCATTGACAGCATACGGTGCAACTAACATCAGTGACGTCAAGAATTGGCTGCTCTTGCTGGCGTTCAATCGTGCGCGTCCGCCCTGTAGTCCGTTTGCACACACGATCACAGGCAGACATCCGTTGTCGTACTGGGAACGAGCGTTCACTCCAATCTGCCTCAGGCAGTCCAGCAAATCGGAGATTGGGCGGCTGCGGCGCATAGGCTCATCGCCATCGATTAGATATTCACCCTTCCCCAATCCAACATAACTGACCAGCGATCTCGTGGTTGTCCCGGAATTCCCGACATAGAGGTCCGCACGATTCACGGGAATTTTGCCGCCGCTGCCAACGACATCGAATGAGCACCGATCTTCGTTAGCGGCGATAGCTATGCCCAATTTTCTGAGCGCCTCATACATATAGCGAGTATCATCGCTGAACAAGGCGCCCGTCAACCTAGAATGCCCCTTGGCAAGCGAGGCAATCAGTAAAGCTCGGTTTGTATAACTCTTGGACCCGGGAACAGTTACAATGGCATCAACCGGGTCACGAATCGGTTCAATTTCAAGCATTGATATTGAAAATCTGGAATGAGATTGATAACTTTGGCGGCGACTGACCTTTGCTACCGCAGTTAGCCTTTAGCCTCGGCTTGGGAGGAAGTTCCAGTTTAGCAGAATCTAGCCTGTGTGTCAACAGATAGTTTCTTACACACCAGTTGCATTCAGGCAAAAAAATAGCCCCATGCACTGTGCAAAGGGCTGCAATCGCGGCAACACGCTAAGAATAAAATGCCGCTAACTCGGTTCAGAAACACCCATGTAGAACAAGCTGACTTTCAACGCCATCAGGCAAGACCGTCGTCCGTACATCCAATTCAATTGTTTGTGGCGTCATCAGACGCGAATCGTTTTTCCTGTTATGTTTCATGGCAACAATACGGGCTTCGACCGCGCTAATCGCATGGTTCAAAATAACACCACCCAAAAGGGTTCTAGCCAACTCGAATTTGTCGTTTGCATCGTATCGCAAACGCAACGCCTCTTCGCGGTTAGGCGAGTCGTCGTCCCCCTTTCGGCTTTCATCCTTAAACGCTCGGCGGTCGTCCCAGTACCATTTTCCAGTCCGACTCAGTGGTTCACCGTCATTTTCCGTATAAACATTATGCCAGTTATCAAATAGCGTTGCGTGTTCAAAATCCTCGATTGGGTCCCAGGTTTCGAACGTGCCCGGCCCGTCAAAAATGACATGTTCCCGCACCAGATCACGATAATCATCACGTGTGTTTTCGGCGCGGCTGTGTATGATAAAGTAACCTGTCAAAAGCGCAATGTCAGCGGCAAGAAACAAATAGCCGCGTTTTGCTCCAACATACAGCTGACCCGACCCGGGTACAACGAGAGAGGATAAAAACGCGCGAGAAGGCGATTTCGTCGGTTCTAGGGAATGAAAGCCTTCCATTTCCGAGTCCAACTCCCGAGTGCCGATCACAGACTCAATAAGAAAAGCGGTTAGTTCGGTGTTAGAAGTTTCCAGCTCTCCGCTCGACGCGCCACAGAAAAAAGCGCATGAGAACAACAGACAACCTATCAAAGCCAATGGGGTGCCTCGCCTCAATCTCCACATCATTAGCTTGCCGTCTCCAATCGATTCCTTCTAAGCCTCAAGGTCACAAAACGGCTGTCTGGTGAAACGTATGAATGTTCATTGCATTCCACCATCAACCTAAAACCGCAGCAATAGCGCGAACACGTTCAGTCTTCTTCCTTCGGGTCCCCGCGGCACTTCCACTGCGTAGTCGAATTGATAGTCTAGCAATCTCACGCCTAGACCATATGTCAGATGATCCGAAAAATTCAACAATTCTATCCCTGGTTCCGTGTTGTAACCAACGCGCAACGCAAGGAGTTTGCCGAGCCAATACTCGACGCCGATGCTCTTTCGCATATGCCTCCATTCAAAGGCTCGAATGCCAACGCCTCGATCCGAAAGTACGTCGCTGCGCGTTTGGTCGGGATGTTCTTTCAAGTGACGTTCAATCTCCTCTTCATCCTCAACTAACTTATGGATTGATGCCGTGAAATCTCCTATGAGACTGACCCGATGATTCGTCTCCTCGTAGAGTACCACCGCCGTCCCCAGCCTGAACTTGCGAGGAAGCGGATCGCTCTGATTTTCGTCTATGAAGTGCAGGCGTGTGCCCCAGTTCTGGAGGGCGGCTCCAATCTTTATCGGAACAAACGCATTCAACAAATCATACTGCGCTCCAAAATCAACGGCGTAAGCACCGCCGCTCTCCTGTCCTAACTTCAACCTGATAATTTTTCCGTTCAATCCGGCGGATAGCCGCTCCGTTAATTGGTCGGCGTATGAAAACGTCAATACCCAATTCGTTCCCAGGTTTTCCTCCCTAATGGGATTGGGAGAATCCGTCGTAACCAAGATAGTGCCTTGCCCCTCAAGCTGAAGGGTGGCTCCGAGAATACCGGCATCGCCGATCGGCATTGCTCCGGCAAAGAATGCATAATACAATCCTTCGCCCGCCTCGCCGAATATGTCACCTTGATTCTTGTACGAAATAGCCACCTGACTCTCTTGGATAATACCCAATCCGCTGGGATTCCATAAAGCGCTAGTCACGTCACCATCAACAGCGGTGAAGGCACCCCCCAATGCCGTCGCGCGTGTCCCGCCGCCGAGATCGAGGATTTGGGCCCCTTCGGTGCCCTGCCCTGCCAATCCTGAGGGTGGGGTCAGAATTGTCGTCGCTGCCAACACAACCGTGGCTATCAATAATAGGTTTACTCGCTGCATTAATTAATCTCCTAACACTAGTTCGTTGGAGTGATCCGTATCTGCTGCTCTCTGCAAACGGGTGAGGTGTTGAACGGGTTTACAAACTGATTAGCCCGCGTTATACTACAATGACCGATTTCAACTGATTTGCGTTGCGTCGTTGATCTTATCTGACTCGCAGTTCCTCGTCTCTTCAAACGGAGAATGGATGGTAGTGAAATGATAGCCCAAAGTGGAAAAAACTGCAATGGAAAAGGACATGATTTGGAGACACCCCGACATAACGATGTGCCTCTCGGACATTGAGCTAATCTCGCGGGAGACAATCTTACCCATGAAGAATTGGAATTTAAGTTTGGCACGTTGAGCGTGGTGCGGAAGTTACACCATGTAGAGGATTGTAAGAAGCTCTTCCATTTTCCCTCTCTACTATTCTTCCAAATCTAATCTTCCCGGTCGTTTCAAAGTTAAACGTAATCACAGATTACTACTTTTATGCATTCAAAAGGCATGAAGAAGACCATAGGCGCGGGATTTTTCCTATCCCTTTGGATTTGTGGAATCTGCTATCCTGATTCTCCAATTTTCAGAGAGATCAAAGTAGTCGAGACCGACTCCCCACCGAAGATTGATGGCATACTCAATGATCTCTGCTGGCAGAAGGCGGCACAGACAGGAGGATTCATTCAATACGGTCCGTCACCGGGCAAGGCGGCTACCCAGCTAACAAAGGTCTTCGTTGCCCACGATCAAAATCGACTTTATGTCGGTTTTGAATGTTTAAAAGATGATATGAACAGACTTGCCGCAAATTCGACGCGGCGGGATTCCCCGTTCTTTTCCGACGACCATGTCGAAGTGTTCTTGGACACATTCTCGGATAAACGCAATTGCTATGCCTTCGCATTGAACCCTCTGGGGACACAGCGAGATCGCCGAATCATCAATGAAGGGTCAAACGTGAGACGCGGCGGATCCGAATTAGGTTCCGCGCTGCCTTGGGACTGTGACTGGGACGGCCGCGCCGCGATCCATGCCGATAAGTGGACCGCCGAATTTTCGATTCCCTTTGCCGAACTCCGTTTCCCCAAATCTCGGAATCACCCTGTAGCTTGGGGTGTCAATTTTTGGCGGCACGACGAATCTCGCGAAGAGGAACAATCTTGGGCGGATGTCGGAAGCCGCCAATACGCCGTGTCGCGTTTTGGTCACCTTACGAATCTTCCCGTTGACAGTCTTGTGACAAAGCGATTGCTGGAGATTAAACCATATGGCGTTGCCAAGCCTCAGCAGCTAAACGCCGAAGCACCGGTGTTGAAAGCCGACACGGGTCTTGACTTACGTTACCCGTTCTCGAACATGTCGGTAGATTTCACGATAAACCCCGACTTCGCCCAAATTGAGGCGGATCCGGATCGGGTCAATCTGACGGACATTCCGCTGCGTTTTCCGGAAAAGCGCCCCTTCTTTTTGGAAGGGAACGAAATCTTTCAGATGCCGGTCGAACTGTTTTACAGTAGGCGCGTCGGAGATTTGTCAAGCGGTGCGAAGATGGCAGGAAAACTTGGTGAATACAACCTCGCAGTCCTTAGTGCACAGGCAGAGCCGGAGGATCCCGACGAAGAAATCGAAGAGGGGCACCTACCCTTGGGTGAATACAACTATTCCGTCTTACGAGTGCAGCGAGAACTGGGCAGAACATCATCAGTCGGGTTCCTCGGAGTAAACAAGCAGCGCGGAGGTTTGTATGATCGGGCCTCCGGAGTGGACGCCAGATTCACGCTTCCGGGAAATGTAGACCTTAATCTCGAATACGCAAGAGAATGGAAAACCGGAGTCAAAAGCGACGACTTGATTTTCGCCCAATTATCGCGACGCACGAACCGCTTCTCATTTGACTTACGTTACACCGACATCGGGGAGCACTTCGATTTGGAGACCGGGTTTATTCCACGCATCAACCGCCGTGGACTTTTTCTTTCCACACGGTATACCAAGCACTACGACGGATTGATAAAACGCCTGCGCGGCGGAATTAGATACGAACGTTTGGAAAACCATGCCGGATTTCGCACCAACGAGCAACGAAGCATCAACGGTTCAATCAGAATCCAAGACTTTTTCCTGTGGCTTGGTCCCCAGTGGTACTTTCATGTGACCGACGAGCGGATTGCTTATACGGATAAACTCGTCAGGTTTTACGCCGGCTGGTCGCCGCCCAAGTGGGCATCTATCCGTAATTTTGGGTCGGTGGGGATCCGTGATGGCAAGGATACCTTTTTCATTAGACCCGAGATTACTTTGCGTCCGACTTCGAAATTGAGTTTTGAAATCATATTGCAGCGTCTGATTGAGGATCGCGAACTTACGGAATGGACACGCCGTTTCACGGTCAACTATCAATTCGCGCAACGTATGTACGCTAGGACCACCTCGGAATTGACCATAGAAAATGAACGGCGCATCTTTCTGCTATTCGCATACGAATACCGCCCCGAAAGTATCTTTTTTATTGTCTATAACGACAACCGGGACGAAGAGGGGGCTACCGAGCGCCTATTATTCGTCAAGATCTCACATCTGTTTAAGCTAGGGGTGTGGTAGATCCTATATTGGCTGCTGTCGTCATTTGGCGGCTTTACCGTGCATGAACCAATCTGTTCAACCCTTAGCTTGGGGTAAGTGTACCTCTTTCACGTTGACACGCCTCCTTCAGGATGGTTAGAATCTCCCGACGATAAGATACTTGGAATATTCAACCTTCCGACCAAAACATCCTAGCTCCATGCACTGATAGTCAGGCTTATTCTCGCGAATCTCGAATCGCCCGAACACATCTATGAAACATCATCGAAACAATATTCTCGCAGCTCTTTCTGGAATCCTGCTCGTCTTGAGCCACCCCAGTTTTAACCTGTTCCCGCTCGCATGGATAGGGCTGGTACCGCTACTGATAGCCGTGACCTCCGCCCCGAACGCAAAATTAGCCTTTAAGTTGGGTTATATTTCGGGGTTGACGTTCTTCGGGGGTTTGATCTACTGGATTGTGCTGCTCTATCCGTTTGCAAACATCTTTGTCACCGTCTTGGGCTATGTTGCCTTGGTCGCCTACGCCGCCCTTTACTTTGCAGTCTTTGCCCTATTCGTGCATCAGTTGCCGCGAAAATCGGGGATGTCGTTCATTTTTCCGGCAGCGCTGTTTTGGACGGGGTTGGAGTGGATCAGGAGTTGGTTACTGACAGGCTTTCCGTGGGGTAGCATGGGATACTCCCAGTGGAACAATGTCGCCGCTATTCAAATCGCCTCCATCACCGGGGTCTACGGCGTCAGTTTCGTTGTCGTGCTTTTCAACGCGGCAATCGCGTACTTTGTCATCTCGTGGTCCAACCGGCTGCGAGCAATTAAGGGGGTTGCATTCCCGTTCGCCATTGCAGCACTTTCGTTCGCCTACGGCGCGTTCTGTTTATCCGATTCCGGGAGCGCGAATGGGAGCGTCAAACTCGGGCTTGTTCCCGGTCACATACCGCAAGCCGAGAAGTGGAAATCGGAACACGCCCCGAGGATTTTCAATCGATATCTCGGTCTCACCGAAAAGGCAAATGCCGAGAACCTGGATCTGGTCGTTTGGCCCGAAACTTCGATTCACCCACAAATATCATCCGGGCGGGCAAAAGCCTATAAAATCCGATTATCCGAAGCCCTGCGAAACGGCGAAATCTACCTGCTCGCCGGTACGGCGGTCAGAGAGGCTGACAATAAGGTGTACAACAGTGTCTTGCTCCTCTCTCCGGAGGGAGAGAATCTAGGGAGCTATTCCAAGATGCATTTGGTGCCTTTCGGGGAATATGTGCCGTTCTCCAGCGCACTTCCTAACTTCATCCAATTCGAGACATTCGCACCCGGAAAGTCGATTAACCTTTTGCCGCTAGCCGATATAGAAGATGCCGAAATGGGTATTGCCATCTGCTTTGAGTCGGTGTTCCCCGATCTCTTTCGCAAGTTCGTGGCAAAGGGGGCAAACATCATGGGCATTTTGACCAACGATTCTTGGTTCGTAGGCACCACGGCACCCGCCCAACACCTATCTGCCGCGCCGTTCCGCGCCGTCGAAAACCGCATCCCCGTTTTCCGCTGCGCCAACGGAGGCTTCTCCTGCATAATCGATCCGTTCGGAAGGATAGCCAGCCTAACCATTACCCCATCCCAACTCGATGGCGTTCTCGTGGAAGACGTACCACTGAAAAACCATCAGAGCGCCGGAATTACTCTATACACCCGCTATGGTGACTGGTTTCCCATTCTCTGTTTGTTAGTGAGCCTCGCACTCATTGGCCACCGAAACCGGAACTGGGTTCAGTCCAAACTTCGGCGCGCCGCTTAAAATAACACGACATCCCTCATACGCAGTAGGAGCGACCTCCCGGTCGCGACCTTGTAACCCCAGCTACACTTGGCATTTCAGAGGGTACGCAACACACTGCACTATTGTAAACCAACGGGGTAAACTCTGGCCAACACGAATAATTCTTAGTTGCAGTGACTGTAGAGACCTGCCACTGGAAGGCAATTGGCGAAGCGAACCAAATGTGAAGGGGTACAACGCAATACTGAAGGATATGAGAGGCGGAGCGAATGGGGGAGGGGGCGGTGGGGGGGGGGGGGGGCGCCCCCCCAAAAAAAAAAAAAACAAACCCAAAAAAAAAAAAAAACCAAAAAGATTAAAAAACCAGTTAAAATCCCCCGCCCCGGCAACCCACAAAAATAAT
>JAPPIK010000047.1:0-18275 GCA_028820655.1 Candidatus Poribacteria bacterium | reverse complement strand
ATGTTATTTTACACACCTCCCACTGCATGCAAATTGGCTAAGCTAACAAATTGTCATGGGTAAAACCCAAATATTTATGTATTTGCCCGCGGGAGCTATTGGGGTGGGGGGCGGGGGGAGCGTGGGATTCCACGCTCCCATTGTCTTACATCGCAGAGATCAATCAAGGTCAAACCGATCGAGATTCATGACCTTGTTCCATGCCGCCGCGAAGTCACGCACAAAGGTTTCTCCGGCGTCGTCGCACGCATAAACCTCCGCAATGGCTCGGAGCTGCGAGTTTGAGCCGAACACGAGGTCGACACGGCTGCCTGTCCACATGAGTTCGCCTGTCGTGCGGTCGCGCCTCTCGAACATATCCGCGGTTGTAGTGGACGCTACCCACTCCGTGTCCATATCCAGCAGGTTCACGAAGAACTTGGGGTAAAACGTCGCGGGGCTACTCCGTCAAAACGCCAGGTTCGGACTGTCCAGAGTTCGCGTTGACGTCGCGTGTGCCTCGGACGAGAACCGTCATCGCGGGAGTGGTTAGCGTCACCATCTGTGCACGGCCCACCGGCAAGTCTTAGGAAGGTTCCTCGTGTCCATTCGCATGGTAATTGCGGAATCTGAATTAACCCATACGGGAGGTTAGCCAGCTTAACCATTACCCCAGCCCAACCCTATGGCGTTCTGGTAGAAGAGGTATCCCTCAAGAATCATTAGAACACAGGCAAGACGCTATACACCCGCTACGGGGATTCGTTTCCCATTTCTTGTTTTTTGGCAAGCCTCGCACTATTCATTCATCGATACCGGACTTGGATTCTCACCAAACTCAGGCGTCCTAACCAAAACGGCATCGGATTCCGCCAATAGCTAAAAGAGCCATTAACCGACTGAAGCGGTATCGACACACAACGAGTGTCCGGAGATGAAACCTTCACTGCCGGGGGCGTTTGCGCACTTCTCAATGATGCGTCGCGCACTTACGACCGAGAGTCCCGATAGAATCCCTTCCTCATCCTTTTGAAATCGATCTTATTCATGAGACACTACCGGCTCTTATGCCGTCAGCCGATCCATTGCCGCCATTGGACCGGAAACGTCTTGCCGAGAGAGCGCAGGTATACGCTCGCTTTTGCACAGAAAATTAGGATCGACTCACGGTAGATGTGAAACTGCACACCCACGGGCACAGTGTGGCCCTGGCGGTCGATTCCCTTGCCCTGCACGTCCTCCTCGCAAAGTGCGCAAAGCACTTCCTTCAGAGCATCGTCCGAACTCGCGTACCACTCTCGCAGCACCGTGACATGCGTTCTTGCTCCGTCCGGTACGGACCTCTGCGCCCAATCAACGCCGAAGGTGCGGAAGGACTCTATGTAAATCTCGTCGAGCTGACCAACTTCACAGCACAGTTCCCCGAGCGACGGATTGTTTGGCAGGGCATGATCGAGATCGGTGTCGGTGAGGATGTCGAGCAACTGTGTGCGCAACGCCAAGGTCTGCTCCAGTAGGGGGAACTCGCGCTCTACGAGACTGTTCATCGGTTCTCTTCTTTCGCCGCGTCGGTCAGATATGCGCGGATTATTTGGATACCCTTTTATCAAATCAGAATGTAGGAGTGAACGTTGTCAAGCATGTTTCCTGCATATCGGTGTATAAATCCACTTCGTAGCGGGTTTCTTTTCATATTCAGCGATCGAGTGTTCCTCAACGCCTAGCAAGCGCTCAACCTGCGTCTCGCGAGCTTGTCGCGGATGCAGTAAAAATAGGAAAATCGACTTTTCCGGCTTTTTCATATCGTCTTTTAGTTTTTCAAATTGATTAGCGGCTTATCGGGTGTATTGGATGCTAAACATTCTTGATTACGATCTCGGCGGGTATACAATCCTCGACTTTCATCTGTCGCCTGGCACGATTTAGGCTTTCGACGATCTCAGGATCATGATACAAATCCCAGTCTTCATCCTGATTATCTTGTACAATGTCAACACCTGAGTTAGCGCCAACACACACTGCAAGTTTCTCTGTCACTTTTGTTTTATTTTCCTTATCTGACGCAAGTTGCCGCCTAAATAACAGAGAAACCGAGTTTTTGATTCGCGTTCGCTAGATCATTAGGCAAATTGTCCTAGTTTCGTCAATCTCGCGTTTACGCGTTGGAAAAAGCTCGGTTTCAGCCCCTTGTTGCTACTTGCCCAAAAATACTCTGTGATGGCGACAATACAGAGCAAGAAGCGGGAGTGGGAGCGCGGGAATCCACGCTCCCTTACACCTACTTCACCTACATTTCAATCAAGGTCAAATCGGTCTAGATTCATGACCTTGTTCCATGCCGCCGCGAAGTCACGCACAAAGGTTTCTCCAGCGTCGTCGCACGCGTAGACCTCCGCAATGGCTCGGAGTTGCGAGTTTGAGCCGAACACGAGGTCGACACGGCTGCCCGTGCGCTTCAATTCGCCGGTCGTGCGGTCGCGCCCCTCGAACACATCCGCAGCCGTGGTGGACGCCACCCACTCCGTGTCCATATCGAGCAAGTTCACGAAGAAATCGGGTGTCAGCGTCTCGGGCTGATCCGTGAAGGCGCCGAGATCAGACCCACGACCGTTAGTATTCAGGACGCGCATGCCTCCGACGAGAACTGTCATTTCGGGAGCGGTTAGCGTCAACATTTGCGCTCTATCCACCAGCAACTCTTCGGCCGGTTTCTCATGGCCGTTTCCGAGATAGTTGCGAAATCCGTCCGCCATCGGTTCAAGCACGGCAAACGATTCTTCGTCGGTCTGCTCCTGCACCGCATCGGTGCGCCCCGGAGCAAACGGCACTTCTATATTGACACCGGCGTTCTTCGCCGCCGCCTCGACCGCCGCGCACCCGCCAAGCACAATCAGATCGGCGAGCGAGACCTGTTTCCCATCGGAGCGGGACCCGTTAAATTCAGCTTGAATCCCCTCCAACGTCTGAAGAACCTTTGCCAGTTCCGGCGGATTGTTGACTGCCCAATCCTTCTGCGGCGCGAGCCGAATGCGTCCTCCGTTAGCGCCGCCGCGCTTGTCGGTGCCGCGAAATGTCGCCGCAGACGCCCACGCGGTCGAAACCAGTTGGGAAATGGACAGACCCGATCCAAGACACTTGCCTTTCAGAGCGGCGATGTCTTGATCATCGATCAGTTCATGATCGACATCGGGGACGGGGTCTTGCCACAACTGCGGTTCGTCAGGAACCCACGCACCGAGACAGCGTGTGCGAGGTCCCATGTCGCGGTGGGTCAGCTTATACCAGGCCCTGGAAAAGGCGTCCGCGAACGCATCCGGGTCTTCATGGAAGCGCTTTGAAATCGCTCCATAGACCGGATCCACTCTGAGGGACAGATCCGTCGTGAGCATCATGGGAGCGTGGCTCTTTGACGGATCGTGGGCGTCCGGGACGGTTCCTTGTGCGGATTCGTCCTTGGGGGTCCACTGCCACGCGCCGCCGGGCCCTTTTATCAGTTCCCACTCGTAATTGAACAGGTTGTCGAAAAAGCCGTTGTCCCACTTGGTCGGTTCGTTAGTCCAAGCGCCTTCCAACCCGCTCGTGATTGCGTCGCCGCCTACCCCGCTGCCAAATCTGTTTTTCCAGCCAAGCCCTTGCTCTTCAAGCGAGGCGCCCTCCGGCTCAGGACCGACGTACTCATCCGCATCTGCGGCGCCGTGGGTTTTGCCGAACGTGTGTCCGCCGGCGATGAGCGCGACCGTTTCCTCGTCGTTCATTGCCATGCGGCGGAACGTCTCCTTAATGTCTACGGCGGCAGCCACAGGATCCGGGTTTCCGTTCGGCCCCTGCGGATTCACGTAAATCAAGCCCATCTGTACGGCGCCGAGTGGATTCTCCAGATCTCGCTCGCCGGAATAACGCTCATCCCCCAACCACGTGGTTTCCGACCCCCAATAGATGTCTTCCTCGGGTTCCCAGACATCCTCTCGACCGCCGGCAAACCCGAACGTCTTGAGCCCCATCGACTCCAAGGCACAGTTCCCGGCGAATATCATCAGATCAGCCCACGAGAGACTATTGCCGTACTTTTGCTTGACCGGCCATAGAATCCGGCGCGCCTTATCCAAACTCGCGTTATCGGGCCAACTGTTGAGGGGCGCAAAACGCATCGTGCCGGAGGCGCCGCCGCCACGCCCGTCACCAATTCGGTAGGTGCCCGCACTGTGCCACGCCATCCGAATAAAGAGAGGTCCGTAGTGACCGTAGTCGGCGGGCCACCAATCCTGCGATGTCGTCATCACCTCTTCGACATCCTGCTGCAGCGCGTCCAAGTCTACCGTCTTGAACGCTTCGGCATAGTTGAAATCCTCGCCCATAGGATTTGACTGAGGCGGGTTCTGGTGGAGAATCTTCAGGTTCAACTGATTCGGCCACCAGTGCTGGTTCGCTACAATTCCCCTCGGTATTGAGTTGCCCATCATCGGACACTTACTTTCGCTGCTCATATCGCCTCCAATAGTTTTCCGTATTTTTCCAACGGTTGGATTATTTCACCACAGGTTAGTAGCTAGGACTATGGTGAAAGATTAGGATAGTTTTATAAGTCACTCAACCACTACAACCTCGCCTGGCATTTCCACAATCGTTCTTCTGAAAATATAGGATAAAGAAATCAGGTTTTCAAGAAAAAACTCGGGGTCTTCTGAACTGCTCTTCGATTTCTACCGGCATGATTTTCGAGAATCTATTACCACGCAAAGCGGGTTACCCATAAGCATAGGCGGCGCGGCACTCATGCTCTCACAAAACCCGACGAATGTCAAGTATAAGTGTCGGCTTGTCAGGGCCATTTGTAGCATAATCCATATAGCTGACCACGCTAACTTCAGAACCGGAAAACCCGGCTTCGCGGTCGCTAAACAATCGCTCCGGGAAGATTCTTGAACTGTTCAGATTCATTCGCTTGCCGGACTGAAACCCCTTTATTTCTTTCTAAAACCTCGGGTTAAATTCACACCGCCGGTGGATTCCTGGCTTTCGATTGACAACTTTACATAGCTCAAGTATAATTGGGTAGACCGTGAAGAGGTAGTACCAAAGTGTGCTTGAACCTCCCATCACCTTACATTCAATTACCGGACGAATTTCTAACTTTTCTCCTGCGAAAACATCTCTATCTCATTCACAACACCATACCCGCGACGGCAAAGGAAGTTTCAATAGGTTGGCACATCGCAACACCGATTGGATCTCTTAAATCAGATCTCAGGTGGGTGATAGATCTCCCAAAGATTCCATTACAAATTGCGTGTCGCGAACTGCAAGTCCCCGCCACGACGTACCGACGGGCAACCACGTGTGTCACAATACAAACACACTCAAAACACGAAAGGAAACATGTATGATTGCAGATCTTAAGTCCGATGTTAACAGTATGAACACTCGACTCGCCGAACTCCGGAGGTATCTTTGACCTGGAGAACATAGAGAATGAATTGGCGGCGCTTGAGGTAGAGTTTTCAAAACCCGATTTCTGGAACAATCCACAGCAAGCCCAGAAAACCAGCCAACGGATGGCGCAACTCCGCAACGAGGTAACACAATACAACGACATTGAATCGGAATTACAGAATCTTCATGTGTTGGTGGATCTCGCCATTGAGGAAGAGGATGAGAGTTTCAACGATGAAATTGACGCCGGGCTGAAGGAGATCTCCAAGCAGGTTGAAGACATCGAACTCAAGCTAATGCTTGACGGTGAACACGACATCAACAACGCGCTTCTGTATATCCATCCCGGCGCCGGAGGTACCGAGTCGCAAGACTGGGCGGCTATGTTGATGCGCATGTACCTACGTTGGTGCGAACGCAGCGGCTACAAAACGGAAACACTGGACCTGACTCCGGGCGACGAAGCCGGCATCAAGTCGGCCACCATTCTCGCAACCGGAGAATTCGCCTACGGTTATCTGCGTGCGGAAGCCGGTATTCATCGACTGGTCCGCCTTTCACCATTTGATTTCAACCACCGGCGTCACACCTCCTTTGCCGCTGTCGCCGTCAGCCCCGAAATAGATGATACCATCGATGTTGAAATCGATCCCGCCGACATGAGAATCGACTACTATCGCTCAAGCGGAGCCGGCGGACAACACGTGAATGTCACCGACTCGGCGGTGCGTATAACTCATTCCCCTACCGGCATCGTGGTGCAGTGCCAAAATGAACGTTCGCAACACAAGAACCGTGAAGTCGCGATGAAAATCCTGCGTTCCCGGTTGTACGAATTCTATGAGGCGAAGCGGCGCGAGGAAATCTCAAAATTGCAGGGAGAGCGGCTCGACATAAACTTTGGAAGTCAAATCCGCTCTTATGTGCTGCATCCCTACCGACTCGTCAAGGACTTACGCACCAACATTGAAACCGGAAACGTGGACTCGGTCATGGATGGCGATTTGAGCGCCTTTATCGAAGGCTATCTGAAACACAAACAGCAACACAAAACATGACGTGATTCACAGCGGCGGCGCCATGTTTATAGCCCTTCGTTTTAGTTGCCTAAATCACTTGGGCGTGCTATACTATGGTGCTATAGCTTGACGGACATTGAAGGGATATGAAAATTGGAAGCGCCCAGTAATGTGATCGCACAGCGCCGGGAAAAGTTGGACGAAATCCGGAATCTCGGCGCAAATCCATATCCGTACCGCTACTCGCCGACACACACCACCTCAGACATTCATCGACAGTTCGCTGCAATCCAAGAAACTCCTGACGAAAGTAAACCAATCTGCATTGCCGGGCGTATCATGACCAAGCGGGATCACGGCAAGAGTAGTTTTGCCAATGTGCAAGATTCCGAAGGGCTGATTCAAATCTACGTGCGTCAAAACGTCATCGGTGATGACCGTTACGATATCTACAAAATGCTTGACGTGGGCGATATCGTTGGCGTCGAGGGGGTTGTTTTCCGTACGCGAACTGGCGAACTCACAGTGTTGGCAAACGCACTTGAACTTCTATCCAAATCACTCCGCCCGCTGCCCGAAAAATGGCATGGTCTACAAGACAAGGAAACACGTTACCGCCAGCGTTATGCCGATCTGATCGTGAATCGTGAGGTAAAGGAGGTTTTTTCCAAGCGAACCCTAATTGTTCAGGCGATTCGAGATTATCTCAACGGCATCGATTTTATTGAAGTTGAAACGCCGGTACTTCAACCAATCTATGGGGGAGCGAATGCGCGGCCATTTATCACCCATCATAACACGCTGGACCAAACACTTTACTTGCGGATTGCGAATGAACTCTATCTGAAGCGGTTGATTGTCGGCGGCTTTGATCGCGTATATGAGTTTTCAAAGGACTTTCGGAACGAAGGCATGGACCGCGATCACAATCCCGAATTTACGATGCTTGAGTTGTATCAGGCGTATGCGGACTACGAAGATATCATGTGCCTCACTGAGCGGTTGATTGCTCACACTGCGAAAGAGGTGGTCGGAAGCACCGAGATAACTTTTCAGGGGGAAGAGATCTCGCTTGAACCGCCGTGGCGGCGGCTCACCATGATCGAGTCCATCGGTGTGGAGACCGGAATCGATGTAGAATCCCTCTGTGACGGGTCACTCCAAGATGCCGCATTGGATGCAAAGGTTGATTTGGACGGAGTTGAATCAAGGGGAGGAACCATCGCGGCGATTTTTGACACGCTCGTCGAACCCAAGCTACTCCAGCCGACATTCATTTGCGACTACCCGATTGAAGTGTCGCCTTTCGCCAAAAAGAAGCGCGGCGATGAACGTTTTGTGGAGCGATTCGAGTATTTCATGGTGGGCATGGAGATGGGAAATGCCTTCAGTGAATTGAACGATCCGATAGATCAGCGCGAACGGTTTATCGAGCAGGGCAAGAAACTTGAAGCCGGGGACGAAGAAGCCTTCATGGTGGACGAGGATTATCTCCGCGCGTTGGAATACGGCATGCCGCCGACGGGCGGACTCGGATTTGGCATCGACCGGCTCACCATGCTGCTAACGGACCAGCGCTCAATTCGGGATGTTATCTTTTTCCCGCAGATGCGCCCCGAAGACTAATCCCAACACCGATATGAAATTTGAGTGGTTTGTTGCTTCTCGATACCTGAAATCTCGAAGAGAGCAGTCGTTTATCTCTATTATTGGCGTCATATCCGTCGTTAGTGTTGCGCTTGGGATTGCGGTCGTCATTCTTGTTATTTCCGTCATGAATGGATTTGAACATGGGCTCAGGGAAAAATTCCTGGCAAACGAAGCCCATGTGACCGTTCGCGCATCTGCCGGAGATTATTTCTCGAATTATCAGGATTCCATCCGGCAGATTGAGGCTATTGACGGGGTCGAAGCCGCCTCTCCCGTCATTTACACTCAAATTGCCGCTTGGCCCACACATGAAGACTCACCTCGGAGGATTATCTTCGTTAAAGGCATTGATCCGGCAAAGGAAAATCGGGTAACAGGCTTTTCGAAGTTTTTTGATGGACCTGTAGACTTCCAGAACTCGCCCCTGATTGAAAGTGCTCGCTTGCAAGCGGATGAAACTATCTTCGGTGGCATCGTTCTAGGAGACGCCGGCGCCACTAACATGGGCGTTGTAAAAGGCGATGTGTTGCGATTGGTATCCAGAATGCAACGAAACCCCGCGAATCCAACCACCTTCTTTGCCCATACACGTAACTTTGTTGTGGTTGGGATCTACAAGTCGGGAATGCACACCTACGACAATGTGCTCGGTTTTGTCCACTTGGACACGGCACAGAAACTTTATAACAAGCAGCCCGATCAGATTAATATGATTGAGGTACGCACATCAAGCGCGGAGATTGCATCCAAGGTGCGGCAGGAGATTGCATCAACAATCCGTCTTGATGGAGGAATCCGCGGCACACCGATTACCAACACATGGGTAGACACACATGCGCCCCTGTTTGATGCCATAAAGTTGGAGAAGATTGTCACCGTAATTATTGAAGCATTAATAATCTTGGTAGCGGCATTCAATATTGCCAGCACACTGATCATGACGGTTATGGAGAAAACCAGAGATATCGGGGTTCTCCGTGCGATGGGATCGTCCAAGCGTAACATCCTCAGAATCTTCATGGTTCAAGGCTGCACCATCGGTGTATTGGGAGGCATTGTGGGTACGATCTTGGGCGTGAGCATCTCTTGGCTGCTTGATTTGCAGAATCTTCGACCCTCACGTTGGTTCGCGCTTTTGATTCTGATTCCAATCGGTATACAGTTATTGATCGCGTTTCGACTCGTGTTACCGAAGGATTTCATCTTCAAGGTGTTGCAGGGATTGCTGTGGATTGGTGGGGTCGGAATATTTCTTTACTGCCTCGCCCAGCCGATCTACTTAGAGAGTCAAGTGTATCAATTGAGCCGCCTTCCCGTGAAAATCAACTGGCTCTTTGTTGGCTTTATGAATGTGCTTTCATTTGCAATCTGCTGGCTCGCGACAGTGTATCCGGCGTGGCAAGCTTCCAATCTAAAACCCGTTGAGGCACTGCGGTATGAATAATCTCATTCGCACTGTTGATTTACACAAATCGTATTTCGAAGGGGCAAAGGAGCTTCGCGTTCTCAAAGGTATCGATATAGAAGTTGACAAAGGTGAGATTCTGGCAATTGTTGGCGCGTCCGGTGTCGGCAAGAGTACATTGCTACATCTAATCGGGGGGTTGGATCGTCCGACGCAGGGCAAAGTCTACTACGAGAATCAAGATATTTTTGAGTATAATGACCGAGAGTTAGATCGATTTCGGAATCTCGGCGTAGGGTTCGTTTTCCAGTTCCATCACTTGTTGCCAGAGTTTACGGCAATTGAAAACGTGGCGCTCGGAGCGTTGATTTCCGGCAAAAATGTCCATGATGCGCGGGCCGATGCCGGGGAGTTGCTAGACTATGTTGGACTGTCCGAACGACTTGAACATCATCCAAGTGAACTCTCGGGCGGCGAGCGACAGCGGGTAGCGATAGCACGCGCTATTATCAATCAACCCAAAGTCGTGCTTGCCGATGAACCAACGGGAAATCTTGACCGAAAAACGAGTGCGGCGGTACTCGATTTGTTGTGGGATTTGAATGATCGATTCGAACAGACGTTTATTGTCGTCACCCACAACCAAGCCCTGGCACAGCGAGCGGATCGGGTGATTCAGCTTGTTGATGGGAAGCTCTCCGATCAGATCCAGATGCTCGACATATAAAGTACAATCTAAATGACGGACACGAAGCAAGGAATCATTAGAATACAGCAATACGGATGGTCATGGAAATCAAAGTAACAAAGTCAACAAATCCCCAGCGGGAGCGTCCAAAGGATTCTGAATTAGGCTTCGGCAAATACACCACCGACCATATGTTTCTTATGGATTATGCCCTAGGGAAGGGGTGGCATGATGCCCGAATTGTTCCTTACCAACATTTGCGCCTGGATCCGGCGGCAATGGTGTTGCACTACAATCAGGAGGTTTTTGAGGGCTTAAAGGCGTATGCCCTTGCGAACGGCGGCATCGGGTTGTTTAGACCGGAGAAAAATATACAGCGGATGAACGCCTCGGCGCAAAGGTTAGTCATGCCCGAAGTGGACAGTCAACTTTTTCTTCAAGCAATGAAGCAGTTAGTCATGATTGATAGGGAGTGGCTCCCGAAATCGGAGGGAACATCGCTTTATATCCGCCCCACAATGATAGCCACCGAACCGATGATTGGAATCCGTGCTTCGGAACGGTACCTGTTTTACATCATTTTGTCCCCTGTAGGCGCCTATTACCCCGAAGGTTTCAATCCAACGCGCATTTATGTTTCTGACACGCATTCGCGCGCTGCGAAACACGGCGTCGGTCATGTGAAAACATCGGGAAACTACGGATCGACGCTTTTTGTGTTCCAAGAGGCTGCGGTGAAAGGGTACACTCAGGTTTTATGGCTTGATGCAAACGAACTAAAATACATAGAAGAGGTCGGCACAAGCAATGCCTTTTTCCTGATCGATGACGAGCTCATTACGCCTCCTCTTGAAGGTACCATCCTGCCGGGAATCACGCGAGATTCGGCTATCCAGCTTGCCACGAGTTGGCAACTTCGCGTTTCCGAGCGGTTGATTTCGATTGACGAAGTCATCGATGCATGCCGAAGTGGAGCGCTCAAGGAGATGTTTGCTACCGGGACAGCGGCAGTCATTTCCCCGGTAGGGGAAATATCCTATAAAGGCGAGCAATTCCGGATAGCGGACGGTAAGACGGGAAAACTTGCCCAGAGGCTATATGACGAACTCACCGGCATCCAATACGGCCGTAGAGATGACCCGTTTGGATGGCGAATTCGCGTCGATTGAAACTTGGTTCCGGGATTTTGAAGCCCAATTCTATTTTCGTGAGAAGAGTGCAGTTAAGCTCCAACAGTCTCGAATCCGATTCTCACCGTTTGTCGGGTGTACCTAGTGCGCCAGCTTCAATGACCTCGGCGGCACGGCGCTTGTATAGCAACAGTGACCTACGACTACCTCGCTATGTAAACGGGTGTGAAAACAGATTCTAAGCACCAAGCTTTAGGTTTGGAACTGATACGATTGATCGAAGTCGCTCTGCAGGTTGGTCGTATGAAGCCATACGCAGCATAGGGAAAACCACCAAGTAAGTCTTTCTATTCCGCAACAACGCACTGTCAGGAGGTGTTTTTCACATGTTCAGAATTGCATTCAGGACGTTGATTTTGCCGATTGCCTTGATGAGTAGTTTGATGCTTTCTCAAGCAGAAGAGACGACGAACACTGAAAATTCCATGGCGGCTACTGTTGACCAAGCCCTAGTCGTGAAAAAAATTACCTTCGAGGGAGTAAAGAATACACCGGAAGATTTCTTTGAAATTCATGTGCAAACTAAAGTTGGGGAGGAGATTTCTCCCGACCGTCTTTCCGAAGACATCAAGAATCTTTACAAAAACACCGGCTTTTTCTCCGATTTCGGTGATGGGGGAGAATCCCCGATCACGGTTGAAGTTGAGCCTTTTGAAGGCGGCGGCTTGGAGGTTATCTACAAACTCATAGAAAGTCCGAAAATCGAAAGTGTCAAAATTGTAGGAAATGAGCATTTGAAAACGGGGAAGATTCAGGACGCGATTACACTTAAGCCTAGTGAAATCTATAGCGACCAGCGCCGCTGGGAAAGTGAACGAGCGATTCGTAAGACCTACAAGGAAAAGGGGTATTATCTCGCTTCGATAGAGTCCGACAGTGTTATCGATCAGGATACAAATTCGATTGAGCTCACTTTCACCATCGAAGAGGGGGAACGAATCAAGATTAGGGAGATCAATTTCGTCGGCAACAACAACATTCCCGCCAAAACGCTTAACAAAAAGATTAAGACACGTGTTGATAAGCATTTCGATGAAAATCTGCTAGATGAAGATATGACCCTTTTGCGCCACTATTATCAGGATCAGGGATTTGCGCAGATCGAGGTCGAAGGGCATGAACATCGTCTCACAGCCGACAACACCGGACTGACAATTGATATTTTCGTCGATGAGGGTCCGGAATACATCATCGGCACTTACGAGATAAAAATCTTGCACGCGGAAAAACCCGCCTTTTCCGACGATAAGATTCGTGATATGCTGGATCCGATTGAAGGGGAAATCTTTGACAGAGGGGTGTTTCAGGAGTCAATAGAAAAAATTCAAAAAGCCTATCAGGACAAAGGTTATCTCTTGTCGCATATGTCACCGATTCCGCATTTCAATGAAGCAACAGGTATTGTTGACATCGAGTTGAATATTAATGAAGGGGATGTCATCATTATTGAAAATGTTGAAATTGACGGGTTGGAGAAGACCAAAGAAAAAGTCATCCAGCGCGAACTTGATCGGGTGAATCTCAGACGCGGAGAATTTCTAGACGTAAAATCACTGCGCAAAGCTCGTCAGAAACTTTTCCAAATGGGTCCTTTCATCCGAAATGTCGATTTCACGCCTACTCCCAATGCTATCGGGGAAAACAGTCGCGATCTCAAGGTTGAAATCACCGAAACGTCACGGACCGGCATGTTCAGCCTAGGGGGCGGATACGGCACCGAAGGCGGTATATTCGGCGTTGCCGAGATCGGTGAAAACAACCTCTTTGGACGCGCTTACCGTGTACACCTAAAGGGAGAATTGGGCACGCGTGATCGCCACACCGCGGAACTCCGTTTCAACACCCCTTGGATTCTCGGCACGCCCACTCGGCTGAATGTAAGCCTCTACAACACACGTCGGCTGCGCCGATTTTACCAGTCAATTATCTACCGTGACCGTGGGCTGGATCGCTCCATTTATTCGCGAAAAGGGGGTGCGGTGACTGTAGGACGTTCGATTGCGCAAGACATTGATGTGTCCGTACGCTTCAGAAACGAAAACACGCATAGTTTTAACCCGGACGTTAATACGTTCGACCTTGATTTAAGCCACAGAACCAGTCTCAATCTAGAAGGGGACGTTACGAATGAGTTGAGCGCGGCATTTGAAGCGCAAGAGAACGCGCTGTCCGAAAATGCTGTCATTTCCGTTCGAATTCCCGACCGCGAATGGCTAGTTTCAGACCTACCGAGCGATGACGCAGAAGAAAGCACGCAGGCGGCGAAGAAATTCGTTGTCAGGCACGAGGAGGGAGCACCGACATTTGATGTGTATGACTACGGCGAACACCCGTTTGACCGTTCTGTTCGGAGCATTACATTCTTCCTGTCCAGAGATACGCGTGATTATCTGACCAGCATTTACGACCCGGTATCCGGTTCCTTGAACACGCTTTCCTACGAACACGCCGGAGGTCTATTAAGAGCCGACAGTGAATTTCAGCGATATACTCTTGACACAAGCTGGTTCCGAGGCACATGGCGTAATCACGTATTCGCAGCTCATGCCAGAGCCAGCTATTTGAACAGTAAAACCAGCGATGATTACGTTTTGCGCTGGGAGCGGTTTTACTTGGGAGGTATTGACACCGTACGCGGATACGAGGAATATTCCATTCATCCGCCCATAAGGCCCGGTAATCCTCGCAGCAACGGAGGTAACAAGGTTTTCTTTGCGAACTTTGAATACCGTATTCCGATCAGCTCACAGTTAACGGGTTCGGCGTTCTTTGACATCGGTCAAGTTTGGGATGAATTTGAACCCAATATCTTCAAGGATTTCAACCTGAGGAAAGGCGCGGGAGTGGGAATTCGATTCAACCTGCTGGGGATGTTGGCGCGAGCCGAATGGGGATATGGATTTGACCGCCCCGGTGGAGAAAAGGGAGGTAAGCTCCATTTCACAATCGGTCCGGGATTCTAAACGACTGTTGTTCACACGCTAACTTTTAATCTCAAACACTCGAAGGATTGACATATGAAGCGAATTTCGATATTATACGTCACTGTGGGAATCGGCTTGTTTTTGTTCGCTATAAGCACTGCGGCACAAAATCAGTTTAAATTGGGAGTTGTTGACACGCAGAAGGTCTTTGAAGGATATAAACGCGCGAAAGCCGCTGACGATGTCTTGAAGACCGCGGAAGACAAACTCCGCACGCAACTCGAAGATGTCCGTGAAGAGATTCGTACAATGGAGGAGCGGCTCACCAAGCAGAAACTCTTCCTCCAAGATCCCGAGACGGAAAGAATAGAGAGCGATATCCGACTGAAAAAGCAGGAATATCAGCGTGAGTTGGAAATCGGTCAAGAATCGATCTTGGCGAAACAAAAAGAACTTGTTGAACCAATCCTTAAGGAAATTGAAACACTCATCAAGGAGATTGGCAAAAGCGGAGGGTATAACCTGATACTTGAAAAACGTCTCGTCACGCTCTACGTCGATCCGAGTTACGATCTGACGGACAGCGTCATTGAAACGCTGAATAAGCGGTATGAAGAAGCAAATCCGTCTGAACCGAGCGATAAGGATGCCGAGACATCAGAAACGCCTCAATAGAATACGAGGGATAGGATGGGATGATAACAAATCCATGACAAAGGGAACTTATCAATCTGTCCTGTTGTCCCATATGGGGGCAATATGGTAAAAACAGTTAAGGAAATATCTGAGCTAATCGACGGAGATTTGTGCGGCGACGGCAACCTAGAGATCACCGGTGTGTCGGGAATAAAGGAGGCGCAGCCGAATGATATTACATTTGTTGCAAATGCCAAATACCGCAGCGAGATGGAGCACACAAAAGCCTCCGCGATAATCATTGGCCCAGACATCCGAGGCAATGGGAAAACCACAATTCGCGTGGCTGATCCCTACTTCTCCTTCGTTAAAGTGCTTGAGATGTTTTCTTGGCGCAGAAAGCGTCCGACCGAGTTTGGAGTGCATGAAACCGCAATCGTCGGCGAAAACGTACATTTGGGTGAACGGATTTCAATCCAAGCCTTCGCTTATGTAGGAGATAACGTCGAGATTGGAGACGATACGATTATCAGTCCCTCGGTGTACATCGGTCATGATACCAAGATCGGTAGTGGGACATTAATTTATCCACGCGTTACAATCCGGGAAGAAATCAAAATTGGCGACAGCGTGATTATACACTGCGGTGCGGTAATCGGAAGTGACGGATTCGGGTTCGCGACCGTTAGCGACCGGCATCATAAGATTCCACAAATCGGCACCGTCATCATTGAGGACGATGTTGAGATTGGCGCCAATACCACGGTGGATCGGGCCACGATGACAAACGGGGCTACCGTTATCAAACGAGGCACCAAGATTGATAACCTCGTACAGATCGCGCACAACGTCGTGATTGGAGAAGATTGTCGTCTCGCCGCCCAAGTGGGTATTGCCGGAAGTACGGTGCTCAAAGACCGGGTAACCATTGCAGGTCAAGCCGGGGTTGTCGGACACCTGACAATTGGGGATGATACTGTTATATTCGCGAAATCGGGCGTAACGAAGAATACGCCGGCTGGAAGTTCCGTTTCCGGATTCCCGGCACGACCTCACGCTCAAGAGATGCGAGCCCAGGGTGCTTGGCACAAGCTACCATCAGAGTTTTCGCAGCTTCAGAAACGGGTAGCTGAACTAGAATCTCAGCTTCGTCAGAGCGACGATGAGTCATCTGAATAGGTCGTGCTCCTCTTTCGAAGCGACTTCCCTCGCATTGTCCGTCCCGGTGCTTGCGTACCACAAAATTGACGGCGGGTTTGAACTCGGGATCAATTCAATCTCTCCCGATGCGTTTGACCGCCAGATGCGATTTCTTGCCGAAAACGGATATACTGCGATTTCCGTCAACCGCCTAATTCAGGCGGTTGACTCGCTCTCCCGCCAGAAAAAAAATGAGGATGGGCATTCCCTCCCCTCAAGCCAATTGCCTCGCAGCTCTACATCTCGATTGAAACAGGAGGATATTGACCGCACTCCTTACCTTGTTTCTTCAGGAGAATCGAATTGTGGACGACGGGACGGATTAAATCTACCACCAAAATCCATCGTGATTACCTTTGACGATGGATATGAGGATTTCTATACATCTGCCAATCCTATCTTGACCAATTACGGCATGACAGCCACAGTCTTTGTCCTCGCCGGATACATCGGAAAATCCAATACTTGGGATGTCAGATTACGATTGAGGCGCTCACGGCATTTGACTGATAGGCAGATTCAAACCCTTTTTGGCAAGGGAATTGGAATTGCCTCCCATGGAATGTATCATCGTTTTCTCACGCGTTGCAGCAACGAAAACAGGATGATCGAACTGTGGGAATCAAAAGAGATCCTTGAGAATTTGCTGCATCACCCTGTTTACAGTTTTTCTTACCCGTACGGTTGTGAGAACGCTATAGTCGCGGAACAAGCCAAATCCGCGGGTTATCGAATCGCCTTCGGCTTGAATCCAAACAAATCAATCGCGTGGGAATCAATCTACCGTTATCCGCGCATAGCTGTTTATCGATGTGATACGCTTTCAACCTTTAAGGCAAAATTAGGTTTACGGGGAAAACATCGCTTCAAGTTGGAGTGCTTGAAGAACAGGGTCATAAACCGTTTTGCCTATTTGAATCGACTGCGGCGCTGAATGCAGGACGACGGGAAAATGCGGAGATGGAAAAACAGAGTCACGCTCGGACCGGGAGGCACAATCAATTCTTATGTTCTGTCCTTCCGATTTGCGATTACCTGATTGTTCTCCGTCCTACCCTTCTATTTCCTGTTTGGACACTCGTGCTTCTGGGACATTTTCATGGAACAGCACACTATTCACATTCGTTTCAAATTGAGTTTCTTGGTGCGGAAATTCCAGTCCAATTTGATTTGGACACTCGCGTCTGGGTTTCACTCTGTTTGTATTCGATGTTGGCAGGTGCCGGCTATATCATAAACCAAATTGCGGACAAAGAATCGGATTCGGCAAATGACAAGCTGTATCTGGTTGCCGATGGATACGTAAACCTGACGCTGATTAAATTGGAAGCCGCCGTGCTATTCATTGCCTCAATCGTATGGGCGGTCGTGTGGTTTTACCGCAGTTGGGCATATCTAGCGCTCATCGCAGTTTCCGCTGTTTTGGGTGTGATTTACTCGGTTCGACCGATTCGATTGAAAGGCATACCGGTCCTCGACCTCCTGGCGAACGCGATTGGATATGGCGGTGTTGCATTTCTCCTCGGATGGACGGCGACCGCAACGCTGAACTTGGAAGTTCTACAACGAGCAATTCCTTATGTATTTTGCGTCGCAGCCGCTTTTGTCAACACGACACTTCCGGATGTGAAAGGGGACTCGGCGCAAGGCGATCGGACTACCGGAGTTTTATTGGGCACCCGGCGGGCTTGTCTACTGAGTATACTCCTCTTGGTCATCGCAATTCTGTCGGCGTGGCTAGTCAAAGACGCCGTTGCACTCATCGCTGCTTCGGTCTCTGTGCCGTTCTTCGTCTACATGAATGTGAAACCGAATCGGCGGGCAATTGTCTTGGCAACGCGAATTGGGATTCTGGCATTAACGCTCATCACGTGCATTCTCTTTCCAATTTACTTCGTTTTATTCGGCGGCACTTTGCTATTTGTTCGTTGGTACTACGCCGCCCGATTCGGCATCGTGTACCCCGGCTCGGAAGCATGATACGCAAGCGATAATCTCCTTGGGCGTACGCAATGATGCACCCATTAGACATCTTTCCCAAATAGATTTATGTGGTTATAGTAACTTATCTTCCGCATTATCGAACACCTAAAAGTTTAATTTCTCATGTGGCCGTGTCGCGCACCATTATTGACAGAAATGAGCCCGTTTGAA
>JAPPIK010000045.1 GCA_028820655.1 Candidatus Poribacteria bacterium | reverse complement strand
CATAAACAAACTCAATGAGAAGATAGATGCCAATTCACGGGCGCATCACAACGACATAAACAAACTCAATGAGAAGATGGGGGCTAGCTTTACCCGACTTGATGAGAAGATTGACGCCGGTTTAATCCGACTCGACGAGAAGATAGATGCCAATTCACAGGCGCATCATAACGACATAATGCAAGTGATAAACAAAATAGATGGCGTGGCGAACGATTTACGAGCCGAAATTAGAGAACGGGTACGCAACAAGGTTCACGACGATGAGGGCTGATCACTCGCCAAAATTCCCGAATTCCGACAATGTCACGCAAAAAGATTCTTCCATCCGCCCAACTGGCAGATATTCTCAAAGATGCCAAATCTAAGGGCGAAACCATCGTTACTACCAACGGCTGTTTTGACGTGCTGCACCTCGGCCACCTGCGTTACCTGCAAGCGGCTCGCGAGGTCGGCGATTTGCTCGTCGTCTGCGTCAACAGCGACGTTTCTGTGCAAGCGTTGAAAGGCGCAGACCGTCCACTTGTACCGGAAACGGAACGCGCGGAACTGTTGGCGGGGCTTGAATGCGTGGACTATGTCACGGTATTCTCCGAGTTGGACGCAAAGACAGTACTGTCACAACTGAAACCGGACATTCACATTAAGGGAGGGGATTACAAAACTGATGAGGTTATCGAGCGTGAGGTCGTGGAGACAAACGGGGGGAAGGTAATGGTTGGGTTGAATATCCCGGGTAAGTCAACTACCAATCTCATAAAAACCATCCGAGAAAAGTATGGCGCGGAGTAAACGGCATCCTTACGTGTACGGCCAAGGTTCTATTAGCAAAAACTCATTACATTGAGAATCGAATTCGCCAAGTGATTTCACAATTATCGATCCTGCTCACCAAGCAACTGCTCAAGTTCATCCAAGATGTCTGTGGCATCACCGTCGTCTCCTTCCTCTTGACGGCCATTCCCGCCTTCCTCCTCCGTTCCTTTCTCCACGGACTCAATATCCGTCCGGAATTCGATTAGATTGGCTAGATAGCGTTCGCGCGTGATGTTTTCGGCTTCGCCATGGTTCTCGCGCAAACACTCTCCGCAATATTGACCAATCCGCTGAATCCCGTCATTTACCAAATTTAACGCTTCTGCCCGATTGTCCTCCATCAGACTCAGTTCCGCGGAAGCGATGCTGTTCATCATGAGCATATACCCCTTGTACTGGTAGCTCTGCCACGCAATTTCGGGCGGGGCAAATTTCTTCGCCAAGTTCGTCACTGCTAAGTTGGTATCGGTGTCGCGCTTCACGTCATGCCAGCGTTTAATCCCGGCACAAAGCAGGTAGCGGGTATATCGGTCATACGATTCGTCAAACAGAGTCTGCCACTCTTCCTCTGTTAATTCAAATCCTTCGTCGCTGCCGTTCGAGTCTTGATAGTCCTCCATTCGACTTTGGATATACTCGTGATACGAACTTTTTCCGTACGGCTTCCGTCCGTCGGGACGTCCGGAGGTATACATGCGCGACACGGTAAACGGGTTTGGCCGCACGGTAATTACCTCCCTACCGTCCGTCATGCGCACGATTTTGATAGGATGATCAATATCAAATTCGAGGTCATTCAAAATCTCGTCAAGCGTCTGTATCAGATTTCTGTGGTTGTTGATGGAATCGGTCGTCATAGTTTAATAAGAGGACAAATCGGTAATTCGATAATCCAAAAACCGCTAGTTTAGGCTGCAATTTACAGTATGATATAAGATCTCCGGCTGAAAGATAACAACTATCTAAACACCACAATCCAATTCTCGGGAGGTGCTAAATCTCGTGTTCATCATAGTAACTTTGAAGAGGGGAAACTGAAATTTCTCCGCGGCGGAGCGCATCTATTCCGTTGACCGCGCCGGAAGCGCCCGCAATCGTGGAAAACAGAGGAATGTTGTGCTCGATCGCCATCTTCCGGATCAGACGTTCATTCGAATGGTGCGAATCACCAGTTGGTGTATTGATGATGAGAGCGACGGCGTGATTCTTAATATAGTCGTAAATGGTTGGTCGTCCCTTGCCTATACTATGCACCAATGTAACATCCATGCCGTTGCGGCGAAGGACCTTTGCCGTGCCGTGAGTCGCGATGAGTTTGAATCCCATATCCCAAAGTTTCCTGGCAATGAAGAGAATAGCACGTTTGTCCTTATTTCTGACGCTTATAAACGCCGTGCCTTCAAGCGGCAGTTTGTCGCCGCACGCATCCTGTGCTTTGGCAAACGCTTGAGACAGGTTCATGTCGATTCCCATCACCTCCCCGGTCGATTTCATTTCGGGTCCGAGGCGTGAGTCCGCTCCCGGGAAACGATTGAACGGAAAAACCGGCGCTTTCACGCTGAAATACTCCGGCTCAATCTCCGCCGTAAAACCCAATTCTTTGAGGGTTTTGCCCGCCATAACCCGCGCCGCCAATTTTGCCAACGGAACACCTATTGCTTTGCTAACGAACGGGATCGTTCGAGAGGCGCGAGGGTTCACCTCAAGCACGAAAATCTGATCGTTGCGGATGGCATACTGAACATTCATCAGACCGCATAAGTTGAGCGTCTTTGCAAGCGCGTAGGTGTACTCCTTCAGCTGATCAATCTGATCTTCTGCCAGCGTATACGGAGGCAGTACGCAGTCGCTGTCGCCGGAGTGGATGCCCGCTTCTTCGATATGTTCCATTATCCCGCCGATGACGGTGATGTTCCCATCCGAAATGGCATCCACATCGACCTCAATGGCATCTTCCAGATATTTGTCGATTAGTATCGGGTGCTCTGGCGACGCGGCGACCGCGGAACGCATGTAGCCCATTAGCAGTTCCTCATTGTAGACAATCTGCATTGCGCGTCCGCCCAAGACATACGACGGACGCACGATGACAGGATAGCCGATCGACTCCGCAATGGGCGCCGCTTCTTCGATTGAGGTCGCGATTCCGTTTGGCGGTTGAGCCAGTCCACTCTGATCGAGCACCTCTTTGAACAGTTTTCGATCTTCTGAGCGAGCGATGTCATTAGGACTCGTGCCGATGATGGGCACGCCGGCTTCCTGCAGTCCCAACGCAAGATTCAGCGGGGTCTGTCCGCCAAACTGAACTATCACGCCCTCCGGCTGTTCGCGATCGACAATGTTCAGAACATCTTCGAGTGTGAGCGGTTCAAAATAGAGCCTATCGGACGTGTCATAATCCGTGCTGACTGTTTCCGGGTTACTATTCACCATAATGGTTTCGTAACCGTCGTCTTTAAGCGCCATCGCGGCATGGACGCAGCAGTAATCAAACTCGATACCCTGACCAATCCGGTTCGGTCCCCCGCCCAATATCATGACTTTTCTTTTCGATGTGGGTCGAACCTCATCCTCGCTGGAATAAGTCGAATAGTAATACGGCGTCTCGGCTTCAAACTCGGCGGCGCATGTATCCACCGTCTTGAACGTCACTACGATCCCCGCGGACTTGCGCCATCTTCTGATATCCGACTCGGAGGCATCACATATACTTGCGAGTTGGCGATCGGAGAATCCGAACTGCTTTGCTTTGTAGACCAGTTTCCGTGTTGATTCCGTCGGAGGTTCACTCGACGTCCAGCCCCCAAATTTCTCCTCAAGTTCCGCCTCAAAGTCGACAATCTGCTTGATGTTATAAAGGAAAAACGGATCTATCTTCGTATAGCCGTGAATCTGGTCAATGCTCATCCGCTGCCGCAACGCTTGTTTGATGTAAAAAATCCGTTCGACGTTCGGTACGGTAAACTTCTGATCGAGTTCGGACAGCGGCAACTCTTCGAGCTCATGATTATCCAACCCGTGCCATCCCGTTTCCAACGAGCGTAGACCCTTCTGAAGCGCCTCCTTAAAGGTCCTCCCAATAGACATCGCCTCTCCCACCGACTTCATCTGGATGGTGAGCGTTTCGTCCGTGCCGCGAAACTTTTCGAAGGCCCAACGCGGAATCTTGACGACGACATAATCGATCGTGGGTTCAAAGGATGCCGGCGTTTGGCGAGTGATGTCGTTCGGAATCTCGTCAAGCGTATACCCGACCGCCAATTTGGCTGCGATTTTGGCAATCGGAAATCCGGTGGCTTTGGAGGCAAGCGCGGAACTCCGCGAGACCCGCGGGTTCATCTCAATTACCACCTGCCGTCCGTTATCGGGATGGACGGCGAATTGAATATTGGATCCGCCCGTATCAACCCCGATCTCGCGGATTATTTTGATTGCCGAGTCCCGCATGTACTGATATTCCTTGTCCGTCAACGTCTGCGCCGGAGCAACCGTGATGCTATCCCCTGTATGCACGCCCATCGGGTCGACGTTTTCAATCGAGCAGATTATCACGACGTTATCGGCGCCATCGCGCATAACCTCAAGTTCGAACTCCTTCCACCCGATCACCGACTCCTCAACCAAGACTTCGCTTATCGGGCTTAACGCCAAACCTACCCCGACCATCTTCTCAAACTCTTCAATGTTGTAGGCGATTCCACCGCCAGTACCGCCGAGGGTGAATGCCGGTCGAATGATCGCCGGGAATCCGATCATGGAAATGAGGGCGTTGGCGTCCTCCAACGAATGTGCGATACCGCTAGTCGGTACGCTCAACCCGATTTCCTGCATCGCTTTCTTGAAAAGTTCGCGGTCTTCGGCTTTCTGAATCGCATCGAGTTTTGCGCCGATGAGTTCCACGCCGTGTTGGTCAAGTACACCCGATTGCGCGAGCGCCACCGAAACGTTCAACCCGGTTTGCCCGCCTAACGTAGGCAGCAGTGCGTGGGGACGTTCCATCGCGATAATCTGCGCGACAACCTCCGGTGTAATCGGCTCGACATAGGTGCGGTCCGCGACTTCGGGGTCGGTCATAATCGTCGCCGGATTGCTATTGACAAGGACGACCTCGTAACCCTCCTCCTTCAGTGCTTTGCATGCCTGCGTTCCCGAATAGTCAAATTCGCAGGCTTGACCGATGATGATTGGGCCAGAACCGATGATCAAGATTCGGTTGATGTCAGTCCGTTTTGGCATAATCAATCAGGGATAAATACTAGGCGGTAACACAACTGCCAAAGCTCGCCTGCGGGCGAATACGTCCCAACCCCTACGCTCCTTTCATCAGATCTGTAAATTTCTCAAAAAGATAACTTGCGTCATGCGGACCGGGAGATGCCTCCGGATGGTACTGCACCGAGAATATCGGATATTTGGTGTGCCGAATTCCCTCAAGCGTCTGATCATTTAGGTTAATGTGCGTGACCTCCACAGACTTTGGCAGCGACTCAATGTCCACACAAAAGCCGTGATTTTGCGACGTGATTTCCACCTGGCCGGTGTCAAGCCGCTTCACGGGTTGGTTGGCGCCTCGATGGCCGAATTTGAGCTTGAAGGATTTTCCGCCGAACGCAAGCCCTAACAGTTGGTGTCCGAGACAGATACCGAAAATCGGCTTTTTGCCGACGAGTTGTCTAATGGTCTCAACCGCGTAGTCAACCGGCTCGGGATCACCCGGTCCGTTTGAAAGGAAGATGCCGTCGGGATTAGCGGCAAGAATGTCGTACGCGGAGGTGTGCGCCGAAACTACCTGCACTTCGCATCCGTGCCGCGTCAGTTGGCGCAGGATGTTGTACTTAACCCCGAAATCCATGGCAATGACGCGAAACCTCGGTTCGGGTATTACCTCGGGCTGCTCACCCAACGCCGTGCCGGGATCGCTCCACGAATACGAATCGGAGCAAGTCACCCGTCCGGCAAGGTCGGCCCCGATTAACCCGGGCCAAGCTTGAGCTTTCGCTACCAAGCTTTCGGGAAGCAGGTCTTCGGTTGAGAGCACCCCGTTCATGACGCCGTGAACGCGCAATCGTCTGGTCAGCGCACGTGTGTCAATATCTTGTATTCCGATGACACCGTGTTCTTTGAAATAACCATCAAGGCTCCCGCTAGATCGCCAGTTACTATGGCGAGAACTGTATTCACGCACGACGAACCCTTCAACCTGAGGCTTGGCGGACTCGATATCTATCTCGTTGCACCCATAATTGCCGATCAACGGATAGGTCATCGTCACAATTTGACTCTTGTACGAAGGATCCGTGAGCACCTCTTGGTAGCCCGTCATGCTTGTGTTAAATACGACCTCGCCAGATGTCTCGCCGGAGGCTCCGAAATGCTCTCCCTCGAAAATCGTACCGTCCGATAATGCCAATATTGCTTTCATAGGGTTAAGGTATTCTGAATCGTAAGGAATAACGATCGTTATTCCCTACAACGTGACTTCATTCCTCAAAATCGAATACAACTTCAAATCATGAAACCGATTCTTGGCATACGAGTGTTGGCGAAGAACCCCCTCAAACTTCATACCCAGCTTTTCCATCACGCGCGCCGATGCAATGTTATCAAGCATACACGTGCCCTCTATCCGATTCAAGCTCCACCGCTTGAACGCGAAGCGAATCATTTCACGCACCGCTTCCGTCGCATAGCCCTTCCGCCAATACGATCTCGACAAATTGAATGCCGTTTCGGCTCGCCGATGATGAAAGTTGAAACTGTGCAAAAAACACATGCCAATTACTTTTTTATCGGCTTTGTGCACGATCGACCAACTCGCAAAATTCTCGGTCGTCAACCATGCGAGCAAATCCTCGCTATCTGCAATAGAGTGGTGAGCACGCCAGAAAGTGTACTTTGTCACTTCGGGGTCTGAAATAAACTCGAACGTATCCGAGGCATCGCTTAATTCCGATGACCTCAGGAGCAGTCGCTCTGTTTTGAGTATTGGCAGATTCTTAAACCGCTCATCTTTTTTCACTTGGGACACCACTGCGGAGCACCATTACGGGCCAGCCCGTCAGCTCCCAGCCGTCAAAAGGTGTATTTCGGCTCTTGGACTGAAATCGTGTGGAATCTACTTTGGCAACTTTCACCGGATCGATCAAGGTTATATCCGCCACCTCGCCGACCGACAGTGTTCCGCGGTCCACGTGCAGAATCTCCGCCGGGATATGTGTCATTTTTGCAATAGCATCCGCTAGGGAAAGCCGATTTGCGCGTACCAGATGCGTAAAAACTAACGGCACGCAGGTTTCCAAACCGAGGATGCCCGGCGGCGCTTCCATCATGCCCAGCGCCTTTTCAGAAGGTGCATGCGGCGCGTGATCCGTGGCGATCGCGTCAAGCGTACCGTCGCATAGCCCCTCAATCACCGCCTCGACATCCCCCTCCGTGCGCAGCGGCGGGTGCATCTTGGCATTTGTCCCCTGTGTCTCAATCTCCGAATCGGTCAATGTAAAGTGATGCGGCATGGCTTCCGCCGTAACGTGGACGCCTCTCCGCTTACCCCAACGCACGAGTTCAACCGACCCGGCAGTGCTCACGTGGAGAATATGGATGTGTCCGCCCGTCAATTCGGCGAGCATGATGTCACGCGCAACGATGATGTCCTCGGCAGCATTCGCACTCCCGGGCAGATTGAGCTTCCGCGAAGTTTCACCAAGGTTCATGACGCTGCGGACATTGAGATTATGCTCCTCGCAGTGTACAGAAACCGGGAAACCAAACTCCGCACTGAGCGCCAAAGCCTGCCGCATCAGCTCGGCGTTCATGACCGTTTTTCCATCGTCACTCACGGCTACGGCGCCGGCTTCAAGCAGCGCGGGAATATCGGTCAACTCGTCGCCAGCCAGCTTTTTTGTGATACTCCCTAACGGAAAAACATTTGCCGCCCCGGATTCCTCTGCCCGTGTTCTGACGTATTCGATCATGTCGGGTGAATCCGATACCGGGTCGGTGTTCGCCATAGATGCTACTGACGTAAATCCGCCGATTTCCGCTGCGCGGGTTCCGGTTGCTATCGTTTCCTTATGTTCGAAGCCGGGTTCACGCAGATGCACGTGCATGTCGATTAACCCGGGCGTGACTAGCAACCCTTCTGCGTCAATAACATCAAAGTCTGGGACATCCGCCACATCAATTTTTCCGCCAACCCGCTCAATTCTGTCATCGACGATGAGTATATCGCCCGCGGCATCGAGCCGATTCGCAGGGTCAACGATACGGCCATTCTGGATAAGAATCCGTCCCATCTATTCGACCTCGAAAATTATGGCTCCATCGCTTCCCCGATCCTCGACCAACTGCACCCGAACATTCTCCTTGCGCGATGTAGGGACATTCTTGCCGACATAATCCGCGGCAATCGGCAACTCGCGATGACCTCGGTCGATTAGCACCGCCAACTGGATAGCCGCCGGGCGCCCAAAATCCATCAGGGCATCCATCGCTGCACGTATCGTGCGTCCCGTATAAATCACCTCATCAACCAAGATGATTCGTTTGCCAGTGATCTCGAACGGGATGTCCGTGTGGTTCACTTTTACGTCTTGGTCATACAGATTTACATCGTCCCGGTAGAGATAGACATCAATTGCGCCAACGGGCACCGTGATTCCTTCAATTTCGTCCAAGTTCTTCGCTATCCGAAGAGCAAGGTGATCGCCTCGACTCTTAATACCGATCAACACCAGATTGCCAATCTCACGATGGTTTCGCTCAAGAATCTCGTGTGATATCCGGATTAAAGCTCGTCGAACATCCTCGGCTGTCATGACTCTAGCCTTTTCACGCATGTGCCTAAAACCTCTTGTCTTCTCTCCAACAGGAGATCCAAGATTTCTTGGATTTGTGCGAACTGTTTAACGCCCTGCCAGTTCGAATTGTTCCCCCAAAATTTGTCTAACGAACGATACCCGACTTTCTCATACTCATACGCCTGAATCATCAATTCGAGTTTGTCGGCGGCTCTCACCACTTGTCCCTCTACGGAGGAATTGCTTTCAAACTCCTCCCAGATTTCAATGTATTTCTCACCGACGGTGCCGAACTCTTCAAACATGGATTTGACCGCTTTATCCTCCCCGCGTTCCTTCACATTTTCAGGAATATACTCAAGCGCCGGAAACGGAATATCACCTATTCGCGCCTCCGCAACCTCGTGCAGCAACGCCATCCGCATTACCTTTTCGGCGTCCAAGCGCACACCGTGGGTTGCCAACATATCCGCCAATATCATCGACAAGAGCGAAACTCGATAGCAGTGATCGGCTACACTCTCACCATCCTTGATGCCCTGAAATCGCCAACCGGTGCGCGGAAGGTTTTTGAGCACCGCCATCTCTTCGATAAAATCCAATATAGCTTGTGCGTTTAGTGCCAAAACAGATCGAGTTGAGTGTGCCAACGCGGCGAATCTAACCGTGCGAAGGAAAAAATAGGCATAAAAAAACCTCCCGGTACGAAAAAGGGAGGCAAACAGAATATGATGAATGAATGCAGTGGATGTAATTGGATGTTTTTTGACATCCCTTTTCTAACCTCGCTGGATTAGATTAAAAGGGTTCAGCTACACCTTCGTATAACAATCTTATTGTAACATATTTTGTTTTTTTCGACAAGCTAAATTTTCAAGTTGTGTTGAATCTCCGACCCGTGCATTCTCTCTTTACTTTCCTCCTGGCTTCGGCTAGCCTACCACGCTTCCTTCCTCATTCTTCACTAGTCCCTTGGTCGTCGGCCATCGGCTCAATCCTTTCACCCCAAGGATCCCCCCAGACCGGGTATTCGTCGTCGTCCAGAGACATCACCATATAGCCTTGCGTCGCCGAAATCTCGGTATCGCTATCCAGCGTGCTCTCCAACTGCGTGGACTCCAGCGCGGGATGATACCGGATTTGCGTGTCTCCGTCAATCATTACCTCAACCCATGCCACACAATCGAATACTACAAAGAAGTCGCTCACGACCGCCAAATCATCCGAATTGCGCGGCACGCCGATCAGGTTCATCCCATCCTTGAGGTACATCATATCGTACCCATAATTGAACGCATCGCGAATAAACGTAACCTCTACCGTCTCCTCCATGTCTATGAGGAAACCGCGATAGCGAGAAATCCATTCATCATGAACTGAAGGAGAGCTTGATATGATTGACCATAGCTGAACGGTCGGACGCAGTGCCGCAATCGAGTTGACATTCTCATTTTCCAATAATTCAAACAGATCTGTGAAATAGAAGGCGGTATACGGCTTGAAGGGAAGATGCAGCGAATTGACCCCCTTCGGGAAAATCATCGTAAAGGTGAGATACGCCGTAGAGTCCGAACTTTCCCCCGAAGTCTTCTTTATCGGATCGGGAGGCGTTGTTGAATCGGATTCGGAATCGTCACCGTCCTCTTCATCATCATCTTCTTCTTCCGAGACCACAACTGTCGCAGTTGGCCAATGGTTACTCTCTTCCGGTGCTGAATATCCTTTGCCATCTTCGCACAGTACCGCACTTCCACCGCTGCCGCTCGCGCCACCCGTCGAACGCCCTTGGTTGCCATTACCAGCATTTCCCCCGTTCCCGCCGTTACCATCACTGCCTCCGTTGTTCCCGCCGTTATTCCCATCATTGTTTCCCCCATTGTTCCCGTCATTATTTCCTCCGCTGTTCCCATCATTGTTCACGTCGTTGCCGTTGTTTCCATTGTTCCCGTTATTGTCATTGTCGCCATTGATGTCACTGAATTCATTAATCTCACTGTTGTCATTGAGGCTATTGAGGCTATTAATGTCATTATTGTCATTGTTGTTGTTACTATTTACGTTATTCCCGTAGTTTCCCCGGTTTGTCGAGAACTCTCCACAGTTTCCGTCGGGCAGCAGCCCATAACTGTCAGTCGCTTCATTATACGCGGCCGCGACACACGGACTCCAACCCCCAGCCTCACCGTCGCCAAAGTGCCAGTGCAAATTATCCTCATCGTTATTAACCACCCAGCGGTGAAAATCCGTGGTCGGAGTGTGAGACTCGTTATTGCTGTAATACGACGGTACATTATGGGCGCTTACATCGAAACCCATTCCCAGCAGTAGCAAACTGACAATACAGTATTTTCTCATCTCCCCCACTGGCACGATACAGGTCAAAGTCTCAATAGTGATTCATCCAAACTTGACACAGGTTGTCGCGACAGCACCGACCTTTTGATCTCTGTAGATAAGCATAAAAACGCAGATTTGCTATCCTTCCTTTTCTGCCGTTTAATGAATAACGCCTTTTATTCAGTTTGGTAACAGAAACAAGCCTCCGCGTGAATTCATATTGCAACTTCTGACCCCCCTACATACCATCCTTTTCCTGGTCCATTCCATTCTACGTCCATCCAAAATTCCTCCCTTCCATCCTTCCACAAAACATTTTTCCGCCTCTTTTTCAATCATTTTCTGCTCCTTGAACCGTACTGATCTCGTCTTTGGAAATCTTATGCACGCTTTTCGGATTGAATGTCTGTCTGGTATCAACGCGCAGAGCGACCTCAATTCTCCCGCCGGTGAGAACGAAGAACTGGATCAGGAAACCGCCGCCATCCATTGATTCGACCTGATACTCCTCCGAGTCCATGCCATCAAACCAGGTCGAAATCGACTCACCAAACATTGGATGGTCAATCACCTCCTGCGGCAAAGCGCTGATGAGTGTTCCGGGCTCATCGCCAATCACCTCGCCAATCAGCCTCCGCGTCTCAACCATGAACGGCACAGCGCGGCTTGCATACTCGAAATCTTCCTCAACTGTGCGCGGCGGCGGCACAATCCCCCACGTAAGATGGTGGATAAACGGATTCCCGTAACCTTGGCTCAACATGTGATTCAGTGCCGGTTCATCCACGGGATGCACTACCGCCACATAATCGAACCAACCTCTGCCTCGAGCGGAGCTGTGCTCCGGGAGCCGCGCGGAAACATTGATGTAGTCGCAACCGTCCACTGGCGACGGATAACAGCGCGCATCCCAGCCGGAGACGTAGCCCAATTGCTTCAGTGGTCCCGCAACTAGATTGGGTGGATCAGTGAAGATTGCCGCGTGATCGAAGTTCGGGAACAATTCGACACCCCTCGCCGTAATCTTTTCGGCAACTTGGACTGCCTCTCTGAATCTGAGCGCGGCGTTTTCTATGCTTAAATAGTCGGAAAAATCTTCCGGTAACGTTACTGTGCTTGCCATGATTTGCCTCCATGTCGTAATCTCTTGAGAGTGCGCCTAATCTGAGGCGCGTTATACACGATACAACGAAGTATGATAAACACCGGTGACAGATTCTTGCAGAGCTAAATTCACGTGCGGCATAGAAGTAAGTGATAGAAAGCAGTAAATCCAACGTCGATTCCAAATCGGTTTCACGGGTTTTCCATTGCATCTAGGCACTATCGTATGAGATAATGACCGAGCCAGAGAGGTACATAAAAAAATGGGTTGCAGGACAGAAAGTTCTGAGATGAATGCCAAAATCCTATACTCCAAATTGACTTGATCGCAACCCTCGCCTAAATCCCCTCCACACGAATTTAGCACGCATGAAAATTGAAGAATATCTAAGAATCCAAGAACCGAAGGAGCAACAGAATGTCGGAATCAACACATACACTTTTTGACTCGCTTCAATCCTTTGAAACTGATGGGCGACAGATCCATTACTATTCGCTCCCCATGCTGGAGGAGCGCGGAATTGGTCCCATCTCAAAGCTGCCAGTAAGCATCAGAGTTTTGATCGAATCGCTTTTAAGAAACTTTGACGACCACCAAGTCACGGAGCAAGACATCACCGATTTGGCAAACTGGAACGCTGCAAATCCGAAAGCTGTCGAGTTGCCGTTTAAGCCGGCGCGAGTCGTTGCTCAAGATTTCACCGGCGTGCCGCTTGTCGTTGACATTGCGGCTATGCGCGCCGCCGTTCAGGAACTCGGCGGCGACCCGATGATGATCGAACCGCTTGTCCCCGTCGATCTGGTTATCGATCACTCCGTACAAGTGGATTCATACGGATCTGCCAACTCGCTACAAATCAACACAAAACGCGAGTTTGAACGCAACAAGGAACGCTACGAATTTCTGAAATGGGGGCAACAAGCTCTTGAGAAATTCAAGATTGTGCCACCTTCCGTCGGCATTGTACATCAGGTCAACCTCGAATATCTGGCGAAATGCGTGATGGCGGACGAAACTGACGGGAAGACCATCGCCTACTTCGACACTTTGGTTGGTACGGACTCCCATACGACGATGATTAACGGTCTAGGTGTTGTCGGATGGGGGGTTGGCGGCATTGAGGCGGAAGCCGCCATGTTGGGGCAACCCGTCTACATATTGACTCCCGAAGTGCTCGGCGTGCATCTGACCGGCGCCGTCAAAGAGGGCGTAACCGCAACCGATCTCGTCCTTACCGTCACGCAGCGGCTGCGGGAAAAGCAGGTTGTCGGAAAGTTTGTGGAGTTCTACGGCAAAGGGGTGGAGGCGCTCTCGCTTCCCGATCGCGCCACAATCTCTAACATGTGCCCGGAGTATGGCGCGACCATCGGTTTCTTCCCGCCCGACGACGAGGCGATGCGTTATCTTCGACTCACCGGTAGAGACGAGGCACACGTGCGGTTGGTGGAAGCCTACTTCAAAGAGCAGTCGCTGTTCGGGATTCCGATGGTGGGCGAGGTCGAATACTCCGACATTCTGGAGATCGATCTCGACGCAATCGAGCCGAGCATTTCGGGTCCCAAGCGGCCCCAAGATAGGATCGAGTTGCCAAAGGTTAAGGAGGCGTTCAAAGCCCTGCTGGCACAGCCAATTTCCGATGGCGGCTACGGATTGGGTGACGACAAAGTCGAGACGAATCATTACGATGTTACGCACGGCTCTGTCGTTATTGCCGCCATCACCAGTTGCACGAACACGAGCAACCCATCCGTCATGATCGGCGCCGGTTTACTTGCCAAGAATGCGATCGAAAGAGGTTTATCGGTCCCCGACTACGTCAAAACCAGCCTCGCGCCCGGTTCGCGAGTTGTGACGGAGTATTTACAAAATACCGGTCTCCTTCCCTATCTCAAAAAACTGGGCTTCGACGTGGTGGGATACGGTTGCACAACTTGCATTGGGAACAGCGGGCCGCTCGACGAGGTGGTTCAGGAGGCGATTGGCGATCGCAACCTCGTCACCGCGAGCGTTCTCAGCGGGAATCGAAATTTCGAGGCGCGCGTCCATCCCGATGTCAAAGCCAATTTCCTGATGTCACCGCCGCTTGTAGTCGCTTACGGCATCGCGGGACGTGTCGACATCAATCTCGAGACGGAACCGCTCGGACATAACGACGAGGGGGAAGCGGTCTATCTGCGGGACATTTGGCCCTCCCACTCAGAGATAACCGACCTCATCAGTCAATCAGTGGACGCCGTGACATTCAAGCGGACATACGAGGGCATAAGCGACCGCGTACCGGAATGGGACGACCTAGAGGGCGGGAAAGGTGCGCTCTTCCAGTGGCGAGAGGAAAGCACCTACGTTCAGAAACCGCCTTTCTTTGAAGACTTTAAACCGGAGCCGGACCCCATCACGGGCATCAAGGAGGCACGGATCCTCGGAATCTTCGGCGATTCGGTCACCACTGACCACATCTCGCCCGCCGGGTCAATCTCCCCGGAAAGCCCTGCGGGGCAGTACCTCATCGATCACGGTGTCGACGGACGAGACTTCAATACCTACGGTGCACGCCGCGGCAACGATCGGGTTATGGCGCGCGGCACATTTGCCAACAATCGGGTCAAGAATCTCATGCTTCCGGGGGTTGAAGGCGGATTCACCATTCAATATCCCGACGAGAAGCAGACGACCATCTACGAAGCGGCGATGCACTACATGCAGAACGACATACCAACCGTCATCTTTGCGGGGAACGACTATGGCATGGGCAGTTCGCGGGATTGGGCGGCGAAGGGACCTAAGCTACAGGGCGTTAGAGCGGTCATCGTGGAGAGTTTCGAGCGCATCCACCGCAGCAACTTGATCGGGATGGGGATTTTGCCGTTGCAGTTCCAAAATGGCGAGAACGTACAATCCCTGGGATTGGATGGGAGCGAGGTCATCAACATTACCGGCGTCACGGAGGAACTCCGACCCGGACAGACTGTTACGATTGAAATTATCGGTGCTACCGGCGAGAGGCGGGAAACGGAATTGCTCGTACGAATCGACGCTTCAATCGAGGTTGAGTATTATAAGCACGGCGGAATCTTGGACTATGTAATCCGCGATCTGATGAACCGCGCCTGAGCTCGACTTTGCACATTCGTAGGGTGCGCACTGCGCACCAGCCTTTGAAAGCCGCAGTGTGGGGCCAAGCGAGCGATTAGCGATCAACCGAGTGAACAACGGGCGATCAAGTGACCGAATAGGATCAACCGGCCAAACAGGGAGCGCGATAGTAGATCCTTTGCCCCGCCGCGCATAGCGCCAACTGAGCGAATAAACTTCCCTAATGTGATCCTTTGCGCAAGCTCTATCTCCTATAAATCTCCCGTAAATCGAGCCGCCCATCAGCGTCGTCCGAAACGGCGTTCGTCCAATTTACATCCTCGATGCTCCGCAGGCTCATCAGGGCTGAATCAATCATCGGGTTGGACAGTACAAAGTTCAACAGAAAACTGTCAAGATCGACGCCCTCCATCTCCTCACCAAAACAGTGGCGCATCAGTTTCGGGAAGGCGCCGCTTGTTGTCGACCGCATCAGCACGATCCCCATCCGCTGCGCCTCCGCATCGGGGATAACGCCACGATTCCCGAAAGCGTCACAAGTGCTTTGATACATCAGATTGTAATGTGTCTGAATCACGTCGAACTCGCCCGTGGAAATCATGCGCTCGACGCCCGCCGAGGGACCATCAGCCGAAAAACCCAGAAACCGGACCTTTCCCTGATCGCGTATCCGTTGGTAGGTCTCCAATCCACCGTTATCCAAAACTTGGTGCGTCTCGTCCTCACTGAACCACCCGCCGTGAAACTGGAGCACGTCAATCACATCTACCCCCAGCCGCTTCAGACTACCTTCCACATCCGCGGTGATGCCCTCGGGATCGTAGGCCTCGGTCTTGGTTGCGATAACGCACTCTTCTCGCCGCCCCTTGACGGCATCACCAATGACGATCTCGCTGAATCCGCCCCCGTAGTCGGGAGCCGTGTCAAGATAGTTTAACCCGGCTGCAAAGGCGGCGTGGAGCATCTCCACCAACGCACGTCTGTCCTGGTTGGGATTGACGCGTCCGCCGCCATATCCGACCTCCGAAACCCGTAAACCGGTTCGTCCAAGTGTGCGATACTGCATGATAATTCCTTCCGTAGTGTGAAGACGTAGCGGCACAGATTCGATACGCAGTACCAAAGGGGTTGGGAGACCCAACCCCTACGGACTGAACCGAGTCCGCATATCAAATTAGGGTGCAAGGTACAAAAAAACGTCGTAGGGGCGGGGTTTCCCCGCCCAGTAGGGACTATCCACAGGGTTTTCGACAGAAAGCCCTACCAATACGAAACGAACTTTCTTAAATTGATCCGAATGGGGAAATCGGCGATTCACGACGTTCAATCTCTCCTTACACATAGCTCACCGACGAACCGTTCGTGCGTTTTCCAACCCGCGTTGTCCGATTGCTAGGTTTTATGCTGTTAGCTCCAAAAAGCTCCTCAACTTTCGCCACAAGCTCGGGTTCATAGGAGACTACGTACTTTCTTGCATCGCATTGGGCAATAACTTCACCATACCGCGGGTATGGGAGCCTTAAAATAAGGTCGTGTTCGCCTCTATGTTGGCTACAGATTTCTTTTAGCATTCCTATCTTTTCCAGATTTTCTACATCCACTTCGGGAATCGTGACCTCAACTGCCGAAGTCTTGCTTTCGACCTGGCCAATAGGCAGAATTTCGTCAGCTTGAATCTGTCGCACATCCTCTTCAATCTCCCCTTCGTCGGTTCTCGCTTGCCCCCGATTCTGGCTCACCGCCCCGCGTACCCACACGAAGTTTCCTTCCTCAATGGCATGTTGCGAAATCTTGTACGCCTCCGGAAAAACAACCACATCGAAGGCGCCCTCCAAGTCTTCAATCACAAGAATAGCCATCGATTCACCTGTTCTTCTCGTTTTGGTGAGGCGAAACGAAGATATCTGACCGGCAACGTACACTTCCGTTCCGTTGGTATTCTCGGCAAGAGTTTGCGACGATGCCGTGGTAAAATAGTCAAGCACATCATCGTAGGCTTCCAATGGATGCCCGGAGAGATAGAATCCGAGTTGTTCCTTCTCATTCTTTAGCACCTCGTCTTGTTCCCACTCCGACACCTCTTCAAGAACCGGTTCCGTAACCGGCAATTCCTGCTCCGCGGCGCCAAACAGATTCATCTGCCCCTTTTCCCGATCAGCTTGCGCAGACTGCGCCACCCGCATCACCTGCTCCAAGTTGGTTAACTGCTGAGCCCTGTGTCCTTCAAACGAATCAAATGCTCCCGCCATTATCAAACTTTCGACCACTCTCTTACTGACGGCCTTCGTGTCGACGCGCTCGCAGAAATCTTGCAGCGATGTGAACGAACCGTCCTTTTCGCGGGTTTCCACTATAGACTCAATCGCTCCCTCGTTGACGTTCTTGACAGCCGCCAATCCGAACCGAATGTCCTCTCCGTCCACGGTGAAATCCCAACCGCTGCTATTCACGTCCGGCGGAAGTACGTCCATCTTTATGCCGAGAAATTCCGATAGTTGGCGGCACTCGGCGATATACTTCACAATCTTATCGCTGGAACCCGACTCCCCGCTCATAATCGACGCCATGAACTCCCGCGGATAGTGCGTCTTGAGGTACGCCGTCTGATAGGACATTATCGCATAGGCGACGGTGTGCGAACGATTAAAAGCATATCGACCGAACGGTTCGAGATAGTCGAAAACCTCGCCCGCCTTTTTTTCGTCAATCCCGTTATTCTCGGCCCCCTTGATGAACTTCTCGCGCTGCATCTTGAGCACGTCCATCTTTTTCTTGCCCATCGCATCGCGGAGCACGTCCGCTTCCCCAAGCGTAAAACCCGCCATGTCTCTCGCAATCTGCATCACTTGCTCTTGGTAGATGCAAACGCCGTAGGTGTTCTTCAGCGCATCTTCCAGCGTCGGGTGAAGATAGCTCACCTGTTCGACCTTTAGCTTTCGGCGAATGAAGCTGTCCATCATGCCGCTGTCAAGGGGACCGGGGCGGTAAAGCGCGGAAATCGGCACGAAATCCTCGAAATTGTTGGGTTTGATTTGCATTGTGACACGCCGCATCCCCGGCGAGGTTTCCAATTGGAACAGACCGGCGACCAATCCCGCGCTGATGACCTGATACGTCTTTTCATCATCGAGCGGAATGCCCTCAAGCGTAAGCTCAACCCCGTGCCGCGCCTTTATCTGCGCGAGACAATGATGCGCCTCACTCAATGTTCGCAGACCGAGGAAGTCGAACTTCACCATGCCCACATCTTCAAGCGTCTTTAGATTATACTGAGTAGCGACGCGGTCGTTCTTGTCCTTGAAAAGTGGAACATAGTCCGTCAACGGACCGTTTGCCAATACAATCCCGCAGGCGTGAATCGAGACATGCCGCTTCATGCCCTCGATTGACTTGGCGACCTCCATCATGTCGAGGTTTTCCGGCGCTTCGGCGAGCTCCCGGAATCGCTGTACCTCCCCCAATGATTCGTCGAGTGTCACCCCGGGAACCGCAGGGATCAATTGCGTCACTCGGCGAACATCCTGCATCTCCATATTCAGCGCGCGGCCCACATCGGTAACTGCCGCTTTTGCGGCGAAGGTGCTGAAGGTCGCCACCTGGCCGACACACTCCGAACCGTACTTCTCCGATAGATAGTCGATTACTATTTTCCGGTGTTCGTCTCCGAAGTCGATGTCGATATCGGGCATGCTAACGCGTTCGAGATTGAGAAACCGCTCGAACAGGCAATCGTACTCCAGCGGGTTGAACGTCGTCACGCCAAGCGCGTACATCGCCAAACTTCCGCCCGCCGACCCGCGGCCGATAAATGGGATTTTTTGCTGCCGCGCAAAGTTGACATAATCCCACACAATCAGCAGGTAACCGGCGTAGCCAGTCTTCTGAATAACGTCAAGTTCATCGTCAAGCCGTTTTTTCATTTGCGCCGAGAGTCCACCAAGCTTCTCGCGCAGCGCATCCTCGCACAGTTTTGCGAGATACGAATCGGCCGTGAACCCCTCCGGAACTTCGTATTTCGGCATGATGTGCTCGCCGTAGTCGAGTTCAAGCTGGCAACGATTCGCTATCTCAAGCGTATTCGTAATCGCTTCCGGCGGAAAATCCTTCAGCGCCTCGTGCATCTCATCAATATCCTTGAAATAGAATTCGTTGAGGAACCGCATGCGATTTTCTTCATCCACCGTGCGTTTCATCTGGATACACAGCAACACATCGTGCATTTTGTGATCTGATCGGCTGAGGTAGTGGCAGTCATTTGTCCCAACAATCGGGAGACCGTGCTCTTGAGCAAGTTGGGTCATCACCGCGTAGGCGCGCTTCTCATCGGGAATCCCGTGATTCTGAACCTCCACATACAGATTGCCGTCCCCCATAACATCCTGCAACCGCTGAAAGTTCTTCACTGCCGCTTCGCGCTGGTTCGCTGCCAATAGCGCCGGGACATACCCTTGGATGCACCCCGTCAGCGCGATGATGCCATCCCGATGCGCGCGCAGGATTTCCATGTCGATTCGAGGTTTGGAGTAGAATCCCTCCAGATAGCCGAGCGACACTAACTTCATGAGGTTTCGATAGCCGGTGGCATCCTCCGCAAGCAGCGTCAGGTGATAAGCGCTCCCCTGTTCCCGTCCGCGCTCGTGGCGGCTCTCGGGGGCAACATAGACCTCGCAACCCACGATGGGATTAACCCCTTTGTCTTTTGCCTTCTTGTAGAACTCCCACGCGCCGAACATGTTGCCGTGATCGGTCAACGCCACTGCTTGCACGCTTTGCTCATGTGCCCAATCAATGATGCCATCGATATGGCACGCGCCGTCAAGAAAACTGTATTCACTATGATTATGAAGATGTACAAATGCGGATGTTGCCATATTTCTCCTTAATCTTTATCACAACCCATTTATCAATGAATGAAAAAATTAAGACGGTAGATTCTTCCTCCCGGCCTAGCCCTTTTATATCTCGGGCGACCCGGGGATTAGATTTTATTATGAATTCCTTAGCGTGTCTAGCGATTTGTAATCGCCCCTCACGGAAATCGGATGTGTATGTAGGATCGACCGAGTGAATAGATCAAGCGAATGGATATCGAGTGATCAAGGGAACGGTTAGTGACCGCGATAGAGATCCCATAGAGATCCTAAGGCGATAGTAGATCCTGCACGATAGAGTTCCCCTCACACAAATTAAACGGCGTACGTGATTTGGGTACGAGGAGTTCCCATTGATTCCCTATTTGTCGCGATTCGGAGATCGCTCCTACAGCGCGTAGGTTGGGTTAAAAAATCAAGCGACCAGACTGCGAGAACGATAGAAAATTCCGTTATATAGATTTCCTCCCCCGAGCAAATTAAAAGAGGTACGTGATTTGGGTAGGAGGAGTTCCCACCGATTCCCTATTTGTCGCGATTCGCAGATCGCTCCTACAGCACATCGGTTGGGTTAAACAATCACCCAACCGAAATGGATCAACTGAGTGGATAACGAAGGCGATAGAAATCTTTGCACGATAGAAATCCCCATGCCCTGCCTACGCAGAATCCAACGCAGCATCCACCCTTTCACGAGGCCTGAGCCAGGGCTCCACCTCAACGCCGACGGAATGAGCCAAGGCGAGATGAAGCTGCCGGACGCCTTCCGACAGTGCCGCCGGACCCGGTTGCAGGATATAGGTTGATTTGATCTCATAGATGTGCCCTCGACCTACGGCGGTAATTCCCGACCAGCCGGGTCTAGCCATGATTCGGTCCTTATTGACCTTGACGCCGCACCACGAAGCGATAACCACCTCCGGATCGCGAGAGATGACACTGTCTGGATCAAGGATGCGATCACGCGCCAACGCTTTCTGGCGCAGTTCCGGGAAAACCGGTTCTCCTCCGGCCAGCTCGGTGAGTTCCTCTACCCATTGAATACCGCTAATCAAGGGGTCGTTCCACTCCTCGAAGAAGACCTTTGGCCGCCGAGGAAAGCGCCGTGCCGACTCCCGAATCTCCTCCAAGCCGCTCCACAACTCCGCCGTGAGCGCTTTGCCCTTCTGTGGTGTCCCCACCAAACCAGCCAAGGTCTGAATCATCTGCAGAATCTCTACGACGCTTCTTTGATTGAAGGCGAGGACGGTCAATCCTTTTTGGATCAACTCTCGCACGATGTCGGCTTGCAGATCGGAAAATGCAAGCACCAAGTCCGGGCGCAATTCCAAAATCTTATCTATCTTTGCGCTGACAAAAGCCGATACCCTCGGCTTGGACCGCGCCTCTTTGGGACGAACCGTGTACCCCGAAACTCCCGCAATTCGATCCTCCTCGCCCAAAAGATAGAGAGTTTCGGTGGTTTCGTCCGTCAAGCAGACAATGCGGCGAGGATAACCGCTCAGGCTGTCAATGTTGATCTTTTCGTGTAATGTCTCTGTCTCCATTCTCGACCTAACTGTAACTGAACTTTCGTGGGCGGGGTGTCTTGCCTCGCCGGAAGATGTCCCTGTCTCACCGAGGATTACATGACGATAGTGAATCTTACTAGCTATTCACTCGCTTAAGGGACTTTCTATCGCGCTCCTTGTTCAGTCGCTCGATTGTAATGCATAGTCACCGTCTCCAGCGCCTTCAGGTGAGCGGCAGTGCGCTGGCGCATTGGTAATCTCGTAGGTGTTTCGCAAATCATCACGTGGTCGGAGTGAAAAGCGAGTAAGTAGGGGGTAAAACCTTCTTGCCCCCAGGCGGGGTCGACCCTAAACACGGCGTCAGCGATCGGCAAGTCGTTTTCATCATTGTCCCAATCAATCGGGCAAACGCTCTCGACGTTCTTGATGACCTCCGGCCCGACCCAGTTTTCGCTTTTTCGTCCCTCATAGAAGTAAAACCCCTCTGCTTCCCAATCTTCGTGAAAATCTATTGCGAAATCGAATCGTTCGCCAGCCACCGCCGATTTGACGAGCCGAGCTTCCTCTGGCGGATTATCGACTTCAAACACACGGTTGAGATCTATTCCCGTTTCGTTTTCGCGAGTATCGTGGACATAGCCGAATGGATTGATGCAAGGAAGGATGAGAAACCTGAAGTTGTCATAGCGTGCTGCGTCGTATTCGTGCAAGAACTGTAATACCGCTTCGGGGCCCGCCGGTTCATCTCCATGGAGACCTGCGGTTATCAGGACCTTACACTTCACATGAGAAACCGACCCGAACACCAGACGATAGATAGGGCAACCATTGACCTCTCCAAGCGTATCCAGTTCTAAATTGGGCAAGCTTAAACCGTGTAGTCTCCGGACAAAATTACCATAATCCCGCACAGCGATAAAACCCTTTTGCAAGCTTCCATGTTGAAGTTTGTATTCTACACTGACTGGCGCGAATCGAAACTGTATCCATTTCACAGAGATGGGGAACCGCCCCGCAATCGCCAGATTAGAACCTGCCGGATTTGACAATCCAGCAGCAGCGGTTTGGATTCAGGACAAAACTTAAGTTTATTCTTGAAACTTCCTTTGGAGCAAGTTTCAATTTAAAAGTTAATCTTCCTTAAAGATAAGCAAGAAAAGGAAGCTGAACACTTTGGTTTCACCGTTTTCAACCCACCCTATTGGTTAGATAGAGGCCTGCTGGATTTGACAATCCAGCAGGAGCAGTCAGGGGGCTTATTCTTGAATCTTCCTTTGGAGCAAGTTTCAATTTAAAAGTTAATCTTCCTTAAGGATTAGCAAGAATGGGAAGCTAATTACTTAGGTTCATCGAATTCAACCCACTCTATTGGTTAGATAAAGACCTGCTGGATTTGACAATCCAGCAGGAGCAGTCAGGGGGCGTATTTTCTATTTCAACCTCTAAATGTAAAGCTTATTCTTGAATCTTCCTTTGGAGCAAGTTTCAATTGAAAAGCTAATCTTCCTTAAGGATTAGCAAGAATGGAAAGCTGATTACTTAGGTTCATCGAATTCAACCCACTCTATTGGTTAGATAAAGACCTGCCGGATTTGACAATCCAGCAGGAGCAGTCAGGGGGCGTATTTTCTATTTCAACCTCTAAATGTAAAGCTTATTCTTGAATCTTCCTTTGGAGCAAGTTTCAATTGAAAAGCTAATCTTCCTTAAGGATTAGCAAGAATGGAAAGCTGATTACTTAGGTTCATCGAATTCAACCCACTCTATTGGTTAGATAAAGACCTGCCGGATTTGACAATCCAGCAGGAGCGGTTTGGATTCAGGACAAAACTTAAGTTTATTCTTGAAAGTGCCTTTTGAATATCGAATAGAGAACCTACTACGATGTAATCGCGGCGACCATCCTAAGGGAAGATTCCGGCTTGCATATACGACTGCGCCACCTTATTGATAGCAATTAGAAACGCTCCGGTGCGTAGGTGGAATTCCCCGCCCAGCGCTTTTGATTCCGTCCTAATCTCGTGGTACGCGGTTATCATGGTTTCCTCAAGCGCCGCATCCACCAGATCTTCTTCCGTGGCGCCATGCGTCAGTCGCTCTTGTTCCGATTCCGGAAACCGCTTTCCCGAGACGGTTTCCACTGCCTTCAGAAGGTTTCTGCGCATATTCTCGTCAAACCGGCTTTCGAGCCGACCAAACCGGACATGCGATAGGTTCTTTAGCCATTCAAAGTATGAGAGCGTCACGCCGCCGGAATTAAGATACACATCCGGTATTACCATCACCCTTTGTGCCTTGAGGATGTCGTCGGCTTCGGGGGTTGTCGGACCGTTTGCCGCTTCCCCAATGATCTTTGCTTTGATTCGGGAGGCGTTATGGCGCGTGATCTGATTTTCAAGCGCCGCGGGCACGAGGATATCACAATCCAGTTCGAGGACGTGGGCGGGTTTTGAGAGATTCGTTGCGCCGGGGAAGTTGAATAAGCTACCGCTATTACTCCGATACTGAAAGGCCTCCTCAACATCCAACCCGTTCGAATTGTAAATTGCGCCGCCAATGTCCGCCAGTCCAACTACCACCGCTCCGGCTTCATCCAGAAATTTGGCTGCGTGGTACCCAACCTGGCCAAATCCTTGAACTGTCACCCGTTTCCCGTCAAGTCCCGGTTGAAGGCCAAGTTTATTCATGTCCTCGGAGACCTTGCACGCCTCGCGGATGCCAAAATACACGCCTCTGCCGGTTGCCGCTCTCCGTCCACGTATCCCGCTTTGCTCGACCGGTTTTCCGGTCACACACGCCATCGTGTCCAACGTTCCCGGATTCAATGTGGTATAGGTGTCGGCAATCCACGCCATTTCACGTTCCCCGGTGCCGTAGTCGGGTGCAGGAACATCAATCCCCGGACCGATGAAATTCTTCCGCACCAATTCATACGTGTAGCGCCGAGTGATGCGTTCCAATTCGTCGGGAGAATACTTCTTGATGTCAATCTGGACGCCGCCTTTTGCCCCGCCGAACGGCACATCGACGAGAGCGCACTTGTATGTCATAAGAGCGGCGAGCGCCATCACTTCGTCCTCATCGACCAGTGTACTGTAACGGATGCCTCCTTTTGTCGGCAGTTTGTGATGACTGTGTTCCGCACGCCAGGCATGGATGACTTCAATCGCGCCGTCATCTCTTTTGACCGGAAATGCCATGTGACAGATCGTATTGCACATTTTGACCTGATCAAGCAGCCCATGCGGATAATCGGTGAACTGAGCGGCAGCATCGAAGTTAAGGTTGACCTGTTGGAAAAATGGAACCGTTGGCGCCATATCCGTGCTCCTTTACATCGATAATTGGAGTCGTGGAAGATGTGTACCGTGTCGGACTGCGGAACAAACCATCCGCCCTCGAAACTCTATGAATTAATGGGGCGGAGTTGTCGTTCGACGGCGAAAATTGGGGCTGAACTATGTTATGACACGCCTTTAAGCATGTTTTGCCGCATACCGCGAAAGTCCGCTTTTCTCCGCGCACTATGATTGGGGGTCCACTCGTGTGTGTTCGCTTCTTAAATTTCGATAGAGACGCATGTAATGTTTCGAGACTGATTAGCGCGAATCGCATAGAAGAAAATTCGGTTTTTCGACGCGTAAGAAACTTGAGCGGACTCCTATTATACGGGATTTGCGATTGGAAATCTATCGCAGTCCATGCGTTACGACGCGAAAAGGGCGTCGAAGCGTGTCGCAGCGTGGCTTTGTGCATGATTTTGGTGCCGCGATTGAGTGTGCGAATTTCTGCGATTTTCTGCGAATATAACTTGCCCTCCTCTCCTTGAGGCGCTGAAAAAGCTTCCCAAAACCGCGTCAGGCGCCATGGCGGGACGCTGTCGAGATTCACCCGTTTGCCGACAATGCCGGTGCGGAAAAGCGGTATCTACAATTGAACAGGACAGGCGATTGTGATGCAGATTCGACATTAAACTCTGTGGAAATTTCTTATTTTCCAGTGACCGTGGAAGGCTCCGGTATTGCGGTTGCAGCGGTTCCACATTTGAACAGCATGAACTCAAGGCACATGGGGTTTTCCCTCCGATGGCGGACAACCGTCAGAAGTAGGGTCCCAACCAATGCTAACCAAGCATATTATACTATACGTGTGTGAAGTTTTCAATCATAAAAATGCAGATTATACGGGAGGTAAAGTACGCTGAGGGGCGGGAGAGCCGGTCTACGACTGCACGAAACACGGCGATTAAGCGAGTGGATATCGAGCAGGATCTTCTATCGCCTTGGGAGTTCGATGGGTGCGCTATCGGGACTTTCTACTATGGGACATCGACCGCCTTTGTTTTGGATGCCACGTCAATGCGGGGCAAGGGGGATCTCTATGGGATTTCTATCGCACTCGTTTGATCCCAGCCAGTCATTTGATCACTCGCTATCCGATCACTTGATTCCCGCCTACGAAGGGTGAGAGGCCGTGGAAGTCATTCCTTGCCTCTTAAAGACATCTCGACTCGCTCGCGAATGGCAGAGTGCAGGATTGTTATTGCAGGGATGATCATCGTCCTTGTCGTCCACTCGGTTGATCCTCCAGAGCGGGGATTGGTGGTTGATGGGTTAAGTGATTTCAATCGCGGTCATTGCCTATTCCGTCGATCGTTGATTGGTCGGTCAATTAAATCGCATCTGGGCGCTGTCCGCGTGAAGCCGCGAAGCGACGGCGGGCGGGGGAACCCCGCCCCTACGAACGTGTTGTTACAGAGGATCTCTATCGCGTTCGCTGTTTGTTCCTTTGATCCCTCGCTGTCCACTCGGTTTATCCTAATCCGGTCGATTGATTGTTCAACCCATTTAGGGCGGCTGATTGGATGTTTACCACATTGCGCTCCGCTGGAGTGCGTAGCTTGACGTATCGGTGTCTATTGACAAGCCGCGGGATTTGCTATCGCGCTCCTTGTTCGGTCGGTTGATGCTCCGGAGCGAGGATTGGTGGTTGATGGGTTAAGTGATTTCAATCGCGGTCATTGCCAATTCCGTTGATCGTTGGTTGGTCGGTCAATTAAATCACATCTGGGCGCTGTCCGCGTGAAGCCGTGAAGCGAGGGCGGGCGTGGGAACCCCGCCCCTACGAACGTGTTGTGACGGGGATTGCTATGCGATCGGTTAATTCCACCTTACATTTGATCGCCTTTGTTGAATTTTCTGTGGCGGACTCGTGTAGTGCAGGAAGGGCTTTCGATTTCCTCATTCTTTATCTTCCCATAAACACGTGATCTTCTGAATTCACTCGCTACCGGTCAAGGAATGGTCAAGTTCACCGAATTGGCTAGCACTCTATGACTCCATTTCTCGCCACTTTCGAAGTCGCATGTGATGTCGAACCGGAAGTCGACGAAGTGATTCCCGTTTGGCAATGGTTCAAGCGTACCAACGAAGGAAAACGACTCGCCCGGCGAAATCTCAACACGCTTAGCGCTGCGATTTATTTCCTCGGTCTCACGAAAAGTGGTGCATTCACCGGCGTTTATTTCGATGAGAGCATTCCCCGGAACCGTTATACCTCCCCTCTCCGGTTGGGTACAGTGAAGTGTCACAACATCGTTTCTGATGTTCTGAATAGACACCTTGAACTTTAATCTCTGTGTAGAATGGTGTGTTTCCGTCAGCGACGTAACCTTAATACAGATTGGAGCATTTTCCAACACCGCTCGAAGTTCCGGTTCCAGTCGCCATACCGGTTCGCGACGTTTTCCCCTAGTCGGGTATTCGGTATTGTAACCATACCTGTCGACGATAATAACCAAAATTGGAACACTTGAATCGTCTGGTCTTTTTCCTGACACAGACAGTTCACGGTCCAATTCCACACTACTCCGCGGATATTCTTCCGTAAGTTGGTTGAGTACCTCTATCGCACCATTGATGTCGCCGCGCTTCTGTTTGACCTCTATGAGTCTGTAAAGCATTGTTGCGCCCGGTTCAGATCCGACCGCTCGATAGGCGTCGTTTGAAGAGTAAGCGCGATGCGCTGTTTGAAATGCGTCTTCGGCCTCCGCAAAGGCGCCCCTTTCGTCTTGGAGGATGTGGGCATATTCCGCCGCAAGCAGCGGAGCCGTCCGGAAACTCCAGCGTCGCACCCGAAGTGCCCGTTCGCACATTTCAAAGTTGTCGGCATCTGACGAAAGCAGATTGCCGAGCGCCTCGTCCGCGCTAACACGTACACGAGCGTCCGTGTGATGGAGAAAACCGAACACAACCGGAAAAAGCTCGGGCGCGGGATTCCTCCCGATCAACCCCAACGCCCATCTCACCACTTTAGTGCTCGAATCTTTAAGTGCACGCTTCAAGTGCTCCTTCAGCAACTCCCCAGTGACGAAGGGAGCTGGTCGGTTGAAAAGCAACGCGTGAAAAGCCGCGTACCTCATGTGCTCGGACTCATGCGATGTAAGAGAGATTATCCGTTTCCAAGCTTCATCCGGCAGCCTGAAATACGGTTGTATTCCGTAGCAAATGCTACTCAACACGCCGGTAGAGGTTTCCGGATCTAACAGAAACTGATATAGAACACCAGCCGACTCCGGAGTGTCGATGGTCAACAACCCCTCGACTGCATTATGATTATTCGCCCACCGGGAATCCTTTGCTCCGGAATTTGCCAATGAGTCATGCCAGAATGGAATTAACCGCGCGTTTTTCTGCTTTGCCAAACTGTCGACCGCCAAGGCGCGGGCGCTTGCGTCGGAACCAGTTTTTGCAATATCCAACAGCACGTCATCGGTGAAATCGTCATGCTGTCCATGCGCGAACTCATACCACGGAATGCCCCTGGCACAAATCACGGGAACCGGAATCGCATCCATGAGTTCAAGGATAGCCTCTTTCTTTTCCGCTGCCGGATCAGGGTAGTAGATATCAAAGGCGACAAACAGAAGAATTGCAGTCACGACAAGGAAGATTCTCATGGTGCCCTCCAGTGGACTCTTGAGTTGTTCCTTCCCCGTGGAAACCCCTACGAAGGCGTTGGGTTTCGCAAATTCCGCAATTTGGCGGACCTCTGTATTGCCCGTGCGCCCTGGCAGGTGGAGGGAGGGAAACCGGGATTTCTCTTTGATTCGACAGCGTTACTGTTGCTCCTCCATTTCCCAAAATCACAGACGGAGAATACTGCCTGGGTGCGCGAACAGTCCGATCCGTAGTGCGTTCGCTCACGGCAGTTTCCCGCACTAGTCCCACGTCGTAATACGATACCGCCTGCCGATCTTTCCAAAATCCACCAACGACGCCCTATCTGTGTTTAATCTACCCCTCGCGGAGGCATCTAAAATATCCTTGGGTTATCGTTACGTTAACGCCGGATGGATGACGATTATTTTATGAGCGGCGGATTGCCATACCACGCGAAAAGACGTGACGATTCGATTTGAGTGCAGGCGATCGTACGAGCGAAAAGTGGACGGGACTTCCTATCACCTTCGCTAAGCGGTTTACTGGATCAGTGATTGATGCTGGTAACGAGGGAGCAATCGGGAAACCGCGCTTAAAGGGTTTGAGGCGATTGCGGGCGGAGAACCCCGACCCTATTACCGCGTTGAAACAGGGAGCGCTATCTGCTTTATTGATCCTTTTCATCGGGGCACTGGTTGCAACCAATCTTGCGGAAGTTGACAGGCTGGAGGCTGCACTTTCAGTCCCCTATTCATCGGGAATCAACCAAACGAACAGTGAGGGCGATAGAAATCTTCCTGACACAATCGAAGACTTGCCTTTTCATCCGCGCATGAAGTAGTACAAGATATGCTATCGCGGTCGCTATTCGCTCCCTTGATCCTTTTCATCGGGGCATAGGTTGCTACACGAGATCTGGCCGTCGGAAGTCGTGAGTTACGAAGCTTTCAGTCCCCTTTTCATCGGGGCATAGGTTGCTGCAAAAACAGTGGTCAGTGGCCAGTGGTCAGTGACCAGTAAAGGCAACAGCCTTTGCTTCCCATTGGCCTAGGGCGTCAACCTAACGAATAGGGAGGGCGATAGTGTTCACATAATAAGATTTCGTCATATCCGCCTACTCTTGGTCACTGTGCGGGATTTCTATCGCGCTCCTTATCCAGTCGCTTGATCCTTTTCATCGGGGCATAGGTTGCTACGCATACTGAGCGACACCTACTACGGCGAGATCGGGACTTTCAGTCCCCTTTTCATCGGGGCATAGGTTGCTACAGTTTGGAGACAGGCACGGGATACCGCTTTACACTTTCAGTCCCCCTTTCATCGGGGCATAGGTTGCTACGACGCTGCGGCTGACGATGCCACATTGATAGATATCTTTCAGTCCCCTTTTCATCGGGGCATAGGTTGCTACATGATTGCCGCCCAAGTGCAAATACCCGATAACAGCTTTCAGTCCCCTTTTCATCGGGGCATAGGTTGCTACTAACGCCAATACAATTACATTTACTGCCACTAACGCCTTCAGTCCCCTTTTCATCGGGGCATAGGTTGCTACAGCAAGCGGCAATGACAAGGCTAAGGTGATGATTGTCTTTCAGTCCCCTTTTCATCGGGGCATAGGTTGCTACACACTAGATGATTCGGAAGTGCTAGGTATATTCAGCCTTTCAGTCCCCTTTTCATCGGGGCATAGGTTGCTACTATCGGGGCTTATATGAATCCTGAGAAATCAGCAGGCTTTCAGTCCCCTTTTCATCGGGGCATAGGTTGCTACTTTCACGGGCGAGACAAGGAATCAGCTTGGCAAGTCTTTCAGTCCCCTTTTCATCGGGGCATAGGTTGCTACACCTGCTACAGAAAAGGTTGCTCATGATAGCGGGTCCTTTCAGTTCCCTTTTCATCGGGGCATAGGTTGCTACCATCAATACACTCTTTATCCTCACTCATAACCGAACTTTCAGTCCCCTTTTCATCGGGGCATAGGTTGCTACTTCTTGAATTTTTCCCAACTCTCTTTATGCTCATCTTTCAGTCCCCTTTTCATCGGGGCATAGGTTGCTACGAAGGCGGTTGCGCGGGAGCAGGAGATGGTTGCGCCTTTCAGTCCCCTTTTCATCGGGGCATAGGTTGCTACCGACCTCGCTACCGGTAGCCGAAACTCTTCTAAATGCAGAAACCGCCTGCGTTTGTACGTCATGCTTGTAATTTTCCCACATCGGCGCCGCCCTGTCAATTTCAACCGGCATATCCGCCTAGGATCCAGTGTTCATCGGTATTCGACCTGTTTACGCGTGGATTTTCGAAAATAGCCTATCCGCCGCCGTACATCATATAAGGCGGGCGGGAACTCGCCCCAATCCGTCGCAAATCGAGATAAGATTCACCCGAAAAACGCCTCTCGCCATTCTGCAATCATCGCGATTGCCCGAGCAAAGCGAGGCGCATCCCGCGGCCCACCTGCGTTTCACGCCCCAATTAAAGATTTCGCAAATTGACCTGTATTTTCCGCAGAAAACCGATTTGCGAAATTCAACAAGCTTTCGCTGTTGGATTGTCCTCGAGCGGGAACAGCCAGTATCATTCGGGTTCTAAATTGCCGCGTTCCTTGGTTACGGCACACGGTGTGTGCCTACTACTTTACAACACATCGGCGCAGAATCGCCGAAATTCGCACTCGACGCACTTCCCGCGCTGAGAAGTCGGCGGAGGCATCCACTCATCCGACAACATTCTTCGGATGTCCCGCAGCGCGCCGCGCGTGTTCTCGCGCAATCCCTCTGAAATCGTCACCGGCGTGATCCGTCCCGTGGGAATCCGATAGATGAATCCTTGAGTCACCGAGACGCCAAGGCACTCCTCCACCATCATCGCGTATGCCGTCAACTGGCATCTCGCGTTCAGGTCCAGCCGTCCCCTCGTGCTCTTGAACTCGACGGGAAACGCCCCGGCTTCCGTCTCGATAAGCAGATCGAGCACGCCGGTCAATCCCAGCGACTCGGCATGGAGCGAAACGTGGAACTTCCGGCTGCCTGCCTCAAGCCCGTAACGCGCAAGCGTCCGGCGGCGCTCCAAGACGCTCAACACCTCGTGTTCGGCAGCGCCGAGCTCCATCGGATGCGTTGTCGGACGGTGCACCGGAGTGAAGTACGTGTGATAGACCACCCGCGGACAGTAGAAATACTGTTTGATGTCGCTAACCCGTATATTCATCTTTCTGCATCCCCGATAATCGTGCGTTGATCGAAATCCTTCGCGCACACACCGATCACTTCAATCTTTCCCTCCGCATCCCCGAATTCATGCGCCAGTTTCGCCTCCAACCCTCGCCGCCGCGTGGTGTTGATGTCTCCCAAGAACGCGCTGTATTGGATGCGCTTCAAGCCGTAGTCGAGACAGACATCCGCTATCTTCTTGCGGATACGGTCGTCAACGATGTCGTAAATGACGTATGTGTGCATGGGGAAAAACAGTGGTTAGTGGTCAGTGGTTAGTGGTCAGTGGTTAGTGGTTAGTGGTTAGAAGAAATTAAGTTTTCAGGAAAAACTTGGTTTCGACAGTTGTGGCGGTTTGGCGATATTTAGAAATCAAATTTTCAAGAAAAAATTTGATTTCAACTTGATTTCGTCGGACGGTTTCCCGCCAATTACCAACTCGCCACCAAGGGCTGATAATCCCTCTCCCCGCGCAGGAACATCGCCAGATGACGCGCTTGAATCTGGATGATATTGCATAACTTCTGGTCTTTGCGCTCGAATCGCTCCGTCTCCTGAAGCCGTTCCAGAATCCGGTCGGCGAGCGCGCGCCGCGTGCCCCTGCTCAAATACCGCTGCGTACCCACGTCCGTTTCCGCATCCGGCTTTGCCGACTGGTGCGCCGCTTTGGCGGCATCGTCATCCGGCTCCTCCCACTCGACCTTGAACTTTTTGTTAATCATCGCAAACACCACCCGATCAACAATCGGTTGGCGGAACTCCTCTATGAAATCCAACACCAACGACGGCTTGCCCGGGCGATCGACATGCAAGAAACCTGCAAACGGTTCCAGCCCAGCCAACGCGAGCGCGCTCCACACTTGGGAATAAAGCATCCCGTAGCCGTAGTTGAGCAGCGCGTTCACATCGTCCGCCGCACCCTGATGCTCTCGCGTCGTGAACCGTCCGGCGGGCAGCAGCCGACCCACGCACTCCCAGTAGAGCGCCCCCGCCCGGCCCTCAAGGTTGAGCAGCGTCGCCCGGAGAGCGTCAATCGGCGACTCCCCGTTCCCCGCAACATTCGGCGCTTGGAGGGCATGAATATCGCCCATCAACTCCTCAATTTTGGTAGCCCGCTCCGCCAGTTCGTCGTACCTCTTGGGCGCACTTTTCTTGCGGTATTTGCCGAAATAGCGCACCAAGTTTATCTGATTCCGCAGTTTCCCCGCCGCGAACCGCTTGGCAATCTCCACCCCGCGCTCATCGTGATACGCGGCGAGTTGCTCACGCCGCGAGATGACCGTCGCCGTCAACGAAGGGCTGTTGAGCTTTGCATACGGTTTGCCGCTGAAACTGAGAAACGAGATTTCAATCCCGCGCTCGGTGCACGCCTCGATCAGGTCGGACGACAAACTAACCCCGCGCGACGCGATGACAATCTGATCCAGATCCATGAGGGCGTGCTCCTCTTTCTCTCGCTCCTTATCGCGGTAGCGCACGTTGACGCGCTCGGAACGTTTGCCGAGCGATGTGCCGTAATCGGAGATAGTGAGTTGGTTCATTTTCTCTTTCCTTTTAAAAAACTTCAGTTGTTTAGTGCAGTCTAGAACTTACGCGACAACAGGAGTTCGTGTTCGGAGATCCCTTGCTATCGCGCTCATTATCCATTCGCTTGATCGCAATGCGTGATACGTATCAATGGGAAACCTCAGAATTAGCAGCGATCAGAGATCACCGACTTTAAAGCGGCAACCTCAGTTATTTGGATATTTTTTGTCTTGACATCTGTATATACACACTGTATACTATATGTGTCATGGATTTTGAATGGGATTCAATGAAGAACCAACATAACATCGAAAAGCACGGCATTGACTTTGCGAATGCGGTGCGGATATTCGAGAATCCGACTTTTGAAGTCGTAGACGAACGCCGCGATTATGACGAAAAACGAGTTGCCGCAATGGGCACGGTTGAAGGCATCATACTTTATGTCGTTTACACCACCCCAGGCGGTAATCGACGGATTATTTCAGCAAGGAGGGCAAATCGCCGTGAAAGAAGAACGTACCGTGAGGGTTTCTCTCAATAACCTCCCGGAAAACACACAAACTGACTGGGAACAGGTCAAAAATATGACCGAGGCCGACATCGATGCGGCAGCGGCATCGGATCCGGACGCTCAACCGACGGATGAGGCGTTCTGGAAGGATGCCCGGATCGTGATTCCGCAGCCTAAACGCGCCATTTCAATGCGGGTCGATGGCGACGTGCTGGCGTGGTTCAAATCGCAAGGACGCGGTTATCAAACACGTATTAACGCGGTGCTGCGGGCGTATATGGAAGCGCATCGTTACGAAGATAAATCAGCTACGAATGCAACTGTAATCGCTGAAACTTCGAATCAACCCGAAGCGGGTAAGGAAGCATAGCAAGAAAGATGCGTCACGGCAACCCGCCACGGACGAGGCAAAACGTTTCTCACCGAAGAATTCGGTTGCCCAATCAACGCGCATTTCCAAGCCTTGACTAATCACCACCTTTTCTCCAAATTCTTGCGTATACCAAAAATTTCGGATATAATTTACAAAAGCGCAATCCACAACACTACCCTCTTTCCGCAACAAAGACTGATTCAGAGGACCCCAAATCATGTGCCAACAACCCAATACTTACAAATATCTTGAAGCCCGTCCGAATAATTGGCGCCGGCAACTCTGGATAAAGGGTAGAAACATGACCGTTTGGCACCTTATCGCCGCCATGCGCACCGAACGCGAGACACTTGAGGGAACGGCTAAGAACTTCGGGTTGCCGCTTGAAGCTGTCCTTGAAGCGACACACTACTATGTCCTCCACAAAGACATTGTCGAAGCCGACACGGAAGAGGAGAAACGCATTCTCACCGAAGAATTCGGTTATCACTTGGATTAGCCATGTCTCTCACAATCTACCTTGACGATTGTTCTGATGATAACCGTCTAATCCATTCCCTCACGCTGGCAGGACACACCGTTATATCACCCCGATCGACAAATACCAAAGACTTGGACGATGGCGACCACCTCCGTTACGCCGCGGCTCATGGTTACTGTGTACTTACCCATAACCCCTTAGATTTTCGCCGATTACACCGTGATTGGCAGGATCGAGGATTTACGCATTCAGGAATTTTTGTTATCTACCGTGACAACAACATCCGCAAGGATATGAACAATATTGACATCGTCAGATCCATCGCAAACCTGTCGGCTTCAAACTTGCCTATCGCCAACGAAATACACATCCTCAATCAGTGGCGATAGTAGCTTCAAAGCAGGCACGAGGTGCATGTTAATTGCGACAACCCACCAAGAAGGGCAAATCGCCGTGAAAGAAGAACGTACCGTGAGGGTTTCTCTCAATAACCTCCCGGAACACACACAAACTGACTGGGAAAGAGTCAAAAATATGTCCGAAGCCGAAATTAATGCGGCAGCGGCATCCGATCCCGACGCCCAACCCACTGATGAGGCGTTCTGGAAGGATGCGCACGTCGTGATACCCCCAAACGGCAGAAGAATGCTATGACACAAATAACACTATTGATTTTACTCCTAACTCCTTTAATAACTACGGGCTGTGCCACGCCCTACGCAAGACAGTGGCAATCGCAACTTTGGACGCTGCCACAAGAATCGGACGTTGAGACAGAGGAACTAGGCGCAATAGAGACGGAGGACTTATCCTTCGAACTGATTTGCACCGGATTCCGCCAAGTTGGGAACCCGAGCAATGCCATCATTGGAATCGGCACCTCCTGCAGGAATGAGACCGAGCACACATACGATTTGGGTTTGAACCCGATTCAGGTTATCAACGCCTCAAATTCAATCGTCAAGCCCCTGCCCTTAGACCACGTGATGTACAAATTCTACGGCGGGACTTTGCGGGAAGCATTGCAGATTGAGCGACTGAACACACCGCCTCCGAGTCATGGAGACTCGATCGCTGAAAATGTGCTTGGCGCGGTGGTTGCTGCTTACCGGGCATACGAACACGGTGCGATCATCTCCGAATTCCATCGTAAGGAAGCCCTGCCCTACGACCTGTTCTATGAGAGTTTTGCTCCAACGTCGCTGCCATCCGGGGTGTCAGCGCAGTGGATACAATACTACCCTGCGACTACGGAAACTATTACGGTCATGCTGCAGGGCCAGGGGATAGAAGATGGTGTGATTTTTCGGCGGCCACCACCGCCGCCGCCGACTCCCATACCCAAATCAGATGAAACTGTCCCAGAGCTATTCTTGCTCATATCAATCGGATTAGGTTTACTTTTCGCTTACCAGTTAGCCGATGTCGAGTTGTAACTTGTCGAATTGGTTTTTAAGTGCTTCTGTTTCCAACCATCCGAATCGACCAACAGTTGGTAGCGACGGGCTCGGGTGGTTCACAGCCCAAGGCAAAGGCTACCAGACCCGCATGAACGCCGCCCTGCGGGCGTAGATGGAAGCGCATCGTTAAGGGCACGTGCATCCGTCCTCCGACCCGAACAGGCCAAAGAGATAGTTACTTAATCAAACGTCATTCCCACCTCCGAGTCGTACGCGGCATTAACGCGATACGGTTCTTTCCGTTCCCGGGGCAAGATTCTATCATCATTTCTTAGAGCGTGATATCTCCTCCAGCTTATCGGAACTAACAGTTCTCCAGCGCGAATTGGCTCATTGTCGCAAACGGATTTGTATTCTTTATACATCGAACCTGGTAGCACCTCAAGCCCATCAAACGCTTTGAAAAACAGATTCTCAAGTTCCTCATTTGCCGAAAACGGACGCATTGTTCTCACACAAGTTTTGTCAAAGTCTGCGGCGGCAATTTCGTATTCCTCTCGCCAGCGCGCTTCAATCTCGCCGCTGTAGATTTCATCTAACCAAGCTCCAATAGAGTTCTCGTCAATTGGGCATCCATTTTCGCGCTCAAGAATCTCTATCGTCCGTCGCACCAGTTCGGTGTCATAAATCTTTTGCCCGTCGTCGGGTTGGCGGAACACGTGAACTGGTGCAAGGTCTCTCTGTTTTCTGCGGCGGTTAATACGACCAAAGCGTTGCACGAGCGCTTCTAAAGGCGCCGGTTCCGTGTAAGTTATGTCTCATTCTTCCCCACATGCAGAAAAGCCCCCAGCGCCAGCAAAGGAACGATTTCTGCTAGATCGCTTCGGTTGCCAGATCGCATCGATTCTTAATATCGCAGGCACATCGTCCTATATGACTATCCAATGTGTGAGGGTTACAATTGTACAAATCAGGTAATCGGTACCTAGAAAACAGATGCCAACTGGATACCGAATTATGCGACGTGTTGGCATTATCTGAAACGCAGGTTTCCTTTGGTGGTGCGGGTTTTCGGGAATCCCAATGCCAACAGAAATAATAAGTTCCGTGACGGTCTAGTTCAAGAAATCGTGTTTTCCAGAAAAAAGAGGGCTCAATGGAAACTCTATCGCAGTCGTAATTTCTATCTTGATTTCTCTCTCGTCATTCGCTTGATTTCCGTTAATCTGCTACGGTGCAGACAGAAGGATAGCGCACACATTACACAGTCTTGAAAATTGGGCTCCAATGCTTGCGGGACGCGGTATCAAGCATGATTTGCCCGGTTTTACGTTTGTGCGCTATTGTGCGCTCGTATATTTAGGGGTGTCCGTTTGACTGGTAATTGTCAGTGTGCCTTGATGGTTTGTTAACGAAGTTACTCTTGCGCGGCGGAATTTGCCGTGGAATTCCGCAGTGACGCGGGTTCGAGTGCGATTTCGGTCAGTTCCGAGAGGTTCGTTCATCTTCGTTTTTCTTCGTTTTGACACATTGGGGGTTAACAGGTTTACTCCGGGTAATTCTTTGGGAACTCTACCACGTGTTTAGCCAAGTAACAGCCGACATTGCACTCCGCTGGAGTGCGGACTTTGGGAGGAATCGTGTTCTATTGACATATCACTCCGCTGGAGTGAAAACCAGACCACGAAGGAACACTCTTCACGGCTAGTCATAGAGCGAAAAATGAATGTGTCCCTCTGATGGATTGTAATCGCAAACTAACGGTTTGCGGTACGAGAGTGTTACGTACTGAATGAAATATACCGACAGATAATGGCACGCTCTCAAGTAACACTCCACATTGCGCTCCGCTGGAGCGCGGCGATTGGACGCATCATGATTCTATTGACATACCACTCCTCTGGAGTGCGAGACATGGGAAATATCTAACATGGAAGGCTTTTTCAAAGCTAACCAGGGTGTGAAAACCGGTGTTACCTGCTGAAAGAACTATACCGACAGGGATAATGGCGCGCTCTCAAGTAACACTCCACATTGCGCTCCGCTGGAACGCGGAGACTAGACGCATCACGATTCTATTGACATATCACTCCGCTGGAGTGAAAACCATTCTACGAAGGAACGCTTCGTTTTAACCTGTCATAGTGCGAATAATGAGTCATGTGATGATGCACTACGCACATTGGGGATCTCTATCGCGCGTCCTGTTCGGTCGCTTGATCTCCGGTGGAGTGAAAATCAGGTGTTACATTCCGCTAGAATTGTTCCGCAAGGGTAATGTCACGCTCTCAAGTAACACTCGACATTGAAGAAGTCTATGGGAGCTGCATGAGATCTACTATCGCAAATTATCGATTCGCTTGATCGGTTTTGGTGCGGCACATTATACCACACATGTGTTAAGTTTTCAATGTGATAATCGGGACAGGTCAAAAGAATGTGCAAAGAGAATTTGGCTACCCAAGTTTTCAAGAAAAAACGCGGTTTCGACGGTTTCAGATGATCATTGACGGGATTATCAATCTATGCTAGAATTCCCGTGTATTCATCGGTTTTCCCGCCCGCGAGTTCGTGGCTGAGTCCAGCCAAGACAACTTCCAACAAGGTTATTTCGCCAACAAGGAGAGAACGCAATGGAACAGTCGTATATTCGGAGCGGTTTGTTATCGGCTCTAGCCGCCCTTGCTTTCTTGGCTTCGGCGATGGCGCAAGCCGCGACGTTGAACGTGACCGTGACAGACGCCCAAACCGACGCCGAATTGGCCAACATCTCGATTACCGTTATCCCCCAAACCGGCGATTCAAGAGAGGGTGCGACGGATGCGATGGGCGCGGCTCAATTTACGGAATTGCCCGCCGGCATCTATGCGGTTAACGCCTCCTCGCTGAGTTACGCCGGCAAAGTGGTGTCCAACGTTGAACTTCAGGCCGAGGAGACCAGATCCGTAGAGATAGCGCTTTTTTCACGAGTGATTCAACTCGATCAAGTGTCGGTCACCACCTCCCGCCGCCAAGAGAAAGTGCTTGAGGCGCCCGCGTCGGTCTCCGTCTTGGATGATACGCAAATCCAATCGCGCGTCGCCCTAACACCGATGGAGCACTTCAAGTCGGTCGCGGCGGTAGACACTTTCAACACCGGTATATCGCAAGGAAACGTCACCGTAAGAGGATTCAGCAACGTGCTTTCCAGCTCGCTTTTGTCCCTCGTGGACAATCGCATCGCCAGCGTTCCCTCGTTGCGCGTGAATGCCTATACCCTTGTCTCCACTCCCGACGACGACATTGACCAGATTGAGGTAGTCTCCGGTCCCGGCTCGGCGCTCTACGGTCCCAACAGCGCAAACGGAGTCATCCATATCTTGACCAAATCCCCCTTCGGTTCGGAAGGCACGCAAGTCGGTCTCGCCACCGGCGAACGCGGTGTGTTCGTTGGCTCGTGCCGGCACGCCGGAAGCATCAACAACAAGCTCGGGTACAAGATTACTGGCGAGTATACCCAGGGCGAAGATTGGCACTACACGGATCCGGTAGAGCAGCTATTGCGCCTACAGCGAATTAATGCGGGGGTTCCAGAGGACGACGTTCGGATCGGCGCGCGAAATTTCGACATTGAAAAACAGAGTTTGGAAGCCCGCGTCGACTACCGGGTTAACGACGATCTCACCGCCATATTTAACGGCGGATACACGCAAGCATCCGGTATCGAACTCACGGGTATAGGTGCGGCACAATCAGCCGGGTGGACGTATAGGTATTTGCAGGCGCGGGCGCTCTACAAAGACGTGTTCGCCCAAGCATTTCTGAACAAGAGCAATGCGGGCGATACTTTCCTCCTGCGAGAAGGATCTCTGCTGGTAGACAGATCTACATTGCTCGTCGGACAGTTGCAGCACGGTGTCTCGTTGGGGTCCCGCGAACGTCTGACTTACGGCGTCGACATGCTGCTGACCCGCCCGAACACCGACGGGACAATAAACGGCGCCAACGAAGCGGATGACAACATTAACGAAATCGGCGTCTACTTGCAGTCCGAAACCGAGTTGACGGACAGACTGAAACTGGTAGGGGCTACGCGGTTCGACAAACACAACCGACTCGAAGGTACGGTGTTCTCGCCGCGCGCCGCGCTGGTCTTCCAACCGCATTCGGACCACAACATCCGTGCGACTTATAACCGCGCCTTCACCACCCCAACAACAAATAACCTCTTTGTTGACGTCCGAGCGGCGGAAGATGCGTTCGGGTTGGGCGCGTTGTTTAACCCGACTCTCGGCTTCAGCCCGAGTACCGATATCCGGGCACAGGGTGTTCCTCAAGAAGGGTTCCATTTCAGTCGTAGCGAGAACGGACGCCCGCGATTCCGATCGCCGTTCGCTCCACTCGCCAGATTAACAGCTAACGACTACATCGACCTCGACAACCCGCAGTTTACGAACGTGATGTGGAGCGTTGCGCGGGGTGCCGTTATGAACGGATTCCTTTCCGAGATCCAGAAGGGATTGGGCGCATTGGGGGTGCCGGATGCACAGATTCAAACGCAGGTGGGTTTGTTGACCCAAGTGCTGGATTCCGCCGTTCCGCAACAGATTTCGGATGTAAAGAATGTGATGCGTACAATCGATTTGGAAACGTTAGAGTTTGCCGAGGTTGACGATGTCTTCGATGTCGACCGGCTGGAACCGACAATTACGCAGACGTTCGAGATCGGTTACAAGGGCACACTGTTCAACAAACTGTTAGTCGGTGTTGACGTCTATCACACCAAGATCAGGAATTTTGTGGGGTCGATCGCCGCGGAAACGCCGAATGTGTTCCTCGATCCGGGTACTTTGAGCGCTTCCCTAGGAAAAGAGTTTGCGGCGAAGTTGAACGATCCAAAGAACGGCGTGGCGAACGCCGCGTTGATTGCCGCGTTAGATACCAACCCGTTGGCTGGCGGCAACGGAAACGGCTCCGCCGTCGATGAATTGACGACGCTATTTACGAAGGGTGCAGCGGCGATCCCCCTCGGGACCGTGAGTCCGATAGAATCGGAGTATCCGACCGCCGTGACGACAACCTATCGCAACTTCGGGGAACTTTCGGTGAACGGTTTGGACTTCAAATTCGCTTACTTCCTCAACCAGAATTGGAACCTCGGCGGAACCTACTCTCTCGTCAGCGAGGATCTATTCGAAAAGGTTGACGGATTGCGCGACATCGCGCTGAACGCGCCGCGGAACAAATTCGGCGTGAGCGTCGAGTACCTAAATTCCAATCTGAACAATCTGACGGCACAATTACGGCTTCGGTTTGTGGATGCTTTCCCGGTTGATTCGGGCATTTATCACGGCACGGTCGAGCGGTACACGACGATTGACCTGAACACCGGTTTCAGCCTCCCGTTTTCGCCCAACACGCGCGTATCGCTAGCCGTACAAAACCTCCTGAACAACAAGCACCAGGAGTTTGTGGGAGTGCCGGAAATTGGCAGACTGTCGCTTTTCCGAATCACCCAAAGCCTCTAATTTGGTAGGATCATCCGAGTGGACAACGAGGGCGACAACTAATCCTGCGCGATAGAGATCTCCTCCGATTCCCGACTTCGGCGTAATTCGGTAATGGTCGCGATTCGGAGATCGCTCCTACGGTAGCCGCGACGTTTTAACGAAGAAACCGTGTTGTATTGTTGGGTTTCGCTATCCATTCTTACACGGAAGCGTCATCAAAAAGGATACATGTCGTCTGAAATCCCGGTTGAGTTCGGTTTGCCCCGTTCAACCCAACCCACATTGACAGCGTTTCCTAGTCCACACCCGCCATCGATATTGCAAAAATCCAAAACATCGTTGACATGCCCAAATAGCCGTGCTAGAATCATTTCGTTCTATATAGTGCTTGTTTCGCATTTTGAAGACCTTGGCTTAGAAGACGAGAATACCAGAGATGTCGAAACTCAGCAAGCGTCAGATTCTTCTGGACGGGTTACGTCTAAAGTGTCCAAAATGCCGCCGAGGAGTCATGTTCGCCGGCTTGTTCAAAATGAACTTGGATTGTTCCAACTGCGGCTTCAAATTTGAACGCGAACCCGGCTACTTTGTCGGCGCGATGTACATTAACTACGGAGCCACCGTTTTCATTGCATTCGGCGGCTATTTTGCGTTGGATTACTTGACTCCCATCCCCTTTCTCCAAAACTTCATTTTGTGGATTGTCTTCAGCGGCCTCTTCCCCGCCCTTTTTTTCCGATACTCCCGCAGCCTATGGTTGAGTTTCGATTATATGATTAACCCTTCCTCTATTGAGTAGAACTTACCAACAACCACCACAGAATATGTAACAGAACCTTGTAGGCGGGGCATCTTGCCCCGCAGCGGAAAGAATCGATTGACACTATTGATGCGGTACAAATACAGGGAAATGTTTTAAGTAACAGTTTGAATTCCCTTGTTTGCAACACTTTTGACCTTCAAATTAGAAGTAATGAATAGTTTCGATTCTCTTGGCTCCCGTCGTCAAGACGGACACCAACAACGATACACGCTCATTAAAGGAGAGCATACAATGAAGCAGTTGGCTATTCGGTCGTGCATTTTATTTGCCCTTTTCGCGGTTTTGGGGTTGACTTCGGTGACGCTCCACGCCGCGACTTTGAACGTAATGGTCACCGACGCCCAAAGCGGCGACAGGCTGGCCGGAATCTCACTCACCGTCATCCCGCAAACAGGCGACTCAAGAGAAGGCACGAGCGACGCGATGGGTGCCGCCCAGTTCGCCGAGTTGCCTGCCGGCATTTACTCCATCAGCGTCTCGTCCCTGAGTTACGCCGATAAAGTTACGTCAAATGTCGAACTTAGAGGCGACGAGACGAAGTCGGTTGAGATTGGGCTATTCTCAAGAGTCATACAACTTGACCAAGTTTCAGTCACCACCTCGCGGCGTCAAGAAAAGGTGATTGAAGCGCCTGCCGCCATTTCGGTGTTGGATGACACCCAAATTGATTCGCGCGTCGCCGTTACCCCGACGGAACACCTCAAATCGCTGCCGGCGGTGGACGTTTCCGACACGGGGATTACGCAATCCAACGTCACGGTGAGAGGTTTCAGCAACGTCTTCTCCGGTTCGCTGTTATCGCTCGTAGACAATCGGATCGCCAGAGTCCCCTCCTTGCGTCTGAACGCTTACAACTTTATACCAACGCCTCAAAGCGACATTGAGCGGGTCGAAGTGGTTTCGGGACCCGGTTCGGCGTTGTACGGTCCAAACAGCGCGAACGGTGTGTTTCATATAATCACCAAACCGCCGTTCGGATCGGAAGGAACGCGAGTCAGCCTCGGCGGCGGCGAACGCGGTGTTCTCATGGGTTCTGTTCGGCACGCGGGCAGTTTAGACAATAGGATCGGATACAAACTGAGTTTCAGAGGCATGCAGGGCGAAGATTGGAATTCTACCGACCCTGTTGAAGCGTTACTTCGCCAGCAGCAAATCGACGCCGGAGTGCCCGAGGAGAATCTCAAGATTGGGGCGCGCGACTTCGATGTACAGCAACTTGCCGGCGAAGCACGGGTTGATTACCGCGTCAACGAAGACTTGACCACTATTCTTAATGGCGGCTTTACACAGGCAAGCAACATTGAACTGACCGGTCTAGGCGCAGGTCAAGCGATTGACTGGACATACAGTTATGTCCAAGCTCGGGCGCTTTATAAAGATCTTTTTGCCCAGGTATTTTTGAATACGAGCGACGCGGGCGACACTTTCTTGCTGCGGGACGGAGCGCCAATCATAGACAAATCAAGTTTGTTGGTTGCACAACTGCAACACGGGCTCTCATTGGGCAGCCGGGAGCGACTCACTTACGGTGTCGACGCGCTTCTCACGCGCCCGGTCACGGAGGGTTCTATCACAGGCGCAAATGAAGACGACGACAACACCAACGAAATTGGGTTTTATCTGCAATCGGAAACCGAATTGACAGACCAACTCAGGTTTGTCGCGGCGGCTCGGTTGGACAATCACAGCCATCTCGAAAACCCGGTTATCTCACCGCGCGCCGCTCTGGTGTTCAAGCCGGCCGCCGACCACAACGTGCGCGCCACTTACAACCGCGCCTACTCAACCCCGACCACGAATAACCTCTTTCTCGATATTCGAGCGGCAGAAGACGGGTTCGGATTGGGAGCGGCGTTCAAAGGTTTGCTCCCCTTCAGTCCCGCCATTGACATTCGCGGGCAAGGCGTCGGTCTTGAAGGATTTCATTTCAGACGCAGCGCGGATGGCCGTCCGCAGTTTAGATCGCCGTTTGCGCCGCTCGCTCAACGCACGCCAAACGACTACATTGAGCTAGACGATCCGGTATTCACCAACGTGATGTGGGGTGTGGCACGCGGCGCGGCGATGAAGGAATTCCTCGGTCAGGCGACGCAACTGTTGACGGCACAGGGGATGCCGGCGGCTCAAATTGAGGTATTGTCCAAGGCGTTTGATGCCATCGTTCCGCGGCAGGTGGAAGGTGTCAAGAACGTGATGCGGTCTCTCAATCTGGAAACGTTGGAGTTTACCCAAGTTGACGATGCATTTGACGTTGAGCCCATGAAACCAACCATCACGCAGACTTATGAGCTGGGTTACAAGGGAACGCTGTTCAACAAACTCCTGATCGGCGTTGACGCCTACCATACAAAGATTAGAGATTTTGTGGGGCCCATAACACCGGAGACGCCGAACGTATTCCTCGATCCCGCGACACTCGGCGCGTATTTGGGCAGGCATTTCGGGGCTGCGTTGGATGATCCACAGAACGCCATACTCAATGGAGCCTTGGTCGCGATGTTGGACAAGAACCCGGCGTTCGGCGGCAACAGTAACGGCTCCGCAGCCGACGAATTGGCTACTCTTTTCGCTACGGGTGGAGCTGGAATACCGTTCGGAACGGTTACCCCGGAAGAGGCGAACGACCCTGTAGCCGTGACCTCAACCTACCGCAACTTCGGTGATATCTCGTTGAACGGAGCGGACTTCAAATTTGCCTACTTCCTCAACGAGAACTGGAATATCGGCGGCAACTATTCCTTCGTCAGCGAAGACCTGTTCGAAAACGTCGACGGTTTGCGAGATGTCGCGTTGAACGCTCCAAAGCACAAAATCGGTGCGAGTGTCGAATACTTGAATGCCGGTCTGAGCAACTTGGCGGCGCAACTGCGGGTTCGCTTTGTGGACGCATTTCCCGTTAATTCCGGCGTCTACCACGGCACTGTCGAGCGGTACACGACATTTGACTTGAGCGCCGGCTACGATCTGCCGTTCTCGCCCAACACCCGCGTGTCGCTTGCAATACAGAACCTGCTGAACAACGAGCATCAGGAGTTCGTCGGTGTGCCGGAGATCGGTCGTTTGTCCATCCTCCGCATTACACAGAGTTTCTAGCAAGCGGTCTGGTTGTATCAAGCCCATTTCTACCCGCTGCTCGGCTTGGATTGCCAAGTCCAAGCCGTGACCGACTAGCAAAGAAACCGGGTTTTTTACCGAAACTCGGTTTCTGCCTTTTGACTTTATATATCCCAAGCAAGGTTAATGATCTCCAAATGGGTTGATTCTTAGTTGACTATTAAGGTATAGTATAATTCGTGTGCCATTGCAGAGATACTGGGGGCATCTGACAGTCGCACATTCCTAGTTCACTTGAGGAGCTGTCCTCATTGCATTAATATGCGAGAGTATTATGTCAAACAAAATGAAACATTCATTACTAGCATCGAGTACAGAGGCAACCTCGCTGTCGGCTGAAATAGCAACAAAAAAAAATTCCGAAGAGTGGGAAGCAACCCACGAGCTATTTGATGACCCGGAATTCCTCGCAAGCTTGGAACGCTCAATAAGGGATTTTGAGGCGGGTAATATCTTCGATTGGGAAGATATTAAACGAGATGTATAGTTTGCAGTTTTCTAGTGAGTCGTGGAAACAGTACCGTGCTCTTGATAAACAGAGTGTATGTGCCGTCAACAATGCCATGACATCATTGGCAAGAAACCCTTTTCAAAATGCTGTTAAGTTAAGAGGAAAGGGAGAAAACTATTATCGATACCGCGTCGGAGACTATCGAATAGTGTACAGTCCGGACACTAAAGAGCAAGTTTGTAGGATTCACGGTATTCACCGGCGCGACAAAGCCTATTAGGCAGAGACATCTCTAACTAACGCCCCAAATAGATCCTGAGTTGTTCGTGATGATTCCACTTTTGCGATTCCAATTCGTTGACTAGATCACAACTCACATTCCACTTGCCCTCCGCAGTCTTGCCATTCCCCGCATTTCAATAAAAGTCTCGTAACATGGTTGAACCGAGTCCTTTGGAATAGCCGACTATCTGAATTTTGTTCACGGTTTTCGTATTGCTTGATGTCTCCAAAACCTGATTGCAACCCAACAACTCAAGACTCGTGTATCCAACACGACATCGTCACTGATGAGGAATACAGTAAGAGTTTGAACGCAAGCAGGGTTGGAATGTAGGAAAGATTTCAATCTTGTGGCGGGTGCCAGTTCCTGGCGATCCATATTGAGCGTGCTTCAACTACATATTCATTGTTCAGTCGTAGAGCAAGTACCGTGGCACGACCCGTCGAAGTGCTGCCGACGATGTGCGTACCACCGTTTGCCCAAGAGAAGTGGTGGGACCAATTCTGGGTTCGTGGATTGAAGAGTGAAACCAATTCTCCGGTGGCAGGGTCAATCACGTGGGTTTTGCTGCCTTTGAATTCGTTACACCGATAGCAAGCAGCCACCAGATTTCCTCGCGCATTGCTACCTCCGGCAGAGCGAGGGATAGCATGGTCAATGACTAGTGGCATACCGATGAGTCGGCGAGGCGTCTGACAATATTCACAACGATGATGGGCTTCGGTAGAGATATGTTCCCGAAGCACACGTGAAATCCTTGACAAAGTTACTCCACCGGCAATTCATCTAACGCTGGTACTGGTTGACCATGCCAACGCAAGACCGACCATGCATACGCCTTGCGTAGCATTAAGCGGTCAGCCGCTAGACGTAACGCCTTCAATTCCTGTTGTTCGCTAGGCTGAATAGAATCCTCTTGATTCCTTTCAAGCAAATCGCTTAGGCGCTGCTGCTGCTGTTCCGACATCTGACTACCGGCGATTTGGCGCAGTTCATCAACATCGCAGATTTGCATCGCCAATAGCTCTTCGTGCATGTCGGCAGGCGCATTCTCGAAGGAGGGCGGGAGATTGCCGGTGATGCTCTGCGCTGCCAGTTGTTCAGGCGATTGATCTGTTAAGGTTGCCACGTCGGTTAACAACTGGAAAACCGATTCAGGAAGCTCAATAGTAAGTCTTTGTACAGCCATTTACGAAAACTCCGGCGAGAAGATTAAGGCCAACTTGCTATATGTTACCACATCACGTCGCAACCGGCAACCCGCTAAGTCACTTCGAATTGCCCCAGATTCTTCAGGAAATTCGTCTAGCGGAGATTTTCATCGACTACCCGTGGGAATGTTACGCCATCCCGTAGGTTGGGTTTTGCGGAACTCCAAGGAAAAACCACCCATCTGGATTGTACTCCGGCTTCTGTTTTGCTGTATATCTCCGGAATCCGAGTGAAACCCAACACCTTAATGCTTGTCCGAAACACCGTTGTTGGTTCTCACCTACACGTTAGCAGAATAAAAAAAAGACATACCCTATCTAGATGCCTTGTCAGGTTCCACACTTCTCGTTCCAACCTTCGTCCACCGACAGACAGAAAGGTGTTATAAATGCCCAAAGGACAATTACATATCGGTTGGTCGCGGATTGATATCACCCCGCCGAAGAAGACATTGCTGCTGGGCCAATTCCACGCGCGGCTAGCGGATACCGCGATCAGCCCGCTGACGGCAACCGTGCTCGCGGTCGAGACTCGCGCACGGGACGACAGTCTGGAGCAGGCGATTTTCCTGTCTTGCGACTTGGCGGCGGAGAGTTTCAAGTCCGATCTGCGGGCGAAGCTTGCGGGTCGATGCTCCGGGTTCGATATAGAAAGACTCACTATCAATGCGACCCATACGCACAATGCGCCGCCTTTACGCTCCGGGACTTACAAGGAGCCCGAGGGTGACCCGAACTTCATGACGCCGGACGAGTACCGCGTCTTCCTGCTGGATCGACTTGCCGATGTCGTGGAAGAGGCGTGGGAAGAGAGGCAGCCGGGGGCAATCAGCCGGGGTTTTGCCTACGCCGTGGTTGGACGCTGCCGCCGCGCCGTCTACCGCGATGGGTCGGCGCAGATGTACGGGGCAACCGACCGGGAGGATTTCCTTGGCATTGAAGCCTGTGACGATCATGCGGTGAACCTGCTTTTCACCCATGACGTTTCGGGCGAATTGAGCGGGGTGCTCGTGAACCTGGCTTGCCCCTCGCAGTGCGATGAGCGAAAGGAGGAATTCTCCGCCGACTTCTGGCACGATGTGAGAGTCGGTCTGCGTGACCGCTACGGTTCGGCGGTGCACCTTCTGCCCCAGTGCGCCCCCGCCGGCGATGCGTCGCCGCATCTGCTGTTGGACCAGCGGGAGGAGAAAGACCTGCGCGACCGCGCGAACGTCGATGACAAGGGAATTATCGCTCGACGCATCATGACCGCCTTAGAAGAGGCACAAGCCCTGGCTTCGAGACCGGAGCGAGAAGTCGAGTTTCGGCATATCGTGCGAAGGCCGCACCTGCCGCGGTTACGCGTGACTCGGGAGGAATATGAACTGGAGAAACGGATTCCCACCATGAGCGAGGAGGAACTGAAACGACAGCCTTGGGGCTTCAATCGTATCTGGCCGTTCGGTTCCGTCAGCGACCTTGTCAGTCGTTTTGAGAATCAGGATGAGAATCGGACCCACCATGTGGAGTGCCACGTTATCCGACTCGGGGATGCAGTCTTCGCCACCAACCCCTTCGAACTCTTCATGGACTACGGCACCCGCATTCGCGCCCGGAGCAAGGCGCTTCAAACCTTTCTCGTGCAGCTTGCCGACGGATCGGGGAAAGGTGGTTACCTTCCGACGCAGCGCGCCCGCGAAGGCGGCCACTACAGCGCCATGATCAAATCCACTTGGGTAGGTCCCGAAGGCGGCCAGGTGCTCGTGGAAGAAACGGTTGCGAGCATCAATGAACTCTTTCCCAATGAGTCGTACCCGAAGACACGCTGACTGGAATCCTATCAAAGCGTATCTGAAAGGATAATCTTCATGGAAGGTTATTCACATATTCAGAAGCCTAACCTCGGTTACGCATATGAGTTCGAGGTTAGTCAATTGGACCTCATGTCCAAGTGTTTGGAAGCTCACGGTTTTGCAATCATCAAAGATGTCCTGCCGGAATCGCTGGTTGAGAGTTTAAAACAAGCTGTGCTTGACGGGACAGACCCGGAGAGGGAATTGAAACCCGGGCAAAGCCGCACACGACACGCCTGGGTCGAATCGGGTCCGGGGGCTTGGCAACTCTTGGAATATGAACCGTTCATGCGTATCCACCGGCATCTACTCGGCACCGATCAACTGACAATCCACCGGTCTGCCGCCATCATTCGGATGCCGGGCAATCCCCCGAGCGCTTGGCACACCGACTGGCGCGGATTTTCGACCGAGCCGCCGAAGAACTCCGGTGACGTGTTGAATCGCGGGCTTTGGCCGTCGGGAAAATGGTTCTACCTGACCGGTTCTCGTCCGGAACACGGCGGCTTGTGCGTCATGGAGGATTCTCACGTCGAGAACTGGGAAGGTCCAGAGGGTTTCGACCTGACTGCGGATAGGAGATCCTTTTACAAGTCGGGCGAAGCAGAGAAACCGTATGACGGTTTTGATGTCCCGGGGGCGGTGCCCTTGTTCACAGATCCGGGGGACATGATTGTGTTTGCCCACCGAACGTATCACGCGGCTTGTTTTACCAACCGCACCGACGAAGCTCGATTGTCTTGCGCCATAGGATTTCGAGATCGGCGTCACTCCATTACGATTCCGTGGGAAATTCCGGAAACCGGCAAACAGTTCTTAGCCGATCTGCCGTCACACCTCCGGCGATACACCAATGGTTACACCAGCATCGACACCGAATGGCGAGGAACAAGTGAGTGAATAGCGAATGCGATAGCAATCTCATAGAAATCCTGTCAACCGAGCGAATAACGACTAAATGAGCGATCAGCGAATGGGATCGAAATATTCCCTCACCCATCCACCAAACGGGTTGGGAAACCCAACCACCAACTGAGCGAATAGCGAAGACGGTAGAGATCCCCTACGGTTGCCGGTGTATGCTCAAGCTAATACTCCTCGCCCGATACTCCAACGGGTTAAGCATTGCGTGTCAGAAATGTTCCGATCATAGAACCGCAAAAAATCTTGTAGAGGTGATTTCAAATGTCAGAAAAACTAGCCGTACACGGCGGAAAACGAGCGGTGCCGGAAGGATTCGTCCAGTCCTGGCCCCATGTCACGGAAGCCGATCAAGAGGCGGTAATGGAGGTATTCAATTCCGCCAGAATCACCGAACAACAGCGAATCCAATCCGAAGGTCTCGCAAAAGAGTGGGCTGAATACTTGGGGGTAAAATACTGTATTCCAGTAAACAGCGGCACCGCCGCGCTGCACATGTGCGTGGCAGCGGTGGGAATAGAACCGGGCGACGAGGTCATTGTTCCCGCTTTTACCTTTTGGGCAACTGCGGCAGCGGTGCTCCATCATAATGCCATACCCGTCTTTGTCGATATCAACCCTACGACGTATTGCATAGATCCGAATCTAATCGAAGCCAAAATAACGGAAAGAACAAAGGCTATCATACCCGTACACATTCACGGTATGCCCGCGGACATGGATGCGGTGCTTGAGATCGCCAAAAAGCACAACCTGAAAGTGATAGAGGATGTCGCTCAGGCGCACGGCGCGAGGTACAAAGACCGCTTATGCGGCTCTATGGGTGACACGGCGGGATTCAGCACGCAGGCGTCAAAAACGCTTAGCAGCGGTTGCCAAGGCGGGCTATTCACCACCAATGACGATGTCGCACACGAAAGAGCCGGATTATTGCAGTATTTTGGGGAGATCGTCGTGCCCGGACGAGAGCGAGAAGAGCAGGAATACAACGCCTACGGACTGGGTTGGATGTATCGTGGTGATATGTTCAGTCAGGCGTTTATCAGAAGTCAACTCAAGAGACTGGACGAAAACAACAGCCTCCGTATCCGAAACTGTAACTTTCTTACCGAGCATCTGAGTGAGATCAAAGGTATCGAAACGCCTTTCATTCCGGACGAGTGTGAGCCGGTTTATTACAATTACGTGGTGGGCTTCAAGCCGAAGGAACTGGGGCTGGATATCCCTCCGAGAATGATGCGTGACAAAGTGCAGGAAGCCATGCAAGCGGAAGGTGTGTCAATGGGGCTATGGCAGCGTTTCTCCGTCCCGGCGCAGGAGATATTCCAGAATGGGGTGGGGTACGGCAAGGGATGTCCTTGGAAATGCCACAATTCCAAAGTAGAGTATAGACCGGAAGACTACCCTAAGGCTACCGAGTTCATTGACTCGCACTGTTATGTTTTCGACGTGAATCCTCCCAATGATTTGGAGTTGATGGGCATGTATGTCGAAGCATTCCGGAAGGTGATGGGGAAACTGGATCAAATTCTATAGACATTCACAAGGTCAATTAGGAATGATTTCTGTTTTCGCGACCGGGAGGTCGCTCCTACAAGAGGGTTGATTCTGCTCTGCACATTTTGTCATCGCGACCGGGAGTGGAATCTCTATCGCACGAAGATTTCTATCGCACTCGTTATTCACTCGTTTGATCTCCTACAGCGGGATTCGGAAGAACTATAAATCTTAGGTGCGAACTACCCCTTTTTACTCAGGAGTTACGTAGGCGGCGGTAATTCCTCCATCTACGGTAAACTCCGTTCCCGTCACATAAGACGAATCATCCGAAGCTAGAAACAGTGCCGCTTTCGCCATTTCCGAAGCTTCTCCGAAACGACCTGTAGGAATATGAACCAGGCGCCGTTGTTTTTTCTCCTCGGTATTTAAAAACTTCATCAACATCTCGGTTTTCAACGGTCCGGGGCATAAAGCATTGACCCGGATGTTTTCTCGTGCGTGGACGACGGCTAATTCACGAGTCAGGGCAAGCACCCCTCCTTTGCTAGCCGTATATGCGACTTGGGGAGTCGCTGCTCCCAACAGCGCGACAAACGAAGCCGTGTTGATGATGGATCCTCCTCCCGCTCGCCTCAAAGCAGGAATCCCGAATTTACAACCTAGAAATACACCTTTCAGATTGATAGACAGGGTGGATTCCCATACCTCTTCGGAAGTTTTAACAGCATCGGTATCTTCGCTGTGCATAATACCGGCGTTGTTGAATAGAATATCCAAGCCGCCGAAGGTTTTTTCGGCGACATGGATCATCCCCCGACAATCTTCCGATTGGGAAATATCGGCATGCGCATAAATTGCTTTTCCTCCTTGAGACCGGATCAACTCGACCAGTTGATTACCCGCTTCGTCATTAATATCAACAGCGACGACCCGAGCACCCTCTTTAGCAAACAGAAGAGCAGTTTCTTTTCCGATGCCGCTGGAGGCTCCGGTAATGAGTGCTGTTTTTTCTTGAAGTCTCACGAGCTTTTCTTGGTTATTTGAAACTGTTTAGTCCATTGGTCCGGATTTGTCAATCCAGACCAATGGACTAAACAGTTACCGTTATCTTAACCCCTGTATCACAGACAAGGAAGGCAAGTTTATGCCATCTTCTTCAGAAGAAGGGATGATGCAAGAGGAATAAGTGCATCTTCGCCAAGAAAGGCTACCACTGCGATACTGCAATGGCATTCGCTACTTAGATAGAAAGTAGAACGCTCTCATTTGCGGAGGGATTGTCCTACCACATCCGGAGGACGGGGCGCTTCTGCCTATGGAATTCGATAATCATCCCCGACTTACCGATTCCAGAAACTTCTGTCCAGACTCCGATACTGTATCGCCTCCGAAACATGCTCCCCTTCAATGGTCGGGCTGTTACCGAGGTCGGCGATGGTACGCGCAACCTTCAGAATGCGGTCATAGGCGCGGGCGCTCAGGCCGAGTTGCGTGATGGCAACCCGCAGCAGTTCTTGGGCGTCCTCTTCGACTTTGCAATACTCGCGGAGATGCTTGGACTCCATATTCGCGTTGCAATAGACCGTCGTTTGAGCGAAACGCTCCTGTTGGATACGGCGCGCGGTCTGCACCCGCTCCCGAATATCCGCCGACGGCTCTCCCGTTAAGTCGCTCGACAAATCCTTGTATTTGACTGCCGGAACTTCAACCTGCAAGTCAATCCGGTCAAGCAGGGGACCGGAAATGCGAGAGACGTAGTTCTGAATCTGCTGCGGTGAGCATCGGCAGTCGCGGGTCGAATCGCCAAAAAACCCGCATGGGCACGGGTTCATCGCGGATACCAGCATAAAATTGGCGGGATAGGTGTAGGAGGCGGCAGCCCGCGCAATTGTCACGTGTCCGTCTTCAAGCGGTTGGCGCATCACTTCGAGCACATTCTTGCGAAACTCCGGCAATTCGTCGAGAAACAGCACGCCGTTGTGCGAAAGGCTGACCTCGCCGGGGTGCGGAAACTTCCCGCCGCCGATTAGCCCGGCATCCGAGATGGTGTGGTGGGGCGAACGGTATGAGCGCGTGGCTATCAACGGCACATCATCCGCCAACAAGCCCATGATGCTGTGAATCTTGGTCGTCTCAAGCGCCTCGTCCAGCGTCATGTCGGGCAGGATGGTCGGAATCCGCTTGGCTATCATGGTTTTGCCGGATCCCGGCGGCCCAATCATAATCAAGTTGTGCCCGCCCGCCGCGGCGACCTCGATCGCCCGCTTGACGTGTTCCTGACCTTTCACGTCGACGAAGTCAATCATGTATTCCGAGTGCTGCCGAAACGCTTCCCAAATATCGTATTTGAACGGCTCAATAGCTCTTTCGCCGTTCAGGAATTGAACCGCTTCCTGCAACGATTCCACCGGGAAGACATTCAACTCATCGACGATTGCCGCTTCCTTTGCGTTCGCTTTTGGAATAATGGCGCCCGTGAACCCCTTCTCTTTCGCGTTGATCGCGATCGGAAGACAACCTCGCACCGAACGGATACTCCCATCAAGCGCCAATTCACCCAAAACCAGCGTTTGGTCAAAGTGGCCGCTGCGGATTTGCGCCGTGGCTGTCAAGACTCCCAGAGCGATCGGCAGATCAAAGGCAGACCCCTCTTTGCGAACATCGGCGGGCGCGAGATTGGCTGTGATGCGGGTCGTCGGAAAATAGTAGCCGGAATTCTTGATTGCCGCCGCTACTCGCTCGCGGCTCTCCTTCACCGCACTGTCCGGCAACCCGACCGTATTGAAGGCGGGCAGCCCATCCGCGATGTCGATTTCCACCTGAACAACGTAGGCGTCAATGCCCATGACCGCGCTGCTCTGTACCGTAGCAAGCATGTCTAGCACTTCTCCATGTTGTCGCTTCTATCAGATGCACACATCAGATATAGGGCACGATTTTCCACGCGCTATCGCGCAGACCAAGCTACCGAGAACACCCTACAATCACGCCCACCTATATTGGCCCAACCCGCCGCGGCCCCCTGTCCATCGCCAGCATGGACGAATCATAGCTTCGCTTCATCAGGTCGAATTTTATGCCTTGGCTACCAGTTTCATCCCACAAGTTTTCAAACTCGCCGGGATCGGCTTCCAAGTCGTAGAGCTCCCCGTGTTGATGCCCGTGGTACACCACCAGCTTTTGCGACCTATCTCGGTACATCGTGGCGAAAGTGCCATCCGGCAGGTCGACGGCATCGTAGTATTCGCAGCGGACGAACTCACGGTGATGGTTTTCCGAGGTTTCCCCCCGTAGGATTGGCAACAGTGATCGTCCCTGCATCCGGTCGGGCACCTTCGATCCAGCCAACTCCAGAAGCGTCGGCGCTTTGTCGAGGAGTTCCACCAGCGCATCGCTCTTTAAGCCGGACTCAAAGTGTCCGGGCCAGGAAAAAACTAGCGGCACGCGCACGAGTCCCTCGTAGAATCGGCACCCCTTCTGGATCAATCCGTGATCGCCCAGCATCTCCCCGTGATCGCTAGTGAAGAGGATCACCGTCTGCTCCCGCTGACCGGTTTCCTCGAGCGTTTCAAGGATACGCCCCAACTGATCATCAATCAGCTTCATCATCGCATAATAGGCTGCCTGCAAGCTCTTGGCATCCCGCGCACTTGCCGAATCCGCATCAGCCGCTGAAGGCGACCTTGGCGATTGGGGCACAATTGGGTGTTTGATATCCAGATTGTCCGGAGACTGTCCTTGAGACTGAAAATCAACAGCTTCCAGCTTCTCCTGCTGTTCCAGGTCGGTTTCACGGAATAGCGGGCCAGGCATTTCTGCGGGATTGAACATCTCCCTGTACGACTGCGGCGGGTTGAAGGGCGGATGGGGGTCATAGATATTCACACTGGCGAGCCAAGGCGTGCCCCGATCCTCCCGGATGAAGTCAATCGTCTTTTCGGCGCACCAGGTGGTTTGATGGAGTTCAGCCGGTACACCTTCAACGTTCTTGATTAACTCTCCAAGGATATACCCTTTCTCCCGCACCCAATCCGCATAATTGTGTCCCTTCTCCCAGTCATCACGGGGCGCGTGGCTGTACTGCCAATACCGGTATCCGTCGTTCGCACGGGGCTCAACGCGCCCATAGGCACTGGCAAGGTGTAGTTTCCCGATTAGACCGCAATCGTACCCGGAGTCCGCCAGCATGCGGGTCACCAAGGGCGGTCTGTTCGGGAAGTATTCGTTCCCGTTCCCGTTGACGTGTACGGCGCTCGGATACATTCCGGTTAGAAAACTCGCGCGGCTAGGCGTGCAAATTGGGCTCTGGCAGAAGGCGTGGGTGAATGCGACTCCGTCATTGACCAATCTATCAATGTTCGGCGTTGATACATACGGGTTGCCCAATGCGCCGATAGTGTCGTATCGTTGCTGGTCGGTGCAAATCCAGAGAATGTTTGGAAGTAGGTCTCCTTTAGTCTTCCTGTTTCCGGTGGGCATGCACACCTCTGCAAACGTGAGTGATCAGGTTGGCGCCTAGTAAATTATCAGTTAGATTTCAGGAAGCGCGGCAGAGATTCTGTAGCTGATATGCCTCATTTTAGACATCTCGGAATCGTGTCTCAAAGAATGGTTTGAAACCCATTTGAGTCCAGAACGCCGAGGCCTCAGGGTTCTGAACGTTAAAACTTACTTTGACCCGCTGAACATTTTGTGAACGAAACCATTCAATGCACGACTGAAAAAGCTGCCTGCCGATGCCTTTCCGCTTGTGAGGAGTCGTAACCACGAGTTCGTTGATTTGCCCCATACAACCTGTTTCAATAGATTGTTTTATGACACCCCAGACATATCCGACTATCTTGCCCGTCTCATGCCGCCATGTGATTAGCACTTCGCCTTCGTCTTCTACTGCACCTTTGAACTGTTTCTGTTTGTGATTGAGAACACCCTCCGTCAGGTCTAACAGATGGCAGAATCTGTTCTGTGATTCAACGCCGTCACAGAATACTTCGACAATACTCTCTATATCATCAAGCCTCGCTCTCTGTATTGCCACGGTCATCTACCTATATTATTCAATCTGACAACAGCGTAGGCATCAATTTCGACGGCCACGCTGCACCGTAGCAAGCACGGCTATGTCCTCTCCACATCACTACTAGTCTAGCGTGTGACGCATAAACTCTCACGGATAATTCGGGGATTTTTATCGGTTCACATGCGCCATATTCTAGCAGAAGGCATGCACACGGTCAACTCCGTTCCACGAGATAAAACCCCCGTAGGAGATCAAGTGAGTGGATAGCGAGTGCGATAGAGATCCTCTCCAGGTCGCGACTTCCTCTTGCCGTGTAATCCTGATGCTAATGACCGAAACGTGTTCTCAACCTGTTCCGCGACACCTGCACGGTGTCGGGTAAAAAAAATGTCCCTGTGTCTGGCCTCGCACTCTCGTCGAAAAGATTACGAATCCGGCTTGAAAACCAACTCCGGCACCACCACCTCCCAGTCATCGCATAGGAGGCGGTCTCTATACTGCGGCTCCGAACGCTCGCGGTCCCAGGAGGCGATGGCGAAGACCTTGGCACGTGTGCTGCGCATGCGGTCAAGGGGTTTGAAACCGGCGGCAAACTGACCTACGACCAGACCGTTGGAATCTAGAATTTCCCAACGCTTCGCCCCGGCACGCACCTGCAGCGGATCACCGGGAGAGAGTGCAGCTATGGCACGATGCACCGCATCGCTGGGGCGTTTATACCCCGCGAAACTCAGAAAGACTTCGCGCAAACTGAGCCGCCTATAGCGGCGCTCAAGTTCCGGCGGTGCCGGTGGAAGTCCAATGGGCATCGGGTGGCATATTACCGAAGGGCTGTCCCGCAAGGTATCCTGCAGCGGGTGCGGACCAGGAAAACGCGCCAGAGTGAGAGTGTACCGTGCCCGGGTCATCGCCACGTAATACAACCGGCGTGGGGCATCCGCATCCTCGCCGTAGCCAACGCGATCCCAGTTTCCGTCCAGCACAACCACATGGTCGAACTCCAATCCCTTGGCGCGATGGGCGGTCAGCAGCAGCAACCCCCGTTGGCGGCGGCGCACCTCGCGCCCCCACTCCGCCAACCGTTCGATGAAGTTTTCCGCGAGTGATTCCTCGTCGCCGTTATCCAGCGTGTATTCCGATATACATTCTTGAAGCAGTTCTACCCAAGGGCTTGTGGGTTGATTGTTTGCCCAGTCGTTCAGATCTTCGCTCGCCACCAAGCGGGAATCTCGCGAGCGCAACCAGTTCACGAGGCGGCGCGTCTCTCGCAACTGCCAGACGTTCAGGATGTCCTCGTTTGCCATTTGAGTCGGGATTTCCTCAAGTTCGCAGAGGCTTCGTACCGGGTCGAGGTAGCTCCATTCGCGCGCCACGACTGCGCATTTAGACCAATCCCAGTCCTGGGTCAAACTCGCCAACCGCTTCAGTTCAGCGACGACTACTTGCGCCTGAGTGACAGCGTTGTCGCCGGCTGACAGTATCTGGACTTGCCCGTGGGTGACCGAATCCCGATCAGTCCACGCGCCACCGGGCGGTTCCTTCGCGCGCGCTCTATCAATGCCGATGGGATGCCCGGTTTTCATCCGTTGCCGCGCCGGCTCGATTAACGCATTGGAGGTCGTGATAATATGGGCGGTGGAGCGGTAGTTGTCGGTTAGGAAGGTGGGTTTGGCGCCGTAGTCGGCTTCAAATCGACGGATAAATTCGACCGACGAGCCGTTAAAAGCGTAGATATTTTGATCGTCGTCACCCACCGCGAACAAGCTAAGTTTGTCGTCCTCGTCGGAGAGGGTTCTGCCTGCCAGGGCGGAAATCAGTTCGTACTGGTCCGCGCCTATGTCCTGGTACTCATCCACCAAGATCCAGCGGAAACCCGCCAACAGCCTTCCTCTATACTCGTCCGCCTCGTCCGACGGCAGTCCTTCGCCACGCAGAAGCGCCGCCGCATCTCTGAGTATTTCTCGAAAGCCCTCGTCATCCATACGATTCGCCCGTCCTTCAAAACTGGCACCTACCAGACGCATGGCGAGCGCATGGCACGTGAACACCATCACCCCGCGGGCGTCGTCGCCGATGAGTTCAGCAAGTCGGCGGCGGATTTCCACCGCGGCGTGCCGGTTGTAGGCGAGCGCCAGAATACCGCGAGGGTTCTCGCGTCTCGCGCGAATCAGGTAGGCGATACGATGCACCAGCACCCGCGTCTTGCCCGAGCCGGGACCGGCGAGCACCAGCACGTTCGTCTGCTCCCGGTCGTCCGCCACGATGCGGCGCTGAATAGGATTTCTCAGGCTATCGACGATGGTTCGCCACGATTCCGGGGTGGTCTGCCGCGCGATTTCCCCTTCTCTGTCCGGCAGCCAGCGGCGTAGGAAGTCATCGCGGGGATGTTTGAAATAGTCCATTGCCAGACGCAGGGTGTCGGCAATCGACCCAAGGCCACGCTCCGCGTATTCCGCCATAACGTGGATCTGCATAGTCTGTTCATCATAGTGGAGTTCGAGCGATGCAAAATCCGCTTGAGCGAATCCGCGGCGTTCCGGCTCCAGACGGATGGTCATCGCTGGTCGAAATACTGCCAGTCCCTTATTCAATTGAATGACATCCTGCTCGTGAAGCCACAGTAGGGCCCGCTCCATCAGCTTGTTAGGGTGCTTAATCTGTTTTGTTAAGACTAAATCTGACTTAATCTCCGTTAGTAGTTTGCCCAAGGTTGTCTCTGCAAGCAGGTCTATACCTCTGCTTCCCGGCGGCAGGTTGGCAACTAGATGCTCGAGGAGGCGTTCGGCACCTGCTCTGCGCAAGTTGGCGGTTTTTCCCAAATCACTCCACTCGCGTAGTAATGTCACACGCACAGAATCCGGATCAAGCTTCCGGACGGCTAGACTTCCCCCACTGCCTCCCTCGCCCCTACCGTCGGCGGCGATGCTTCGAATGATCCGCCAAAGGCGTTCCGGCGGGGCGTAGGTATGTCCTTCATCCTTGAGCCGCTGGGTGGCGACGCGGAGATGCAGCACCGAACTCTCGCCCTTTTCCATAGCGGGAACCGTCTCGCGTAGAACGTCTATCAGGGCCTTCTCTAGCGCCGCCGCCTCGTTGAAGCGTTTCCGAGATGAGCGCTCCACCCCTGTGTGCACGAAGGCGGTCAACGCCGTATCGTTACTTGCAACTCCTAAGTCCGCCAAGTTGTTAAGCGCGTCTTGTACTCCCTTCGGAGTTAGACCCGTTGACGCCATCAATTCATCCGTCGAAATTCCTTCGTCCGCGTCAGCCTCGATCAACCTTTCGACAATAGTTTCAAGCTGGTAGTGGTAGTCAGCTCTGAAGCGAGCAGTTTCCAGTTTGGCGCGCGCTTCCTCTATTGAACTCACGCGCAGCGAAGACGGAAACACCCTTACGTAGTTCTCCTCACGGCGCAACAGTACGGCCTCCTCCAACCACGCCACAGCGGTGCGCATGCGGGTGTCGTCGGTCGTGGAATCCCGGTCAAAGGCTTTGTCTTCGTCCTCTAGCAGGATTTCACCGGTGGTGGCTACTACCTCGCCATTCTGACGCTTTTTCCGGTCAAGCTTCCGCAGCGCCCTCAAAACGCCTTGGATTTCCCGCCGAGTGAGCCGAGAATACGCCGCCATGCCAAATTGTCGCTCCACATCTTCCGGTGTGTAGAGCAACACGCAGCGCGCCGATTGTTGGTCTCGACCGGCTCTTCCTGCTTCTTGCATGTAATTCTCCAACGACCCCGGAATGTCGGCATGGATCACCAGCCGCACGTCCGATTTATCTATTCCCATGCCGAAGGCGTTTGTGGCGGCGATGACTTGCAGGTCGCCGCGGATAAAGCGTTCTTGGACATTCTTTTTCGTCTCCGGCGTCAGTCCTGCATGGAAGTAGTTCGCTTCTACACGCTTTTCCTGCAAGAATGCGGCAATCTCTTCCGTCTGCCGTCGAGTGGCGCAGTACACGATGGCGCCGCCCTGATCGTGCCCAGTCAGATCTCCCGTCAATAATTCGTGGATATGAGAATACTTCTCGCCATCCGACGTTTTCATGACCTCAAACTCTAGATTTTTGCGTCGGGTGCCGCCGTCGAAGACCTTCAGTTCAATGTCGAGTTCGCCACGGAAATAGTCCACGATTTCGGCCTTCACATCGGGCTTGGCGGTGGCGGTTAGGCACAATACGGGCGGAATCGGCTGCTCCCCAGCCCTTTCGCGGACGAACCGACCCACGTATCGGTAATCGGGCCGAAAGTCGTGTCCCCACTTTGAGAGGCAGTGCGCCTCGTCAAGCACCCAGGCGCCGATTTCGCGTTGCTTCAGAACCCGGCGGAAGGAGACGCTGCGAAGCTGCTCCGGCGCAACGAGGACGATACCGGCATCCCCCAAGCGTACTCGATCCAAGGCATCTGCCCGCTCGGGCATCGACAACAGCCCGTTGACGGTGACGCAGCAACTGATGCCCTGTTTTTCAAGGCCTGCTACCTGGTCTGCCATGAGGGCGACCAACGGCGAAATCACTACCGTTAGGGCGCCTGTCTTATCATAGCGTGACAGAGCGGGGATTTGATAGCAGATGGACTTGCCGCTCCCAGTCGGCAGGATTCCCAGCACATGTTCGTTCACCATCGCGGATTCCACGATTGATCGCTGCATGGACCGCCCGTCCTCGTCCACTGGTTCTGGTCGGAAGTCGGTGAAGTGGAACCACTTTGAAAGCTCCTTGCGAGCGTCGTGGCGCTCCCGGCACCATCCGCAGCCGGCATCGGCGCAGGAGGTGTCGCGCAGCCGGCGCACGAGCTGTCCCGCCTCGGGAAACTGACACCGCACCCAAGGGGGCATGACCGAGTTGCCTCCCGACACCGAGATCCACGCCAGGGCATACGCCAACTCCCAGGCGTGCTTGTCTGCATTGACTATCGCCTCGCGGGCGTGCGTCCGGCACGCCTTGTCATTTAGAAGTGCGTACATGGCGGCGTAGGCCTCTCCAATGGCAGGTTTTTGCGAGCGCCGCACAGACGCGAAAAACCTATTGAACCCCTCGCCATCGACCCTCGCGGTCAGCCAGTGCCATGCCGTCAACAGGTTGGGCGATGCAGCCCGGAAAGCCTTCTGCTGGTCGTCGAAGAGCTCTAGGGCAAGTCTGGCATCCAAGTCCGGGTCGTTGATGCGTCCACGTTTGAGTTGTCCGTCTTGGTAATGCTTGACCAAGTGGTGATAAGGGTTGCGAGGAAAGGCTAGTGGATTGAGTCTTAGCGTATCTACCGCAGGCAGCCGCAATAACCGCAGGTTGGGGTTAGCAGTTCGTAAATTGCGCAAATCGTGATCGATCAAGTTGTGGCCCAGCAAGAAGTCTACGCCATCGGCAAAATCGTCCAGCTCTGTTAATGCTCTAGCTAAACTGACACGCCCGTCGGGGTATGTCCGGGATTCACCGGTATCTGGGCGCACCGCCGCGAAAGCATGGATACGGCGGCTCTCGAGGCCGACTTCAAGGTCTAGCGAAAGGCAATGATCGGAAAGATTTGCGGTTGTGTCTGGTTCTGCACCCATAGTATTGGTCAGCGATCGGCTAACACGGTTTTCTGGACGAATAGGATTTAATCCGTTTAAGTGCGTCACATTCTAACAGAAGGAAGATGTAGGATCAATTCCGATTCGTAGAATCAAATAAATTCTTAGCAAGTTTCAAAAACAAACTTACGTTTTGTTCTAGGTCCAAACCGATCCTGCTGGATTGACAAAATCCAGCAGATTCTAATCTAGAGCGTGTTGGCATTTGGGGAAGCTGTCCGTAATCGCAGGGGCGAGGGAGGATCTCTATGGGAATTCTATCGCGCTCGTTATTCGCTCGTTCAATCTCACCCTACAAATATACAAAGTCGGGTTTAGAGAGAACTATCGGTGAAGTAGGACAAATGTGGACAAAAACCGCAAGTGTTGCATTTCTCTTGCAGAAACAAAGAACGCCCCAGGATTTACCTAGGGCGTTCAGTTAGATCGCGGACGTTGCGACGGTTTAGGACGCAAGTGCCGACAACGCTTCCTTCTCGCTGCCGAAACGTTCAAAATCACGAACCACATTGATGATAACAATTGGATTTTTGACGTGTGAACCAACATTGATGACACCGATACGCCCACCCTTTCTTTTGATTGCCATAAGGGCTTGCTTCAGCATCATAAGCCCCGTGTTCCTTACCCTTGCAACATCATCAAAATCAATTAACATTTTAGGCGCATTGTCGCTATAGGAAAGCGTTTTGTAAATCGATTGTTCGAGTACAGAAGTCCCGCCGTCATCCATCTTGCCATGCGGTCTCAAGACAGTGACGCCGTTCTTCCGATCAACGTTGACTTTCATAATGTCCTCCCCAATAATGTGTAGTAAGGTTAGTTAATCTATTGGTGACTTTTCCGCCGCTGACATATCATGCAAGTTTTTTGCCAATCATAATATCCAAACCCTTTGTGATATGTGAATCTGCTGCGTTGGAAGGATTAGGTCTTCAGCGGCGGAAAAACATGAAATGGAAAGGCGAACTGATAGTGTATCAGAAAACAAGCAAGTTTCTCTTTTTTGAAACACTGGGCTACAGTCCCGCCGGGTTCTGTAATTAGATGTGTTTCCTCTGAACTGCAGTCCCAATTGGTTTGACTTTGCCCGCTTAATCTGGTATAATTGGAGCAATCAGTTCGTATGAAGTACAGATTCTTATTCGGATATCGAAATCATGTTGTTCCAATCCACGCCCTTCGACAATCGCCGCCTCACCGCCCCCGAAAAGAACGGTCTTTCGGATTTATTGCGATTGTATTGCGCGATGGGCGGAGGCGTAGTGAGGAGACGTTAGACTGCATTCATACCGATTTCCCGATTTACAGCCCATCATCGAACGCTCCTTCGATGGTGGGCTTTTTATTTGCCGTCAGCGAATATAAAATACAGCTTAAGTTCGACTTTGTAGGGTGCGCACTGCGCACCACTTTCAAAGCATCAACGGAGATCTTTCATCATTAAATCGTAATTCGCTTCCCCAGCTATTTAAAAACTCTAATCCCAAGAGTCATGGTCAACTATACGAGTTGACGAATTGAGGAGAAACGAAATGGCAGAACACTCATATCAGCCCGGGGTCATTGAACCGAAATGGCAACGCATCTGGGACGAACGAAAGACATTCCGCACCTCCGACGACCCCGAGGGGTGGAAAGGAAAATCGAAGTATTACATCCTTGACATGTTTCCTTATACCTCCGGCGCGGGGCTGCACGTGGGTCACCCGAAAGGCTACACCTCCACGGATGTGTTGGCTCGCATGAAACGAATGCAGGGTTACAATGTGCTGCACCCGATGGGCTGGGATTCGTTCGGGCTGACTATCGAACGCACCGCCGAGCGCGAGAACATCCACCCGGCTATCGTGACGAGAAGAAACATCGACAGATTCCGAGAACAGATCAAGCGCATCGGTTTCTCTTACGATTGGGATAGGGAGGTAAGCACCTCCGCGCCCGACTACTACCGATGGACCCAATGGATTTTCTTGAAGCTCCATGAGAAAGGACTGGCATACTTAGATGATATTCCCGTCAACTGGTGCCCGGCGCTAGGAACAGTTCTCTCTAACGAGGAGGTCAAGGATGGGAAATATGTTGAAACCGGTGATCCGGTGGAGCAACGCCTGATGCGGCAGTGGATGTTGAGGATTACCGCGTATGCCGAGCGGTTGCTGGATGACATCGAAGAACTCGACTGGCCCGAAGGGATCAAGGAGATGCAGCGGAACTGGATCGGCAAGTCCGAGGGCGCGGAGATAGAGTTCAAGATCAAGGATACGGATGCCTCGTTCTCCGTTTTCTCCACTCGCCCGGATACGTTGTTCGGCGCGACGTACTGCGTCTTTGCGCCGGAGCATCCCTTGGTTGAAAAACTCACAACGCAAGATCACCGCACCGCCGTCGAGGCTTACGTCGAGGAGGCGCGGAACAAAACCGACTTGCAGCGAACCGATCTCGCCAAGGAGAAGTCGGGTGTTTTTACGGGGGCTTATGCGATCAACCCGGCAAATGAGAAAGCCATCCCCATCTGGGTCGCCGACTACGTACTGATGGCGTACGGCACGGGGGCGATCATGGCGGTGCCCGCGCAGGATGACCGTGACTGGGAGTTCGCCGAAGCGCATAATCTACCCATTGTCCGCACCGTTCAGCCGCCCAACGATTTTGAGGGAGGTCCTTATCTCGGCGATGGTCCCGCGATCAATAGCGATTTTCTCGACGGTCTCGGCGTTCAAGCCGCAAAAACCAAGATGATTGACTGGCTTGAAGATCAGGGAAAAGGCGTGCACCAGGTGCAGTACCGGCTGCGCGATTGGCTGTTTTCGCGCCAACGTTATTGGGGTGAGCCCTTCCCCACCGTACAGTTGGAGAATGGTACGATTATGCCGCTGCCGGAGAGCGAACTTCCGGTAGAGCTTCCGCCAATTGACGAGTATAAACCGACCGCCGGAGGAGAGCCGCCCCTTGCGCGCGCCTCCGACGACTGGCTGATGGTCACCCTGCCCGACGGGCGGAAAGGCGTGCGGGAAACGAACACCATGCCCCAGTGGGCGGGATCGTGTTGGTACTACCTGCGATACATGGATCCGCAAAATGAGGTTGAACCGTGGTCCGCCGAGGCGGAGCAATACTGGATGCCGGTTGATCTCTACGTTGGCGGCGCGGAACACGCGGTGCTGCATCTGCTCTACGCGCGGTTTTGGCACAAGGTGCTGTACGACTGCGGGCTTGTCTCCACGAAGGAGCCGTTCCAAAAGCTCTTTAATCAGGGCATGATCCTCGCCTACTCCTATCAGGATGAGAACGGCAAATACTACTCCCCGAAAGAGGTGGAGGAGCGGGATGCGGAGTGGTTCGTTAAGGCAACCGGCGTACGGGCAAACACGCAGATTGAGAAGATGTCCAAGTCTCGTTTCAACATCGTGACAACGGAGGAGGCAATCGATGCGTACGGCGCGGATGCCCTTCGCCTGTATGAACTGTTTATCGGTCCGCTTAGCGTCAGTGCGCCGTGGCAGACGCGCGGTGTGGATGGCGTCTACCGCTTTCTTCAGCGGGTGTGGCGTCTCGTGATCGACGAAGAAACGGGCGATCTTAACGACAAGCTGACCGACGCACCTGTTGATAGCGATACCGAACTGTGGAAGGCGTTGAACCAAGCTATCAAGGATGTCACCGAGGATACGGAATCGATCGATAAGATGAACACCGCCATTAGCCACATGATGGTGTTTGTCAATGCCGCCACACAAGCGAAATCTGCACCCAAAGAGGCGATAAAGACGTTCCTCCGATTGCTCTCCCCCTACGCGCCGCACATTGCCGAAGAATTGTGGGAGCGGCTCGGCGAGGCGGAACTCATCGCTCACGCGCCTTGGCCAATCTGCGATGCGGACGCACTCAAGCGCGAAGAGGTCACCATCGTCGTGCAGGTCAACGGCAAACTGCGCGGGCGTGTCCAACTCGCCGCGGACGCCAGCAACGAAGAGGCGGAAGCTGCCGCGCTTGCGGACGAGCGCGTGCAAAACCATGTCGCCGGGAAAACGGTGCGCAAAGTGATTGTCGTTCCGAATAGACTGGTGAATATCGTCGTTTGAACGGGGTGCCTGAATGATTGATAATGAAGAGGAAGAACTGAATGTCTGAAACTGAAAACGGAGTGTCAATTGTTCCCATCGGAGGATTGGGGGAATTTGGCTTAAACATGATGGCGTACGAATACGGTGAGGATATCATCGTAATCGACGCCGGTCTCATGTTCCCCGACCCCGACATGCCCGGCGTAGACCTCGTGTTCCCGGATTTGACCTATCTAATCGAAAACCGGCACAAAGTACGGGGAATCATCCTCACCCACGCGCATGAAGATCACATCGGCGCTCTTTCGCTGTTCCTTCGGCAGATCAACGTTCCCGTTTACGGCACGGCGTTGACACTTGCCATAGCCAAAGGGCGGTTGCGCGAATACGATGTCCTCAAGGACGCCGAACTGAACGTCATAACCCCAGACGAACCGCTGCGACTCGGCAACTTCAAACTAGAACTCATCTACGTTACCCACAGCATTCCCGATGCGGTGGCGGTCGCGCTTCACACGCCGGTCGGGGTCATCATTCATACGGGCGACTACAAGTTTGACCTCACCCCCGGCGATAATCGCCTAACGGACGTGCACAAACTGGCGGCGCTCGGCGAAAAAGGGGTGCTGCTTCTCGTCTCCGACAGCACGAACGCCGACCGCCCCGGCTTGACGCCTTCGGAACGCAGTATCTATAACGACCTTGACCGGATCTTTCAAAACGTTGAGCACCGGCTCATCTTCTCCACCTTCTCCTCAAGTCTCCACCGTATCCAACAATTCGTCGAACTCGCGCAGGAGCACCGCCGCCTCATTGCAGTCAGCGGGCGCTCTTTGGTCAACAACATCCGCACCGCCTCCGAACTTGGGTACCTCGACGTGCCGCCCGACCTGCTAATCAACCCGCGCGAGGTCGATCAATTCAGCCCGCACGAAGTCGCTGTACTGAGCACCGGCAGTCAGGGCGAGCCGCGCTCCGCCATGGCGCTGATGGCGATGGAAAACCATGCTTTCCTCCGGGTCGAGCCGGAGGACACCGTGGTCATCTCCGCTCGAATCATTCCGGGGAATGAGAGATCCGTCGGCAACATGATCAACCACCTCCTGCGGCGCGGCGCGCACGTCCTCCACGAAAAGAACTCAAACGTTCACGTTTCCGGTCACGGTGCGCAGGAAGATCTGAAATTGATGCTCAATCTCGTGCGACCCAAGTTCTTCATGCCGATGCACGGAGAATACAGTAACCTCGTCCAGCACGCCGAACTCGCCGAAACCGTTGGCGTGCCTTATGAAAACATCACGGTCGCCGAGAACGGAGATTGCGTGTGGCTCACGCCCGACTCGTGCGAGATTCGAGACAAAGTCCCCGCTGGAAGGGTCTTAGTGGATGGGCACATTGATCTCGGGGTTGAGGATATCGTGCTCCATGATCGACACCAACTCTCGCAAGACGGCATGGTGATTCCGATTACCGTGTTGGACAGCAACAGCGGGGATCTGGTCGCCGGACCCGACATGGTCTCCAGAGGGTTCGTCTACATGGATGAGTCGGAAGACTTAATGAACGAAGCCAAGAACGTCGTTATTCACGCGCTGGAGCACATGAGCTTGGAGAGCAAGAGCGAAACCGAAACCGTGCAGGAGGAGGTGAGAACCACTCTGCGCCGGTTCTTCGCGAAAAAGACCGACCGCCGACCGATGGTGCTGCCCGTCGTCATGCGCGTGTAATTGTCGAATAATCTGTTTAATCAGCGATTCGGTTTCTCACCTTCACCTCCTTGGTCTTTGCATGATTCACATGGTAGATGCAGGTTGAAAAAGAGATGGGAATGTGATATAGTTGCACTGATTAGTCAAAATTGTTACGTACTCCGCAAATTTGGCATGACGGAAGGAGACACTGAGCCATGGAAGGTTTACTTGATGGATTCAAGTTGTGGGGACCATTTGCTGTGTTCTGCGTCGCAATTTTGCTGTTCGGTTGGCGTGTTTTGAATCGGAGAGAAGACAAATTCGAAGCACGCATGAACGAAGGTTTCGGGACTCTAAAAGACTCCATCAACCAGCTTCGCAACGATATACAACAGATAAATTTTCGGTTAGATGCGAATTCTCAAGCGTTCCATGCCGACATGAGTAAGCTCACTGAAAAGATTGAGGCGAACTCTCACGACCTGCGAGTGGAAATCGCGCGGTTGAATCAGAACCACGTTAACCATCTCGAACATCACGAAGAATATCATCAGCGCACCGAGCCAAAATAGGGCGCCGTATTTTCTCTCCAGTCATCAAAACACCCATTTTCCCTCTTATAATCGTTGTGCGGTTCCTTAACAAACACAAGTCCCAAATGCGCGACAAATTGGTTTGTAGGAGCGATCTCCGATTGCCAAATCCCCATTTTCTATCCTTCCATCATTTTCTCTTGAAAACTCCCTCCCTTTCTTGCACAATAACTCCGAGAAAATACCGCACTCTGGAGAATTCCCATGTACAAACACATCAGCCGGCTAATTCTCCTCTACTCCCTCTGCATCGCCGCCCACGCCCAAGTGGTCGATATCCGCGATCCAAACCTCCGTGCCGTCATCCGCGAAGAACTCCGAATACGCCCCGATAGTCGGATCACAAAAGAAGATATGCTGCGTCTAGAAAACCTCGGCGCAGCCCGACACGATATAAAGCACCTCACTGGCTTGGAACACGCAACCAATCTGAGAAGTCTGTCCTTATGGGGAAATCCACTCGCCGAACTTTCACCGATTGCCGACCTCCGAAGCTTGACCTACCTTGATGTCGCCGCCTGCTCAATCTCAGATATAACGGCGTTGTCAAACCTCTTTAACTTAAGCGGTCTAAACGTGCGGTTTAATCGGATTGTTGATATCGGTCCTGTCGAAAATCTTACCAACCTAGTTTCGTTGCGACTTGAGGGCAATCGCATTGCCGACGTTACACCACTTGCAAAACTCTTGCAACTGACCGAGTTGTATCTGAACGATAACCACATCCCAGATATTCGCCCTCTCGAAAATTTAGTAGAATTGGAGACGTTAGATATTCGAGGTAACCCCGTTACAGATCACACACCGCTAGATGGACTCGCTTTAACTCATTTCTACTATGACCAAAACTGTGAACTACCACCGCTACCAATACACGACAGAATCAATTTGTCGAAAACGTGGCGATGCACGATCTGTGGTTCAGTGTCCCTCAATTTGGATTGAGATTCAAGGAAACACCTGACGGATTTTCAATGGCGGGAAGCCTTGACGAGGCGATACAAAAGCGTGACGAGTTTCTCGACCTTAATCCGAACATGCTTTTTATCGCCGACATCAGAATGAGGTCCTACGCGCTGGACGAATTCCCCGAAGATTGGTCGTATTGGATAAAGGACTCCGATGGAAATATCGTCAACGCTTGGGAAGGAGTATTCGGTTTAATTGATTTCACCCACCCGGATATTCAGGATCGAATTGTCCAGCAGGCTATCGCCATTTCCAAGTGTGGCTTATACGACGGCATTCATTTCGACTGGTGGAACGAACATGGAGCCGTTCTTGCCGAACTATACGGCGATTGGTCGCACAAGTATCGCGGGAATGAGGCAGAGCAACGCGCTCGAGATAATATCCTGCGTCGCATTCGCGCTGGAGCAAGACCCGATTTTCTTATAATGGGAAATACCAATCGTAACACAATTCCAAGGACATCGCCCCATATTAACGGCGGCTTCATGGAAACATTAATACCTCGTACTGCAACCGGAAACTATCTTGAAGCCCTACTCAATGAAGTTGAGACCTCTCTGCTCTGGTTAGAGCAGAACTTAAGAGAACCGCAAGTTAACGCACTTGAAGGATGGGGGATTCCCACTAAATCCCCCGACGATTTGACGAATCTTCGCTGGATGCGTGCGTTCACTACCTTAAGCTTGACACATTCAAATGGCTACGTACTTTTTAACTTGGGCGAGGGTCACGAGCATGTCTGGTACGAATTCTGGGATGCCGACCTAGGACAACCCGTCGGCCTCACAGCCCAACTCTATGAAGAGATACCCGGTCTCTACCTCCGCGAATATACCAACGGTTGGGCGGTGTACAACCACAGCGGGGAAACACAGACGATTGCGTTGCCCGAGGTCGTAACCGGCGTTTCGAGTGAGGTGGAAGGTATGACGCACACTCTCCCAAACCTTGACGGCGAGATGTATCTCAAAGCCACGCCTGCGAATCCGGCGGATGTCAATGGCGATGGTGTGGTAAATATCCTTGACCTGATGCTGGTGGCTCAAGGGTTCGGGGCGGATAAGAAAGGCATTGACGTGAACGGGGATGGGGTGGTGAATGTGTTTGATTTGGTGTTTGTGGCGAACGAGTTTTGATGTAGACAGGGAGAAGCAGTTATGAAGTGTTGGGTTTCACTATGATTTCGGAGACTTTAAGTATCACAAGTAGCCGGAGATTTTTAGTCCTCCGAGGTGAGATTCTCCATGTTCCGTTCAACCCAACCTACGCACTCGCCTCCAATTTACGGAACAGACATCGTCCGCTATTGCGCTGTCAACACAATGACGTATGATCTTCAAATCCATCTCATACTGGCTCTGGTTCATTATTTTGGCGGCTTTGGGATTGGCGCTGATTCAGGTTCCGCTGTTCAACCTGTTAGCGTATGAATCTTGCGCCGTTCTCGCCATCGCAATCTCATTTGCCGGGGCGTATATCAGCGTAACAGGCGTGCACCGTCTGCGGCGCTCACTCCATTTTCCTTCAGGCACTTCCCACCATATCGTGATAACCCTATTCTGGAGGACGTTTGGGAGCAGCCTGACGCTGTTGATTGCGCCGCTCGTTATTCTCTCCCTGAACGCGCTGCGCGTGGAGAACTGTGATCTTTCCGATGGTTTTGCTTTCTTTTTCCTGCTGCCGGTAATCAGTTGCGCCTATGCAACCGCCGCCGGTCTGTTCTTCGGCTTCTGGATGAAACGGCGATGGGGTGGGTATAGCGCATATCTGGCGTATATCCTTGTCACGTTTCTCACGTTCGTCTACAATCTCGTATTCCATCCCCCGGTGTTCGGGTTTCATGCGGCTTTCGGATACTTTCCCGGCCCCATATACGATGAACAGATCTCAATCACCGGCTCGCTGCTCATTGCGCGCGGAACGGCGCTCCTGCTGGCGTGGCTCTTTCTGACAATCTCAATCATAGTATTGGAAAGTGGTAGGCGTCCGCATCTTGTCCACACCTTGAACTGGCGGAAAGTCTATCGTTTCAAGCTGCGTTTCGCGGATGTGTATCCTCGGATTCAACTCATCGTTCTCGCATGCCTACTGCTACTCATCTACCTGAACAGAGGCGAACTCGGCTTGCGCCCGACGCGGGGATACATCGAGAATGCGCTGGGAGGGCTGCATGAAACGGAACATTTCAAGATATTCTACGAAAAGGGGTCGAAGGTTGAACGGGAAATCGAGCGGATTGCACGAGACCACGAGTTTCGGTATGCCCAGTTAATCGACTACCTCCGGACGCAACCCTCGAGGAAGGTGAACGCTTATATCTACACATCCCCCGAACAAAAGAAACACCTAATCGGCGCCGGACACACCTTGGTTGAAGACCCGTTTGGCTACGGCTTTCACGTCAATTATGAGCCGTTTCCTCACCCAATCATCAAACACGAATTGGTCCACGCATTGACGACAGATTGGCATCCGTTTTTCAAGGTTAGCCTGAAGCTGGGGTTGCACGAAGGCATCGCCGTCGCCGCCAATTGGAACGAGGGGAAATTGACACCTCATCAATGGAGCAGGGCGATGCGAGAGTCGGGCGTCGCTCCTTCAATCGGCCAAATCATGGGGTTCGGTTTTTGGGCGCAGGCGTCGTCGCGCAGTTACATGCTCGCCGGATCATTCGTTCGATACGTGGTGGAGGCCTACGGCATAGAGGCGTTCAAGCGCGCCTTTCCGACCGGGAATTTCAGAGCCGCTTACGGCAAATCTTTATCGGAACTAACGAGCGATTGGGAGACGTTTTTGGACACCGTTCCGTTGACCACCGCGGATTTGACAGCAGCGGAACACCGTTTGAAGCGCGGGAGCATCTTTCAGAAGAGGTGTGCGCACGAGATTGCCGAACTCTCGGCGGAGGCGTGGAAGGCGTATCGTCAGTCGGACTTTGCGCAGGCAATCCGGTTGTTCGATCGGATTCACGAATTTGATCCCGACAACCCGCGACACTTGCGCGGGCTAATGCACGCTCACTTCCGGACGGGAGATTACACTCAAGCAAGCCAATGGGCGAGAAAAATTATCGCGCACCCCGCCGCGACAACGCGTCAAATCGCCGATGCCAAAAACGTGGGCGGCGACATGGACTGGGGTGCCGGAAACCGCGAATCCGCGCGTACGCATTATCAAGAGGTATCGGCGCTCAACGCGTCTGACGCGCTCAACCGAGAAGCGTATGCCAAACTGGAGACGCTGTCGCTTGAATCGCCGACGGCGCGTTCACGTATGAAACAGGTGTTGATTGGGAGGGAATCAAGCGCCACAAGGATTAACCTACTCCACGAGGTGGTTGACGAGATGCCGGAGTGGGGGCTTGCTTTCTATCTAATCGGGCGCCAACTCCATCTTGACGGGCAGTATGCGGCATCGAACGACTACCTTTTAAAAGCGGCGGCGTTCGGTTTGCCGCATCGAGTTTTGAAGAACGAGAATTCGCGGCTTTTTGCCATCAATCTTTATCATCTACGGCAGTACGACGGCGCAATCGCACAGTTTCGACGGCTGTCCGAAGATGATGACTTGCCGCTCGGCTCAATCCTCAGCGCAGAGGATTGGATTGAACGCTGCGAGTGGGAGAAACAAGGTCAATTATCTTTAACTATTTCACCCCTTAAATGAAACGCCATCAATGTATCGGGAGCACCGAACATGGAGACACAACCAATCACAAACTTCTCTGAGTTTCGTGAGGCGATACCCAAACTTGTAGCGCATCGTGTGGGGGGCGAGGTGTTTCCCTTCGCCGTACCTGAAACGGATTTGCTACAAGTGACGGAAGAGGCGCGGACACATCCTCAAGCGCGTATCGGACAAGGCGAGCGCGCCGACCGATTCTCCGCCACGCTCAAAACGCCGGAAGTCGATTTTCAAGCGCTGCCGTTGGAAGAAGCGATAAAAGCGCCGATCCATATCACCGTTTTCCAACTGGGTTCTATGCGCGAAAAATGCGGCGCGTTGGCGGAAGTTATAGAGCAGATCTATCTGCCGGTCACTAGCCTCTGGAAGGATCAGGGGCTGTCGTGGCAAAAGGTTCTCCCAATTCTTTTCTTCAGCGGTCCGAACTGCTCAACCAACTACCACTGCGATCCGACGGGTGTACTCGTCGTACAGCTTTTTGGCAGAAAATGCTACCACAGCCTGAAAGAACCGGAGAAGTGGTGCCCGCTCGACCTACAAGAGGCAGATGGGGAGGAGGTAAAGCCAGCCGACCTGAAAGACTCGGATATTCTCAGTTTTGAGTTGAACCCGGGGCAGGCGTTATGGAGTCCTTGGCATGCACCCCATTGGGTGGACGCATACGATGAAACGGCGTACACGCTATCCATCGCGTTCTGGGACATGGCACCCAATCCGGACCCCGCCGCCAAGATGGAACTGCTTTAGGCGCAATTAGGACGGCACCTAGTATTGCCGTAAATCCGGATTAGTTGACAAGATAGTTACCTGCTACACTGCTCCCGAGGATTGAAAACACTTTCGGTGAAGAGACCAAATGGCTCATAGGGATTTTCTATCATACTACGATATAAATTGTACTCGCTAGATTGATATGTCGACCCCATTCACAGGTTATAGGGGCGAAAATGAGCCGGATCCCAAGTGATTCAATGGTGACCTATGTTTTGAGAGCCTAGTTGAAGAAGCTTCTGCAGAAGCATAGGTGGCTTTTAAACCAATCTCAATCTTTAAATCAAGATAGAACTCATACTATTCTACGGACACTAGGGAAAGATTTTCTAGCAACAAACGAACTTTTTCGATCTGTGTATGTTTAATATTCCAGCCATACCGTTCCGCGATTTCTCGGATCTGCCCACGTGTGGCACTTCCTTGCTGATTGACTATGTAATGGACTTTCGCTGCGATTGAAAGGGTGTTGAAATAATTGTTCGACAGTTTTCCATTTAGGAGATTAAGAGATTGCACCCAATCAGGGTATCCGTCTTCCCGTTCTATTTCTTTCATTACGGTATTTCCATCAGGCGTCATGGAATAAGTATGACGGCGGATTTCTCCAAAGATATTTTGGTCTTTTGAGATTGTTGAAGCATCCGAAACAAAAGTCTCTGTTACCTCCTTGAGGAAACCAGTGCTTACGAGAATATCAAGATTTTCCGCAACTTCACTACTATAAGGTCCATAGTAGTGTGGCCGAAAACCGAGGTTGGTTTCATTCAATACTGAGAGGAAATAAAGCTTCTTTTGAAGCGTGGTTCGCCCTCGTAGCCTTTTCTGCTTCTCATTTCCAATTACAAGCAAAATCAGGTCTTGAACGTGCATACGATTTCCTTTCATTTGGGATACTCTTCTCCAATTTCCCGTGTCAGGAGGATAACAGAATCTCTTGAACTTTCTCTTGAAGTTGCAATAGGAATTGTTGACTATTCCGCTCGTCTTGAGGTGCACAAACTTGAACGGTTTCCAAGTCAGCTTCATCGGTAGGAGGACGGACCAACACCAATTCAGATCCGTAACGACTAAGACTCCTTAAGCCACTTTGCGCCTCATCATAAATCATCACAGCTTCTGGATTAATGCTATAGCTTCGACTTCCATAGTTGGGATTTCCTGTCTGGAGCTTGTTGACTATTACTTCGTCTGGATCGATCCTGAGATGCCTCGCAATGCCCTCTTCCCATTGTCGCCTCTGACTTTGGTGCATTTGGAGGAGCCGTCTTTTTGCTGGCGCGCTGTCTACACGCTTTAGAGGCAGTTCGCCAATCATCTTGAATAATTGCCGCCGATAAAGCCGTTCGAAAATCCTACGGCCCTTTTCCTGATCGCATCGCATAAGGATGTCAATCAACCGTTCATCATGATATTCAATGTAGTTATCTATAAAGTTGGAATTCTCTCTGTATTGGTAAAGTTTCTGTAGTTCCTGGTTCCCCTGGTTAATCGCAAGCTCAATGCCACGAACAATCATCGCATCAGAAATCGACCTAACGCGATGACGATATACCTGTTGTGTCATATGGTGTTTCGCCAGCAGAAGTTGCTCAAGCGCGTGATTCCCCTCGTCGCTAATTGCAAGGTATGATTCGTCTTCTTCAAAATGTACACGACATGATTCAACGATTTTATCTAAGTCATAAGTCCCATATTTGACGCCTGCGAAGTACGAATCCCGAAGTAGATAATCCATTTTGTCTGCATCCAAATCACTAGAAATGATGTCGCGCTTGAAATCCCGCGTTGGTTTTCCGACAATCATATCAATGATAAATTTACGTTCCTCAGAACTGAGGACTTCTTTGATTTCCGATTCGCTCTTGACGATGTCAACTGTAACACGCTCGTGGATTTTCTCTCGGTCGGAGTTTTCACTTGCTTGATTCGGTGCATACAGATCCAGAAGGTATTCGGAAACGTGGCTGAACGGCCCATGGCCGATATCGTGAAGCAAGGCAGCAAGCCTAATACCATCGCATTCTTTAGTTTCTATTCCAGCGGAAGACTTAAGCTGTTCGCAGATTCGTCCGGCAATGTGCATTACACCGATAGAATGGTCGAATCGGGTATGTAAGGTGCCGGGATATACTAGAAACGCCATTGCCAATTGGCGAATCCGGCGAAGCCTTTGAAAAGCCTTAGTGTTGATTATATCTAGTTCTTTCTGTGAGAGTTCGATGAGACCGTGTATTGGGTCTCGAATCTCATACGGACGCTTGTTCATCGAAGCAGCCAAATTATACCATACGTATGTTAAGTATGTCAAAGTGGTTTTGGCAGGATTTAAAAACGGATTTTTGTTTCCGTCGCTAACCATTACTGCGATCTGAAGAGTGTACCCGTTCCACAGTTTTTCGGCAGGAAATGCTATCGCAGCATAAAAGAATCGGATATTCTCAGTTTTGAGTTGAACCCGGGGCAGGCGTTATGGAGTCCTTGGCATGCACCCCATTGGGTGGACGCATACGATGAAACGGCGTACACGCTATCCATCGCGTTCTGGGACATGGCACCCAATCCGGACCCCGCCGCCAAGATGGAACTGCTCTAAACCGGACCCAGACGTAACGGCGCGACGGAAAGATTGTGGGCCGTATCGGCACGCGGATGGAATATTGCGCCAACGGAAAAACTTCTATTGCAAATGGGGGAGCATTGCAAGCGGCGTTGCCGCAATGAGCCCGGCATCAACCGGCAATACGACACCTGAAATCCAACGTGCTTCGTCGCTCGCCAAGAACAGCGCGGCCCAAGCGACATCCCAAGCTGTGCCCTCCGTCCCCAATGGGCCCGCGCGGCGGCGCATCTCTCGCTGCTCATCGGAAATCTTGCTGACAAGTGATGCGTAAAGGTGTCCGGGGGCAATGGCATTGACGCGGATGTTTTCCCGACCGTGATGCACCGCCATGTTCTTCGTCATGGCAACGACACCGCCTTTCGACGCGCTGTAGTGTACATCGGATATCCAACCCGCGCGCAGTCCGTTGATTGAGGACAGGTTTATAATTACGCCGCCACCTCCCTCGATCATGGTCGGAATAGCGTGCTTGCTGGTTAGCATCATGCTCTTGAGATTGACGTTCAGCACGAGATCCCACTCCTCTTCGGAGACTTCGACCACTGTCCCGCCGCGGCCAATCCCTACGTTATTGATTAGAATGTCCAACCCCCCGTAGCGTTCAACCGCCGCGTCCACCATCGCCTTGCATTCCGCGTTCTTGGTTACGTCTACCGTGAACAGCGACGCCGTGCCTCCCTCAGCCTTGATCGTGTCAAGCGTTCTTTGTGCGTTCTCCTCCGACATGTCTGCCACAATCACCTTCGCTCCGTGCCTCGCGAACAGGATAGCCATGGCTTGGCCTGTTCCGGCGAGATCGGTGACGGTGCCTGCGCCCGTTACGATCGCGACTTTTCCTGCCAACCTCGTCCCCTTCTGTTCCATGATTTCCTTATCATAACCGGTTTGGAAACGGCTGAGATGCGATGCTTCCAACGATACTTAATTGAGATCTTTGCTCTCACGCGAATTACGCGCGAATGCGAAATTTCGTTTTAACTATCGACACTGTCGGTCTTGTCATTTTTCCGTTCTCTAATTTCTGCGCGGAGATCATTCGCCACGTTGTCTATTTTTTCTGAAAGTTTCATGGTCTCTGCATGGGACGCCTGAGAATTGGCTTCCATCTTGTCATCAAGTCGGGTTAGGCCAGAATCTATCTTGTTGTCAAGCCGAGTAAATCCCGCGTCCATTTTCTCACCAAGTTTTAGGAACTCCGAGCGCATTTGACGCATATCCTCTCTGATCTCCTGAGTCACACTAAGCGTCAAATCAACCGCATGGTTGATTTGTTTCTGAAGGCTGTCATCCGCCCGGTTCATATCAGCCTTCAAATCTGCAATATCGTCTTTCAGGTCAGACTTCAAACTTGATATGTCATTTTTTGTCGCCACGCTGCTAGTAAGTTTCCACCACAGCGCAGCAATCGCGACAAATGTTCCGGCCATCGGCAAGACAATTCTAATCCATTCATCCATCGCAATTCTTCTTTGAATTTGAGCGACTATGAACTATACCACCCCAAACACGGATTTTCAACTCACATCGTTCCCAATTCGCGTGATGCACCCGACATGTCCGCCAACTTTTATAATTCCAGGTCCGGCCCTCTTTTCCTCCGCACAAGTCAACGATAATCCAAGTTGCTACCCTAATTCGAACAGAGCGTAGACATAGGTAGCAACTCGAATGAACAGCGCTATTCTACTCCGGGAAGTGGTACGGTGTTGCCGGACGGCCGCCTTGCGGAAGACCGACAGGTAGATGCACGTCCAGGATGTACGGACGACCTTCGCCTTCAACTACATCTAATCCTTGCTCCATGGCGTCGCCAAGTTCGGACTCCTCTTGCACGTGCATACCGTCCACTCCGTACGCTTCGGCGATTTTCACGATATCGATATTATCCAGAACGACTCCCGCGTACTCGCCGGTCTTCCGCATACTGCCCCCCGCGTTTCCGAAGGCGCGAGCAACGACCCCGTATGCCCCGTTGTTTGGAATCACGTAAAGAACCGGCACCTTATGGCGAGCCGCCGTCCAGAAAGCCGAATCGGAATAATACACCGAACCGTCTCCGACAAGACCGACCACCGGTTTATCCGGCGCAGCGAGTTTTACGCCGATGGCTGCCCCCATGCCGTAACCTTCCGAACCGCCGGCGGGTTGGAGATACACATTGTTTCCGGCGGGCTGCAAGCCGCCGATACATTGCATCAACGCAAACTGCTCCATCAAAATCAAGCCGCCGCCGCGATTCTCCAAGCTCTTGTCGAGCGTGTCGGCGAGCACCCACGGACGCACACGAGATTCTTGTGCAGGAACGCTCTGCATCTCCCGCTTGCGTTCCTCCTGCTGCACCGCCGCCTGCTCCAGCGCCCATCGGCGCCGCTCGGCATACCGGTCGGCATCCCCCGACGCCGAACTCAGACACTCGTCGAGTTTCTCAAGCGTTCGTCCCTCGTCCGCCAACACCGCCAGGTCAAGACCTTCCAGATTTTTGATATTGTCGACATCGGGACCGACGGCAACAATCGTCCGTGCTTTGGAGAACTGGTTATAACCACCCGAGTGGCGGACGCCCATGGCAATGACGTAATCCGGATCCAGCGAACCACTATCTTGGCAATACAACTCGTGGTTCGCCGGAACGGTGCGCATCCACTGATTGCCCCCGCCGGTGATGGGAATCCCGTAACGCTCTGCAAAGGCGACAAGCTGCTCCTCCGCCCCGCTTTTCCAGATGCCGTCTCCGATATAAAGCACGGGATGGGCTGCGTCACTCAAACCGCGCGCGATCTCCTCAATATCGCTGTCGGAAGGATAGCCGGCTTGGACATCCGGTAGGCCGCCTTCTACAATGGTCGATTCCATTTCATCGGTAACGAGTGTGTCTTCGTACAACGCCAGATGCACGGCTCCAACCGGCGGCGTCTTGGCGACCAAGAGCGCACGATATATGGCATGCGCAATACCGTGGGGCTTGATTACCGCCCACTGCGCCTTAACGAAGGGTGTGGAAATGGATGTCGGTCCCGCATTGTGGCTCAGATGATGGCCCCAACCGGCTCTATCGTTTCCGCTGCCCGAGTCCGCCGCATACGTAATGACCACAACGGGCAGCCTGGCGTTCCACACGTTAATCATCTGCCCGAGGGATTGCGCCAGACCGGCTCCGAGATGGACGCACATGACGGCTGGAGCTTTGCTTGCCTGCGCATATCCGCCAGCCATGCCGGCGACCGCCCCTTCGTGGAGCGCGAGGATGCCGTGCACGTCCGGGTTCTCATGCAGCGCGTCAAAGAATCGAGCCTCCGCCGACCCGGAGTTGTTGAACACGTACTTCACCCCGGAAGCCGCGAGTTGCTCGATCAAAATCTGTGAGGGATTACCGGTGAACGATCTTGTCTTCATGAACAATTACCTTCCTTTCGGAACTCGTTCTTGGGGTATTTCATAATTTTAAGAATTGCCGGCAGCCGGACATTGTGGATTCTGCATCTCTTCGTGTCATGTGTTGCGAATCATTCATAGGGTTCGCGGGGGTTACCATGCACCTTCAGTCGAGAAACTTGGTGAATAGCGTAGGTAATCGACTATTCGTGTGAATCAGCTCCCCTTTTCATGAACAAGGTCTTGATCTCACAGATCATACTACGCTGATTGTATCGCAGCCCTAGCTTGTTCGTTCGATCCCGTCCGACATCGAATGACGACGCCTATTCAAATGATCGGTAATTCAGGAATGTCGGTTCATTTTTTCGAATGACAACATCCTCCAATGACTCAAACTCCGGTCCCCGTTTGAATCTGTCGGAAAATTCAAGCTTGACGGTGTGGGTGCCCGCCGGCAAGCGCATTCGTAGGAGAAAAATCTGATTCGGTAAGGTTTGCCACGAACGGGTGTCGGCATGCTCGGTAGCAATGTTCACGACGTTCACAGCTCGACCCAGTAAATCCATGAGGATTTCTTTCGTATGATCGACCTCCTCCTCCCCGTTCTCATCGTCCGATTTCTTCGTTACCTGCCGATATGCCAGGTACTTCAACAGCGCACGCGCCACTGTACGTAGGAGAATGCCTCCCTCCCGAGACTTCAGCGTTTCTATTGCCATGGCTTCGACATCCGCGACCAGGATCCCTCTTCCTTCGACATCCCCAGCTTCCGCCGTGATACCCGTGAATCGGGGGCGATTTGAACGAATGGCGGGTATCGCGACGTGAAGAAGATATTCCAACTTGGTTTCAGAAAAGGATTTGCCCCGGCGTGACACCAGCGTTCTGGCAAAGCTAGACCTAGTGTCATCCTCAAACGAATCGCTCTTAAGGATAGGAAACGTCAGCGTTTCCTCATATTTGGGAGGCACGAATCCGGTTTCGTAGAAGAGTACGAGTTCGCCGTAACCTTCCGTCCGTACGTGCGGGTCACCATATTTCCTTAGATAAAGCGATTCCTCTTCGGGAAATCCGAGTCGCCGCGCCAATCGCACGAGCGAGATGCCGAGATTCTCCGGTAAATCAACTCCCGTCTCTGACGCCGCCCGTTCATAGTATGCCTCGGCTTGCTGGAGGGAGATGAACGCATCGTTCAATTCTCCGGAAGATTCGAAGAGTATCCCCGACAGATACGCCAAGAACCCCGCGCCGAAACAATCGTAATCCTCATCCTCGTTTATGTAGTAGCGGATGAGCCGCGTGGCGCGTCGGCACTCGACCAGTGCATCCTCGATGTCGTTCAGATAGAGGTAATTGAGAATCCGATAGTAGTGGCTCAGGAGCCGCTCATACCGTTCACCGGCATAGGGTCGAACGAGATCGCTGGTGACCAGTGCGGCTGCTTCCTTGGAAATGCTGCGGGTATAGAGGTCTTCGGAAATCGATTCCGCCCGAGAGAGCGCCGTGTTGCTTTCCTGATAGCGATCCGCGTAGTGTGCAACCAGCCCTCTTTCAAAGAGGAACGGGAGGTTCTCTTTGTCCGGCGATTTTTCATCTAGGTAGTTGAGGGCAGCTTCAGGCTTTCCCGCCTCTAACGATTTATAAATCTCCTCCATGTTATAACCGCCACACCCAAGACTTAGGCAGAGCAGCACAATGAACGGAAGGAGCTTTACAGTTTGCATTAATCGATTAGAATGCAGCGCGTTTCCGTTGGATGAACTTCTTGATTTTCTTTTGCCCAAGCCATATCTTCTGATTGCTCTCAATGTCCGTCAAGGTTAGGTCGACTTGATAAAACGTTACCTGTTTCCCGCCTTCGCGGTCTTCGATGGTGTTAATTTGCCCCATCAACATATAGTCCGCACCCAATTCGCGTCCCATCTCTTTGGTGGATTCTTGGGTCGCGAACATGCTCTGGTCCTCCTTCTCGTCGCGCAGATTTCCGCGCTCGTTGGCACTCGCCACGAGGGAAACCAAGCCGGAGTTGATGAACGCGCGTTCAATATCGTTCACAAATGTGGGAATGGCGATATGTTCCGCGCTGCGGTTGCGGATGGCCCCAACAATGACCACAGGTTTCTCACCTCTGGACCTGGCGGTGTGCTGCCCTATCCACGGGTGATTCAGGCAATCCGTAATCATGGCTTCGGAAACCAAGCGAGAATCGGTATCATTCCATTCTCCGGAAAGGTCGATGGTGGTGTCGGTTTCAATTCGTTCAACGGTTTTCGGCGCGCCGCATCCCGCCAGAACCACGCAGAGAATGCAGGTGGCCGAAATGACTAGTAGTTTCATGAATTCCTCCAAATTTTGAGAGAGTATAGAAGCATCTTCTGCTAGGGCAAGACAAAACGGATTACAATTCGGGCGCGTTTACTCCCGGGCGGCGTTCGCAGGATAGGAATGGCTATCGACAACAAACCCGTCCCAATATTTGTGCCGTAAGGTTATTGACAATCTCCAAAACCCTTGATTTCCCACCCAAAGATTGGGTGGGAAATCGGCCCGTGGACCATGAACCAAAATCAAAGCCGCCCGGCAGGTGAGATGGCGTTTGCAACCTTAACCCCGGTCCCCTCCATCTGCTTCTGTACATGCGCCACGCACTCCTCAAACGAAGCAAATGGCGGTTCGGGATACATTTCTAAGCTGAAATGCAGGTCGTTCCTGCCCCAGTGGATCATGGAAACACCGGGTTTGGCGAGTTTCCGCGCATTGAGCACGGCATTGACGGATTCAATTTGAAACGAGAGTATGCCGTTCTCGTTCCACCATTCGATGTATTCCGTCCGGTCAACATCGCCCGACCATCCCCACCCGTTCGGGGCAGGCCAACTCCGTCTCCCCACCGGCGGGTAGTAGAAGGCGCTGATGGCCTCATCTACGGTTGCCTCGGTTTCAACCTGCGGGACGACAATCGCCGCCGGACCGAGATCGAGAAGATTCCCGAGCAGATAGGTATGCCGGGTGTTCTTGATGCGGAACTGAACCGGCATGTCGAGTTCTCTCGCGTTCCGGCAGAACTCCACCAGTTTCTCTTCACTGAACGGAGCATGTTGGCTATCGACAGTTATCATATCATAGGAATCGCCGCCGAGGACTTCTTCAATCTCGCTCTTGGACATTCCCGCCCTTCCACCTGCGATGTTGAGCTCTTCGCCGTTGCGCATGCGTTCCCTCAATTTGCTTAGTTGTTCCCATGACGGATTGCTGTATGGCATATTATGTGCCCTCCTTATCGGTAATCATTTTATTACTGACTTATTCTTCCTCCAAGTAACAATCGACATTGCACTCCGCTGGAGTGCAGACGCGAGGAGATATCGTGCTCTATTGACATCTCACTCCGCTGGAGTGTAAACCAGACCACGCAGGAAAACATTTCACGGCTAGTAATTGTGCGAAAAAGAAATGTTACTTGCTGAAAGAATTATTCTGAACTGAGATTTTCTTTCTTCAAATAACAATCGATATTGCGCTCCTCCGGAGCGCGGAGATTGGGCGGATCACGATTCCATTGGCATCGCACTCCGCTGGAGTGTAAACCAGACCACGAAGGAAAACTATTCGCTGCAGTCATCAAGCGAAAAAAAAGTGTTACTTGCCGAAGGAATTATTCTGACAGGAATAGTTGGGTGCTCCTAAGAATCGAGATCGGCGATAGACTCTTGTACCGCCACGATGGTATCCTCAATGTCTTGCTCGCTATGCGCCAGACTCAAGAACATCGGATGGCCGGGATGCAGATAGAAACCTCGTGCCAGACATCCCTGAAGCATGGCGATGCACCGGTCTCTGTCCTCTTCCTGCATGGTGGGGGTCGGCATGGGGCCCGTCCCGATCAATTTATACCCCAACCCGCCCTCTTCGCACGCCTTGTTGACGCCCTCGATCAGGCGGTTTCCAATCTTCCACTGGTAAGCGATTCCGTCGCGGCGTTCCAACTCGTTGATGACCACTTCCAACGCGACCAAGCTGGGCAGGTCGCAGTGGAACGTCGCCGCGAGCCCCGCGCTCTGACACGCTTCGCTACCGAGAATTTCCCTCTTACCAGCCACGAAACTGCCCGGAAAACCGTTGCAGCACGCCTTGCCGTACGTCGCCAAGTCCGGCGTTACGCCGTAATATTCGCTGCCGCCGCCAATCGCCACGCGAAATCCGACCTTGACTTCATCAAATACGGCAAGCGCGCCGTAGCGGTGCGCCATGTCAACCACTCCTTGCAGGAACCCTTCCGGAGGACCGTCTCCCAGCACCGACTCCATGATGACGCAGGCAACCTGGTTGTCGTGCTGCTTGAATCGATCTTCCAGTGCCTCAAGATCGCCGTAGGGGAAGTCAAGGGTCAATTCGCTGATTCCTTTCGGAATGCCGGCGTCCCCCGGTCGAGTCCAAGAATGCCAGCCGTGGTAACCGCATCGAATCACCTTTTCCCTGCCGGTATACGTCCGTGCAAGGCGCAACGCGGCGCTGGTAACCGCGCTCCCGCCAATAAGGAAGCCCACCATCTCCGCAACCGGGATACGATCAATCAGCATCTGTGCGATTTCCAACTCTTTGGGATGCGCGGTGCTGAAGACGGTGCCTTCCGTTATTTGCTTACCGAGCGCCGCATTGATGGCGGGATCGTTGTAACCGAGAAGGATGGGTCCGAAGCCCAGTAGAAAGTCGAGGTATTCGTTGCCGTCAACATCCCAAAAACGCGCACCGTCGGCGCGTTGCGTGAAGACAGGATACCCCATCTCCAACATGGAGTGGCTGCGCTTGTGACCTTGGCAACCGCGAACCATGAGTTCATCCGAGCGTTTCAGGCAGGCTTTGGATTTGTCAATAGTGTAGGGTTTTACCGGCATTCTTCGCGTCTCCTTGAACTTCACTTAGTTGTGGTTGAACTGACATTATATCGTGCTCGCCAAGTTGATAGGTCAGGTTAGGAAGTCTAACCTACCGGAATAACTGGACCGAATTGACATTAGCGGGGTTGGGAAATTCAACCCCGTCGGACCATGCTATCGAATGTCAACCGAACCAAGCAACTGCTGTAATTCTTGCACTCTGGCACCTACTTTAACCCCAATTCCGAACCGTCTTCCAAGAGCGCCTTGAGGCGTCCAAGAAACCGCGCCGCAATCACGCCATCGACCACGCGGTGATCGCACGACAGCGTAAGCGCCATCCGCTTTCCGGGCACGACGTTTCCATCCTCGACCACCGGCTTTTCCGTGACCGTGCCGACGGCGAGGATGGCGGATTCGGGCGTGTGGATGATGGCGTGAAACGTCTCTACATCGTACATGCCCAAGTTGGTTATGCTGAAAGCGGCGCCGGAAGCGTCGTCGCCGGAAAGTTTGCCCGCACGTGCATTATCGACGAGGGTGCGCACCTTGTCCGAAATCTCGGAGAGCGTGAGTTGATCGGCATCGCGTACCACGGGAACCACCAAACCGCCCTCAACGGCTGTGATTAGTCCCACGTGAACCGCGTTAGGAATGAGGAATTCCTCACCTTGAATCTGTGCGCGCATTTGAGGAAACTCGCGGAGCGCCAAGCCCGCCGCCTTTATCAAGCAGTGTGTAATCGAAACGCCTTCCGGTCGTCCCCCCGAGAGCAACTCGGCGTCGGCTTCCAACGTGAGGTAGAAGTGCGGCGCTTGCTGGAAACTCTCCTGCGTCTGATTGGCGATAGCGCGGCGCATGGAACTCATCGGTACACGTTCAGCGTCCGCATCTGCCGCCACGGCTTCAATGGCTCGTTCCACGTCCCCGGTTGTGATGGCGCCGCCCGGACCGCTGCCGGAGATTTCAGCCAGTTCAATACCGTTTTCCGCCGCAAGTTTTCGTGCCGCCGGCGAAGCGCGCAGTCGGCCGCCCCCTGCCGCGCGTTGCGGACGAACTTTAGAGCTTGCCGCGGGAGTTGATTTCTCCGGGGTAGCTCCCGGCAGTGACGGTACTTCCTTGACCTCGGGAATCTCCTCATCTGCCTCGCCAATCCACCCAAGCGTCATGCCCACGGGCCCCTTTCCCCCCTCGGCGACAAGTATTTTCCGAAGGAGGCCCGACACGGGCGCGGTAACCTCGATTGTGGTTTTTTCGGTCTCGACCTCGCACAGAAGCTGCCCCTCCTCGACACGGTCGCCTTCCGAGACTGTCCACTGGAGAAGAGTTCCCTGCTCGGTAATCAATCCCGACTTCGGAAAGACAACTGCTTTCATGCAGCCATCACCTCCCGAATTGCTGTCACGACACGGTCCTCTGACGGGATATAGGCATTTTCCAGAGCCGGGCTGAAGGGGACGGGTGTATGCGGAGGCGTGACACGCTTAATCGGCGCTTCAAGGCTATAGAAGGCTTCGTCCGCCGCCAGCGCGGCGATATCCGTAGCCAAGTTACATCTCGGCGTATCCTCGTCAACAATCACGAGCCGCCCCGTCTTCTCGACCGAATCCACAATCGTCCTGCCATCAAGCGGGCTTAAGGAGCGCGGATCTATCACTTCGACATTCACGCCTTCCGCTTCAAGCCCGTCCGCCGCGCTCAGTGCCAAGTCGATCATCTTCGCAATTGCAACCACGGTAACATCGTCCCCTTCGCGCCGGACCAATGCTTCGCCCAGCGGGACGACATAAGATTCCTCAGGGACGTGTCCTTTGGATCCCATCAACCGCTTATGCTCCAGGAAGAATACAAGGTCGTCGTCGCGGATGGCCGCCGTCATTAAACCTTTGGCATCGTACGGTGTGGAGGGAACCACGACTTTCAATCCCGGGATATGTGCGAAGATGGAATAAAGGCATTGAGAGTGCTGCGCGGCGGCGTTGATTCCGCCTCCGATTGCGGCTCGGATGACGACGGGCACCTTTGCCTTGCCGCCAAACATGTAGCGGATTTTGGCGCCCTGGTTGAAAATCTGGTCCATCGGAATGCCGAAGAAATCGACAAACATGAGCGCGGCTACCGGTCGGAGCCCCGTCGCCGCCGCGCCAATAGCGGCGCCGATGAAACCCGCCTCGCTAATCGGCGTGTCGCGAATGCGGTTCCGTCCGAACTTGCCCGCGAGTCCACCGGTGATTCCAAACGGACCGCCCCAGCAATCCTCGGCGTCCGGTAGTTTCGATCCCGCTCCGCCAACAACATCCTCGCCCATAACGATGACGGTAGAGTCGCGCTCCATCTCATGATGCAGCGCCTCGCGGATAGCCGCTCCCATGGTCAGTTCCCGTTCTTCGCTCATTACAGCACCTCCTTGTAGTCCACGTAGACATCTTCCGTCACATCGCTCGGCTCGGGCCACGGGCTGTCGGCCGCGTAGGCAACCGCGGATTCTATGGACTCCGACACCCGCGTTTCAATCTCGTCCAGCTCCTCGTCGGTCAATGCTCTTTCATCGGTCGTGCGTGCGCGGAAGTTCTTGATGACGCAATGATTCTTGCGATATTCTTCGACCTCCTCCTGCGACCGGTAGCCCTGCTTATCGCCTTCGTGGTGACCGTAGAAGCGGTATGTCTTACACTCGAGTAACGTGGGTCCCTCTCCGGCGCGCGCCGCGGCAATCGCCTTGCCGGCTTTCTCATAAACATCGAAGAGATCCAATCCATCCACAACCTCGCCGCGCATGCCGTAGGCTCGAGCCCGACCGGCGATGTCGGCGCCCGCTACGGAATAGTCGCTGCTGGTGGATTCCGCCCAGCCGTTGTTCTCCGCCACAAATACAGCGGGAAGTTGCCAAACGCCGGCGAGATTTAGTCCTTCGTGAAAACTGCCTTCGTTGGCTCCGCCGTCACCGAAGAAGCTGACAGCCACGTTATCCTTTCCGAGTACCTGGGCGCTCAGCGCGGCGCCGCACGCGAGTGGAATGCCGCCGCCGACAATGCCGTTGGCGCCAAGCATGCCTCGGTCGAGATCAGCGATGTGCATCGACCCGCCCTTTCCCTTGCAGACGCCGGTGGCGCGACCGTAGAGTTCAGCCATCATCGCCTTCACATCGACCCCTTTGGCGATGCAGTGACCGTGACCGCGGTGGGTACTGGTGATCATGTCTTCGTCGGTGAGATGAGCGCAGACGCCGACGGCGACCGCCTCCTCTCCCGCATATAGATGGACGAACCCCGGAATGCGATTCGCGGCAAACTCTTCGCGCACGCGTTCTTCAAATTGGCGGATGGTTGCCATCCGTTCGTAGATTTCAAGCAGCTTCTCTTTTGGAATTTCCATGTTCTCCTCCTTTTGAACGGAGCCGAAAGATAGTATCCAAATAATGCAGACAATTAGGCTCTGTGAGGTTTTATCAGATAGTTGCCATTTGATCGATTCTTACCGAACCGGGAAATTGACTCTACAATCGTGCTATTGTGCAACGGTTTCCGATCTCTGTTTGCCTTGGGCGCCGTTCTTGATTCTACTGCCCATACAATCTCAAGAATACATGACTATAACGCCCCTGTCAAGAACTAAGCCTTTCTACAGCGTCTCACAAGAAACTCAATGTGATTCTGGCATGTCACTTCCAGACATCGTCCCGAGTGGTCCAATACGCCTTTACATCTTCAAATCTTCCTATTCTTTCTTGTATCTTCTGAATCTCCTTTGGATAAAACTCTAACAGCGTATCGCAGAGATCGAGCATCCATTTTTTCCGAGAATAGCCATCAATTATTTTGATGTTGTTTGAGTTTGAAATTTGAATTTGACCCCAGCCTAATGCACCTACAGTTAGGCATTCCCAACTCAAGAATTCAATTGGAGTGAAGGTGACCTCCGTCGCGGTAACTTTGGTACCCTTTACTACGTATCTTATCAGTATCAAACAGAAGATGTTTGAATCCGATTCGTAGAATCTTGCCAATCGCTCAACGGAGGTCAGATTCGGCATATTGAACTTTGTATCTTCTCGGTGTGTCTTCACATCAACAACAGTATAGAAACCATCGTTGTCAGTAAACGCGAGATCTGCCATTGCGCGCCGCGCAAAGTCACTTGAATACTCGGCGCACCAATCACCCAAAAAAGTGTCAAATTTCTCTGCCAATAATGTCTCAAGCGCATCCCCACGGCTCGAGGGCTCCCAACTGTTTGTTGCGAAAGAAACTCTGGCGATGAATTGATGTAGTTTTTGATACCGTCTGCCACACCCAAATAATGACTGCCGTAATAGAATGTTGATTTCATCAGAACAACTTCCTCTGCTGAAGTATTTCTTGAGTGGGTTTCGGCTGATCGCTTAGAGTGTTTCTTTCCCAGAATACCCCGTCAGCATATCCCTGAATCGTCAAATCTCCGGTGGCAAGCTCCAAGCGTTTGAGCGCCCAACAGCAATATTCGCGATTAAGTTCTATCCCACAGAAACGTCTCCCAAGTTTTTTCGCCACCACCGCAGTGGTTCCGCTGCCCAGGAACGGATCGATCACAAAATCCCCTTCTTTGGAACTGGCTAAAATCAGCTTGGCAATCAGTTTTTCCGGCTTCTGTGTCGGATGGTTCGTGTTTTCAGGCATTGACCAAAATGGAATTGTTATGTCCGTCCAGATGTTCGACGGGTGAGTGAGGCGATAGTTGCCTGTTTCCTCCGCTTCCCAATCCTTCGGCATTCCATCAACTTTATACGGGGCGTTTACTTTACGCTTAAGCTTTACCGCATCCACGTCAAAATAGTAATTTTCGGAGGTGGTGCAGAACCAAATATCCTCCGTGTTGTTTTTCCAATTAGTTTTGGCGCCGCGACCTTTCTCCCGTTCCCAAGTGATTCGATTTTGAATGCGGAAGTGCGATTCAAGGATGGGGGCTATCAAGACGGACGTTCTCCAATCTGAGCAGACGTAAACCGTCGCATCCGCCGCAAGCGCGGGTATCAAGACTTCGATAGCGTTCAGGAACCACTTCTGATAGCTGTCTTTTTCCTGCGTTTTGAATACGTGTCCGTTGTAGTCCTTGGAAAGACTGTAGGGCGGGTCGAGTACCAGGAGATTGACAAATCCTTTGGGCAAATAGCTACACACCTCAAACGTGTCTCCTGCGATAATCTTGTCCGTAATCTCCCTCTCACTGACAGGACAGCCCACTTGAAGGAGAGTATTTGAAAGTCGATTAAGTTCCTCTTCACTACAGGTCAGAGTGCGATTTTTTGGAGCGCTCTTCTTCATTGTTCACTCCTCATCTTCTGTTTTTGCGTGCCCCTGTTTTTCAACCCCGAATGGTGGATACAGAGTTCTTGTCGGCTTCCGCACCGTTGTCATTCGGACTCATCCCATGCCACGGCGTCGCTTGCTCGTAGGTGTGCGCAACTCGGAGCAACTCATCCTCAGCCCACCACCGCCCGACAATCTGAAGTCCGACCGGTAAGCTCTCTGCGGTGAATCCGCAAGGTACCGAGATGGCGGGCAAGCCGAGCAGATTGAAGATTCGGGTGTTTTGAGTCAAGCGCGGCCGCATCCGGTTGGAGTCGCTTCCTTCCGAAGTATCCATCATGGAGCGAAGGGGAGCGGGCGCAGGAACGGTCGGCGTGAGGAGAAAATTCACGCACTCAAAGGCGCGAGCGAATTCACGGCGCGCCTGTTCACGCACTCGAACGGCAGCAACGTAGTCCGACGCGGAGAACTTCCGACCATCCTCAATTATCTCGCGCACATCATGGCTGTAATCCTCTCGATGCTCGGCAAGGCGCTTCCGATGAAAATGGCTCGCTTCCGCCATCAAGAGGGTCAGCGTGGCTTGGTGCGCGTCGGGAATGGAGGGCAGATCGAGTTCAACCACTTCCACGCCCAACTGCCCCAGGATCTCAATGGCTTCGGCGACACTGCTTTCCACGTCCGGATGGAGATCTTCAAAACAATGCTGCCGAGGAAGGCCAGCCTTCATTCCACTGACGGAATCACTCAAAGAATCAGTGTAGTCGGGGACGGAGCGGTTCACACTGTTCACATCGCTTATGTCATACCCCGCAAGCGCATTCATAATGACCGCGGCATCCTCGACACGGCGGCAGATCGGACCGACGCAGTCAAGCGACTGCGCGAGTTCAAGGACTCCCGTGACACTGATCCGTCCGTACGTGGGTTTAAGCCCGACAACCCCGCACATCGCCGCCGGAATGCGAACCGATCCGCCGGTGTCGGTGCCAAGCGCACCGGCAGAAAAACCGGCGGCGACCGCCACCGCCGAGCCGCCACTTGATCCTCCTGCAACGTGCGACGTGTTCCACGGGTTCGCGGTTGTACCGAAATGCGGGTTTTCTGTCGTCACACCGTAGGCAAATTCGTGCAAATTGGTCTTTCCGATTACTATCGCGCCTGCGCCTTTCAATCTCGCGGTAACAGTTGCATCGGGTCGCGTAGAATCTACCGAAAAGAAGCTCGATCCGCACCGAGTAGGCGCGCCCGTAACGTGGATAATGTCTTTAAGCGCAATCGGCATTCCGTGCAAGGGGCCGCGGATGTGCCCCTCGCGAATCTCTCTTTCAGCTTGCCGTGCTCCCTCCAGACTTTGCTCCCGAAATAGCGTAATGAAGGCGTTTAACTCCGGATTGCCTCTGTCAATCGCTTCGAAAGCTGATTCAATCAGCTCTACGGGAGAGATTTCGCCGGAACGAATGAGTTTTGCAAGCGTCGTAATGGGAAGGTGAAGTATATTAGACATCTTTGCACGTTACGGGACGAATGAGAAGTATACTGACAGTGGGTATCTGTGCATAGTCAAACTTCACGCCACCCTCCCAACACTCCAATAAGGATTATGGGTTCATGCGCTTGACTGGCGTGGGAAATTAATTCAATCGAATGTTTAGAATTGTATTCGGCCGCCGAAGTTTGATATTGTCATACGGCGCAAGATTCTTGGAATCATTCTATCAAGACAAACACTGCAACAATGCAAAAAACATGAATTGTGGCCGCCATTACTGCCAACTTGAGATTTTCTTTGACAAGGCTGCAACAGCCCGCCTATTGTAATCAGCAAGATTAGTGTACCGACACCTAGAAAGCTTGGAAAGATGTCTATATGTTTATGGGGGAGCGGTGGGTAGAATTAAGATTAGGGCAGCGGAATGTAGTGGCTACTCTTTATAATTGGATCGGTCCGTATTGCCGCCGTACCTCATGGTGTAGATCAAGAGATTGGTCATGAAACGGTGGACATCCGGGGACCGGCGCATACGAAGCATGGTGCGGCTCTCAATCTCGGCCGTTTCCATGGAGCACATGTAGTCCTTGCGATTGAAGACAACCCCCAGGCGGCGCCCGATCGAGATGCCTTTTTGATATTTGAACTTGGACGTTTTCGGACTGTTCTCGGATCCCCAAAAAACATCGCCGCCGGTCGGCGGCGCCGAAAGCTGATAATGAATCTTGTAGATTTCGTGGTCATGCGGGATGTTTACCAGCGGGTATTCCGGGAAGATTCTGTCAAGTTCAAGCGCCACCTGTTGTGCGAACAGACCGTTAAACCCGCAGTCGTCGAAAAAGAACATCCCGCCGCGCTCGATGACATATGTTCGAAGGGCGGCTCGCTCCGCCGGAGTGAATTCGCCGGTTAACGGTCCGTCCTTTCCCAGACCACGGGAGACGGTAATGTCTTTGTCGTGTCCCGTCATGAAGACAATCGGCGCGTACAGAATGTCCGGATCGGTCATCCGAAGGGAGCCGCCCTTAAAGTTCATATCGGCACGCAAGGGTGAATTCTCGGCGAGCCATTTCATAAAGCTGGGGAGGGCGGTCGGATCCTGCCACCAGTCCGACAGCGAATGTCTGAGCCTGACAAGCCGGATGTGTCCTTCGAGGTCGGATCCCTTTCCTAACAGCACAGCGCCAAGTTTGTTTTTGGATACAAGTTCACCCCGCGAAAAATCGGCATCTTCCGAGTCCAGAGAATCGACCGCGCCCGTCGAGTCTATTATCGATGACGACAAGCTATTTGACCTGCCTTTTTCGCTGCTCGGTTGTTGCACAGTACCTATAAGCAGTCCCTCATTCCCCGCACCTGAACCGCGGACCGCCTTGCGAAACTTTTGACTGTGAGCCGCCGCCGGTAAATTCGCCTCGGTCTCAAGACTTGTCAAGCCAGATTCTGGCGAAGTTACCGATATCTCGAGATTCTGTGGGGCGAACACGGGAGATTTGCTCGAATCGATCTTAACCTCAACCGGCTTTGGGGCAGGACTCGCCAAATTTCGCTGGATACCGAGCGTCTTTGGTTCAGTCGTTTTGGGTGGCGGGCGCTTGACGACTTCCGTTTTCACCGTGCGCTTTTCGGGCGGCAATTTGACCCAATCTAGCGTAATGGCCCCCTCGTCCCCATACTCATGTGTTATTGTCCGGAACAGCAATAGGGTTAACACAAGATGCAGGAGTATGGACACAAATAACGAAACTGGATAGCGTTTCCTTCCGGTTGAAGCCATTTGAGCGCAAACACCTCAGTCCCGGTATATTTAGTGGATACATGTTCAGAATCTGGGTCGAAGGGGCGGGATCGACCGTCTCGCACATCACTTATGTGCTCATTCCCAATTCCTCTTGAAGGTCCTTCTTGAAGTTGCCTGACATCACCCCCGTTACGCCGCCCGTCATGAAAATATGCCCGTCCGACTTGATCTCAATCTCAATCTGCCCGCCGGGGCTATGCACCGTGAGATCACGGTCCACATGCCCCAACTTGTGTGCGGCGCTCGCCGCCGCGCAGCTGCTGCTCCCCGACGCTAACGTGTATCCCGCGCCTCGTTCCCAAATCTCAATCCGGATATTCCGCCGATCGACGACCTTTAGCAGTTGGACGTTAATCTTGTTCGGAAACAGTGGATGCGTTTCCACCTGCGGTCCCAGCTTGAGCGCCAACTCCTTCGAAATTTCGGGCATCGGAATCACGCAGTGCGGGTTGCCGACGGAAGCGCATGTAACCTTAAACTCTTCATCGCCTACCGGGAGCTTTTCGTCGACCACTTCGCGCCTCTCACCGCTAACCGGAATTTCATGGCTGACGAAGGTCACTGTCCCCATATCGACCTTGATCCTCCGAGCGCGGTTGTCCAGAATCTCGACGGCAACCTCACCGCCGAGTGTCCGGAGTTTGAACCGGTTGTTCTTGATGTAGGATTCATCGAAGAGGTATTTTGAGAATATTCGGATGCCGTTACCGCTCTTTTCCGCCTCGCTGCCATCGGGATTCAAAATCTTTAAGGAAATCTCCCCGCCATCAACGGTTGGGCCATAGAGAATCCCGTCCGAACCGATTCCAAAATTGCGGTGGCAGATTCGCCGGATATTCGCTTCCGTCAAACTTACTTCGCTTTTGTTCGGATCGACGACGATGTAATCGTTGCCGAGCGCATGATATTTGTAAAAATCCATCGTGGTTGGCTTGCTCCCAAATTGTACCTTTTCTCTAAAATGGCGGTGAAACAATATCAAAAATTAAGTCTTTCCCAAGCGGGGCAAGTAGATCTCAATCGTGCTCCTTATTCAGTCCCTTGATTCCCGCCTACGGAAAAGCGAATGACATAATTAAAGCATCGTATGCACCATTCTTCAAACACGAAGTGGTATTAGGATACGATTACGCCGCAATACGCACAGGATGTCATGGATCCTTCCCCCTCGCGCGTCTCGATTTCGGGTTGCAGGTAGTTTTCAAACGCGGTGACGCAGTCCGGGTTAGCGCATGGTTCACCGCCGCCAGTGATTTCGCGCCCAGGCGGCTGTGTCAAAATCAACTCTTCAAGCCCCGTCAAGCTGGCAATCAACGCCATGCGCGTTGGAATCGCGTTTGCCGACTGCTCAAAATAGGCGGCTCTGGGGTCTTCGTCCAATTCGTAGGAAAGCTCGTTGACACGCGGCAATGGATGCATAATCATCGCATCCGATTTGGCGTTCCGCATTACATCGGCGTTGACAAGGTAGCTTGACCGCGCCGTTTCCGGATCAACATCCGCCGGCAAACGCTCCTCCTGAAGCCGATTCACATAGATGACATCAAGCTCGCGAATCACGTCGGCGAGATGCAGGGATACCGCCGGCGCCCCTCCGTACAAATACCGGATTTTCGTGAGCACCCATTTCGGCATCTGAAAACCCTCCGGCGCGATATGCACCAGTTTTCCCCCGAATCTCGCGATGGCGAGTGCAAAGGAATGAGCCGCCCGTCCATAACGCAGATCGCCGCAGATGCCGACCGTCAGCCCTTTCACCTCGCCTTTCCGCGCTATCACCGTGTACATGTCCGCGAGCGCCTGCGTCGGGTGCGCGTGGCTTCCGTCGCCGCCGTTGATAACCGGTATATTGGCGTAGCGCGCCATCACCCGCGCCGAACCCGCGAAGCTATGGCGCACAACAATGACGTCGGCGTAATTCGTGACCATGCGAGCGGTGTCGGCGATGGTTTCGCCCTTTGCGACGGACGCCGCATGCGGATCCGCGAACCCCAGCGTCCGTCCATTCAACCGCTCCATCGCACTCTCGAACGATAACCGAGTTCGCGTGCTCGGCTCATAGAACAGCGTCGCCAACAGTTTGCCCTGGCAGAATCCCGACCATGTCGCCAAGTTCGTCCGCATCTGGTCCGCGAGCCGGAAAATTTGGCTAATTTCAAAGTTCGATAAATCATCAAGCGTGATGAGATGTCTCATGATCTCTGTACCGATTCTATCGTTTCAAATTCTATCCCATCATGACACTTCTGTGGATTCATCTCCAACATATTCCATGATAACGATGAGTGCGTTTAGCGCAGCGACTGACTGGCTATGAACAACGTAACCGTATTCGAATATTTCGTTGATTCCGTCTTCTATATCATCGACCGATCCATAGAAAACAAGATACTTCCTTCTTGGCATCTGCGATACCTTCTTCTGCCAATCCTTCTTTTTCTTAATATATCCCATTGCAATCTCCTACACACGATGAATTTAATTTCAACACGATTGTTCACTGCTATTACGTGCTAATTGGTAGCGTGCCATTATCCCTGTCGGAATAATTCATTCAGCAAGTAACACTACGTCTTTGAATCGATGCCAGGCTTTGAGTAGGTGTTCCTTCGCAGAAAGGTTTTCACTCCAGAGGATCAAGCGACTGAATAAGGAGCGCAATAGTAAATCCTGTGAGATGTCAATAGAATCGTGATCCGTCCAATCTCCGCACTCCAGAGGAGATCAAGCGACTGGATAAGGAGTGCGATAGAAATCTTCAATGTCGAGTGTTGCTTGAGAACTTTCCGTGCGAGTTATCGGTTCAGTTACGACGGTAGGTGCGATTTCTTCGACAGATCGTCAGTTAAGGTAAAGTTCAAGTGGGACGTATATGAAGCATCCTATAGCCGTTTTATTCGATGATTGTATCGCACCAACGTGAACTAGCCGCTTTTTGTAAGGAACGCAGATCTGCGTTCCTTACTATCCCAAACTGATTCGAAGCATAGAAGAGAGTGCGGGCGGTCAACTTCCAACCTTCCGCTCTTCCGACCTTCCAGTCATTGCACTAAACTCCCAACCAACTCCTTTACCGAATCAAATCCGTATTCCTCCAAATAAGCGCGAATCCCGTCGGTCACATCAAGCGAAGCGCGCGGATTGACAAAGTTCGCCGTGCCGACCGCGACAGCCGAAGCCCCCGCGATGAAAAACTCTATCGCGTCCTCTCCCGTCATGATGCCGCCCATGCCGACGATCGGGATCTTGACCGCGTTATAGACCTGCCACACCATGCGCAGCGCGATCGGTTTAATCGCCGGACCCGACAGCCCTCCGGTCAGGTTGGCGAGTTGCGGCCGACGGGTTTTCGCGTCAATCGCCATGCCTAGCAACGTGTTGATTACGGACAGCCCGTCCGCGCCGGCGTCTTCAATGGCTTTGGCAATGTCGGCGATGTCCGTGACATTGGGCGACAGTTTAACCAGCAACGGAAAACGGGTTTTTTCCCTCACACTCCCGACAAGATCGCCGGCCAACCGGGGATCGACGCCGAAACTCATCCCGCCGCAATCGAGATTTGGGCACGAGATGTTCAGTTCTATCGCGGCAACACCCGCCGCCGCATCAAGTTTCTCCGCAACCTCGCAATACTCCTCCAGCGTTTCACCGCAGACGTTAACGACGAGCGGCACATCAAAATCACGCAGGTAGGGAAGTTTCTCGGAGATGAAGGTATCGACACCGACGTTTTGCAGCCCGATTGCATTCAGCATCCCGGATGGCGTCTCGATAATTCGCTGCATCGGATTCCCGGGCCACGGCACGCTGGTGATGCCCTTGACCGCGATGGCGCCAAGTTGGTTGAGGTCGACAAAATCAAGGTATTCGCTGCCGTAGCCGAATGTCCCCGATGCCACCATGACCGGCGTCTTCATGCGGATGCCTGCCACAGTCACTTCAAGTGAAACGGATTTGGCTCCCATCAGCCCATCACCCTGCCTTTTACAAGTGGAAAAAGCATAATCCATCCGCTCCGAAAAGTCAAGGTTGATCGCTTGGAGGGGAGGTGAAATCTCGGGCAGTTCTCGCCGTTGTTCATGGTGTTTATGCCGCAGATCGCCTAAGTCCGCGCAAAGCCTTTGATTGTTCCTTACAGGGTCGCGAACTGGAGAGGAACTGTATCGCAGTCATTATTCATTCCTTTGGTCTCTTACAGTGACTTACACGTGTGGGAATTCTATCGCTCTCGTTATTCACTCGCTTCATCCCCGCTGGCGCGAAAGGGTCGGCAAGAGTATTATGGGGTTTTGCTATGGGATTGCTATCGCAGCTTTGAACTCACATGGCACTCCTCCGGAGTGCAAGAATTGAGGCTTCTCCTTTCTATTGACATGCCGCTCCGTTGGAGCGGGGAATCGCGAACTGGAGGTCGCTCCTACAGAAGCCCATGCCACACGGTTGATGGAACCTTAAGGAATCGCGACCGGGAGGTCGCTCCTACAGAGAGCGATGCCACATGGTTGATGGAACCTTACGGGAGCGCGAACTGGAGATCGCTCCTACAGATACAGGGGTCGAGGCTCAGGAGCAATCAGGATTGACACGTCTTTTACTATCGTGTTATTCTTTTTTGGCCAGTTTGGAGGCCTGAGCAGAGAGGAGGATCGGAACCATGATATATTCATCACAACATACGCGTAACCGAACCGTAGGTGTTTGGCTTGCCATCCTCCTGTTGTTCTGCATCTGCAACGCTACGTTAGAAAGCAGCATACCCGGCAGTTCGAAGCTCGTGAACATACACATCAGTACACGGTTGAAGGAGCAAAACCTCAAGCCCTCAAAGAGATCATCCGACGCCGAATTTCTAAGGCGTGTCCATCTTGACTTGACGGGCAGAATTCCAACTGCCGACGAGGTTCTCGAGTTTCTCAATGATGGATCCAAGCGAAAGCGCGAGAGGAAGATAGACAGGCTGATCGGCAGCGAGGCATACATCCAGTATTGGACGCACCTCTGGATGAAATGGCTGGTAAAGCGAGAAGCGGCCGGCAATTTGGAAAACCTGGAAAAGTGGGTGGAAGAGGCGCTGCGAAAAAACATGCCGTACGATCACTTTGTAAAGGCGCTCGTGGCTGCCAAAGGAGACTCAAGAGACAACGGCGCGGCAAATTATATTTTACGCTACGAGCTGGATCCGGTTGAATTGAGCGCTCACATCTCCCGCCTGTTTCTGGGGCTGCCGATGCAGTGCGCGCAGTGTCACGATCACAAAACGGAGGCGTGGTTCCAAGAGGACTTCTTCGGGGTCGCCGCATTTTTCACTGGCATGAAGCGGGTTCCGCTTTACGAAACAACCATGGATGGCAGAAGGGAGGTTGTAGGACATTACATTGCGGATGGCACCGCACATCCCATCCACATTCCGGACACCGAGACAGACGTTGCTCCGCGCTTCTTGGACGGCGAGGCGTATCAAGGGGTGCCTACTCTGGAACGGAAGGCGTTGGGCGAATGGATAACCCACAAAGAGAATCCCTACTTCGCCAAGGCAATCGTTAATCGAATTTGGTCGCATTTTATGGGGAGGGCGTTCGTCGAGCCGCTCGACGGATTCGGAGAGGAGTATCCCCCTTCGGATCCCGATCTCCTCGACATGCTCGCCGAATACTTCGTCATCTACGATCACGATTTGCGGTATTTGATGCGCATTATCCTGAACACCGACGCTTACCAACGATCATCGGAAACGAACAAGAATAACAAGGACGATGATACATACTACTCGCACGCTTATATCAAGCCGCTGGACCCGGAGCAGTTTTTTTTCTCGATGCTTCAAGCTACGGGTTTTGAAAGGATACTGTTTCGGCAAGATCCACTAGATCTCGAGCGAAAGAAACGGGAATATCTACAACGCTTCGTTTTCCTGCTCGACAACGGAGAAAACGAAGAGATTGAGGCGTTCAACGGCACCGTGCCTCAGGCTCTGATGATGATTAACGGTGCTATGGTGAACGATAGCGCGGACACCAAAGCGCGCGGGAGTTTCCTCAACTACATTCTTGACAAATGGCGCGACCCGGGAGACCGCCTTGAACGCATCTATCTAAACGTGCTTTCGCGCCCTCCGAATTCAAAGGAGAAATCGTATTTCATGCGCTACCTAGATCGCAGCCTCTACCGCAACAAGGATCTTGCCTACGGCGATATCTATTGGGTTCTCCTCAACTCCGCCGAGTTTGCGTTAAACCACTGAACCAACTTGGAAGAATATCGCGGAGCAAAATCAAATACCACGGACGACTACAATGCTTTCACGGCGCACTCGACCCGAAAGGAAGGTTGAATCATGAAGACGCAGATTTGGGTTCCGGAGTTTGAACCGGTTGACACGTCGAATAGCGGGATGTCACGGCGGAACTTCCTCAAATGCGGTATGAGCAGTTTCCTTGGACTCGTCGCCATGCAGCATCTTCAATCTACGGCATGGGCACAGTTCGAGAAGATAATGCCGCGGGCAAAAGGGTGCATTGTGCTGTTTATGAACGGCGGACCGAGCCAACTGGACACGTTTGATCCGAAGCCGGGGACGCTGAATGGCGGCCCGTTCGGCGCAATTCCAACCAGCGCGGGTGAAATCCAATTCTCGCAGCACCTGCCGTTGGTCGCAGAGCAAGCGCACCATCTCGCGGTGATTCGCTCCATGGTGTCCCGGGAGGGAAATCACGAGCGGGCACGGTACTTAATGCATACCGGATACGCGCCGACGGGATCGGTCAAACATCCGACATTCGGATCGCTCGCGTCTCACTATTTGGACAACGAGGACTCGGAGTTGCCCAACTGCGTCAACATCAACTCGCCATCGTTTACAGCAGGCATTCTCGAGGCGAAGCATGATCCGTTTGTGGTGAACGACCCGCGCAAACCGATTGACGACCTGAAATATCCGGAGCAAATGGACCGGCGGCGCTTTGAGGAACGGCTCAAAATGCTCAATGATCTTGAGAAAGATTTCCTGAAGGATCGGGTTGGCAGGAGTACGGAAGCGCATCAGGCGGTTTACAAAAAGGCGGATAAACTCATCAACTCGCCGAGCGTGGAAGCATTCAACCTTTCCGACGAACCGATAGCCCTCAGGGAAGCATACGGCGACAACCGGTTCGGTCAAGGGTGCCTGATGGCGAGACGCCTGATCGAGGCGGGCGTGAAGTTTGTCGAGGTCTCCCTTGACGGGTGGGATACCCACTCCAACAACTTCGAGCGGACGGGGAATCTGCTGGAGGTCGTCGATCCTGCCTTCGCGGCGCTGGTGAAGGATCTCGCCGACCGCGGCCTCCTTGACGAGACAATTGTGCTTTGGCTGGGTGAATTTGGACGCACGCCGAAGATTAACCAAAACGAAGGACGAGATCACTTCCCCAACGGTTGGTCTGCCGTGATCGCGGGCGGCGGCGTGCGTGGAGGACACGTGATCGGCGCGACCAGCGAAGACGGCACCGCGGTGGTGGAGCGTCCGGTATCGGTTCCGGATCTGTTCGCATCGCTCTGCTTCGCGTTGGGGATCGATTACAACAACCAGAACTACTCGCGCCAAGGGCGACCGATACGCGTAGTTAACGATGGCCGTGTTGTAAAGGATTTGTTCGTCTGATATAGTTTTAGCGTGACTCCGCCTAGGAAGCATGTTACAATCTTTTGTGTAATGCGCTGAGGTAAAAGATGAAATGAACCACGTCTCATTTTCAACGCGTGAATGCCCCTAAGGAAAGACTCTTGAACAACTCGGAAATGGCTGAAATCAAGGATATGTTTCAAGAGACCAACGGGTTGGTGCTGCAGCTATCTAAAGATGTCACTTACGTGCGCGGCGCACTGGATCAGATGAAGGAGCGGATGGGATCGCTTGAAGGTAGAATGACATCGCTTGAAGAGCGAATGGGCACCGTTGAAACGAGGATTGACAAGGTGGAATTCGGGCTGAACCAGCGGATTAACGAAGTAGAATCCGGACTCGTTCAACAAATCAATGACGTGGAGGCTGGATTCACTCAACGCATTAACGACATGGAGATTGCGCTCAATCAACGTATTAACGACGTGGAGGCTGGATTCACTCAACGCATTAACGAAGTGGAGATCGCGCTCAATCAACGTATTAACGACGTGGAGACTGCACTCAATCAACGTATTAGCGGCGTGGAGACGGCAATCGATCAACGAATCGGGGAATTGGATGTTCGTATTAATGCCCGGATGAACGAGTTTGATGTTCGTCTCAACACCACCGAGTCACGCCTTAGCAAAGACATTCGAGAAAATTTCAAGTGGATGATCGGGATGATGATTCTCGTTTGGATTGGCATCCTAGTCGCAGTACTCGCCCAGTTTATCAAATTATAGAAGCGACAAACACCCTCCCAAACTCGTTTGTTTCCGCCCCGCGACTTGAAGAATCAAACGGTCATCCGCTATCCGCCAGCCGATGGATTCACCTAGAGAAACTCGCCGCGGCAACGACGATACTTGCGGCTCAACGGCGTGAATTCGCGGCACTTATAGAATTCTACTATGCCATTCGACCTAGCCAAACTTGTGCGGCCCGAAATCGCGGAGATGGACGCATACACCCCTATCCTTCCCTTTGATGTGCTGAGTAAGCGGCTCGGCAGATTGCCGGACGAGATTGTCAAACTCGACGCCAACGAGAACCCTTACGGGCCATCGCCGCGCATTTACGAAGCGCTGGCACACGAGCGCTATTACCATATCTACCCCGACCCCGGCAACAGCATGCTTCGCGAGGCATTGAGCCGATACTTGAGCATAGGGACATCTCACATCATGGTGGGTCACGGCGCCGATGAGTTGATAGACCTCATCATGCGTCTCCTTATCCAGCCGGGTGATGCCGTTATCGACTGTCCTCCCACCTTCGGCATGTACAGCTTCGACGCCGCTCTCAATGGCGGTCAACTCATGAACATCTCCCGCACATCAGATTTCTCGGTCGACATTGGCGCAATCGAATCGACGGTCGCAGAAAGATCTAACGTCAAGCTGCTATTTCTGACTTGCCCCAACAACCCTGACGGCAGCGCCTTGAGCGACGAGGAATTGGAGCGCTTGCTCGAACTTCCCATCGCTGTGATTCTTGATGAAGCCTATGTCGAGTTTCACGGAATCAGCCGCGTTGATTGGGTGATGGACCATGGGAATCTCATCGTCTTACGGACGTTTAGCAAATGGGCGGGACTGGCGGGACTGCGTGTGGGGTACGGCGTCTTCCCAGAAGCGATTATGCCGCAACTGTGGAAGATTAAACAGCCGTATAACGTAAATGCGGCCGGAACCGTTGCGGCATTGGAATCTCTGAACGACGCCGAACATTTGATGGGAACGGTGGGAAAGATTGTCGAAGAACGTGAGCGGTTGCACCGAGAATTGACCGGACTTGGTTTTCTGCTGCCCTATCCGAGTCAAGCGAACTTTATTCTCTGTCGCGTGGTTGACCGGGATGCCCGCCAACTCAAGCTGGACCTTGAGGGGAAGGGAATTTTGGTTCGGTATTTCAGCAAACCCGGCTTGACCGATCACATCCGCATCAGCGTCGGCCGCCCCGATCAAACGGACGCGCTCCTGACCGCCTTACGGGAGCTGTCGTAACAGCTTGGAGTACGGAGCCGGACGAGAAACAGGTGCACCCCAGTCCAAGATTGGCGTGCACCTTGAGTCAATCTTTCGTCCTTTCATGAGGTTAAGCGGGAAGTTGTTCCTGAAAGGGCGCCATCACGGCTTCGACCGAAAACGCCGCGGGAAACCAAGACACGATTTTGTGCAGCGTATCATCAAGGAGGGAATCCGGGCAAGAGGCGCCCGCTGTCAAGACAACGTCGACCGGCAGACCGTTCTCGGCGTTCATCGGCAGCCAATTCTTGGTTACGGACACGGACCTTGTGTGGATGTTCAGGTGGCGGATGCGCTTCGGAGAGCTCATTTCGTCGGCATCGCAAATGAAATATGTCGGCATCTGCTCCTCGCATAACTCCACGAGGTGACTGGTATTCGAGGAATTGTAGCCACCGACGACGACGGCGACATCCCCTCCATCCTCGATCAACGCTACGGTGGCGTCCTGGTTTTCCTTCGTGGCGTAGCAGAGCGTGTCGTTCGTATCGGCAAAGTGTTCGTCAATTTCGCTTTCGCCGTACCGCGCTATCATCGCCTGCCGGAGCAACTCCGCAATCGCCTGTGTCTCGGTGGCGAGCATCGTCGTCTGATTAACGACACCGACGCGCTGAAGATGCCGGTCCGGATCGAAGTCCGGCGAATGCCGATCCGCGAAATACTCGTAGAAAAACTCTCTTGACGCCTCACGACGTACCACACGCGCGAGTTGCTTCGCTTCCTCCAAATCGCGGACGATGACGACCGGCGCCTGCGCTTTCGCGTGAGAAAATGTCGCACGCGTCTCCTCGTGGTGACGTTTGCCGTGCACCACTACGGTATAATCGAGGCTGCCGATATCGTGACTCTTCTTCCAAACCTTCTCGACAAACGGACACGTTGTGTTGAAGGCATAAGGATCGATGCCTCGACCTGCCAACTCCTCCTGAATCTCCAATGTTGTGCCGAATGCCGGCACGATAACGATGTCGTCAGGGGTCAAGCGGTCGAAAGGAATCAGCTGCTGTCCCGAGGTGTCACAGAGGAACTTTATACCGCGCTGCCGCAGATCCTCGTTCACGCGAGGATTGTGAATCATCTCCGACAACAGGTAAATTTGCTTATCCCGATTTTCCTCCAACGCCCGATAAGCGATTTCAATCGCGTTCTCGACGCCATAGCAGAATCCGAAGTGGCGCGAAATCTTGAATCGAACCGGTCCGAAATCCAATACTGAGGGAGAGAGATCGCGTTTGCGGGGATCCGTTGCCTGCCGCGCCTTCTTCACGACGGAAATAATGGGGCTGCGATAGTAGGTTGGCACATCAAACTTTCTTGGCATAGATTACCCCTCGCCTATCGCTTTAAGGACTCTATTCTGTCACATCGAAAATCTTCGTAATCTCGTCGTTTTCGAAGATTGGAAGTGGCTGGCGTTCCCCGTCCACGCGTTCAAGCAACATGCCCTCTTCCCGCGCCTGAAATCGACCAATAATCGCCGAAGCGATTTGCTTTTCGCCAAGCGCGTCCACAATCTCTTGCGAACTAGCGGGGGCTGCGGCAATCAGGAGCGCCCCGGACGAGATGACGCCCAACGGATTTAGTTCAAACTCGCGACAAAGACGCTCCGTCTCCTCGGATAGAAACAGTTTCTCCTCCCACACAAGCGCACCCAGTTGCGCCGCTCGGCACAACTCGTGCACAGCCGTTGCGACCCCGCCCTCTGTCGGGTCGTGCATGGCGTGGACTCCTCCCGTTCCAGCCGCCGTAAGTGCGTCGTCCACTACTGAAATCCCGGGTGAGGTGAGGTGTTCCTTCGCACGCGCAAGAAAAGCGTCGGAGTAATTGTACCCCAACTCGGACTCGCGTTCGCGGGCGATAATGGAAGTTGCTTCTATGCCAAGCCCCTTTGTGAGGATAAGGTCATCCCCCTGCCGCGCCCCCGACGACAGGATTAACTTCTCTTTCGGCACCTCGCCGAGCATCTGCCCGATAACAATCGGTCGATCCAAGCCGTAAGTGACCTCCGTGTGCCCGCCGCACCACGCGATATTGAAATAATCGCACGCTTGGGCAGTCTGCGCCATGATGTTCGACACGAGCTCTTCCGTGGCGTTACCCTCCGGCAACAGAATCGTCACCAGCAACCATTTCGGGACCGCCCCCATCGCCGCGATGTCGTTGCTATTGACGCAGACAAGATACCAACCGATTGCATCGGTCGCAAATGTGATGGGGTCGGTCTTGGCGACGAGGCAGGTGTCGCCGAAATCAATGACAGCAGCATCTTCTCCGACACGCGCGCCTACGATGACACGGGAATCATGTGCTGAATCGGGAAGAATGTTCTCAAGGAAGTCGAGTTTGAGCTTGCCGAGGGGAAGCATGGGCCGAATGTGAAAAGTTGCGGTTGACGGCTTTCAACAGGGATGGGAACGGGGACAGGTATTATTCAGTTAGTGGTCTAGGCGCTAAGGATCCGGCGGCCTTTGTGCCTTCGGCGCGCGAGGATTTTTCTGCCACTCTTTGTGGACATCCGTATTCGAAATCCCATCTTGTTTTTGCGCTTGCGATTGTGCGGCTGAAATGTACGTTTCACGGGGAACTCCTTTCAAAAATGCTGCGTACAAAAAACCACCGAATGATAGTCTATCCATGCCGCGTTTGTCAAGTACTTTTGCCGTAGACACGATCAACCGACCGAATAACAAGGGGTCAAGCATCCTGACAAGGAGCGCGATAGGGCACTCGTAGATTCTCAATCCGAATCGCGACAAGTGCGTAGGTTGGACAGAACGATCAAGTGACGGAATAGGGGATCGCCGTCGAGGCACTCTCAAGCGCGGATCCGTGTCAGTGCCACAGGGGTGCAGAATCGGACGTTATCGGTTGGCACTGTTTATCCAAACTTACTAACCTGTGGATGCCGTTGGCAGGTCGGCGCGATGGGCGTCGGGCACGCCTTTCTTAAAGGGAAGAACGAGAATATTCCAGCCGGGGATGAAAGCATACCATCCAGGTTTGTCAAGATCTTGGCAGCGTTTGACTGAAACCGCCGCCCAAACCCAAGCAAAGAAAACGATTACCAAGAGTTCAACCAGCGCAATCAGCGTGCCCCGCACGTAATCCACCAGCGCGTTTTGGTGCGCAATGTACTCTGCAAAGACCTCGGTCACAGCGCCAATACCGATTGTGACCAAGGCTATGAACCCGGCGATGCCGATAGTAGCCCAATAGGTTTTACGATTGGCCCGTCCGTCGAATTCGAAGTGTTTCTTAAGGCTCATGGTTTACCTTGGCGTTAAGTTCATGGGGATTCCACTTCCGCCCGATTGCGACGCTAAGCAAATTAACACAATTGTGTTAATTTGGCAACATAACAATATGGTCAAGCCGTGTAGGTTGGGTTGAGCAGTTGATCGCCAAGCACTCCCGATTTACAACCATGAGGTATTTCAGATCCCCCACTATCGTCGCAAGATTCGGAGAAACCAATCTTCTTTGATGATAACAATCGTTATTTCCCGCAGCAGCATGGCACTAGAACATATTCCCGGTGAAATCTGCGGCGGATTCCCATTTGCCCAACCTACGTCAAACTCCCACCCCGCAAGGGTTTCTGGCTATCCACGGGTGGAAATCGCGGCACATTTGGAGAGCCATTGATCCGTCCGATTTGTGGCATTTAAATGCCATTTTCGTGTTGCCTAAAAACCTGTTTCGTGCTATACTAAATTGTTTACATTCGGAGGATTTGGATACGGTGAAGAGTCTGTGGACAGGTTGTGGATAACTCGTGGAAAACCCAGGTTCTGAGCCGGTTTCTTTTCCCTTTTTCCGAAATTCTACACTCGGCGTAAATCCCTTCCATACAGGTTTCACGGCATCTTGAATCACCCGATATGCGTGGCAGATAATTGTGGATGGGCTGTGGATAACTTGTGGATATCGCGCCGTTTTCTCCCTGATTGACCAACCAACGAATCACCTATTTCTGACATACGTTTTTGCGGTACGTTAAAGCCCTCTTACTGCGAGGAAACATTATTCGCATGAACTCATTCATCTCACTGCTGTAGGAATAATCATAATGCGACATAACCCCGAACAGATTTGGGCAGACATTTTGTCCGACCTTAGTAGCTCGGCACGTAACGATGTTTACCTCCGCCAAGCGAAACCGACCGATTTGACCGAAGGCAAACTGACGGTCACCGTTCCCGCAGTTCTAGCAAAAGATCAGATAGAATCTAGATTCCTAGTGGACATTGACAGTGCGATCAAAGGGCGAATCGGACTGGGTGCCAGCTTTGATATCGAGGTCAAAGAACCGGACTCCCCGCCGCGTTCCGGACCCGGTACCTCAACGACTTCAGACAGTATGGACCCTCCCGCCGATGCCAGCGACGCATCGCCGGCGGAAGCGCGCTTAAATTCCAACTACACCTTTAAGCGCTTTGTCATTGGAACCAACAATCGCTTGAGTCACGCCGCCGCATTAGCCGTTTCGGAGAATCCCGGTACGGTGTACAATCCCCTGTTTTTCTGCGGCGGTGTGGGTCTTGGAAAAACTCACCTTCTTCACGCTATCGGGAATCGCGTACATGAAATCCATCCGGAGCTCAAAGTTCTCTACGTAACCTCCGAGACGTTCATGAACGAATACATTGATTCGATCATCGTTCGCTCCACCTCCCAAGATTTCCGGGGCAAATATCGAACCGCCGATGTGCTGCTCATTGACGATATTCAATTTTTGCAGCGCAAGGACGGAACGCAGGAAGAATTCTTCCACACGTTCAACGAGTTGCACCAAAACTCGAATCAGGTTGTGATGACGAGCGACCGCCCTCCCAAGAACCTCGAAGCGGTCGAGGAAAGGTTGAGATCCCGATTCGAGTGGGGTATGGTAGCCGAGATTAGCACGCCGCAATTCGAAACGCGGGTTGCCATCCTTCGCCAAAAATGCGAGGACCACGGTTTTGATGCGGTTCCCGATCCCGTCTTGAATGCCATAGCGGACGTTGTCCAAACCAACATCCGGGAGCTGGAAGGCGCGCTGCTTCGGCTCGTTACCGAAGCCAGTCTCTTCAATGAACAACTCACGGAAGAATTCACTTACAGGACGCTAGGCAATCATACGGGGCCTCCGACCACACAGGGGCATGTGGCAATCACTGCGGAAGACATCCTAAAACACGTGGGAACCTATTTCCGCATCAAACCATCGGACCTAAAATCCGCCAGGCGCACCAAGCAACTGGTGATCCCTCGACAGATCGGGATGTATCTCTGTCGAACCAGGACCAGTCTATCCTACTCGGAAATTGCCGCCGCTTTCGGCCGGAGCGACCATACGACGGTCATGCACGCTTGTGATCGTATTGCAAACGCGATTGAACGAGACGCGCAACTAAACCAGACTGTCAATACTCTGATTGAAGACATGAAATGATTCGTGCCAAGTATACCGAAATCAGCCAGATTAACGCACGTCAGTTGCTGTGGATAACTTGTGGACAAATGTGTGGATAACTTGTGGTTAGATTGTGGGCGAATGTGGATAATTTGCTACTTGTGGATGCGTGGTGGATAAGCAAAAATTTGATCCACAGGAAATCCACAAGGTCCAGCCCGCAGCACAAAAAGAGCCTGGGCGGTTATCCACATATCCACACCCCCTACTACTATTACTAATCTTTTTATATTTAAGTTATTGGGAAAGGAATACTTATCTTCCGCATTATCGAGCACCTAAAAGTTTAATTTCTCACGTGGCCGTATCGCGCACCATTATTGACAGACATGAGCCCGTTTGAAAAGTACATTTGTAGTCCGTAGGAGCGATCTCCAGGTCGCGATTCCCCGCTCCAGTGGCGCGGAATGTCGATAGAAGGGCGAAGACTCAATTCTTGAACTCCAGCGGAGTGCCATGTGAATAGATTCTTTAGGTGCCGACTATTGTCTAAAACTGATGATGGAAGGGCAAAATCGGTCAATCAATCGGACTCGGGGTAGTATCTCGGTGATTTTTGGTCGTTCGTGGACATACGCTCAAGATCTAGTATGTGAAAATTCGAGATTACACAAGTCTATTATGCGGAAGATGAGGAATATATTACCGAACCGGTACGTAATTCGTCGAACCCTCGCCCATTTCCACTAAGCGTAATAGACAGGTAACGTAACACATACGACTTGAAGACCTTTAATCGTCGTAAATGATGTCGACACTCATAGCGGCTTTCTGGAAAATGGGTAATCCGATAAATGGTTTGGCGCCGTTTCGCATAGCGGGTTAAACGTGCATCGAAGCAATTGATTTTCATGTGCAACGAAACATCGTAGTTTCTAGGAGGAAAAATGGAGTTAACTTTCACAAAGGATGAATTATTAAGGTCCATTCAGATACTGCAGGGGGTCGCGGCCGGCAGAAACACAATGCCGATTCTTTCGAACGTTTTGGTACGCGCCGCGGACAATCGGATCGAGATGTCGGCAACCGACCTCGAAGTCGCCATAAGAATTGTTGTTCCCGGCATGATTTTCCAAGAAGGCGCAGTTACGGTTTCCGCGAGGAAACTCGGCGAAGTGGTGCGGGAGCTGCCGCCCGAAGAAATCAAGTTTACCACGACCGAGAACCATCGCGTAGAAATTGCGTGCGGCGCCGGCGTCTACAAGATCATCGGACTGTCCGATGATGAATTTCCGGAGATAGAGTCTATTCGCGGCGGATTCTTTACAGTCGAGGCGGAAGTGCTCCGATCTATGATTCTCAAAACGGAGTTTGCCGCTTCAACGGAGGAGACTCGGTATTTTCTAAATGGGGTTTATCTGTGTCTTACGGGGGAGAAAACGGAAGTTGTGGCGACGGATGGACGCCGGCTCGCGGTGGCAACCAGCGACGCTTTGATGCCTGTTCCCGAGGAGGCAACCGGTGTAATCCTACCCTTGAAGGCAGTACGGGAAATCATGAGGACGTTTGAGGCTTCGACAGAACTTAAAATCTCGTTGCTTGAAAACCAAATTGTCTTTTCGGACGACGAGTCGACACTGGCTTCTCGACTGGTAGATGGTGAATATCCGAAATACGACCAGATTATTCCGAAGGATCACGAAAACCGAATAACCGTTAATGTGGAGAATCTGCTCAGCGCGACCAGACGTGTAGCGTTACTAGCGAATCCGAAAACCTTTTCTATTCGTTTTGATATACAGACGGACCAGATTGCCGTGTCTTCAAAAGCGCCAGATGTCGGGGAAGCGTACGAAACGGTTGGAATTGACGGCGGCGGTGGCGGGTTGGAGGTTGCTTTTGACGCACGTTTCCTCATAGATGCGTTAAGTCACATTCAGACGCAAGAGGTCTTGATAGAGTTCAAAGATGCACTCAGCGCTGCTGTGTTGAAACCGGTTGGCGAAGACAATCATCTGTGTCTCATTATGCCGATGCGGTTGGAGTCGTAATCTTCGATTTGAACGTCGAGGACCCGCGTTCGGGATTTCCTGCATGCACTTGAATCAGCTTGTTTTGCGCAATTTCCGGAATTATGTCGATTGCGAAATTGACTTTCCGAGTCGAGTCAACCTCATTACTGGTGGAAATGCCCAAGGCAAGACGAGCCTGTTAGAGGCGATTTATTTCCTTAGCACCGCCAAGTCGCACCGCGCTTATCCGAATGATGAACTCATCCGGCATGATGAAAGTTGGTTTTATCTGAAGGGCACAATCGCATCCAATGCGGATAACGACGGTGCGATTCACTCGGAGATGACGTTAGAAGTCTCAAACCAACTGCAGGGGCAGAGGCGTTTCAAATTGAACGGCGATATCCAACCGCGTCTGTCTCAATGGATGGGGCAATTCAAAGTTGTGTTCTTTTCGCCCGAATCTCTCGCCCTCGTTAAGGGCGCGCCAGCAGACCGCCGCCGGTTCATCGACCTCCTAATCTGCCAAATTGATTCCGCCTACCTGAAGCGACTTCAAGACTACCAGCTTGTTCTCAAGCAGCGGAACGAGTTGCTCAAGCAGATTCGCGGTAAACACGCGAGTCCCGAACAACTTGGGGCATGGGATGGTCTTCTTGTTGAGCACGGGCTGTTTATCATTCAGACGCGCTCGCAGATCCTCGAACGGTTGCAAATGTATGCGCAAGAAAAACATGCCAAATTAACCGGAGACCGGGAAGGGATCGAACTGAAATACCAACCGTCGCCTAACCTAAGGGAATCAATTTCTTTGGATAAGGATTCATCTCTTGATAGGTCTGACGATGAGTCCGAAGCGCTCACGAAGTTCGAGAGCGCCCTGAATTCGTCTCGGCGGGTTGACGTTATGCACGGGACCACCTCCGTTGGGCCTCACCGGGACAACTTTAGTTTGGTGCTGCAGACGCAGAAACAGGGGCTAACCCTGCAGGAGGAGGCGAAACCGTACGCCTCGCAGGGCCAACAGCGAACCATAGCGCTCACGTTAAAGTTGAGCGAGTTGGAGGTGATACGCCACGCCACGGGGAAAACGCCGATCGTGTTGCTTGACGACGTGGTTTCCGAGTTGGATGACGAGCGCAGGACGTTTCTGATGGATTTGTTGGGGAAATTGAACGCCCAAACGTTTATCACTTCGACGCAGCGGGAGGTTCTGGAGGCGGATGTTGACAAATGCACGGTGTTGACTATCAACGACGGATGTGTGCTCCGGCGCGAGGATCGTTAATCCATACCGAGGCTTTACAATCTTGAAGTGTGAGGAACTCAAATCTGTGTTACGAAATCTCCGCAATTGATGAACCATACTCAATTTTGACGGCAGCGGATGTCCAAAATCTTCCAAATAGCAAAATTAGTTTTGTAATATATCATCCCAGATTGCAAGTTCGTACGCGCGTGACAATGAAATGAAGCCCGATTCGGCCGGCAAAACTCATGAACTTGGACCACTGCTTGAGACGGTGCTCAAGGAACACGGGTTCGAGCACAAGATGGTTGAGCAGAGAGTCTTTGATGCTTGGAAGCGTGCCGTCGGAGAGCCGATTGCTCGTAACACAGAACCGACTTCACTCGTTAAATCTAAGTTGACCGTCTACGCGTTTTCGCACCCGTTGGTCGCCGAATTGACGTTGCTGCGGGAGCATATTATACGAAAACTCAATGCGGCAGTCGGGCGTGTTGCGGTTGGAGAACTGCGATTTCAGATGATGCCGGCGCGTTCGCTGCCACGCCAGGAATCTCAACATTCCCGTCGTTTTCGTCGTCATAACATATTGGAGGATGATCTCGGTGAGACAGAGGTTTCCGCAGGTGTGCTTGAGAAGGTTGAGCACGCGGTCGCCGGTGTACCCGACCGGGAGCTAAAGACAAATTTACGGCGTCTTTTCCTCAGTCGAAGTCGGCGCACAGTTATCGATGATGTTAATCACCGAATCTAGATGGCGTCTATTGTTGATTAACGATTGACACCAAATCTTCGCAACGCGGAGGTTTGTCGTTGACGGCCAATTCAAAGGAGTAGAATTCATTATATGCAGACACAAATGTCTTACGGAGCAGATGATATACAGGTTTTGGAAGGTTTGGAAGCGGTTCGCAAACGTCCCGGTATGTACATCGGTAGTACGGGACCGGCGGGGCTTCATCATCTGATCCGCGAGTTAGTTGAGAATTCGATTGATGAATTCGCTGCCGGTTTTGGATCGCAGATTGACGTTACGATACACTCCAACGGGAGCGTGACCGTCCGGGATGATGGACGAGGCATTCCGGTGGAGTTGCACTCCAGTGGTGTTCCGGCGTTACAAGTGGTCATGACGACGTTGCACGCCGGCGGCAAGTTTGACGGACGGGCCAACGTCGGATACAAGACCGCCAGCGGGCTGCACGGTGTCGGCGCGTCCGTGGTGAACGGTCTGTCGGAATGGCAGAGCGTGCAGGTCAAACAGGGCGGCAAAGTCTACCAGCAAAAGTATGAGCGCGGGTTGCCCGTAACCGAGGTGGAGGTGATCGGGAATACCCGAAAGACCGGAACAACGACGACGTTCATGCCCGATACGGGGATTTTCGAGACGGTCGAGTTTGCGCACGATCTGCTGGCGGAGCGGCTCCGCGAGTTCGCGTTCCTCAACCGCGGAATCAAGATTACTTTCAAAGATGAGCGCTCCGCGGAGGATGGTAAAAAAAGAGAGCCCCGTGAGTTCCAGTACGAAGGCGGCATCGCGTCGTTTGTAGAGTTTCATAATCAGAACAAAGAGGTACTTCATAGGGAACCCATTTATATCGAGGGAGAGCGCGACGGCGTGTTGACCGAGGTTGCTTTGCAGTTCAACACCACCTACTCGGAGAACATCTTTTCCTACGCCAACAACGCCCGCACAAACGAGGGCGGGTTCCACGAAAGCGGATTGAAAAGTGCATTGACTCGGACTTTCAATGCCTACGCCAAGGACAACAACCTCTTAAAAAACGCTAAAATCACACTGTCCGGCGACGATATTCGCGAGGGAATGACAGCCGTAATCAGTGTCAAAGTGCCCGAGCCCCAATTTGAGGGGCAAACAAAGGGTAAGCTGGGAAACACCGAAGTTGAAGGCATCGTACAAACCCTCGTGAATGAAAAGCTAAAGGCGTATCTAGAGGAGAATCCGGCGGTCTCGAAAAGGGTGGTGCAGAAGAGCATCCAAGCGGCAGAGGCGCGGGATGCCGCCCGGAGAGCGCGCGAAATGATCCGCCGAAAAGGGGTGCTTGATTCGGCGTCGATGCCCGGTAAACTGGCGGATTGTTCGGAGCGAGATCCCGCCAAGTGTGAATGCTTCCTGGTCGAGGGGGATTCTGCCGGCGGTACCGCCAAGCAGGGCCGCGATCGACTCGTCCAAGCCGTGTTGCCGTTGAAGGGCAAGGGGATTAACGTCGCCAAAGCGCGGCTCGATAAGATTCTCAAAAACGACCAGATTATCGACATTGTCACAGCGCTTGGCACCGGAATCGGAGCGGAGGACTTCGCGCTTGATAAGCTGCGTTACTCGAAGATTATCATCATGGCTGACGCAGACGTTGACGGCGCCCATATCCGCACACTCTTGCTCACCTTCTTTTATCGCCAGATGCCCCAGTTGGTGGCGGAGGGACATCTATATATCGCACAACCTCCGCTGTATCAAGTGCGCAAGGGAAAACGGTCGCAGTACCTCCAAGACGATAGGCAGATGGACGACTATCTCCTTGACCTCGCCATGGAGAGTATAGAGGTCAAGAATCATCGCCGAGACGATCCGTACACCCCAATCCAATGCCGCGAAATTGTCGAGTCGGTGCGCGGGATTGAGAATCTGCTAAGGGAGTTGCAGCTTAAATCAATCGATGCCGAGCGGCTATTCGATCAACACTTCCGTGCAGACGAACGCATACCGCTGCTGCTAATCCAGACGGATCAGGGAGAATATTATCGCTATCAGGATGAGCAAGACGATATTGAGCAGTTGATTAGCCGAAGCCTTGAATCACAAGATGCTACGGAGGAATTTAGCGATGAGGCCGAGACTGCCGAGACCACCGTGGAGGACGTTTCGGATATGTCCGAACTCCGCGAACTGGATGACGAAATCGAGAAACTTGGCGCATACGATATTCTTCCCAGGGACTTCGATCAGGCGAACGAACACGTGAGTCAGAACGGCGATGCACTGTTTACCGTGCAGGAGGGAAATGGACGTTCGCGCCGCGCGAAAACGGTTTGGGACGTAATGAAGGAAGTACTGGACGTTGGCCGCCGCGGGTTGGCGATTACGCGCTACAAGGGTCTAGCCGAAATGAACGCCGAACAGTTGCGCGAAACGACAATGGACATTGGATCCCGCGTGCTGCTGCAGGTCAAGTTGGAAGACGCCGTTGAAGCCGATCAGATGTTCACGTTATTGATGGGAGATGCCGTTGATCCCCGTCGACAGTTCATTGAAAAGTATGCGAATCAAGTAAACTTGGACGTTTACGGAGCATAACAGTGGTCAGTGCCCAGTGACTAGTGACCAGTAAAACAGGATTGTAATTGTTTAGTCCATTGACTCCTTGCAGCGAATACAAGGCGCTCCCTTTATTCCACGACGGATGGCAATTTCTCCCATGTAACCAACATGCGAGCGATATCCCTTGTGGGAGGGAATCAACTGAGCGGATAGCAAAGGCGATAGGGATCCCCCCTTGCCCCGATGCAGGAGCGATTCCCTACCGAAAGTGGATTTTCATTGCATAGTTGTTTAGTGAGTTGATTTATCGTGAACGCGGAATATCGGGGCAAGATGCCCCTCCCACATATAATCCAGGAATACCCCGCTGTTGATGGAGAGGGCGATACGTTGCCGTATGAAAAGAACGGAATAACAAAATGTGACCGGTGGTGCGAGTCATTACTGGTCACTGTCCATCAAGCGAGTGATTAGCGAGTGCGATAGGGATCCACTAGCCACTGCTTTTCAAGGAGAAGTGTGCAAACAGAGAGAAACGAATCCCCAAGTGTTGTCACCAGATACATCGAAGATGAGTTAAAAGATTCGTATCTGACCTACGCGATGAGTGTCAACACGAATCGCGCCATCCCGGACGTGCGGGACGGGTTGAAGCCTAGCACACGCCGGATTCTCTATGCCATGGGGGAGATCAACCTGACCTCCAACCGCCCGTACGACAAATGCGCCGCCGTCATCGGCGAGGTCATGAAGAACTTCCACCCGCACGGCAACGGGCCTATCTACGACACGCTCGTGGGATTGACGCAGGAATTTACGATTCGCTATCCGCTTGTAGACGGGCAAGGGAATTTCGGCTCCATCGACAGCGATCCGCCGGGGGCGATGCGTTATACGGAGTGCCGCCTCGCCGCCATTGCCGACAGTATGTTGGTGGATATCCACAAAAACACCGTCGATTTTCAGCCGAACTACAAGGAATCGACGAACGAACCGATTGTTCTACCGGCGCTGTTGCCCAACCTCCTTGTCAACGGCACAACCGGCATCGGCGTCGGCTATCTGACGCGAATCCCGCCGCACAATCTGGGAGAGGTGGTTGATGCGTTAGTGGCGATGCTTGACAACCCGCAGGTCACGCTGTCTGAACTCATGCAGCACATGCCGGGTCCCGACTTTCCTACGGCCGGGATTATCGTCAGCAGATCCGGTATCAGGGACATGTATGCCACCGGCAAGGGCAGTATTACGGTGCGGGCTAGAGCAATTATTGAGGAAACGACTGGCGGGAAAGAGCACATTATCGTCACGGAGATTCCGTATCAGGTGAAGAAGGATCAGCTACTTTCCAAGATGTACGATCTAGTAACCGACAAGACGATAACCGGAATTTCCGACATTCGGGATGAGTCCGACAGAGAGATTCGCGTGATAATTGAGCTGAAACGCGGCGTTATCGCGCAAGTAGTTCTGAATCAACTCTATAAGCACACGCAGATGCAGACGAACTACGGGGCGATAATGTTATGTCTCGTCAACGGCTTGCCGCAGATACTTCCGCTTAAATCAATCTTGGTGCACTACCTTACCCACCGGCGGGAAGTCATTCGCCGACGCACGCAGTTCGATTTGGACCGAAGCGAAGCCCGAGCGCACGTTCTCGAAGGCTACCGCATCGCGTTGAATAATCTCGAAGAGGTCATTGAAATTGTACAAAATGCCGAGTCTCCGCAAGAAGCGCAAGAAAGCTTGATGGCGAATTACGAACTATCAGAATTACAGGCGGGCGAAATCCTGACAATGACGCTCCGTCAACTTACGGGTCTTGAGCGTCAAAAGATTAACGATGAATACGCCAATGTGTTAGAGCGAATTGAAGAACTGCGTGCGATTTTAGCGAGCGAGGCGCTCGTGACCGACATCATGAAAAATGAACTATTGGAACTCAAAGAGGAATACGGCGACGAGCGGCGTACCGAGATTATCGACGAGATGGGAAGTTTTGAGATTGAAGATTTGATCGCTGACGAAGAGATGGTCGTTACGATTTCTCACGCCGGTTATATCAAGCGGATTCCCATGTCGACGTACCGCCGGCAGAACCGGGGCGGCGTCGGGGTGATGGGCATGGGCACGAAAGAGGGGGATTTCGTTGAACATACTTTCGTGGCATCTGCGCATCAATATATCTTATTCTTTTCGAATCGCGGGAAGTGCTACTGGCTGAAGGTTTTCCAGATTCCCGAAGGAGGCCGTACCGCGGCCGGACGAGCCGTTGTAAACCTCTTGAGGCTGCAGGAAGGGGAAAAAACAACAGCGTTTGTCACTGTTCGGCAGTTTGATGAGAACCGATGCCTCTTTATGACGACCCGGAGGGGAATCGTCAAGAAAAGCCGACTCTCAGATTTCAGGAATCCTAACTCTGGCGGGATTATCGCCATTAACCTTGACGAGGAAGATCAACTGATTGGCGTTCAATTGGCGGAGGAAAACGACCACATCATCTTGGTAACGCGGCAGGGAATGTCGGTACACTTTAGTGAGACGGAAGTGCGTTGCGTTGGGCGCACCGCGAGGGGAGTGCGCGGCATCCGGCTAAGTGACGATGACGTTGTCGTTGGAATGGTCGTTTCTCCCGACGAGAACACGTCGCTGCTTGTGGTGACGGCCAACGGTTACGGCAAGCGCACCGCCGTAAAGGCGTATCGATACCAATCGCGCGGCGGAAAAGGGGTTATTGCAATCAAGACAAGCACTCGGAACGGACTCGTTGTCGGCGCCAAGCCGGTTTCAGACGGCGATGAATTGATCATCATTAGTTCCAAGGGGATGGTGACACGGATGGCGGTCAGCGACATTCGAGTCATTGGACGGAACACCCAAGGTGTACGTCTAATGTCGCTGCGTGACGACGAGACTGTGGTCGATGTCGGCAAGATTTCCGAAACAAGTGTCCCCGAAAACGGTGACAATGGCGAGAGAAGCGAGACCGAGTCTACGAGTTCACAGTAACCGAATGCCATTCGAGTCCGACATGGAAATCAAAGCACTTACAGAAATCCCTCTCCCGATCGCGACCTCCCGTCTTAAGCAAGATTAGGTTCTTTTGGTTGATATTCCTTTAGAATCATTGCCCCAAAACGCAGTTTTTTCTTGAAAACTCCCTTTCTTTCTTGCACAATCTAGGAACAGCCGAGATTTTACTCCTCGATTTACCATGCCCAGTCAAGAAACTCAAACGAACCGCAAACCGCAAGCGGTAAACTACCGAGGTTTCATTCGTATTTTTATGAAGATTCTATTCGTTGCCATTGCCTTAATCCTTAACTGCTCGATGACAATCGCAAACCCGGAAGAAACAGCGACCACGGAGAATCCGCCCGTCTTTAGCGAATCGAGAGACCTTGACCTGCAATTTACCATGGATCCGTCGCCCCAGACGCTAAGTTCCGAAATTGAATTTGCCAAAAAGATTTATACGCAACTCGCTTGGGCGACGTATCTACACAGCATGCGGCGGCTTTCCGATGCCAAGGAGATGTACCTGCGCGTACTTGAGAATCACGAACCGTCCGCTTTCATCCATACAAAACTAGCCGAACTCAGCCGCGAAATGCAGGACATTAAAAGCGCCGAGCGGGAATGCCGCCGAGCCATAGAGCTTCAGCCGGACCGAGCGGCTCCCCATTTTCTGCTGGGCGATATTCTTTTCCAGCGTCTGCAGCAGAGACGCCGCTTGACCCGCACCCAGGAGGAAAAGATCTGGACGGAGATGATAGCCGAGTTCCGAAGGGTCACCGAGTTGCAACCCGATCATGTGGAGGCGCACCGCTATCTGGCGTCGATATCGACGTTTAGGAAGAAGCATGAGTTAGCCATTCATTCGTACAAAGAGTTGACACGAATAATGCCCTACCATGCTCGGTTCCATTTAGATCTTGCGGAGCTGTACGACAAATTGGAGCAAAATGAGAAAGCTATTGCCGCCTATGAGCGGGCGGTAAAAATAGATAGAGATCTATCAAAGGGTCATAATGCGCTTGGGAAATTATATGTCGAGCGATTCGAACAGATTATGGATCAGCCGGAAACACCGCTTGAACAGTTGACGACCGCAAAACTCAGTCTTGAGAAAGCGATTGTTGCGTACCAAGAACTACGGCGCCTCGACAGTCCGGAGAACCTTTCGCGTTATGACGCACTGCTCCCACACTTGCGTGCGCGTCTAGGCAGCCTCTGCGTCGACCTTGGTGACGATGAGAAAGGAATAGAGATATTACGGGAGATACTTCTCGAGCATCCCGATAATGTCGATGCGAATTATTGGATCGGTATTGCCTATCAGAAGCAGGATGATTTAGAGAGAGCATACCCCTATCTCAAAAAAGCTACCGCCCTTGTACCGGGCCGTATCGCGAGACAGTATTTCGCTATGGGGCAGTATGATGAGGCCATAGATATCTTGGAAGATGTTCTAAATGATGACCCCGAGAATGTAGAAGCAGTCTATTGGGCGGGGCTTGCTTATGAAGGACTGGGCAATAACCAAAAAACCGAGTTCTATTTAAGACAGGCAATCTCGCTTGCCCCGAAGTACGCGGACGCGCTTAACGCTTTGGGCTATTTCTTCGCGGAAAACGGCACCAATTTGGAGGAGGCGGTTGACCTTATCAAGATGGCGCTAAAGGAATCGCCCAAGCAAGCCAGTTACATCGATAGCCTTGGCTGGGCATTCTTCAAACAGGGTAAACTTGATGAAGCCTTGGAACAACTGGAAATCGCGATGCGGCTTATGCCCGAGAGCGCGGAGATTCAGGACCATCTGGGTGATGCCTACATGAAGAAGGGGTTGAAAGACAAAGCGATTGCGGCTTGGCAAAGAGCCATACGACTCGAACCGAACAATATGGCTATCCGGGAGAAGTTGAAGGCAGAGATTAGCGATTAGGCGAAACCGGGTGTTTCCGCGAAAGCCGGCTTTTTGCATCATCTGGAAAACACCTTACTCCAAAAAGTCGCAATCGGAAGACAACTCCTACCCCAATTCTCCGCATTCACTTTCTTTTACCGTCATCACAAGTTGCGCCGGGCGAGGGGAGTTAGTGATGTGTAAAATCGGGTTCAACCCTCATCTCTTCGCGAGTCTTGTACCCCACGGCGTCCGGCGCATTGTTCCATTCCTAGTGCTCGTGTACGGCCTTCCCCTTGCTTATGGATGGGTTGACGGCACTCCCTATCTTGTGGGACAATTTTCCCCTCTGCCGGGGGTGCCCGACTCCTCCGCAGCCCCCGCGCAACCGGCTCCTCCCGCGCTCGGAGACCGCCATTCCTTCTTTTCCGTTGATGTGCGAACCCAAGAGCAGTACATTGTGCCGGCGACATTGCGCGCCATCGGTGAATTCTGCTACCTGTATGTCGAGGATTCTCAATGGGGACAAACTGTCAAACGCGAAACCCTGGAAACGGTACGCCGCGCCTTCGACGAGTCCACCCCCGCCGACCCGCAACGCGGCATATACCGGATACAGACGGAACTGTTTGGCGCCCCGCCGGACGTTGACGGAGACGCGAAAATCTATCTGCTGCTGCTTGATATTCGGGACGGAGCAGTTAGGGGCGACGAGTTCATAGCCGGCTTTTTTAATCCCGCCGATCAACGGCGGGGCGTGTTGCGCCACCCGGAATTGGGAATACCCGTCCGCAGCAACGAGCGCGACCTGCTCTACATCGACACGCATCCACTCGACACGGATGGCGCCGAGGGGCTTGGCGTAATCGCCCATGAATTCCTGCATTTGATTCAATGGCGCCACGACCGCGACGAGACGATATGGGTCAACGAGGGATGCGCCGATGTCGCCATGTTCCTGTGCGGCTATCGTCCGGAAAAGCATACGGCGAATTTCGAAAGACATCCGTTGGTGTCGCTGACCAACTGGCCGCTCGGCAGCCGAAGCGAACTTGCTCACTACGGCGCTTCCTACCTGTGGATGTTGTATCTGTACGAACATTACGGCGGTCCGGAGACAATCGCCGCGGTAGTGAGAGAGCGCGCGAATGGGATTACCGGCGTGAACAACGCGCTGCTGTCGCAAGGTTTAACTCGCACCTTTTCCACCATTTTTGCCGATTGGAAGGTGGCAAACCTTCTCGACGACACCCAATTTGCCGAGGGGCAGTACGGATATCAAAACGAGGAACTAACGCTTCGAGTGCGACGAAGGCACAATCTGTACCCGGTAACGGCCAAAGGCGGTGTATTGGAGAGTTATGCCGCCGACTATATTACGCTATTATCAAGCGGCGGATGGCACGGTCTAAACGTCGTCTTCGAGATTCACTCTCCGCTCGCGAGGCGAGGCGTTTTCGACGATAGCCGGCTTTACGACCTTAAAGCTATCGAGTTTCAAGACGGGCGACCCAGTCTCGTGCTTGATGTGCCGTTGACTGCGAACGGCAAAGGGAGTATGATTAACCCCAACTTTGGATTAAGCGTAGGACAGATCACCCTGGTGCCGAGCGTGCAGCCACACGACGCCGCGTTTGCAGACGAGCCGTCGACGTACGAATATCACGCGGAATTGGGAACCGAGATCACCTTCAATGCGTCCGTTTTACCGAACCCGGTGCACTCCCGTTATTGGGACATCATAGCGGTCCCGAGCAGCCTTCTCGGCGTGAATGCGCCACTCGTTACGGTGTCCGCGGGGAAAACCGTAATCGTATCAGGGGAACCGATGACGCCCGTGCAAGACGGCGCAATTTACACCTACCCGATCTATTTGAGCGCCGAGATAGAGCCGACAGATGTTGAATGGCAGGTCCAGTTTTCCGACAGAATCGTCGGTGAAGGCAAATTGCGGCCCACAGAAGCGAATAACAATTAGAATCGAGTTGCATGGAGCAACGGGACAAACAGAGCGCGCGGAGAAATTTTCTTAGAAATCCGAGCAAGGATTTGCCTTCCCGACATGCCGGAGGTTTTGATAGACAATCCGGTCGCTCCTGCTGGATTGACATATCCAGCAGACTTTTGTCTATTCTGGAGGTTGGGTTAAACATAGTGAAACCCAACTCAAAGCAGAAATTTACTAATATCCTAATCCAAAACGCGCGGTCTATCGCGCGACTATCGTGTTATACCATCAAATTCCGGTGACTAATGGTCAATGCTGAACATGGCAATTTTTTTTACTAGTCACTGACCACTAACCACTGGCCACCGAATCACGGAGGTAAATCATGGCAAATTCACCAACCATCTATGCAGGCACGGTCGGCCAGAGCGTCTGGCGCAGCAGAGACGGCGGCAACTCGTGGGACCGCGCCAGCGAAGGCATGTTCCCGGAGGCTCATATTCGGGCGTTAGCGGTACCTCTCGACAATCCCGCCATCCTCTTCGCGGGAACGGAAGCGGGAATCTGCCGCACTACCGACGGCGGTGATAACTGGCGCTCCCTCGAATCTCCAATGGACAAGATGCAGGTTTGGGCGATCACAATCAATCCGAACGATACTGACACAATCTATGCGGGTACATGCCCCTCTGCTATTTTTAGATCGACTGATGGAGGCGAGACATGGAAACAGCTTGATGTGGCGCTTGCCGACGAGTGCCCGGGCGTGCCAATCGTTCCGCGAATCACCACACTGGTCATCGACCCGAACGACGACCAGACGATATACGCCGGGATTGAAATTGACGGCATGCGCCGGAGCACCGATGGCGGGGAGACGTGGACCGCCGGAAGCGAAGGGCTCAGCAGCCTAGACATTCACGGACTCACCGTAGTCCCCGGGGACCCCAAAACACTCGTTGCCGCCACGAATAACGACGTGTGCATCACCACGGATATGACGAATTGGACGCCGCTTAGCGTCAAAGACCACTATCCCTGGCCGTACTGCCGAGCGGCGTTGTACCTGAACGGTGACGCCGAGCGGGTGTTTATCGGCGCAGGTAACGGACCTCCCGGGGACGAAGGCGGAATCTTCTATACGCGTGACCTGGGCAAATCGTGGCAGCGGGCGGACATCGGGATGACCGCGAACAGCACCATCTGGTGCTTTGCGAACAACCCCGCGGTGAGCGGCTGGATTATGGCGTGCAGCGTGAGCGGACAGCTTTTCCGCAGCACGGACGACGGAGATTCTTGGAGCAAACTCGAGCACGAATTCGGCGAGGTGCGAGCGTTAGCCGTCACACCCGCCTAGGATGGACATCGCGCAATCAGAGAAACCGAGTTTTCTGCCTCAAAACTCGGTTTCTACATATCGTCCGATCGACACGGAACAACCTTCAGACCAACGATTCGATAGAATTTCCGGGGTTTCATTGACTTCTGTCTCCTAAAGAGAGAATAACCAAATGAGAATCGCTCCGTTATTCAAGGTCAGTCTCGTTTTCGTTTGCCTCCTGTTTCTCCTGAGCGCTATTGGCAAGGGAGCCCGATGCTACGGAAATTCCAAAGATTACGAGAATCCCCAACATTATACCAAATGGGGGTTGCCCGAAGGCGTCACGTCACGGTGGGGAAAGGGAAGCATAACAGGCAATATCGCATATTCGCCGGATGGCACGCAGATCGCAGTTGCCAGTTCCATCGGAATTTGGATCTATGATGCCAACACCGGCGCAGAAATCTCACTTCTCACCGGGCACACGGGGAATGTTACCTGTGTTGCGTATAGTCCGGATGGGCGAATGGTCGCTAGCGGGAGCAGGGACCGTACCATCCGTCTTTGGAATGCCGTCACGGGAGAACACGAGCAGACGCTAACCGGACATACAGGCATAATCACGAGTATTGCAATCGATCCGGATGGCGGAACGATTGCCAGTGGAAGCGAAGATGGTACCATCCGTCTGTGGAATGTCGTCTCTGCTCGCCAGGAGCAGGTGCTTACCGAGCAGAAGAATAGTGTTACATGTGTTGCATACAGCCCGGACGGGAAAACAGTTGCCAGCAAGCACTTTCGGGGCGCCTTCCGTGTGTGGGATGCGGTGTCAAGTAGTGAGTTACGGACATTAGAAGGGCGTAGGGAGCAATACGCGAACGTTGCATACAGCCCGGACAGTCGTACAATTGCCGGTGTACATCCTGACGGTAGGATCGGTCTTTGGGATGTTCTCACAGGGACTGGAGTTCGAACACTGGGAACGCATGAGGGGACAATCAAAAGGGTAGCATATAGCCCCGACGGGGGTACAGTCGCCAGTGGGAGTTCGCGTGCCGTCCATCTTTGGGATGTAGTGACAGGCAGTAAGGTACGGACACTGTATGGACACACGGCGCCGATCAGTGGCATTGCGTACAGTCCTGACGGAACCACAATCGCCAGTGGGAGCTGGGACGGCACCGTCCGTCTTTGGGAGGTTGGGACGGGTGCAAACGTGCAAATGCTGGAAGGACATACGCGATTTGTCTCCAGCGTTGCGTACAGTCCTGACGGGAGAACGCTCGCATGTGGGAGTCATGACAGGGCAATCCGTCTTTGGAGTGCTATGGCGGGTGTACCGAAAGTACGCAAACTGGAGGGGCGTTCGAGTTTAGGCGTTATATACAGTCCTGATGGGAACACAATTGCTAGTGGGAGTTGGGACGGCACCGTTAGTTTTTGGGATGCCGTGACCGATAAGAAGAAACGAGTATTGGAAGCACCTGATTCGGTGCCTTGCGTTGCGTACAGCCTAGACGGAGAAATACTCGCTAGTGGGTGTTATGACAGATCAATTCGTCTTTGGAATACAATGACTGGTGAAGAAACACGGAAACTAATAGGGCACACAGGTATCATCCGTAGCCTGATGTACAGCCCTGACGGGAACGCACTTGCTAGTGGGAGTGATGACGGGACAATCCGTCTTTGGAATACCGTGACGGGAGTGACCGTGGCTACATTCGATGGACATACGGGTGGAATCAACAGTGTTGCGTACAGCCCTGACGGGAGAACGCTCGCAAGCGGTAGCGATGACAATACCGTTCGTCAGTGGGATGTTGTCAGGGAAGTGTCCAGATGTACACTCTCTGGGCATGCGAGTGGCGTCAATAGTGTTGTGTACAGCCCTGACGGGAATACGCTTGCCAGCGGGAGTAGTGACGGGACAATTCGTCTGTGGAACGCTGCTACGGGAACCCCCAAACGTATACTCTTCGGACGATTACTTGAGGTCACAAGCATTGCTGACAGCCCGGATTTGGGTGACACTGCAACGGGAATTCGCAGACGTAAGTTCATTGGTTATACACTTGGAGTCACTAGTGTTGCATACAGCCCGGACGGGAATACTCTCGCTAGTGGGTGCAAAGATGGAACAGTGTTCCTGTGGTCGATTCAGTGATATCCTTAAGTTACACTCCAAAAGGAAAAAGAAGATGTTCGATTTTCGTCGGGGCATCTCATCCATTATCCTCGTGCTTGCCCTCGCCGGATGCAGTGAGGGCACAGAGTCGATTGATTTGCGAGTTGGACTGTTCGTTGCAGGGGAGGATTCGCTGTCTGCCAGGCTGCGATACGATACCGGTAGTAAAAAAGAGAGCGAATTTCGGGGATTGGACAAATCTCTTGAGTCAGCAATTACCAAGGCGTGCCGGCGCACCTTCTCTTCTGTCCACGTCCTGGAATCGGATCCAACACAGGTGACGACGAACAACGGGGATTTGGATCTTATCGTAATCGCAACGCTTTTGGGGAGTGGAGGCTCCTTTGGTTATCAGGGTCCGCCGATTTGGAATCGCGGCGAATCGGAACAGTCCTTTTCTGTTCAACTCACCTTTTACACGCGCGAGATGAAGCAAGTCAGTTCGGTTAAGGCGTCGGGTAAGGGCTCGGCCGAGAGTATTGGGATTCTCTTTGCGGCGGAAAAGAGAGCGCTCGTGAAGTCCGTCAAAGCCGCCATACGTAATCTTGGAGATGATTTGGTGCGGCAGGTGCGTGACAATCCTGATATACGCAATATGGCGGAACGGAACGGAAAGTAATTGACATTGGTGAGTCCTATTCTCTCCAAGATTCTCTTGGCAGTCGCTGTTCGATTAATAACTCGCAAAGATTTGCTATCATCCGCGCGACGAATGTGGTAATATACTGTCTATCGCGTACAACCATTGACCATGCGGCGCCCCTAAATCGGCGGCAAAAGGAGATTAACATGGAAGGCAAGAATGGCAGATGGCAGGATTGGGTACAGCTTGCAGCGATTTTCGGCGTAGGAATAACCATTTGGCTAAATGTACCCACAAAGGGGGACATCAAATCTCTCCGAGATGAAATCAAAAGCGAACTTGAGAAGGTCGCAACGAAAGAGGAAATGAGAAAAGGGTTTGACGACGTAAAAATAAACGTATCCAATTTACGCCGCGAGGTAGACGATGTAAAAACAGACGTGCGCGCCAACAATCAAAATCACGTCAATCACTTGGCAAAGCACGGAAAATAATCCATAGACAGATTAGACAGAGGATGTATAGAAAACGCCCACAAACAAAATGTGGGCGTTTTTTGTTTGTCATTGTTCCGTCAACATTCATACTTGAATCGCGCATTCGACACCGTTGTTGAATAAAGCGGCATTAGCGTGAAGATAGATTGTTCTTGGGATTCAGTAAATTGACAACGCCCTGAAACTCTGTTACACTTGCGATAAATTGACGAACGCCAAGGCGCTTGAAATCGATTCAAGGCACAAACTTTGACCTCATACCCGCAACCCTCTTCTCGTCGGAAATTCTAACGCTTCAAGCCGTCGCACGCGCCACGAATGGGCGCGGCGATCCCACATTACTCTCCTCTCTGATGCTTGATGCGCTCGAACGTTTCGCAGTCGAGAAACCTCATCTCATGGACGCATTCCGTCAGCAAAGATAGAGTCGCGCAACTGGAATTCGATCAGCCGTTCGATTTGGTGCTCGGCGGGGGAATATTCGCGCATCAACCGACCTTTGTCGCGTCGTTGCGCAGCCGTATCAAGAATATCACGCCGCATGCCCGTGTCTGTCTCCCTAAGCGCGAGCCTGCTCACGGGGCAGTGCTATTGGCAATGTCACAGTTTGATCGTAACACCATTGCTCTTGGACAATAATGCAAAGAGGGAAATAGTCATATTCATAAGGACCTACACAAAAGACACCCGGTAGGAGCGATTTCCGAATCGCTCCTACCAATATGGGAAAATACACAATCACCGATCCGAAAACCACTAATCACTGACCACTAGCCACTGACCACTGTCTTCCTATGCGAATCAACCTCGCCGAGCTTGTCACCGAGCAGCGAAATCCCAACTCCTTGGACATCGATCTCAAATCAACCGAAGAGATTATCGAGATCTTTCACGAAGAGAATCGAAACGTATTGAGCGCGGTGGAGGCTGTGTCCGGGTCAATCGCGGAGGGTGTCCAACTCATCACAGATGCCTTCAGACACGGCGGTCGGCTTTTTTACATCGGCGCCGGGACGAGCGGCAGGCTCGGCGTTTTGGATGCCTCCGAATGCCCTCCGACGTTCAGCGCCCATCCCGACATGGTGCAGGGGATTATAGCCGGCGGCGACCGCGCCCTGCGCCGCTCCGTGGAGGCCGCGGAGGACAAACCCGATATGGGGGCGCAGGCAATCCGCGAGCGCTGCGTGACAGAGCAGGATGTCTTGGTTGGCATCGCCAGCAGCGGGTACACCCCTTACGTCATCGGCGCGCTGAAAGAGGCGCACAACCTTGGCGCAAAGACAATCTTTCTCTGCTGTATACCCGCCGCCGAATACCTGAGTGAATTTGTGGATGTCTGCATCGCTCCAATAGTGGGCCCCGAGATCATCACGGGCTCAACCCGTCTGAAAGCCGGAACGGCTACGAAGTTGGTGCTGAATATGCTCTCCACCATCTCGATGATTAAAATCGGCAAGGTCTACAACAACCTGATGGTCGACCTGCAATCTTCAAACGCGAAGCTAACCGACCGTGGAATACGGATCATCATGGAGGTGACGGGTGCAGACTCCGATACGGCACAAGACACACTGGCACGCGCCGCCGGCAGTGTCAAAACCGCGATCGTCATGCTGGCAGCTGGGGTGGAATACGATGATGCGGTCGACCGATTGCAAGCGCAGGCAGGCGTCTTACGACGCGTCCTAGAAGACGTATCTTAGGGGAGAAGCCATTCGTTGTACGGACGATTTAGAATAAGGCGAGTCCTGTAGGTTGGGTTGAAAGTAGTGAAACCCAACTCAAAACTACGGACGAGATTCATATTGACGCAGAGCCATGCTGTTTTGTAGAATACTTTCCCTTTTACCATCAATCTCCGAATCTGCTAGCTACCCTTAGGAACCAATAATTAAATGCGCAAACTGGCATTTTCAATTCTGATTTTCTTGTATTGCGGCGCATCCCTCCTTTCAGCTCAAGAGGAGTTGCTCCTCAGAATCCCCGAAAACTCGAATCAACAACTCCGCGTCCTGAACGAGAGATACGGATTGAAACTGCGATACCGCACTCCCGACTTTTCAATCGTCCAAGCGAGCCGGAGCGTCCTGCCCGCGCTTCACCGTGCCGAAGTTCTGGATATCGTGCAGCCCGAGTTCAACTACTACCTGCTTCGCCTAGGGACGCGGGCGGAAGCCGAGAGCTACGGAGAATTGTTGGATGCGTTTGACGGCACGTTTTTGGTTAAGCTACCGGGTGAACTTGAGGGAATGCTGTTCGAAATACCGGGTCACCACCGAGCCAGGCTGCCAATTGAGGTGAAAATACCCACGATTGACCACACGGTGTTCGCGCCTAGCGCCTCTGCAGCGCCGCATAGCCAAACCGTCATTGAATCCCTGCTTGGTGAGGTCGATGCCAATCGCTGGTTCGATTTGATTAAGGCGCTCGTCGAAAACGAGGACTTGGAGCGTCCGGGGCATTTCTTCAACAGCCGGTACGCGCTCCGCGTGCGCGATGCAATCCAGCACGATGGCAGACCGACTCCCGATCACGCCTGCGACAACGCGGCTGAATATATCGCCGAGCAATTCCGCAGTTACGGACTGGACGTCGAATTTGATTCGTTTCCGCATCACCGCCGAGGAGGTTTTGGCGGGCGCCTGTCGGGCGAATATGTCATGCGGAACGTCGTTGCTACCCTACCGGGAAAGGGGCCAAACCGAGAGCGAATCTTCTTGATGACCGGTCACTACGACAGTATTTCCTTTAAGACTTCGGGCTGGCACGAGAATTGGCACTCTCTGCCCGCACCGGGGGCTTCGGACAACGCATCGGGGATCGCTGAAATTCTTGAAACAGCGCGTATCCTGAGTCAGCAAGATTTCGACTTTACTATCCGGTTCGTCGCCTTCACCGGCGAGGAGTTATTTCTTTACGGGAGCCAGCACTACAGCGGGCTCGTAGTGCAACGCGGCGATCAGATTGCCGGAGTACTGAACTTCGATCTCTTGGGTCACGATGAAGACGGGATTCTGGATATCCACGTGCTTGGGGATGAAAGCTCTCAGTGGCTCGTAAATGCCTTTGGCACGGCGGCGCAGCGCTACAAGATCGATGTCGACCTGCGTCTGAAGAACGACCCCAGTTTTATCTTTAGCGATCATTCTCCGTTCTGGAATATCGGTATTCCTGCAGTTATGGTCGCGGAAGAATCTACCTTCGATCCGCCGGAATCAACCGACTACATTCACAGCGAGATAGATACCCTCGACCAAATTACCTTACCGCTGGGAAAGCTGGCTGTTGAATTGGCGGTCGCCACGCTCGCGGAGCTTGCATTGCCTATATCGGAATCCGGAGAAGCAAGAGAAGACATCCCGGACCTTCTCTGGGAGCCGGCGGAACTCCGCATCTCTCAACCGACGGTTTTGAAAGGCGATAGCGTATTGATCGACGCTACCCTGAAAAACAGCGGTCCGGTGGGAGTGGAAGAGGTTACGATTCAGTTCGCCGCGGATCTACCGGATGGCACCACCGAGGTGATTTCGGAACAGACGACGAATCTTGAAGTCGGACGATCGCAAAACTTACGTGCGAGCTTCACTCCGTCAGCTTGGGGAATGTACACGCTTCGCGCCAACGTGAACACGGATACTCGGGTGTTCGAGTCGAATTTTGGCAACAACGAGGTGCGGGCGGAGTTGACCGTGGCCGGCACCGAGGGTGACGGTCGATTGGTAATAGAGAACATCATGGCGTACCCGAGTCCCGTGCGTTTCGGTACTACCAACCCTCGCATGAGACTGTCCTATGTGCTGAATCAGGACGCCGACGTAGATGTCACTATTTACACCTTGGTCGGGGTGAAAGTCTTCGAGCGGAAGTTTCGCGCGGGCAACAACGGTGGGCGATTGGGAGTGAACGACGGGTTTAATTGGAACGGTAACAAATCGGTCGGGGGGCGCGTCGCGGGCGGCGTGTATGTCTGTCAGATTCAAGCAACGAACTCGAACGGCAATTCGGAACGTGCGGGCATAAAGGTAGCCATTATTGCGGAGTAGGTTTGATCGGTTTCTTCCTTTTTGCGATCTGGTTCCCGATTATAGCTTGCGAATGCGGATATTGCGGAACTGAACGGGACCATGGTCGCCCTGCAGCATAATTGGTCCCCGGGGTGGATCATCATCGGCCAGATGACCGCCGGTCGGCCCCTCAATCGTCACGTTATCATGAATCTTGACGCCGTTCAGATGCACGGTTAAAACCATACCGCTGAGGGTTGCCTCTAGCGTTTGCCATTCACCCGCCGGCTTGCTTGCCTCCACATCCACACGCTTCTGGTTGTACAACGCACCGTTTTCTGCGGGGTAGGAGTAGGTCTTACCCAGACTGTCGATAATCTGAAGTTCGTAGCGCCCCCGGAGGTAGATGCCGCTGTTGCTGTCCTCCGGCACGAGGTATTCGATATGCAACTCGAAATCGCCGAACTCCCCTTCGGTGATGATGTCTACGCCTTGATTCAAGTTGTCTAAGATGCCGTCGTGAACAGACCATGTGTGTTCTCGGTCTGTGTGCCGCATTCGCCAACCGGTAAGGTCGTTTCCGTTGAAAAGATCAATCCAATCCTGTGCCATGTCCCCCGTCTCCTATGTGTTGTCCAAATTGTCTAATTCCGTGCGCCTGTTGATAAAATGAACTTTAACAGAATCCCCCGTTTTTGGCAAGCGGAAACTACGAGCCTACGAGAGCGATCGCGTCAGGGGCAAGAGTCTGGATACTGAAGGAGCGGGAATGATAGAGAAAAGAACAAACCAAGACATCTCGTTACATGACGGGCGCACGCTTGGCTATGCCTAACATGGCGCTCCGGAGGGCACACCTGTGTTCTACTTCCACGGTTTTCCGAGCTCCCGACTTGACTGGCGGCTTATTTGCGACGACATCGCGCTCACGGAACTTGATGGGAGCATCTTCGATACGGCGTTTGGCGGGCGGCCATCCACAAGATTCAACATATCCACTTAAAGTTCGTAACTGTTTAGTTCAGCCAAAACGCGAGGTAATATTGGTTTGGCAGTGTATTGCGCCTAACTATCGGCAGCAGGACATTCTTGGATTATATGTGGGAGGGGCATCTTGCCCCGATATTCCGCGTTCACGATAAACCAACTCCCTAAACAACTATGCAATGAAAATCCACTCTCGGTAGGGAATCGCTCCTGCATCGGGGCAAGATGCCCCTCCCACAAGGGATTAAGTTACTCCCAATGTTTAGACAGAAAATAAGGAGATTTAAGAAATAAAGTCCGACTAATACTAGTCAATTTTCAGCGCCTGAAGTTGGTGAAAATACACCTCAGAAATCCGTACGTATCCCATAAAAGTTTCAAAACCGGTTACACGCCCAAATCCTGCGTTTTCACCAGCAACGAGACGACCTCTGCTTTGCCGCCATCCGCACTCAATCCCAGCCTACCGTTCTGATGAGCAGGGGCTTTGCAGGTCTGTGCGTATTGGTCATTGACGAAACACTCAATCAGGCTTCCTTCCACGAAAATCTGAATCTTGACTGTTTCCGAGCTGTTCACCGGGCAGGGGCGCCGGTGGTCGATGCCGGGCCCAGCCAGCACAAGTTGACCTCGCTCGGGCAGGAGCGTCAGACGGTAGTCCTCGCGCAGCCTGATGGTGAACCGACTTTTGAACGCCAGCTTGACGCGGAAGTCCAACATGCAGTTGGCAGGTACGTCGAAAAACGCTTCAGAGCTTGACTCTGGCAAATTCAGTTTATCAGTTAGGTCGAGGAGCGTATGTTTGAAGACCGAAACCACCTCTCGAACCGGTTTCATATAGAGCAGCCCGTCGGGGCCTCCATAGACCTCGCGCGGCGCCGGCATCGGGCCACCCGCCCAGCCACCAAACCACACGTGCCGCTTCCCATCCCACACCCGCTTCGGCGCGTTGATATGCGGACGGTCGAGTTCATGCATCAGTGTTGGAAACTTGTAGGGGCCATTCACATTCTCTGAATAGCAATACCTTCGGCAACTGTGGATGTAGTGCATGTCACCGATTCGAAAGTAGTCGGGACATTCATCTCCCTGCACTCCCTCAACCGCCGGTTCCTGTTGCCAAACCGTCAAGTCTTTCGAGGTCAGAAGACCGAAGCGACTGCCCTTTTCGCCGGGGACTTGGGCGAGAATATGCATCCAGTATTCCCCGGCTTCCTTATTCCAAAAAATCTGCGGGTCTCGGAAGTCGCGCTTGTGATGATTGGCGTAGTGAACGCCGTCCGGGGAAATCATGTCTTCGGGATGTTTCGTCCACCTTACGAGGTCCCGGCTCGTGGCATGGGAAAGGAACTCCCGGCCGTCCGGATTCTCGGGATTCCAGCTAGTGTACCAGGCATGAAATATGTCATCCTTCTCCACAACGCAGCCGGTGAACATGCAACACCCTTCCGACCCCTTGGGGTTGCCATGATCGGGGCTCAACGCCGGGGGTAGCTCCGTCCAGTTCACCAGATCCGTCGACGCAATGTGCTCCCAGTGCACATCGACGTTGCCGGTGGGATTCGTCAGATAGAAGACGTGGTATTCACCTTTCCAATAGAAAGGCATCACGTCCCCTACCGCACGCTTGCCAGGCATGAAATGAATGATCGAACGATAGGAAGCAGGTTCGTCCGGGATGCTGTTCTCAGGTTGGGCCACATTTCCTCCTTGATTGTGTTAGGGTAAGGGAGACGGGTAGCATTGTTCGGCGTGCTGCATCTGTCCCCGGGTGGTGAGCTTGGATTGGAGTTCGACTGCTTTCGAAATGGTGTTTGGTAGGTGATGCGAACTCCACGCGGATTCCACAACAAGGGAAACTTAAGGAGGTGCAAGGTGATGCAGGGTGTTTGGGTGATTTTAACCATTATGTTCCTGTTGATCGGAATTCAATCGAGTGAAGGCTTCCGTGAGAACATCGTAAGAGGGTGGCTCTTCGATGACGGTTCAGGGAAGACCGCCAAAGATGCCTCTGGCAACGGTAATGATGGTTCCACCTATGTTCAGATCCCTTTTTCCAATAGCTTAGTGGTTTTAAATCAAGGCGATTTTACCTTAGCGGCATGGTTCGCTTCTGAGAATCTCCCTCTTGATAGTGATGATTGCTGTGCAGCGGTCTTTCAGCAAAGAAGAACCTGGCTCTTTCTTCACCGTGATTCAGGAGAGGAGATCAAGTCTTTCATAGGGGGTGACTTGACCTTTTCACGGGTGCACATCAAGGAAACCGGCAAATGGCGCCATGCCGCAGTAGTCGTTAAGGAAGTAGCAGATCAGGATCAGATTCAGATTTATGTGAATGGTAAAGCAGAGGGATTTCCTAATGCGATAGGCATGGAAGATGAGAAACCGGATATTGATAACTTCATTGGGCTCATCGATGAAGTGGTTTTAATTAACAAAGCTCTAAGTTATCTGTGACGTCGCTTGTTTTGCTTTTCTTTCTCAATATGCCATTCAAAACTATATCGCAACTGTGACTCTAGGGCTTAGAGCCTGTTTGAATAATCGGTAGCAGAGCAATTTTTAGTCATTTGTAGGAAGGTTTTTCGTGCTTTTATTGTTGTTTGCTATGTACCTGTCGCTCCGCTGGGGCTTAGGTGCACGGGGATCTGGCGTTTCTACACACCTTCAAGATCTCTATCGCACTCACTATCCATTCGCTTGATCCCCTCTGGGGCTTTTAAAGGCTGGTGCGCAGGGGATTTTCTATCGCGCTCGCTATCCACTCGCTTGATTGCACCCTACAAATTTACTTTTCAAACGGGCTAAACGCTAATGTTGCAATGTCTGTGAGATGAAGAGTTTTGTACGTTCGTGCTTTGGGTTATCAAAGAACTCCGCAGGGGGTGCTTCCTCTACAATCATACCTTCGTCGAAGAAAAGGATTCGATCTGCGACTTCACGTGCAAATCCCATTTCGT
>JAPPIK010000041.1 GCA_028820655.1 Candidatus Poribacteria bacterium | reverse complement strand
GGATTTCATTACTTAAATCTTGTCATTTACTGTCTAAAGGATGGGGGTAAGTTATGGGATCAAGCGAATGGAATGAAATCCCATTGGTATGCAGCATGCAAAAAAATTCATCTTAGAAAAAATCCGGTAAATGACCGTAAGTTGCTTTACTACTGATAATGCAATTAAGGTTTTATATTTGCCCATAACTTGCGCACAGTTACTGTATGATCACAAGACAATTCAATTCAAGCAAGCTTGACCTACGCGCATCCATTTGAATGGCTGTAGATCAGGCTCGCGTACACTTTAACACTAATTCGATCCATAGAGGAAAGGAGATACATATTATGAAGAAGGCTGTCTTGATGTCGGTTGTGATTCTCTTGGCCTGCTTCTGCAGTTGGCAATCTGTCTTTGCACACGGAGACGACTCGGAACATGAGGTGGCAGATGAAGTAGATGAGAACCGGGTAATCATTGCCGAGTATAGCTGGAATGGCGAATCTTTCACCGTCTCGTTGGCGGACCTCAACGCAAAGATTGAGGATTTGTCCTCTTATCGCCAGCGTAAGCTGCGACCTAGAGAGAGTAAGGTAGAGTTTATCACCGAACTCATCGAGGATGAGCTGAAAATCCTTGCCGCAGCCGAAAAACGGTATGACGAAGATCCGGATCACGTTGAACAGGCCGAGGACTACAAGCACCAGCTCATGGTTGAAAAAATCTCTCAACTGGAAGTCGATGAAAAGATTGACGTTTCAGAGGACGAGCTTATGCAATATTATGAGGAACACAAGAGTGAATCGGCATATAACGAAGAAGCGCAGTGCAAAGCAACCTGCATCTCCGTGACAGATAAGGATCTTGCCACAAAGACGTTGGCTGAAATCAAAGCCGGCAAGGATATTATCGATTCGGCGAAGGAACTAGCCGACAAGAATAAACTCAAGGGCCCGGGATCCGGAACGCGGTCACCAGGCAGTACGGGATTCTTTACCAAAGATATTGCCCCGAGTTGGCAGCCGTTCATCGATGCGGTTTTCGCGCAGGAAGTCGGCGACGTGTCAGATTCAATCCTTGAGATTGAGGTCGAGGGGACCACCTACTATTTGATCTTCCGAAAAGAGGAGTATAAACCTGAACGACAGAAGGAGTTCGATGAAGTTCGAGATAGAGTAAAACGGAAGATTGAACGTGAGAAAAAGCAGGAGCGAATCAAGGTCTGGATCGAGGAGATTACGGCGGCAAGCAATCTCAAGATGTTTCCGGATCTTATTCCCGAACCACCCGCTGACGAAGCGGATGAGCAAAAAGATGGAGGTAGTAACGAAGAGACCTCGGAAAACGCAGAATCTACGGAAGCAGAACAACAGTGAAATTTCCACATTTAGGAGACGAAATTATGAAAAGCCAAATGTCCGGGTTTGCAAGTTTTATTTTGATTGGGATTGTTGCTACTTGTATTGTGTTCAACGGATGCGGTGGCAGCGCAACCGCGGCTGAAGGGACCGTTATCGCGGAATTCGAGTGGGATGGCAAACACCAAATCACACTTGAAGAGATGATGGAAGAGATTGGCGAGTTGCCAGACTACAAGCAGAGAAAGTACAAGGACAAGAGCGGACTTGAGGAATATATGACCTTGATGGCGGAAAGCCGCTTAATCCTTTGCCTCGCCAAGGACCAAAAACTCGACGAAGATGAAGAAATCTTGAAGAAGGTCAAGGATCATCTTCACAAATTAATGGTCGATAAAATCACCGAAACGGAAGTCGAGGAAAAACTCGTGTTAACGGAGGAAGATTATCGCCTCTACTACGAAACGAACACAGAGGATTATATTGATACGGAGCATGTCGAGTTGACTTGCATTGCCCTCGGAGACGAAGAGCGCGCCGCGGAGGTGCTTGAGGAACTCAAGGGCGGCAGAGACATGATTGAACTTGCTACGGAGTTGTCCGATCGGGACGAACTGGTTGGTCCCGGCGCAGACGATCAGAATCCGGGTAAAACGGGCAAGATTCGCCGAGGCGCTTTTCCGGAGGGAACCGAACCATTCGTAGATGCCGCTTTTGCGGCAGAGGTTGGTGAACTCCATGATAGCGTAATCAAGATCACTGTTCGCGGCAAAAGTTACTTTATCGTCTTCCGCAAGGACATCCACAATGAAGAACGGCAAAAGACGTTTGACGAGGAAGGTGTGCGCAGAAATGTCGAGCGAGCCGCAAAACGGCAAAAGCGCAAGGAACTTATGGCGCAATGGCTTGGCCAACTGCGAGATCGGGCTAACGTACAGATCCACAGTGAACTCATTCCCGATGCACCAGAAGAAGAAGAAGAAGAGGTGAACGAGGGGGATGCGGTGGAGTCCGAGGAAACTGAGCAGGAGCCGGGCGAGAGCATGGAACCGAAAGAAGAGAGCGCCATGCCGGAATAAGCACCCTGCATCACTCAATCAACCTGGATTCACAGGGTAGGTTTGTCGTTAAGGGGCTACAGAACCTGAACGCTTGACCCATGTTGCACACAAAATCGCAACGTTATCGTTCTCATTCTGCGTAGACTGAATCAAGAGAGCGAGCAGCGCGCTATGGAGATTCCTTTGTACCAGAGACTAGCAAATTCTGTGCGGTACGGATGTTCATGTCCGGCCAACTCTTCGCGAAGGCAGAGTTCGTCTTCTCCTCTGCGAGTCTCTCTGCTTGATCCTCGTAATCAGAATGATTGAATTGTGCAGAAACGTTACGACAGTTCCTTTATAGGTATAATCCAGACCCATCTCAACATACGGAGACCTTGATGTTTTCCAGACAGGTGTGTTGCGCTGTTTTCATCTCTATTCTGATGGTTTGTGCGGCGAATTTGGCGATATCGCGCACTTTCGATCAAATCGTCGCATACGTTAATGACGAAGTCATAACGTATTGGGAACTTGAAAACTTGGTAAGACAGCGCGCCTTGGAGCTTAGCCAGATTCACAATTTTAGTAAGCGCGAAGCTGCTGAAAAGGCACAACAGGAGCGCTCCGAGTTGCTAGACCGCCTGATTCGACAGATGCTTCTTGTGGAAACAGCTTTGACCCTGAAGGTTGAAATAACCAACGAAGAGTTGGAGACGCATATTAAAACCTTCAAACAACGGGCGAAGATCGAAACCCAAGAGGAGTTCGTGAAGCAATTGAAAGCGGAAGGCCTTACCGTACCTGCTTTCCGTGAACAGTCCAAGCGAAACCTGATGGCGGAACGACTTCTGGAGAGGCGGATCTTTCCACGATTGCAGGTCAGAGACAGCGATGTTTTGGAGTATTTTGAACAAAACCGCGATCGATTCACAACCAAAGCGGATATCCTGCAGTTGAGGCACATTCTAGTTGCGTTTAAGCCTTCTGAAGCTGATCGAAAGGAGGCCTTCAAGATGGCGGAGGTTGCTCATCGATCAGCTAAAGAGGGAGCCGATTTCGAAGCACTTGCGAAACAATATTCCAGAGCCAGAGGGGCTCGTGGAAACCTAAAGCCGGGGCCTGCATTAGAATTATCGCTTGATGAAATCGACAAACTTCCTAAGCCGTTTCGCGACTCGCTTCGCACGCTAACTGAAAACGAAATTGGCGATCCGGTTGAAGACGAGAATGATATTTATATTATTAAGGTAGAGCGTAAGACGGGCCAAACTATCAAATTCCGTTATCTTGCCATCAAGTTGACCGTGGGGGAGGAAGGGATCCAATCCGCTCAAGAGCGCGCCGATCTTGTGTATCAGAAACTCTTACAAGGGGAAGATTTCAACTCCCTTGCGAGCCGCTATTCCGACGATATCCAAACCAGAGCGAATGGCGGAGATCTGGGCAGCCACTCACTTAATGAGTTAACCGCGGAAACGCAAAGCGCAGTTGAAAGACTTGAAATCGGAGAGTTTCAGGCGCCTGTCAAAATGAGATTTGGCTTCCATATCTTTAAGGTTGATAGCCGGTCTCGTCCAGAGTTGAACGACGCAGAAAGAAATCAGATCCGCTCTATGCTGCGCCAGCAGAAATTCGAGGAAGAGTGGAAATCCTACACGGACATGCTGCTTGAAAACGCTTACGTAAAAATCAAATCCCTGGATCAAGGTCGATTGGAGCCGTAGCTGAAGCGACGGATTGGCCGTGACCATTCGCATTGATTACAACGAATCCGCGATTTCGACACACGACTATTTGACTTGTCATACTCACAATGTGTTTAGGGAATGGGACCAATGCGGTCACGCAAAGAAGCGTCGGTGCGCAAGTATACCCACAAGCCACATGGTGAATAGTGGTCAAGTGAGCGTATAGCGTAGGCGATGGCATTTTGCGCTCCATTGAGTTCCCACGGTTAATCCTGTGCCGTAGCCCATTTCTTACCCTGAGTCAGTCCTTTCGGCATTCAATCGCAAAAATCCTAAGGAATGCGGCAAGCCTGCATCACATACAAGTAGTGTCGAGTAGGTCGGAAATGACGAAATGGAGAAGCCGGGCCTTAGGGCTGAAAAGGACAAATTGCAACACGTCAAATCAACATCGGCGCAAACAATTCAACATCGTCGGGCTTGTCCGCCATATCCTGCATTCCATCTTGTTCAGAAACCAAAACTTTCCGCAGAAGAATTTGTCTCTCCACCACGCGGCCTCCCAATCGTTCCGCACTGTTCCTCACCCGAAAATTCGCGCTTTCCCAAAGCAGATATTCATAGTCGCATTTGCTTGCCTCTCTCTTTCGGTTGATTTGATATTCGGCCAAGATCAACCCGTTCCTCCAAATGACCCAAACGGATTGTCCACTTCCCCTGCGGATAACCAACCCGAGACAGATCAAACTGCGAATCTCTCGACGACCGACTCACAGGAATCCTCGACGACCCGGGTGGACCTAACGGAAGCCACACCCGAGGAGGGAACGGTCATCGCGGGCGGAGATAAAACCTCCATGGTAGATAACTTTGTGCAGATTCATGGCAATGCGTTGATCAAATCCGAAGACGTTGTACTGTATGCCGACCATGTCTGGGCCGATTTCGACGATAACATTATGCGTGCATCGGGCAACGTAAGACTCATTGTCGGAAAGGAGGAGACCTTCGCCGATGAATTGATATTTGATCTTGAAACAAAAAAGGGTATCGCGCGCGATGGATTCACATTTGATGATCCGTGGTATTTTGGAGGCTCCGAAATCTTCAAAATTCAGGACGATGAGTCCTACATTCGCGGAGGTAGGCTGACAACCTGTTCATTGAAACACCCGCATTTCTATTTTTCTGCGTCCCAAATCATTGTCAAAATCAACAAGGAGCTAATTGCCAAAAACATTGTGTTGAATGTCGGAGGGGTGCCGCTTTTCTACTTCCCCATCATTCGCCGTGACCTTCGCAAAGAGGACAAGGTTGCGAAAATCATCGTTAAACTCGGAACCGCGAGTTATCAAGGGCCCTACCTTCACGTCATCTTACCCATTATCCGCCGTCACCGGTATTCGGCGGAACTTATCTTTGAACAGAGCGCGAGGCGGGGGCGGCTTGGAGGAACGCAAGGCAAATACCGCGTAAACGATGTGAAGTTTCAAGAACTCTTAATTCCGATTCCGCCTGAAGCCACACCTGGACAGCGTGCGCAGCTCAAGGACAAGGCGGACGAACTATCGGATCATTTGCAAGGAGAATACGACGAATTCAAACTACGCGAAGTCTTCATGAAGTATCAGATTACGGAAGCGGATATCGAAAAAGCACATGAGGAAGCTGAAACCTTATACAGCGAACTGAAGGCGGATGGCGCCGATTTCGGCGGGATTGCTCAACAGAAGTCAGATCATCAAGAATCGCGCTATCGACGGGGTGACATGGGATTCCTGGTTCCGGGCGAACGCGATGATGAAGGAAAGTTGAAATTACCACCGACTCTTGAGCAGGTGGCCTTCGGTCTTCGCCCAGGTGAAATGAGCCCGATTCTGCGAACCGATTACGCCTTTCATATTCTCAGGGTAGACCAAGTGCTCGACATTTATGGAGTACGTGAGATCCAAGTACGACGTGTTGACATCGCTATCGAACCGAGCGAGGAAACGCGAGAGACCATTCGAGCTCTTGGCAAAGAGATACAAGAGCGGGCAATTGCGGGCGAACCTCTAGAGGATCTTGTCGCCGAATACGAACGTGCCGAAATTCTGGCCGTAAACAATGGAGAACCGACCCCCTTAAACGAAATGGACCAGCGATGGCGATATTCGATACGACGGTTAAAAGAGCCCGGTGAAATTACCCTCCCCGTCTATACCGAGCGGGGCGTCCATATCTTTCAATTGATTGAAAAGGAACTCACTCCTACGTTTGAGGAGGTTGCACGGCAATTTGAAGCGGAATGGGAGATAATGAAACAGAAATTACCTCCACTGAAAACAAAAGAGGAACAAACCGAGGACGGGAGTAGGTTTGAGAATTCAAAACACACTGAAGATTACGATCATGAGGAAAGCGATCCCGACAGCGCCGAGAATGGAGAACAGGAGGAGGTACAGGTCTATAATGATTACGGTTTTCGAGGCAGGTGGGAAGATCCGAAGCCGGTAGCCTCACAAGCTCAGCGACTGGATCGCGGTGAGACCAGCCGTGTTATCAAAGCGCCGGATGGTTATCGCTTGATAAAAGTGGAAAAAAAACGAGCCTATCGAGGCGATTTTCTCTTCGATATCCGTGACAAATATGCGGGGTCTCGCCTAGAGCCGATCAAAGCAGGACAACAGTGGGCGATTCGATGGGGCCATCATCACAAGATTTTCACACCTTGGGACAACCGAAAAGAGGGACGAAGCCCATTGAGTTTTAATGGACGTGTGGCATGGTATGGGAGGAGCCTCAAAGAAGGTTACGGAACGTCTGAGTCAACCGTCAGGTCGTTCGGAATCTTCACTTGGGGATCAGCCCTTACAGGAGTGGATCCTCATGACCTTGATCCCGACGAGAATATCACATTTTCTAGAAAGCGATTTGGGACTTTTCTTTCGCGCTTTGAGGTTAAACATGAGCTGGATTTGATTGGTGAAGGGACAACAACCCTCCAGAAACTGCCTCAATTCACGATGCAGTTCTCTCAAATGCAATTCGATCAACTCCCACTATTCAAGACAGTTAATTCCGGTTTGACCAAGGTTGCCGAGAAACTAGACACGGACCTTCCAATTCTTTCGATGTTTGCTTTTCCGACGCTCGACAACACACGCTTCGATCTCGACGTTATATTCGGTAATTTCTTTAAGGGACGATTTCGTGATGAAAGGGATGTGTTTCTACAAACGCTAGATCTTGGTTTCGATCTCACCAAACAGACCACGCTGCAGATAACACCGTACCGAGAATTCCGCTTTGATGTGAGTTATGATAGCAACCTTATTTGGCATGCGAAGGACACGGAAGGTAATCAGAACATCCTCCGCGGCGTTTATAGTTTGAGAGCGAGAGGCAGCAACACCCTATTTCGAATCTATGACATCAGCTTTATCCCGGGCGCGCGGCGCATGCGGCATCAGATTCAGTCGAGCCTTTCGTTAGATTATCAGCCCCCAGTCGACAGGAATAACAACCTATATCCGTTTGGACCGAGCACATACTTTTTTGAAAGGAGAAGGCTTTCATACAATTTTCGTACAAGTATTGAAGTGAAAACTCGGCGCAGCAAGCGACCTCTGTCAGTGCTGGACTTTGATACAAGGTTAGTGGCAGATTTTAGCGAGAACACCGTAAGGAACCGGACGTATGATCCAATCAGCAGTGACGTGACAATCACCCCGCTGGCGAGCCGTAACCTAAGGATTACATTTGACATGACCCACGATCCGAATCAAGACCCCGAAACCGGGAAGCATTTCAAAATGACTGAATTCTCATCTCACGTCCGCTATGGGCGCAAAAAGTGGAATGTGACTATCGGAAGTGCTTTTAGCAAGCGACTCACGTCGTCACTTGCCTCGCGGAGAATCCTTGGAAGTATGCGCTATTCACCCAGCAGGTTGTTCAGTGTAACCGCCAATCTCACCTATGACTGGATAAAAAGACGCTTCTATCGCCAGCGAATTTCCATTCAGCGAAATCTTCACGATTGGAATCTGCGTCTCTCGTGGTATCGGATTGGCAACGTTCGCCAGGACTTTACCCTCCAACTGAATTTGATCGCGGACCCCACTGCGTCGGTCGGCTTCGGTTACGACGCCACGACTGATAGTTGGGGCTTCAGGACTCTTCCCGCCGGAGTACCTTACAACGCCTTTAGCGCCAGGAACGCGCTCAGTAGGTCCTATTTCTAACCCCATTTGACGGTGCTTCAAACGCGGCACGTCAGGAAACCGACGACGCTGGAACGGAAGCATCGCATAAGAAATCATCGTTTTCGGAATTAGGACTTCAGAATCGCGACTGCGACACATTGTCCATCGTGGTCTCACCACCCCGTAGGCAGGAATCAAACGAGCGAATATATCAAGTGACTGAATAAGGCACGCGATAGAGATCTCAGTGCGATGGAGATCTTAAGGGTGTGTAGCGATGCCGAGATTCCACACATATAAGCCCTAGCGTGCGACAGAACATAGCACTCGGCAACACCAAAGGGGTTACCGATTGTTCCTCAAGAAGATTCTAACAGTTGACCGCCAAACGAAACAACAACCTCCATGCTCCTGTTCAGGTAATGTTGGCCTCAAAGGAGGAGATTATGCCTTCATATATGGAAAGAAATTCATCAAAATGATTTGCGGGCGACCAGTAGATAAAACGAAAAATCTTGTTCGGATCCGTTCTTGTTCTTAGTAGCAGCGTATAAACGATTTTGCTCCCGTCAGCCTTCACCGTCGCTTTCAGCGATTGCGCTGATCCAACACTCGTAACTATACTCTTTTGGGAGGTGTCCGTAATAAACTCCTTTTTCGGTGCGACATACAACGCGATGAATTCTCGCATTGAACTTCGATCCGGCACGGTTTGACCCTCAATCGAGATCGATAAAAAGGGAGTTTGGTTGTCAAATGCTTTTCGGAAGGTACTTTGGTGGTCATGTTCGGTGGGTTGCATGAGTAGGTAGGTTTCGCTTGGAGGGGAGTCAGCCTTTATTTGGTGTAGTAACACAAAAGGTCTATCTCTCTTGCTGGCTAATGCCTCGTCCCATTCAGCAATCTTTATCAAATCTTCCGAATCGGATCTAATCAAGATTCTCCAATTGTCGACAGGCAGATTGGAAACCTTAAACACGTGCCTCTGATTTCTGTACGTGTCTTCGTGAAGTCCCAGAGGTGGTTTGGCTTTGTCAGACTCAAACGGAATAGTGGCACCAATTGGTGATTCCGACTCCCCGCCTCCGCAACCAACTGTAATCAGAGACAATACCCATGCTAAGTAAATCAGATGTCTCACTATAATCTAGCCTCCTAGAATACTCGCCAAGTTCTCTAAGTTGAGCGCATTCTGCACCACAGTTTGGAAGTGGTTCCGCGACACAATTCTTCTTCACAGTTTGTAGATATTAGCTTGCCTTCCAATGGTAGCATGGGATTCTTTCTATTTCAAAGTTTTCAAGACATGTATGCGATATACTCAATATCTATACTCCATGTTGTATCGGGCGTTCGAACAGAGTTGACTGTAGGTTGAATCGCGGAGGGCTCGGAGCCCATACCGTCGCCATCGAATTCTCAAGTACGGACCGAATAAGCGCTTGACAAGCATTGGGAAAAGTGCTAGCATTCGATCTGTTGTTATCGGATCGGTGTTAAAGTTGCCAATAATCCCACCAAGTAATCCACTTTGAGTATTTTAAAGGAGGCTACGGACAATGAGCATCTCAGTGACAAAATCAACGCTTGCATATCTGACAATGATGGTGTTTATCTTCTCTGTTGGCTCCATAAGTTTCGCCAAGGTTCTGGAAGTTGGCGATTCCGCGGAAACTCACAACAAACTCTTGGAGAATCCGGATACATGGGACGATACTGTCCCGGTGAAGGGCAAAACAGAGCTTGCACGTGACGTTGGTTATGAAACGGCGAACGATCCGGGCGGCGCGTCCGTTGCTTTTCCCGGTTCCGGCAATATCGGAAACAACGTTGGTTTTATGGGCGTTGAGTACGGCGATGAAATAGGCGGTGAAACCTATGTACAAATTACCGCCGACCCGGTGGCAGCGCATGAATTCCGATATATGACCCTTGCTACCAGCCACACGGGCGACAAATCTAACGCCACAATCGGCATCTATGGCTACCCAGGATTCGGTCACGCCTCGCCTGGGAACGGAGGCGAGTGGATTGATTTGCACGGCATGGAGTTGTCGAAACTTAATGGCCCTTCAAAACACGCACAAGCGTGTTGGGACAACACGCTCTCAATCGGAAACCACGAGGTTGTCATGTGGTGGAAGAGACCTGGCCCGGCAAAAAAAGACGTTGCCGGTAACAGTTTCTTTACCCCAATCAATATCGACGCAAATGGTGACACCTTCGGCGACTTGCCCGTCGAATGGCGCTTCTTCGTATTTGACCTGGCTCAAAAGGCTATTAACGAGTGTCATTACAACGACGATTGCAAAGTCGGGACATGGGATTGGGAGGCATGGTCCTACGAGACAGATCAACCGGAAACGGATGGATTCGTGTACTTTGATGCTTTCTACTTTACTCAGACTGCCGATGAAGCTTGCGATATCGGCGGGCTTGCCACATGTGTTGACTCAATCTCCGGCAACACCATCGGAAGCGGTACGAGCGTCGAACCCACGGGGAAGGCGAGTACCTTCTGGGGCAGAATCAAGAGTTCGCGATAAAAAGTTCTGTCTATTGCCGGGTGAAGTGTAGATCCGCTTCGCTGAATTATAGTCTGCAGCCCGATTTTCTTGGTCAACATTGTGGACAATTAGTCCGTATGGTTGCAATAGGATGTTGGGCTGCACCTCCAAACAACTACGGTGCCGCAGCGGAGTCTATGCGTAGCGAGTTGAAAGCCTTGGAATCGTCGCTATCGATTCTCCTCTGTTGTATGTTGCTACCGTGACCTCCTGCCAACATTTCGCGTCCTCTCGACCAACCCGGCAATCCGCCGCACCATCAGATAAGTCTCGGAAATTGACCCCGGGCAAGATAGTCGGGAGGTCAACTTCAGCCAAATAAGACTATTTATTCCCGCGCACAACATTGTGGCGACAAGAGCCCACGCTCAATGGGACAATGAATAGCCTACGACCGAGATTACCTTCTGAAAGTGTAATCCGCTTGGTTTTTCTCGTTGCTGCCGAAGTAGTGAGTATTGGCGAAGTGCTGATGTTGATCGATGACGAAGATAGCATCGAGATTTTCCATAATTTTGTCAAATCCGGGGACGATTCAAAGCGGACAGACACAAGCCTTGAACTATTGACAAATAAGGATTCGTTTCCGAGAGAGCTGGACCGACAAGGCGCGGTGGTCGCGTTTCGGGGGTCCGGTAATGCTGTGCGTGAATTGGCTAGTTCCGGTTTGCTCAGGGAGGGTTTGCGCGGATTACCAAGAATCCCGTGGAATCAAATAAATTTCGCTACTTCACCGCCACATTGAAACACGATGGGAAGAAAAGCTGCATGCTAATCGGCATCATCGGATTTCCCGGGTTTTCTCATAACGATGACGTAAACAGGAACCCCTGTTGGGACCATAGATTGTCGTATGGAGAACGTAGGAATTGCGCCGATTGGAATGATTTCTCTTTCAGGTCTGTAACCGAGGATGCCGCATGAAATAACCTTGGTGATACTTTCCCCACCGACTGGATATTTCATATTATAGATTTAGCCGTGTGGGCGGAAAGGGATTGCGCATATAACAACGACTGAAAAAAGGGAAATGGAAGTTCGAGGCATGAGATTTTGAAGCGGATCATCCCGAAGATGTCGGTGGAGTCGCTTATTTCGACGCTATGTATTGACGCAAACCAAATGGGAAGCCGTAGACTTGGGAAGGCCGGGATTCGCTGTATTTTCCGTGAAAAAAGTAGCCATGACTTGGGGGAAAATCAAATTTTCGCATTAACTGAATAGCAGTTCCACCTACGGCTGCGGTGTCCGTGATGTTAATAAAGAGGGTATAGAGAATGAAAATCAGATGGTGGTTCGTCGGCGTTATTTCTCTCTTTTCAGTTACTGCATGTGTCGGTTCGAGTTCTGCCGAGATAAACCTTGAGACCGCTGTCCTCGTGGCGCTGTTTGATGACCAATCGAATCCGGGCTTTGATTCTTCCCCCGCGCAGAACCACGCCGAAGAAATCAAGCAGGTCAAATGGGTAGGTAGACGGCATCGTGGGGTACGTACCGGTTTCATGATATTTGATGGGGCTGGATATGTTGATTTTGGGGCGGATGCCAGTTTGGGAGGTTTAGGAAATTTCACAATCACGGCACTGATTAAGTTTGACAATTTCGGGGGCGTGGAGCCGTTTCAGGTGATTGCGGCTAAAGGTAGAGAAAACGCCGAATGGCAATTCCTTGTGTCTGATGCTGGCAAACTAGCTTCCAATCTCGGCTTTCGTAACATCGGTCAGGGACGACTTGAAGGAAAGCAAAAGCTCGATACCGGCGTATGGCACCATGTCGCCTATACCTATGACGGGGAAAAAAGACGGTTATATCTGGATGGTGAGATTGACACCGAAGGCAAAACCGAGAAGGGGCGAGTGCGAGCAGATGCCGATCATGTTCTGGTCGGTTCTTTCGTGCTGTGGCAACTCCAATGGTGGCTAGAGGCCTCACTGGAGGAGATTGCGATATTCAATGTCGCTCTTAATGCAGCCGACATGAAAGCGATTTCGGAGAGAGGTCTCGCAGACGTCCTTGGTTTCTTGTCGGTAACTCCGCAAGACCGACTCGCATCAACATGGGCGAAAATTAAAACCGATCACCGATGAATTCCCGCTTCCCTGTCCTCGAGCCGTTTCCGAATATGTCATCGCGGCCGAAATTGTGCCATCCCTTTCCACTTCACGGAGATTGGTACCCATAAGTCATTCTCCTAAAACTGCATAACTGCGTGCAGACAAAACGCGTTGTTTGCACATATCCTTCCTGCGTTCGTTAGTGTTCCACCGACCTGAGGAGAATTCTAACTCATTCAACCCGTGGCTATCACTCCATCAGCCATAGTCAAATTCAGCATATCCCACCCCATATTTCCATCCGCCCCGCACGTTACACAATTGAGCGGTTGCTAATAATCCATGCCGAAAGACTTCGATTCCCCTTCAATTGTCACATGGCGCGCGGTGTTGATTGGTCTCCTACTAATTCCCATCAACTGTTATTGGATCATCCAGATGGAAGTGGTGCGCTATTCTGGAATTCCTACAACCATCTCCCTTCTGTTCAACGCGGTTTTTTGCCTCTTCGCACTCAGTTTGCTGAATATTCTGGTTCACCGGCTCAAACCTCGATTTGCCTTTTCCGAAGCTGAATTTCTAGCCGTATACGTCATGATTTGCTTGGCATCCGCCATCGCCGGACACGGATTTATGCAGATGCTTGTCCCGATTATGGCGTACCCCTTCTGGTTTGCTACCCCAGAAAACGAGTGGAGAGAGATTTTTTGGCGCTATATTCCGCGGTGGTTAACCATTGATGACACGAAAGCGCTGGAAGGATACTACAAAGGCGAGTCGACCCTCTACACTCAACTCCACCTGGGAGAATGGGGAATTCCTGTCATCGCCTGGACAGCGTTTATTTTTGCTCTTGTGTCCGTGATGCTGTGCATCAACATCATACTCCGTAAACAGTGGGCGGAGACTGAAAAACTCGCCTATCCCGCCATTCAACTTCCGCTAGAAATGATGACTCAGTCCAAGTCATTTCTGAATAACAAATTGATGTGGCTGGGATTCGCCCTAGCAGGAGGATTTGATCTAATCAATGGACTACACTACATTTTTCCCCAAGTGCCGTACATTCCCATAAAACGACACAATCTACACCACTTCTTCACGGAGGCGCCCTGGAATGCGATCTATTTGTTTCGCGTCTCATTCTATCCCTTTGCCATCGGTCTGAGCTATTTTATGCCGTTGGATGTTTCCTTCTCTTGCTGGTTCTTCTACCTGTTTTTCAAAGGTCAACAAGCCATGGCGAGCGGATTGGGACTTGGCGACGTGTATAGCCCGACAATGGATATGGCGACCGATGAACAATCGTGGGGTGGATATCCGGGGGTGCTTGTCGTCGTCCTATGGATGGGGCGCAAACACGTCTGGCGTGTTTTACAAGGGGTTTTTGGCGCTAAGCCGGTGGACGATTCCAAAGAACCGGTGCGCTATAGGACTGCAGTGATTTGGGGACTGGCGTCTTTCGCTTTTCTGTTATTCTTCTGCCATCAAACCGGAATGGGAATTTGGATATGCGTCCTGTTTTTCCTGATTTACTTTGGTTTATCGACAGCCATTTCGAGAATTCGCGCGGAAATTGGATCACCCGTTCACGACATGCACTGGATGAGTTCGGATGAGATACTCTTTCGCAGCATTGGAACCAGGGCCCTCGGTCCGCAGAATTTGACCGTATTTTCACTATTTTATTTCTTCAACCGAGCGCAATATAGCCACGTGATGCCGCAACAACTGGAAGGATTTAAATTGGCGGAGAGGGTGAACGTAAGCAATCGGCTTTTTATTTGGGGATTGATAACGGCATGTATCCTTGCGCCGTTGGCGACCTTTTGGGCATATTTGCACATATTCTACGAGCGCGGCGCCGTTCTCTGGCACTGGCAAGGTGCCGAAGCCTACGGACGGCTGCAGCGCTGGCTCACCTATCCCACGTCAATCGATCTCACAGGGCTTACGTTTATGGGTGTCGGATTCTTTTCCGCGATTTTTCTCTATCTTATGCGGATGCGGTTTATCTGGTGGCCCTTTCATCCTGTTGGATATGCGGTGTCCGGGAGCGAGTACATGAACAATATCTGGTTCTGCATACTAATCGGTTGGTTCATCAAAGGGACGATACTGCGGCACGGTGGAGTGAAGGCACATCAGAAGGCGATTCCTTTGTTCCTCGGTCTAATCCTCGGAGAGTTCACGATCGGTAGCTTGTGGACGATTGTGGGCATCGTACTGGACATTCCAACCTACGGATTCTGGTTCTAGTCTTTTGGGTTGTAGCTAAAGGTTTGGGAAACATTCTGAGCGCGACAGCCCGTAGGTTGGATTGAACCATGTAAAACCCAACGACTAAACCGTTTTCAATGACTGTTTTATTCCGCACCGATGCGCGTGTATGCCCATAGATAAGAGAGATGTTGATAAAATACTTGGTAACCGCTAAAAGCCCTCACGATGAAAAATTCTGGTCTAAGGTTCGGGACGAATTTGGAATTCGCTCCGACTCGACGTATCTGAACACCGGTTCTCTTGGGCTGTTGCCCGTACAAATCGCCAATAGAGTGGCACGATACTATCAACTCTTCACGACTCAGGGCTATGAGGCTCTATTCAGTACAGCCGAGCAGCAGGAGGTTGTTCGCTGCAGGCTTGCGGCGTTCATAGGCGCTGACGAGGATGAGATTGCCTTCACGCGCAACACGACGGAGGCCGTGGCCGCCATAATTGACGGCATCAAATTGAATCCTGAAGATGAGGTCCTCACCACCGCGCATGAATACCCAGCCGTGATGCAACGATGGAGAAGGAGAGCAGAGCGTTTTGGTATAAAGATTCGCATTGTAGACATACCGAGCCCGCCAGAAAATCCTGAACAGATAGTAGACCGATTCGAGCAAGCCATTACAAAGCGAACCAGAGTCATATTCTTCTCCCACATTTCCCGTGGGCCCGGGTTGTTGCACCCGGCGAAAGCACTCTGCGAACTCGCGCGTGAACACCGGCTAATATCCGCAATCGATGGAGCCCAAGTCGTAGGCATTCACCCTTTGAATTTACGCGACATTGGCTGCGACTTTTATGCAAACAGCCTCCACAAATGGGCGCTGGCTCCAGTCGGCTGTGGGATTTTGTTCGCACGTCGAGAAATTCAGGAGGAGTTCTGGCCGCGTGCCGGAGGTGGCCCACCTTGGGATGAATCGGTGCACGGATTCGAACTCGTCGAAGCCATCGGGACTTACGCGGCGCCGTTGCGCCTCGCTATCGGCGATTCGATTGATCTAATCAATCGGATAGGTTTCGAAAACATCGTCGCACGAGCTCGTATGTTGTCAGACTATCTGAAAGCCGAACTAGTGAAGCGTCCCTGCGTGCGGCTTGCGACATCGTTGTTGCCCAACCTCTCTGGTGCGGGACTGACATCGTTCGCGCATAGGAGCTATACTGGGGAGATAGTGCGTGAAGGGATAAACCGACATCGGCGGTTTGTGACAAGCGGGGATTGGGATGGCGGTGTCGACAACACCCGTGTGTCAACACACTTCTATAACACTAAGGAAGAAATCGACTCATTTGTGGAAGCGCTCGATAATCTGTCGTGATTACCACTTGCACGCAACCCTTGCAGGAACGAGCTCCTAATCGCAATTTCCCATAGCGAGAAAAGTTCGCTCCGTCAGTTAGTGTGTCGTAACAGCCTTAAACCATCAAATTAATCAGCATGCATTCAGAATGAAATCACAGATGACTATAATGCCAATTGCGTCTATCGCATCTCGTATAAATTAAGGCGGCGTAAAATCCTGTTAACGCAAAGTTAGTCCACCATCAATGTATAGCACATTCCCCGTAGCATGTGGATTCCGCATCAGGTATAGAATCGTTTGGGCAACATCTTCGGCTTTAGCAATGCGCTTGGCGGGAAGCGTTTTGGCGGCAGACTGAAACATCTCGATTCGCTGTTTTCCGGGAAGTGATGCAAACCTAGGGGTGTCGACCAGCCCCGGGGAAACAACATTTACACGGATGGGGGATAACTCGACCGCCAGCGCCCGTCCCAACCCTTCAACCGCACTGTTGATTGATGCCTGCGGCACGGCACCCGGTTCGGGGTGTTGGCTGTATGCGCCCGCCATAAGGACAATCGAACCACCTTCGCGAATTTTCGGCGCACCGTATTTAACCGCCTGATATTGTCCCCAGAACTTGCTGTCAAACCCTCGCCGTGCGACTTCAACGTCAAGTTCTAGGAATCGCCCCAGTGCTCCTTCATTTCCCGGTGTTGTTAAATGGTCAAAATCGCCCACGACATCGAAGAGATGCTGAATTGATGCTGACTCTCGCACATCCACGGTGGTAATTTGGACATCTCCGTGTATCCGATTTCGTGCGCGTTCCAGTCGCTCCTGCGAGCGACTGGCAATGACAACCGCTGCTTCTTCTGCGGCGGCCGCTTGGGCTGTCGCCAAGCCGATTCCCGAACTTCCTCCTATGACAATAATCTTCTTGCCCGCTAAATTCATTGCGTATTCCTTTCTATCAATTCTTGTAGCTTTCAGGCAGAAATGAGACACTCACAGTTGTAATCCACTCGACTTGGTCCGACAAGCCAAATCCCATGGTCACTGCAAATAGCAATTGCACACGTGTTTATGAACAATCCCAAATTCACACCTAATCCCGTGGGGAGGGCACCTGACCCGATACGCTCAATGGAAATCTCTGCAGATTGAAGATGAGTTAGTGGAGTCGACTCGAACAACGCTCATTTGTGTAGATTAAAATGCAATAGACTATAGACTGTAGGTTTTTAATTTACGGAAGCAGTACAGTGTGTGGAGAGTTTCGCTGACAAATTGCAGGGAAACAGATTACTGCGAGGGGGCTACCACGAGGCGGGAGGTACAAATGAAACAACCTAAACACGAAATGTCAAATCGAATAAATCATACGGCTGGCTTCTTCATATTCCGATTTCAGGGGATCAGTTGAGAGAAATAGCTTCTGATAGGGTTCGTAAAGCTGGATATAACTCCAATTAACGCCGCAAAGAATTTTCCTTTCATTCGCCAGTTTCACGAAACGACCGCGAAACTTCGCGCGCGTAGTTTCGGGAGGAAGATGCATCGCCTTGTCGACCTGTTCATCGGTAACCATCCGCTCTACTTGATCCTTTTGTTCCAGTTTGTAGTATAATCCTGTTTTCTTTGTTTCCCCTTCTCTTCGAATGTTATGGTATTGCAAATCCAACATCAAGACGTCGTTAGAATCCCATTTTAGGTTCCGGCTGGCAACATAAGTCTCGATTAATTTTTTCTTGATGACCCAGTCAAGTTCTCGATCGAGCAGTAAGGGATTTACTTCTAGACACTTCAACGTGTATTCCCATCTTTCCATTACTTGGTCGGTGATCGAATCTGATTCTGCCTGCTCAAAATAGTGCTTTGCGCACTCAAAGTATTGCCATTGAAGCTCGACAGCAGTAAGTCGTTTCCCATTTTCCAACTCAATATTGCGTGAGCACGTTGTGTCTGTTGATATCTCTTGAATTGCTTTGACCGAGTTACGCAATGCGAGACGTTGCCTAATGAAATTGTCCTCAATCATGCGCAATACGATTGCGGTTGTTCCTACTTTGAGGAAGGTAGCAAATTCGGACATGTTCGAATCGCCAACTATGACGTGCAATCGCCTGTATTTTTCGCGGTCTGCATGCGGCTCGTCCCGCGTGTTGATGATGCCGCGTGCTGTTGTTGTCGCGATAGAGATTTCCTCGCGAATGTGTTGTGCACGTTGGGAGATGACGTACTTACCGCGATCGGTGCGTATGGCTTTACCGGCACCGGTGAAGACTTGGCGTGTGACGAAGAAGGGGATAAGCTGCGAGGCGAGTTGGCGAAAACTGACCCGCCGATCCATTAAGTAATTCTCATGGCAACCGTAGGTATTCCCGGGAGTGTCGGTGTTGTTTTTGAAGACCGAGATCTTCCCGAAAAAACCGTCGAATCGCATCTTTTTTTCGGCGGTGGTGGAGAGTCGCTCGATAATCCGCTCTCCTGCCTTATCGTGTGTGAGCAGCTCTATGACATTGTCACATTCGGGGGTGGCGTATTCAGGGTGGCATCCAATATCTTGATAGAAACGCGCGCCGTTTTCAAGGAACACATCCGGGTACATTCGCCCCGAGATTATCTCGCGGAATAGGTACATGACTGCATTTTGAATCGAAAGCGCCTTTCCCCCACGCCGCTCCGGTGTGCAGATGATACCGTATTCGTTTTCTAGTCCGTAAATCCTACGGTCCATGCGCTAAAAAATTTTATCGAGTTCTTCTGGACGAAGGCGTCGAAACCTACGTCGTCCTTGTTCTTCATCAAGTAGCGCTACCTCAATGGTATCGGCTACAATTTCATATCGGGGCTCTTCCGAAATTGCCTCATCAACCTCCGCTTCAATGGTTTCAAAGGCTTTGATTCCGAGGCGAACAGCATCCTCTAACGCCATTCCTTCCCGGTGATCTTGCTCAAGAATCTCAATAATCGCATCTGCCCGCCCTCCGATAACTGCGAACTGCTCCTCTTCCCCGAAGGTGCCGTCAAAAGAAAGATGATATATGCGATTGCTTGAAGAGGAACCGCCTTTCACTTCGCAAACCAGCAATTCGACTTCAAGCGGTTTCATATCCCATTCCCGAAAAATAGCCCCAATCCGTTGCGAATATACTGTGGTAAGCCACTTAGCAGTGACATCCTCACGATTGTAATTGAATCCTTTGATTTCCGCTTGTTCAATCCCGTAGGTCCTTAAGGCTTCATATTCCGGTGACAATCCCGTCGCGGCTAAGGCTATCCGATCATAAACCTCTGAAATTTTAAAAACGGTTGTCAACGGATTTTCGGCGACCATCACAATGCCACCGTTATACTCCAGAGCAATCACCTCTTTCGCCTGTTCAATTCCGCGCTGGGCAAGGTCACGCTTGTCCTGTATAATTTGCTCCGGCGACACGTAGTACGGTGAGGACATTCTCACCTCCTTCAATTGGCGTGATTAATCTTTCAATCTTTCCAGAAGTTCCGTGTAAAGCTCCTTGACTTCGGATTCCGGGATGTCCGAAATGCCGTCATTGTCGATCACCTTAATCGTCGGAAAGATGTCTCGAATCAAATCCGGTCCGCCCGTCCCCAAATCCTCATCGGCGGCATCCCAAAGCGCTTCGGCTACAATCTTTAAAATTTCATCGCGAGACATGCCAGGGCGATAAAGCTTTTTTAACGTGGATCGTGCGTCTTTACCACCGGATCCGATTGCGTAATAGGCGCTTTCGTCGTAGCGTCCGCCAATTGCGTCGTACTTGAAGATACGCCCTTGCTCCTGCTTATCGTCATAACCGGCGAAAATTGGGACGACAATCAGACCTTCCAAAGCCATCTCAAGGTTTGATCGCAACCAATTCGATAGAAAGTTTGCTTTGCCATCGAGGCTCAACATGGTACCTTCTATCTTTTCGTAAAACTCGACTTGGACCTGGAACAACCTTGCCATCTCAATCGCTAAACCGGCAATTCCGGCGATAGCAATAGCGGAAGTTTTATCAATCTCAAAGACCTTTTCAATGCGGCGCTCACCGACTTGAAAGCCGTCTGTTGCCTGGCGATCTCCGGCGATGACAACCCCCTCGTCATAAACTGCGGCTAACACTGTTGTGCCTTCGAGAAGGTCCAAAGGTGGGTTGGAGAAGGTGCCCGAAAGCGGGGCTAATTGACGCGAATGTGTAGGCGGGTTTGCTGCATGAAACGGTGCTAATAGATCCGGACATCTCTGTCTGAGCACCTCAACAAAGTTAGAGGAGCTGTAATCGCGATCGTCGAACACGACTACTGTCCTCCCCTTTGAATGTAGTTCTCGACAAATTCTTCGGAATCTTCTTCTAGGATTTCATCAATCTCGTCAAGAATTTGATCAAGGTCTTCCGAGAGTTCTTCGCCCTGTTCGGCGAGTTCGGCATCCGGTTGAATGTCCTCAATATCCTGAGGCTTGTTGTCTCGCTGCTCCTTCTCTTGCTGTTCGGATCGCATGTTGCCCCCTTTCGGATTCTGCAATCGAGGATTACATCAGCTCATTTAATAAAATCGATTTAAAGCGCCGGCCAAAGTAGATTCGTAGGGATCAAGCGACTGAATATGGAACGCGATAGTAGAACTCGCATAGAAACCTCCCCGCACTAAATCACTTATCCTTTAGGTTCTCATGAGGAATTCGCGGATATTTCCTTGACAACTTCTTCGGCACACCTGTTGCTCAAAAGGTTACCAACAATTTCCCGAGTCCCAAAATGCGGACGATCCATCAAGATTTTGTCCAGAGATGAACCATTAAGGCAAAAAATCATAGAGTTCCAACTTGCACTATGGATTTCGTTGGGAAACCTCTTCAGGCAGGTGCCACGGAAATAGGCGCGGGTATCTACCGGTGGATTTGTAATCGCGTGAACTACCTCTTCCCGATTGACAAACTGTTTTACACGTCCATTCTTAAGCAGACGAGCATAAAGCCCTTTATCCGGTCGAATGTCGTGATACTGAAGGTCGAGCATACGGACGCGCGGATCTGACGATTTAAGACCGTGACGTTGTATATAAGCGTCAATCAGCTTTTTCTTGGTTACCCAATCCAAGACCCCATTCAGGCTCATCGGATCTGCTTCCAGTCGGTTCAACACGAACTCCCATTTGTCCATCACGTCGCTCATGATGGGCGATGTACTTGCATCGGAAAGATGATCTCGTGCCAAACCGAGATATTCGCGTTGGATTTCAATTGACGTCCGCCTTCGTCCATCTTCCAAGATTAGCTTGGTTTTACACAATAGATCGCGCGACACTTTTTTGATGTCGGTTACGGGAGTGGAGAGTTTGAACCTCTCACCAAGTATGCCCTTCTCAATGAGTTGGAGCGTGAGGCATGTGATTCCAACCTTCAAGTAGATGGCAAGTTCCGACATGTTCGAATCACCAACGATGACGTGTAACCTACGGAAAAGTTTTTCGTCAGCGTGCGGTTCATCGCGCGTGTTGATGATTGGACGCGCTACCATCGTACTTAATCCTATTTCCGTTTCGAAGAAATCAGCGCGTTGCGAAATTTGGTAATCAGTTTCTTCCGAACCGTTTTCCGCGCCTAATTTACCGCTGCCGGCAATAATCTGACGGGTAACCAAGAAGGGAGTCAACCCGTCGACAATATCCTGAAACGGAACCGTCCGAGACATCAAATAGTTTTCATGAGAACCGTAACTGTGTCCCTTATAATCTGTGTTATTTTTGTATATAATTATTTCTTGATTATTAGGCAAGAGTTCTTCTGCAGCAAGGCGGCTCAAATCGAGTATTAGTTCGCCCGCCTTTTCATAGATAACAAGATCACGCGGATTGGTGCATTCCGGCGTGCAGTATTCCGGATGCGCATGGTCAACGTAATACCTGCCGCCATTGATCAGAATATCGTTGATCAAACTGTTGTTTTCCCGGTCTGGCGTGTCACTCTCGCCTTCAGACATGAAGCCTCGGGCGTCCATCAACGGGGATTCCTGATCATAATCCCACGTAACTCCCTTTAGCTCCCGATCCTTGTAGGCGTTTACAACCAGCGTCGAGGCTGCAACAGGGTCTTGGTCACGTGCATTCTTGACCGAAATTCCATATTCGGTCTCTGTGCCCATGATCATCGGTGTCGTCATAATCGGTTCGTGATTCGAGGCGAGTCGCTTCGCGCCGTTTGCTAAAAGTTAAAGGTAAGCGCCGCCTTTAATTACCCTCACATCCTTCCGTTTGTTACGCTCCGATTCATTGACCAAGGCTCTGATGTTGACAATCTTCTCACCCTTACGACCAGAGATTTTTGCCCAATCGTCAGGATTGGTGGTGTTGGGCAGATCTTCGTTTTCCTTATATTCCTCATGGATAGCATCCTTGAGATTCTCGAACGTCATGCCCTTTTCCTTCCCATCGGAACTAATCAACTGTTTGATTGCCATTTTCTTCGCACGTGAAACGATGTTTTCAATCATAGCTCCACTAACGAAGTCCTTGAAGTAGAGAATGTCGCGCTCGCCGCGGGCGTATGTCACCTCGATAAATTTATTTTCTTCGGAAGTTGCGTACATTTCATCAATGGCTTGGTCGATAAGACGCTGGACTGTTTTTCCGCTATCGTTATCAAATCGTCCGAGTTCGGACGGAGCGATGGGTAGATCGGAAGTCAGATACTTGGCAAAGATATCTTTCGCGCCTTCGGCTGTTGGGCGATCAATCTTGATCTTAATGTCCAACCTCCCGGGTCGTAGCACGGCTGGGTCCAATAGGTCTTGCCGATTGCTGGCGCCGATAACAACCACATCACGCAGGCTTTCAACCCCGTCGATCTCGGCAAGAAATTGAGGTACCAAAGTCGATTCCATATCGGACGAGATTCCCATTCCCCGTGAGCGGAAAAGTGAGTCCATTTCGTCAAAGAATATAATAACGGGCACCCCTTCTTTGGATTTCTCGCTCGCTTTCTGAAAGACCTCGCGAATCTTTCGTTCAGTTTCGCCGACATACTTATTCAGCAGCTCTGGTCCCTTGATGTTAATGAAATAACCCTTAATATCATCCCTTCCGGTCTGCTGGCGCACTCTCGTGGCCAAGCTGTTTGCAACTGCTTTTGCAATTAGCGTTTTGCCGCACCCTGGTGGGCCGTAAAGCAGAATGCCTTTGGGAGGAGTCAGGTCAAACTCTTTGTATTCATCGGGATAAAGATACGGAGTCTCTATAGCGTCGCGAATCGATTCTATTTGGTCGTCCAATCCGCCGATATCCGAGTATCTGATATCAGGCACGGCTTCTAGCAAGAGGTCTTCAACTTCGGTTTTGGGGAGTTTTTCCATTACCATCCCCGTACCTTGGTTAAGTAAGACGTTGTCGCCGAGCTTCAACTTTTCATCCCTAAGTGGTTCGGAAATTTCTACAACACGCTCCTCGTCGGCACGGAGGCTAACGATCGTACGAGATTCATCAAGCACTTCTTTGATTTTGACAACCTCGCCGCGCTGGTCGAAATCTCGAACCCCCACCACATTCAAAACACCGTTTACAATTACTTCCTGACCTTTCTTGAGTTGATCGACATTAATATCCGGGTCGGACTTTACCTTCCATCTCTTACCGCCGAGATCTATGTCAATGGTACCATCATCATTAGCGGCAAGAAAAACCCCGTAGTTATTTGGGGGAGCGCTCAGTTGCTCCACCTTTTCCTTCAGATGTTCAAGTTTCTCCTTCGCTTCCTGAAGCGTGCTGGTCAACTTCCGATTCCGTCGATGAGCCTGCATCAGTTCACGGGTCATTTCGTAGAGACGAACGTCCGCATCATCTGAAGGCGCAGCATTAATTCGCCTTCGCAAGTCATCGTTCTCGTTTTCCAGTGATTCGATCATGAACTCCATTTCACGAATCTGTTTTTCATTGTAGGATTTTCGATCCGATGAACTTGCTGTTGGATTTGATTCATCCTGAATTTCTTCAAAAGGCCCTACGGCGTCTCTTTTCTTGATGGACATAATCTCATCCTATGATGTTAGAATTTGATTAACAATATGGAATACGATCAGATGATTATTACGAAGCTTTACTAGACACCCAAGAATGATTAAAGACTATATAGGTTTTCAAAACCACCCCTAGATGCCATACGGCGGGGAAAACTAAAGGGATTATAGCACTTCCGCGAAAATCCTGTCAAGGATAATGTCCATGTATAGCTTTGTCCTTCCCGCCACAATCGCCGTGTGTCTACTTTACTTTACGGCTGCAACCCGCCCTTAAGTCGGTTCACTTTCGCCAGGAATTGAGGCTGCGGCTGACTGCGAAGGCATTCCCAAATCTTCGCGAATCTTTGCCTCAATCTCGGCTGCAAAATCGGGGTTCGCTTTCAAATGCTCCTTAACGCTATTCCTGCCCTGTCCCAGTCGTTCGTCGTTATGCGAAAACCAAGAGCCGCTCTTCTGGATGATTCCACGATCAACCGCCACATCCAAGATGTTACCCTCTTTAGAAATCCCCTCGCCGAATATCAGATCGAATTCCGCTTCTCGGAACGGCGGAGCCACCTTGTTCTTGGCAACTTTGACTCGAACGCGGTTGCCCAAAACTTCGTTCCCCTCCTTCAGTGTTTCGGCACGGCGCATCTCTAGCCTTACGGAAGTATGAAATTTGAGGGCGAGTCCTCCCGGAGTCGTCTCTGGATTGCCGAACATAATTCCGATCTTCTGGCGAACCTGATTCGTAAAAATGACGCAGGTTCTGGACTTATTGGTCACGCCGGACAGCTTTCGCAACGCTTTGGACATCAGACGTGGCAGTAAGCCGACATGCGCATCGCCCATATCACCTTCAATTTCTGCTTGCGGGGTTAAGGCGGCGACCGAATCGATCACCACAATATCAATTGCACCGCTTCGGATGAGCGTCTCGACAATTTCTAACGCCTGTTCGCCCGTGTCCGGTTGAGAGACTAACACCTGTTCCATATTGACGCCGATTCTCTTGGCATACGAGATATCCAGCGCGTGTTCAACATCAACGAACGCGGCTACGCCACCCAATTTCTGGGCCTCGGCAACCATATGAAGCGTGAGAGAGGTTTTGCCGGTAGCTTCATGACCAAATATTTCGATGATTCGGCCACGCGGAATCCCGCCGACCCCAAGCGCAATGTCGAGTGAAAGTGCCCCTGTTGGGATGGATTCCACTGGAACCACATCTGTGTCCGTTAAACGCATGATTGCGCCCTTTCCGTGTTCACGCTCAATTTGCGCAATTGCGTTATTAATAGATCCGTTTTTTTCATCTGATGTCATTGTCGTTTTATCTCCCTAAGAATTCCGTCAATGAATGGGCTTGGGACAATCAATGAAGCTGAACAAGCGGCTACAGGCGCCTGCGATTATACTCTGTTGTAGAACGGCTTTTGAAACGGCAAGTTTCTAGCGGAGTGTAGACTGCCCCGCTTGGCCGAAGTTGGCTTTGGACGACCCGAATTTGGTTGACGACTACCGTAGCTCCAAGGATTGTATCGTATTGCCGGAACATTTGAGCGAGAGGTTTCACATTGATTCGATGTTTGATCCGAGCAAGAGTCAAATGTGGACGATATTGCTTCTCGTCACGCTCGTATCCGTGGCGACTTAGTCCTATATCTACCGCATTCGCGATGGCAACAATCTCATCTGCGCCGGTCTTTACGCCTGCCCAAATGATCCTTGGGCGGGTCAAGTTTGGAAATACGCCAATGCCCCCTATCTCCATTGAAAAAGGCGGCCGAGCACTTGCCACCCGTTCCATTACATTTTTGACTTCGTTAATTTGGTTGGAGGCGATTTCCCCAAGAAACTTCAAGGTCAGATGGATGTTTCCTCGCTTCACCCATGACGCAGCGCGGATGTTCTTCCCGAGTTCCTCCTGAACGGAAGCCAACAGCGCCTGAACTGCATCGGGAATCTCAATTGCGACAAAGCACCGGATCTTTTCTTGGTTCACACTTTCTGCCGGGATTTGGTTCGGATTCGACCCAACGAACAGCCCATTTGTGAACTCGGCCAAAGTCAAAAATCATCTCCGGAATCAAAGAGATCGGTCGATCGCATTACGGAATACAGCGCTTTCCGATTCCCGTAAACAAACTCTAATCCCGATATGACAGTTAGGACAAGAGGCACATACATCATGAAATAAATTGGATTATACTTTTCAATCCACTCTGACCCAAGTCCATGCCCTTGGAAAACGAGAACAATCAGGCTAATAAAGATAACAACCATCTGCGAGGTAGCCTTATATTTCCCCCACTTGTTGGCTGCGACAACAGACCCTTGAGTGGCGACAAAAAGTACGCGCAACCCTGTCACAACCAATTCGCGTCCCATGATTGTTAGAACCATCCAACCCGGAATGTGCTTTTCTCCGAACAGACAGATAAGGGCCGCGCCCACCAGTAGCTTATCCGCAAGAGAATCGACGAACTTTCCGAAACTCGTAATCCCATGTTTACGAGCGATTCTACCATCGAGTAGATCGGTTAATGCTGCCACTCCGAAGATTATTGCGGGTAACAAGCGGTAATTTGGATTCTCAATAGATCTAAACGAGATCATAAATGGAGGAATCATTAATATGCGCGAAACTGTCAAGCCGTTTGCCAAATGTTGGAGTGTACGAAACTTCATCGTTCAATTGCTAGTTCGTTGAGGTGAAGTGAAACACCGCATTTCGTTGATTTGGCTTGAGAGTTCCAGCGTCGATTAAGCTAGAAACCAAGAATTGAAAAGCTGAACCGAAACCATTCCGTTTGAATATCTCTTCATCCATAGGCGCCATCGAGTGCGTGAATTGCTATCGACCGAGTGAGTAACGAGGGATCGAGGGAATGAACAATGCGAATATGGGATTTGGGGCCGGGACGGACCATGCACGAAAGATCCGCACCGTTGCGGTCTTCCTTATTGTCCTCGACTCTTTCTGTGCCCTTTGTTTATTCCTTGGGTGAGATATCGATAACCTCGGCGCCATTGGGGATGTCAAATTTGAAGAATCCCGTATCAAGTTTTTGATCTCGCTTAATGTTTGTCAGCGATATAATGCCGATCACATTGCTTTCAGTATCGTACTGTAATTTGTATCCGAACTGGATTGGCAGCCAATCCTTCGCCTGTATCCACATTTCCAGAGTCTCGCGCGGCGATTGCCCACCGTCCAAAGGTTTCGACAGCATATGAGGCCTGGGGGTCAATTCAAGTTGGTAAACGCCCTTCCGATTAGCAACTTCATCGACAACAAGCTTCATGTCATAATTCTTTTGAACATCTTGCAACGAAGCGTCAATTCCAGGCAGCAACGGTTCGTGTTCCGGGTTGCTCAGTTTCATCTTGTTGACTTGATTAAGCAGAGGCGTATATGCCCACGAATAGGAACCGTCCAAAACGATGAGTTGCACAAGTTGGGTCGGATCTTTTTGGTTGATGGTTCTCTTCCGAAGCAAATTGGGCTTGCTAAAGGTCAATTCGCCGCGGGAGGAACTCTTCACGCCGTCGCGAAATATGGTCTCCTCAAAATCAGCACTGAAGTTTCGAGATTCGTTGTAAGCCTTCCTGAAGTTCTCGAATACGTCATCGACCGTGTATGCGTTGCCCGACTTCACATTCGCATTTAGCAACAAAGATGTGAGAGCAACTCCGCAAAACAGCAACCTCATCGCAGCCTCCGTCATTAACGGTAACGAACGGCAGTATAGCACCTGCCCCGATTACTTGTCAACGCCCTTTTCCTGCCGCAGGACTAACTCCTGATTGACCATCTCCCGCACTTCATTGTCTGACACATGAATCCTTGACCAATCCGAGAGGAACACCTCCGCTTCATTCGGTTCTTCCAGCGCATGTTGAATAAATCGCTCAAGAAGCCTTGAAACCGCCTGATTCCTAAAAATGCCCTGGAACCAGATTGAGAACTCCTTTATCGCATTCGAGTCTTTGGAAAACGCCCAGAAATTCAATTGGCAGAAATCCAATCCCTCTTCGCAGGTTTTCTGTGAAATCCACACCCTCTTGGGAAAGCCTTCCAGCATCGGAAAGAAGTCTATCAGTAAACGGCACAGGCGGTCATCCAAGTAGGAAATTGCCGGCACAACCTCAAACCGAACACTCAGCTTGTGCGCTTCGATTCGTGTTGACTCTCTATTTTTTTTGGGCATTTATCCGGTCAACGTCGGAATTCTGTTCTATCTTGCTTCTGAATAACAAGCCTAAAATCCCCATTTGGTGACTATTGGCCTATCGTCGTCTATTATACTCACCGTTTTTCAGGCAATGCAACGAGAAATCTGAATGTCGACACACTCCAAAGGCGTGTGTTATACTTACGTCTTGAGCGCGCAAACCTGGAGTTTCCGCATCACGGTAACATTTGAAGACAGATCCACTATCGGCAGAATACCGAATCTGAGACTTAGATCATATGAGAACCTCCCACAAATTCTTGGATCCCGCTTCCTTAACCCGACTCGGAAACATGGAACTGGTCGCACGTCTGGTTGTGGAGGGGTTCGTTACCGGGTTGCACAAGAGTCCCTATCAAGGTTTCAGCGTAGAATTTGCCGAGCACCGACAGTACATGCCGGGTGACGAGATCCGGTACATCGACTGGAAAGTGTTTGGAAAATCCGACCGCTATTACGTCAAGAAATTTGAGGAAGAAACCAACCTCCGTGCGTACATAGTGTTGGATGCCAGCGCTTCGATGAACTACAAGTATGACGAGAGCAGCCTGACCAAATTCGAATACGGTTGCTATTGCGTGGCATCTCTATCATATTTGATGCTTAAACAACGCGACTCTGTGGGCATGGCGATTTTCGATACGCACATCAAGGAATATATCCCGCCTCGCGGTGCGGCAACCCACCTACAGGCGATCCTAACCAGCCTTGAGCATACCGAACCTGGGAGTGAGACGGATTTGAGCACAATCTTCCATGAACTTGCGAAACGTATCGTCCGTCGAGGCCTGGTGATCGTAATTTCCGACCTCCTTGACGACCCATCAAAAGTGCTGTCCGCGCTTAAACACTTGCGTCACCGCAAGCATGAAGTTATAGTCTTCCATTTATTGGATAAAGCAGAGATGACCTTTCCCTTCGAGGGACCTGTGGTCTTTCAAGACATGGAAACCGCGAAGACGCTTCCGACACAAGCAGAGACGCTCAAAGCCGGTTATCTAGAACAGTTGGAAGCGTTTATTCAGGACTATCGACGCGGCTGCGGCGGGAATTCGATCGACTATGTCCAGATTGACACCTCAACACCGTTTGATTATGCCCTTTCATCTTATCTGGCGCGCAGAAAATAGCATCTATGCCGAGTTCATCCTTGATAGCACCCCATTATTCCTGTCGGAATAATTCATTCAGCAAGTAACCCTCCATTTTCGCTCCCAAGGATCGCAATCTCTGTAGATGGCGACGAACCTAATTCCTGCACTCCAGCGGAGTGCAACGTCAATAGTACACGAATCCGCCCCGCGTCTGCACTCCAGCGGAGTGCAATGTCGAGTGTTACTTGAAAGACATGTCCAGCTATAAAATCCCTTGCGGTTAGTATTAACCGAACACAAAACCCGTCTTGATTATCCCTCCTATCCGTTTTCCAACCGTCCTCCTTATATGTTTCATTCGGCTGGGACGGCGACTCGATTGCACCTAGTTCTCAACAATCATTGAATGTCAAATCAAGACCAAGGATTTTACGAGTTCGCGGGAACCCCCCGGCGGGGTGACGGGCTCATAGTGTACGCGTGACAGAACACACTTGAGCTCGAGAGCGAGATCGAAACGAACGAACCAAGATTCACCAATCTAGTAAGGATTGCAATGGGAAAGTCCGTTCAATAAAAATCCTTCGCCCGTGTGACAGTTGGTTTGTTAAGCCCAACTCATGCGGATGTTAGTGACCGCAACGCCGTTCCACGCCTCAACCTCGGTGTACATTCCGTGTCGCACGTTCATCGCTTCCGCCCTGCCAATCTTCCACTCTCATTGGCGAATCGCCTTGACTTTCCGGGCACCGCACAATAAAATAACTGCGCGGTATAAACCGCCGTTTACATACGGGATATCGAATCCTAAACCGTAGAATCGCAAGGGTTTACCTATGGATTTCAACTACACTGTTCTGATGACCGATTACGCTTGGCCCTCGGTTGACCCCGAACGCAAGGTGCTGTCTGAAATCGGGGCAGAATTGATCGTCGCTGAAACCGGAGCCGAAGATGAATTGGTGAGCCTCGCGCCGCAAGCCGATGGCATCCTTACATGTTGGGAGCAGACGACAACCGCGGTCGTTAGAGCGGCAGAACGCTGTCAGGTGATAGGACGCTGCGGCATTGGACTTGATAACATTGATGTGAAGACCGCAACCGAGCTAGGAATCGTAGTCACCAACGTGCCGGCCTATTGCATTGACGAAGTCTCCGATCATACGATGGCTTTGCTGTTGGCTTGCGCTCGCAAAATTTCCCTCTTTGACCGGGAAGTCAAGAGTGGCAATTGGGTCCGAGATGTAGGTCCTCCGGTGTATCGAATTCGCGGTAAAACACTTGGCATTGTAGGTTTTGGCAAAATTGGCAGAGCGCTAGTGCCGAAAGCGAGAGCTTTCGGACTGGATGTCGTTGTTTACTCGCCGAGTCTATCCCCGGACATAGCCAAATCATGCGGCGTAGAAAAAGCGGAACTCTCCGAGTTGCTGGCGCGATCGGACTTCATTACGATACACGCACCGCTGAACGCCAACACTGAAAAACTCTTCGGGAAAGAACAGTTTCGTCAGATGAAGGAGACCGCATATATCATCAACACGTCCCGCGGCGGGATCATTGACACGTCTGCGCTTTATGGTGCCGTCAAAGAGGGGTGGATCGCCGGAGCAGGTCTGGATGTGCTCGCGGAAGAGCCCCCTGCGCCAGACGAACCGCTGGTTGAACTGGACAATATTGTCATTACGCCGCACGCCGCCTTCGCATCTGAAGAATCGACATACGACCTTGAGGTGAGTGCTGCACGCGCTGTTGCCGACGTGCTAATCGGCAAGATGCCGGAGTCCGTTGTCAACCAGGAAGTTCTGGAAAGCCCCTTACTTCGCGCCAAGACGCTTGGAAATCAAGCGAATGGATAATGCGCCATCAAGGAAATGGAAAATGTTCGTGATGGATCTCCTAAAGAGATTGCAGAGCGATAGAAAATCCAGTACGGATGAGATCCTTTGTACCGTAAATCATTATGAGTCGCCCCACCCTCCGTAGGAGCGACCTCCTTATTCGCGTTAAATTCTAATCAAGCAAACTGCTGAGTCTATGTACAAGGAGTTGCTACATGCAGCCATTACCTGATGCAACAGGGCACTTTGGCGAATTCGGAGGCAGATACGTCCCTGAGACCTTGATGCCCGCACTGTTGGAACTTGAAGAGGCTTATCGAGTCTTGAGCGTCGATCCGGAGTTTCAAAAAGAGTTTAAATACTATCTACGAGAATACGTCGGTAGACCCAATCCGCTCTATTACGCCGAGCGATTGACCGAGGAACTCGGCGGCGCAAAAATCTACCTAAAACGGGAAGATCTCAACCATACCGGTGCTCACAAAATCAATAATACCGTGGGACAAATCCTTTTGGCGCGTCGGATGGGCAAAAAAAGAATAATAGCGGAAACCGGCGCGGGCCAGCACGGTGTTGCCACAGCCACAGTGACCGCGAAGTTTAATATGGAATGTGAAGTGTACATGGGAGAGGAAGATATGGAGCGCCAGGCACTCAATGTGTTTCGCATGCGGCTCATGGGTGCAAAAGTGACACCTGTAGATTCCGGCTCTCGGACCCTTAAGGACGCCATCAACGCTTCATTTCGTGACTGGGTGACAAACGTCCGAACGACCTATCTCCTGATCGGTTCCGTAGTGGGAGCGCACCCCTACCCGATGATTGTGCGGGATTTTCAATCTGTGATCGGGGTGGAAACTAGGGAACAGATACTTGAGAAAGAGGGGCGGCTGCCGGATTGTGTCGTCGCAAGTGTCGGAGGAGGCAGCAACTCGCTCGGTATGTTCTATCCGTTCTACGATGATGAGAACGTGGAAATGGTCGGCGTGGAAGCCGCAGGTGAGAGCATCCTTAGCGGCAAACATGCCGCCTCACTGAGCGAAGGCAGCGTCGGTGTGTTTCACGGTGCGAAGTGTTATCTGTTGCAGGAAGACGATGGACAGATAACTCCTGCGCATTCGATCTCTGCCGGACTCGATTATCCGGGCGTTGGCCCCGAACATAGCTATTACAAGGCGAGCGGCAGGGCTAGCTATGTTTCAATTACCGATGACGAAGCGGTAGAAGGATTCAAATTGTTATCGGAGTTGGAAGGCATAATCCCCGCACTTGAATCTGCACACGCAATTGCGCATGTTGAAAAAATTGCTCCGATGATGGATCAAAATGCCATTATTGCGGTTTGCCTCTCAGGGCGTGGAGATAAAGACGTTGGGGGCGAGATGGGGCCGCCGCTTGCCCTCGGTCATTAAGACCTCCCAAAAAACAGCAGATTGTAGAATCCACCGAGCAAATAGCGAGGGTGAAGGAGATCCCTTCGACCTCGTGACCGCGATTCCTTTCCGAATCGGCAGTCAATTCGTCGATCATCAAATCGCCGATTTCCCTTGTTCTCTTTCTTGGGAGGAATCAAGGGCATCAATGATTACCGCGATAAAACTCCTATAGAGTTTCGCGGTGCAATGGTATCCCTGCTAAGATCTCCGCTTCCTCTTTCCCCACACTTCATTGCCTTTTCAAGCCACAGTCCACGCGTTAGCGATACCTTCCATTCTCTTCACTCCATTCATGACAACTCCGTCTCAAGCGATATTGGAAATACTCTAACGCCCCATAATCAAATGCAATCTCCCTCGCGGCTTGCCACATCTCGCTTGATTTTGCGACACCCTAGTGCTATAATTGCCGAAACTGAATTGGCGTCAAATCCGAGTTCGGGAAGGAACTTAACATGCAAATCAATTTTCAAAGCGTCATCGATCTCTCCTACCAAGTTGACGAAAACAGTCCGCGGGAGTTGCCGATTGACCCGGTGCGCATATATGACACCGCGACGCTGGAGAAAGACGGCTACTTTGAAAGCCGTGTCGATCTGTCCGGTCACTGTGCGACACATATCGATGCACCTTGCCTAATGTATACCGACGGTTTCACCGTAGCGGACATCCCGAAAGACAAGCTGACCGGGAATGCAGTGCTAATGGACCTCTCCGACACAAAGAAGCCGACCGACGCCGTAACTTCAGAAAATATCCGGACGTGGATCGCTGCGAATGTAGAAATTCCTAATGACAGCATTGTGTTCATGCGCACGGGGATGGACAAGTATGCCTATCAGGGAAGTTTCAACCGGAGCTGGATTGGCTTCAGCGAAGATGCAGCCGAACTCTTGGTTCAGAAAGGTGTCAAGCTGATCGGGACGGACGCATGCAGCATTGATTCAATGGCTGGTCATCCTCCGCAACACGATGGGCTGCCGCCTGCTCATCTAGTGTTTCTGGGTGCGGGCGTCCCGCAAGTTGAAGATCTATGTAACCTGAGTCTATTGCCCACGCAATTCTTCGCGGTCGTTGCTCCCATGAAGTTGGCGCGTAGTTCTGGCGCTCCAACACGCGTCTTTGCTTTCGTGTGAACTTCGCCGACCCCGCGTCTCTTGCCGTCCGTCAGCGGACACTCTTTCACTTCGCAAAAACTCGCGTGTCGACGAAAACCGCCTGCATATAGAGGCATTTTAACGGGCTAGAATATGGGTGACCAAGTCCTAACCGAGCAGTCAAGCATCCCGCGTGACATATTTGACCTACTGAGAAACATTGGTAGTAATTCACGGTTACCTATCTGCATCGTTGGCGGTTTTGTTCGAGACCTTCTACTGGGGAGTGAGAATCTGGATCTCGACATCGTGGTTGAGGGAGACGCTATCAGCTTTACCCAAAAACTTGGAGAGAATTGGGGCTGGGAAGTACAAGCGCACCGGCGATTCGGCACCGCAACCCTGATTCAGCCTTCGCGAGCGAGGATTGATTTCGCCAGCGCGCGCAGCGAAACTTACGAGCGCCCCGGGGCGTTACCATTAGTTAGTCCCGGTACTATGGAAGAGGACCTGCGTCGGCGCGATTTCTCGATTAACGCGCTCGCCGTTCGACTGAACGCGAAGAGATTCGGCGAGCTAGTTGATTGCTGCGACGGAGTTAAAGATCTTCGTTCGGGACGAGTTCGTGCCCTCCATTCCAAGAGTTTCATTGACGATCCGACCCGGATCTTTCGGGCGGTAAGATATGAAGGGCGTTACGGTTTTCAAATTGAGTCGGAAGACCGGACGCGCATTTGTGAGGCAATCGAACAGGACGTATTAGACCTGATTAGCGGGGAGCGTATTCGGAACGAAATTAATCGCATCCTGGCAGAAGACGCCGTACCGCGAATGATTCAACGCCTTCGCCAATTTCAGGTGTTTCGAGCTATTCACCCGGAATGGGTAGTGACGCAGGATTTCGATTCCGATTGGGTTGCGGTTCAGGATGCGATTGATTGGGTAGACACGAAGTTCGCCGATGATAATATCGAAAAAAATCAGATCGCATGGTTGTCGTTGCTGGGGGCGACCCATTGGAATGAATCCCGGTCCCTTCATGAGGGTACCCCGACTCACGTAATTCAAGCTATCACGGATAGGATGGTATTGCCCCATCGTCTCCGTAGGATGTTCCAAACGGATGCCGACCTTGGAGTGGATCTCGCAAAGGGAATAATCTCGGAGAAGAAGAGAGAAATACTCGAAAGAAATGGCATCTCACTCTCCCGAAACATCACAATTCGGGACGGAAATAACAGATGGCTTGTCTCCGACGGGAACCACAAGAAGACGTTTATCATCAGAAGAGTAAATCAGTCCTTCCACATCTGTGAAATTCAGACGGAATTGGCTGCTAGTCAATACCTTTGCGAAACTCTTGATACATTGTCCCCCGGTTCCAAACCGAGTGAAGTTTATCACCTGTTGAAGCCATACGCTGCTGAGGCTCTAGTATTCGCCATGATGCAACCGGGACAGCCCGGATGGCGTGTGGAGAAGATAGAGGACTATCTCATTAATTTGCGTAAGATTGAGCCGTTAATCACGGGCGACGATTTGATTCAAATCGGGCTGCAACCCGGGAAAGCATTTACAAATCTAATATCCAAGGCATTCGCAGCCCAATTGGATGGCGAGATTTCCACAAAACAGAAGGCTTACGAGGTTCTAGGCTTTGACGATGCTCAATCCATTTGACGCGATTCTTCGTGTAATTCATTTCATCATCTTGTTGACTTTCCACGAATGGGGGCACGCGAAATCGGCGCTCATGCTTGGAGACCCTACAGCTAGGGACGAAGAGCGATTAACGCTTAATCCGGCGGCGCACATCGATATAGTTGGAACGGTTATACTGCCTTTGGTCGGCTCACTATTCGGAGCGGTATTCTTCGGGTGGGCGAAACCCGTGCCCGTTGACCCGCGAAATTTGCAGAATCCCAAGCGTGACCTGATGATTATCGCGGCGGCTGGTCCCGTGATGAACATCATTTGCACTTTTGTGATCCTGCTTGCGGTCAAACTCCTCGTTGAATTTGTCGGACCTTCAATACACCGTGAAATTTACAGTCAATTGCAGACGGCCGCTTTGATTAGCGTGTTTCTTGCAGCCTTCAACATGCTTCCGCTGTTTCCGCTTGACGGATTCAGTGTCGTCTACGGACTGTTACCGTGGAAACAAGCACAGGCGTTTGACAGGCTACGCCCTTATGGAATGATGATTCTGCTCGGAATAATTTTCCTTCCCAGCCTCTTGGGAATTCCGAATCCCGTCTTTATGGTAATCAGTTTCGTGTCTTACGGAATATTCAACTTGTTTCGCGCACTCGTTGGCCTCTGAAAACAAATCTTGTCAAGACTGTATTTGTTAGCCGAAAGAGAGGCGGTCATAGCAGTTGCACCGCCGGATCGGATTGCCGTATCCAAACGTCTTCCCATGAGGTTGTCAATTCACGTGGACAGTGCGGTGTGTAAACCATCTCCTTGACTAATGCGGGATTGTCGAATTCCGTCTCGCAAATTACGTTTTGTACACGCTATAGAGCCACGAGTTGAAGTAATGCAGCCATTGAAAATGGACTCACAACCACAATCCGCCGACTCGATATATTCCATCAAACTCGATATTTTTGAAGGCCCATTGGATCTGCTGCTTCACCTGATCCAGAAGGACGAGATGGATGTCAGAGACATTCGTATCGCCGAGATTACGGAGCGTTATTTGGAATGGCTGAATCTCATGGAGCGTCTGGATTTGGATGTCGCGTCGGAATTTCTGGTGATGGCGGCGACGCTGCTCTATCTGAAATCACAGAGCATTCTTCCATCCGCAACCGATCAAGATTCGCAGCCAATCAAAAATCGGGAAGAGCTTGTCAAGCAACTTTTAGATTACAAGCAGTTCAAAGAGGCATCGCGAGCGTTGGACCGCTTCGCGGAAGAGCATGAACAAATCTACGGTCGAAGTGTAGATTCTGGCGCCGAACTGGGAGATTTGCGCGAATTTGAGATTAGAGCAACGCTCTTCGATCTGTTGTCGGCGTTCCAGCGAACCACCGAAAGACTAGAGTTCATTGACGATGATGCTTACGAGGAAATCAACGAAGAGCAAATCACCGTCGAGGACAAGATGGAGTTCTTGGAACGCAGGATGCAGGAGTCTGACCAAGTACCGTTTGAGGATCTTTTCTCTGGATTTGCAACAAAAATCGAGCAGATAGTGACATTCTTGGCAATCTTGGAGTTGATTCGGCTCAAACGTATCATCGCTATCCAATCTGGGCAGTTTGGTCAAATCTACATCGTAAGACGCGAGGCATAGGTCACCAACCGTGAGGAGTTCGAGATAGTAACCAACCCCGACTGCCAATCAAGTATTTCTGTCATGAGTGAAAATACTTCCACTCCTCCCCAGGATTTTTTCTTAAGTCCCACCGAGATCAAATCAATCCTTGAAGCGATTCTCTTTGCCGCGAACGAACCAATCTCGGTGAAGCAGTTCACCGAAGTATTGGGAAACGTGTCAACACACGATATCCGTGCGCAACTCACGGCACTTGAGGATGATTACCAAGCCGAGAATCGCAGTTTCGAACTTATTGAAATCGCAAACGGTTTTCAAGTGTGTTCACGTCCTGAATATCGGGAGTGGATCGAGAAATTCTATACACGCCAGGTTCGTGTCAGACTCTCGCCGCCGGCGCTTGAAACCCTAGCCATCGTTGCCTACAAACAACCCGTCACCCGATCGGAAGTTGAAGAAATCCGAGGAGTGAACAGTGACAGCGTTGTGAATTCACTCATTCAAAAAGGTTTGATACGCATCGCTGGTCGAAAACCGGGGCAAGGTCGATCTCTCCTTTTCGCCACCACGGATAGGTTCTTGGAGCAATTCGGACTAAAGAATCTCTCTGAACTGCCATCCATGGAAGAAATTGAAGAGATTCTGCATGAAGTACAGAACGAGGAATTGGAGATAGGTTCGACAGATGAAAACCAAGGATGAAAACACTGGAATTTCAGGGTATCCTGCCATAATCGAAATTCGGGAAACGGACATTATACATGAGATATGATGCATGGTTTGAGTGCAGCAGCGGCTGCGGGGAGCAACATTCGCTCCACGAGGTGATTTATCGTTGTGAGCGTTGCGGCGGACTGTTGGAAGTCAAACACGATATTGAGTCTTTGAAGCGCCGAAACCCTGCGGCATGGATTGACCTCTTCGAGAGACGTTACATGGGAACGGAATACCCCTATGGCAGCGGTGTCTGGGGGAAGAAAGAGTTTGTTTGTCCAAATGTTGATGATGAGAACATAGTCTCAATGTTCGAGGGAGGCACGAACCTATTCTGGGCAGAGCGGTTCGGAAAGAAAATTGGCGTCTCCGACCTCTGGATTAAGCAGTGCGGCAACAGTCATACCGGTTCCTTCAAGGATCTAGGGATGACGGTGCTTATCTCCATGGTTAAACAGATTGTCTCAAACGGGTCCGACATCCGAGCTGTTCTTTGTGCCTCTAGCGGTGACACTTCTGCCGCTCTCGCCGCCTATGCGGCGGCGGCAGGGATTCCCGCGATCATCCTCTTGCCGCAGGCCAAAGTCTCTCCCGCACAGCTCATTCAGCCGCTTGCCAACGGGGCAATTACGATTTCCCTGAAAACCGATTTCGATGGCTGCATGGAAATAGTCCAAAAGCTGACCGTACGTCCGGACTTTTATCTCGCCAACTCCATAAATTCCCTCCGAATCGAAGGGCAGAAGACGATAAGCATTGAAATTGTCCAACAATTCGACTGGGAGGTGCCAGACTGGATAATTATTCCGGGAGGGAATTTGGGAAATGTTACGGCTCTGGGACTGGGATTTCTGATGATGAAGGATCTCGGGATTATCAACAACCTTCCGAGAATTGTGTGTGCACAGTCCGCCAAAGCTAATCCGCTGTATCAAAGTTACCTTGGGGGCTTTAACGAATTTACACCGATGACCGCGCAACCAACCGTAGCGAACGCCATCCAAATTGGCAATCCTGTTTCCGCCAATAGAGCGATGAACATCCTGAAACAGTTCAATGGAATTGTGGAACAAGCAACCGAGGACGAGTTGGCGAACGCCGCCGCCAGAGCCGATCGAACAGGATTATTCAACTGCCCGCATACGGGCGTGGCGCTTGCCGCCCTGTTGAAACTCGTTGAAAGAAAGGAAATCCGCTCCAATGAACGCGTGGTGGTAATCTCCACGGCGAACGGTCTGAAATTTCCAGATTTTAAGATCCGATATCATAACGATGAATTGGAAGAGGTAAATCCTCAATATGTAAATGCGCCGCTAGAGCTTGATCCGGATTACGACCGGATAATGAAGAAGATTGATGTTTGTTTAGCAAATTCGGGTTAAACTTGACTCGGCGCATCTGAACAGGCATCAACCGAGTGGATAACAAAGGATCAAGCGAATTGACAATGAGCCCGTTAACCGTCTCATAGAGATTCCTTTAAACTCAATTTACATCTTTCAACTTACTCCCGAACTCTTTCCTAAATTTCTTCAGTTTCGGATTAATCACAATCTGACAATACGGTTGATGTGGGTTTAGCGCATAATAGTCCTGGTGATATTCTTCCGCAGCGTAGAATTCGACGGCGGGCGCTATCTCTGTAACAATCGGATTCTTCCACAATCCTGCTGCATCGGCTTCCCGTTTGGAATTTTCCGCTACTGTTCTCTGTTCCTCATTGTGATAGTAAATCACTGATCGGTACTGGGTACCGACATCTGCACCTTGCCGATTCAAGGTGGTCGGGTCGTGCGTACGCCAGAAGACGTATAGTATCTCCGAGAAGGATATAACTGCGGGATCGAACGTGATTTGAACGACCTCTGCATGACCGGTCATTCCCGTGCAAACCTGCTGATACGACGGGTCTTGAACGGCACCTCCGGTGTAACCGGACACTACCTCATTCACGCCCTTCAATTCCAGATAAACCGCTTCAACACACCAAAAGCACCCAGCCCCCAACGTTGCTTTCGCCAACTTCTTTGACATGGCTTTTATCATCCTTTCACTGTATTCCCCGATACCAAGTTTTCTCCCCTCAAACCTCAGTTTTTGCCTTCCAATCTTCCATCCTTCAAGTCTTCCAACCTCCTCTCATCTCTTTTCTATTGATACCAATTTCCCTCTCTGCTAAAATTAGGTACAGAGTTTCATGCTAAATCTGTCATGAGGAAAAATGCTAGAACATAATACGCCGCGTGCATTTCACGTGATGACGAAACCGATAGGACCAATCTGCAACCTCGATTGCGAATACTGTTTCTACTTGGATAAGGAGAAACTGTATCCGAAAACGCGCTCCTTCCGGATGACAGATGAAATCTTGGAAAACTACGTCCGCCAATACATCGAAGCGCAGCAAGTAAACGAAATCACCTTTGCGTGGCAAGGCGGTGAACCGACGCTGATGGGGGTCGATTTTTTCCACCGTGCCGTCGAATACCAGCAGAAATATCGGCGTGCGGGCACTCACATCCAAAACACGTTTCAAACCAACGCAACCCTCATCGACGATGAATGGGCTGATTTTCTCAAGCGAAACAGGTTCTTGGTCGGCGTCAGCATCGACGGTCCTCCCGAATTACACGATAAATACCGATACGACAAGCGTGGCAGACCATCCTCCCACGATGTTCTTAGAGGACTGGAATTCTTGCAGAAACACCGCGTGGACTACAACATACTCTGCGTGTTAAACCGTCACAATGCCGATTACCCGCTTGAGTTGTATCGCTATTTCAAGCAGATAGGCGCCGAATTTATCCAATTCATCCCGGCCGTCGAACATTTCACCGGCGCACAGGTCTCCGAGCGCTCGGTCCATGCCAAGCAATACGGTAAGTTTCTATGCGCCGTATTTGACGAATGGGTGGTGAACGACGTCGGGAAGATATTCGTACAAATCTTCGATATCGCCCTTGAGGCATGGGTCGGCTACAATCCTAGCCTCTGCATCTTCAGTGAAACCTGCGGCGATGCGATGGCTATCGAGCACAACGGTGATCTTTACTCCTGCGACCATTTTGTTTTTCCCGAATACCATCTTGGAAATGTTGGAGACACACCAATCGAGGAAATGGTGGATTCTCCGTTCCAGAGAAAATTTGGGGCCGACAAACGAGACACATTGCCCCAATACTGCCGAGACTGCGAAGTCCGTTTCGTCTGCAACGGGGGCTGCCCGAAAGATCGCTTTATCAAGACTCCCTCCGGCGAAGATGGGTTAAACTACCTTTGCGCCGGCTACAAAATGTTCTTCAACCACATCGACGAACCGATGAAACTTATGGCAGTCGCGCTGCAAGCCGGCAAACCCGCCGATAGCATCATGCCCGTCATGCGAGAAAAGAAACACGGGTCGGTCGCGTCAACCCGAATCCAAGCCGCACAGCCTCAGAAAGTTGGAAGAAACTCGCCGTGTCCATGCGGCAGCGGCAAAAAGTATAAACAATGCTGTCTGGGAAAGAGCACTTAAATCCTTGTCAGACAATTGACGACACTCAAGTGCTTGGCATCGGAACTCTCCGAATCTAACCGCCCACTCCCTAAGGCTGATTTATCCCTTCCGCTGTCCGTCAACCGAAATGCTTTCGTGCGTATTCCAGCCTCTCCGGTTCCCCGATATCAATCCAGTCAATCTTCGTGTTCAGCACATATAAGTTTGGTACATCCGGAAAAACATCCCGCTCAATGGAAAACACATTCCTGTCGGGAAAATAGTGCGCTATTGATTGAGACAACAGATATATAGCTCCATTGGCATACCCCGACCGTTTCGTTGCCTGTTTTTCCTGAAAGGCGGTAACCTTTCCATCCCCATCCGAAACGATCTCCCCGTATGAACTGATGTTTTGGGTGTATACGCCGAGTAGCAGACCATCCATTTCCGAACGGAACTGCCGCCGCAATCCGGAGAGCGGAAAATCCTTTATCAAAATGTCACCGTTCAGCACGAAAAACGGCGACGTGGAAATGTACCGCATGGCATTCTTGATTGCGCCGCCGGTTCCGAGTCTAATTTCCTCCCGCGCGTAGTGAATTCGTACGCCCCGATTGCTACCGCCGACTTCGGAATAGAGAACGTCATGGAGGTGTCCCGAAGCTAGGACGACCTCATCAACACCGGTTTCCTTCAAGAGACGGAGTTGGTAGTCGAGCACCGTGCTGTCGCCTATTTCAAGCAGAATCTTCGGCACATGCTCTGTGATACTACCTAATCGAGTGGACAACCCGCCGCAAAGAATAATTGCCTGCACCAATGCCCTCTGTCATCTAGAACCAGTTGTGTAGGGTGGACACTGACCACCAGCCCTTGATACCACTAACAGTGCGACAGTTATTGCAAGTATCGAGGAGGGAATTAAAAGCGTGAGGCATCCCCTCCAGAATCGATCAAAATCAGCTTCGCTTCCACTACACCCTATTACTCCTCCGCCACGAACTCAAAAGCATTATGAATGTGTTCAAGTTTTGGTGGTGTAGATTTGTTGGACGAAAGGAGGATTGCAACGACATCAAAACGGCAGGGAACGTCCAACATATCGTGGGTTTGAAGATAACTCAACGCGATCTTGGATATCTGTTTCTGCTTGGCCGGTGTGACAGCCGCTTGCGGGACTCCAAATCTGAGCGTCCGCCGCGTTTTGACTTCCACAAACACGATACGATCACCCTCTTTGGCTATGAGATCGATTTCTCCGGTACGCAAGCGATAGTTTTGCTCAAGGATCTGATAACCCCGCTCCTTGAGGTATTCAGCGGCGAGTTCCTCTCCGATTCGCGCGACCTCTTTGGACTGACTCATCACGCATCCCTATGCTTCGGGAATCTTATTCACGTCTAACACATGTCGGAAACGGGTTTAAAGCTGCGCCGGTGGATGGGACAAGGCCCATGCCGGGAAATCGCTTGGCGATGTTGAACAGTGCCATAACCCTTATGTTGCCGAAAACCGTATCCCGGATAGAGATCGTCGAATTCGACCATCAATCGATCTCGCGTTACTTTGGCGATGATGGATGCCGCGGCAATGCATTGGCTGAGAGTATCACCCTTTGGAATAGCTCGTGAAGGTGAGGAAATGACGGGAACATGAATTCCGTCGACAAGAACGTAGTCGGGTGGGGGAACGAGTTGTTCTACGGCATCTTGCATAGCGAGCAACGTGGCCTGAAGGATATTCACCTGGTCGATGATTTCGTTGCTCGCGCAACTGACCGTTACCGCGATCGAAGTGCACTGAATCTCGTCAAACAGGCGATCACGTTGCTTTGGCGTCAACTGCTTTGAATCTGTCACCCCATGGATGACGCACTCAATGGGGAGAATTACCGCCGCCGCAACCACCGGACCGGCTAAAGGCCCGCGTCCCGCTTCGTCAACACCAGCGATGTACCGATAACCTCCATTGTGTAAAGCCCGCTCAATCTCTAAAATTTCGTAGTCACCTTCCAATACTGATACACCGGTAGGGAGCGGTCTCGGTTTCAGCACAACCTCACTGCAAAGTGGAAAGATCAAGGGCCATCGCGTTCGTCTTTTCCGAGACTCGATGCGGGAAAGACCTGTACGCGTCGGGATCTATTGACCGAATTAAGAACGGTCAACTTAGCTCCTGAAAATGTGCGGCAATATCACTTCTCCGTTGCAGTTCGTCTTCGCTCGCGAACTCGTGCAGAATTCCCGGTTCGATCACGCAAATAGTACAATTTGGCGCGTCGCACCGCACCATATCGGAGCACTTCGATACTCTCGATGTTCGGCGAATGCAGCGGAAACGTCCTTTCACTACCCTCACCAAAAGCCACGCGCCGGACCGTAAAGGTTTCGCTTAAACCGCCATTGGATCGGCGTATCACTGTTCCTTCGTAAGCCTGGATACGTTCTTTCTCACCTTCCCGAATCTTTGTGTTGACTCGAACCATATCACCCGGGGCGAATTCCGGGAATCCCTCATTCATATATTCGCTCTCGACTGATTCAACTAGATTCATCTTTTTTTCCCTTTCATTTGGTATTCCTCAAATTCGACTCGCACGAGTCCTTCAATCATTCCTAAGTAGCGCACGTATCCTAAACGAACGTCAATCGAAAAACTCGTTGAAATGCTTTGACGGATCAGATCGATCCGTTGGTGCATGACGCGTTCAAAAAGTCGGTATCCTCTTCCGTCAACTCAATATTTTCAAGCAGGTCCGGACGCCGCGTGCCGGTTCGCCTTAACGATTCTTCATACTTCCAGCGGGAAATCTTCTCGTGATGCCCGGTCAACAAGACCTCGGGTACCTTCATCCCTTCGAAATCTGCAGGGCGTGTGTAGTGCGGGTGATCCAACAAGTGTTGGCTAAACGAATCGTCCTGAGCCGATTCATAGTCGCCCAATACGCCGGGGAGCACCCGTCCAATCGTATCAATCAATACCAGTGCCGGAATTTCTCCGCCACTGAGCACATAATCGCCAATGGAAATCTCGTCCGTGACCAGTTTCTGACGCACACGCTCATCAATCCCTTTGTAGCGCCCGCAGATTAGGATAATGTGCGATTCGAGTGAAAGCGCTTCGGCAATCCGCTGAGTACAAGGCTTTCCCTGAGGCGTCAAAAAAATCACGCGAGCATCTGGCCCCGGACTTAATGCTCTAACGGCCGCGAACAGTGGCTCGGGTTTCAAAATCATCCCAGCGCCGCCGCCGTACGGGTAATCGTCAACCGATTGATGCCGGCCGGTTGCAAAATCTCGGAGATTGTGGACGTTGATCGTCAAATGTCCCGCTTCTTGAGCACGTTTCAAGATACTCACTTGCAGGGCGGGGATAATAATCTCCGGAAACAGTGCAATGACGTCAATTTTCATCGGGAATACTGGAAGACACCCACTCGTTGATCTGAATCACACGTCCATCCTTGACAATTATTTCCGCCTGGGACAGTTTGGACCGAATGTCATCCCCCACGTCGATTTTGACAGGGGCATCATATGTGCCGCTGGCGAAATACGAATCAATTTCAAGTTGCTCCACTTGACTGAGTTGTTGCTTAAGGTTTTCGAGCGCCTGTTCCTGCTTTCCGCGCTCTTGACTGATTTCCTCGCGCAATTGATTCACGCGATGAGGAGTCTGCTTTTGCGCTTCGGCAATCAAGCGGCGGCTCTGGAATTCCTCCTGTTCAAGCCACTGCCCGATTCGATTTATCGCATGCTCAAGTTCCTTGGTCAATTGCGACTTGAAACTCTCCGTGACAACGTTCTTCAGTATTACCGGTCGCTTAACGATAACAGCCATATTCCATTCTCATCATGTGGTGAGCAAAACCAAACGGTGCCGGCAGCTTGATCAAGACGGTAAAGCGGCGTCGGTCTAACTTAATCACAGTTTCTCCGCTCTTGTCTTCAACTAACATTCGACAGAACTTTATCAATGAGGCGCAAACTTCGGTCTCGCTCAGTCTTTACCGGACTCAATGAGTTCAAGCACAGCCCTTTTGTTCGCTTGGATCCCGGCGGCATACAAGATATTCCGTATCGATTTGAGGGTGCGTCCATGTTTACCGATGATTTTGCCCAAGTCTTCTTCGGCGACGCTCAATTCGAGAATAGTAGCCTTCTCTCCCGCAACTTCATGAACTTTCACCTGATCTGGCTGATCAACGAGGGACGTTGCAATATATTCAATAAGATCCTTGAACATAAAATACCCTATGCAACACATCAAATCCAAAAAATATTGCTATTGCCGCGGTGAATAGAATTGCTGCGAGTTAACTATCGTCTGCGGAAGCGGTCTCCTCATCTGTCGGCGAGGCGGCATCTTCCTCCGTCAATGGCGGTTCCTCTTCCCGTGTGGGGACAGGTTTCCCTAGTCTCTCCGCAGTAAATCTCTCCCAAATGCCGGCTCTTGATAACAGGTTCTTTGCCGTGTCCGAAGGTTGCGCACCCCGTTTCAGCCACTTCAGAACCCTGTCTTCATCAATGACAACTTCAGCCGGATCGGTTAAAGGATTGTAGTGACCCAAGCGTTCCAAGAAACGTCCATCTCGCTGGGCACGTGCATCGGCGGCCACTAGCCTGTAAAACGGGCGTTTCTTTCTTCCGTGGCGTTGAAGTCTTATTCTAACTGCCAAGAATTACTTCCTCCTTATTGTGGTTGTAAATTGAGAAAATTAGCTAACATTTAACAATTATCGGGTAGTGGCGAGAATTCTCCGCACCCCTGTTTTCCTAACGTGACTTCCGCTTCTTCCTCCGCTTTAAGTTTTTCCGTTTCTTTCCGGGAGGATTCGCTCCGATTTGAGGCATACCCATCATCCCTGTCTGCTGCTTGACCATTCGATTCATGAACTTGAGTTGGTCGAACAGTTGGTTGACTTGCCGTACATCTGTGCCGCTTCCGGCAGCGATTCGCATACGGCGACTGCGATCAAGAATGCTCGGATTTCTGCGTTCCAGCGGAGTCATGGACTGAATGATCGCCTTCGAATACTTCAACTGATTTTCATCAGGCGTCATGCCTTTGATCGGCAGTTTATTCATGCCGGGAATCATGTCCACCAACTGATCCAACGGTCCCATATTCTTGAGTTGCTCAAGTTGCATAAGCAAATCGTCGAAATCCAGCCCATGCTGTTGAGTCAGTTTGCGCTCAAGTTCCTCCGCTTGGTCGTCGCTGAAGATGGATTCCGCCCGTTCAAGCAACGTCGCAAAATCGCCTTCACCCAAAATGCGTGACGCCATGCGATCCGGATGAAATTCCTCCAACGATGTCGGAACAATCTTTTCACCAACGCCCACGAACTTAATCGGTTTATGGGTTACGGCGCGTATCGAAAGCGCAGCCCCGCCGCGCGCGTCGCCATCCAACTTGGTGAGTATTACGCCGTCGATGTCCAGACTGTTGTTGAAGTGTTCGGCGATGTTTACCGCGTCCTGTCCCGTCATTGCGTCAACGACGAGCAATATCTCGGTCGGGCTGGCCTCGGCCTTGATATTGAGGAGCTCCGCCATCAACTCTTCATCAATCGCCAAGCGTCCCGCCGTGTCAACGATAACGAAGTTATTCCCGCGATTCAATCCCTGTTTAACAGCTTCATTTACAATAGCGACAGGCGAAACATCGGTGCCCATCGAAAACACGGGGACCTCAATCTGTTCTCCAAGAACCTCCAGTTGTTTGACTGCGGCCGGACGGTATACATCTGCAGCGACCAACAGCGGACTTCTACCCTCCGAACGAAATTTCAGCGCCAGTTTCGCGGCGGCGGTTGTTTTTCCGGAGCCTTGCAAGCCGACCATCATGACGATTGTCGGGCCGCTCGGAGCGATGTTAATCTTCGCTGCCTGCGCCCCCATCAATTTTGTCAACTCATCGCCAATGATTTTGGCAATCTGCAATTCCGGCGTTAAGCTACCGAGCACCTCCTGACCGAGCGTTCGCTTTTTGACATCCTCGATGAAGTCGCGCGCGACTTTGAAGTTCACGTCCGCCTCAAGCAAAGCTCTGCGCACGTCTCGCAGTGCATCGGCGACGTTCTTCTCCGTCATTTTTCCCTGACCGGCGATTTTCTTCAGGGTGCTCTGCAATCGCTCGGTTAGACTTTCAAACATGATTTTCTCTAGCTCCGCGCTTCATCACTAGGTTGTGACAGGGAAAGGTCAATCAAACTGTGGAGACGTTGTTTGATATACTGAATGGTTCCCTTTTTTTCTGTTCCGACTAGGTCAGTTTCTAGCGCCTGAAGTTGCTCCAATACCTCCGCTACGACATCTCGCTGGTGTTGAAAACTAGCTATCAATCCAAGCTCGTTCTCAAAACGTTCGAGGCACATCTCCGATGACCGAATCGAATCATACACCGCCTGCCGAGAGATACCGAACCTTTCGGAGATCTCGCCCAACGACAAATCCTCCTCATAATACAGGCCGAGGAATTCCCGCTGCTTTTCTGTTAACAGACTGCTGTAGAAGTCCGATAGCAGTACGTACTTTAGCTTGTCTATTGACAAAGGGTTTATCTCCGATGCTAGTCCGCGCAACCTTGCGACCTAAGGCGATGCTGAACTGATAAACGTGTCAAGGTTAAAACCTTGACAGCCCAAATGATACCCTATGTAATCCACCGTTGTCAAAAAAAAATTCAAAACTACATCTGCCTTTGTAAACCTTCGAGCATGGTTGGGTAGGCACTGTGCACCGCTTTTCCTCTCAATCATTCATCCCGTGCGTAACACCAACCTATATTCTGCGGTCAACAAGCCACCCATTGCCCAATCAACTTTGCTTTGGAAGGGATGACAGTCGTTGTTCCCTACTTCAACCGTAGAGAACACAGATATACGTTCCCATCTCTTTAATTCCCCTCGCATTTGCTGGTAATAGGTGACGATTTTCACGGCTTTCATCGGTAATCGTTAAATCTCCAATTTCCCTCTTTCTCACTAGATTTCAGAACTCCTATCCCCAATCCACCTTCCCCCTCGCCTCCAAGACCTTTGAAACCACAGACTTGACATCATCCTCATCGACAAATGGCGACAGGATATATGACTTCAACGCGACGATAGGCTCGCCGTAGCTGGTGCGCCGATAACAATCCGTTATCGAAATGACAACCCCCCTGCCCGCCATCGCCTCCGAATGCACGTATTCATAGATCTCTCGATTGTAATTGTTATGCGAGAGCAAACTGTCGCGGTACGCTTCATCCTCAAATTCCTGTCGCTTGATTGAAAACGTGTCAACACCAGTCGGATAGGCTCGGAATATCGTGACGGTGCCGAAATTATCCCGATTCAACACGGTAGTGCCTTCCTGCCCCTCCAGATGTTCCCGCAGCAGTTGCGTCATCTCAACGATGTGTCCCAAGATGACCCGCAAACCCTCTTCGCCGAACAGTCGGAAATTGGCGAGAGCCGCAAGCGGTCCCGTCCCGGCTCTGGAGGTCTCGAGCGTGAACATACCGGGGCGGTAGTCCCCGAAGTGATACAGATACGGCATCTGTCCCGGCTGCCGAGTCACCAACTCCAAATCCGCTTGATTCTTGACGAGAACAAGGCTCGAAATATAGGGCGCAAAACCGGTCTTGTGAAAGTCGATTCCAACAGAATCCGCCAGAGACAGATGTTGTATTCTCCGACACGCTCCCGCCAATGCGCGGATAGTGCGCGGACGGAACCCGAGTGAGTTCTTCTCGATTTCGTAGTCATTAAACACCGACCATGCCCACCCGATGACTGCGTCTGCGTGAATGTGCGGCTTGTAGTCAAGCTGAAACTCATTGCTCAGCGTGTCGCGTAACGCCGCAACGTTCTCCAAGTCGTCCAATCCGAATGAGTCTGTCGTCCCCAATGTCGCAATGATGGCGGCAACTTTTTTCCCTTCCGCTAGTGCGGAACGAACCTGTTGTTCAAGATGGTCGAGGTCAATCTCGTTTTCGACGGTCGTCGGGATCACAATCAGATTATCCGTTCCGATGCCTAGCCAGCCCACGACGTTGGATGCGCAGTAGTGACCCGCGTCCGACACGAAAACCACTAGCTCTTCGGGGGTGCCCTTCTGCATGGTTCCCGCGCAGGCTTTCTCCAAACCGAGTTTCACCCCATAAAGTGTTGTCCCGGTGCCGCCAAAGGTGAACACTCCGCTCGACACCTCCGGATCATATCCAATCAATTTTGAGGTCATGGCGGCGACTTCGACCTCAGCCAATGCAACCAATCGGCTGTATTCGTCCCATGAGATATTAGGATTGTGCAGCGAGGCGAGAAGCACTCCAATCAAGCTAGGAATCGTCGGCGGAGGAATAACGTTTTGCTGAGTGCGAGGGTGCCCAAAGATTGTCATTCCTCTCAGATATTCCACTAACTGTGCCGTGACATCTTCAACCGAAGAGGTCCCGTTAGGCAGCGATGTCTCTCTTGCCTTCTTAAAGTCGCCGGGAACCACATCACCCAACATCGGCAGTTGTGTTTTCAACGCATCAACCTGATCCAAGGCGCGCATAATCGAATGCACGAAATAGGAGTCATGAATGGAATCGGATACCGGTTGCGGAAATGCGAGCCGGATTTTCTCCAATGTGTCACGATATGTCATGTCTGTTATCATCTCCGTTGGTATTGTTACGCAGAACCCAGCCTTCAGCCCGTATCGGCCTGGAGGTTTAGGTGTTTAGAGTGTTCGTTTTCCGGCCCTCGAACCCGGCAATGGTATCATATCCATCTCCCTCCCTTTGAGAGATATAGTTTCAGTTTGAAGGTTGGATTGAACGCAGTGAATCCCAGCTATTCGGTTTCCACGCTGATAGGGGAGGTAAGGAACGCAGATCTGCGTTCCTCGATTTGACTCACGCGACGGGACAAGGACTGCCGCCAACGAGCGACGCAATCCAAATTGTTGGCGAAACACTAAAACTTCGCCTTAATCTGTAACCTGGTTTTATGTTGATTCGGATTAGCTCCAAAGGTGAGAATATTCTTTGCTACAAAATATAACGCTTCTGCGCCGACATTCTCGGAAAGCGGCAAAGCAACTTTAAATCCATGCCCCTGCATATTTGGATTAAAAATATCTGCATTATTATAGTTCGATATCATCGATTCCCGTTCAACCCGAACATAATGGTAGAGTCCCCGCAATCTATTCAGGCGTGAAATTGGCCCAACGCCCACTTCAAGCCAATATGCCGTGTCATCGAAATCTGCCAATAGGTTCTGTGCATAAACCCCGATAAACCTCACAGGCATCGATCTGATTGTGGATTCATACTTTGCCAGCCATTCAACAATCCTAAACCCGAACTGATAGATAGAGGTCCCGGTACCCGCCCCAATGCGCGCGTTGGTATCCCCGCCGCCCAGCCTACTGTCCTCAACCGCTTGGGCGATGGTATCCTCGTTCCGGTATTCATAGAGCATCGCGCCAAACGACAGCCCGTCAAAATGCAACCCCTTGAGAAGCAGTTGCCCCGCGAAAAGGTTGGTATCCGCACCGCTCTTGGATTCCGCCAGAATGAACTGGCCAAGATTTAGCCGTGCCTGACGAATAAAGCCCACATCATTCAGGCGAAACTGTTGCGCCGCCCCTTCAAACTGCACGTCGTTGTGAAACACCAACTCGACGCGTTCAAACGGATTGGGGAACTTGCCGATTGTAAGCGTTAGTGACGAACTCGGCGAATATCGAAGGAACAGCCGGTCAAGATTGAAACCCTTCTTAGAAAAATAACCGTCAAGATCCACGTTGCCCGTAGTCGGGTCGTCCGTTGCACCCGTGACCATTCTGAATCCGAGATCTGCGTGCGGATGGATCGGGAAACTTCCACCCAAACGGAATCTGATGCGATAGCGATAGCGACTCGGTGAACCCTCCCGAAAAATGCTTTCCTGTCGAAATCTGCCATCGGCGGAGAAATATGTCCTCCAAAGTTCCTTGGCTCTTTGCGATGCGTCCAAATCCTCCGGTTCCGAAGAATTAGGTCCGCCTGCCGCCTGCGTTTTTTCGCCTTCTGAAGTCGCCATGGCCTCCCAAGCAATACACTGAACCAAGAGAACGGTAGAGAACAAGACAACACTGGTGCAAAGCCCAGTTTTCACTATTTTGCTTTTTTTAGTCTGGTACATACCATTCCTAAAACCTCTCAAGTAACACTTTCTCCAAAGTGAGTGATGGAGCGAAAAACGAGTTACGTAATGAGGAAATCATATCGTTACGCATAACGGCGTGGTCTGTACCACAATCTATTAGATTGTGATCCGCAAACTAACAGTTTGCGATACGAGAGTGTTTCTTGCTGAATGAATTATCCCGACAGGGATAATGGGGCGCTACCAAGTAACACTATTTCAGAACCAGTCTTAGAGAAGGAAATCTGTACCACAATCTGTTAGATTGTGATCCGCAAACTAACAGTTTGCGGTAGGAGAGTGTTACCCCCTGATTGAATGATTCCGATAAGGAATAATGGAATGCTACCAAGTAACACTCCACATTGCACTCCGCTGGAGTGCGGCGATTGGACGCATCATGATTCTATTGACATAGCACTCCTCTGGAGTGCGAGACACGGGAAATATCTAACATGGAACGCTTTTTCAAAGCTAACCAAGGTGTGAAAACCGGTGTTACCTGCTGAAAGAATTATTCCGACAGGGATAATGGCGCGCTCTCAAGCAACAATCCACATTGCGCTCCGCTGGAGCGCGGAGATAGGACACATCACGATTCTATTGACATTGCACAAGATTTACTATCGCGCTCCCTATTCAGTCGCTTGATCCTCTGGAGTGCAAGAGGTAGGGAACATCCATAAAAGAACGCTTTCTCAAAGCTAGCCAAGGAGCGAAAAACCAGCGGTACTTGCTGAAAGAATTATTCCGACAGATAATGGCGTGCTACCAATTTGGATCATACTCCCATCCCGCCTTCTGTTTCCCGTATCGCGTCCCGTTCAACTCTGTTTGATGGCAATCCAAGCATCTATCAAAAACGCTCACTCCGTGCACCTCATGCACCTCCTGAATCTCCGGGGTGTTATGAACGTGGCACGTTCGGCAGGTGTACGTTCTATAAACGGAATCGGCGTAGATATCCAGCCCTTCATCTTCCTTTTTGACGATGTACTTTCGTTGATTGTTGACGTCCGTTATCAGCCATTCGGCGGCTTTCTTTTTCGTTGCCGCCGTGGCATATTGGGAGATGGGTATGTGTCGTACCTCAAACTCCCACTGGATATTCCCAGATAAATTCTCATCTACGGATAGCTCGCTCTCAAACTCTGCACCCATACGAAACATCAACGGTTTTGAGGTATGACACTGCGCGCACGGTATGTCGTGCTCTTCCGTTAAAGGGAAGAATTCGTCGTGTTCAAGTTTCTCACGCCCATGGACGATCACTGCTATCAACAAAATGGGCGCCAATGCCAAATGGCAGCGCAGCAGGATTTGCCGGATCCGCGCTCTTGTCAGGCTAACTGCAACCCCGCTTCCCAAGTTCAGCCACGCCAAGCAAAACGCCAGCCATGAATGCCATGTCTCCGGTTTGATGCCGGAATGTACCAATACTAGACACAATCCGAACGAGGAAATCCCTTGATGATATTTCAATAATCGGCTTCGATTCCCCCATCGAAAGAGTCGGGTTCGCAAAATATATAGGCTGGCAATCACGATTGCGATGGCGCCAATGATGCTCAGTGTATGCCGTGAATCTCCAAAACTGGATTGAATAATGAACACTAGAGATACGGCGACAGCACCGAGGACGCCGATTGCCATCTGCAGGAAAGGCTGCATGGGAGAATCAGTCCTTTTATGCTTTGCTAAAACGAAGTTCGTTTATTGATGTCATCAGAAAACACAGCGAATAAACAGATTGTAACACATTCCGCGAATGTTGAATATAAATCTATGGCAGACACCGCGCCGATCTTCCATGCTCGTAACCAAGCCCCATGTAGGGTGGGCACCGCCCACCATCAGCGCCGCACGTGATTGTTTCCACGTTTGTGGGTTGTAGGAGCGCATTCAGATGCCCGACAATAGACAATTTGGCGCTTGCATTAAATACCGGACTGTGATAGTGTGTAAGGTCACAAAGACCATGGTATTTATCCACGAATGACCACAACCGGACGACAACAAAATGGGACCTTTATTATCTTTGCTCGCGCTAGGTTTATCGGTTGCCGGCGCATCCGACGAGACTGAAGTCCAACTGATGGCTGGCGCCGCGGAGGTCATTGTCAATCCGCTCTATCCTGACACGGAAGGGCTGGAAACTTACGGCGACCTCTATACGCGTACATTGGTGCTCGGCGACGGCACGCAGCGCGTAGCAATCGTTACGGTGGATGTCGGCACGCTCCATTTTCCCTTTATCAAAATCCTGCTCAAGTCGATTAGCCATGCCACCGGCATTCCGGAAGGAAACATCGCCGTCAACTGGAGCCATTCGCACAACGCCACCCTTATCGAATCGGGTCCCTATCAGAAGTGGCTGGACAGCCATATCGTCCGAATCGTTAAAGAGGCGTGCGACAACCTCCAACCGGCGACGATTTGCATAGGCAGAGAACCGGTACAAATTGCCTACAACCGCCGCCTGATGCGAGACGGTCAGATCGTCATGGCGCCCAACCCCAAAGGCGCCATAGTGCCGTGGACGGATGTATTGGGCGCCTATAGCCAAGATGGCGAACGAATCGGTGTACTGTTTTCCTACGCCGCACACCCCGTGATTGTCCACTTTCCCAAATGGCCCGACCCGGAACCCGTGTACATTGGCCCCGACTACCCCGGTTACGCCGTCGATCACCTGCACAATTTGCTGGACATAGATGGCAAGTCCAAGGGAGTCTACATGTTTGCCCAAGGGTGCAGTGGCAACGTGAACGGCTTCCCGTTGCGAGGCGGCGTGGGCGCAGCCGATGCCGCCGGGCTTTCGTTGGCGTTTGCCGCCAGCCGCGGATTGGCAGAGGCAAAGCCCATCGCGGCGGCGCCACTCAAAGTGCACTCTTTAACCATCTCGCTCCCATACCGTGTTCCGACTGTTGCCGAATGCGAAGAACTGTTAGTTGAAGATCCCGAGAATGAGGACTATCACTGGTTAATGGACATAGCAAAAAGCGGTGGACGGCGATACGAAGAGTGTCCAATGTTTGCATTCGCATTTGGGGATGAGTTGTGCATCGTTTGTCTTCCCGGCGAGTTGTTTGCCGAATATCAATTATTTGCAGATAAAATCTCACCTTTTGCACATTCCTTGGTGATGGGCGATACCAACGGACGCGTGGGATACGTGGCAACCAAAAAGGACTACGACTTGGGGCATGCGGGCGGTTACGAGGCATCCTCGAAAGGCCGCCTGAGCTTGGATCCGTCCGTCGAGCAGGTGGTACAAGACGGCATTAGACGCCTCTTGATGGAACTGAAGGCGATGTAAAACGAACAGATGCAAGGAGGAATTGACAATGGCGCGTCTCGGTGTAGAAGAGGAACGAGCTGTTCTAAACGTCTTGAGATCGGGCGAACTCTGCCGATACGGCCCCGAGGAATCCACGGTCGCAGCTTTTGAAAAAGCTATTGCAAAAAAATTCGGTGTCAAGCATGCGCTTGCGACGAATGGGGGCACCGCCTCTTTAATCGTTGCGTTATACGCCTCCGGCGTTGGTCTTGGCGATGAGGTCATCATCTCGGGATACACCTGGATTGCGACGCCGTCAGCCGTTGTGGTCGCAAACGCCGTTCCTATTATTGCAGAGATCGATGAATCCCTTTCAATCGATCCGGCCGACATCGAAGCCAAGATTACGCCACGTACGAAGGCAATCATTCCCGTGCACATGTTGGGCATGCCATCGGATATGCCCAAGATAAAAGCGTTAGCCGAAAAGCATAATCTCGTGGTTATAGAAGATTGCGCACAGGCCATGGGTGCCTCGGTCAACGGTAAAAGAGTCGGCACATATGGCGAAATCGGATGCTTCAGCATGCAGCAAAGCAAAATCCTCATTACCGGCGAAGGGGGCGTCGTAATCACCGATGATGATGATCTGTACGATAGAGCCCGTATGACACACGATGCGGGCAATTTGTGGGGAATCTCGAAGCAATCCCAAGCCGCCTTTCCCGGCATGAACTTCAGGATGGATGAAATTCGCGGTGCCGTTGCGTCGGTACAGTTGACACGTTTGGACGATTTTCTGGAAAACACTAGAATCCAGAACGCCAAACTGCGCGAAGCCATCGCCGATGTGGATGGAATCGAGATGCGGAAACTCCACGATGAAAACGGCGATTGCAATTTATCGGTCGCGTTTTTCCTTCCGACCCCGGATCTCGCAGTCAAGTTTGGAGACGCAATGGGAAAATATGGCGCTCCCAGCGGTCCGATGTACACTCACGGGAATGGAGACAGACACGTCTATTCAAATTGGCACTATATCCTTGAAAAGAAAACCTACCACCCCAACGGTTTGCCGTACTCGCATCCTGCCTATGAAGGCAAAATCCATTACTCCGATCGGATGTGCCCCAGGACACTGGACTATCTAAGTCGTGCGATTCGGGTCGGCATTCAGCCCGACATGGCAGAGGAGCAGATTGACAAAACCGCAAACGCCATCCGTTTGGCGGCGAAGGATGTGTTATGACCCGGCGGAAGGCATACGCCGTCTGCCGTGACGCTTGCCGGCCGTGACCGACATCGACAAACAGCATGCTCACCATAGACCAAATAGCCGATTTCGATCGCGACGGTTTTGTCTTGGTCGAGGGGATGTTTTCAATCGACGAAGTCGATATACTACGCAAAGCTGTCGCCTCCGCTTCACGAGTGCAGGAGCATACTGTTGCGGCACACGACGCGGATGGTAACGAGTCTCCATTGGCAATATGGAATGATATCGGAGACGATGTTTTCGGCGCGGTGTCATCGAATCGTCGCATTGTCAACTCTATAAGATCAGTGCTTCGGGAAGAGGTCTACCACTGGCACAGTAAGGTGATGCTCAAATACCCCGAAGGCGGAGGAGCGTGGGAATGGCATCAAGACTACGGCTACTGGTACCGTGACGGCTGCGCCTATCCCCGAATGGCTTCCGCAATGATCGCCATTGATGAAGCCATCAAAGCCAACGGCTGTCTAAAAGTGATGGTCGGTTCCCACCTGCTCGGGCGGCTCGATCACTGCCACGTGGGAAAGCAGTACGGAGCCAATCCCGAGCGTGCCAACGCCCTTGAATCGAGGCTGCCGGTGCGATATGTAGAAGCCAAACCCGGCAACGTGCTGTTCTTCCACTGTAATCTCCTACACGCCTCCGAACCCAATCTTTCAAAACTCCCGCGCCTCGCCTACATCTGCTGTTACAACGCGTTTTCCAATGTTCCTATTCTTGGACCAGGCCACGGCCCACCCGTTCCCATTCAATTGGCCTCCGACGACGCGATCCAGGAATTCGCTTGATACAGATCCAACGGACATCCGCTCAATGGCCGATTTTTCGCAAATCCTCGATTTCTGCCTTCGTACACCGAGAGTGAAAGGGTGATCTCCAAATCAATCAGCCGACCGGATAGGATCAGGGGTGAAAACGGCGACTGCGATAGAGATCCCAAGGCGATAGAAATCTCCACAATTCAGGTAACGGAGTTCCCCTCTTGAGTGCACCTTCGGCAGCCATCAAATCGCCGAATATTCCTTCTCGCGATAGGCCATTGTGCATCGGTAGCTACCGCCTTTGCACGGACCGTCGATTCTAACGCGGCGAGAAGACTACCTCCGCCGTTTCACCATTGTAAGGGCACTCACTCCGGAGCGCACACACGTGACAGTGCGGGGTTTTCCGGCAGACTCTAGAACTGTGACGGTCGATTAGCGCATGAAATTCATTGAATAAACGCACATCGTGGGGAAGCGCCTGCATAAAGATCGCTTGAAGTTTTTCATAATCATATTTCCCGGCTATCCAACCCAATCGAGAGAGCAATCGCTGCGTATAAGAATCAATCACAAAAATCGGTTTCTCCGCAGCATAGAGTATTATGGAATCGGCGGTCTCATTCCCGATTCCATAAATTGACAGCAACTCCTTCCTCAACGCAAAGACCTCAGCGGCAAACAGTGAATCCAGCCGATAGCCGTGGTGTATCTCAAGATGCGTCAGGAACGCCCTCAGCTTCTTCGCTTTGACGCGGAAATAACCGGAGGGACGCACGAGTTCCTCCAATTGCGACTGCGAAATTGCCGCTAACTTTGGGGGCGTTAGGAGGCCGGCGTCCCTCAAATTTCCGATCGCTTTCACCACATTTCGCCACGCGGTTGATTGCACGAGTATGGCTCCGATAATCACCTCGAACGGCGTCTCTGCCGGCCACCAAGCCTGCGAGCCATACTCCGAACTGAGTTGATTATAAAGATTGAGCAGCTTATCACGCGATGGTTCATTCAAGCATTCAGGCATTAACTTTACGAATTGTTCATCTCGGCTGTAGTCCTGGAATCTCCGGTTACTACCGACTCGTACATTCCCTGCAATCTTTCCCCGATTCGCCGCCAATCGTATTCGGCTTCGACACGCCGCCTCCCGTTCTCTCCAAGTTTCCGCCGCATAGATTTGTCGTTCAATAGGTGAAGGACGGCGTCGGCAAACGCGGTTGGCTCGTCGGCAATAGTAATCTCACTCCCTGGCGTCAAATTCAATCCCTCGGCACCGATATTCGTTGACACGACCGCCTTGCCCATCGCCAATGCCTCAAGAATCTTTAGGCGCGTGCCGCCGCCAATCCTCAACGGCACAACATAAACCGCAGCGCGTGCGATATAAGGTTTAACATCGTCCACACGCCCCGTGACGACAACCCCGTGACGATTGTCGAAACGCTTCAGTCGATCGGTGGGCAACTGACCAACCACAGAGAACTTCAGGTTCGGATACGCTATATGAATTTTGGGAAGTATTTCCTCTATAAAGTAGATGGCGGCGTCTTCGTTCGGAAACCAATCCATACTGCCAGTATAAATCAGGGTAGCTTCCTCTTCGTCTTCAGTGTTCGGTTGGTACAATTCAGTATCAACGCCGTTGGGGATTACATCCGCGCCAAGCCCCGGACAACTCTCATTCATGAGGTCACGGTCAATCTCAGACGCACAAGCGACAAGGTCAAAATGATAACTCTCGGTACGCTCGTATCGTCTGAATGCGCGCTCCTGCGTCCAATAAACGCATTGTTTAAGGGGGGTTGAAGTTTGTTCGCGAAGGCGGCGCCAGATGTTCGAATCCACATTTTGGAGGGATAGCAAACTCTTTACGTTCGTTTCCAAGCGATACTGCCCGGTATGAAACATCTCGTAGTGAATTAGATCGAAACAATTCGTCTCCAGCAGCGAATGGAAAGCTCGCCGAAATGCGGGAACATCATACCGCGCGACCGTAAGCGGTTTTCGCTTTAAAACCGCTTGGCTTCCAGATCGAAGGGTGATGTGTGGCAGACGGGAGGCGAGTGGAACGAGGTGTGCGTCAATCCCAAGACTCCGGAGATACTCTATCCCTTCCCTGTCGGTTGATTGCGATTCCAACGCCAAAAACGTAACGCGGTTCCTCTGCACGACCTGCTTGAGCAGATTCAACACCCGTAGCCGACCACCGTCTGTTGCCGGAAAAGGAACTGTGATCGAAAGGAAAAGAAGTCTCACAATTGAAACTCGATTAGAAGCAAGTTTCGAAGGTTCAGTTTTGTAGGGTGCGCACTGCGCACCAGCCTTTGAATGTGTCAGCGGGACGACATGCACCAGCGTCAAAATAGACCGAAATTGCTTTCACTTCTGTTCATTGACCGGGCGCTTGTTATTCAAACTTCCCTAGAAGAAGAATGCGAAAATTCAATACAATTGGTCCGTCTTCGCCGCCGCGATGAAATCGTTCCGGTGCAACCCTCGTATTTTGTGAGTCCACCATGTCACCGTCACTCTACCCCATTCCGTCAAAAGCGCGGGGTGGTGCCCTTCCGTCTCCGCCAATTCTCCCACCTTGTTCGTGAAGGACAGCGCTTGAGGAAAATCGTCGAATTTGAAAACGCGCTCAAGTCTCTTGATGTTCTCGCGCTCCACAATCTCCCAATCCGGCGTCTGCGGTAGATATTCCGCAATCTCCGCCTTCGTCACTCGGGTGGCGTCTCTCCGACATGCAACACACTTCATCTGCGTTAACTCAGCCATTGTTCTTTGCTCCTACGTATTTTTTCTGTCATGCCGCTACCCACGAATCTTTGGCAATTCAACTGTATTATCCTAAATTTGAGGTAATTTTTCAATAGATATAAGACCTGCGTAATTCGGTCTGAAAATGCGTTAGGGTGGACATCCGACTCATGTACGTACAACTCGCTGTGGTTGTCCTTGCGCTCTTGGCTTTCGTCATTACGCCCTCCCTCGCCCTGCGTGCTCCGTGAAAACCGTTTAATCCGCGATTCTATCTGTGTACGCCAGCCGTTTTCAATTGACGCCGCATATCCGCCGACAGTATACTCTGATTAGGGCTATGTTCCACGACGAACATACAGAATTCGGATAAAGAAATCGTAACTGTTTCGTCCATTGATTTCTAGGGTCGAGTGCAATGATTTTAGACAGTCTTTTTTGCTTTTTTGGCGTACCCGGTGTGGATGTCCATTTTCCCTATTCGTAGTAGGAATCAAGCAAGTGAATAGCGAGTGATCAAGTGACCGAATAGGGAACGCGATAGAGCTCCCATAGGGATCCCATTCATTGCCCGTCTTATGGCTTTAGGGTTTTTACTGACCAGCAAGCGAATGAATAATGAGTGCGCTAGAGATCCTCTAATCACTAGCCACTAAACACTTACAAGAAATCCTACCTAGCGTCAACAACCAATTCACCGAAATATAAGGACAAACTCCCACATGCCGAATCTTTCAGTACTCATGCGTCATAAACTCTTACTGCTGTTTATCATACTCCTTACAATATCTTACGGCTGCAACAACCAAAAAACCAAGAGTGGGGCGTCGGACGAAACTCAAGCGAAGAAAGAGAAAATATGGTTATCCATCCTCGGTGGAGCAACGGGCGGCACCTTTTCCCCCTTTGCGGCCGGGGTGGGCAATGTGGTCTCGAAGGCGGAATCCCACATCAAGATCTCGGTTGAAGCCTCGGCCGGATCGATCGAGAACGTCCGCCGGGTCAACGGTAGCCCGGAATACCTCGGGGTTGCATTTGCTTCGGACGCTTATCTGGGTTATAACGGACAAGAGGTGTTTGCCGAGGAGGGAGAGAAAGAGAACATCCGCGTGGTAACGCTACTCTATATTGCGTACAACCAGTTTTCCACGCTCGCGAACAGTGATGTCCGCCAATTTGAGGATATCGCCGGAAAAAAAATCGCGATGGGGGCGGCGGGTTCCGGATCGGCGCAAACCCTTGAACGCCTCGCATCATTGGCGGGAATACAGGGAAAATATACCCCTATTTACAAAGGCGGAATGGCGGGCGGCAACGCGCTGCGAGATGGGCAAGTAGCCGGTTTTCAGTGGTTGGTAAGTGCTCCTAACGCGGCAATACTTGAAGTCTCAACGATCAAATCCATTCGTCTGATCGACTTCGATGCGCCAGCCAGAAAATACGGCTTTTATGAAAAATATCCGTTCTATCTGTCGGGGACACTGCCGGGGGGTGTCTACAAAGGTATAGATCAGCCGGTCAACACGCTGCTCATGCCTACCGTGCTAATTGCGCATAAGGATACCGATGAGGAGACCATCAACACTATACTAAAACATGTATACTCAAAGAATGGGCATGAAACCTTGGTCCACACCCACCACGCAGCCAAGGACATGACAGTCGAAAATGCCCCGAAAGCATTCGTTATTCCGCTCCATCGTAGGGCATACCGTTTCTGGAATGAACAAGGGGTCGAAGTCCCTGAAGCTGCCCAACCTGTGGACTAGAAGCGGATTATCGAACTCTCATTGGAACTGTATACATTAACTCGCCTTCGCGTATCTGTAGGGTGCGTACCGCGCACCAGCCTTCCTACCGAGTTGTAGGAGCGATTTCCGAATCGCGACAAACCCTACCAACCGAATGGATTTTAAGTACTCTTGCACATCCCGTGTAGTAGAAATCTATCGTCCCTCCGTCCGCGATCTTTCCTTCCAATCTCACTCATTATTGCAACTAATTACCGACTCGAATTTGTATGGTTTTAGGTTCCAAGCAGATCAGATCGTTGCACGCTTGGTATCGAAGTTCTAAATCAAGCGGCAAATCCTCGCCACTTGAAACATCAGTTTTTCGCTGGAGCATCACCGGTATGGTAATCGTCCCTTCGTACACCGACAGCGATTCCCCGCTGAAATCGAAATGCACAATCTCTCCTTCGGGATAATTCACGGAAACAACCTCCGCAGGTGCATCGGAATCGAGCGAAACAGAGGTAGGAATAAGCATGTCTTGAGAGGCAGGGTTGGCGTTGACGTGCCACCCCTCAGCAATCTCAAGATGAATCTCCACATCAATGATCTGCTTCCCTGCTGGTAGGACGGACGCACTAACCTTCACAATCTCAGTTTCAGTGCCGGTAGTTGGAGGAGAAATGAACGAAGGGATTCGTGGATGTCTGAACCATGGCTCGAGGCACCTATAACGATTTGCCGCAAGAAGCATGTACACAAACCCGCCAGAGGATTTCGACATCATACCCGCAAAACTCTGTAAAGTTTTTTCCGCCAACGCGAAGTAGTCGCCTGTACCGGTTAAATCGGCAAGCGACAAGAGGTTATTCGCGGCGACCGCGTTTCCCGACGGAATCGCTGAATCATACGGCTTTTTTGTCCGCACGAGCAGATGCTCCGCCCCCTCCAGCGTAAAATAAAACGCTCCGTCCACGTCATCCCAAAATAGCTCGACCATTGTATCGGTGAGGGCGCGTGCTTCGTTGAGCCAGCGCTTGTCACTTGTTGCCTGATACAATCCGAGCAAACCGCGCACAAGAAAAGCGTAGTCATCAAGATAACCGTCGTATTTGAGCACACCATCCCGATAGGTATGACGCAGTTGTCCGTTAGCATTTCTCATCTTTTCAAGAATGAACGTCGCCGCTTGCTCGGCAGCATCGCGGTAACGGGCATCCTTGAGCACCTCGTACCCAAGAGCAAATGCATCGATCATCAATCCGTTCCAGTTTACAATCACCTTTGTGTCAAGCAGTGGCCGCTCCCGTTTTTCCCGCGCGCGCAGCAGTTTCTCTTTGAGCGGTTCAAGTCGGTCTAACACCTCTCCTTCGGGCTTCCCCTCCTCTTTTGCCACGCTTGCAATCGTAGTGGGCAGATACAGGACATTCTTGCCTTCAAAGTTCGGTCCTTTCGTCACACCGTAGACTTTCAACAACAGTTTCGACTTCCTCCGCCCGAGAACATCGCGAATCTCCTCTTCGGTCCAGACATAGTATTTCCCCTCCTCCGCGTCGGTTTCGGCATCAATCGCGGAATAAAATCCACCCTCGGGCGATGTCATCTCTCGAAAGACAAAGTCAAAAGTCTCTTCGGCTACGCGTCGATACAACGGATTTTGCGTCCGTTGGTAGGCTTGTAGATATACCTTCGCCAATTGCGCGTTGTCGTAAAGCATCTTTTCAAAATGCGGCACAAGCCACCTTGCGTCTACCGAATACCGGTGAAATCCGCCGCCAATCTGATCGTATATCCCGCCGTACGCCATCATATCAAGCGTGTGCGTGACCATCTTGAGGAGATTGTCATCCTTTTCGCGGTCATATTCGCTAAGTAAAAGTTCGAGATTTGTTGGTGATGGGAATTGCGGCGCGTCGCCGAAACCGCCGTATGCCGGGTTATACGTCGACCGCAAAAATTCGATCGCGGAAGAAACCAACTTCCTTTCCAGCGGTGATTCGTCCGCTTTCCCAAGCGCTCCGCCGGTCGCCTGCCTGATGACCTCCGTAATCTTCATTCCATGCTCAATCACCTCATCCTGCCGATTCACCCAGTGATCGTGAAGCGCCGTTAGTAGGCGCGGAAAACCGGGGCGTCCATGGCTATCCACGGGTGGAAAGTAGGTTCCAGCGTAGAAAGGATGCAAATCCGGCGTGAGGAAAACGGAGTTGGGCCAGCCTCCACCTCCCGTCATAATCTGGGTCGCCGTCATGTAGATTTCATCAATATCAGGACGCTCCTCCCGATCCACTTTGATATTGATGTACATCTCGTTCATCATCGCCGCAATGTCGGGATGCGCGAATACTTTCCGCTCCATGACATGACACCAGTAGCAGGTTGAATAGCCGACCGAGAGAAAAATCGCTTTATTTTCAGCTTTTGCGCGTTCCAGCGCTTCCGTTCCCCACGGATACCAGTCCACCGGATTGTGGGCATGAAGAAGAAGATACGGACTCGTCTCGTTAATGAGCTTATTCGTCCATTTCCATGTGCCATCGGGATTTTTCAACTCCTGTTGCCCATGCTCATCGGTGGAAGCATGTACAAACCCGCCCAACCATACGACTAAGTGGCAAAATAGGAACCATAAAACCAGATGCGATAAGTTGATCGAAAAGCGGCAATCATGCCGCCAGTTATTCTTTTTCTCCATCGTTTTCTCGTATGGTGGGATCAACCGAGCGGATAGATCAAATGAGTGAATAGCGAATGATAAAGTGAGTGGACAACGAACGCGATAGCAAATCTTGATAGGGATCTCAGCACGATAGATATCTCGGCCTACCATTTCTTATAGACTTTACGATGTTAAACCTCCGACAGCCTCTCCTCAATTCCTCACTCTTATATGGAGATGTATAATCTCCGAATCCGTGCAATCTGTGTAATCCGTGATTCAGACAATTTTCAAAAGCCGCCTACCTAAAATTTTCAATCATCAACTCCCCGCTACCCTACGATTTCTTTGGTACGATTTTGACGGGCAAAGGTCCGTGTAGTAGCGACCTCCCGGTCGCGAGCAGAACTCCCTCCTACAAAAGATGAGCAGCAACTTGCGGCACTACCGATCAAACTGTTTGGTCCTATATCTATAATTCTAATTGAAATGACTATGATGGCCCTCCATCGCAAAATTCTTAACTTATTTCGCATTGTGTGGGAGGAAATCTCTGCCGCAAGTCACACGCTAGGTGCGGTGCCATGAGTGATATTCTTGTTAATGAATGTAACTGCCCCTTCCTGAATCTCTGACAGATTCACTGCAAGACCCAAGCCTCAGCCACGCGCTTCATCCCCTCCACAGCCCATTGAACGACTGCTATCGCTATGATTGACGACACAACCCCGCATAGCGGACCGAGTATTCCTTTCCGGGGGGAGCGGCGCATGAGGACGATCAAATCGGCAACCAAGGCGATAAACCAGGCAATGTTGACGAAAGACACGATTTGATACAGGGAAAGTCCACCGTAATGCGTGCCAAGTATTTGGCTAGGATATTGGCCGCTATTGGAAGTGTGCAGAATCCAAATTAGCGTGATCGTGAACAGAAAAACGTAGATGGTCGTTCCGACTACGCTAGCGCGCCAAATCCGTGAATGTCGTCGCCTCAATCCGGAGCCCGCGGATCCACTCACGTATTTCTTCATGGGTGTCTTGCGCAAAAAAGTTGAGGCGGGACTATTCCCGCCTCAACTTATTCTCGCCCCGAATTGTGGGATAGGTTACGCTTAAAACGCATTCTCCCAAGCGATATAATACAACCCACCGTTGAAACCAAACGGCGCTGACCGCCGCGAATACGTGAATACCCCCGGAGAATCCACAATGATGTTCCCCCACGTATCCACGATCTTCCCGCCGCGCGATTGACCGACACGATTTTCATCCGGCGTGACGTTGAACAGGTTATTCGCGCCGATCTTGATTCTTCCGTATTCACCCAATCCGTAGCTGATTTGAACATCGGTGAGATACTTCGGGGTGAAGGTTTGGCGCTTTCCGCCGTCAATCACGGTGTATTCTCCGTAACGATGTACGGCGTAATCGACAGCCAAGGAGTCGCCGGTATAGCGCGTCGACATGGAAACACGGTCCTTCGGTTGCCACGACTCAACGATAGAACGGTCCTGCTCGGTGAAGAGGGACTCCGGAAGATCAGCCGGCAGATTCACGTCGGTGATTTCCGTTTCCGTATAGTTCGCGGCGAAACTGAACGCTAGCGAGGCGCTATCCAACACGGGATAGGTATACGATGCCACAAAATCTATTCCCCGCGTTTCGGTGTCTGCCGCGTTCATGAAGAACTGCGCTCCGGCGACGCCCGAGTCTGCGAGGCTCGCTCGAATTCCTGCCGGAATGGATTCATTGCCGCTCGACAACCGTCCGCTGATGATGATGCGGTCACTGATTGTTGCCCGGTAAAAGTCCGTCGTAAGCGTCAACCGAGGCATCGGTCGCAGAATGAATCCGCCGCTCAGGTTGACCGCGGTTTCCTCGGTCAATTCGGGAATCCCGACGGCATCGGCGATGTCGCTGTCGTTTCGGAAAGTGCCGATTTCCTGAGCGACTGACTGCCCATCAACTGTATTGAATTGGGTGCTTACGTTGTTGAAATACAGTTGCTGCATGGAAGGCGCGCGGAATCCGGTGCTTGCCGAACCACGCAGTGCTAGGGCGTCTGCCGGCTCATAGCGCAGCGCCAACTTCCCGTTGACGGTGGAACCGAAGTCGCTATAGTTCTCGACGCGAGCCGCCGGATTGACGAACACCGATTCGATGGGGTTTACCTCGACATCGGTGTAAAACGCAAAGGCGGTGCGCAGTTCATTCACCTCATTGGACGGCTGAAAGCCGGGGAAAACCTGAATGCCGCCGGAGGCGCCGCCGGGACCGTCATAATCCTCGTAGGAAACCTCCTCGCCCGCGGCGATCTGATAGATGTCGTTCCGAAATCCACCGCCGAACGCAACGTTACCCCAACTCATCGGAAGCGAGAAATCCAAATCGACCGTGTTGAGGAAGAGACGCAGATCACCCGCATCCGCTGATGAGGGGCTGGAACCCTCTGCCGCGACTAGCGATGCATTGTGCGAATTGCTCACGTTGAACGCAAAGCTGTTGCCGCCCGTAACCACGCTCGCGTCCATCCGTAAGTCGTTACCGAACTTCTGCTTGACACCCACACCGATAGAGTAATCCAAAACGCTGGTGTTGATTAACGGAAGGAATCCGTCGGGATAGTCCGAACCCTCCGGGTTGCGGTCGAGTTGATTCGCTCTCCGATAAAATCCGGCGCTGGTGTTCTGCCGATTTGAGTAATCGAGGAAACTGTAGAAAGTGGCCCCCTCCCAAATGCTGTCAATCGGTTTGTCCAAGTTCAGCACTACGGCGCCGTGGCGGGATTCCGCATCGCCGATACGAAAATTTTGGCGGTCAAAGCTATGTTCTTTGTTCCCGGCGTCGTTGGTAACCTGCACGGGAGCGCCCTCCCCGGTTTCGGTATCGGGATACTGAATGACGCCGGTCATACCTGCGCGGTTGGTCGGCTGCCTGTCCCGGTACTCAATCGCCCCGTGTATCGTGCCATCCTCACCGAATTTAAACCCTTTATGCGCATTCAGTGTGAACGTCTCGCCGTCTCCCTCGTAGGTTGAGCCGTAAGAGGTGCCGAACGCTCCTTCGTAATCATCCTTGAGCACGAGGTTTATGACCCCTGCCAGCGCATCGGATCCATACTGCGCCGAGGCGCCATCGCGCAGGATCTCGATTCGTTTGATAGCGTTCGCCGGGATCGCGTTCATGTCCACACCCGCCGTGCCTCGACCGACTGAGGTATTCACGTGAATCAGCGCGCTGCCGTGCCGCCGTTTCCCGTTGACAAGCACAAGCACCTGATCCGGTCCCAAACCCCTTAGCGTTGCTGGGCGAAGCGCATCGGTACCGTCGCTGATTGATGAACTCGAAAAGTTAAACGACGGCGCCAATGTCTGCAACACACGTCCAACTTCGGTATGTCCCGTCTTTCGGATGGCATCCTCGTTGATCACGTCGACCGGTACCGGCGAATCGAGCCGGCTCCGCTCGGGCACGCGCGTACCAATAGTGACAATCTCTTCAAGTTCGATTGGAGTTGCCGCTTCCTCCTCCTGTGCGGCGAGTGAAGAGGCAAAGAATACAACAATGACTGAAAGGGCTGCAAAAATCTTCAACATGGTTTATTCTCCTTTGATGTTGAAAAACTAAAGGTTTTAGCAGAATTGCCGCTCTGCTTGATTGGTTACTTCTCTCCGGTCGGTGTTGTTATGACGCCATCTTTTTCTATGATAGCCAATCGCACCATTTGCCATTCTACGCTGTTGGGCCCAACATTGGACCATTCGCCTGAAAAATTCATGATGACAAAATCTTCGTCTCCCGAATCGTCATCTTGCGGTTCGTGGACCGCCCAGTTGGTGTAATCCACCGGCTCTCGGCTTTCCCAAGCCCATTCACCCTCCGTCGCATAATCGGTCAACCCGGTCCAATAGAGGCGACGCCCAAAGATTTTCGAGAGCCATATTTGCTCCGCTGCGTCGTTAATCGTAACCAGATGCGCACCTTCGGCAACAGCCTGAATGTTCGCATCGTCCCAACTCCTGCATTGAATTTTCTTGTAAGCATTCCCGGTTGTCGGATTTACGACCCACGCCGCCTCGTCGCCGGGGGTCGATGATGTCGACGCCTCGGCGGAGACTTCGATTCGACCATCGGTTGCATCCGAGGAAATCGGCGCGCTATCGAACGTGAATAGCAGATTCCCCTTATTTTCTCCCTCTTTCAACAAAAACGGTTCGGCTGTCGCGGAGAGTCCTTGATGGTTCACCGTTACCGTGTAGATCGCCGTTTCGTCTGCGTGGAACGCAAAGTAGCCGCTGTCGTCTGTCTCCCCGGAGGAACTCGAGCTGCCGCTGCCCGTACCATCGGGAGAGCGACGTTGTACGTTTATATTGATCCTCCCGCTGACCAGCGGCGTCCCATCGGCGAACACGATCTTCCCGCGAATATGCTGCCGCGGTTTCACTCTGATCTCGACGTTCTCGATATCTGCGTCCGGTTCAATGGAAAACACGATGCCTCCGAAAGGTGCCGGCTCGTGCTGATGCACCGTCATCGTTCCGACTTGCATCGACAGAATCTCGTACTCTGCCACGGACTCGCGCTCAAACCTCGTATACTGCGCTATTTGAAACTTCTGTGGCGGGAAATTGTGGATGGCAAAGCGCCCCGATTTGTCGGTGCGCGTTACAAAAGCCGTTACGTCCGATTGATGTTCCGAATCATCAACATTCTCATCGCGTTCCAAGGGTGTTGGTTGGACAGGAATCGGTTCTACGCGAACCGGCTCAAGGATCAGTCCAAATCCTGGGACAGGCTGCCCTTGCAAATCGACAACACGACCGGATAAACTGGACGTGCCGCCGGCAAAAATACCATACAGCGGCACGATAAGAAGAAGGGTACCTGCAACTGCAAGTGTGGAGTATAGTCGCTTCATGGCAAAGACCACCTAGGTATAAAGCAAGGGGATAACGATCAAGGAAGCGGATCGCGACCGCGAAATAGGATATCCACGCGACATAATTTCGATAGAACCAAGCGAGACCCAATATCAAGATAAATTCTCGTAGCGTGCGCAGTGCAGTGGAGCGAATGAAGAATGAGCGCGATTGGGATCCTACCAACCACTCTAAGCTTCAATCATCAAATCGCAGATCGGACTTTTCGGGTTGCCAGAGGGAAATAATATTGGATAACTGCCTCCCGCGAAATGACCAAAACGACAATGAAGCTCATGATTCAAACCGATCCCACGATCCGTTAATTGGCGGCTAATGTAACTTGTTTCGTGGCACATCTCAGCCTTTCGTCGCTTCACTAACGCGAAAGGTCCCACAAGAGCACGGTGCCGTCGTAACTACCACTTCCCAACGTTCTGCCATCAGGGCTGAACGAAACGCTAATGACATCAGAACCGTGCCCTTTTAGTGTCCGCTTATGCGCCCCTGTCTCCGTCTCCCAGAGACGAATATGGCTGTCACGGCTACCACTAGCTACGGTGTCCCCATCCGGACTGAAGGCGACTGTAGTGACGTGCGAAGTGTGCCCCTCCAAAACACGGTAACACTCCCCTGTATCAATGTCCCAGATGCGCGCGGTTTGATCCCCGCTGCCGCTTACCAACATGCTTCCAACCGGACTAAAAGCAACGCTAATGATGTCAGCCGTATGCCCTTTCAGGGATCGCTGGTGCGTACCGGTTGCAACATTCCAAAGACGGATCGTAGTGTCGAGACTACCAACCGCCAGCATCGCGCCATCCGGACTAAACGCCAAGGTGGATCGTGCCGGTCTGTACACGTTTTGGGTAATTTCCTGGGGGTCCCACTCAAGCGTACGCAGTATCACGCCTTTGTTGGGATTCCACAAATGAATGGCGGTCTCTCCGTTCCAGTTTGCCAGTGTCGATCCATCCGGGCTGAACGCAATGCTATGGTCGGCCCCATCGTCGTTAATTAATGTTCGGAGGCTTCTACCCGTTCTGACATTCCAAAGCTCTACGATTTGGTAACCACCTCCGATCGCCAACCGACGTCCATTCGGTCCAAAGGCAAGGCTATTAGCACTCGAAAACTCTCGTCCTATCGAACGTTTATACGCACCTGTCACGACATCCCACAGACGAGCGGGATTGCCCCGATTCCCACTTGCCAGTATCGCGCCATCCGGGCCAAAAGCGATGGTGTAGACTGAAGGCATGTGTCCCATTAAGGTAGCTAGCTGCGCGCCTGTCGCAGTTTTCCAAAAGCGAATTGTCGCGTCGTCGCTAGCAGTTGCGAGCGTAGCGCCATCCGGGCTGAAGGCGATGTCAAAAACCCAACCCGTATGCCCCCCCAGCCTTCGCAATAGCGCCCCCGACGCGACATCCCACAATCGGACTGAATTGTCATTGTACCCGCACGCCAGAATGCTTCCATCCGGGCTAAATTCCACGCACTTGATCTTTTGTGCTTCGTCATCAAGGAGCTGGCGCAAAGGAGCGCCGTTAGCCGCATTCCACAAACGGACGCTGTCACCCCAACTCCCGCTTGCCAGTATTGATCCGTCCGGGCTGAAGGCAGCGCTTGTAGCATGTTCCGTATGTCCTTTCAGCGTGCGCAGGCGGGTTCCCGTTGACGCATCCCACATGTAAATGTCATTCCCATAATCCCAGACTGCAAGAATTGAACTGTCCGGGCTGAACACTCTGCCTGCGCCCCAATGCATCTGATCGCTCAGACTCGTTAATTCCAATGACGACTTCTGTTCTCCCGTCACGGTATCCCAAAGACGGATGGTGTTGTCGTAACCCGCGCTTGAAAGCGCAGCGCCGTCCTCACTAAAGATCGTATTAATGACCCCCGCAGTGTGGCCCTCCAAAGTTAGCAGATGCTCAACTGTTGCGTCATTCCAAAGATGGACATTATTGTCCAAACTCCCAATCGCCAGCAGGCTGCCATCCGGGCTGTACGTCAGACTCCGGACATAGCCCGCATTCACGGCGATTAGTGCATTCGATTTGTGGGTTGTTGTGTCGTAAATCCAGGTCCCGATATCAGTGCCCACGGCGAGCCGCGCGCCGTCGGGTGAAAACTGTATTTGGCTTGCGGCGCCTTTGCCGAGACGTGCCTTAACCCCTTCGGGCAAACTCCACTGAGGGAATTCTTGAGACGCGTTTAATGAGGAAAATGCGAAAAGCGAAAGTACGGTCAATAGTGTTTTCAATTCGACACCTCGGCGATAGTACGACGACATTCCGGTATGCCCAGAATCAAGAATGTTTGAAATTGTCTAATTATTTTCGATGGCATGGACACAAGCTTCGGCGCAAATAAGCCAATTTAGCCTGCGTGAAGGATTTGCCCTTCAAAATCTCGGGATTCCTTTGCATCGGTCGGAACTTGGATTGTAGCAATTCTCCATATCAGCAGTGCATTAATAGCGTTAGTCAAGCCTCTCCGAGACGGGGCATCGGGACTTCTATCGCACTCGCTGTTCACTCGTTTGATTTCCGCCTACCGGGTATGCGGGGTGATGGTTGGAATAGGGCTTTTCGCCTAGTAAAATATAAAGCATCATACGCAACATTATTCAATCGAAGTGGCATTACTTCTCACTTTTCGGCGGTTTCGGAGACAAACTTTCCTTTTCGATGATAGCCATTTGCGTCATCCGCCACGTCGGGCTTTCGGGTCCAACATCATACCACTTCCCATCCGGCGACAACCCCATAAATACATGATTCTCATCTCCCCAATCCGCGTCCAATGGTTCATTCGGAGCCCAGTTCGTGTAACCGACTGCTTCCCCGTTCGTCCAGCGCCACTCGCCCTCCTTCTCTACATCCGTTAGTCCTATCCAATAGGGCGCGCTCCCAAAGATGCTCACGAGCCATTTCTGCTCAGCCGCATCGTTGATCGAGACCAAATGCGCACCCTCGCTGATCGCTTTCGCCCGAGCGTCCTCCGGGTTCTCGCAATGAATGACCTTATAGGAGTGCCCATTTTCTGGGTTCACCACCCACTCTCCCTCATCTTCCAGTTGCTCCCGCTCAGGAGTTGGTTCCACAGGCACCGGATCGCTGTCAAAGGAAAGAACCAAATCATCGCGTCGTTCTCCATTTTCAAGCGCGAACTGCTTTGAAGACGCCGAAAGCCCTTGAAATTCGACCGCAACCGTGTAGAACGCAGGCTCATCCACATAGTGTAGGAAGAAACCTTCATCGTCCGTCCGATGCGCTCCACCTGTGCTTCCGAAACCGCTCCCGTCAAATTCCCGCTGGCGCACATCAATCTGAACCTCCGCATCAGAGAGAGGAGTACCGTCGGAAAAAACCACTTGCGCGCGAATTCGCATCCGAGGTCTTGCCGTGACTTCAAGATTTTGGAGGTGTGCCCCGGGTTCAATGGCAAACGTGATACCCCCGAACGGGGGAGGTTCTTGGTTGTACGGATAAAATGTTATCGCCCCGCGTTTGATTGACAGTATCTCGGCGTCCGGATCGAATATCTCCACATCAAAATCGGGTGGCAGCGGCTCTTCAGGCGGCAGATGGGGAGGTTGGGCGATGAACTGGATTGGACCGGGGATAATATCTGAAAAAGTGAATCGCCCCGTATCATCGGTTATCGATCTAGGCAAAGCAGCGTACGCTCCGAGGACGTGTTCATCTTCCTCAAACAGATGGGTTAGCCACACGATGTTTTCCGCGATCTCGACGTACTGAACAGCTATCAAAAACCCGGGGATTGGAACTCCATCGACGTCGAGGACGCGGCCCGACACAGAAGCCGTGGTTGCCGGAACGGCGCCAAGTGACGATACTATCAGCCACGAAGCGACGATTCCGATCACAATACATCCTTTATGCATAAACGGGGTGAAACTGCTGCGGGACAACCGGTTCACGGTAGGCACCTCCTGAATCGGTAGGTCGTGCAGTGTGCGAGAGAGAGTCAATTCGGTTAGTCTGGCGTGGCATTCTACTACAACCTGTTTCTAATATCAACCAGAATCCGACAGAATCCCCTACGGCGTATTGGTAGGGGACGGTTCCTGTGCCGCCCCATGACAATTTAGCCCTTTCGCCGCACACCGTGCCCGCTCGGTCTGGATTGGCAAATCCAGACCATGCTCCCAGCTTGAATTTTAGCGTTCACGTAGCTAGGACCGTAGGGAACGCAGCTCTGCCATCCTTGCCTGCTCGTCTGTTGCCACCTGCACTTGCATCATCGTTTCGTTTTTTTCTGTAGGGTGAGCCCTGCCCACCATCTCTCTTGGCGGCGCCGTAGCCGATCGAAGGAAATTGATCGAAAGAACATTGAGCGCCGCAAAAACTCCCATATAGATACTTCCACAATCATCAATTCGCCGACTTCCCGTTTCCGTTCTACAATAGGAACCATCTACGCGTGCTTTCCTGTTGCCGTCTAAACCGGCACAATCGATTCGGGTATGAAGGAACACTCAGAATGATTTCAATTGACTCACGTCCCCACATTGATTAGGATTGAATGGAGAAAACGAACAATCCGCCCTCCCCAATTGTGACTCTTCATATACATTTTTGGCATTTTTCGAGTTTTCCGGTTGTGTCCAATCAACAACGCGACATAACGGACTAAAGAATAACGTTAATGGATCAGACTCCTCTATCTCAATTCCATCCACTCGTTGCAAAATGGTTTACCGAGGCAATTGGCGAGCCGACAGATGCCCAGGAACAAGCATGGCCCAAAATCGCCAATGGCGAGCATGTGCTGGTCACCGCACCTACCGGCAGCGGCAAGACCCTGACAGCGTTTCTCTGGTCAATCAATCAACTGATCACGGAGGGGTTGCCCCTCGGACACACCAGCGTCCTCTATGTATCACCCTTGAAAGCGCTTAACAACGATATTCGCCGAAACCTTCTGGATCCGCTGCGGGGATTGAGGCAAGTTTTCGAAGATGCAAGGCAACCTTTCCCCAATATCCGGGTTCTGACCCGCAGCGGAGACACGCCGCACTCCGACCGCCGCCAGATGCAGCGCCACCCGCCGGAGATTCTCATCACAACGCCGGAGAGCCTGAATCTTCTGCTGAGTTCGGGCGGCGGAAGATCCATCCTGACAAAGATATCTACGGTGATTCTCGACGAGATTCACTCCGTTGTCGGCACAAAGCGCGGGACGCATCTAATTACCGCCGTGGACCGTCTCATCCGTCTGTCCGGCGAATTTCAACGGATCGCGCTGTCCGCCACAATTCGACCGATGGATACGGTTGCCGAGTTCGTCGGCGGGTATAGAACCGACGGCGACCCCTATAATCCGCAATATACTCCCAGGCCCGTATCGCTAATCTCTTCCAAAGCCGGTAAACAATATGAAGTGCAGGTTCGATATCCGGATGAAGCCGCCGAAGATCCGGGACGCGAATCGTTCTGGGAGCCTCTGGTTGAAGACTTCAAGAGAATCATCAGCCAACATCGATCAACGCTGCTTTTCGCCAATAGCAGAAGGCTCTGCGAACGACTGACGCTGATGATGAACGCGGATGAGGAAGAACCGGTCGCCTATGCACACCACGGATCCTTGTCGCGCGAGATCAGAGAATCTGTCGAATCCAAACTCAAAGCGGGCGAATTAAGAGCCATTGTTGCCACCAGTTCGCTGGAGATGGGCATTGACATCGGCTCACTTGATGAAGTCGTTCTCATTCAATCGCCGTTCTCGATATCTTCCGCGATTCAACGAATCGGCCGTGCCGGTCACCAAGTCGGCGAAGTGAGCCGGGCGACGGTTTATCCGACACATGCACGCGATTTTCTCGATGCCGCCGTGCTCGCGGAGGCCATCGGGGAACAGGCGATCGAGGCTGTCAAACCTGTGAAATGCCCCCTTGATGTGCTCTCACAGATCATCGTCTCGATGGCGGCGATGCAGACGTGGGACATGGATGAACTCTATGCCCATCTGAGGACGAGCTATCCCTATCGTCACTTGGGGCGCGAACAGTTTGACCAAGTGCTGAACATGCTGGCGGGCCGCTACGCCGATAGCCGGGTTCGTGAACTGAAGCCGCGTGTTTCGATTGACCGGCTCGACAACACCGTGTCCGCCAGGAAGGGAGCTATTCAGGCGGTGTACATGTTCGGCGGCACCATACCCGACCGCGGCTATTTTCACATGCGCCACGCGGAAACAAACGCCCGAATCGGTGAGCTTGACGAGGAGTTTGTTTGGGAAAATGGAGAGGGTAGCGTCTTCACGCTGGGAACGCAAACTTGGCGAGTCGAGCGCGTCACCCATAGCGATGTTTTCGTTCTGCCAAACCGGTCGCCCCAGAAGGAAACCCCGTTTTGGCGCGCCGAAGACCACGGCAGAGATTTCCACTTTTCGGAACGCATCGGTCTCTTGCTCGAAGAGGCTAACGGGCGGCTCGACGATCCGGATTATCTTGACGAGTTGCAGCGATTGAACTGCATGGATGAGGCCGCGGCCGAGCAACTGGTGGATTTCCTGCAACGACAGAGGGACGCCACGGACTGCGATCTCCCGCATCGACACCATCTCCTCATTGAAATCGTTGAAACCGGGCATGAGGGCATACCGGGGAATCAGGTCGTCATTCACACTTTCTGGGGCGCCAAAGTCAATCGACCTTACGGCGTGGCGCTCGCATCGGCATGGGCGGACCGATTCGGATATCAACTCGAAGTTCACGCGACGGATGACGGCGTTGTCCTAATGCTTCCCGATGAACTGCCCCCCGCGGAGCTCCTCTCCTTGGTGACAAGCGCGACGCTTCAACCCCTGCTACGCAGACAACTCGAAGGCTCGGGATTCTTCTGTGCAAGGTTCAGAGAGTGTGCCGGAACATCACTGCTCCTGACATCAAGTGGCAAGATGAACCAACGGATGCCGCTCTGGTTGAGCCGGCTTCGGTCCCAGAAACTGATGACTGCCGTGATGCACTATGAGGATTTTCCAATTCTTCTCGAGACCTGGCGTACCTGTCTCCAAGACGAGTTCGATCTGGACAGCCTCCAGCAAGTGCTCGCCGAGTTAGAGTCCGGCTCTATCCGTTGGACAGCGGTGCCCACCGCCTACGCCAGTCCGATGGCGCAAAACGCCGCATGGCGGCAGATTAACGAGTACATGTACATGGGCGACTATTCCACGGCGACGACTACCTCCATGCTCCGAAATGACCTACTGCGCGATGTCTTGTTCACGCCCGGATTGCGTCCGACCGTTTCCCAAACACTCGTCCAACAGTTTGAACAGAAACGCCAGCGGCTCAGCCCGGGATATTCCCCTCAGACTTCGATAGACCTGATTGATTGGGTAAAAGAACGGTTGCTCATCCCCACGCCGGAGTGGAAGGCGCTTCTCGACGCCATCCGTAACGATCACAACCTCGAACCGGAAGAGATTCTCTCGCCCATAGCCGACAAACTTGTGCGAATAAAGCCGCCGGATGCCTCTGATTCACTGATTGCCGCCTTGGAAACGATGCCCCGAATCTGCTCTCTCTACGACAATATGGAAATGATGGGTTTTGAATCGATCGGGGACCCGAAAGCCCCGCTCCACTTTAAACCTGAAATTCAGGATTCGGATTCCCCCGGGTTTGACGATACCCAAGAGCTAACCTCGCTCATCGGTGAGTGGTTGCAGTTCTATGGTCCCACCACTGCCGAATACATTTGCGAAACCCTCGGCATAGGGGAGGTTCAACTCAGTCGGGCGTTGGACGATCTCGCAGATTCGCAAAAAATCATCGCCGGCCAGCTTGTGGAGGATGCCGCCGCCGAAACCCTGTGCGATAGCGAGAACTTTGAAATACTCCTACGCCTGACGCGGCGAGATGCGGCACCGAGCTTCGAGCCGCTGGAAGTCGAGTGGCTGATCGTGTTCCTTGCCAACTTCCAAAAGCTAACAACTCCCGTGGACAATCTCGACGATCTTCTCGGTATCATCGAGCAGTTGGCTTGCTATCCGGCGGCGGCGGGATTGTGGGAGTCGGAAATCCTCCCTGCCAGGTCCCGCGTGTACAATACCTCATGGATTGATTCCGCCATGATGGAGGGCGGCCTCAGATGGATAGGGGGCGAAAATCGCCGCGTGACATTCTACTTTGAAGAGGATTTCGACCTGATGCAGGAAGAAACCGCCGAAAACCCCCCGCACCAAATTGAGCTTTATCACGGGGAAAAAGATGACATTGAGGCACACCGCCTCGATACAGGTGAAAATGGAGCGCTTGATGATCTATTCCCGGACGAATCGGGGCGGTACGACTTCTCGTCCCTGATGCGAACTTCGAGCATGAATGCCGCGCGGTTGACAAATCAACTCTGGGAATTCGTGTGGGAGGGGCGTGTAGCAAACGACACCTTTTTGGCGCTCCGGAGAGGGGTACTGAGCAAATTCAAGCCGCCCGAAATTGGAGCGGACAAAGGTCGAGGAAGAGGCCGCCGCATCAGTCACCGCACCGAATTCGCGAGATGGAAGGGCTCAAGTTCCCATGTCGGCAACTGGTACCGGCTGCCGGCACTTGAGTTTTCGGACGATCTCCTTGAATCCGAGGAACGCAAGAAAGACCGTGCCCGGCTGTTGCTCGACCGATACGGAATCCTTTTTCGGGAACTGCTTCAGCGAGAAATGCCCGCGTTCCGTTGGTCGAGCATTTTTCGCTCATTGCGAATCATGGAGTTGTCCGGTGAGGTATTGGCGGGGTACTTCTTTCATGGCATACCCGGTCCCCAGTTCATCTCGCATCAAGCATTCCGAGCGTTGAGCCGGCAACTTCCCGATGACAAAGTCTTCTGGATCAATGCTACAGATCCCGTGTCACTATGCGGTGTCCAGCTTGACGCCGTCAAAGGCAGGCTGCCCAAACGCGTTCCCGGTTCGCACCTCGTGTATCGTGGACGCCAGATTGTCATGATTTCCGAGCGGAACGGCAAGACGCTGAAATTCAATGTGCCGAGCGACGACCCTCAGATGCAAGAATTCCTCGGGGTCCTGCACCATCTTCTCAAGCGAGAGTTTCACCCGCTCCGCCGTATCACCATCGAAACCATCAACGGTGAAGACGCAGCGCGCAGCCCCTACGCCGACCCGCTTCGCACCGCCTTCGAGGTAACAATCGACTACAAACATCTAATCCTCTACCGCAAAATGGTTTGAATGCTATCCGACTTATATGATCAACACCCGAAGGTGTGCAGCAAGACGGATTATTGACATTTTCCACCGAAATCCCTGTAGGAGCGATCTCCAGGTCGCGACCGCAGTTTGTAGTAACACAATTCATTGTGCGTTAGATTCAGTAATATCTGTAGGGTGTGCACCGCGCATCAGCCTTTTTCTACCCTGAACGCACAGTTACGGGACGAATATGCACGGCGCTTGACACACAAGTTGGAAGAGAGCCTCAGTCCTCCACTCTTCCAACCTGCCAATCTTCCGTTCTTTCGAATGATACACATTCTCTGCATTCCCGAACACTACATCAAACGTGGAAGGATTACACAATGCGCAAAAAATACCTGTTTGGAATCTTTATTCTCCTCGTATTGACAACCGACATCGCCCTGGCGCGAGACGGATCAGGCAGATTGGTCTTCTCCATCCGAGAACCCCACCTGCATAGAGACGGTTTCCGTGCGGCAACGGACACCATCGAAAAAGGACGCGGCACCAAAAAGTGGTGGGAATTCTATCAATACGACATTGGAATATTGAGCGCGAGCGGTACGGATTTCCGCAAACTCACCGACGATGGGCTTTCCCGCAGACCTCGATGGTCTCCCGACGGAACCCTAATTGCGTATGTATCCGGCGTTGATGAGGCGGAAGCGCTCTATGTGATGAATGCGGATGGCGCCGATACGACGCGGCTTGTCAAGAAGCAATTTCGCATCCACGACTTCAGGTGGTCGCCGCGCAGTGATGCGATTCTCGTTGTGGTAGAGATTGACCGACCGAAAGATCGATTGGAGAATTGGGTTGTGACCGTTGACGGGGAATCGACCAAACGCTGGAGAACCCGAAGGTGGGCGGAAGGCTGGTTTCATTGGGATGCGGAAGGTGAGAAAATCATAGAGCCGAAAAACAAACTGCTTGAAGCGTTGCCGAAAGGAGTCAGGTGGCCTGAGTGGTCGCCCGACCGCAAATGGATCGCCTTCACGACCGACGGTTTCCTGGCGCTGGCACAGCCGGAGGTCGTCGGCACGACCGGGTTATGGTTTCTCCAGCGCGACGAGCCGCCGTGTCAACGAATAGAAAGATGGTCGCCCGACGGGAACCATATCCTGTTTTATACGGCGGGCGATATCTGCATCGCAACCGTAGAGAACGGAAAGTTCGAGAGCTATCAGAATCTGAGCCGCTACCGGGGCAGAGATGCAACCTGGAGTCCCGACGGGGGCCAAATCGGCTTCATCGGCGGAGACCGCGGCGGCAGACGCACAAGCGAAATCTTCATCTTGGATGTTGAATCTGGCGATATGACGCAAATCACATCATCCAGTCACGATTTCCACCACCTCCATTGGCGCTAGTTCATATCTCTCCGTAGTAGGGACAGTACTGCAACACAACCTCCTTAACCGCTTGGTCAGGATTCAAAGCTGCTTCCCATCAAACGAGCGCGATAGAGATCCCCGTGCGATAGATGTGCCATTCATGCGATGTGCCCAATAAACCCCATGCCGAAATCGATTATATAATCACAAGAAATCTTCTAATTTCAAGTTGACGCAACACATATTAACTGGTATGATAATCTACGATAGTGTCATCGATTCCGTCAGAGAACAGCGTGATGGGAGCCTTTGCGGATACAAACAACATCCGAATTCACTACTTGGACTACGCCGGCGCCAATCCACCTCTGGTACTCATGCCGGGGTTGACGAATAACGCGCACTCGTTTGGCGGACTCGTTCACGCGGGCTTAAACAAAACGCGCCGTGTGGTCGCACTCGACTTACGGGGCCGCGGGCTGAGTGACAAACCCGACACCGGCTACGGCATGGCAGACCACGCGGCGGACGTAGTGGGCGTGTTGGATGCATTGGGACTCGGCCAAATAGTGCTCGGCGGGCACTCCTTCGGCGGCATGCTGGCGCTCTACATGGCGGCAAAGTATCCGGAGCGTTTCAGCAAGCTGGTCATCATTGATTCCGCCATCTCCTGGCCCTCCGGCACCGGCGCTCTCCTTAAACCGTCGCTGGATCGGCTCGACAAAGTATCTCCCTCTTGGGACGTCTACCTGAACTTGGCGAAGGGGATGCCCTTCCTAGATGGGTACTGGGATCAATACATCGAAGAACACTATCGAGCGGATGTCGAAATCCGTGCCGACGGAAGCGTGAAACCTCGTACGCCCCGCAAAGTCATTCAAGAAGTATCGGCGAAGACCGAAGAGGTAGACTGGCGCCAGATTGCAGCTCAAGTCAAGCATCCGACACTATTGCTCAACGCCCCGGGCGCGTACGGCTCACCCGGCACGCCGCCGGTGCTGCCGCGGGAATATGCCATGGAAACGGCTAGTTTGCTCCCAAACGGAGAATATGTCAGGGTGCCGGGGAATCACCTGACCATGATCCTCGGCGAGAATGCAAAGAGGGTGGTCACAGAAATAACACGCTTCCTTGAGAAGTAGCAGCCCGCCGCTACGAATCGTAACTAACCACTAGCCACTGACCATCAAGCGAGTGATTAGCAAGTGCGATAGAAATCCCCTGGCCACTGCTTTTTTCTTCAAAACTTGGTTTCTTTCTCGCACAATTCTGCTATACACCGACATCCTATAGAAATGGTACAACCGCCGTCACACAACGTTCGTTCCCTCCCTCAGTTCGTTGATTTTAGATTGACTACTCAACATATATGTGGTATATTATGCCAGCCTAACCGCCATGACGGCGCAACTTTAATTTTCTGTTGGCTTTTTGTTAGCATTACGATTCCTGAGAACCCGCTCCAACAAAGGGATTCTCCATCTCAGAAAATGCTAACGCGCCGGCTGCATCAACGCTCTGTTAGCATCTCATTTCACCGTATCGGTTAAAGAGAAAAGCGGTGATCAAGCGAGTGGATAGATCAAGTGACTGAATAAGGAACGATCAAGGGAGCGGCTAGCGACCGCGATAGAAATCCCATAGAAATCCAGCAAGTGAGTGAATAGCGAACGCGGTAGAAATCCCAGTGCGATAGGGACCCAGGCGTTCATCGAGATAGGAGATGACCGAGAGTGGTAACATGTTATTCTCGGATGATAGACAGACGCATTATTACTTCCTGAACCGCTGTTGGTGCGTTCTTGGAAATGAGGGGTGAAATATATGAGCGCACATTAGCGCACTATCGTGCAGCGTGCCGCGAATGGCTTCAAACCACGCCCCGTAAGGCTTTAAGCGCAATTTCAGGGCTAATCCAAGTTGTGCGCTCTAATCTCGAAACCGTCGATTCCGTCGAAATCAAGTTTTTTCTTAAAACCTTGATTTCTTTCTCACATTAGCGCCTCGACAACGAGTTTATTCTTGTAAACTTGGTTTCTTTCTCACACTATCCTTTCGGATCAAACGAACGAATAACCACCCCGATAGAGTTCCCTGTACGATAGAGAATCCTGATAGAGATACCATAGCTAATCGCGACAGAGATTCTCTCGGGTGTTAACGGGTACCTCGGAGTTCTAACCGATTTTGTCATTTCCAAGTCAATTGGAACAGACGCAAATGCCATGAGACTCCACGATATTTTTGGAAAACGTGTCCTGCTTTATGGCACAAGGTCAATGTCAGTTGAGGGACGGTAGGAGAGACATACATGGAATTAGAACCGCTGCGTACAGGCTTTATCGGCGCGGGAGGCTTTGCGCGGCACACACTCTACCCGGCTCTGCACTTCGCCCCGGTTGAATTGCAAGCGATCTGTGAGCTTGACGAAGAAAGAGCGCGAACCGTGCTGGGAAAATTCGGCACGGGAAAGTGGTATGCGGATTACCGTCAGATGTGGGATAATGAAGATATCGAGGCAATGATTATCTGTGCGGGTCCCGAGGCGCGCCAATCGCTTGTTTGCGAAGCGCTTGAAGCCGGATATCACGTCTTTGTGCCAAAACCTCCCGCGGAGACGCTCGCGGACGCAACCGAAATAGCTGAAATTGCAAATCGCACGAAGAGAGTCGTGATGGTGAACTTCCAACGACGATTTAGCCTCGGCGTCCGACGTGCGATGGAGATTATGGGAGAGGGCAGTTTCGGTGAAGTCACACAACTTTTCGGTTCGTTCTGCTCCGGCAACTACCGTTCACGTCTTGCCAAGACAGGCGAGACAGTAGATTGCGGAGCGGCACAGGTCTATCTCCTTGATTTTGCGATTCACTATTTCGATCTGATTCGTTATATCGGCGGAGAGGTGAAAGCGATTTCGAGTTTCCACAACGAGATTGGAGGGCAGGGAGCCTTCGCGGTGTCGTTGCATTTCGAAAGCGGAGCGGTCGGAACGCTGCAACTCAACAGCCACCGTCTCTGGGGACGCAACTACGACCGCGTAGAAGTCACGGGCCAGGGAGAATACATCGTCCTAGACGGTTTGTGGTGCGTTGCCCACTACACCGAATCCCAAAACCATTTCACGGATAACTTCAGTGATCAGCGCAACGGCGAGTTGACCGGCGACGGATACAGCCTGACCGAATTCGTCAGCGCTATCAGAGAGGAGCGCGAGCCGATTGCAAGCATTCACGACTGTCTCGGAACAATGAGGCTTTATGAAGCCGTGCTGGCAAGACAGCGAGGCGCCGTTGAATTGGATTGACCATAATCTGTTTAGAGAAGTGGAGTTGCCGGGAACACACAATAGCAGGTATACTCCGTATGGCGTTATCCGCCCGCTATCGTACGGAACGAACGAGGAGCATTTGACGAATGGATGAAAACAAACGTTTTGAAAAAGGGATGCAGATCCGAAAGGAAGTCTTGGGAGAGGAACATGTAGAGCGATCCCTAGCCAATGCCAACGCCTTCAATGACGCTTTTCAAGATTTGACAACCCGCTATGCATGGGGAGAAATCTGGTCGCGCCCCGAGTTGTCGAAGCGCTCTCGAAGTCTTATCACACTGGCAATGTTGATTGCTCTCAATAGAACACCCGAGTTTCAGTTGCATGTGAAAGCCGCCCTAAACAACGGCGTTTCCATCGATGAGATCAAAGAGGTCGTGCTCCAATCAGCGGTATATTGCGGTTTGCCCGCGGCTCATTCCGCATTTCATTCTGCCCAGGAGGTATTTGACGAACTAAATTTGGAGATTTGATGCAAGTCGTCGCCAGGGTTAATTGCGTTGTTTGCTTTGCCTCAACGGTGATGAGTGAAAAATTTCGAATTTAATATGATGATATCTCTCGCGGTGCGCACATCCGATGAAACGGTATAGGGGTGAACAAGCGTTAAATCCTATACCTGTGCCGATAGGTATGGTCGTAGTCACGGCGCACCGGTTGGAGGAAGATTGTGCCAAAGTCAAGCCGCGTCAAGAATACCCAAGTTGGCATAATCGGCGCAGGTCCTGCGGGACTCGTTCTTTCGCATCGACTGCATCAGATGGGGATTGGTTCCATTGTGTTGGAGAGCAGGAGCCGCGAGCATGTAGAGGGAAGAATAAGAGCGGGCGTGTTGGAGCAAAACACGGTTGACCTTCTGACCTCCATCGGTGTTGCCGACCGCCTGCACAAAGAAGCCTTGGTCCACCACGGTGTGGAGTTTCGATTTAGTGGACGCTCCACACGGATACCGCTGACAAATCTTACCGGCGGCCGCGCTATCTATATTTATGGGCAGCGGCAAGTGCTGAAGGACCTCATCCAGGCACGGTTGGATACAGGCGGTGAGATTCTCTTCGAAGCCGAAGCCACGAGAGTAGAGGGACTCGACAACAGCCCCCACATTTGCTACGAGCAGGGCGGGAACGAACACACGATTCAGTGTGAGTATGTGGCAGGTTGCGACGGCTTCCATGGGGTCTCCCGCAAATCGATTCCTAACGGCGTGTTGAAGGAGTACAGTCACGAATATCCGTTCGGATGGGTGGGAATCTTGGCTGATGTTCCTCCTTCCACGGAGGAACTGATATACGCCTTCCATGCGAACGGCTTTGCGTTGCACAGCTTGCGGTCTCCGACATGCAGCCGCTTGTACGTCCAATCCGACATAGACGACAACCTTGAGAACTGGCCGGACGAAAGGATATGGGCGGAACTGCATGTTCGCTTGGCGACGGATGGATGGTCTTTGAATGAAGGTCCTATTCTGGAAAAGACATTCGCTCCACTGCGGACCTTTGTCGCCGAACCGATGCAGTATCAAAGACTATTCTTGGCAGGAGACGCCGCCCACATTGTTCCTCCCACGGGTGCCAAGGGGCTCAATCTAGCCGTTGCCGATGTCAGAGTCTTGTCGCAAGGTTTAATCAAGCGGTACGAGAGCGGTTGCGACGAACTCTTGCAAAGATATTCGGAAACGAGATTGGGGAGCGTGTGGCGGACACAGGGTTTCTCCAATTTCATCACCAAACTTATGCACCTTCAAGCCCCCATCGACACATTCGATTACAAATTACAGGAAGCCGCTTTCGACTATATCTGCACCTCGGAGACAGCGGCAAGAGCGCTCGCCGAGAATTATGTCGGCATCCCGGAAAATTAGGGGCGGTTCATTCTCTTCGCCGAACCACGAGACCCCCACAAGCGCCATGTGATAGACAGAGGGGTGCTTTGCAGGATTGAGCAATAAGGAATCAAACATGCTAGCCGAGTTCAAGTTTGGGAATCTGGAAGGCTGTAGCGAAGCATATGAACGAGATGGAGCATTCATCGTCCGCGACGTGCTCGATCTCGAGTTCTTGGAAGAACTGAACCGGCACATCGACTGGTTGATCGAGCGTAACCCCGATCTCGCCACGGAAACACTTGGGCATTGGATGGTGGCTCAAGACCCTTTCTGGGTGCGATTTGTCAGCGACCATCGTCTTTTGGACGTTGCCGAGAGCTTGGTCGGTCCGAACATCGCCTTCTTTGCCGCGGACTACATCGCTAAAAAACCGCGCACCGGGCAAGCGCTACTGTGGCACCAGGACGCGAATTACTGGCCGCTCGAACCGATGGAGGTGGTCACCATTTGGTTCGCAGTTTCCGAGTCGAATCGCGAAAACGGTTGTGTCAAGGTCATTCCGGGGTCACATCGCCTCGGTTTACTTGAACACTTTGCGGAGACTAGGATCGTGAACGTCCTCAGTTCGGAGGTCGATCTATCGGGAATTGATGAAAGCAAAGCGGAGTATGTCGAGCTAAATCCCGGTGATATATCGGTGCACCATCCGCATACCATCCACGGTTCCGAAGCCAACATCAGTGACCGGTGGCGCCGGGGCGGGTCCATCCAATATTTGCCGACAACCACTCATGTAACCAAACCTTGGCCGTGCACATTCCTGTTTCGCGGCGAAGCGGTTCGGGGGGTGGATAACGATTATAAACCGAAGCCCAAATACGTTGCAGGCGAACACATGTCATTCAAAGGATGTGAAGCTTGGAGGTGAAGCTGAACAACAGAGATTGAAAGAAGATCGCGCCCATGGGTGAACACGATGCAAAAGTCTACTATCCAGACATCCGGCAGGCGATTTGGATCCTGGTACAGGTCGTTCTGTGGATGATTCTACTGAGCATACCGCTCGCAGTGGTAGATTTTTTTGTCGATTATCCACTGTATCAGCATCCCGCCGTGCTTGCAGTAATCAATTTTGCGGCGATCGGAATAGTTTTAGACAGGGGCATCCGCAAATCGGGCGGAACGCTGAAGGAGATCTGTCCCACGTCATCGGTAGCTGCGTCGCTATACCCGGTGATGGCTCTCCTTTGCCTAGGGGCAGGCATACTTCTTTCCGAGTCCGACAATATTTTGAGGACAATACTGCCGGCGCCGGAATGGATCATGGAGTCCCTTTCCGAATTGGTGGGAGGAAAACAGAGCCTATGGGGATCTGTTCTTGTTCTTATCATAGTGGCGCCGCTTACGGAAGAGTTTCTTTTCCGCGGTCTCATTCTGGATGGTTTTCTGCGAAAATATTCAATTAGGAAGTCTGTTTTAGTGTCGGCAACCCTCTTTGCCGTGTTTCACCTGAATCCTTGGCAATTCCCAGCAGCCTTCGTGCTTGGAACAATCTTTGCTTGGTGGCGAGTCAATACAGGTTCAATTCTTCCGGGAATATTGGGTCACGCCTTCTTCAATGGGATACCGATGATTGTTTTGGGTATGAAGATTGAAATTACCGGATTTTCATCGGATCCTACGGGCCCGATTAAGTTGCAACCGTGGTGGTTCGACGTGGTTGGCGTCATACTGTTTGTCACCGCGTTCTTTACCCTTCAGCAACGGTTCGCCGAACGCGAACCGTAGAACGAGGTCTGATGCATGGCACACGCCTATACGCCGGGACTCAAAGTCTCTAAAGGCATGACGATACGCAAAGAGCGTAGACTCCCGCTCAAGGGCACCGTGCTTGTAGACGTTGGGAACTACGTTCATGCCAATGACGTCGTTGCAAAGGCTGATCTGCCCGGAAATGTGCAGTTGGTAAACATCGCAAATAAACTTAGTGTACCGGCCAACGATGTGGTGGAATACACAATCAAAAATGTAGGGGAACCGGTTGAAAAAGATGAAGTCCTGGCTGAAACGCAAGGTATTTTCGGGCTTTTCAAGTCACAAGTGCGTTCACCGATTACCGGCGAGGTCGAGAACATCTCTAACGTCACCGGGCAGGTAATACTTCGGGAGGCGCCAATCCCTGTCGAAGTGATTGCTTATGTGGACGGATCTGTCGCTGAAGTCGCTGGTGATGAAGGGATTACCGTTGAAACCTACGGTACTTACATTCAGGGAATCTTCGGCATCGGCGGTGAAACCCTTGGTGTGCTGGAAGTTGTCGTCGACTCTCCCGACGCTCCGCTCACCCCGGATTTGATTCAACCTGAACACCGTGGCAAGATCCTTGTCGGAGGGTCGATTGTCTCGCACGATGCGATTCGGGAAGCCATACGAGGCGGAGTCAGAGGGTTGATTGCGGGCGGCATTGATGACCAAGATCTTCGGGAACTGTTGGGTTACGAACTCGGTGTCGCTATCACGGGATCAGAAGACATCGGTATCACTCTCGTGGTGACGGAGGGCTTTGGAAAAATCCGAATGGCGGATCGCACTTTTAACCTGCTTAGAGAACGACAAGGTCTCAAAACATCAATCAATGGTACCACCCAAATTCGCGCGGGAGTCGTACGTCCGGAAATCATTGTTCCGACCGAATCAAGCGAGGATCTGATTGAGGATGCGGTCGTTGCCGGACGACTTGAGGTCGGAACGCCGATTCGCGTCATTCGTGAGCCGCATTTCGGAAAACTTGGCCGTGTAACCGCTTTGCCCGTCGAGTTGCAGCTACTTGAAACCGGAGCGAACGTACGTGTTTTGGAAGTTGAGTTGGAAGACGGCGCCCAAATTACGCTTCCGCGAGCGAATGTAGAAATCATTGAGGAAATCCATTCCTCGTCGTCCGATGTAAGTTAAACCGAGTTGCAACTTACCAGAGTTCAGACATACGGCACCGCTATTGGTTGAGAACAGTTCGTTAGGAGCGAAGCTTCTGTAGCACATTCTGTCAGATTATTCGATCGAATCGGGGGAAATAAAACGCCTGAAAAAGGAAGGAGCAATTGACCAATTGGCATCACGGGAGATCAAACGAAGGGTTCCAACAGCAATTGAGATCCCACAGGTTATTTCGTGCGATAAAGACCTTTAGCCGATTCCACGCGCAATTCGCCCTGTAAGTGCGAGACTTGGGTCTCGATCAAAACTCCGTCGCTGCAAATGACCTAAAGTGGCATTGCTGCTAATCGTCGTATGAGGCTCATAGGCGGTCCAGGAAGGTAGCTGTACGACCATCCAAGTAGGTCTGACAGCCAAAATCCGATTAGGTTGTAATGCAATTATTCCATGGGTGCCATTAAGCACCGTTGAGATCGATGCGGTTCCGCACTCCGAATGTCCAATATTGTAGATAGGTATGATTTTTAACGAAATGCGTCAGTCGAAGGTAGATTCCTGTATGAATTCTAAGAGAAGAAATCTCCGGATAGTTTTTGTCTTTTTCTCGACCGTTTTCCTTTCATCGCCGCTGTTGGAAACTATTAACGGCGGCGCCGTCTTCTGCTGGGGAGAAAGTACCGACAAGAGTTCTACGTCTGACATGCAGGAACCGTTGAAAGAAAATGCCGACGCGGAGGACATCGGCGCCGGATGTTTCGGTCCAATGCAACGTGGGGCTGGCGACCCCGTGGACAGCGCCGAGTTGGAGCTACAAGGTGCGCCGTTGCTTTGCCAAGCCAATTTACAAAAACAGCAAGACTATGAAGCATCGGATCTCCTCCAGAATCGCGGACGAGTGCCCCAAAATCCTTCTAGCAAGACCTCGCAGAAAAAAACGGTGCCGCTAGAGTTTACGGTGGATTCTCCTCTTGAGGCGGGAATTGATCGATATATCAAAAGTAACCGATACAGGCGTAGGTTGGCATCGACAGACCGAACCAGCTTTGTGGTTTACGACATTTCCAAAGGAAAGAAGGTTGTCTCGATTAACGAAGATCAACCCATGATGGCGGCATCCTTTATCAAAAACTTTGTTATGTTGGTTTATTTTCACGAGGTTCGACAAGGGCGGCTGCGCCACACAAACCAGAATCGTAGACATCTGAAAAACATGATTCAGAGAAGCTATAATTCCTCGACGAACTATTTCATTAGATTGATTGGCGGCCCGACGCGCGTGAATCAACTCCTCAGGTGGAACTATCCCTATTTTGAACAAACCCATGTCGTAGAATACATTCCGAGCGGCGGGCGCACCTATCGAAACATGACCTCCGCCCACGATATGAACCGTTTCTATAATCAATTGTGGCTGGGGCATCTTCCGCATTCGGCGAAAATGAAACATTACTTGGGCTTGCCAAAGGGCGATCGTCTTTACGATAAAACTTGCATACCGCGCGGCGTTCGCGTCTATAACAAAACCGGCACCGTGTATGGAATGGTCGGCGATAGTGGAATTCTAGTCATCTCTGACCCAAAGGGTAAGCAGCGAGCATATATTCTTACCGGTATCATCGAGGACACAACCAAGACCAATCTTCGGAATCGCTCGCAGTCCTTCGGTTCCTGGGTGAGTCGGCGCACGGAAATCCTACGCAGTGTATCGGAGGGTGTCTACGAGTATATCTATGAGCGGCATTATGGCGGCACGTACAAGTGTCGGCAGCATCGCGGAAGACACTTGATGGCTAGGAAGTAACTACCGTTCACACTCCTCCATGCGCCGACGCCTACTCGTAGTTTTGGACGAGCAGGGGTCTTGAACTCTCACCTTCTTTCTCACAGCCTTCTTGAAACTTATGATCGTTACCCCGGTTTTTGCGGCGAACCCAAATTATTCAATCCCCATCAATGGCTGGGGAGACCGTACTAACCATTCTTAGTATTTCCGAATGAGCTTTATGAACAATTCAATCATCGATCGAATTGAATGGACCCTCCTGACCGGAACAAGACCCCGTAACGCCGGATGCAACTCGCGTCTCGGAGAACATGGCACACAAGTTAGACTCGGCATCGCCCGAATTACCGCTGATAGTGGCGCAACCGGTTTTGGTTGGTCGCCGATTACCAAAGAACAAGCACATTCGCTTGTCGGCATTCAGCTAAGCCGGATGTTCGATCCGGAACACGGTGTTGACAAGCGTTTTCGGGTGCTTGAATATCCACTCTGGGACCTTGCGGGACAACTTACCGGCGAACCCGTATACGCGATGTTGGGAGGCAAACCGGATAGCAACGAGGGCTTTCGTGTGCCTTGTTACGACACCTCATTGTATATCGATGACCTTCACTTGAAAGACGACAACGAAGCGGCGGCGCTGATTGCCTCGGAGGCTTTGGAAGGGATGGCGCGGGGGCATAGAGCGTTCAAAATTAAGGTCGGACGCGGCGCGATGCACATGCCGCTTGAGAAAGGAACGGCAAGAGATGTCCTCGTCATCCGCGCCGTCCGAGAAGCCGTGGGCGAAGACGCGGTCATCCTGATAGATGCGAATAACGGATATAATTTGAGTTTGACGAAAAGGGTGTTGGGTAGGAGCGCCGAGGCTAACGTGTACTGGATAGAGGAAGCTTTCCACGAAGATCCGAAATTCTACGCCAGCCTGCGCGAATGGCTAGACAAAGAGGGATTGGAGACACGCATTGCTGATGGAGAGGGCGACGCTTCACCCAATTTGGTTAATTGGGCGCGAGAAGGCTTGATTGATATCATCCAGTATGACATCTTCAATCCCGGCTTCACCCACTGGATACAACTAGGGCCCCAACTCGACGCATGGGAGATTGGCACCGCGCCTCACCACTACGGCGGTCATTACGGCAACTTTGCCGCAGCTCATTTGGCGGCAAAAGTCCGGCGCTTTGAATTCGTCGAATGGGATGAAGCGCAAACCGCCGGTCTGGACGCCTCCGACTATGAAATCTCTGAAGGACGTGTCAATGTTCCCGACACCCCCGGATTCGGTCTGCGATTGGATGAAGAGGTTTTTGCGAAATCTGTTGCGGCGGACGGATTTGTAGTCAGTCGATAAATCCGCGTATTGCCCTGTCGGGTAGACTCACTTGCCCTGAATCCGAGTTTCTTCTCGGGGACTCGGTTTTTTCGTTCGCAACCTTGGCACACAAATTGTGATAACCAAATCTAGATAAGTGTTCTTAGCGGAATTAAGCCGTTATCGCACGACTAAGGTATTATGCTTCGCCCGCTTTTACTGGTCACTCGCCACTGACCACTAGTCACTGCATTTCTGTTATTCCAAGCGAAGTTGATTCATGAACCCAAGCATTTTCGTTTCGACTTGGTGGGCAACCGGCTCTAGGGTGTCGGAATCAACCGTGGTTTGCTGAATCCTCTCGTCAACATTGGTATGCAGACAGTAGTTCAGATTCTCTCGCATATCGTGCATTGCCTGCCCAATATGATCCCTGACTGTTCCGGGTAGGTAATTCCACTGCCGCGCTTTGGTCTGCCGCAAGTTGATGTGGCAATGCCCCTTGCCCTGTTTATCGTTTTCTTCCCCAAAACAGTCGAGCCGCAAAACCTCCTGATCGTACGCATAGATGGACACTGCCGGTCCATAACCAGCCCGATCATCCCGCCAATACACCTCTAAACGAACATTGTCCTGTATCTGATATTCAATCAGATCGTGTCTGCCCTGTTGTTCCGGAGCCATTTTTGTCTCCTTTCAGGATTAGAATCTACAAGGCACAAAATAAGATTCCGAGCACCCGATGCGTAAACTCTTGGGCATGTCAACTCACTGCAACCGTTCCGGCGCGCAGTATTACAAAAACACGTTGACCCCCATGTCAATGTACCTATCCCGGTCTTCCGGTTCGATGCCGCGAAGGCAGATTGAAACTCCGCTGCCCTTTAGCTGATCGCCAACGTGACGCACAATCTCGTCTGATAGGATGTGATGAGCGGATGAAGGTAGACTTAACGGATGGTGCGGGTAAGAGCTCAAGTTAATGGTCAAATCCGCGGGACCGAACGATATACAATCAACCCCCGTTTTGGCGAATTTTAGTGCGTTTGTGACTGCGTTGATGGACTCCACCTGTAACAGGAGTATACAAGTTTCATTCCACCATGTAGCGTACTCGACGCGTTCGCGGTCCGGTGTGAATCCGAATCCATAAGCGGGCCCCCAACTACGCTTGCCGAAGGGAGGGTAATACAGGGCATCCAGCGCTTCGTCGACCATTGCCTCGGTTTCCACCTGCGGCACCTCGAAACCCGTGGGGCCCAAATCTGCCCAATTTCCGATTTGGTAGGTTAAGCGCGTGTTCTTTATCCGAAAAAGTACCGGAACATCGTATTCCTCGGCGATGTTGCAATAGGGAATGAGTTGTTCCTCCTTAAGCGGAACGTGTTGACTATCGCACTGCAACAGATCGATCCCGCCCGCTTCCAGCGTAGCCCTAATGTCGGCAGGATCTGATCCCAGTGCCATTTTCCCGCAGATGATAACCTCCCCATCGTGCATCCGCTGTTTCACATTCTTTTGTGCCATTTGATGCTTCCTTTCAGATTGAGCCAATTCGGAAACCTAAAGAAGTAGACCACTGTGGTAATCCCATTGTACCAGAATCCGGGAGGCCTGTCCATAATTTTTGCGAACCCTGTGATGCCTGCGCCGGTTGACGCATTCTGTTTATTGACGCCTGCCAAGCCGACCCTATCGGACCATTGAATGAGGCTGCGAAATGAAGTATAATGCGTAAAATAGCAAGGGTTTGTGTGCTTTCCCGTCTCTATTGAAAATCCCGTTTTGGCATGATCAGTGTCAAGATTTCCGGGAATGCAACCGATAAAATTCGAATGGCACCTCGCCCGCAATCAGTTTCTATAGTAAATTGCATTCACATTTGCACATATTCGGTAAATGCAGTTTCTTGCCACACCCGGGAGACTGAAAAAATGGGCTCGGTCAGGATTCCGAACCTGCCCCAGCGTACCAACAATTAAAAGTATTATCATTATTGTCATCAAGGTGTATATTTCACGGTGCTTCGGAGAAACCCATAGGAAAAAATATGGACAAGCAATCAACCGAGTTACTTGAAGAATTGACCCAAGCAGCGGGAATCCCAGGACATGAAACTGAAGTACAGGCGATTTTCCAATCCCGACTCGCTGATATTGGACCGATCGACAGAGATAGATTGGGAAGCATTTTCTGCACTAAACGGGGCGATGTCAATGAACCTCGTGTTCTCCTCGATTCTCATCTTGATGAGGTCGGTTTTATCGTGCAACGCGTGACGGAGTCCGGATATGTGAAATTCCTTCCGGTAGGAGGTTGGTGGGCGCATACGTTGCTTGCCCAACGGGTAAATATCGTGACCAAGCACGGAAAAATTCCCGGGGTCATCGGTTCGATCCCGCCTCATCTCCTCGGTGCCGGTTCGCGTGAAAAAGTGATGGAAATTCAGAACCTCTTCATAGATATCGGCGCGGAAAATGACTATCAGGCTTCCGACGAATATGGCGTAGTACCCGGTTGCCCAATCGTTCCCCACGGACCTTTCATGCCGATGCAGAACACGAAACTGTTTTCGGCAAAAGCCTTCGACAACCGACTCGGAGTGGCGCTTGTGATTCAAACTCTTCAAAAACTCGGTAATCACCCGAACACGGTAATCGGCGCCGGCAGTGCGCAAGAGGAGGTGGGATTGCGCGGAGCCCGCACAGTGGCGCAGATTGTCCAGCCCGATGTCGCTATTGTCTTGGAAGGACCCCCTGCGGACGATACCCCCGGTACGGATAGTGACGCCGTGCAGGGAAAACTCGGCGGAGGGGTACAGATTCGGCTGTACGACCCGACGATGATTCCTAACCCTCGGCTATGTGAGTTCGTCATTGAGACCGCGAAGTCACATCGGATTCCCCATCAACTCGCCGTGCGTCAATCCGGTGGAACAGATGCGGGTTCAATTCATCAAGTCGGAAGAGGCATACCGTCAATTGTGTTGGGCGTACCGGCGCGATATGTTCATAGCCACGTGTCGATTATCAACAGCGACGACTATTCGGCAGCGTTGGATCTACTTCTACATCTCATTCCCAAACTTGACGGAAATACCCTCGATTCGCTCATATAATGTTTTGCCAAAGATTAGCGAGAGTCGGATGATTTGGGTCAACGGGAAACCGGGAAAATTGCGCTCCAGATTGATTTCACGAATTCGTTTCATCCGAAAGGACCACGGTCGCAGTGAAACCCGACACTTCTTCGCATCCCCGTTCATCGCATATAAGGGTAGACATTAGAGCGCCCGTTTCTTCGGACATAACATAGTCGTTCTCCGCTCGGCGTGCTCCCGCACTTCCCAATGGCCTTCGTTCCCTTCGCTATTCCGTGCTTCTTCCTTGCCGAACTTCGGTTCACCTCATTCCACCACTATCAGCTTCCGCGTTTGCGTCTCCCCGGAAGCCTCCATCACACAAAAATAGACGCCGCTCGATACAGGATTGTTGTTCTCATTATGCCCGTTCCAATATGCCGCCCCAGACTTCGCCGAGTAATCGCCGATTGGAAGTTCCCCCATTGCAATACTATGGATTAAACCGCCTCGCAGGTCGTAAACACAAAGCGTCACTCGGCTCGGCTGCATCAGTCTGAATGGGATCCAAGTCTCCGCGTTGAACGGATTGGGATAGTTTTGCAATAGGACGCCGCGTTTTAAGCCGCCCAAGGTAGTGGACAGCGAGGTGGAACGGATTTTAACTTTGCTAGTTTCGGGCGTGCCAGTTTCGCCAAACTGCTCCAACAACGTCTCATAAGCGGCGCGGCAGCGGATGATTCCGTACCCGACAGCGTTGTCCGGTGCGTGTGATTGGGAGGCGGTAGATCGAAGAGCATTTGCGATGTCCCGAGGCGTAGCCAGGGGGAATGCTTGACTCAGTAGCGCGACCACACCCGCCCCCAAAGACGCGGACGCCGAGGTGCCGCTATGCGTATGAGTGTAACGGTTCCGTGTGCCCGGGTCGATGCCCGTGACACCGAGCCCCAGAGCGGAGAGATCCGGTTTGATCCGTCCGTCAAATGTTGGTCCTCGCGAACTGATTCGGATACTCCTGCCATGGCGGTCAACTGCTCCGATGGCGAGTACATCGAATCCGTCCGCCGGTACCGTGATGCGCCCGCCTAATCCAAAATCGCCTAAGGGTTGATCTCCCAGATTTCCTGCCGCGACAATTACCGACATTCCCTTTTCCACCGCGAGGTTTGCGGCAATCGTCAGTTTTGAAGTCTTCCCGTCAAGATCTTCAAAGCGGTACCATTTTGCGTAACCGAGCGAACTGCCAATGATTTCCGCTCCCATCTCTTCCGCCCATTCCAGCCCCTCTATCCACCAGTCTTCTTCGATGACGTGTTCGAATTCCTGACCGTTTTCGAAAACGTTTTCCGTCTTGGCAAGTAGATAGCTGGCACGGTATGCGACCCCGATGAGTGTCCCCGGCGTGTTTGCCGCGAGTATGCTGAGTACAATCGAACCGTGGTCATCTTCTCCGGCATCGTCTTGACCGATCTCATCGGCCGGATTGTTGTCATCATTGACAAAGTCACGCTGGCCCAAAACGTCAATTTTCCGAAGTGCGGTGTGGTCTAAGTTGAATCCCGTATCCAGCAATCCGATTATCATTCCATACCCGGAGAATCCCGCTTCATGCATAAAGTTGGCTTGAATCTGTTCAATTTGCGTTAGCGAGTCCCCGTAATTCAATGGTGCCCGGCGAGGTGGGGCTTCGTGTGACGAGGAATACGATGATGAATCTAAGCGTTGGGAGGTTCTTCTATAAACGTCAATCGGATCAATCGCACGGACAAAGGGCAGGCGGGCAATCTTGGCGATCACAGGGGGCGTTGCCTCAAGTGAGATCGCGTTAAGCCATCGACTCATGGCGCGCAGTCTGCCGCCTAATTCGAGCACCGCATCAGTGTACGAAGGCTGTACAGGGAGATCGGTAAGATCGGGGAAAGGACGGTGGGCCCGGCGGAGGCGGCGGTCCTTGGTGCGCGGGGACATTTGGGATTTGTGCGCTTCCAATGCCGTTTGCAGCGCATTTTCCAATAAGATGCCTTTATCTTCGAACAGTATCCAGACCTTCTGTTTTTCGTGAACAGCCGCGTCATGCAGTCGGTTGGATACTTTGGTGTGTTCTATAGACAAACCGTCGGACGGATAGACGGGAGCATGGACACATAACGAGGCTACAGAGCAGAGCAGCAGCAAGGAAGAGGTCTTCACGGGAAAAGAAGAATACTGTGTTAACCGCATCTCGAATCTCCTTCGATCGCCTAGGCATCGGTCCGCCCGAAATATATCAGAGCAGTAATCCCCATGTCAATGTTTATCCCGGCAGAATGATTTACGCTGTAGGGCAGTCGCAGCCGGGGGATATTGTGCCGCTAGATTTCGATTCTCACTCAACACCAATCAACCGTCCCGCTAAATCGGGCGACCTGTCAGGGGCGCAGCTAAGTGGTAGGGAGGGCGGTAGAAATCTCGGTACGGCAGCAACCGCTCTTGCCTTTAATGCGCAATTTCTGCCTTGTACAGTTCAGGGTTTGCGCACCAATCACGACCTTCGGCGGCTCTTCATTGCCTGTGCAATCCGGAGCGAATTGGAGGGTGCTTTTGCTATCGAAGAGTGGGAACGAAGGTCATGTCCTCTCTTCAGTTTGCTGTTGACTGCAACGTTATGATCAGATAGAATAACGTCGGTTTGAGTCAGATCGCCAAGCCACCCTACCTATCACTTCAGACCGAGTTATATGACGTCGTCAGAGGCAAGGGAATTCAAATTGTGGTGAAAACGTAGATGAGATTTGCTATACATCTCGGTTATCGTTACACGCCTGAGGTTTTAAAGCTCGCGAAACAGATAGGTTGTACCGATGTGATTGGTCACGGACCTCCCGCTCCCTCAATCGGCATTGAAGACACGGGTTCCGAAGTGTGGGCGGTGGAAGACCTGGTCAAAATGAAACGCCAGGTTGAAGCTCATGACCTGAGGTTGGAAGTGCTTGAGCATTGCCCGCCAATCAACAAGGTAATGCTGAATCTGGACGGGCGAGATGAACAGTTGGAAAACTTCTGCAAATCGGTTGAAAACGTAGCTGAAGCCGGCATACACACGATTAACGCGTCGAGCGCCGAATGGGTCAATTGGGGCCTCGTGGCTACAACATCGGAAGATGAGATTCGGGGCGGCGCGACGTCTAGAGGCTTTGACTACGGGCTAATAAGGGACATACCCTTGTCCGAGTATGGAGTGGTGAGCGAAGAACGCACTTGGGAGAATCTCTCATATTTGGTCAAGGGTGTTGTGACCACCCTTGAGGCTACAGGGGTGCGGTTGGCATTTCACCCGTGCGATCCGCCAATTTCACCGACTCAGGGATTTGCGCGACCGTTAAGGAGCACCGAGACTTTTGACCGGCTCCTCGACATCGAACCGGCGACAGACAAGATAGGGCTGAATTTCTGCCAGGGCTGTTTTGCTGAAATGGGAGAAGACATTCCGACTGCCATCCGTCATTTCGGCGAGCGCGGAAGAATCTTCTTCGCTCATTTTAGAGATGTGAGAGGCGCGGTGCCGAGATTTACCGAAGTCATGCACGATGATGGCCCCACGGACATGTTCAGGGCTATGCGAACCTACTACGACGTAGGTTTTGAAGGGCCAATGCGTCCCGACCACGGCGCCAATTTGGAAGGAGCGGAGGGCGGTACAATGGCTAAGATTTTTGCCATTGGATACATGCGCGGTCTCGCCGAAAGCGTGGAAAAAAATCGTTGAGGCAACTTGGCACTCCGCGCGACAAGCGAAGGAAGCATGATTGAAAATCGTTTCGGAAGGCCCCAATTCCCCTTCAAATAATCTTGATTAATCCGAATATCATTCCAAAATAGATTCAAGTGGATCCTGATATCCTGGAGATTGGGCTAACTACACCGTTTGGCAACTTGTCAAAGAATACCTCAGGTTAACAATGGCAGTAATCTCATTCCGAGTTTTCACATAGTTGCGATGTCTGCCGCGATAGATGTCTTTGGTGATGCGAAATATCTTACACCGTGTGACGATGTGCTCGATGGCAACCCTGTGTGCGGCCAACCGTCGGTTGAATTGCTTCGATTTATGAGTCAAGGGCATACTCCGACATTTCTTTGTGGGCGTCGAGCTGTTGGCATACAGTTTGGCTAAGTCCGGACAACTACCGCAAATAGTCCCTTGCTTTGCCACTCATCGATTTTAGCTTGAATACTTAACACTCATGTGGTATGCTAACATTGCGCACCTTCTGTACGTGTCGAAACCGAGTTTTTTCAAAACTTCGTTTCTTTCTAGTACAATTCTGTAGGATCAAGCGAGCGAATAGCGAGTGCGATAGAGATCCCTCAAACGATGCCAAGTGTCTCAACTCTATGAAATCAGATCGAATTTATATCGTCGACCTCCCCACGGGTTGGCTAAGCGGGAGGAGGCGCACTGAAAACTATTCGCAGTTATTCGCAGAACACCGCCTGGCGCTCAAAACCTGTCAAACCCGCGTCATCACTGGATTTCAAGCCGATCTTTGCGAATAGCTCTCGTCTGCGACGACATCCGGAGTCGCACGCCGAATTGAATCACGCAATCTAAGGTGAACAAACAGTGTAACCGTCAAAAATGGAAAACGGATTGCGAGTCATTGGAAAACAGAAAATCCCGGCAGAAACCCGTGAGTTGATTGAATCACCGAGATACCTAGCTTCCGCGCGGGAAATGAAGGAGCACACGTGTAAACAAGCATAGCCGCATCTCCTCAATCTCATGTCCGTTCTTTCGCGCCTTTGGACACTCATAGATAGGAATAAATCCCCGAAACGGCTGGCAGAATCTTGGAAAGAGGTCTATCAAATCGGGATTTTTAGAAATTGACAGAGAAGGGGTCCCTTCTCTAACCTTCAAGGCATATAGTAGGATCGCACCACCGTGAAGGAAAATCCCGGTGGGTCGGCAGGTTTTACAGAGACTAATGCCCATAATGGGCGAGTCGTAGTGTCATTTAATCAAAATCAATGAGCCGCACAAGTTTTATCACTAACGTTAATGCAATGACGGCAACACTGATTCAGTTAATCGCCCATACACTCGAACGACATTCCAGACAAGGGGGATAAACAAATGAGATTTGCAATACACGCAGGCGCTGCCTATTCTTCAGAAAGCCTGAGATTTGCAAAACAGATAGGTTGTACGGATGCGATTGGCGGCGGACCGCCCGCGCCTTCTATCGGCATTGAGTCGCCTTGGCATGAAGTCTGGAAGGTGGAAGACTTGGTGAAAATGAAACGCCAAGTCGAGGCGCATGGACTGAGGCTCGAGGTGTTTGAAGACTGCCCGCCAATAAATAAGATTATGCTGGGTTACGATGGCCGCGAGGAACAGTTGGAAAACTTCTGCAAATCGGTTGAAAACTTGGCCGAGGCAGACATACGTACCATAAATGCGTCAAGCGCTTGCTGGATTGACGAATTCGGCGTTTGGGGCAGAGTCGCCGGAACCGGGACACTACCCGGACGAGGCGGTGCTCAAACTCGCGCGTTTGATTACGAAGAAATCAAAAAGCTTCCCCTAACCGAGTATGGGGAGTTAACGGAAGAACGAACTTGGGAAAACCTGGCATACCTCGTCAACGGGGTTGTGCCTACCTTGGAGAGTTGCGGCGTGCGTCTCGCATTTCACCCATGCGACCCTCCCATTTCCCCGACGCAGGGGTTTGCAAGACCACTGCGGAGTACCGAGACCTTTGACCGGTTACTCAATATCGCGCCCACAACGGATACCATCGGACTGAACTTCTGCCAAGGTTGCTTTTCCGAAATGGGCGAAGATATACCGACGGCAATCCACCACTTCGGCTCACAGGGTAGAATTTTCTTCGGACACTTTAGGGACGTAAAGGGCGCGGTACCAAAGTTCCAAGAAGTGTTGCACGATGACGGTCAAACCGATATGTTTAATGCTATGGAGGCGTACTACGATGTGGATTTTGAGGGTCCCATGCGTCCGGACCACGGCATCGGTTTGGAGGGGGAAGCAGGCTGGAAGATGGCGAAGGTGTTCGCAATCGGCTACATGAAAGGCCTCGCTGAAAGCGTGGAAAAAACCCGTTGAACTGTACTTCGAGGGGTTTGCGAAACACAGACTGTGGCACCCACGCAGATAAACGCCTAACGATATGAAAAAACTTTCTCCTATTGTCTGGTTGTCCACTTCAATGCCTGCAGTAGTCGTCAAGCGAACGATAGACTGAACGAGTAAATCAAGCGACTGAATATTGAGCATGATTGGGATACCTTCCCGATCACGGTTTCCGGCGGAAAGCGAAACCCGCCCCTTCGGAATACACGCGGTAGACTGTATTACTGCAATTCGAACAGCCCAAGTTCTTCCTTCTGTATGAAGGAATCTTGGGCGTAATTACTATAGAGATCGCCGTCACACGAAACTATGAACACCAATCCCATTGTTATAGGCATGATTGGCGCCGGATTTGCCGCCTCCTTTCATGTTGAGAATTACAAGCGCATTCCGGGACTCTCCGTCCGAATCAAAGGTGTAACTTCAAGGTCCAAAGAGAAAGCGTCTGCCTTCGCGGAGAAACACGAACTTGAGGAAATCTACGATTCCCCCAAGTCAATTCTAGACGATCCCGAGATAGAGATTGTTGACCTCTGCGTCCCAAATTATTTGCACTATCCCTTGTCCATCCAAGCCGCCAACGCGGGAAAACATATCATATGCGAAAAACCGCTCACAGGCTATTTTGGCGATGGCAAGGCGGCGCTCGTCGGTCACTCCACACCGCGCCGCCAAATGTTCGAGGACGCGCTCAAAGCGGCTGACGAAATAGTGGACGCGGTCACACGAAACGGAGTCACCTTCTGTTACGGCGAAAACTGGGTTTATGCGCCAAGTGTGACAAAAGCCAATGACATCCTCGCACAGAGCGACAACACAATTCTGCGGATCTCGGGCGAAGAATCTCATAGCGGATCGCACTCGGAATACGCGAAGGAATGGCGCTATTCCGGCGGAGGCAGCCTTATCAATAAGGGGTGCCACCCTCTCGGCGCCGCGCTCTATCTAAAGTATAGCGAAGGACTGCGAAAATTCGGCAGCCCCATAAAGCCGAAAAGCGTCACCGCGGAAGTGGCGAATCTAACCCACATAAAGAGTTTCTTGGCTGAAGACGAAAAATGGGTGCGCGAAGGTTGGAAAGATTGCGAGGATTGGGCGTCCATGATGATTACCTTCTCGGACGATTCAGTCGCACAGATTACGGCATCCGACATGGTGCTTGGCGGAATTCAAAACATCATCACGGTCTATTCGAGCAAGACCGTGATTCATTGCAACATAAATCCCAACACAGGCATTTTGAATTACGCACCTAAGGACGACGTCTTGGGTGACACCTACATTCGAGAAAAAGTGGAAACGCGATCTGGCTGGCAGTTCACAAATCCGGATGAAGACTGGATGAACGGTTTTCCTCATGAACTGCAAGACTTTTGTGAGGCAATTGCGGTTGGGAGACAACCGAAAAGCACCGTGGAGCTAGGACGGGACATCATAGCAGTTTGCTATGGGGCATATATTTCCTCGGAAACAGGCAATCGATTCTCACTGGTGGAATGGATGTGATACGGGCGATGGAATTACATGATTCTGCTCTAATGGACTTTTTCGCGCAGAAATGTGTTTGCCGCGTAGGTGAAAGAGAGTAACCACGAGGATGAATGATCTAACCAAGGAATTGGAACAAATCTTGTTGGACCAGATCGAAGGCGAAGTGCGATTTGATCCGTATTCCAAAGTGCTGTATAGCACGGATGCAAGCCTTTATCAGATAGAACCCATAGGCGTCGTTGTACCTAAACATAAAGCGGATGTCATTGCGGCAATTAAGATTGCCTATGAGCGAAACGTGCCGATCCTTCCGCGCGGCGGAGGAACAAGCCTGGCGGGGCAGACGGTGGGCGAGGCAATCGTGCTCGACATGTCCAAGTACATGAATAAAATTATTGAGGTCAATGTCGAGGAAAGATGGGCTAGGGTCCAACCCGGAGTCGTAATCGATAATTTGAATCATCACCTTGAACGGCACAGCCTAATGTATCCACTTGACCTAGCGACCAGCAGTCGAGCGAACGTTGGCGGCACCATAGGCAACAACTCCGCCGGTTCTCACTCTCTCATCTATGGCAAGACCATCGACCACGTTATGTCACTAGACCTTGTGCTTGCTAACGGCGACGAGATTGTTGCTGAGCCGATTTCGGCCGAAGAACTTGCAACGAAATGCTCGGAGGACACACACGAGGCACACATCTACCAAGAAATTTGCAGAATCGCGGCGGAAAATGAAGAGGAGATTCGGAAACGCTACCCACGCATTCTGAGACGTGTCGCGGGATATAATTTGGATGAGTACATCACGGACGCCGGAACAAAGGAGGTTACCCCTTACCGGCGTGATGGTTGTAACGCCGATCTCCCTTTCAGCCTTGCAAAAATCGTCGTCGGTTCAGAAGGCACCCTCGCTACAATTACCGAAGCGAAGGTTGATCTCGTCCAAACGCCCGCGATGACCGCATTGAATGTGCTGCACTTTGAGACCCTGATTGAGTCTATGGAGGCGATGCAACCTATCTTGGAATGCAGTCCGACTGCCGTCGAACTAATCGATGACAAGATTATCGGCATGACGAAACGGTCGCTCGAGTTCTCGCGTATTACCAATTTCATCCAAGGCGATCCGGGTGCGATTTTGGCGGTAGAATTTTACGGCGATTCCAAGGACGAACTTCAGGAAAAACTCGACGGACTTGAGCACAAAATGAAGTCCGTTGGTTTGGGATATGCCTTTGTGTCGTGCTTTACCACGGAAGAAAAGCAACGTGTTTGGGAGACGCGGAAGGCGGGGCTTGGATTACTAATGGGAACGACAGGCGACCACAAGCCGGTCGGGTTTGTTGAAGATGCCGCCGTCGCCATAAAAGATCTGCCCGAGTACATTCGAAGGTTCGACAAGATTGTCGCCGATCACGATACCACGGCTTCGCACTATGCACACGCCAGTGTCGGGTTGCTCCATAATCGCCCGGTCATAAATCTCAAGTCGGAATCGGATATCGAGAAGATGCACTCTATTGCTAGACATGTGCGCGATTTGCTGATCGAACTCGGCGGCGCGATGAGTGGCGAGCACGGTGATGGGCTTGTTCGCAGCGAATGGATTGAGAGCATGTTTGGTCCGCAGATTTACGGCGCCTTGCGTGAGGTAAAATCCGCGTTCGACCCCACCAACATAATGAACCCTGGGAAGATAATTGACGCGCCGCCGATGACCAAATCATTGCGCTTTGGGCCAAGTTACCGCACAATCAAAATCGATACCTACTTTGACTTTTCAAGCCAAGACGGGTTTGCGGGGGCGATTGAAATGTGCAACGGTGTTGGCGCATGCCGCAAGACCCTGACAGGCACAATGTGCCCCTCATTTGTAGGGACTCGCGAAGAGGAACATTCCACCCGTGGCAGAGCGAATGCACTGAGGGCTGTCATTTCAGGATCGCTCGCGCGTGAAAACTTCAAGAGTGAACGGCTTCATGAAGTTCTGGACCTTTGCCTAGAGTGCAAAGCCTGTAAAGCGGAATGCCCCTCAAATGTGGACATGGCAAAAATAAAGTACGAGTTTCTTGCCCACTACTATGAGGAACACGGGCTCCCGCTTCGAAACCGTCTTTTTGGGGATATTGCCCGACTTAGCGAGTTTGGAGCGAGATTCGCCCCGGTGTCGAATTGGCTTGCCAACTGTTGGTTTTCCAAGAAAATTCTGGAAAAATACGTCGGGGTTGATCAGCGTCGATCCTTACCGAACTTTGTGCACAAGACTTTTGAAAAGCGATTCAAGCGACACCGGCGCCCACGCGGGGGCCAGAAAAAGCAAGTCGTCCTCTTTCACGATACCTTTATGAATTATAACTACCCGCAGGTCGGAGAAGCGGCGCTCCATGTGCTTGAAGCTGCGGGGTACGACGTAATCTTGCCGGAGAAAAGATGCTGCGGACGTCCGATGATTTCCAAGGGGATGCTTGGACAAGCGATTGAGAACGCGCGGTACAATATCGAACAATTGAAACCCTACGCGGAAAAAGGAGTTCCGATTGTGGGGTGCGAGCCGAGTTGTATCTTGGCGCTGCGAGATGACTACATTGATTTGATAGATGGGGCGGATGCCAAACTCGTTGGAAACCATGCCTTTACAATCGAGGAATTCCTGATTGCCTCCCATGAGGAGGGGAACCTCAACATCGAGTTTACCGACGCTCGGAAGGACATCCTTTTGCATGGACATTGCCATCAACGGGCAATTGTGGGCATCGAGTCATCCGTAAAAGCACTGAGTTTGCCGCCCGGCTTTAGTGTCGAGGTTATCGATTCGAGTTGTTGCGGAATGGCAGGTTCATTCGGCTATGAAAAGGAACACTACGACCTTTCAATGAAGATAGGCGAACTGAGGCTCTTTGGCAAAATAAGAGAAAAGAGGGGGAATTTTGAAGTGGGAGTGGCTGGAGTGTCTTGCCGTGAGCAGATTAAACAGGGCACCGGAAAGGATCCTAAACATCTAATAGAGTTGCTTGCCGATGCAGTTCGCTAGGAACTAGAGAAGTAAAAGACCGGAGGACTTCGTAGTTTGGCGCGAAATGCCTCAAGACGCTTGTCAGTCGAGGAGTGGAACATCGACTACGGAGGTTTCGGAATAATGCAGCACGGAATCCAGCGTGGGTCTCAACTTCGCAATCGTCTCGACTCGCACGCCGTGAAGTCCGAATGATTCCGAAAGTTTTTTCACGTCCGGTTGCGGGGAACGCTGTCGAGTCCCAACAACCAATACGGTAACATTTATACCCTTTTGCGCTGCCGTGGTCAGTTCGGATGCCATCAACGAGAATTCCTCGCGGTCCGTTACCGCGACAATCTGACGATCTTGATGCGCAACCTTCGCGCCGATTGCACATGGAAGCGCATATCCCGCAGTTCTCAAGTCGCACGAATGGAGGAGAGTTCGCGGTGTAGAAACCTCAAAGTGATCGATTAGAAATTCGATGGGGTAGTCTCCGCTCACCGCCAGAATTGCCTCTTCATTGAGCGAAGCGCGAAGAATTGCCGCGATTTGACGATTGGCACCTTGGCTATTTTCGGTTGCACCAACTGCACCAGAGCCTGTGATCGAGATTTCCCATTCGTTGTGAGTTTCCAGCGATTCTTCGTCAATGACCTCGATGATTTGCCTCAAAGCGGTTTTCGCGTCCGCTACCATACCTATACGCACGGGGTAATTTCTGCCAATTGCCTTTTCTTCAATGTCAATTTGAACGAGATCTCTCGGCAACCGTAACTGCCCATCCCTTGTCGTGCGCCGCGACAAGCCGCACCCGATCGCCATGACGGCATTGGCTTGACAAATGACTGAAGATGCCGGATTATCGATTGCGGCTCCTACCAGGCCTGCTGCAAGCGGATGCGCAGAAGGAATTACTCCTTTGCTCATCGGGGTTGTGTATACGGGAGCGTTGAGAATTTCCGCAAGTTGGATGAGTTCAGTTCCCGCGCGTGCCGACACTACTCCGCCGCCTGCGATAATGGCAGGGTACTTCGCATGGGTCATCATTTCTGCGACCAACGTGGTAAGGTGCGAAGTGAGCATGTTAAAATATGCCGCAAGTGGAGCACTTTGGGAGATGCTTCCTCTGGAAGGGAGAAACTCGGTTGATTCACCCTCTAACACATCAGATGGGATTTCTAGATGAACAGGCCCCGGACTCCCATGTTCTATTATCTCGAATGCTTGACCAATTGTATGCCGAATTTCTTCGCGGTTTTCAACTCGCCAGTGCCATTTCGTTACGGCTTCGAATAGTTTCTGTGAGTCCACATGATTAATTGGATCGCGGTGACGCTCCATCGGCGATTTGAACGATGGGTCATCGGCGCGCATCTGTTCCGTGAGCACCAGTAGCGGAATGTTGTCCGCGTTGGATGATGCAATTCCCGGCACTGCGCTGACGGCCGCATATTCTCCGGAAAGAAGGCAAACTCCGATATTACCGGTTGCGCGCGCGTATCCGTCCGCCATGAAAACGGCAGCTTGAGCCGACTGCGCGGAGAAGTATTGAATCTTGTTGGATTTCTTTACGGCGTCTAAAATGTTTGAATCATGATCCCCTGTCAATCCGAAGACAATTCTAACCCTATACAGTTCAAGCAGTTCAGCAACTAAATCATCACCGGTTATTACCAATTTGCGCCTCCCGAGGTGCTGCATGTGATGGATGAGACGTGGACGATATTAATCCTTTCTATGGTATCAATCAAGTCGATAACCATTTAGGGTTTGTCACGGAAATTCGGAATCTGTTGGGAACAAAATGCTACCTGAACAATTATCACGATTGCCTTATCTCTACTGTCGAATACAACTTAATCATTGGAACTCATACTACTTGGAGGACATGTGATCGCGCTGAACCCCTTAGCTGTCGAATTAAACGAGAAAATCCAATCCAATAATGCCGTCGTCTTCGACCTGCTGTCGGCGTATGGTCGGAGATGTTATCATCCCAAGGGTATTCTGAGCCAAAATGCCGAAGCGATTCTAAAGGCGTATCGCTTCAATGCAACTCGTGCGGTCGCGCTTGAAAATGATAGTGCCATGTATCTCCAGAGTTCACGTGAGTATACACCGGAGCTTGATCCAAATCTGGTTTACGGTTATGCGCCCGCTCTAGGCCAAATGGACCTGCGAAAGCGATGGAAAAACAAGATGATTGCCGAAAATCCGACGCTTAACGGAAAACCGTGCAGCACACCCATTGTTACGAGTGGAATGACTCACGGTTTCAGTATAATTGCCGACCTATTTGTAAATGGGGGAGACCTGATGGTCCTGCCCGATAAGTTTTGGGGCAACTACCTTTCGATCTATGGGAGAAAACATGAGGCAGAGATAGTGACCTATCCGTTTTTCGATTCACGATGGCAGTTCAATACTCGCGGGCTTGCCGAAACCCTCATACAAGCAGGAGAACGATGTCGGAAACTCATCGTGATTCTAAACTTTCCACACAACCCGACAGGTTATGCCATCAATTCCGCGGAAGCATGGCAAACTACTCAGGCGATTAAGCAGCTCGCCGAGCAAGGGAACCAACTTCTTGTCATGGTTGATGATGCCTACTTTGGGATGTGGTATGATGACAATGTATTGCGGGAATCCCTCTTCGGATGGCTGACCGACCTCCATCCCAACGTTATACCGGTCAAGATTGACGGGGCAACGAAAGAGGAGTATTCATGGGGATTGCGGGTAGGTTTTCTTACCTTTGGCCTAAACGAAGACGAGATGAAACCCTTGGAAGAAAAGATCACCGCTCTGATTCGTGTGAGTACGTCAGGCACCTCCCAATTGTCGCAAACCATGGTGTATCAGACGATGAATACACCGGAGTATACAGAGGAAAAACAGGAAAAATATGAAACTCTAAAGTCTCGCGCTCTTAAAGTGAAAGACGTTGTGAGAAGTCCGACCTATGAAGACTTGTGGGAGGTATACCCGTTTCACGCCGGATATTTTATGTGCTTACGCTTAAAGCGTGGCAACGCAGAGGCGGTGAGACAGCATCTTCTTAATGAATACGGCATTGGCGTAGTTTCTCAAGGGGATAGCGAACTCCGAGTCGCCTATTCCTGTGTGGATGAATCGGACATTCAATTTCTCTTTGATGCCATAGCGGAGGCAACACAAGCTCAATAGGTAGTCTGAAAGGCCGCCTGTTTCAACGGCAGCACAAGAACCGCCTTTTTTCAACGTGGAAACAAAGGCAAACGAAATTCAGACGAATTTGCCTACGATTCAGCGAACGGGGTCCAAAAACTCGGTTTCTATGCCAGCGGCAACAAAATACGTTTAATGGCACCCGCATCACACCGCTTTATGCCGTGTATGCTTTTTCTCTACCCACCGATCTCTTTGCTCCCTTTCTAACAACGCGGCGCGTTCATGACGCTTGACCGTGCGCTCGCCTCTCGATCGTGATGAAAAATGTCGACCGTGATTCGCCGATCACCGCTCTCCCCGCAGTCCGCAGTTAGCAAAGTTCGTTTCCATATCTATTGCCCAGACTTGTGTGTCACGAAATTACCGAGAAACCGAACTTCGATTTTCCAAACCTTGAAACCTCGCGGAATCCGAAGCCGGAACCTTGCAAATCTTCACGCGCAACTACAGGATCCACAAAACTTGGAATCATAACGAAGGTCCAATCGATCCGCTCGGCTCGCACATCCCAGCGCACCGCCGAGAATCCAAAGGCCGAGGATGTTCTTGACGTTTCCGATGATTTCTTTGATGTTCACGGCGCTACAGAATCCTCGGCGAAAGACTCGGTCAAAATCAAAGTGGTTCTGCCTTGTCTGTTCCACATCCGTACCTGCGAGAGAATCGCGCCTATTCGTAAAATCATACTCAACACGGCTTGGCAAGAATAGCTTGCCGAATAATCTATATACATCCTCAGCATTGGCATGCATGACCGGCATCCCCGAATGTCAGAGAACCATCACGTCTACGACCGCATAGCGACACAATGTGGGACATTTCGAACGTCTTCTCATACTGGTCGTAGTCCTTGAGCTTCAAGTACGGAGGGGTCGTAGTAGCAATCAGGCGAGCGGTTTGCGCGTAATAGAGTTAGTGAATTGTGAACGATATAATGTGCAAAAAGTTCAAGCAAATATATACGGCACGGGACATTCTGTCGCCTTCCCTAGTCAATCAATTGATCGATAGAGATCCTAATGCGATACAAATCCTATAGAGTTCGCATGAAATATGGATTCGGAAATGGCGCTATGGCTCGACACGCATGGCACTGGTGACGGGTGCGGTACTCGAGGGGGCAAGCCCATGCAGGTAACAACGAAAGTAAACGGGTTATCGAAGGAGTAGCGACAGGCGACTTTTGGGGGTAAGCATGTCTCCAATGCGGAAAGGAGTTTCTTCATGGTAGGCTATATTTGAGCCGCTCGGGCAGCATCCTAATCTCATGCTCGACCCTCTGGTGCAGTGGCAGAGATTCAAAACGGCTCGCTCGATCGGCATTGATTTTCTTTAGTCGCTGTTCGTGTTCCTCGGACCCTCTTGCGAGAGCGTTGTATTCGACGATCAGTTTGTCGTATTCAAGGAGCGCTTTCTCGTATTCGTCGGGCCAGATTACGATAAAAGCACCAATCAGGCAGAACAGGTAAAGGATGACTGGAATGATCCACCAGCGGTGCTTTTTATTCAGGAACCAATGCTTCTTATTCAAGATGCGCCTCCTTTCGGTTTTTGGGTGTACGCCAACGCTCGAATTCGAGGTCCGTCTCCAACCGCCCGAGGTTCTCGAGGCGGTGACCAATGTAGTCGTTGACGGTCATGACCAGCACTTGTCAGGCAAATTCGAAGTCCTCATGGCGGGGTTTGGCTTCGTCGGTTGTCAATTCCCCGGGCAACCTTGTTGTACCAGTTGTTCAACTGCCTTTCCAACACTCTTCGACGGGGCCGTTCTTTATAGCGACATCGTACACTTCTTGTGCGTCGCGAGGCGCAACGTGCATGTTGCCAATTTTTGCGTTATCGTCACCTAGGTCAGCGAAGGGCGGCGCAGCTTCGAATGACTGAGCTTATTCGTTGCTTTCGGATTGCCGCTGTAGTATTTTGTACAGAACGTTGTTCCGAAACTGATAGCGGCTGTCTCCATGCCACTCGACACGCCAATGATCGAACCCGCGTTCAAACTCGATAGTCCGGTCTGGATCGCCGAGTTCTGCACGTAGTTTTTGGTTGGCGCGAATGTCGCGCTTCACTAGGTATCGCGTTAAGGCTGCTATACCGGACAACATTGCGACCAGACCCAATTTCCCTTTCGTTTTTTCGGTAATGCTATGGGTATAGGGGACAGAGGTGAGAAAAAGCGAAACTATGAGCAGGCAGGCAATTGTTGTTTTCATTCTATTCGGATGAATGCTCAAAAAGGAAGATTAAAGCCGCAGGTCTCCATGTCACGTGCTTAGCGATCTAGTAACCAAGCTTGGTCGAAAGCCAAAACACCACCCCATCCTATGTTGAGGTTGCGGAGACGCGGTTGACACAGGAGGTTCGAGGGCAGCAGATAGAGCAGCGTTATATCGTCGGAACGACTAAGCCGGTTACTTACGGTGTCGGCGCCGCTAGGGAGTGGAACGGATAGCAGCGCGAGATCGGCGTCTTCATATCCAAGGGGCTCGGATCCTGTATCGACCATGGACACTTGCAGCCCAATCGGCGAAAAGAAATCACGCTGTAATCGTGTGGCGATTTCACTGCCGCTATTGTCCGGCAGGGGAGCAAATGTGAGCCGAACAGCCGGCGAATTCTTCAGACGGCGACGCGCTTTGACGGGGTTGAATCGCCTTGGAGACAACGTTACGGTCGCCCACGTGGATGGAGCGCCGTACTGCATCCGTAGCAGTTCATCGACATCAAGGGCATATTCTAAAACATCATACCATGCAGGCGGATCGGATTGCCCTGACAATCGTCGAAGGTATACACCAACCGTCGCTTTCGCCTGTATTAAGATTTCGCTTGAATCATCGCGGCGCCGTCTGAATGTCTCGGTGATTGGTAGGTGCAATGCATCCAGAACACCCGATTCAAAATCAAACAGCGCTAGGCGAACACCACCATAGTAGTGGAATGTGATTTCTTCGAGATAGGGTTTTCCCCACGAGTAATCGGCATTCGCCTTGATGCGTATTTCCTCGGGTTGGATTGACGCTAGGCGGAAGCGACTCGTCCCTAACGGGAACGATTCGCGCCCATCTCTGATGTCCGGTTTGGCAATATGTGCGGCTGGCCCCGTGAGCTTCATCAGAAACTCGTCATCCGGCTCCTCGAGCGTGACTTGCAAATGGCAATCATCCAGAACCTCGATACCGGAAACCGTGTTTGAATTGCCACGTCGAAAGTTAGACGCCCCGTTAATGGAGAATAGCGGGTTCAACCATTTGTTAGAAACTTCTCCCAACCAATTTTCTTTTATATATCGTTCCCACGCCCGTTGTACGTCGGTTGCCCGCACCACCACTTCATCGTGAAATCTGGCGTTTTCAGCTATCGTAAACGTCCATGTGCGATAATCTGGAGAATGTTCCCAGCTCTTGGCAACCCCAGACGCAATGTCCCCATATCCGTCATGCCTCACAAGTCCTTCGTACAACTGAGAAGCAATCTGCAATTCGGCATAATTGAGGTAGTTGGAATTGTCAAGCGTAGTTACACGCTGAAAAACGGCGTGACGGAGATTGCCGCCATATTGAGGCGGGGACGAACATTCAAGGCTGATGGGCATCAAACAACAGAACGTCACCAATAGGAAAAGAATAGAGCAGTTGCGTGTGCCCATCAGGTTGGCCTAAAACCTACGCTTCCACGGGGGGATTCCATAGAATTTGGCTAGCCGACGCGATTATATCCGTATCCCTCTCCCGAGATTTGAAAGAGTGCTTCTGCCGCATGAAAATGAATATCGGAGTCCCTGTCTTTCAAAACCGTTTCGAGTATTGCCACCGCTTTGGCGTTCTTCGCATTGCCTAGAGCTTTGGTGATGTCGATTCTGAAGGCCTTGGATGAATTGTTCGTCTGTAAGGTTTGCAATGTCTCGATTAACGCGGAAACCGCTTCACTGGTGCCGAGTTTTCCGAGCGAAATCGCCGCATCACGGCGAATCTCCTCGTGATTGGTTTCGTCGTTGAACACTTCAATCAAATCTGGCACCGTGGTAATGTCGGCAAGTTCTCCTACGCCCTGTGTTGCACCGCGTCTGACGTCTTTGTTAAGTTCGGTTACACCCTTCATCATCTTCAAAAGCTCGTCTTTGAGCTCACGAATCTTGCTTTTGCCAATGGCAAGGGCGGTTGCCTGACGCACCGCAGATTGGGGGGAGGAAAGCAGTCCGCGTAGCCTCGCGGCGACTTCTGAAGCATCCTGCGCAACATCAGTGTGAACGAGCGCGAGCGATGCCGCGGTTCTTATGGGTGCATCCTCCCATGTATCCTCCATCCGTTGCTCTAGTTTTGGAGCAGCGAAGGCAGGAAGTTGAAAAGGTTTAGCCGCGGCGATGAATGCCTCCCATGACCAATTGCGTTTTAGTCCTTCGTGTATTGCTACGATGTACTCCGTTTCATCTGCGACGCGTCGCCCGAGAACTTCGGCGGCGCGTTCATCGCCAATATCGGCAAGTGCAGCCGCCGCTTTCGTACGAGAAGAGGCTTTTGCCAATGCGTCCGTGCTGGCGTCGAGGGGTAAACTCCGATCTTCAAGAATTGCAATCAGTTCTGGCACAGCCTTGGTGCTCTTGAGCTTACCCAAGGCTGAAATAGCGCTGTTGTATAATTCTCCCGATTCGGTTTGTAGGATATTTAGAAGCTGTGGTTCAACACTCTTGTCCTCAATAGCGCCTAATGCAGCTATGCTTGCCGCCCGTACGGCGGTGGCTTCCAACCTATCCTCAACCAACGCGATGAGTTTTCCAACTGCATTGGCGTCCTTGATGGCCCCCAATGCTGTAGCCGCTTTTGCGCGCACCTCTGCATTTTCGTTATCAAGAGCGGCTAGAAGCGGTGCAGATGCGCGCTCGTCCAATAGCGCTCCCAGCGCGGCCGCGGCCTCTGCGCGCATAGATTTATATTCGTTTTCATCTTGAAGCACTTTTATCAAGACATCGACGGAATCTCTATCTTTATATTTTCCGAGGGCACCGATTGCGGTTTTGCGAACGATGTAACTTGAATGCTGTAATTCCGATTTAAACACATCAGCCAGACCCTTGACCGACGCAAAGTGCTCTAACGAAGCTAACGTCTTTAGAAGGGTCGAGCGCGTCCACTCATCATCTGCGGACTTCAGGGCGTCTTGGATATATTTTGCGGTGGGTGCTCCACCGCCCTTTGTTAGTGAAGCGACAACTTCATTCATGACGGATAGAACTTCGTGATCTTCCTCGAACGTTCCTACGCCCTTTTGGATCACGTCAATTAAATCAACATCTGCTTGGACCGGGTCCAGTTCGCGGAGGGCGATCGCAGCTTGTTTTCGGGTTGATTCAAATTTGTCCTTCTTGAGCACAGAGAGAAGAGGCGCAACGACACGGTCGCCTTTGATTTTTCCCAGAGCAGTTGCGACCTCCTGTCGGACAACCCCTTGCTCATCCTTGACAGCGCTAAGCAGATGCGAAATGGTAGATTCACCCTTTATCTCGCCCAACGCAAAAGCCGCGCTTCGCCGAACGGTGGCACGTTCATCGTCTTTAAGGGCGGATATCAGGGTATCCAAAACATCGTCTCCCCTCAAATAAATGTTAAGCGCTTCACCGACTTTCCTACAATCGTATCGCGTTTGGTTTGCTTTGTCCGTCAGAATCCAGATCTCGCCCGGTCTGTCTACGTCAAGAGTTATGTTCTGAGACAACGCGGTTCCATTGCTGGCGAATTCCTGTCGAAACCCTTCGGGGACGTCTCCGCCGTTTAGAGACGCTTCGTACTGTGCTCGTTGCGTGCTACTAAACAAGAATTTCCCTCTGATCTTTCCAAGGGCTATCGCTGCCTCACTTCGCACAAGACTCGGAATTGATTTTAGTTCTCCCCATGTTCGATACATCGGTTGCGGATAATCGGAGGTCCATTGAATCTCTAGTGCTTCGATTGCGCTTCTAAATTCGTCTAGCGTGTTGTATCTCCGTTTCATGTGGCGCTGGAAATCCTTTACATCATCATATCGCGTCGATAGAATCCAAAGAAGTGGTGCCAGCGATTCATTCGATTTGATCTCGCCCAATGCCGCTACTGCTCCGTTTCGGATAACAGGACTGGTATCATCGCTCAACATCAGCAATATCAAAGGTTGAACAGCCGCAGTCGGCTTAAGAAGACCCAGCGAAGAAATCGCAGTCGTGCGCACTGTCTCACGCCGCTGCTTGTCCATTGCCATCGTGATAAGTCCACGAATTGTTTCGTCGGTGGCTACGTTGATCTGACCGAGCGCGACAGCCGCGTTTGTCGCAGTGGTCTCGTCCAAACCAAGCGCACTTGACAACGCTGAAACCGCTCCGTCGTGGGTTCCTCTTGCCCTCATAGAACCTAGCGCCTCGGCGGCGTGAGACTTGACTTCCTTTCTCTGACCGTCGCGCTCAAGCGCCGCAATCAGCGGTTTAATCGTTCGCCGGTCTTGAATTTTGCTCAGAGCTTCGGCAATACTGATCCTTATTTTTTCTGCATTATGTTCCAAAGCGGGATAGAGGTGTGGTGTTGCCGCAGTACCCATTGCAACCAATGCATCCAATGCGCTTACACGGAGGTCGTCATCTGCCAATAGGTTAATTAGGCGCGGGACCGCCTCGCGAGACCGAAGTGCACCTAGAACGCCGATCACGTGCGATTGTGTGCTCGACCTACGTTTTTGCAGACGAGCGTCATCTATAAATACATTTGCAATATACTGGTACTCATGCATAAACTCTGAATCTCCGCTGGGGATGACGTTCCTCGCGTCCGTATCCAGTACCTCAATTAACGGCGAAATTGAGGCATCTCCGATCTCAACGAGGGCGTTTGCCGCCGTATTCGTCACATAGGAATTAGAATCTGCCAATAGACGAATCATCTCATCAATCCCCTCTTCTGCTTTTAGCTGCCCAATCAACTTCGCCGCGTGAATCCTTACTTGAGTGGTGTTCGTTTTGGTTGCTTCACTTAAAGCGGGCAGCACGGCGGACTTGCCAATTAGCATTTCTAAAGCAACGACGACACGATAAAGTACATCCGGCTCTTCGTCCTTGTTCTTCAGCACAGACTCAAAAGTTGGAATGAGTTCCTCGCTGCGCATATTGCCGAGATGCTTGATTGCTTCCCGCCGGATACGGGGATCGGCGTGCCGGGTTGCTTGAACGAGTAGCTTTCTTGCCGCGTCGCTTGTTGTTGTCGCCTCTTGAATCAACCGGGCTGCGGTTTCACGGGGGCCAAGCTGAAAGCACTTCTCGGCCTCCAACAAGGCCGTAATAACTATTGGTTTAGGTTGCTTTGCCAAATCGGTAATGAGGTTGTTTTGCTTGCCTTTGGCTTCAGCGAGAGAGTTCACCAAAGAACTGGCAATTGAGTTTCTTGACCGAATGAGTCGTTCTTGTCGATCTAGATCGTCAGAGTCAGGATCCTCCTGATCGCTGATTACTTGAATTTGTTCATTCAGCGGTTTCAGATGACTCAAAACTTGCTCTAGACCTGATTGCCAAGCGGAAACGTCCGAACTTGAGCGCAACCGAAGTATGTTCTGCAGGGACAGTGCTTCAGGTTGCTTGGGGTTATTTGCAAGCGCCCTTTCAACTGCCATTTGGACTGCAGAAAAATCGCCTTCGGCAGCCGCTAATCGTGCATCTAGGATATCCTTGTCTTCTTTCTCCCCACAGCCTATGAATATTCCTATGATCAATACGACACCAATAGAAAAAAGAGTGTTTCGGTTCATGCGTCAGGCTCCTTATTGAGTTTTAGATTCGCCCGTCAAAATCGGCAAACAAAGAAATCTACCAATTCTGTCTTTTCCGCTTCAATTTCCTGCGATTACCAGCCTTGTAAGATCTCCGACAGCGTTTATCTTAATGGCTATCGAATTCAGCAGCGCCAAACGGTTAGAGCGGAGTTCGGCATCTTCCGACATAACAAGGACTTCATCGAAAAATTGATCTATTGTTGGCTGGAGATTGCCAAGTTGCAAAAGTAACTTCCCGTAGGCGCGGTTGTCAATGGCGCTTTGAAGCTGAGGCTCCGCTTTGGCTATCTCCGAAGCTAATTGTTTTTCGGCGACATCCTGCAATAGACTGGCATCAACTTCCGTGGGAGGAGAATCCGGTAGAATTCTTAAAACGCGATTCAACGCAGGATATATGCTATTGAAGTTCAAATTGTCTCGAAATTCGGCCACGACTCGCGCTCGTTTCAAAATGTCAATTGGGTCAAGTTCGGCGGTAGCCAACACCGCTTCAAGAATATCTGTCTCATAGCCCTCGGTCTGCAACACGCCTTCAATTCTGCCCTTAAGGAAATCAAGCAGCGCAGGCTTGGTATCTTCGGCTAGGTCCACCTGATATAGTCTAACAGCTTCTTCTACAACTAATTCAAGCGGAAGATGAATCTCCTTTTCCAGCAGAATGCGTGCGATTCCAATCGCTTGACGCCTCAAGGAATATGGGTCCTGTGAACCTGTTGGACGTTCACCGATGCCAAAATAGCCGACCAACGTGTCGATCTTGTCTGCGATCGATAAGACAACCCCGGCTTCCGTTTGCGGCAATGGTCCATCAGCAGCAATAGGTTGGTAATGTTCCTCGATGGCGATCGAGACTGCGGACGCCTCTCCCGAGTTCTGGGCGTAATAATTCCCTACAATGCCTTGCAAGGACGGAAACTCGATCACCATGTGGGTGGTCAAATCCGCTTTGCAAAGTTTTGCCGCCCGCTCTGCACGTTGTCTTGAATGCTCAGAAAATAATCCCTGGGGTGCATTCCGATCAACCTCGTCAATGATGAGATTGGTTAACGATTCCAGACGCATAACTTTGTCAAGAAGCGATCCAAGTTTGGCATGAAAAACGACATTGCGTAACCGATTAACTTTCTCAGACAGAGGAGTCTTTTGGTCCTCCCGGTAGAAAAACTCGGCATCGTTCAATCTTGCATGAAGAACGCGCTCATTGCCATGTCGTACACTCTCGCGATTCCCTTCAATCCCGTTGGAGATTATGATGAATTTCGCCATGAGGTTTCCATCGCTTGACCACATCGGAAAGTAGCGTTGGTAACTCTTCATGGGAGTGATTAAGACTTCGGTTGGTAAAGACAGGTGAGATTCGCTAAATTTTCCAACAATCGGTTCGGGATTTTCGACGAGGTAGGTGACGGTATTCAGTAGATCCAAATCAATTTCCGTGGAGCAACCTTCAGATTCCAAGATCTCGGTTACCTGCCGCTCAATTATGGTTCGCCGCTCTTCATGATCCACTACAACGTTCATCTTCCGGAGTTGCTCGACGTAGCCCTCAAGCGATGCATCTCGCAACTCAACCGGATCGGGATTGAGAGAACGATGTCCATAAGTATGCCGTCCGGCCTCGAGTGCGTCGAGCTGAACTTCGATTACCCGATCCCCGAGGAGAGCCACCACCCAGCGAATAGGACGAGCAAACCGCAGCTTATTCCAACGCATGGTCTTGGGAAAACTCAACGATTGAATCCATTTTGGCAAGAGTTCTTGCAAGACATCAACTGTGGCACGTCCTTTTTCTAATTTGGAAGCCGCTACGTATTCTCCTCGATCAGTGTCAACAATCTTCAGATCCGCGATTTCAACTCCCTGATTTTTCGCGAACCCGATAGCGGCTTTCGTCGGCGCATCGTTCTCATCGAATGCAACGCTCCGTGGAGGGCCAATTATCTCAGACACCTCGTCTCTTTGAATAGTGGCTAACCCTTTGACGCAGAGCGTTAACCGCCGTGGGGTTGCGAACGTGTGAGTTTCGTCAAACGAAAGGCGGTGCGTCTCAAGAAAGTTCGACGCAATACCTTTAAGTTGCTCTAATGCTGGGGCAATATAACCGGCCGGAATTTCTTCCGTACCGATTTCGACCAACAGATCAGCCGATTCACCGGATATCGTTACGTTCTTCGTACGCTCTTTCTCCGGGGTGTCTTCTTGGATCTTCGGCGCCCACCGATTCAAAAGTGGATGTCCCATCTCCTCGCGCTGCTCGACATAGGCGCGTGCCGTCTGCTGTGCAAGGCGTCTTACGCGTTCAATATAGCTGACACGCTCTGTGACACTGATAACCCCGCGCGTGTCGAGCATATTGAAGGCATGTGAGCATTTGAGCACGTAGTCGGTTCCCGGTAAAACAAGCCCTCTCTCAAGGCAAGTACGCGCTTCCTTCTCGCAGGCATCAAAGTGTTGGAGCAGCATCTTGGTGTCGGAATGTTCGAAGGCGTAGCGCGAGTATTCCACCTCGCTCTGGTGATGCACGTCTCCGTAAACAAGTTGATCGTTCCAGCGGATATCGAAGAAACTATCAACATCCTGAAGATAAAGTGCAATCCGCTCCAGCCCGTAGGTGAGTTCGGCGGAAATTGGATCCAATTCAATACTTCCCATCTGCTGAAAGTAGGTGAACTGCGTTATTTCAGCACCGTTCCACCAAACCTCCCAGCCAAGCCCGGAGGCGCCGAGGGTCGGCGACTCCCAATCGTCTTCCACGAAACGGAAATCGTTCTTACGCGGATCAACTCCCAAGTGATGGAGGCTCTCAAGGTAGAGCGGCAGCACATCTATTGGCGCCGGCTTCAAGATGACCTGATACTGATAGTATGCCCCAACTCGAAAGGGGTTTTCACCATAGCGCCCGTCTGTAGGTCTTCGCACGGGTTCAACATAAGCAACCTGCCATGGTTCGGGGCCGAGACAACGCAAAAATGTTGCCGGATTGAATGTTCCTGCGCCGACCTCAATATCGCAGGGTTGTTGGATGATGCACCCGTAATCTGCCCAGAATCTCTCCAAAGAGAGGATGATTTCTTGAAAAGTCATGCCTTCAGACACGCTACACGCTAGGATAGTTTTTTTTCACGAGATTCAACGGGCCTTCCAACATCTTGCCCATCAATCTTATCGTTGAATCATGCGGTTTACGACAAGATTTCATTCTTTAATCTTCTCTACATTCTTTGGGATGAATTCAAATCTTCGATTAATTCCAAACTCTTCAATGTCAGTTCGGTGTGGTAAGAGATGAATCTCGACAGCACCAATTGGAGTTCGCGATGGTTCAATCTTGAAGCCTGCACGCGGTCGAGATGCACTAAATCGCATCTTCTCAGGAATTTCATCAATTCGCAACTACCGCGCGCAAGTATTGGTGCGTTTGAATCGTTATGGGTACAGTCGTCGCAGAGTACGCCCCCAAGACGGGTACTAAACCTCAGCGTGTTTCTCGGTGGATGGGAAGAGCACACAACGCACTGAGACAGTTGCGGCGCAAAACCGGTGATATCCAGCAATTTCAATTCAAACCCGCGAGCTAGCAATGCAATGTCATTAACCCGAGTCAATCCATCAAACCCGTGTTGCAATAAACGGAATACACCTTGATTAGCGCTGTGCTCCGACTCTATCGCATTAACCAATTCTGCCAGATAGCAACCGTAGGTCGTCCGATCATAATCGGCCTTTATACCGTCAAATGCATCGGTTAAGCCGAATTCCTGCACGATCCTCAAGTCTTTATTGGGGCGCTCGGAGAAGACTAGTGTGCCACGATTCAGAAGTTCTAAACTGCCCCCAAACCGACTTTTCGGCCCCCTAACACCGTACGCGGCAGCTCGAACCTTCCCAAAGTCGGAAGTATAGAATATGATGATCTTGTGAAATTCGCCGAAAGGATATGACCGAATAACAATCGCATCTGTTTTTTGAACGGGCATTTTATACCCAACAACAAAATGGGACAATGGGACGATGAATTGATTTTACCATCATTTCACCTGTCCATTGTCCCATAAGAAAACAGATCGGGGCGAGAGGATTTGAACCTCCGACCTCGTGCTCCCGAAGCACGCGCGCTAGCCGGGCTGCGCTACGCCCCGTCGAAATATATGCTGCCTGGTACAGACAATCATTCTATCATACAGTCAATGGTACTGTCAAGAACCCTTTTCTTCAAGTGTTTCAACCTACAATTACCGATCGGGGGAATTGTCGAGTTGAGAGGAAATCGTATCTTTGGTTTTCGGCGTTTGGATTCTAAGTCGATGGATTCGACGTTCATCCGACTCCAAAACGGTGAAATCCACGCCTTGATAAGAGAATTGGCTTTCAATTTCGGGAACCCTTCCAAGGAAATCGACGACAAATCCCCCAATGGTGTCTACATTTTCCGCTTCAAGTTGAATGCCGAGTTGTTCATTAAGATCGTCGACATTCATGCGAGCGTCAACCGAGTACGTGTTTGCGCTCAACAATATGCACTCTTCCTGCTCATCAGCGTCATACTCATCTTGAATTTCGCCAACAATCTCTTCAACAATATCCTCAAGCGTGACGAGCCCGGCGGTTCCTCCGTACTCATCGACAACCAGAGCCATTTGCTGTTTGTTTGCCCGCAAATCCTGAAACAGGTCGGATATCTTCTTGCTCTCGGGCGTAAAGAAGGGAGTCCTATCCTTTATTAACTCCCTTAGGTCTATCGTTCTCCCCTCTTCCCAATAATCCAACATATCTTTTACGTGGAGTACACCGATGATTCGATCGACTGTCTCCTCGTACACCGGGATGCGAGAGTGTCTCGACTCAATGGCTGTTCGTAGAACTTCCTGCTTGGGTGTCGAAACCTCAAGACAAACCATGTCTGTACGAGCGTTCATAATCTCGCGTGCGACTTTGTCCGGTAGATCCAAAATGCGCGAGATCATTTCCCGTTCTTCCGCTTCCAATATCTCTTGGCTGTCGCCTACGTTGTCCAACGCCTCAATCACTTCGGGTGAGACAACGCTGTCCTCCTGCTGATGAACCTTGCCTCCAAGGATCCGTACTCCAAAATTTCCTAGGAGAATCAATGGCGCGACAACTACATACAGCGCCCAATAAACTACACGCAAGAAACGTAACGTATGAATTGTTGAATTTTCGGAACTCCCTTGGATGTAGTTTTTGGGAATGAGTTCGGTAACGACAACGATAAGGACGGTCGCCACGCAGGCGGCAATCACTTGCCTTCCCAGATCGTCAAAGCCGAAGACAGACACAAGCAACAGGACAAGCGCCACAACCAAGATACTCTTGGCAGTAACTATCGTCGCAGAATATCGCCGCGGCTTTCGAAGCAACGAGGTCAGGGTTTCATAATCGGTTCCGCCCGTTTCCACAATATTGAGTATGTCTTCGCGCGTTAACCGGTTCAAGAGCGCCTCGGCTGCCGAAAAGAGGGCCGTAAGCATCGACAAAATGACCAAGCAAATTAACTTTACTATGTCGTCGTCCAAGCGTAAAATTGCACCTCCAGTTTGTTGGAATCGGTCTAAGCAACGGCTGTGCCAGAGTCTCTAAATAAGGCGAAGAATCGCTTCTTGTTTCTCGAGCATGATAGCGGCATCCGCCGAGATTTGGTGGTCGTAACCTAGAAGGTGAAGGATACCATGTACGGTGAGATGGGCAACTTCAACGTCAAGCGAATGATTGTGCGCCAGTGCTTGTCGTTGTGCTGTGGGAACCGATATGACGACATCGCCCAGAAGATGGGGATTCAATAATTCACCGTCGCCTTCTCGCATAGCGAAGGCGAGCACGTCTGTCGAGTCATCAATGTCGCGATATCGGCGATTAAGAGACTGAATGTCGCTGTCGTCTGTTAACAAAACACTTACTTCGCAAGCCTGCGACTCATGCATTCTTAATGCCGCCAAGGCTGCCTGTCGGACAACGCATTCACTGACGCCGGTGTCTTGGGACTCGTTGCGTACAAAAACCATTGAATTTGCGTGCGATGTCTATCCCGTGTACGGACGAATTGATCGCAAGCGATCAATTAGCTTAAAGGCTCGTCAGGCGTTTCCGATTCTGCGCGATCCTCATAGGCCTCGACAATCCGTTGAACCAATTCATGACGTACGACGTCAGATCTGGAAAAATAAACGAATCCGATTCCCGCGATTCCAGACAACACTGCCTGCGCATCAACAAGCCCCGACACTTTACCCGTGGGCAGATCCGTTTGCGTAATATCTCCCGTGACCACCGCTTTGGAGTCGAAGCCGAGACGCGTCAAAAACATCTTCATCTGTTCAATCGTTGCATTCTGGGCTTCGTCGAGAACAACAAACGAATTGTTTAGGGTTCTGCCGCGCATAAAGGCAATCGGAGCGACCTCGATGATATTCCGTTCTACAGAACGATCAAGCGTTTCAGGGGGCATCATGTCGTATAGCGCATCATAAAGAGGCCGAAGATAAGGGTCGACTTTGGCCGAGATATCACCCGGCAAGAAACCTAGCCTTTCGCCAGCCTCAACAGCCGGGCGCGTCAAAATGATTCGACTCACCAACCCGCGTTTTAGCGCCGCAACTGCCATTGCCATGGCAAGATAAGTTTTTCCAGTCCCTGCAGGTCCGATTCCAAACACAAGGTCGTGTGTCTTGATTGCCTCTACGTACTGTTTTTGCCCGATAGTTTTAGGCCGTATGGCTCCACGCTTTGAGAGCACTGGTATTGATTCGCCAACGATATCCGTTAGATGATTCGTGTCGCCGCGTTTCGCAACTTGAATCGCATACTTGACATCATCAAGACCAATTTCATGTCCTGTGCGCATTCGGTTTAGCAGCGATTCCAATACCTTTGCGCCCCGGCTTATCTGATCGGCGCTGCCGCCGATTAGTTCAATTCCATCACTTTTCAGGAGCACGTTGACATCAAGACTGTTCTCTAGCACCTTTAGGAAAGTATCTTCCTTGCCAAAGAGGAGTTGTGCTTCTGCATTGCTCTGCACGGGTATTTTCAGCGATTCTCGGTTCTCCAATACGCAACGGACCTCCCTTCAAGCTAATCATATTCTATAACGGTGATGAAAAGAATGCAAGCGCAAATGCGGTAAGATCCTTCCTCGCAGCGCTCTTTTCATCTCATATTTTGGGGTTTTCACAACACTTGCGGCGCGTCCACGCCAAGTTCCTTCGCCTTCTCTACGATCGCATCCCAGGTCGGTTCCTCGATAGGGATGCCTTCCCTCGATCGCGTTTCGAGGTTACGCTCTTCGAATTCCCCCGGTACATAAATCTCATCAATTCCGGGAAGCCTAGCTGACGATTTCACCCATTCAATCATATATTCGATTTCTTGAACGTAAACGTCAAGGTCAATAAATTCATCAATTTTAATGGCGATCATCACAATTCCGCTTCCGCCTCGGGTTGGTTCGGAACGAGTGCAGCCAGCCCATGACAATCCTCCGGCAATGGCGTCCACCATAAAACCTAAGCCGAATCCTTTGTGTCCAAACTGAAATCCTCCGAGCGGCATAACGGCTGTGTCATCCGTTCGATTCAAGAAGTCGTTCGGATCGGTTACCGGTATTCCATCCGAATCGATCATCCAACCTTCGGGCATCTCTTCGCCGCGCGCAACCTTGACCAACATTTTGCCGCCGGCGATGACGCTGAGTGTCATGTCTAACAGCAAAGGCTCGCCTTCCCTGCGCGGCACTGAAATTGCGACCGGATTGGGAGGAAGACGGCGCGAAGTGCCGCCAAACGGGTGCATGAATCGTCCGCCGCCATTGAGAAGCACTATACCAATCATCCCTGCTCTCGCTGCCATGGGCGGATACTCTCCCATCCTTCCCGCATGCCCACATTGATGGAGACCTACCGCGCCAATCGTGTTCACCTCGGCTTTCTGAATCGTCAACTCCATCGCTTTGGTGGCTGCAACCATGCCCAATGCACGATGTCCGTCAATCACTGCACTAGTGGCGTTTTCGCGGATAATCTCCATTCGATCCGCCGACGGGCCGCCTTTCATGGCGCTCACGTAATTCAACGCGTTGATAACACCGTGCGAGTCGTGCCCCACAAGATTTGAGTCTACGACGTGGTTGCTAACAATTCGGGCGTCTTCGTCGGCACCGTCAGCCGCTCGATAGATGTCATATATAAAGTTTCTTAGGACCGTGTGATTGACTATCGGCATGAAAAACTCCAAATCAATAGATTAACATAGGCTAAGTCTTGGGCAATGGCAGCCCCAAGCATTCTAAATTTGTACTAATTAATTGTTGCAAAGGTTACATGCTATGTCAAGTCGAATCTACGTTTCGTATGATGAGCTTGACGCTCACCGCCTTCCTTGCTATTATGTCGCGTCGAAGTTCTGCAGTGACACATACCAAAACTAGGCATTATCAATGCTTGTTGATTCTCACGCACACATTCAACTCGACAACTATGATAAAGACCGGGAATCGGTGTTGACCCGCGCGCGCCAGGCGGATGTACATGCCATTCTTATTGTTGGGTTTGATCTACAGACTAGCCAAGACGCAATTCTTCTCGCAGAGTCTCACGATGAGTGCTTTGCGACTGTTGGCATGCATCCGCACGATGCAACGACCTTAACCAGCGCGACACTTGACATTTTTCGCAAACTTGCATCGGACCCGCTGGTGATCGCATTAGGAGAGATGGGGCTTGATTACTACCGCAACCAATCACCGAGATCCCTTCAAAAATTCGCATTCGAGCAGCAACTGGATTTGGCGGAGGAATTAAGCCTGCCCGTCATTATTCACAACCGTGAAGCGTATCACGACATTCTTCCAATTCTCAAAGCGCGAAGTGGCCGTATTCGCGGTGTAATGCACTGCTTCTCCGGAGATGTGAAAACAATGCGGCACACTTTGGATCTCGGTTTTTGCATTGGAATTGGGGGGCCCGTCACGTATCGTAAAGCGGAGGAATTGCAAACCGTGGCTCGAGAAGTCCCGGTCGACCACCTGCTCGTAGAAACCGATTGCCCGTGGCTCGCACCGCAGAATCAGCGCGGGAAGCGCAACGAGCCCGCATATGTTCGGTCGACCGCAGAAAAGATCGCCGAATTGCGCGGAGTTTCGCTCGACAAAATTGCGGAGATTACGACACGCAATTTCGAGAGGCTCTTTCGTGATCGGGCCCCATCCGTGTCATGACGGCAACGGAAATCGACCCTATAATTTTGATTCGGTTTGAACCGGCGTCACGCAGATTGTTGTTTAACGGCGTATACGCTACTTTACCTCGCTACTAGACTCTGACCTTCCACGTTCCCTACAAGCTGTCGAGAAATCTCTATCAAGTAACACTCTCGATTTCTATACACGTGTCGCCCCTCTGGGGCTAGGTTTCTTTGGGATTCCGGTTTTCTATACACATGCCGCCCCGCCGGGGCTAAGAACCTTTACCCGTGAATGTTACTTGTGGAAAGAATTATTTCGACAGGGATAATGGCATGCTCTCAAGAAACACTCGACATTGCACTCCGCTGGAGTGCAGACGCGGTGAGGATTCATGTTCTATTGACATCTCACTCCGCAGGAGTGAAAACCAGACCACGGATGAACACTTTTTACGGCAAGTGATAGAGCGAAAAATGAATGTGTCCCGCTGATGGATTGCGATCGCAAACTAACAGTTTGCGGTACAAAAGTGTTACGTGCTGAAAGAATTTACCGACAGGGATAATGGCACGCTCTTAAGTGCCCATGTTTTACCTGAATCATGTATTTCGGTACGTCCCATCCATCACAGTGAGTGTCTGGATGCACGACCCGACCAATTCGCATCGCCCCGATTGAGGAGTTTCCGTGGTGCGTGATTATTCAATCGGCCTCCCGTTTTGTACCCTTCACTAAATCATGGAGATCAGATGATTCCGCTTCGTGATCGAGAATGCCTTGGAACCTGACCGTCGCCCAGAACAAGCCCGCCAGAAGCAAAGATTAGCGTATGCGAGCGTCTGAAACATGCGCCATTACTATCTTTATGAAACAATCCTCCGTTTTCAATCGTTAAATATTTTGGACAATTATACGTGATTGTCCGGTCCAGCCGGGAATAGAACAAGAATGGACGAATACGCTCTAAAATCTATATTGCCAAGATTCACCGATGAGTTCAGTTGGTACACATTGGATGCCTGCAGGATGTCCACACCGATGGCGTTAAATCGGTGTGGTGGTTATTGACGAATGTGGAAAATCCGATAGACACGGATTAAAAGCCTATCGTTCGCAGTCGTGTGACATTGTCGGGTTAAACTAATCTGTGCGGCCGCACAAAGGGTTGACATTCAGATAAACCGCCTGAAGTCAGCAGATTATCCGGAGGATTGAGAGCGAATGTTACAATATTTGATTCAATTCTGTTACGCCGCGAATCCTTTAGCCGGACTCTCGCCTGAAGCACTTCGCCTCTATAGCGCATTGGAGGTCTTCAAAAACGCCGAAATCGGTCACAGTGTCGGCGACGACCACAGCCGTGATTGGTTTCGTGCTCCAAACCGCGACAAACGCCTGAAGACAACCGGTTTCTCTAAGGCGGAGATTGACAGGGGGCTCGATGAGTTGTTGAAGGCTGGAGTGCTAGAGATTCGGAACAAGCGCAGAACGCTGTGGTATCACCTCAAGTAACTCAAGCGCGCCAGTTGGCATGACGAAATTGCGGTTAGCTCAACGGTTTTCAAACATCATTCTGGCTTCTGAGTCTCCCAGACGAGCTGATCTCCTCAAACAGATTGGTCTTGAATTTCACGCGTGTCCCAGCGGCATCATTGAGACACACTCCGCTCGGACTTCGCCCGCGGAGGTAGTTGAAGAACTCGCGCGGATGAAAGCGCAATCTGTAGCGCAGAATCTCAAGCAGGGGCTTATCATTGGTGCAGATACAACTGTCGTCATCAACCGGGAGATTGTCGGAAAGCCGAAGAACAATCGGCATGCCGTGGAGATTCTCAGGCGACTCAGCGGAATTCGCCATCACGTTATTACGGGCGTTACGCTACTCGACATCGATAGGAAACAGGAGATCGTGTGGTCAGAGAGCACGCTGGTCCACTTCAGACGATTGCGTGAATCGGAAATCCTGGACTATGTCGAAAGTCATGAAGTGTTGGACAAGGCGGGAGGTTACGGAATTCAAGACAGTGCTGCAGCCTTCGTGTCCCGGATTGAAGGCTGCTATTTCAATGTGGTTGGTCTTCCGTTGGCAAGACTGGTTGACAATCTTTGGGAACTTGCGGAGAGCTAGAAAGATTTAGCGTTGGATTTTTTGCTGACCGCGTTTAGCGAAAATCGGAATGTATCTCCGTAGGGGTTTGTGTTTTGCGCGCCGCAAACCAGTTGCCGTAGACATCGTTCTTTTTCGATTGAAGAATGGTGCGGCGGAGTGCCACCTTCTCATCAGGGGCATTATTCAAAGCGTCGATGTCCGCTTCCTCTCGCTCCACTAACTGGACTAGATAAAACGCCCCATCTCCCTCGAATGGACCGCCAATCGCATCCAACTCAAGGTAAAAAGCGGCAAGCATCGCCTCGCGGCAACGCCCCAAATCGGGAACATAGTCACTTGTCGGCGAAAGAGAGAAACTGCTGCTTTCCTTGACTTCTCGCGTATCGAGCGACACACCCTCCGCCGGGACATACTTTTCTACGAGTTTCTCAAGCGATTCGTCATTGCTGCGTTTGCTGAGCAGTTGTTGTGCATCTTCTAAAGCCATCCGCTTTGCATGTTCCTTTCGCAAATCCTCGGTGACATCGGCCTTTACGGTTTCAAAATCGGGAATGCCCGCGGGCACCTTTTCCACCACGGTTCCAACGAAATAAGCCGCAATCTCATCGCTCCAGTTTTTCGTTTCAATCACACGGCTTACACCCACCTCCACATCGAAAACTTCGTCTATTAAACCACGATGGCTGCCCTTCGACCCTATTGTCGGAATGTTATTGTCATCTCGTGTGAAAAGCCCGGTTTCCTGTACGACCAGTCCCAATTCCTTATAGCGGTCCTGTTTAACCGCTTCCTGATACTCGAAGATTTCGACATCAAAACTGAGTTCCTCGGCAATTGTCTTCGCTTTTGCAACGCCATCGATTTGAACAAGCTTTTCTTGTACTTCTCGTTTTGCTTGACTGAATGGTTTTATATCTTCAGGGCGCTTTTCCTCAAGTTTGATGATATGGTAACCGAATTGTGTTTCGACTAGATCGCTTATTTGACCTTCATCCAAATCGTCGAAACACGCCTTTTCAAAAGCGGGCACCATATCGCCGCGAGCGAAGAAATCTCCCGTCGGCGGTAATTTTGGATGTCGTCCGCGGAGCGCACCCCCTTGGGGTGCAGAAGGGCCTTCGGAATACTCCTTTGCCAGATCAGCGAAGTCCGCACCGTCCGCAATCTCGTTCTTGACCTTTTCGAGCAACTCTTCCGCGGCGGTTTTGACCTCTGCTTTCTGTTCATCGGTAGCATCAGTCGGGAATTTTTTCAATATGTGACGCGCCTTAACAACCTCCGGAGTCTTGAATTCGTCATTATGCGTGTCATAGTAGTTTTTAATCTCTTCCTCCGAGACAAACTCTTTCGGATCTACTTTGACGTACTGCAGGTCAGCTTGGTCTCCGGTCTTGTATTTCTCCTTATTGTCCTCAAAATATGACTGCAGTTCGGCGTCATCGATTTTCACCACACCTTGATATTCATGATTCTGAAATTGGATATACTTTAATTGTGCCGTATCGTTCTGACGTCGGTATTCATGCTCTAACTCATTGTCCGTGACCAACTCTAATCCTTGGATGTCATTCCTAAGATTCTCAAGGCTCATCTGCAGTCGGACACTCTGACGGTAGACATCGCTAAAACCTCGTTCATGCAGAATATTATAATTTGCCAACAGATTGGGATCGCTGCGTACGAAATGATCAATCTCCGCGTCCGATATCTGAATACTACTGAGCCAAACTTGCTCTTGAACCAATTGATTTACCACATCCTTTTCAGCTTGTTTGCGGTCAATTGATCTACTGCCTTGACTCTGTTCGCGGCGTCTCTGAACTTCCTGGTTGACAAGTGTTTCAAAGCGGCCGCGTGGTATCTCCGTGTCACCAATCTTGGCGACGATATCTTCATCTCTCTCCGAACTCAACTGTCTGCCGCCGGTGATATCGAAAAGCAGAAGGGTACCGATAACGAAGACGAATCCAACAACCGCCATGAAGATTTTCGCAATGAATTTCTCCCTGAGAAAAACGATCATATAAACATCTCTCCTGTCAAGTGTGCCTAATAACGATTTGAATGGTGAATTCTTAGGTTAATCCTCTTTATGTATTAGGTTCTACCATGTGTGGCTCCAGCTAGAAAACTCGTAAAATCCATTTGGGCAATGAGCGTACAAACCCTTATGGCAAACTCAGTGCGATGAGCTCCGCCGGACGATTTGCCCCGCCAATAGGAATCATAATGAACTGTTTCCCTTCAGCCATGTAGGTAATCGGCGCTCCTTGCGCATTGCTGGAGAGCACCGTTTTTGAGATTAGCTGCCCATCATCGGGGTCAAACGCCCAGAGAAATGGATTCTGTTCCTCAAAGGTTACTTCGATTGCATTGCCGTGGGGCGAGTTGCCGGTCACATCCCACTGTGCCCGCGCCGCGGCGAAAGCAGCGATTGAGTCAGTAAAGGGAAATTGCGCTGTGCCCAACCCAGTCGCGGGAGGTCGAGATGACGCTAAGTCGGATTATTCCTTGGCCCGTCTCCGACCGGCTGCATCCACTAGTGTTCTCCCGTATTCAGATCGATCGCTGTAATGCGTCCATAAGGCGGTTTGATTAAAGGGAGGCCGCGTGGGCCATCGGGAGCGAACACCAAAGCGCCGGTATAGCCGTAATCTGCAAATTCGTCTTTCGCTTTGTTTAATGTGATGACGGCAGGATAGGTGTAAGACGGGATACAAATGATCCCTTTGTTCGGGTCGACGGACGCCCCTGCCCAGCTAGCGCCTCCAATGATTCCGGGATCGACTCGACCCTCGTCGCCAAATCCCTGTATTGGTGTTCCCGTTTCAGCGTCCAGCGCGATGAGATACCCGTCGCCCGTAACAAAGAGGACGCGCTTTTCGGTATCTTCTTCTCAATAGGCTACGCCTCGATGTACGAAACCTGTATTGGCGGGGGTACCATCCTTGTAGGTATTCGGGTCATAAACCCAGATAGTCTCTCCCGTGATAGCGTGGATTGCGGCAACCTGATTGAGAGATGTGCTAGTGTAGATTACCCCGCCGAGCATAAGCGGCGTGGCTCCGTACACCATCGTCCACAAATCGGGATTGGATTGAACTAGCTCATTGTCGGGAGAATTCCAGCGCCATACAACCCGAAGTTCCTTGACGTTGTCTTTGTTAATTTGTCCAAGTGGTAGGTATTTGGTACTCCATTTGTCCGAGCCGTAACCCCGCCATTCTCCAACTTTGTCGGCATCTGCCGCGCGCGCAATCAAGCAGGCTAATCCGCTAATTGAGATTATATGAATGACGAGCAAATGATATAACCGAATCACGGCTGGACCTCAAAGTGTGTATTGGCAGCTTCAAAGCGGAGGTACATTTCGTCTCTTATCGCGTAGTGATTTGAACAAGCCGCCGCCCCAATGTATGAAATATTATCGTGCACAACGCTAAATGTTAAGCATATCCGCGAAAGATTTGCTGTCATCTGGTGACGCTCAAACCAACGCAAATTAAGGTTCGAACTTGGCCTTTATACTAAAAATAATACTCCAATACCTTGTCTCTTTTCAAGCGGAAATGAGCGATAAGGAGTGGAGCGGTACAATGGTACCTTCCGCTAACGCGAAACTCTTGGCAAAATGCTTGTGTTAATTGTGAAATCTTTAGTATAATTACTCGGATTTGAGTTTGTCGCAAAGGTTGCTCGCGAGCGGTTTATCGCTATGTCTTTGACTCCACATTCTAAAGATAGTACCATCCGAATTCATGACGCAGCGGATTTCAATTTAGACCACACTCTTGGGAGTGCGCAGTCATTTCGATGGAGGTCACACGACGGTTGGTACTACGGCGTCATTGAGGGACGCCTTCTGAAGATTCGGCAGACAAGCCAGATGTTGTGCATTGCAAGTTCTGCCGATGAAGATCCGGATAGCCTCAAATCATCTCTTCTTCACTATCTCGATCTCAAGCGTAATTTACCTGCCATTTTACGAGAGGTAGATGCTGACGCGTGTATTCACGAGGCAATCAGGAATTTTTGGGGCATGCGTGTCCTGAATCAGGAACTGTGGGAATGCCTTGCGTCATACATAATCTCTCAGAACAACAATGTGCCTCGAATCAAGGGCATAATACAAACCCTTTCAGCCCGATTCGGTGATAGAGTGATCTTGGATGACTATGTGGATTATTCTTTTCCGTCCCCTGAGTCGCTTGCCGAAGCAGGTATCGACGCGTTGTTGGAATGTGGGACGGGATATCGCGCTCCGTACTTGTGGGAGGTTTCCGCGTCGATTGTTGCGGATACCTTCAATCTGAGAAACCTCGGTGAAATGTCTTATCCCTTGGCAAAACAGGAGTTGATGAGGTTGCAAGGGATTGGCGAAAAGGTTGCCGACTGTATTTGCCTATTCTCATTGGGACATCTTGAGGCGCTCCCCGTCGATGTCTGGATAAAACGAATCATCGAACACGTCTATTTTGGAAGAAAGGCCTCGATTCGAGAGATTCGCGAGTTCGGCGAGAGTTACTTTGGCGAATATATCGGCTACGCCCAGCAGTACCTTTTCCACTATGCACGAACGTTTGGGCTGGAGAAAATGACGCGAATTCCCCAACGTTGACGAACTAAAGTTACCGGATTTCGAGAAAAAAGAAACGAAACCGTGATTTTGGCGTATTAATTTTCGTTGTGTTATTGAAAGCATTAACAATCTAATTCAGGAGGAATACACATGCTCGAGGAACTTCGAGACAACGTCCTTTCGCTTTTGGAAGAACGTGTTGAACGTGCTATTGGTACCATTCAAAGTCTGCGGGAAGAAAAGCTTTCGCTTGAGTCGGAGATCAGTCAGCTGAAAGAGGATCTTCAGCAGAAAGATGAGTGGATTCAGGACCTGGAAAACCGGAATCAGGAGCTTCTTCACGTTGAAACTGATTTAAAGCAACTTCAGGAAGAACGAGACGAAGAGCGCGGTGAGATTGATCGAGAGAAAACCGAGATACGTGATCGTATTGAGGGACTGATGACGATGTTAAACGGCGTCAATGGACGCCAGGAGGAATTAGAAAACGACGAATTGTTCGCCTCAGATAGCGCATCGGACGTGACCAATATCTCAGATGCTGAACTATCCGAGGCGGAACTAGCCGAAAGCGATACCTCCGAAACTGACCCTGCCGAGAGTGATTCTTCAGAAGAACCTCCATTCTTCAGCAATCAGTATTGAGGTGAAAGTGCATCTGGCAATGTGATCACTCAGCGAAATCCCTCCTCATATGAGAAAGAACACTCCTATTGCGCGTCCTAGTGTTTTCCCACTCCTATATAATGAAGCCCTACCGGCGCAAGTTTTCCCTTATCGCGGAGCGGCCAGATGTTGAATTGCGGGTGGTAACTGCTAATCGGTGGTACGAAAGTATTCAGGAAATCCATTTTCAACCCGACCCGAATATCCGGTGTAATGAATTCCCCTGCGCCATTCGTTTTTCGGGTTACGGGAGCCGGTTTTATTACCGAGGTGGTTTACGTGCGCATTTCCAAGATTTCCAACCCGATATAGTCCATCTTGAAGAAGAACCTTGGAGCGTGAACGCGCTTCAGGTTACACGGCTTAAACGCAAGTATTGCCCGGACAGCCGTTTCATTTTTCGAACTTCATTGAGCATTCCCGCCAAACAAAAATTCGGCTTCTTGCCGGTCTGGATCGAGAGGCAGGTCTTCCGAGAGACGGACGTAGCATTTCCGTTGAGTGAAAATGCTGGACGAATTCTGAAGCAGCGCGGCTATAGCGGCGATGCCATTCCTTTTCCAAACGGGGTCGATCTTAGGTTGTTCCACAAGATGGACGTAAGTGATCTGCGTACTTCTCTAGGGCTGGACAGCTACTTCGTGATCGGTTATCTTGGCCGAATCATTGAAAGCAAAGGACTGGACACACTGATAGCATCAGCCGCCAGGCTCGATATCGACTATCGGCTATTGATAATCGGCGATGGGGAGCATAAACCGAGTTTGGTCAAGATTGCCGAAGAACTCGGAGTGACGGACAGAATCGTTTGGGTGGACGGAATGTTGCCCGAAAAGGTCGCGGAATTCGTCAACTGCATGAATACAATTGTTCTTCCATCACGTACGACACCGGACTGGGTAGAATTTTTCGGACGCGTGATCATCGAAGGGATGGCGTGTGAAGTGCCGGTAATCGGTTCAGATTCTGGTGAGATTCCCCGCGTCATAGGGGACGCCGGACTAGTCTTCCCCGAGGGGGATGCCGAAGCATTGGCCGATCAAATAAATCGGATTGCGCTAGATCCGACATTCGCACGTCAACTCATCGAACGCGGGCTGAAGAGAGTACACGAATTCACTTGGGAAACGATAGCCGAACGCACTTACCAAGTGTATCGATCGATGTTGGAATCTTGAAAACGCCGCCGAAATTTCGGCTTACACACCGTTGCCCTATAGCGGCTTTTTGTTTGAACAGTTGGTCGAAACGACATTTCTCAGACTATTCGGCGGGTTACTTCAAGACGTTGTCGCCGCCGATTCACACGCCGGCTCATTTACCATTCGTGAACTCGACCCTGCCCTTGGTTTCGGCGTAATACGAACAACATCGCTTCCGACAAATTGTCAAACCGGCTCGAAGATGCAGGATGTCAGGTAAATTTGCCCTGATTATAACGTCAAGAATCCTAAGCTTTTAATCGAAAGTGGACTGAGGATATGAAGAACATCAAGAACACACACATTACAAAATTGCCGTTTGTGTTGACCATAGCAGTGTTGATTGCGGGGCAATTGTCGTGCAGTCAGATTGAGAGCTTGCTAGACGCGGAATATTCCCATCCGGACACTCCAATAGAATAGAAGAACGCGATCACGTTTGGGTCGTGGATCAGAACGGTGTAGAGGTGCCCGTGCCGGGAACCTGGGTGCTCGTCTCACACACGCACAAAGATTCTACTTCTACGATTGGCGAAAGTTTCACCTTGCCGCCGGATCCACCGCATAGTGTTCTGATATCGGATGGAACTTACACGGATGGCGAAGGGGTTCTTTGGACGCGAGTGAAAATAACATCCCACCAAGGGGACACATGGCAGTTTCTTGAACGCGTGGTTACGAGCGTTTCTCCACATCAGCTCGTTGTTGTCGTCACAGTAGACGATAACGGTTTTCCTATATTGGAATACGCCGAACATCCGTCTGCATTGCCGAGACATAACGTGCAAATATGGGAGAAACAGAAAATCAATTGAACGGCGGGAAATGCAACCCTTACAGGTGAGTAAAACGTCAAGCATTGTAAGCGGTTCAAATCGCTGGCGGGTTCGGTAAGACGCGATCACCATTTACCGAAGTTGTGTCGGGGGCCGGAAGCCCAACTACTCCTCCCGTTTCTTCCAACGCCCCGCGAATTCGACCGGCGAGGTGGCTATTCCTTTCAACTACTTTGTTGTTACGGAGGGCAATCCCGAGCGCCTCTTTTGTTCCCACGATCACAACAAGCTCTTTCGCCCGCGTGATTGCTGTGTAAAGTAGGTTGCGCTGAAGCATCATATAGTGTTGCGTCAGAAGCGGTATGACAACCGCCGGATATTCGCTGCCTTGGGCTTTGTGGACTGTCGTCGCATACGCCAAGACCAACTCATTCAAATCTGCCATATCATAGCAGACAACTCTGTCGGGAAACGAAATTAATACCTGTTTTTCAATAGAGTCCACGTCGTGAACGCGTCCAATGTCGCCATTGAACACATCGTAATCGTAGTTGTTGCGGACCTGCATCACTTTATCGCCCACCCGAAAATTCCGTCCACCCCGTACCGCTTCAGCCGAATCCGTGTTTAGTGTCTCTTGTAGCCTCCTATTGAGATTGTCCGTGCCTACCGTGCCACGGCGCATCGGACATAGCACTTGGATGTCGTCCATCGGATGGTAGTCATAGTGTTTGGGCAATCGATCCCGCACCAAATTGCAAATACAGGCGGAAACTTCCTCGGAATCGGCTTCTTCAATGAAGAAAAAATTACGGTCTGCCGGCCCTGAGACTTTAGGGTGCCTACCTCGATTGACACGATGAGCATTGATCACAATCAGGCTTTTCCGAGCCTGCCGGAAAATCTCCGTCAATCTTACAATCGCGATTTTATCGGACGCGATTAGATCTTTTAGGACATTTCCTGCCCCGACGGACGGCAGTTGATCTACATCGCCGACAAAAATCAGCATGGATTCGGACGGGACTGCCTTTAGCAGGTTGTTCATCAACACGAGATCTAACATTGAGATTTCGTCGATGATGACCACGTCAGTTTCAAGCGGATTTTCCGCATTCCTTTTGAAGCCGTTCTCCTGCGGTGAAAATTCTAAAAGGCGATGAATTGTCTTTGCTTCGCGCCGTGTCGTTTCGCTTAGACGTTTCGCGGCGCGTCCGGTCGGCGCGGCTAAAGTAATTCGTCGTCCAAGTTGCTCGAACAAGTGGATAATTCCTATTGTCGTCGTCGTTTTCCCCGTCCCGGGACCGCCTGTCAGGATCATCACTCGCGATGTCAATGCCTTTCTGATGGCTTCTCGCTGTTTTGTCGCAAATGACATCCCCATAGCATTTTCGAGTTGTGAAATGGAATGATCCAAAAAACCCGGATTGTACTGAGTGGCATGGAATTTCAAGACTCGTGAAAGATTGTTCGCCGCGCCAATCTCGGAATAATAAAAGGGTGCAAGGTATATGGCTTCCTCAGCCTCTGTGGGTACGGGAATCCCTAGCTTCTCCGGAATAATCTCTTCACTGGCGGATAACGCAGCAATCCCGTTCTCTATTGCCTCGGTAGGGACGCCCAATATCTCTTGTGACGCGGCAATCAACTGATGGCGATACAGGAATACGTGACCATCATCCGCTTTCTGACTCAGGACGTATTTGAGACCGGCAGTGACGCGATGCGGAGAGTCGCTGTCCATTCCCAGCTTTTCCGCAATAGTATCGGCTGTTTTAAACCCAATACCATAAATGTCATCCGCTAGACGATATGGATTTTCCCGTACGATCGGCACGGACTCGCTTTGATAGGTTTTATAGATCTTGGCTGCGTGGGTCGTGCTCACATTATGAGATTGCAAAAAGAGCATGACGTTCTTAACCTCTCGCTGTGCTTCCCACGCTTCCATAATCATGTCGACGCGCTTTTTGCCAATCCCCGGTACCTTCATCAACTTTTTAGGTGCGCCTTCAATCACCTCCATCGTGTCCATCCCGAAGCAGTTGACGATTCGGCCTGCCATTACAGGACCGATACCTTTAATTAGACCGGAGCCTAAATACTTTCTCAAACCCACGACGGTAGCGGGCAGAACCGTTTCATATCCTTCAATCTGAAACTGTTTGCCGTATTTTGGATTGTTGGTCCAAATCCCTTTTAGCAGTACGCTTTCACCCGCATTGGCAGAGGCGAGGTTGCCTACGACCGTTATCAACTCGTTCGGGTATTCGCGCGAGGAAAGCCTTCCAATGGTGTAACCTGTTTCGGCATTTTCAAACACTATTCGTTCTAGTATGCCTTGAAGTGCTTCCATAGCTAGAAATTCGACGGGTGAGGTTGTGTGAGATGAACTCGGAGTGTACAGTTATGGCGTGTTGAACGTTAGCCAAGCGTAGTCATCAACTTCTTGAATGCGTTAAGCTGCGGTTGAATGATGTGCGGCTCTTCAACTTTCGCGTCAAGAGCTTCAATCGTCTTGAATCCGTTGCCCGTGATTCCAACGACGATTCGGTCCTTTCGACCGATATGTCCACTCTCAATGAGTTTTTTCGTCACTGCGAGAGTCACACCGCCAGCGGTTTCCGTGAAAATTCCCTCGGTTGCAGCGAGAAGTTTGATTGCATCGACAATCTCTTCATCCGAAGCGAATTCTCCCTGTCCGCCCGAGTCGCGCACCGTGGAAACCGCGTAGATGCCATCGGCGGGATTTCCTATCGCAAGAGACTTTGCGATAGTGTTTGGCTTCACCGGCTTGACAAAGTCTCCATCCTCCTTGAACGTGGCGACAATTGGACCACATCCTTCGGCCTGAGCCACATGGATTTTTGTTTTTGGCTCGTCGATCAAACCCAAGAGATGGAATTCTTTCAACGACTTTTTGGCTTTCGTGACTAGAGATCCTCCCGCGGCGGGAAGTATGAGATGGTCCGGGGCTTCCCAACCGAGTTGCTCAATCAGTTCAAAACATAGCGTTTTCGAACCCTCCGCATAAAACGGACGGAGATTGATGTTCGCAAACGCCCACTGATAAACACCGGCAATTTCACTACACAGTCGGTTGACATCATCGTAATTGCCCGTGATGCCCACGACAATTGGCGCGAAAACCAGCGATGCTATAACTTTGCCGAGTTCCAAATCCGCAGGAATGAAGATAAAACAGTTAAGATTTGCGATTGCCGCGTGCGCCGCAACCGCATTTGCCAAATTCCCTGTTGATGCACAGGACACTGTATCAAATCCAAACTCTTTTGACTTACTCAATGCGACCGCGACAACCCGATCTTTGAAGGACAGCGTAGGATGGCAGACAGAATCATCCTTGATATAGAGTTCGTTGACTCCAAGAGCGTCCTCCAGATTTCTTGCACGGATTAGTGGCGTAAAGCCTGAATTCAAACCATCCGTGGGTTCTCCATCTATCGGCAGCAAGTCCGCGTATCGCCACAAGCTGTCCGGACCATCCTCAATCGATTTACGGGAGATTGATTTCCGGATTACCTCATAATCGTAGTCCACCTCAAGCGGGCCAAAACAGAACTCGCACACATGCAAAGGTTCTTTCGGGTACTGGCGTTCACATTCTCGACACTTGAGTCCAATGACCTTCTCCATTATCTCCTCCGCTGTTTATCAATATAAAAAAAGCCTACTATCACAAAGTTGCGATAATAGGCAATCTCGCGAAATGTGCGTCTCTAACTTAATCTCGAACCGCATGCCTCAATCAAGACAAAAAACACTGGCATTTCTGTAGCGAGATTAACGTATCGCATATCGCATAACGTTAGGTATGATTCCAAAGAGAAAGGATTGTTATTCGGGGTATCTGATTTTTGGGTAATGGCGTCCTTTTTTCTTTCACGAAACTCTCGTACTTACTTGCTCAATTTAGTCAGACTGTGTTGCAAGATTTTTCGACGATTTGGAATCTTCGCTGTGCCATTATCGTATCCACAGGGCACACTATCCACGCGTGTTATTCTAGCCTTATCACTCAAGAGCGCCAAAACCAGTAAATTTTAGCATAATATCCACTTGGAGGCAAACCAAAATGAAACGTGCCAAATGCCTAATTGCCACGAATGCCTTGTGTTTGTTAGATGGTTAGCACAACTTCAATTTCGTTTTGCCCAGGTTGTAATCCGACTCTGACGAACAGGAGTTGGTCACCCAACCACTTCACTTCCTTGGCGTTTGAATTTACGAGGGTTAACCCTTCATGGTTTCCCCAGACTGCAAAAGCGTAGGGCATCGCCTTCGAGGACTCAAGCGTAAAACGCATCTGTAACTTCTCCCTCGTGCGAATAGGGTGGAATACTTCGATTTTCGGTAACGTGAATTCTACACCGTGCCGGGACTCGGTGGGCGGAGAGACATAATTCTTCATATCAATCGGCTCCATTTTGTCCCTCTCAAAGACAAATTGGCACTCGTCATCGTAATAGAAAAGAGTTGATTGCGACGAAGTGTTCGGCAGGGCAAAATCAGCATCGAATGCATTACTAAAAAGTAGAAAAGTCGGGGGCGTCTGCTTGAAGGCGAGTTGATAGTCGCTCACCGCGTCGGAGAGCAGCATGACTTGGGTCGCTTCATGTTTACAAGCTTTGCCTAGAAAATTGTCAAGTTGTTCCGTCCCTTCCGACTCTAGTCGCGTCAAATCCTCGGCACTAAAATACTGAACGTAACCTAGCCAACGGTTCCATTCCGCGCTTGATACATAGCAATCAAATGTTTGGTGTGCCGCACCACTTGAAATCCATTGGTAAAGCGTTGCGTCATGGCTGTCGTGAGAGGCTCCTTCCTGCGGTTCCCGATATTCCGGAAGGTTAAAAGATGTGCGTTGCATGCCGACAATTCGGCTCGGCGGTGTTCCCGCAAGATTGTGGTTATCTTTCGAAGGATAAAAAAAACCAAATGGGCAACCCCGATCATCTCCGATGTCCAATTCTGTTGTTTCCCATAGATATCCCCACAACCCCTTGAAGCCTGCTTGCTCCAAAGCGTAAAGAAGTACTTGGGTTTTCTTGTCTGCGCCTGCGACTCGAGGCGTTGCCCACTCCATGGCTCGGTGTATCTTATTCCATTCGGACGATATGTACCTGGGCAACTTCTCGCGCATTGTCACGACATGCTCGGCTGACTGAACAGGATTGTCGAGATCGACGTCGGTTTTCCAAATTGGCATAATATCCAACATGAGGAGCGGTTCATCCCCATATGATTCATGCCATTCAGTCAGGGCATCGGCGAAAAACCGCGCCGAATTTCCGTCAATCGCCCATGTAATCGGAATTCCGTATCTGTGGGCGACCTCTGCAAGTAGGCGCATTCCGCCTCTAAGCGCACGGCGATCATCGGCAATCGCTTTACAAACCAGTGAAAAGGTTAACATGATGTTAAGTATAGCATGAGTTCCAAGCCAAGTCACGATATTCGCTTTTGAATCAGAGTATTTGCCCCGTTTTCACATTAGATATCTTTCCGAAATAGCTCTTTGCAGGTACGGTAACCTTGCTGATTAGAATAACGCAAGTTGCGACCCATTCCCGTAGATTGGGCTTCTAGCCCGACAATCCTATTCGGATGCATCGCAAACCGGGGCAACGTACGTTAAATTGACGAAATCTGCTCGCAGTGGACTGACAAATCCACTGCACACATACGCATACGGCTTGGTTCTGCCTACCCAAGCCGAGCAGGACTACAATTTTACATTCGGAAAATCTCAAATCCTACTGTTAACAATAGGTAGCAACTTGGGTAGAATAGCTATACTTATTTGATGTCTCTTCGAGGGACGCCTTTGGTGATGTGGCGAATCTAGCGCCTTCTGACAATATGCTCACGGTAACCATCTTGTGGCGTCCATTCTCGATTGAATTACCCATTCCCTGAATCAAGCACTGGCTCCGATGTTCCTTGATGGGCATGGGAAATACAGTTCGGCTGTCCACTGATAACCGCCTTCAAGCCATCTTCTCTTCCCTCCCGCAACTTGGAAATATTTCATTGAAAACTTAACATGTATGTGGTATATTTTAACATAGCGCCGGCCATGGAAGTGCGACTTTTTTTTCTGTTGGCTTCTTGTTAGCATCACGATTCCTGAGAACCCGCTCCGGCAAAAGGATTCTCCATTTTGAATAATGCTAACACGCCGCTCAAATCAGCGCTCCGTTAGCATCTTTTTCCACTAAATCGCTTCAATGAGAAAATTCGGTGATCAAGCGAGTGGATAGCGAGTGATCAAGGGAATGAATAATGACCGCGATAGAGATCTTCTCCCGGTCGCGATTCCCTACGTCGTCTGTAGGAGCGATCTCCAGGTCGCGATTCCCTACATCGTCTGTAGGAGCGATTTCCAAATCGCGATTC
>JAPPIK010000034.1:21505-34652 GCA_028820655.1 Candidatus Poribacteria bacterium | reverse complement strand
ATTAAGAAGAGAAAAGCAAACAAATTGACCAGAAAGCAGTGAACTACTAAGTCCCAACACTTTTTCAAAACGAGTCTTAGAGAAGGAAATCTTTACCACAATCTGGTAGATTGTGATCCGCAAACTAACAGTTTGCGGTACAAGAGTGTTACCTGTTGAATGAATTATTCTGACAGGGACAATGGCACGCTACCAAGGGACTTGGTCCACTCGTCCGCTCCTCCAGCGAACAACGATCGCGATAGAGTACCCGTAGCAATCTTCATACCCCGCCCTAACTTTCCACAAACTCGGTCCCTTTTCCCAATTCGATTATATGCGGGAACCGATTTGTGCCTCCCTCGATTATCTGGAGACGACGAGATGTCAACAGAAACGCACTTGGTAGCCCGGAGTATCAGACTCTCTAGATTCAAGGATCCAGATATTTGTTGAACCAGTTTAATGTCCGCTCGCAATAATCCTTCCGGTGTTTGTCGCCGAGACTATGTCCCGCGCCCTTGTAAAGGACATAGCAGACCTCTTTGCCGAGCGCTCTAAGGTATGCGGTATACAGTTCGGCTTCGTGAGGAGTATCCTCCTCTCCCTCAAGAATCAGAACGGGAGTTTCCACATTGGCAACGTGGCTGATGGGAGATTGTTCTTCGTACACATGTGGAACTTCCCACGGTGCTCCCCCCATCTCTTGGGCGCAAATTGCATTCCACTGCGTGCTGCGACCCATAGGTGCGCAAGTCAGACGGTAATCGTAGAGTCCAGCGAGCAAGACTGCAGCCCGGAAGAGTGTTGACCTTCCAATGGCGTAAGCGCCAAGCGCCGCGCCGTAACTGAAACCGTGCACGCCCATTCTCGCCTTGTCGCACATCCCTTGAGATGCCAACCAGTCTATGCCGCACATGACATCCTTAAAGTCCATTTCTTGAGTTGGCGGGTCGCACCACCGGTACTGTTGGCTCCCGCGAAAGTCGGGCGCGAATACCTGAAACCCGTTGGCTGCCAACCAATGCCACTCGCGGTAAAAGATTGCCGCGCCGCCCTCGGTCGGTCCGCCATGCAAATCGACGATGGTGGGGTGTTCGGGGCACATCGACTTTCCCAACGGCGGAACAACACAGCCTTGTATAACCAATCCATCGTAGGATTCCCACTCTACAACGGAAACATCAGCTAACTCGTAATCGGCGAGTTGATCGCTGAAATGTGTGATAGTGCGTTCCTCCCCGGAGTCAAGCGAGATGACCTGAGCATCCGGGAGCGTCCGCAATCCCCTAAAAACTGTCAAAAGCGTTTTCCCGCCGCGGCTTATTCCCGCAAGGTGTGTCCACCCCGTTCGATCCACTATCACGTCTTTGCTTCCGGTTCGTATGTCAACAGAGTAGACGTGACGGCTGATTCCCTTTAATCCACTGCAGTAAATTTTCCGACTGTCGTGCGCCCAGCAGACGAAATCGACGAAGTACTCATTGTCCAGTATCCGCACCTGCTCCGAATCCCTCTCCATAATAGCACACAAGTTACGCACGGGGTGAATATAGCCGTATGGAGAGTAGCCCATAGCCAAGTAATTTCCACACGGGGACCATGAGGGCGAAATCATCTCGTTCTTGCCGGGGCCGATGCGGTCAATCCTATTTCCGGTTCTTATATCGATGTCAAAGAGGCAGTAGTCCACATCGCGTTGGTTCCGGCATTCTATGTTGGAGAGAACAGTAAGCCAATTTCCATCGGGATGCCAAGCCAACTCGTCGTAGGATTCGCCAACACTCGACTCCAAAAGAGGAGTAACTTCGTTGCTGTCTACCTGAAGAATGAGAATTGAACTCACTGAGGTGAGCGGCGGCGGAAGGATGATAACAATGTCGTCACCGGCGTTTTCATCTTGTATTTCCAGATCTCGATCTGCCATGAGCGCTATAAACTTGCCGTCGAAAGACCATTGGAAGGAACTCACGTTTTCGGTGTTTGCCGCCAACTGCCGCTCGCTTCCATCGGGACACCTAATCCAAAGGCCAGAACTCTCGGGTTTCAGGAAGGCAAGAACGTCAGGGCGGGCGGGCGACCACTTGGGGACCCCTCCTTTGAATGGTTCGTAGGTTTTTGATGTTTCCAAATCGGTGATATGAATCCGATTCCGCTGGGTATAAGCAACTCGTAAGCCATCCGCCGAAAGTTCGCAGTCTGGCAATGCCTCGCGATTTTGGATTCCCGCATACGGAAAAGATGCAACTTCATCAACTGTAATCGGTCGTGGCATACACAAGGCTCTCCATATCAACAACTTGATTATTCAGTACCACAATCTGTTAGATTGTGCTTCCCGCAAATCGACAATTTGTGCCAACAAGACTTGTTTCAAATGCCCAAGGAAATTGTATCTTCAAAGAAGTCGGTAAGTTCCTCGAATTCATCATATAAGAACAATTTCCGCGCAATCCCCTGTAACGTGGTTGAAATATCCGAGCCTTGCCGCGCAATTACGACAATCGGAATTTGCCTGGCGTATGCATAGCCCGCTTCGATACCCAACCCCACCCCTTTCTCTGTCAGATCGCCTACGAGTAGGTCGCTCGAATCAATTTCGGCAAACGCCTCCTGCATCAATTCGTGGGGACTCATTTGAACCTCTCCCCATTTCTCAATGTCGCGGGCGATGCAGACCGTTTCTATGCCGTTTCGCCCAAGAGCAGAAGTGATATTTTCGATGTATTCTTTGTTATTGTTGTCTGCATGGTACTTGATGGATATATAGGCTTTCATTTCATCTTCCGCATAATAGACTTGTGTCATCTCGAATTTTCACATCCCAGTTTTTTGGGCATGTGTCCGCAAACGGGCAACAATCACCCAGAGTAGGGAATCGCGACCTGGAGAAGATTTCTATGGGATCTCTACCGCGTTCGCTATTCACTCACTTGCTGGATCTCTATCGCGCTTGCTATTCAATCGCCTGATCAGTCATTATTCATTCCTTTGATCTCCTACAGATGGTTATCGCGATTCGGAGATCGCTCCTATAGGCGACGTAGGGAATCGAGACCTGGAGAAGAATTCTATGGGATTTCTATCGCTTTCGCTATTCGCTCAATTCATCACTCACTATCCGTTTGTTTGATTCCCTCTGAGGCTTTTAAGAACCTGGTTGAATAATTGGTACCAATGCCCTTTTTGTCATTTGAGAAGGAATGTTTCATGTTTCTGCCGTGACTTGCCCTAAACCTGTCGCCCCGCTGGGGCTTGGGTACACGGGGTTTTGGCGTTTCTACACACCTTCAAGATCTCTATCGCACTCGCTATTCGTTCGCTTGATCCCCTCTGGGGCTTTTAAATGCCGGTGCGCAGTGCGCACCCTACAAACTGGAGATCGCTCCTATAGGCGACGCAGGGAATCGCGACCTGGAGAAGATTTCTATGGATTTCTACCGCGCTCGCTATCCACTCGCTTGCTGGAGTTCTATCGCGCTCGTTATTCAATCGCTTGATTGCGCCCTACAAATGTACTATTCAAACACGCTCTTCTTTCTGTCAATCATGACGCGGGATACGGTCACCCGAGCGATTTAACCTTTAGGTGCTCAATAATGCGGAAGATAAGTTCATAGTTAATCAAACCAAACATAAACCACAATACCCGTTCGGGTCAAGTTTTCAACATCTATTGCAGTTAGAGATTCCACCAATACGTCATTTTACCGACCAGCGTGGAGTCGATATGCTTGATAGCCGCACCGCCGCTGTCGTAATTCTGGTTAAACACCAAGTAAAAGTCGCTGCCGGGCTTGTAGATATAGTTCAACAGGAAATTGGTGGAGATTACGTCCCGGCTGCTATTCCACTGGGCGTACAGTTTTCCGAAAAGAGTTGTCGATACGGAATAGACAGCACGCGTTCCCACCACATGGGTGTTGAACGATCCGGCCGGGAGGGTGACGCGATTTAACTGATAAAGCGATTCGATGAGCACCTGCGGACTCGGATTGAAATTCGCCCCACTTTCAAAACCGTTTTTATCCCCGTTGAAGAAACCGCCAAGATTCAGGCGAAAATGGCCGGAAATCTTTTCCGCACGATCCGTGAAAATTCCGATAGCGACCTTGCTGAAATGGTATTCACCCGCAGGGATTACGAATCCCTCGTGTACCTCGAAATCCTCGTCGAGACGTTCCATGATTCGCTGCGCACCAAATTGCAGCCAGTCGTCACTTTCAAAATTTACCCAATCGGAGAGCGTGAGTATTCTGGTTACCAAATCGCCTTCCGGGTCAAAGAACAAGCCAATCTCCGGTCCCGTGATGATGCGGCGGATACCCAGAACCCCGGGCCAAGGAGTGTAACGCATATCCGTGCGGAGCCGCCGGACACCCTTTCGCTGTACGAACCCGACCTCGGGATTAAAGTCTTCGCCGATGTCCATGTATGCACCTTCCAGCATAAAGCGGTCATTGCGCCAACGGCTGCCGAACGTCCAGGCATCGCTCTCATCAGGTTGCTCCGAGTCGAAGGTGCGAGCCCATACGCCGTTCACATCCATATTGTCGAACGGGCGGTAGGCAAAATCAATTCCGGCGGAGCGGTTGTATGTGTCGGCATCCTGCTTGTTCGCGGCGATGAGTCCGACGGTGGATCCCTTGAAGATGTCCCGTTTCGCTCGTAGCACGGTAAAGTTTGTCCGCGGTACAACGATGGCCTCCTCCGCGTCGGCTACCGAGTCTTTATTGTCAAATTCATCCGTCAATACATTCAGGAAACCGACGCCGTACTCTCCGATTTTTCCGGTGACTTTGCCTCCGGCGATGATGGGTATGGCGCGACCCTCCTCCAGACCGATGCGTCGGCTGTAGAACAGCAAGCGGTGGAACCACGCGGTGGATGAGATGCCGAAATCAAAAAAGCCGGATCCTTCCAGAAAAAACGGGCGCTTTTCAGGAAAGAACAGACTGAACCGCGTCAAATTGATCTGCTCTCGGTCCGCCTCCACCTGCGCGAAATCGGTGTTAAACGTAAGGTCGCCGGTGAGGTTGGGGGTGATGCCGTACTTCACGTCCAATCCGATGTCCAGCACTCGCTTGGTTTGGGAATCATCAACGTCCGATAGGGCAAATCCCGGAAGGACATAAGGCAACAATTCGATATGCCGAGATGGAGAAACCCCCTTCAGACCGCTGAGGCTGCCGATGTTTGCGGTACGGAACTCGCGTACCCCGCCTTCCCGGTAGGCTTTGGACACCGGCGCCCACGTCCCCTCTTCGTTGTTTCGACTAATTTTACGCCCCAGATTCATCCCCCACTCCATCACGCCGCTCCGCGTGAAACGGAGTTGACTGAAGGGAATTGCGATCTCTGCGGTCCATCTGTCCTCGCTAATCTTGGCGCGGCACGTCCAAACCGCATCCCAGTTGTTGTTCCATGTGTCGCCGCTGCCGGTTATACTCGTGTCCTGCATAGCGCCCAATGCGTTGACGCGGAAGAAGAATCCGCCGCGTCGATCGTTGTAGGTGTCCAAAAGCACATAAACGCTGTCGTTCTCCCACAGACGCGAGTCGCGGCGCAATTCGTTGGCAACCAGCTTGGAAATATCGTTGTCAAAACAGGTAAATCCGAAGTAGAGATGTCGACTGTCGTAAAGGATTCGCACCTCCGTCGGTTGCGAAATCGGTTTCCCTTCGTCGGGCTCAATCTGAACAAACCGGCGGATCGGCTCTGCCTTCCTCCAATCGGCTTCGCCCAGTTCACCGTCAATTTTAATGCGTTGAGATGTGCGGTGGGCCTCGGCTCGGAGTTGCGTGATCTCCGGCGTTGCGCCGGCAAGCATGGGAGATAAGAGGCACAGAGACAGGGAAAGAAAGAAGCGTATTTGCCAAAAGTTCAATGGGTAAGCCATAATATGTCCCTTCGTCAGATTTATTTTATTGGGCAGGAGAGGTATTTAACCTAATCCATCATGCCTGAATGTCGATGGGGCGGTTTTCATTCGGTGATGGTTTTTTCACCGGTTGTTATTCCACCTAACACAGTTTCGGATGCACTTTAATCCGGGCAGCGAGCACAAAAAAAGCCGTGGACGATGACGAGTCATGTGCTCACGGCTTGAAAGAATTTTGTTTGTTAAGATGTTCTAAAAATAGATTATAAATTCATTTCAGCAAAGGCACACTCCTCGCGGTCGATGGACGTTTGTCCACCTAAGGTTACACTTATGATGTCCGTTTATAAAATGCATCACGCTTGATTTGCCTTTACTTTTTTGAATCGCGAATCTATGATAACGCACGGTCGCGAACATGTCAAATGAATCGGGGGGACCTGATCTTGGCGTCATGGAACGAGTTGTTTGCCGATGAGAAAAATCGGGAGCGCATCCCGGAGACCGCCGTCTACCGGTTTTGCCGCATCGTGGAGGACGCATTTGACGAAAGACCGTTGAAGTATTGGGACCTCGGCTGCGGCGCCGGTCGGCACACTGCGGCGCTTGCCCGGCTCGGATATGATGTCTATGCGACGGACAACGCACCGCGCGCCATTGAACTGACAAAGGGACGGCTAGCGGAGTTTGACCTGTCCGCCGATGTTCGGTTGGCGGACATGACCGATAGCCCATGGTCGCCCAACTATTTTCATGGCGTCGTCAGTTGGAATGTGTTGCACCACAACAGGCTTGCCGCGATTCGTGAAGCGGTGTCTTGAGTATATCGTTCGTTGATCCCGGGCGGGATCTTGATGGTCACGCTCAAGTCGGACAAAGCGGATCTCGCCGGACAGGGGGTAGAAATCGAGCCGGGCACCTTCGTCCACGATATCGGCGACGAAAGCGGTGTTCCGCACCATTACTTCAACGAGGCTGGCATTCGAGATTTGTTTGCGGGCTGGGAGTTCCTCGTACTGGCGGAGCAGGTGATCACTCACTTGGAGCGACCCGACCGGTTTTGGGAGTATACACCGTTCCCGTTCACGAATTGGGGTATCGTCGCCAAAAAACCTGCTGAGTGACTGTGAATGGGGCTGGTTGTGGAGCGGGTCGGTTTTCGCAGGTGAGTAGTGTCAGCCCTATAGGGGAGACCGTTACAGAAAAGCCGCCATCTCCTCCAGATCCCTCACCCATTCCACATCAGCGTCCGCCGGTTCGCCGCTACGAATCATAAGAATACCGTTTAACCCCAACCCTATCGCCTCTTTCACGTAGTGGGGATCGTCGTCCACAAACAGTAGTTTTTCTGGAGGCAGTCCCATTTCCGCAATTGCCCTTCCGAAAATCCTTTTGTCCGGCTTACAGCATCCTACCTGAGCCGAAATGACGAATGCCTTAAAGTATTTCCGCAGGTCAAGCAGTCGGTATTTTCTTTCAAGGGAGGGCCAAGCGTCTGATATAATACCGAGGGTAAATCCACTCTCGTACAATTTCTCCAGAACGGCGAGTGTGTCGTTGTAAACTTCAAAATCAACCTCATCCACTCGGGCGTGTGTCAGCGCGGAAAGAAGACCGGTATCGGGGTTACGCAGCCCAAGATGTTCAAGCACGATTCGATAGAACGTTCGGAATTGGTCTCGCTCCTCGTCTACCGTCATCAGGTGATGATGGTCGTCAAGATAACGTATTCCCTCTTCAATCGCCCCCTCCATCCGACTCCATGACAAGCCTCGAATGTCGTGATTATTGAGAATTTCATGGAACTGAGCACCGGGCCACCATTTCCCGCCTATCGGTTGTACCAACGTGTCGCCGGAGTCGAATAGGATGCCCTTTATCGCTTTGTGTTGAATCATAACATCACCTAGAATCTCAGTCATTTCTGTGTAAAGGTGAGAACAGCAACTTCACGTTCAGAGCAATTCTATGATCTCAGAGAGTGTGTCTATTTTGGTGCCGACGTTCCCACAGTGTTTATTTTCCCGGTCAATCAGAACCGCTTTAATCCCTACCCGCTCCGCTCCGTCGATGTCGTTCTCAATCGAGTCGCCCACCATCAACACGTCGGCGGCGGGGACACCAAGATCGCGCAATACGACCTCGAACGCTTTTGGGTTGGGCTTGGAGAAACCAATCTCCTCGCCAATATAAATTTGCTGAATATAGCGAGACAATCCTAGAGACTCAAATTTGGCTCGTTGACCATCCGACGGACCGTTCGTAAGAATAACGGCTTCAATGCTTTTTGCTCGTAAAGCCTTCATCAGTGGTATCGTATCACTGAATAGCTCTATATTGTGGTTGGTTTCCTGCATGTAGATATGATTCAGTTCGGAGGATAATTCGCGAAATCTAGCGTGAGAACCTGCCAAGACATCGGCGAACCGGCGAATTCTATATTCGTCTATGGAAATGGTCCTATCGGCAAACTGGCGGAATAACGAACGTATTCCTTGGTCGAAACGCTCCCAGAATGCGCATGTATCTATTCCATGTGCATCCAAGACCTTGTTAATCGGGGCCTTCGCGTTTTCCGTAGCTTTCCGATAGTCGCAAAGCGTATCATCCAAATCGAAAATTATGTGCTTAATCATAACGGATGATGAAATCTCACCAAACGAACTACGACATCCGGTGCGAATGGGGCGAAGGTGGTGTTCTTGAGCTATCCCGTACAAGCGACGTGGTCATCATTGTTGATGTCCTGTCCTTCTCTACCTGCGTCGATATTGCGGTTGCTAGAGGCGCCGCCGTCTATCCCTATCCGTGGAAAGACAACCGCGCCCGAGAATTTGCTACAGCCGTTGGCGCGGAGTTAGCCGTACCGCGAGGCACGGGGCGTTATTCCTTATCTCCCGCGTCCTTCCTCGACATTCCCCCGGACACCAAGATTGTACTTCCCTCCCCAAACGGCGCTTCACTGAGCCTCGCCACGGGGGACACGATTACACTTGCAGGATGCCTGCGAAACGCCTCGGCGGTTGCTGAAGCCGCGCGTCGGCTGGGGAAACGTATATCCGTTATCCCCGCCGGAGAGCGCTGGAGGGACAATAGCCTGCGTCCGAGTCTTGAGGACTGGCTCGGAGCGGGGGCTATTATTGATGAGTTGAGCGGTTCGTTTTCGCCCGAGGCTCAGGCGGCTCTGGACGTTTACCGGGCACCCGGTGCCGATTTAGCGCAAAAGATTCGGAATTGTGTCTCTGGCGTGGAGCTCATTGAACGAGGGTACGAAACTGACGTTGTCTTCGCGTCGGATTTGGACGTGAGTTGCAGCGTTCCCATACTTAGCGATAAAGCCTATGTCAACGCTGCCAAACCCGGCAGGTGCGATCAAGCGAACGGATAATGAGTGATCAAATGAGCGATTAGCGAATGCGATAGAGCTCCCATAGAAATCCCGCAGGTAATAGCATTCAGATACCCAAAGATGGCGTCGCCATCTACTTTCGAACAAGTGAAGGTTCAAACCCCGCTGAATCCTGAATCAGCTCCTCAACTCATTCAGCACTCCCTAGCATCCCCCTCTGGACCCTGAAATTCAGTTCCCACAACGCGCTTTTGTTGCTATCCCAATGCAGAATCTCCATGGCGTGGCCATAACTCAGCCATTTGTACTTCGTATGTTCATAGGATAGTTGCAACTGTTCCTCGCCGACCCTGACCCCAAAGCAATACTCTGGAATGACCAAGACATCGTCCCCCCATCTGAAACCGCAAACGTTTGCCACGGGAACCATCGCATACGAGTCAAGTTTCATGTATTCATTGCTTGGGTCGATACCCGCTTCTTCGTACGTCTCCCGTTTCGCCGCTTCGAGTGGAGATTCGCTATTTTCTCCGCCTCCGGCAACTCCCTGCCAATAACCGCCTGTCGAGGATTCGCGCCTAAACACGGCGTAGAGAATCTTGTTATCCGTCATGATTCTATAGGGCAGCACCAACACCTGAAAAGGCGCGCGGCTCATACGTTTTCCTCCCAACCCTTTCCTTTCACCGGCGACCGATGATTCTTCTGATTGTGCTGCAGCTACCACACCCCCTGCGAAACACCAATCTCTCCTATATACAATTGCATAGGCCCCGAGACAACGTATCACATCCTGAAAAACATGTCAACGATAAGGCGTTCCAGCGGACTATCACTTGTGATTGGCGGTGTCTGAAGGCAGCACGAGTTGGTGCGCGCCCTGCTGTACAAAAAATGGACATAGGTGTTCACTTGTTAGATACGGAAACACGGGACGCTAGTACGTCACCGTGGCTCATCGGCAGACGAATTTGTTGAAATTCAAACGGTAGTGCCGAGCCTCGGCGGCGTATGGAGTGGAACAACCACAAATGATGAGGAGACATCTTGGCGCGTGATAAATAGTGGCATATAACTTGCTCTCGCTCCTCTAATACAATCAATTAATACCACAATCAGCGCTGTTCCGTTGAATGGCCGACCGAGGCCATTCAAATGAAGTTGAGCACAGATGCATGTCTTTCAAGGGAGGTGGTGCAACGATGTCGACTCGGGGTTTCATGCGAACCGCTTTCATTCTCATTGTAACAATTACTACGCTAACTCAGAACTCGGATGCGGATATCGGCAGGTGGATTCAACTTGATGACGGAACAACCATGGGAGGTGTATACGTGCTCGAAGCGTGGAATCAGCGACTCTACGCAGGGACAGATAATGGAATCTTCATCTCCCAAAACCATGGGCGCACCTGGCGTACGACTTCGTTCGAAAACGAGGCTTCGACGATTACAATCGATGGGAATACGGTGTATGCCGGAACATGGAGCAACGGCGTGTTTCGGTCGGACGATGCCGGAGAGACTTGGAAGCCGATACGGGACGGATTGCGCACTTACAAAAGTGGCAGCTACGGAGACGTTCGTCGAATCCTCGTTATGTTCAATGAGATTATCAATGTGATGTACCATCAGGGCACATATGTATCAGTTGACCAGGGGGAGACATGGCACGACGTTTCAAAGGAATGGCTGGCGGGAGACAGTATCTACTCCATGACGGAGTTCGATGGTTATCTTTGGAGCGCAGTTTCGATTCACTGGATGTACCGTTCGCCCGACAATGGGCGATCGTGGGAATATCTCCCCGGATTCGTGCAAGGCAGAGTAAATGACTGGGAAGTGCTATATAATCGGTTGTACGTCGCCGGGCAGGAAGGCATTGGACGATGGAACGAGAAAACGCGAGCGTGGGAGTATCTGATGGATGGGCTTCCAATCGGGAACGCTCATGATCCGGACGAACCGCCATTTATATCCAGCTTGGCTGTTGTTGAAAGACGCCTCTTTGCAGGATTGCGAGGGCATGGTGTTTACGTCTTTGATGTCGACACGGAAACCTGGTCCTCCGTCGGTCTGGAGGGGCATTCGGTTCATGCCCTCCTGTCATACGAATCGTCCCTGTACGCGGGTTTGGGGAGGGACGGTATCTATTGCGCCGGAAGATCGAAGGTCCACCCGCATGCGAAAGCCGTCACAACGTGGGCACGCATGAAACAGGAGACCTTCGCGAAAGATTGACCCATCAGTCCTCGCTGCCAAAAAGGCACTGTAGGAGCGATTTCCGAATCGCGATTTCAATTCACGCTATTAATGCACCGTCATTTAAGAGAAACGGTATTACCACCTCCGCGATCAGATTTTGATAACGGTATGCGCCGCGTGAATTACCACACCCCCTGCGAGGCACCCATCCAATAAGCAACCTGCCACACACCGGCGACCTCGGGCGCGAAGATATTGTGAAGCCCCTTCAATTCGTCGGGCAGATTCCCGTCATCCCACCACCACCGCAGCGAATCCGCATCCATGCGCAGCAGCGTTTGACGGGCGAGTTCGTGCGCGTCGTCGTCAAATCCGTGCGAACGCGCGAGCAAACCGAGCGCAGCGAACATCGCCGAGCAGAGCGCCCGATTGTTCATATTGGTGGCGGACACCCACGTCCTGACTCCCTCCTTCTCCGGCGCGTGCCCCCATTTGCCGCCCCAAGGGGCGTTTGACTTGGAATCCTCGTGTGTCAGCCACCGGTTGGGATAGGGTGTAAACGAACCGTCCTCCGTGTCGTAGTAACCGGCGAGACTCAGCCCCTCGCTGTCCCGCGCGGCGCGCGCCGCCTTCCAGTATTCGCCGATATAACCGATCCAGTCAGCCTCGTCCCCAATCTCCGTGCGGCTCCAGAACTCGCACAGCAGCGCCCAATAATAGAGGTTGTGGCATGTGGGATACGGGTTGGTGGGGAAAGGCAGCATCGGGATAATCTCGCGGAGATGCTTGAAAACCTCGTCCCGAAATTCGGTCTCGCCCGTGAGTTCGTAAGCCGAGTACATGCACGCCAGATATTTCATGACGCTGACCGACGCCGGCGGTTCGACTATCCGGTGCAAAACGCCGAAAAGGTTCAACACCCAGTTGCGGCGAAGATAGTAATGTCCGTGTTTACGCAAATTTTCAGTGGCTTCAGCCTTTTCTTCCGGTGTCGCCAGTTCCTGGGCGTAGGTGGCGTAGAAGGCGACCGGGCACGCCGATTGGTCAAAGCTGGTGTTGGGTCCCGCCCTGCCGCCATGAGGTTTGCCCAACAAGCCGGGTTCAAGCTCGCCGCATAATTTAAAGAGGTAGTTCAGATCGCGAAAACATTTGCGCGCCGTTTCACGGGCTTGCGGTTCTTGGGTCGCGCGGTGGCGTAGAATCTGCGACCACAGGAACCACCCGGTTGCCCACAGCGTGTTTTCGCCGTAGAGAAATTCGGCGACGGTTGGTTTCGGTCCATATGCGCTCCAGGCGCCCTCGATGGTTTCCGTCACGTTCCAGTGGCCCGGGTATGTTACCCCTTCATGAAACGGTTTGCGGGTATCGAAACGCGGGAAGGCGATGAGTATGCCACCCGGACCGCACGCGACATCCAAAACCTGATTATGGTAACAAGCGGCTCGCTCGGCGAGAATATCGGCTTCGGCCATGTTATTGTCTCCCTTCCGGTTCTTTATATTAACATAAGTTGCTATGTGCAAGATTTTGAATACGTACATCGTTTCGTTCGCTTACGGGATCTTTATAGAAACTCTATCGCGCTGGAGCGAGGAGTCGCGATTCGGAGATCGCTCCTACAGGGGTCGGTTGATGGCCGTTGGAGCGGGGAGTCGCGACCTGGAGATCGCTCCTACAGGGGTCGGTTGATGACCATTGGAACGGGGAGTCGCGACCTGGAGATCGCTCCTACAG
>JAPPIK010000034.1:0-21405 GCA_028820655.1 Candidatus Poribacteria bacterium | reverse complement strand
ATTAAAAGGCTGGTGCGCATAGGATTTCTATCGCGCTCGCTATCCACTCGCTTGATTGCACCCTACAACTGCAAAATCGCGACCTGGAGATCGCTCCTACAGGGGTCGGTTGATGACCATTGGAGCGGGGAGTCGCGATTCGGAGATCGCTCCTACAGATTAAAAGGCTGGTGCGCATAGGATTTCTATCGCGCTCGCTATCCACTCGCTTGACTGCACCCTACAACTACAACTGACCACGGGCCATTGGCCGCTAGTCACTGCCTTTACCATCCATCGCCTCCCCGCGCAACAGAAACGCTCGAATGTCGTAACGCCCCGGCCGCTCCACCGGCAGCGCCCCCTCATCGATCATCACATCCAACGGCGAGGCCTGCGTCCGAACCGGCATCGTTACCACCTCGTGCATCCGCGCCGACTCATAGATAGCCATGATTATCTCCACCGCCGCTCTTCCGTTCTCGGCTCTGCCCCGGTGCTCCACTCTGCCCTCAATCCAATCCACCAACTCCCGCGCCTGCGCCACAGACGCATCCTCCCCCTCGCGCGTGCGCTCCTCCCATCGTCCCGTCCGACCGCTGAGCAGACGCACGCGAGACTCATCCAGATCCAAGATTCCGTCCGTGCCGTAGAACGTGCCGCCCTGACGCCCCTCGCCACCCAACTCCTGCAGCAACTGCCCGACCGCGCCGTTGTCGAACCCGATAATCCCCGCGCTGCGGTCCTCGATTCGCGTGTCCCGCTCGTAGCGGTCGGTCTTGCGCTCGACATTCCCGATCACCCACTCCGCGTTGGCGTCGCACATCACGAAACGCATCATATCGAAGATGTGAGAGCAATCGTTGAGCAAGCCCTGCCTCCCCACCGTCATCACGTGCCGCACTTGACCGATAGCGCCGTCGGCGATGAGGTCGCGCGCCTCGTTCCAAGCCGGATTGAAACGCCGTTGATGACCGATCGCCAACTTCACCCCGTTTCGCTCGGCGGCAATCATCATCTCGTTGCACTCGCCCATAGAAGTCGCCATGGGCTTCTCGCACAGCACCGCTTTCGGTTGACGGGCACAGATCGCAATGGTGATCGGCGCATGCAACTTGTGCCACGTTGCGTTGCTGACGATGTCCAGGTTCTCCCGGTCCAGCATCTCCCGAAAATCCGTGTATCTCCGCTCGATGCCGTACTGGTCGCCGAAGGCGCCAGCCGCCGCCTGCACCGGATCCGCCAGAGCTACCATCTCAACACTGTCAACGCCTTGGTACCCGCGCGCATGAAGATGAGAGATGCTGCCGCACCCGACAATCCCGACCCGATATTTGTCCCCCATGATTCCTTCCCCCGTTGGTCAATTCATCTTGATTGGATCGCGGATAATGTCCCCAATTATCTGAAATCACCGATTTCTGAACACGCTACCCCGTAAGCGGGGATCAAACGATCGAAAAGAAGTTGGATAGGAATCTTCTAGTCACTGTTCCTAATCCTCCACTGCCCGCCAGGCGATTCGTATCGCGCCCCCCGCGGCGGCAGAAACTGCCGGAGATGACGACACCCGTAGGCGAACCCCTCCAGACCCGGCATACCCCGGTCCTCGTTTTCCACGCACAGCACATAATCATAGCCCGATTCGACCAGCGCGCCGACCACCTTTCCCCAATTCAGATCTCCGCGCCCCGGCACCCGGTACTGCCACCACCAATTGCCGATGATGCCCTGCCGGTACAGCATACGCGGACTCACCTCGCAATCCTTCACATCGGCGTAATACCACTTCCCCGCATACTCGCGAATCACATCCTCAGCCGGCATAATCATCATCCACACCCAGTGCGACGGGTCGCAGGACAAGCCCAGATGATCGGACGGCACCGCGTCCAGAATCTTGTCCCACATCTCGGGATTGCAACCGATATTCCCCATCCGCACCGCCACATCAAGGGCAATCTTGATATCCTTATCCTCCGCGGCTTTGACTACCGGCGCGAACATCTCCGCGAATTGCTCGACCAATTCGTCCGACCGGTCGCTCATGTTCCCCGGCGGATACGAATACGTGCCGTAGAACCGCCCGTTCATCACCGGCGAGCCGCTCCCGGTGACCACTACCGGGCACCCCAGCAGCGCGGCGGACTCAATCGCCCGAATCAAACGGCTCTGCTCTGCCGTGCGTTCCTCTTCGCGTTCATCCAGCAAGTTGCAGTGCGAAGTGACACATGCCAAATACAGACCGTGCCGGTCCAACGTCTCCAGTACCTCATCGGGTCCCTCAGTCAGAACACGATCCAATTCCAGCACGCCCCTGTCAGACAGCCGCACGCAATCGAAATCGTGTTCGCTCGCCCACGCGGCGCATTTTTCCAAACTCCACGTACCGTCTCCGGCGCTCGTCTGAAAGCTAATATCCATTTTCTCCTCCATGCAACGGCTATCGCGATTTGGAGATCGCTCCTACAGACGACGCAGGGAATCGCGACCTGGAGATCGCTCCTACTTTTCTATCTTAGCTTCAACCTTTGTCCGTCAATGCTTGCTGCCATTGCACTGACCACTAGCCACTGGTCACTGACCACTGTTTCTTGGCTCAAACCGTTGATGCGACTCCGCTGCGCGCCGAATTTCATCCCAATCCCAAAGCTGCGGAATATACTCCACATTCGCCCACGCCTCCGCCTGATCCGCATAGTGCGGGCTTCCCGGATGCCCCGACGCCCCCAACGGCACAATCCACCGGGACTTCGTCCAATCCGACGGATCATGGATATACCGGTTCACCGATATCCCCGTGGGGACAAACTCCTGCTGCAGCCCGTAACCGCCCGCAAGCGGCGTATCCCCGTCGCCGTGCGTCTCAACCGATGGCGGATCCAAGTGCTCCGCCGCCTCCGGAAACACCTCCGACAACGGGTGACGCGGTTCCGTGCGGTGCAGCCTCCCCCACCGCCATTGAGACATGTCCTCCCCGAGCGATTCCCAAAGCTCCCGTACGGCGCAGCTTAGACTCGCCGCCAGCAATTCTTCCCAGCCGGTGTCCGGCGGCAACATGGACGCATCATTCCGTTCAAGGCCTAGCGTCATCTGCTCCACGATTTGACGTAATACGGTCCCGCTGCCAGCCGCCTCCGAGAGCACCTCCGACGCAAAGTCTCCCAGCAGGTGCTCGACGATCCGGCGAACGACGTGCGCCCTTGTCTTGGCGTAGATGAGCGGTTGGACACCGTCGCGGTCGATATTGTAATCCCATTCCCGCATTAGAGCAAGCGCCGCCTCCGAATCGGCGTCACGCGGCTCAATCTCAATCAACGCCCTCGTGAAAATCTTCGCCGGTGCGGAGATGCTGTCCGCGTGGATACGCGCCATGTCGTCCACCGCCGCCGACCCCGCTTCAAGCCCCAAGATGCCTGCTCGCACCCGCCGCGCACGGTGTTCCGGCGTGAAACAGATGCCCACATAATACGGGTAGTCATCCCCCGCCACGCGCTGATTGCAGGTGACCGCATACCCCGTCTCCGGGTTGATGGCTTTGGGCAGTTCGTCGTGCGGTATGTAGCCGTCCCACTCGTACTCCCCCGTCCAACCGGGGACCGCGCGCCACCCGTTCGCCTCGCCCCGTATAGGGATCTTCCCTGCGTGGATATAGCCGTAGTTCCCGTCCACATCAGCCACGGCGTAGTTGTTGACGCGGTCGGTCCAATGACGAAACGCTTCATGCAACTCGGCGACGGACCGGCTCTTCATGGCATCAAGCGCCGCGTCCACCCAGCGCGAGCCGTCAATCAGACCGGGGTCGCTGATTGCCACGCCGACCCCCGCCGCCGGATCCCCGGCAATCACCGGGCCGTGATGCGTTATCGTCACTTGGTGCTCCACCGACTCCCCGCCGCGCACCTCAATCGTCTCGTTCAGCACCTCCGCCTCGCGCCACTCGCCCTTGAACAGGTACTCGCGTCCATGCGGTGTTTCGCGGAACTTCTCGATGAACAAATCCTGCGTATCCGCGCTGCCGTAAGTCATCCCCCACGCCACGTGCTCGTTGTGGCAGAAATGGAGCGCGCCCGGCATCCCCGGCACCGAGTGCCCGATAACCGAAAACTCCGGGCACGACAGATGAATCTGATAGTAGACGCTCGGCGTATCCAACGCACGATGCGAGTCGCCGGCGACCAGCGGCAAACCCGACGCCGTACGCTCTCCCGAGATCGACCAGGCATTCGATCCGAAATCGCTCTCGTTCAGCCAGTTCACCTCCTCGGCGGCTTTGGTGAGTTCCTCAAGTCCGTCCGGCGGCGGTCCTTCATACACGGCGCCGGGCGGCACCGTGATTAGATGTCCGGCGGGATATCCCTTGATTACGTTTGCCGCCCTCTCCCCGCCAATCGCTATCGCCAACCGCGTCAGGAACAGTTTCGGTTCGAATGTGCCCAACAGCGTGTTCCGCATCTTGTAGACCGCGAGGCAATGCCAATTCTCCCACCGCTCCGGGCGCGCGTCCAAGAGTTTATACTCAATCGGCAACGTCCTCGTCGTATCCAGAAAGGCGTTCACGCCAGCCGTAAAGGCGTCGACCATCGATTTTGCGGCGGGACTGGCGAGCTTATAGTCCAGCTTCGCCGTGCGCCCCATGCCCGCCGCCCGCAGCAACCTGTCCCTCTCGACCCCGCCCGATCCGGCGTACTCCGACCATCTTCCCAGCGCTTGGTGCCGGTCAAAGTCCATGTGCCAGAGCCGATCTTGCGCGGTGACGAACCCCTGCGCGAAAAACAGATCCGCCTCGCTCTCCGCTCTGATATGCGGGATGCCCCACTGGTCTCGGTACACGTCGACAGCCGCGCCGAGTTCCGGCAGCCGCATCGTCGTCGTGAGATCGGGCAAACACGACCTAAGGTCATTCTCGGTAATCTTCGCGTCCATTGTCCTTCCTACGTGTTTTTGAAAATGGTTTCAGTTTGTGTAACCGCCGCGGAATATTGGCGACTCAATTCCCGGCGGCGAAACGGCTAACATCCCACACCAGCACGGTAGCATCTCGGCTTCCACTTGCGAGCACGTTTCCATCCGGGCTGAACGCTAAGTCCGAGACCGGATCCAGATGCCCGGTGAGTGTACGAAGATGCTTCCGCGAGAGCGTATCCCAGAGATGGATTTTGGTCCCACTCACACCAGCAAGTATCCTGCCATCGGGGCTGAACGCTACGCAACCGACTGAAACTGTGTGCTCGTCGAGCATCCGCTGATGTTTCCAAGTAACCGTGTCCCAGAGATAGACTCCCTTTCTGCTTCCACCTGCGAGCATCTTGCCATCTGGGCTGAACGCTACGCTATTGACCGTCCTCTCTGGGCGGAGGAACGCCAAGCGCCCGTTTGAATCAACATGCACGACGAGTGTACGCAGGTGTTTTCCCGTTACAAGATCCCACAATCGCACCGTTCTGTCCATACTCCCACTCGCAAGCATCCGCCCATCCGGGCTGAACGCAACGTCCTCGACTGAAGCCGTATGCCCGGTAAGTGTACGCAGGCGTCTTCCGGTTGAAGCATGCCACACCCGCACCGTTTTGTCCGTGCTCCCACTGGCGAGCGTGCTGCCATCCGGGTTGAACGCCACGCTCATCACAAAACCTCTATGGCCGGTGAGTGTTTTTTCATGTTCCCCGGTCAAGGCATCCCACAGGTGTATCGTGTTGCCGAAGTTCGCGCAGGCAAGAATCCTTCCGTCCGGGCTGAACGCTATGCTTGAGATCCACGAAGAATCCTTGTAGAGCGTACGCAGATGTTTCCCCGAAGAGGCATCCCACAGTTGAATTGATGTGAAATATAAAACCCCGGCACTGGCAAGCGTCCTGCTGTCGGGACTGAACGCCACGCTCGTGACCCAGGACGTGTGCCCTGTGATTGTGTGCCGGAGCTTCCCCGTCAAGACATCCCACGCCCGCACTGTATGGTCCCCACTTGCGCTGACAAGAGTGCTTCCGTCCGGGCTGAACTCCAAGTGGAAGACACCATCCTTATGCCCGGTCAGAGTGCGCAGATGGTGTCCCGATCCAGTATCCCACAGCCGCACCGTATTGTCGATACCCCCGCTCGCAAGTGTTTTTCCGTCCGGGCTGAATGCCACGCCACTGATTGCTCGGTGATGTCCGGTGAGTGTGCGCAGATGTTTTCCCGTAACGGTATGCCAAAGATCGATTTCGCCCCAGCGTCCGCTGGCAAGCGTGCCGCCATCCCGGCTGAACCCTATGCATCGTACTTCAGCCTTAGGCCCCTTTAGTATGCGCAGGTGTTTTCCCGTGACCGCATCAGCCAGATGAATCTTCCGACTGTGCCCGCTGGCAAACATTCCGGTTTCCGGGCTGAATGCCAGAATAGAGGACTGTTTCGCCTCCAAGGTGAAGGTGCGGAGAGACTTCCCGGTGGCGGCATCCCAAAAACTTATCGTATTGTTGCCGTAACTGGCGCCCACAAGAGTATTGCCATCTGAACTGAACCATAACCTATGCACCAACGATTCCGCAGGCACGGCAAGTGCGCGCAGATATTCTCCCGTGACAGGATTCCACAATCGCATTTGTTGGCTGCTCAAACAAGCAAGCACCTTGCCATCGGGGCTGAACGCCACGTTTAAGATCGCGCGGGTAGGCCGGTCGAGTAAGGGAACCTCTTGAAACGTCGCCGTATCATACAGCCAAAAACCCATAGAACCGGAGACGGCGAGCCGCGTACCATCCGGGGAATATGCTATGCCGTTAATCGTGCCTTTACCCAAGCGCGCCGTAGCGCCAGCGGGCAACCCTATTTTCGTGTAATCTTCGGCGAGAGTATTGAACGGAACCAGAATCAGTAATAGAGCCGCGACAGTATTCATTAGTCTTGAATTCCGCAGGAATGTTGGGATTGGTTGAAAATAGCGACCTCTTTACGGTAGAACGCAGGTCGAGTAAAGCAATGGTTGGCGGAAAGAGGGAATGCGTGACACGTTTGTTGGATTGTGTCCTGTTGATTTTATGATAGAGGAATGTCCAATACAACCTACGGGCTGACAATTCAGTTCACCACGGAGAAAGGTGTGTAATCCCACAGGAGAATCGTGCCGTCCAAACTCGCACTGGCTAGCGTTCTGCCGTCTGGACTGAACGCTACACCGGATATCGGCTTAGAATGCCCATCAAGCGTACGTAGGCATTTTTGTGTGACGGAATCCCATAGTCGCACTGTGTTGTCCTCATTTCCACTGACAAGCGTTCTGTTATCCGAGGCTAACGCCACGCTAGTGACTGCCGACGCATGCTGCATAGGAATACCCCGATATTTCCCCGTTGACGCATCCCAGAGTCTCACCGTACTGTCCTCACTTCCGCTGGCAAGCGTCTTACCATCCAGCGTGAACGCTACGCTAGAAACTCCGGCCTCATGCCCAACGAGTAAATCCCGACCTTCCCCAGTGAAGATATCCCACAGTTGAACTGTCCAGTTGTCACTCCCACCAGCAAGTGTAGCACCATCTGGGCTGAACGCTAGGCTTCTGAACGCATTCGTATTTCCGGTTAGCGTCCGCAAATGTTCTCCCGTCAAAACATCCCACAGTTCCACTGAATCGTCCTCACCTCCGGTGGCAAGCGTCCTGCCGTCTGGGCTGTAGGCTAAACTCAAACCTAAAGAATAAATCCGAGTTAACGTGTGAAGAAGCTGTCCTGTGACGGCATCCCACAACCGGACTGTATTGTCTTCACTTCCAGCGGCAAGCGTCCTGCCACTTGGGCTGAACGCTACGCTTAAGACACAGCCCCTCGGCCCGATGAAGGTCCGTACATGTTCCCCTGTGGCGACATGCCACATCTGCGCCGTTTGATCAACACTACCGCTCGCTAGCGTGTTCCCATCCGCGTTGAAAGTTAAGCACGTAATCAAATGCTTATGGAGGGTATGTGTACGGCACCGTCTGCTCGCGTAAGAATCCCACACCTGCACGGTCCCAAACGGGTATTCCCTCCCACGGAGCCGCTCGCAGTCTCCCGGGCTGAACACATCGGCTTCGACCGATTGTATATGTAGCGACCATGTGCGCAGATGTACCCATGTTTGGGCATTCCACGTGCGCATTGAATTGTCACTACTACTGCTTGAAAAGCTTCGTCCATCCGGGGTGAACGCAACGCTAGTGACAGGTTTCGTATTCCCGGCGAGTGTCCGTCGATGGTGTCCAGTTTTGGTGTCCCAAAGTAACAACTCCAGAAAACCCCCGCTAGCAAGAATTCTGCTATCTGGACTGAACGCTATACAAGTGACGCAATACGCATGCCCAGTGAGTGTATGCCTAAGTTCGCCCGTTTCGGCATTCCACAGTCGCACAGTCCCATCCACACTAGCAAGCGTCCTGCCATCCGGACTGAACGCGACACGCTGAATCGACTCAGTATGCCCAGCGAGAGTCCGCAGATGTCTTCCCGTCCGCGCATCCCATAGCCGCACTGTTCTGTCTTCACCCCCACTGGCGAGTGTCTTGCCATCTGGACTGAACTCGATGGTCTGGATCGCCCCGATATGCCCTGACAGATTGCGCCGATGTTTTCCCGTCTGTGGATGCCACAGCCGCACTGTTGAGCCTTTACCCATGCTGGCAAGCGTCCGGTGATCCGGGCTCAACGCTATGCTCTGGATCAACTCGGTAGAACCAGCGAGTCTGCATAGATATTCTCCTGTGACGGCATTCCACAGTTGCACTATCCAGTCAGAACGCCCCACACCCGCAAGCAGCCGCCCATCCGGGCTGAATACCACATGTTCGATTGGGGCCGTATGGCCAGGGAGAAGGTCGATTTCTTGAAACGTTTCCGAATCATAGAGCCAAACACCGATGGTACTGGCCACAGCGAGCCGAGTGCCATCTGGGGAACATGTCATGCCACTGATCGCGCCTTTACCCAGGCGCGCCTTAGCACCTCTCGGCACTCCCAATCGTGTGTAATTCCGGGCGGGTGTCCTGCATAATAACAACGGGAATAGTGAAAGACAGGTCTCTAAAACGTTCATTTGAAATACAGCCTTTCAGATTTATTTAACGTCCAATTAATTTGATAGGAGCGAGAAGTGGGGAAATCAAGGTGAAACCAATTTTAACGAGAATGAGATTCGTTTAAAGGTTAGTGCGTGATTAGAGGGAAGATTGGCAGTTCGATGATTGGAGATGGGTTCCAAGGAAAGTTGTGCTCTGAAAACGGTTGTTTAACAGGCTCTCGTGGCGGGTGGCAAGCGAGGGGTTTTCCAAACATCCTACAAAAGACTGTTCTGACGGACGATGAGGTGCGTCCATACGGACTAGTGCCGTATCATAAACTTCTCAATTTTTTAGCGGCACAAGCGCGGAACTCTTCACGGAGCGGTTTGATTGATTTGTTGAAAGACCTAACGACTCTTTTTAAGCGTTCTCACTTCCGACAGGATTGCCATGTATCCGCTCTCTAATCTCCGCGCGCAAATCGTTTGCCACACCGTCTATCTTTTCCAGCACCATATTGATGTCCCTATGCTGCGCCTGATAAAGCCCGTCCATCCTGTCGCTAAGTCTATCCATTCTATTGCTTAGTTCATCCACCCGCTCACTTAGTTTGTTCATGTCGGTATGGTGTCTGTCATCAAGGTTGTAAATCTCACCTTGGAACCGGTCTCCAAGGCTGCTGATTTCGCCTTGGAGACGTTCTTCAAGGCTGTTCATTTCGCCTCGGAGACGTTCTTCAAGACTGTTCATTTCGCCTCGGAGACGTTCTTCAAGGCTGCTCATTTGGCTTTCGAGACGTTCTTGACGACCGGTCATCTCAGTTCGGAGCGTGGCAATTTCCGCTCGTAGATTGTCGTCGCCTCTGTGCATCTCAGCCCTGAGATCCGATATGTCTTTTTTCGTCGCGACCGAGGTTGCGATTTTCCACCACAACGCGGCGATCGCGACCAACGGCGCGAGAAACTTAACCCATTCGATAAGTGTTTCTTCCATCATCCGTATTCTTTGTGTTGTTCCTTACATAGATTCTGCGATCGGGGCGTGTTTCAACTATAACACGTTCAGTACCGAAATTCAACCCACATCTTCACAACTATTGATAACGTATCTTCACCAAATATCGGATGCGATGACCCCGTGTACCGCATTACGACTCCGACGCGATGGGTAACATTGATAACACTTTACTAACCGAGGCGGACGCAGAGAAACGGAATCAACATCTCGTCCGGCGTCAAACCGCCGTGCTTGCCGCCCGTATAATGCGGCTTTTCCTTGACGGACGAATAAAAGGCGTAATTTTCGCGCATGACCGCGACGAGATTCCCCATTCGCTCGGGCACCTCCGGGTGAATATCCCCGTATCCCCACAGCCCGGAACTCAGCGCCTTCGACGAAGGAATGGCGACGATCTGATCGGAGAGTTGATCGTCGAGATAAGCTCGCAGTGTATCAAGCTTGCCCTGTTTGGCGTATAGGTACGCCGCTCGGAAATCGCCCGTCGGAGGCAAAAGCAGATTGTCCCTGATTTTGGAATGCCGATCGACCCGAACCAGCCGGTTATCGGGCACCGTCACTTGCCCGTGGTCGGCGGTCAGGATGAGCAGCGTGGTTCCCGAGATTTGGGAGTCAACGTGCTCCATGAATTCACGCTCAAGCGAATACGAGAGATTCCGCACCTCCGCCGCAAACGCCTCGCTGTTCGCGCCGTAGGCGTGCGATATGGAGTCGATCGCATCCCAATACACCATGATGCACGTCCGTTCATCGGGATTCTGCGTCACCAACCTCTTAAGCGTCACAAACATGTCCGAGGAATTCACGAATCCGTGCACCGCCTTTGCGCCATTATAAAACATCTTGGACAACGGGCTGTCTTTAAAGATGCTCTTGATAAGCACATACGACGGAATTCCGGCGTTTGCCAGCCGTTGACCTATCGTCTCCGCCCGGAGAAACTTTTGAGGCTCTAGCCCCATGCGAAGCAGGCGCCCATGTTCGCCGTCATGAATCGGTGTAAACCCAATCATTTCGGCGACGGTAGCATACTCTCTGAGGAAGAGGTGAAAACCGAGCATGCCGTGTTCCTGCGGGGTTAATCCGGTGCTAAGGCTCGTCAACGCTGCCACCGTTGTTGAAGGAAAGATCGAGGTAAGGGGGGCGAACCGACCGCGGCTGATGAGTTCGTTGATAATCAGATTGGGTTCGGACCTCAACACCGATCGAAGTTGATTGTATCCCAAGGCGTCGACGAGGAATAGAATCACCTTGCGCACTCCCTCCGTTTGACCATCGGTCAACTCGTCCGGCAGAGGGTCGTGATGCGGGATGCGGATGTCGAAGAGCTTCAGCAGCGTGGCGGGGATGTTGACCAACGAAAGGTCTGGATAGGCGGGATAGACGAACTCGCCGAGGCGGAGCCCCTGGTTTATCTGTTTGATGGTTCTACTGCGGATTCGCGCTTCAATACGATCGGCTAATGTTTGAGACACGTCGGAGTTCCGATCTACCATAAATGCAGTGGTCAGTGGCAAGCCAAAGCGATTCTAATACCAATTCGTAATCCATGAGTTACAAGGACCGGGGGTTCGTAGTAGCAATCAACCGAACTGATAGTGAGGGATCAACTGACTGGACAAGGAAGGCGATAGCGCTCCCATAGTGATCCCTTCATTGCGCGTCATGGGTCGGCTGATACATCTAGATTTTGAGATTGTATAACTCTCCACAGATCGCGGGCATCTGTCTATACGAGGTTCAGGAACAGGCGCCGATTATCAGAACGGCGGCTGGCAGCGAGGTGGCACCCGCTGTCTTGAACGCTTTGCTGATGCAATGGATATCGTCATCGGTTTCGATGATGTCGTACGGAAAACCCCACGCTTTGAGCGTCGGCTCCAAAAACGTCGCGGCGGAATCCGGGTGGAGATTGCTATCCGGGCGCAGCGTCTGATGTCCCCGGTATCCGATTAGCGTCACCAATGGGATTTCCATATTGACGGCGGTGCCTCGGATGGCATCCCCGGATTCAAGGAAACCCGTGTTCTGGATAAGCACCACCGGTTGCTTTCCGCCGACATACAACCCGGACGCAATGGCGAACGCCTCGCCCTCGCGGGTAACGGTAATGACGTCGATTTCCGGTTCGCCGTGAAGTTCCTCGTACAGCTTCGCGGATCCGTTATCCGGAAGTCCGATCACATGGGTAACGTCCCATTTCTTCAATTCCTCGACAATCTTCTGCGCTGACGGCAAATCACGTTCCTCCCGATAAAGCAGTGACTAGTGACCAAGTGGCCAGTGGTTAGTTGAGTAACATAAGTTAGCACCTTTGTAGCGCAAACTGAAAGTGGGATGTTCTATCGCATTCCTTATTCAGTCGCATGATTGCTACGAAATCACTGCAATCAATGAACTACACTGAATTAACTACGGCGGTACATGTCTAGAATCGTGTTAAAAGCAACTTGGGTTAAGTATGTCTTACCTTCCGCATTATAGACTTATGAAATCTCGAATTTTGCATTCGAGATTTTAGGGCATATCTCCTCGAACGGGCAAATACCGCCTAGATACTTCCGCGAGTCCGATTGATTGACCGGTTTTCCCTTCCATCACCAGTTTCAGACAATAGTCGGCAACTAAGGAATCTATTCAAATGACACTCCGCTGGAGTGCAAGAATTGAGTTTTCGCCCTTCTATCGACATTCCGCTCCGCCGGAGCGGGGAATCGCGACCTAGAGATCGCTCCCACAGAGGGAGTGGGGCATCGCGAGCAAGAATAGACGTCAATCATGATGCGGGAACCTGAGAAATTAAACATTTAGGCGCTCAATAATGCGGATGATAAGTATGTCTTTCACTGACCACTAATCACTAGCCACTGACCACTGTATTTCCTACTTCCTGCCCTCGACCAATGAATCGACGACCCCCGGCTCCGCAAGCGTAGACGTGTCGCCCAGATCCGAGATGTCGCCTTCGGCAATCTTGCGGAGCACGCGCCGCATGATCTTGCCGGAGCGCGTCTTGGGCAGCGCCGGTGTGAATTGGATTTTGTCGGGCGAGGCGTGCGGACCGATGTGCCGGCGCACAGCCTGTCTGATACCGGTCTCCACGTCATCCGAGCCGGACTCCCCGGTCATCAACGTGACATAAGCATAGATACCCTGCCCTTTGATATCGTGCGGGTAGCCGACCACCGCCGCCTCCGCCACCGAGCCGTGCTGACCGATGGCGCCTTCAACTTCAGCCGTGCCCAAGCGGTGCCCGGAGACATTCAGCACATCGTCCACGCGCCCGGTGATCCAGTAGTAACCGTCCTCGTCGCGCTGCACGCCGTCGCCCGTCATGTAGTAACCGGGGAAGCGGTCAAAGTAGGTCTCGCGGAAGCGCTCGTGATCGCCGTACACCGTGCGCATGATCCCGGGCCACGGCGACTTGATGCAGAGATAGCCGCTGGCGGGGTTGCCCTCGACCTCGGTCCCACTCTCGTCCAAGATTATCGGCTCGACCCCGAAGAGCGGGAACGTCGCCGATCCCGGTTTGAGCGGTGTCGCCGCAGGCAACGGTGAAATCAACATGCCGCCGGTTTCGGTCTGCCACCAGGTGTCAACGATGGGGCAGCGCCCCTCGCCCACGACGTTGTAGTACCAGAGCCATTCCGGTTCCTTGATGGGCTCGCCGACGGTGCCGAGCAGCCTAAGTGTCGACCTGTCATACTTTCTCACCCATTCGTCTCCCTCCTTCATCAAGGCTCGGAGCGCGGTGGGCGCGGTGTAGAAGATTTCGACGACGTGTTTCTCGACCACCTGCCAGAAACGTCCGAAGTCTGGGTGGTTGGGGACACCCTCGAACATGATGCTGACGGCTCGGTTCGCCAGCGGACCGTAGATGATGTAGGAGTGCCCGGTGATCCAGCCGATGTCAGCCGTGCACCAATAGGTGTCGCCTTCGCGGTAGTCGAAGACGTTCTGGTGCGTGTAGGAAACGTAAACGAGGTAGCCGCCCGTGGTGTGAAGCACGCCTTTCGGTTTGCCAGTTGACCCGGAAGTATAAAGAATGAACAGCGGATCTTCGGCGTCCATCTCCTCCGGGGGGCACTCGTCACCGGCGGCCGCCATGGCGTCGTCCCACCAGATGTCGCGCGGCGAATCGAAATCCACCTCGTCGCCGGTGCGGCGCACAACGATGATGTGTTCGATGGATGGGCATTCTGCGGCCGCGGCGTCCGCATTGGCTTTCATCGGGATGCCGCCGCGGGGACCGCGAAAAGCGGTGTCCTGCGTAATCAGCATCTTGCACTCGGAATCGTTGATGCGGTCACGCAGCGACTCCGCCGAGAACGCGCCGAAAACGATGGAGTGCACGGCGCCGATGCGGGCGCATGCCAACATCGCGATCGCCAGCTCGGGCACCATCTGCAGGTAGATGCAGACACGGTCGCCCTTCTCGATGCCGTGCGATTTCAGCACATTCGAAAAGCGTTTGACCTCGCGCAGGAGTTCGCTGTAGGTGAAGGTTTTGTCTTCGGACGGATTGTTTCCTTCCCAGATTATAGCGGTGTCATCGCCGTGCCCGGCCTCGACGTGACGGTCAAGGCAGTTGTAACAGGCGTTCAGTTTTCCGCCCTCGAACCACTTGATGCGCGCGCCCACAAAGTCGAATTCGCGGACATTATCCCACTTCTTGAACCACGAGATACGTTCGGCGATATTCGCCCAGAACGCCTCCGGGTTTTTGATGGATTCTTCGTAGATTTCTTTGTACTGTTCGATACTGCTCACGTGGGCAGTGTCGATGGGGTAGCCGGTATCCCCCGGCGGGAATATTTTCGTAGACATTGGTGCCTCCAAACGTCGATATAATGATTAAATCAGCAAGTCGCAAGTTGCCCCGGATCATTAAGAAAGATACAGTAATGCGTAATGCGTAATACGTAAGAGAACGCGCCTGGCTCGCCCAGAATTGGACTTCTCAGAACGGCGGCGCGAATCCTTTTTTGCCTTCACCGAGGCTCGGCAAATTCTCTCGCAGAACGTCAAAAACGGCTTTATAGTGTTTCAGATAATCCTCGCGGAATGATGACGGTGAGCTGCCCAGTTTTTTCGCCATCATTGCGAATGCCTCTTGGCGTGTGCTCGCAATAAATTTTCCGCGCTGAAAGTGGAACGGCTGTGCGATGAATCTTTTTACCCCGGTTTCCAACAAACTCTCGCTGAAGGCATTCGCATCCCTCACTAGCAACAGCGGTGTCATCGTAATGCAAGCATCAATGCCGGCAGCCATGATTTCCCCAATCGCCCGCATTCGCACACCATTGGATGGGCAATACGGCTCGAAGGTGCGCCTGATGTCTTCATCGTCCGTGGTGACGGTCATATTTATCTGGACACGGCCGCCATTGTCTTCGATGCTTCGGAAAAGGTCGCAGTCTCGGGTAATCAACGGGCTGCGAGTCTGTACTACCAGCTTCGGTTTGTGCCGCTCTGCCAAGATTTTCAATAGGTCACGGGTTATCTTCAGTTTACGCTCAATGGGTTGGTAGGGGTCGGTCACGCTACTCATGTAGATTAGCTTTCCATCCAGTGAGCGCTTAAATCGCTCCATCTTGCCGACGGCATTCTCTTTAACGGTAATCCAATGCCCCCATCCGTCACGCTTTTCACGGCTCATGCTGAAGAAAGCGGCGTAGCAATAGGTACAACCGAAGGAGCAACCGCTGTAGGGATTCAACGTATAGTCGTATTCGCCCATGAACCCGCTCGCCCGCGTCAGGATGTCCCGCACCGGGGCGTATTCGACCGCCGCCTGACCGAGTTGATTTGGACGATCAGGGAGTACCGGGACTTGAAGAAGCAGGGATTGTTGTATTGGCGCGGTCATGAAGCGTTGCGTCTCTACGGGTCGTGATAGAGCCGCGACAGATTAGTCTGCCCGGCCAAATCACCGGGATTTGCAACAACCCCGCCACGTTGCGGCTGTATGCGTTTTGCGGCAACTTAGACAATTCGGCGACCAATTCTTCCCGCCATTTAGAGGTTATGGGTAGTTTTCCTTGAAAGGGAAGCATTTCCTTGCGGGGTCGCTTGAATTGCAAGCCCCCTCGGGGAACACAACGGTCTATTTCGAGCGTCAAGTCGAAACATGCAGCAAGTCTTACATTATCGGAATACCTTTCGTGAAGAGTCTGAAGCGCACCAGCGATTTCATCTTTATTGGCTTCAAACACGGGATCTAAAGAGACAAGCCAACATTCGGGAGGCGCGTCGGCAGGTGGGGGGCTAGTCGCGGCGCGCCAGAAGGAGGCATACGAGTCGTATACTTCGGCGCGCGTGGTCAAACCGTCGCAGGCATGCGACAACGCGGACAACTTCGGATACCGGTCAACAAGCGTGCGAAACTGCTTCCACAGAGTAGTTCCAATAACCTTCATCGCCGGGCGCGTGTCAATTCCTTTGACAACGATAGTGGCGCCGTCAACGTTGTATACCGCTGCCAGTATCGCCACGGCAAACTGTACGGCGAGCGCGCCGCAACCCACATTGATGATGTGAAGCGACGGCTTGCCTGCCAGACCATCCGGCGCTTCTTGAATCAACCCCTCTAATACCTGAAGCGCAAAATTGATATGGCCCGGTTGGTAGTCCGTGATGTAGAAGAGCGCGTCCCACTCGTTGAACGCGGGCTGCCTGCCATACTGCATCAGGGCAAGCGACTTAACCGCCTCTGTAGCATTCTCTGCCACTTGGGCATCATCGTCTGCGGCTCTACGAAGTCGGATGTACTCCTGCTCGCCGACGGTCGTGATTGCCTCATCCAAGAGCGGAGCAACGAACTCAATAAGTTCTGAATTTTCTCTCAGGGGCATGAATCAAAACAACTTTCTCCATCTTGTCGGTCGGCAATCCATCCAAGCAAAGCGTATGAATTTTCACGGGGATCCACGAAAGTATTATAAGCGAAATGCGTTTGTTGTCAATTAAAAACAATTGGCGCGTTGTCAAAATCCTTCACCGATTCATAACGCAAATCAAATCCATGGAGGCGGCAACCAGCCAGTGAATGGCGGCGCCGTAGACGAAGGACCGCGTTTCAAATGCCACCGCGCCGAGCAGCAACCCGGCAACGATAGAGCCTGCCGCCTCGGGAAACGGCTTCGAGTAGTGCATCACGGCGAAGGGAATGGTCTGGATGAGGATGCTGTAGTTCCCGAACCGCTTCTCCAGCCCGAACAGCATAAAGCCGCGGAAGAAGAACTCCCACGCGAACAGGTAGGCACCGTAGGCAAGCTCGTAGAGAAGGAGGGTTTTCCAACTGGCGGCGGCGAGTTTGTTGAGAGGGTATTTCGCTTGAAATGCCGGGAACAGGTGCACGACGAGGAGCAGAACGGGGATCATGATCAGCCATCCGCCGATCGCGAATCCCCAGCCCAGTTTGCCGTTGCTCAGGCGGCAGCCGTAATCGCGGAGGCGCCCCTTGACGCCGAACTTCACGACGAGCATCGGGAGCAGCAGGAGCGTAATCAGGCTTGAGAGGAACCAGTAGTAATGAAGATGGAGTCCGGCGAGTGGGAGGCGGGCGGCGTATTTTGCGAAGTGTTTCCTGAAGAACGCGCGGCTGCTGTAGAACCGGTAGAGCGTTAACAGAATCGCGGAGCCGAGCAGGATGACCGTCGGCTCACGATCCCAGCCGGTCAAGTATTTCTGTTTATTGTCCCGCAACCACGCCTTTAAGCCAGTATGGTTTTCCGAGCCGCGCACTTTCGCCTCTCCGATTGGAATTTCGGTTAGTATAGCACATCAAGCGGAGGCATGTAAATCGTAGCGGCAAGCGCGGCACGGCGCATGCGTCGGTCACTATCGATTGAATTTCGATAGGAATCGTGATACGATGTTACATTACGGGGTTACTTCGCGGGAAGGGAGGAACGGTAAAGATGGTAATTGGCAAGAGTCTTCAAGTAATTCTAAAGTTGATTACATGCACGGTTGGGGGTGTTGCGGCGTGGCTCGCGCTATCCACGTTCGCACCGAAGCTATATGAGAGCGCGATAGAAAGATATGTCCCCGCGTCAGTTTGGTATTGCGCCGCGTTCGGGTTGGTCGCCGGGATTGGCTGGGCTATCGGATTCAAGTCGAGTCGGGGGATTCCGATAACTTCCGGGCTAATAGGCTGGTCGGTAGGTATTGGCTTTCTGCTTTTAAGGAGCGCGCGGGTTTCTTGGATAGAATGCGTTGTGTTGTTGTTCTCTATCGCTGCTGCTTTCTGGTTTCTCAAGCAGGTCTGGGTGTTTCGCAAAAAGGAAGACGTGGAGTAGGAGGACATCCAATGCACCGAGATGTCTCGCTCACAACCGGCTGCACGTAGGAGGGATCTCCGGATCGCGACCTGTCGGGAATCGGTGGGAACTCCTCCTATCCAAAACACACACCCTATGAGAGTTCTATCGCGTTCGCTTTCCACTCCCTTGATCACTCGTTATCCAGTCGCTTGATCCCCGCCCCTACGCCAATGAGATCGGGGCAAGATGCCCCTCCCACAGTTATCAAGGATTTAGTCTCACGGGATTTTCGGTCCGGCGTATAACGCCAAAAGGCTGGTGCGCAGAAGATCTCTATCGCACTCGCTATTCACTCGCTTGATTGCACCCTACAACTACTCGACATAGCACTCCGCTGGAGTGCAGAGGCGGTGAGGAATCGTGTTCTATTGACATTGCACTCCTCTGGAGTGCGAGAATCGGGAAACCCCTATCAAGAAAGTCCTGTTCAAACTCGATGAGCCCCGCTTTGTTCGTCAAATCCGATTGAATACCATCGATCCAGTGAAAAATGTGGACGTATACGTTCGAGCGGGAGATGCGGATTGGAAATCCACCAAGCAACTGAAGAAACCTGTCGGAAGGAACATCTACATCCGCGTAAACAGGCATGCAGACACCATTCGGGTCGTACAGAAATCCGCTCTCGCTCTTGACGCTACAAATTCCCAAGTGTTATAATGCAACCAGTAGCTTAAATACAAACAATCTCGTTACCGAACAGCGCCGGAAAACCAGAGGATATCCCCACATGTTTTTCAAGCTAACCATGATTTTAAGGCGTGAATCTCCGGAAAATGCTTATACTGTCACTTGTGAAGAGTTACCCGAGTTAATAACTGAAGGTGATACAATCGATGAAGCATCGGACAATTCCGTCGATGCGTTTGTCACAACTCTCGGAATCTATGAGGAATTAAATAAAGAGTTGCCGTCAGAAATCATGGTCACTGAACCGCTCGCCGACACGCCTCGTTTCCAGACTATCACCCCGAGGGAAAGCAAATCTGATTATTGGTTTGAAGCCACTCTGCCGCAATTTGAAGGATTTGCAAATGATAGTGGACGGCTAGGTGCAGTTCATGACATACAGAGACATTAGCAAGAGGCTAAAAGCACTCGGCTGTACAGAGTTGAAAAACCGCGGTAAAGGTTCCCATCGTGGATGGTATAATCCATCTACGAAAAAGGCTACTACTATCCCATATCACCGGAAACGAGAGTTTGAAACATGGACAGTACGGGACATCGTAAATTAATTAGGTATAAGTTGGGAGGATTTTAATAGTCAAAATAATCTTCCTACCTACTACTCCGGCGGAGTTCTTGTACCCCTCTATTTTTGTGTCTAATTTTTGCGGGCAAGATGCAAATAAGGGGAGACCAGTGGATCGCCTCCTCTACAGACCCTTACTAACTAAGACACGATGTGCGACAGTGTGGTACCGTGCCACGCTCGGACCGGTCGGCGGGATTGGCTGGGCTATCGGATACAGGAAGGCTGGGAGTAGGAGGACATCCAATACACCGAGATGTCTCGCTCACAACCTGCTGCGCGTAGGAGCGATTTCTGAATCGCGACCTGTCGGGAATAGATGGGAACTCCTCCTACCCAAAACACACACCCTATGGGAGTTCCATCGCGTTCGATGTTCACTCGATTGATCCCTCATAGGCTAATCATTTCACTCAAGACGGAACTGCGGATTTCCTCGCGGAGGGATCGTCGGGACACCACGTCCACCTTGCATCCCAACACCTCCTCCAAATATTGTCCCAATCCGACAAGATCGAGGAGACTGGCTCCATCATCGAAATCCACCAAGAGATCCAGATCGCTGTCCTCGCGGAAATCACCGCGCGCGTAAGAACCGAAGATTCCTTTTACCTCGGCTTTGAATCTCCGGCGAATTCCGTCTTTCTCTCTTGCGATTGTCTTTTCAACATCTTCCATCATTTTCAGGTCACCGCTTAGTGTTGAGGATTGGCGATTCAAAGAAACGCTCTTACTCCCGAACCTAGTGCAGCTTGCGCTATCGGTAAGTATAGCATATCATACGGAGGCGTGCAAACCGGCGGGAGCGTGTTGGCAGGGCTATTGCATACAAACATAAACCGATTGTGTTGGTGTTTTCCGACGGAGCGCCATTCAATGGGGAGGAGAAATCATTGGACGGCAGATGTCGATACCTATAGCAATCAACCTGATGGGCAACCAACAGGACACTCTATCGCGACCTGGAGATCGCTCCTACAGGCAGTAAACTGTGACTAAAATTCGGCATGAGTTGCAAAGCGGCAACACTAGTGTATAGAAAACCTTACTTGATATGGGAGGTTATGATGAGAATCGTCAATGTAATGCTCGTATTCGCGTGTGCGGCGTTTTCCGGATGCGTTCAGACCGCGCACCTTAGTCAAGCCTTAAGCGGCGGCGGCGTGGAACGCGTGGAAGGACGTTACCGCACGGAGCAGGTCGTCAACCCGCTGCAGGGCGGCTGAGGACCGGTCTGCGCCCCAGGTTTTGGGACGGCATATTTTTACGAACTTAACGAACCCCGGTTTGTTCGTCATATCCGATTGGATACCGTAGATCCGGTGAAGAACGTGGACGTGTATGTTCGAGTGGGTAGCGAGAATTGGAGATTGGCAAAGCAAATGAAAAGACCGGTCGGCAAGGGCGCCAGTATCCGCATAAACATGCGCGCGGAGGACATTCGCGTGGTGCAGAAAACCGCTGTTGCGAACAGGTTGGACTTTATCGAGGATATCGAGGTGTACGCCCAGAAAAAATGAACCGGAAGGTGCATGTTCGGCTGCACCGGACGGGAGGCGACCGTGAAAATCGCAAGGGTATTGGTCCTAGTCGCGTGCGCGGGGCTGTCCGGCTGCGCGCGTTTGCAAGTTCTTGGCGGTGCCATGGGCGGGGGCGGGGTGGACCGGGCGGAGGGAAGCTTCCACATGGTTCACGGACATAACCAGCGGTTGACCGGTTTCGGCAACGCGGCGAGCATCCCCGGACGTGGAATCGGATATTTCTACGGAATTAGTAATTTGTAGCTTTTAGACAGACGTCAAACGTAAGAAAAATGTGGT
>JAPPIK010000014.1:265586-463942 GCA_028820655.1 Candidatus Poribacteria bacterium | reverse complement strand
AGACGACGTAGGGAATCGCGACCTGGAGATCGCTCCTACAGACGACGTAGGGAATTGCGATTTGGAAATCGCTCCTACAGACGACGTGGGGAATCGCGATTTGGAAATCGCTCCTACAGACGATGTAGGGAATCGCGATTTGGAAATCGCTCCTACAGACGACGCGGGGAATCGCGATTTGGAAATCGCTCCTACAGACGACGTAGGGAATCGCGATTTGGAAATCGCTCCTACAGAGAATCGGTTCATGGACTTCTATCGCATTCGCGCGAGATTCGAGCGCACAAATTCGACACGCATTGAAATTGCGCTTGAAGCCTTACGTGGAGAGGCTTGAAGCCATGTATTACACGCGCCACGTTAGTGCGCTTTTGTGCGCTCTTATTTTTCGGCACACGTTTTGAGGAACACCTCGATAGCAGGTTAGGAAGCAATGATGCGTCCATAAATTTGCCGTGTTCAGTATGTTAGCAAATTCGGTCATCTCTTGCCTCAATGAACGCATGAATCCCTATCGCACTGGGATTTCTATCGCGTTCCTTATTCAGTCACTTGATCTATCCACTCGCTTGATCCCCGTATTTTCTCCTTGAAGTGATATAGCGGAAAGAGATGCTAACGGAGCGCTGATTTAAGCGACGTGTTAGCATTCTTTAAAGTTGAGAAACCCTTTGCCGGAGCGGGTTCTCAGGAATTGTGATGCTAACAAGATGCCAACAGAAAAAAAGTTTCGCCGCCATGCCGGGCGCTATGTTAAAATATACCACATATATGTTAAGTTATCAATCTAAAAGTTCCAAGTTGCGGGAGGGAAGAAAAGTCAACTTGACAGCGGTTATCAGGGTACAGCCAAACTGTATTTCCCGGGCCCATTAAGGAACATCGGAGCCAGTGCTTGATTCAGGGAAGGATTTATACAATCGACAGCTGGCGCCACAAGTTGGTTTCCGTGAGCATATCGTCAGACGGTGTAAAATTCTTCACATCACTAAAGGCGTCCCTCGCGAACGCATCAAATAGTATAGTTATTTCAATCGGCGAGGTTACCGTCCCCCCAAAGGAGCTAATTCGGAAAGATGTCTAATGAAGGCCCGGAGGTGTCGAATCGTCGTCACGCCCCGGTTCCAGCAAGAAATCGACGACGCACGACCCAAAGCCTTGATCACGCGCGCCGGTGGATTTGTCTATGAAACTACCGCCCTTTACATCACTGACATAGCCCTCCGTCTGCACTGCTGCACAATATTCGTCCGTTTCAATGCACTAGAGTGAGCCGTCTCGCCGCACGCGCGCCATTATTTCGATCCGGGGGCGCTGAATGCCTCGTCCATAGCTGTTGATGCGTCATAGTTTCCATTTTTGATCTCACCCCATATCACAAATTGCCTGCCCACAGGAGAAATCGAGAGAACCGCGCGGGACCAGTTCGGGTCGTCGTCTGTCTCGGCATTATGTGTGAGTTTTGTAAGATTGCGGTCATCCATATCCATCACGTAGACATCATGATTACCACTCCTATCGGATCCAAAGGCAATTTGATCGCCAAAGGGTGACCACGAAGGGTACCAATCATCGGCATCATGTCTCGTGAGGTTTTGCTCAGCTCGACCATCGGCACGAATTGTGTAAACCTCAAAGTTCCCATCTCTACTCGACGTGAACGCAATGTGCACACCGTCAGGCGACCATGCGGGGCACCAGTCAAGCGATTGATTTTTCGTTAATCTCCGTACGTTCGAACCATCAGCTCTCATCACGTAAATTTCACCTCTTGGCGCATCTCTACCGGACACGAATACAACGCGCCTACCGCTAGGCGACCATGAAGGATCCCAGTCACTTTCGCGGTGCTTCGTTAGGTTCTGAAGATTCTTACCATCAGCATCCATGACGTAGACTTCGGAATTTCCATCTCTTCTGGTATTAAATATTATGCGTTTGCCGTCGGGCGACCATGAAGGAGACCCGTCACTCCGAGGATGTACAGTTAATCTTCGGGGGTCACCGCCCTCAGCGTCCATAACGTAAATCTCATTGTTATTATCTCTATTGGACATGAATGCAATGCGATTTCCGTCAGGCGACCATGAGGGCGTCCAATCATCCGCGGAATGGTTTGTTAAGTTGCGAAGAGTTCGACCGTCGGCCCCCAGAACATAAACCTCTTTGTTCCCGTCCCTTTCCGACATGAAAGTAATCTGCGCGTGTGCTACAACAGCAGCCATGAACACAATCAGACTCAAGACAAGAATGCTGACTGGAATAAAAAATGACAACCTATATCGTGACTGCATCTGCCACCATCCGTTTCTGTTCATAAGCCATAGCGTACCTAGTTAACTATTTTGATTCCCTTATTCCTCTATTTCCGGGATGGCTGTAATCGGTCCGATGTCGTAGGTGTCTCTCTTTATCCGCCCCCACATCGTGAGTCGCCTACCTGCACGAGAAACGGAGAGTACCGCACGCGACCAGTCCGGATTGTCGTCTCTATCGTCATGTCTGGTGAGATTCCTAACATTGCGCCCGTTAAGATCCATCACGTAGACATCATAATCTCCATCCCTATTGGATCCAAAGGCAATACGGTCACCAAATGGTGACCATGAAGGGTACCAATCCTCCGCACGATGATCTGTTAGATTTCGCTGGTCTTTGCCGTCGATCCGCATTATGAATATGTCCCTGTTTCCGTCCCTATTCGACATAAACGCAATGTGTTCCCCATTCGGCGACCACGAGGGCATATTGTCTATCGCTTGGTTTTCCGTCAATCGTTGCACGTTCGAACCATCAGCTCCCATCACGTAGATTTCAGAGAAGCCGTCTCTAGCGGACACAAATACAATCTGTACACCGCTAGGAGACCAAGTGGGGTCCCAATCATCTTTGACGTGTTTCGTCAAGTTTTGAGGATTCTGACCATCCGCATCCATGACGTAGACTTCATGGTTTCCATGTCTCTTCGTATTAAATGCGATTCGCTTGCCATCCGGCGACCATGAAGGCGACCCGTCACTCCAGGGATGCCGCGTTAACCTTCGAGGACTACCGCCGTCGACCTCCATTACATATATGTCATGGTTCCCATCATCTCTATCAGACATGAATGCAAGGCGCTTTCCGTCAGGTGACAGGGAGGGTGTCCAATCGTCTGCGGAATGCCTTGTTACATTGCGAGGACTTCGACCGTCAGCACCCATCACATAGATCTCTTTATTGCCATCTCTTTCAGACATAAAAGCAATCTGTGCGTGCGCTTGAACACCTGCCATAAATAATGCCAGACCCAAAATCAGAATCCAGACTGGTCTGATATATCTCTGCCTATGTTGCAGTTGCATCTTTCGTCCTCCGCTCCCACCATGATCCGCAGTTTTTCGCTTTGGCGGTTGTAATTGCCTCAGAGTCTGTTTGACAAAGAGTTGACAAAGCGATTCTTGGGTGATTGAGTTGCTGCTACCTGTCGCCCCTCCGGGGCTTTTGATGTGTAGTGAGCCGCCGTTACTATACACCTTCCGCCCCTCAGGGGCTTACAAGGAATGATGTAGGGATTCCATTTTAATTTTCGGACAAGATTGATTTCAGCAAAAAATGGCTCTATCCAGAATGACTTGTCAAACAGGATCTCAGTCTTTTGTTGCCGGATTGGCTATAGCTGGCGCGATGCCGTAGTCTCCACTCTTGAGCCGCCTCCACATCATCGGTTACCGACCTGAAGGAGAAACCGAAAAAGCCGACCGAGCCCAGTCAGGCCCCAATCGCTCTCGGGATCTGTTGTCAGTTGTTGAAGATTACCGCCGTCAATATCCATCACGTATATTTCGTTGTTCCCGCCTCTACTGGAATTGAAGGCAATATGTTCGCCGTTTGGTGACCACGATGGCCCAAAGTCAAATGCGAGATGTCTCGTTTACCTTTGAGGATTGCCGCCATTTGCGTCCATAACATAGATTTCACGGTTCTCATCGCTGTCGGTACAAAAGGCAATGCGTTCACCACTAGGCGACCATGAAGCAAATTCGTCGAGTGAACGATTTTTTGTCAAGTTTCGAGGATTCGGCCCCTTAGCGTCCATCACATAGATTTCGAAGTTTCCATCTCTATTGAAGGTAAAGGCAATGCGTCCGCCATCGGGAGTCCACGCCGGCGCATAGTCGTGCGCAGGGTTTCTTGTTAGGTTTCGGCGCTTATTTCCATGCGCATCCATTACGTAGATTTCGTGATTGCCAGTTCTATCAGACACAAAAGCAATCTGCGCGTGCGCCTGAAAACTTGGAGTGGTCGACATCAAACCGAAGATAAGACAAACGCCCAGAATGGGATTCGCGAAACTATATCTCGATTGCATCATTAATTCCCTCATCTTTGGAGTACTTTAAAGTCGCCGAAAAGGTTGCGCCCTACCGTGTGAGACCCCTCAACATACGTTGTGCCGTGCGGTTGTTCGGGTCTAACCGCAGTACAGTCTCAAATTCAGCAATGGCAGCGGCGCGGTTGCCGATCTTAAGGTACGCCGTTCCCAATGCGCCGTGCGCAAGCGCGTCATCCGGCTGAATCTCCAACACTCGGTTAAACTTTTCAATCGCTTCCGAGTACATGCGCTTGCCCATATAGATGACACCACGTTGATGAAGCGCTCTCTTATCGTCGGGATCGAACTGGAGGACGTTGTCGTACACCTCGGCGGCGTTGTTGTACAACTTCGCCTGCCAATAAACCGTCGCCAAGCTGTGCTGCAGTTTTATGTCATCGGGCGCCAACTGAATCGCTTGTTTACAGTGCGCGATGCCTTCACGAATCCTCCCTGTCTTTGCATAAAGCACGCCAAGTCCCGCATGGGCGATCGCTAAATCGGGTTTTAGTTCAATGGCTCGCCTGTAAGCGGCAACGGCTTTAACTCTGTCACCCGTGCGTTCATAGACATAGCCCAAGTTGTAATTGCTATGGATTTCCAAGAATTCGATCTCCTTGGGCGTTTTCGGTGACATGCCTCCTTCCAGGTCATTTTCGTCAATGATCAACAGGGCGTGTTCGAGGGCTTTTCGGGCCTTGCCGTATCGATTGATGCTGAGCAGTACAATCCCGTAATTGAACCAGATTTCGGCATCCTTCGGTTTGCTTGAGGCGGCTGCGGCAAGTTCCGTTGCGGCGTTCTTGAAATCCCCACGTTCCAAATAGCGGGTGCCGCGCTCGGCATACCGTTTGGCAGTCACGCCAACTTTTACGACCTCCCACCAGAGCGGGTCATCCATCTCAGTATGTTTTGAGGGTCTGCGCGCCGCTTGGGCGTGACGATTGGCGGCTTCCTTGTCTCCCAATGCCAAAGCTACTTGCGCCATCGCGGCGTGGGCTTCGCTCTGAGCCGGATTCAGTTCCAAGGCGCGCTCCAGGTGTACCCGAGCATCGTCGAACTGCTTGGAAGCCAAGGAAAGTTCACCGAGCGCCACTTCCGCAAACGGGTTTTTCGGCTCCAGCTCAATGACGTGCAGCAGATGCCGACGAGCTTCTTCGAGGCGTCCCAGACGCCTAAGTGCGTGGGCGTGGTTCACGTAAACGGGCGGGTAGTCAGGATCAAGCGCAATTGCCTTTCGAAAGGCATCTACGGCAGTTTGAGCGTCAGTTTTGTAGGTACTTAATCCGAGGTAGTAGAACCAGCGGAACTCGGCGGAATCGATGTTCGCGGCGCGCCGGTAACATCGAGCAGCTTCGGCTTCCCAACCGTGTACAAGGTAGACATTGCCAAGATTGCCCCAAGCCCCGGCATCATCCGGCGCATTCGCCACCGCCTTTTGGGCAGACTCGGCGGCTTGCAAAAGTCGAGGCTCCGATACCAAGACAAGGTCAACCGGTTGGGGTATCCAGTCGGGCAGTGTCGTAGATTTGGAATGACAATTGGTAGGGAAGGTATAATCGAGACCTATTCCTGCGAAGGTAAGAGTTACGATGAGTAAGAACGGTATCCGGTATACTCGGTTCATTGGGAGTGCCACATCGGACATCCTAAGGACAATCGTAACTGTTTAGTCCAACGGTCTGGATTTGCCAATCCAGACCGAGCAGGAAAGGAACGCACCGAGTAAGGAAGACCAATGCTAATTCCGACGAATCGGGAGTTCACATGCCCAGAACGGACGTGCAATGATTAGGATCTCTATCGCACTCCTTATTCAGTCGCTTGATTGCTACTACAAACCGACATCGTGGATTTAGATTGATGGACTGATCAGTTACGGACAATCGACGATTAGGAATGTTTGACCCCTAACACGGTGTGCCAATATTCCGAGACGAGTGCCTACAATGAAAGTCCCTACATTCCCTGTTTAATCCGCCCCCAGAATGTTACAACCTTCTTAGTCTGTTCCACGGAAAGCGCGTAGAGGGGATCGTACCAGTCAAAATCACCGTGCGGATGCCCGCCGAAGGTGATCTGTTTTATTTCTGCCGGGGCTTTTGTTATATCCGCCACGAACACTTCGTATTTCTTGCAATCGTCGCCGCAATCTCTGTTTGCTTGGAAAACAACGAATTTTCCGTTGGGCGAGACGGCTGCATCGCGGTCATTGCCATCCGCGGGGAAAACCTGTTTGCGGTTCTTTCCGTCAGCGTCCATCATCCAGACACGATTGGCGTTCACGCTGCTATAGACAATTATCTTGCCATCAGCCGTCCACGATGGGAGGGAGTCGCGCGCATTTGCCAGCCGCAGTCCCTCGGGCCCATCAATGTCCTTCTCTGTCAGGTTTCTTGGACGGTTGCCGCTCGACTGCATCACGAATATATCGTCATTCCCGTCCCGGTTGGAGGTGAAGGCAATTGTTCTACCGTCGGGAGACCATGCCGGGTATTGATCGCGGGAGTCCGATTTGTTTGTCAGGTTGCGAATGTTCTTACCGTTGGCACCCATGATGAAGATATCGTAGTGTCCGGTGTCCTTTGATTGATAGGCGATATTCTCTCCATCAGGAGACCAGTCGGGTTCACGGTCATCGGCGTCGGAACTGTTCGTCAAATTGATTTGGTTGTTTCCATTGGAGTCCATAACATAGATGTCATAATCCCCGCTCCGATTTGAGTGAAAGGCAATTTTCTTGCCGTTAGGAGACCAAGACGGTGCCGCATCTACCGCAGGATTGTTTGTCAATCGTTGAGGATTCTTGCCATCAACATCCATCACATAGATTTCGAAATTCCCATTCCTATTGGAATAAAAGGCAATCTGTTGTTTCGTCGGAGCTTCCGCTTGAACGCCAATCGCAAGCAGAAATGCACCGACTGCGGAGGTTATGCTTAGGAAAAGTAATTGGAAGCAAATTGAAACCGCACGGTGTCCGAAGATCATCTGTCCTCCATTCCAATCACGGAGATGCCGATTGAAAGCATGTGTACACGGTGCGAAAAATGCCGGTAGGATTTTTTCTTATCTAAGTGTGGAGTGTGATAAACCTCTAAAGGTTCCAGCGCTCGTTGATGGGTTTTTGGTATGCATCGATCTTGCCATCAACGACATCGTCATAATTGACCACTTGGCCGCAGGTGTTGGACTCGTAAATGGCTTCGCAGATGGCCTTTGCGCGGAGCCCGAGTTCACCGTCCACTTCTACGGGACGATTGTTCTCAATGGCATCTACAAAATCGTAGCATTCAAGCAACACGCCGTCCGTGATACCGTGCGGGAAGAGGTTGTCTCGCTCAGCGTCGTTCAAACCCGCCATGTACTCCTCGACCAAGTCTTTCATGGAATAGCGCGACCCGTTCTTGAGTATCACCTCGGCACCGTCATGAGGTCCGTGGAAGATGTCGCCATTGTCGACCAAGCAGCCTTCAGTACCGTAATACACGATGTGGGTAAAATCGTGGGCGGGAGCTGCCCTACTCCATGTCCAAAGCCCTGTTGTGCCGGACTTGAAATTTATGGTTGCAACCCAAGTGTCCTCATTCTCGTCGTTCACCAATACGCCGTCTTTCGTAACTTTGTGTTCGGCAACTTGGCGAACGCGTGCATAGACGGTGTCAGGATCGCCGAATAGATAACGAAGGGTGTCGCAATAGTGCGCGCCGGAATCCATCACCATGCCGCCGCCGCCCAATTTCAAATCGAGACGCCAGTGCCAAGGGCTCTGCGGATCCGCAATCAGGTGGCTTGCATGCTGGGAGAAGAACATGGTTACATCGCCGAGCATCTTTTTCTCGTTCATCAACCACCAGGCTGTTCGACGACTGGGCGCGCGTCGGATATTTTCCGCGGTGGCGGCGATTTTTCCGTTTACATTTGCCGCTTCAATTATCGCGCGCGTGGCCTTAATCGTGATGCCGATTGGTTTTTCGACGATGACATTGACCCCCGCGTTCAGGCACTTGACGGCGTTGATGTGATGGTAGCAGTGAGGGGTACAAATATCGGCACCGTCAAGATCTTCAGCGGCAAGCATGGCATCCGTGTCTTCATAAACCACCGGCATCTTCCCGGTGGCGTCATTTACGCGGCTGGCGAAGTCTTCCGCGTTTTTCCGCACCGGGTCACACATCGCAACCAGTTCAACCTTTCCCGGCACAATTTCTTGGATACGTAGGTAGGCATTCAGATGTCCGCGAGCCATGCCGCCGCATCCGATAATTGCAACACGAATTGCCATGAATGGACTTCCTCTAACTTCCGGGCTGATTTAGCCGCCGCCGTTGAATTTGATGCGGCGCGCAATCTAATACCTGTGATTGACACGGATTCACTCGGTTCGGATGTCGCTTTTCTTCCACACCTGTTGAATAATGTCAACAACCCGCATCAAAACGGGGTTTCCTCTTGCCGCGTCATGTCACCAACTCGACCACGCACTTTGCTACCGCGTAAAGAAAGCTAGGAACTCTCCTTACCATGATCTATCGGCTATGCGGTAGTAGGTAACTACCTAGCGCGTTTTAACTCACCCCACGTGATGGCAAGTTTGTCCGAAGAATCTTCAACAGCGAGAGCCTTGGCTTTTTCATAATTCTGCACAATCTCAGCCGGAGTCAGGGCTCGGTTGTAGATCTTGACTTCATCAATAACGCCCTCAAAGCCTTCTGGACCGCCCCCTCCAGTCATAGCCCCGATGGTGAGATCAGAGGGATCGACAATAGGGGTACCCGACCACGTACGCTTGTTTCGCAACTCGGTGTCCACGTAAATGAGCATCTCTCTGCCGTTATAGGTGCCGACCAGGTTATACCAGACATCCGCTTCAAGGGGGTTCTTCCTAGTACTTGACGAGATGAAAAAACCGCCCGTCATCTGCGCGGAAACGCTCTGGCTGAACTTTTTCCAGTCTACGTGGTGCCAAGTTAGAGCGTAGTTGGCGCCACTGACGCCCTTCGTCAATATCCGGCTATTCTTTTGTTCGTTCGGTTCCTGGTCAGCCTTAACCCAGGCATCGACCGTAAAATCTTTGAGCTCCAATTCCTTGGCTCCGAAAATCTCAATATACTCGCTGCCGTCAAATTGCATGGCCTTGCGGATTATGCCCTCCACCATTTTTGGATTTCCTTTTATGGCTCCATCGTTTGTGCGGACAGCATCTTTAATCTTGCCTTGGGTGATGGCATCAAATGCCCATCGTCCTACAAGACCTTCCGATATAAACTGCGCCTCTGCTACCGTTCCACCGCAAATGGAACCCGCGATAATCGCTACGGTGAGAAGTAGCATTAATGATTTATCGTTCAACATTTGCTCTCCTTTCATGGAATTCTGAGATGAATCAACATCTACGGCAACTCCGATGGACTTTGATGAGTTTTAAGAATCGGTTGATTTGTCGTTTAATCGTTGATCGGAATGGAGTAGCAGCGGCACGCGGAACTGGAAAGACTGTTGGCCTAGGAATATTCGCCGGACAGGGGAAACCCATCTATCGCGCACGCTTTATGCTTCCCCATGTGACAGCGAGTTTTGAAGCCGCTTCGACGGCTTGACCTCCCCTAGATCTGAAGTTTTGCCGAACCTCATTGTCGTTCAATTCCCGGCCATAAAGGAGAACTTCGTCGATTGCGCCCGGAAACGTGCACACGGGACCGCAGGGAATATCGTCGCCGATGATGAGTGTGTTGTTGGACACAGTCGGTACGGCGTCGTCAAATTCGAATCGCTGCCCATCCTTGTAAAAGATGACCACATCCGGGGTATATATCACTACCGTGTGCTGCCACACATTGAAATCTGCTCTCGGTCCCGGCTGCCAATCGCCTCCTTTACCAACCTGGACCTCCCACCTGTCGTGGCGGTATCCGTAGCCCCGGTCCCAACCGCCGTCGTCACCATTCATGACGGACCCCCACGCGACGTGTCTCTTGTAGGGTTTCGCCCAAGCCATCATGGTGAGATCTTCATATTGCCTCGAAGTAATTTGTAAGCCGGTGTCGACAAAATGACCGTTTTTGTTTCCAAATTCTAGCGCTTCCCCGAATTTGCCTTTAACGCTCTTGATTGAGGCACCGTTTATGGTGGCATCGTTGTTCCCGGCAAGATCTTCCACCCTGTTGCCATTGATGGTGTCCTCATCAAAAGACCAGTGACCGATCAGACCTTTCCTGACATTTTGAGCGTCTGCCGATACAGTTACCATCAAAGTTAACAAAAGCACCGCCACTAACGGCATACTGGAGAAAATGGTTGTAAGTTTATTCATTGGTCTTAATGGTGTTGATTTCGCACGCGACATTCATGTGCGATTTCACGGTCGAAAATCAAGTTCTCGTTCGAGCCATGTACTGCGCTTCAAGGAAGTCGCACTTTCACAGAACACCTCCCGATACACGGTTCCCAGATGGGCACTGTGAATTTGGATTTTCGCAAATAAAGACGCTTCACCTTTCGAGAAAGGTGAGACCTCACACGCAAGGTGAAGCGAAACAAATAGACTTGATGGCTCGGTCTTACCGTAAGGTTTTAATCTCACCCCAAGAAACAGCGATTTTACCGCTACTTTCCACGGCAGTGCCACCTTGGTAGTTCTGTTGCACCTCGGCGTCGGTCAACTCGCGCCCGTAGACACGAACCTCATCGATAGCGCCCGGGAAGGTACAATTCGGACCGCAAGGTATGTCGTCGCCGATCACCAAGCTTTGAATCGACTCGGTCGGATCCGCCTCGTCGAATTCATAGCGATCGCCATTCCAATAGAAAATGACAAGATCCGGTGTATAAATCACAACCGTGTGCTGCCATGTATTGAACACGGCCTCGGGACCCGGCTGCCAATCGCCGCCCTTGCCAACCTGAACTTCCCACAAGACATTGCGGTAGCCGTAGCCTCTATCCCAACCGCCGTCGTCTCCGTTCATCACGGATCCCCAGGCTTCGTGAGCTTGATACGGATTCGCCCAAGCTTCCATGGTGACGGACTCAAACTCATTCGAGTTAACGAGTAGGTTGGTCAGGGCAAAATGCCCATTTTGGCCATCAAACTCCACCGCTTCATTTACTTGCCCTGCCACATGCTTGATAGGAAAGTTGAATACGGCATCGTGATTTCCGGCGAGATCATCGCAGGCGTCGTTCGAGCAAGAATCTGCATCGAAAGGAATATAGAGTTCCAGTCCATCCGTAACGTGTTGAGCAGATGCCAGTGAGGTGTAACCGGCAAAGGCAACCGTCACCGACACGATAAAGAGTAGTGTGAAACTCTTGTGTAATGCTGAATTTCTAGACACAGTTTGTCCTCCTTAGAAAGTTTGTGTTTTAAATGGGGACTTCCCCATTTAAATGTTTGCCTGGGTCACCCACCTGTGGAAGAATCTTCACACGGAGAGACTCCGGCATAACAGGAATCGACTATCACCGTTCATGATAGTCTGTTTTAGGAATGGTCGAAGACCCTCCCAAATCGGTTAGAATATGGGCAAGATGTAGTATCCTCCAAATTCTACTCTTCCCTCATATTCTCGTGAGATAGGTAATATTCAAACAACGTACTATACCTGAATTCTGTTACAGTATATCCAGAACACATTTCGCGGCGTCGCTTAACCGATCACGCGTGTCTGCTCCGAGGTATTCCCGCTGGTTAGTTTGCGGAACTTGGTCACGACGACAGAAAGCAGAGTGAATGACGCGACGCGGCGCCGTGGTATTATTCAACGCTCCGCCGTGCCATAGATGCGAGTTGAAAACCAACACCGAACCTGCAGGCGCGCACACCTGAATCTCGTCCGGCTGAGCAGCAACCGCATCTTCTAGTACATCTTGGGGCCTCTTCTCGCTGCGATGGGACCCGGGCACAATTCGAGTTGCGCCGTTCTCAGCAGTAAAATCATCGAGCAGCCAACCGGAGTTGCAGATGTAGTAATCGCCTGGCGCTACGGGGCTGCCCCAATCCGAATGCAATCCCTGTAAACCGGAATTCGGCAATGCGGCTCGACTGTTCAGTGAATTCAACTTCAGTTCTGTACCCAGTACATGAGCCATAGCGGCGAGCAGGCGCGGATGCGTAAAACAGGTTTCAAACATCGGGTCTTTGTCCACCAGATTTGCCAACCTTGCGGTGCCCTCCTCTTGATGCACTTCAACCCCCGCCCGGTCTCCCTCCGCTTCCAGAAGTTCATCCAGCCTGTTGGCAAATGCACGGACTTGAGCGTCAGAGAGCATGTTTGAAAGCAGCAAGAATCCGTCCTCGTCGAGGCGGCGTTTCTCCTCGCCCGATAAGGTGTCCTCCCTCACACCTAACGATTGAAGCGCATCTTCGATGTTCATCGCTTTTCAGTCTCCGCCGGTTGAATACGGAAACTGGCTACCTGTCAATCTCTAACGTTCTTCCGGCTACGCGGGTATTGCTACAAGAGACAGTCGTCCGCACTCAATTCTAACGCTTGGACGCCGTGAGCCGTGAAAGGCGAGTCATTTACCTCTCGCTCATCGCTATTACCCATGGCATTGAATGCCACAATCAAAGCGCGACGCGGATTCTCGGAAATGTTGTGGGAGGAGGCGTGCATTATGTTGCTGTGCCAAGCGGCCACCGTGCCCGGCGACCCCACAAATTTTACTCGATTATAACGGCGGAAGTGGATTGTCATTTCCTCCGCCGGAATTGCCAACTGTTTCTCACCCGTTGATTCGCGCGGCCTGTAACGGTGCTCCACCACTCCGCCTCGGTGCGAACCCGATAGCACCTGCATGCAGGCATTGTCTTCGGTGTGTTCATCAAGCATCAACAAGCACGATCCCATGGTTGGCTTGCTGTGATTGCGTCGCCAATAACCGAAGTCCTGATGCCAATACTGCACGGAACCGACGAACGGCGCCTTGAAGGCGAGTTTACTGTGGTAAATATAAAGCGGAACCCCCATCAGCTCCTGCATTACACCGGCGAGGCGCGGATGACTGCATAGTGGTTCGAAACAGGAATCAGTCTCATGTAAGCCAAACTGCAATCGAGGCGTCTCCCCGTCTTCGACCGCCATACCATCCTTGTTCCTGCCAGCAGCGTCAACGACCAAGTGTTCCGTATCCAGATTCTTCAGATCATTCATGATGACCCCAACCTCGTGACGGCTAAACATCTCCGGGAAGATGATGTAGCCGTTGTCTCGAAAAAAACGTCGCTGGTCGGGTGTCGTTACCATAATTCCTTTTCGCAGTAAATTCGCTGACCGTGTAGCCACGGGAATGGTGACATCGTTGCGTGGACAATATCCACCAACAACCCGTGTTATCATACCATATCATAGCATTTCTGTCAACACCTCTCAACATTAAATCCTATCTTTGCGAATGTCATCTCTTGCCGCGATTATTATTGTCATTTTCAGTCATATTCACACATTACGATGGTATTTCGATGAACAATGGTCATCGAATACACCGGAGCCATGTGACGGTCGATGACGGAGATGATCGGTCGATTGCGCAGCATGCGGTCGCGACCTCGAGGTTGCTCCTACAACAAAAATATGCGGCAGTCTCGTCGTCCGGTCTTCTGTTCCGCCAGTATTCTGATTTTCTACGCTATCGGGGTTTGGAAACCCCTCCTATAGAAATTGACCGGTTGCGTCATTGGGTTTTGGAAATCCCTCCTAGGTCGATCAGCGGATTGGAATGTTGCGGCGAAAAACAATGCCAACGGAGCGCCAATTTGCGCGGCCTGTTCGCATCGTCTGAAATGGAGGTTTCGTTTGGCGGTAAGGAACTTCGGGCATCTCCATGCCAACAAAATGCCAATGGATAATAAATCCGCCGCCGCGACGGACTGCTATGGCAGATTGAAATATTTCACACACAAACATGCAAAGTTTTCAATCCATAATTGACCCGTTGCTCGAAGAATTAATAGTTCGTCAACAGAGGATTTCGGAGATTAGTCAAAGCGTACGCCACTCGTTCGGCACCGCTCAATGAATACTTGGGGGTACTGTTGAATTAGAGGAAAGCTATCCCACCGAAAGCTGACAGCCACAGACGAATCTCATCCATTTCTAATTCCAAGTAATGCAAGAATACGAGGCATTACGGGGTTTCATCTATCAAGTCCAACACAGAAACAATGAATTGCAGAGAATTGCCTTAACCGACAATTACAAGAATGTGCGCGGATGCTCAATTCCGAGGGTATGTTCACAAGTTTTGAATCAATTCATCCCGTTGATAGCGCGGAGCCAGGCACGGGCAAATGTAAAAGAGAGGTTAACAAAAGAAATTCGTCGTCACGAAGGTTGATTTTTGTGTGCGCAAAGTGTAATAGCGACCCCGTTGTACTGCTGAATATCGGCGATTTTGGGAGTAACACGTCAACTCGAGCGCTAATCAGTTCGTTCACAATCATACTATACATGTGTAAAGTTGTCAATGCAAAATCAGATGCGTGTCTCTTGGTATTATCTTGCTTTACAGTAAAGTGTCGTGGGGTGTATAATTAACCGTTGTGCTTGAGATAGTGGCCGACGTATCTTTGTTCGGTCCCCGTAGACGTCAGCAGGAGGTTGTCTTGGAAAGCCGTAGTGAACCCATATCACCGGAACTGATTGAAACCTTGGAAGAGATTCAACAGCGCGTTCTTTGGCTCGCAACGCTGATGATCCACCATGCGAACCACTCCCGCCCAGGTTCCGAAGACGTGAAAGTTGGCGGCCATCAGGCTTCATCCGCGTCCGTTGTCTCAATCATGACCGCGCTCTATTTCGATTTTCTCAGGTCGGGTGACCGAGTGTCCATAAAACCCCACGCCTCGCCCGTCTTTCATGCTATTCAATACCTTTTGGGTCAACTTCCTCCAGAGTACTTGACCATGTTTCGCTCGTATGGCGGATTGCAGGCGTATCCCAGCAGAACCAAGGATCCCGACATAGTGGATTTTTCTACCGGATCGGTGGGACTTGGAGCCACGGCGCCCGCGTTCGGTGCATTGGCACATCGTTACGCACTGTCCCATTTCGGTGAAGTTAGTTCTCGCAGGTTTGTAGGGCTGATTGGCGATGCGGAGTTGGATGAAGGCAACGTATGGGAGGCGATACTTGAACAAACTCTTACCGGCTTGGACAACCTGCTCTGGATTGTCGATCTCAACCGACAAAGTCTTGATCGCGTTGTTCCCGGGATTCGGGCGGGTCAACTCCAGAAACTGTTTGAAGAAAGCGGCTGGCGAGTTCTCGAAACAAAGTATGGACGCATTCTGCAGGGACTTTTCAATCAACCCGGCGGCGCCGCGCTCAATCGCCGAATCGACGAGATGAGCAACGAGGAATACCAGGCGCTGATTCGGCTTCCGGGTGACGAGCTTCGTTCCCGACTCGTCTCGGTAGACGGCGTCGATGACTCCGAACTTGCGTCGGTTATTCACCAAATATCCGACGAAGAGTTGCCGGCTGTGTTGAGCAATCTCGGCGGACACGATCTTGAAGAATTGCTGACTCTGCTGCGGCAAGTCAACGATGACGATGATGACCGACCGACTATCATTTTCGCGTATACAATCAAGGGCTGGGGTACTCCTATCGCCGGTCACCCGCTCAATCACTCCATGTTCCTTTCCGAGGAACAGATTGAGGCGCTGCGCGTGAGGTCGGGCGTGCCGGATGACGACAATTGGTCACGGTTTATTCCGAATTCACCCGCTGGCAAATTATGCGGCGAGGTGGCGGCACGGCTCTTTCTCGAGGAAAAACCTCCTATCGAGGAAATTTCTCAAGACAGCGTGCCGGAGGTGCTATCGACCCCGACAAGAGGGACCCTGAGTACCCAGCAGGCTTTCGGCCGATTGTTGATGTCACTCTCTCGCCTGCCGAAGCTATCGGATCGAATCGTCACAACGTCGCCCGATGTTTCAGTATCCACGAATCTGTCGGGATGGATTCTCAAAACCGGCGTATACGCTCCCGAAGAGTTGCCGGATTACGATAGCGACGCCAACCAACTGAGAAAATGGCGGTACGGTCCATACGGACAGCACATCGAACTGGGCATCTCCGAGATGAACTTCTTTATGCTACTCGGCATGCTCGGACTGTCGAATGAACTTTGCGGTCAGCATCTGATCCCCATCGGCACGGTCTACGATCCCTTTGTGTGCCGCGGTCTCGATGCCCTCATCTACGCTCAATATTCGGGAGCGAAGTTCATCTTCGCCGGCACGCCGTCAGGGATAACGCTGGCGCCGGAGGGAGGGGCGCATCAATCGATTGTAACTCCTTCGCTATGCGGCGAACTTCCGGGACTCAATGCCTACGAGCCCTGCTTTGCACAGGAACTGGAATGGATCCTGCTGGACGCCGTGCGCCAGTGTTGTGACCGAGAGTCCGGAAAATCGACTTATCTCAGGCTCTCCACCATGCCAGTCGATCAACAACTGATTGCTCCGGCACTGGAGCGGTTGGGAGAGGAGGAATTGCAACGTCAAGTGTTAGCGGGCGGTTACCGATTGGTAGACTGGCGAAACACGGATCCCGTTCATCCGAGGGAACGCCTCCTCCACATTGCTGCCACCGGCGTGATGATACCGGAAGCCGTAAAAGCCGCGGAGGAACTCCAAAGCAGAGGGGCGGCAGTCAATGTACTGAACCTGACTAGCTCACGGCGCCTATTTGAAACGTGGCAGAGGTCGCAGTGGGAGCAGAAACCCGGACCATTCGATTGGTTGATCCCGCCCAATGAAAGACACGCTCCGATTATCACCGTGCAGGACGGAGCGTCTCACACACTCGCATGGCTGGGCAGCATCTACGGAACAACTGTCATGCCATTGGGAGTGGATGAATTTGGACAGTCGGGCACTCCGCAGGATTTATATGAACACTTTGGGATTGACGCCGAAGGGATTGTCGAAGCCGGGTTGGCCGCATTAAATCGGAGTGGATTGTTCTCGCGATCCTGAAAGTCCGGGTTTGCTAAAACGGAGTTAGAACGGCGACATGGCTTAAGAGCCAGATCATTCCTCTCAAGTTTTCGCTCCTCTGGAGCGCGGAGACTCTACGGATCACGATTCTATTGACATCTCACTCCGCTGGAGTGAAAACCATACTAAGAAGGAACGCTTTTTCAAAGCCCATCATAGAGCGAAAGTTGGGTGTCACTTGATGAAGGAATTATTCCGCCAAGGATAGTGTGCGCTATAAACATATCGTCGGGGCAAGAAGATCTCTATCGCACTCACTATCCGTTCGCTTGATTCCCTCCTACATGGAAATTTGAGGCAGTTACATGCTGAATGAATTATTCCGATAGGAATAATGGGGGCTATCAAACTACACAGCTAGTTGATGATTTCGTCACTAACGAAGCGGGTTACCCGCCGCCAACGGGGAGCGTCTTCGCTGTAATGTTGCCGCTGGTACAACGGGCAGTATCGACCGGGCGGGTCAATCGAAATTACGTCATTGCCTTTTCTCACTAGTGTGTAGGGGCGCTTTTCGATGTGCACGTGATCTGTTCGCTTGGAGATCGGAAAGGTCAGAATCACCACGTCCCCGGGTCTAACCGAGCCGACAAGGGCATAACGCCCGCTCCATTCCAGGTTGCGATCCGTGTTGTTTACCGTGCACCGTGTTTCTGCCGGAGCGACCCACTCGGGAATCCGTATTGACAGATCGACACGCTGCTTGACCTTTACATCGACCCGCCCCTGATACGGGATGTAGCTGTCCACGTCCGCCCATTTTGAAGCCCGATTCAATAGGAGATTTATTCTCAGGTTTCCATCCTGATACCGCAGCATTCGTTCCCAGATCCAGTAGAGCACTTTGGAGCCGTTTGCCGTGCAACAGTGCCCCAGTACGTGACTGTGTGCTCCGGCATACCAGTCATTCGGATCCGGTCCACCGGCAAACGCCCCGATATTTCTCTCAGCCACCCGATCCGTGGTACTATAGGGTTCAACGGGCAAATCTTGCGGTAAGCGCCCTATCCAATCGATATTCGTCAACTGTGCTTCAGCCAAGTGATTGCGAATCCACCGGTCGGCATCGTCCCAATAATCGCCGACGCCGGCTTCGCTCAGTCGCAGAGCGATGGCAATCATGTCCGACAGTTGGCATGTCTCCCCCTTCTCGCCCATGTGGCTGTTCGCCCACTCCGGAAAGAATCCAATCAAACTTGCCCCGGGCGTTTTGACGACACGCAATCCTGTTTCGAGAGTCTGGTTGGTTAGCAGATCCCTGGCTTTCTCATAGCCCTTGACGACAAAAGCCATCATCTCGTCGTCATCGGCGGCTTCGGCATACTCCTGCATGGCTAACAATCCACGCGCGTGTGCGTGAAAATGGGCGCGCGCAGCCACCCCGGGCGACGCGATAAAACTTCCGTCCGGCGCATAGAAGTTTTGGCGCAGGTAATTGATGATTTTTCTCGCCGTCGTCAGCGCCGGTTCGTATCCCAATGCTCGATAAGCGTGCACCAGACTGTGGGGCGCGACTGAGGTTTCAGCCTCAAATGGATCGGTCGGCATTTGGGCATGAGCAGGCGGATTTATCACGCTGAAACAGAAGGAGGGCCAAAAGTATGCCAATTGACCCTCATCCACCACCAGATTTATCATGCCGTCTACCGCCCGCCGCAACGCTTCCCGCCAGATGGGACTCCGGTCGCGTTTCGTGAAGTGTGACATGGTACTAAGCATCGTACCATTGCCCATTGCGGACAACAGTTGGTTTTTGAACTCGGAACGGCGTTTCGCCTCTTCGGGTTCAACCGGAGACCACACGAACGCCCATGGACGTCCCTCCAGCGGCACGTAATTCAGTCCATCAGGACCCTGGCTTTTCAGCGCTACCTCCATCCACCGACGGTCTACATGCAGGTTCACCTCGCTACCGGTAATAAGCCGCATGAAAGACGCAGCCATCATGAATTTACCGGTCGTCGTACTTTGCCAGCAACTGTGAAACATGTGCGGCGGGTTGGAACGAAACACGACAATCCAGTAGACTTCGTAATCGGCTTCGGGGTCGGTGGTTTCGGTGAGTGCGTTGAGCGCAAGTTTAGCCCGTTCAGCGATGTCCAGCGTGTCCGGAACGGTCGCCTCGTACGATTCTCCACGGTACTTCGGCAGATCGAAATCCGGTATTATCGGGTTGATGTACGTCGTTGGCATATCTATGTTTCAGCGGCTGAAAGCTCAATCCGCTCCTACGTTCTGACGAACTTACGCAGTCGTTGGCCGAAGTCGCCCTCTCCGATTTCCGCTATGTAGATACTTCCCTCATCGTCGACGCAGATTCCGTGAGGGGCTTCCAGCACCCCGCCCTCCGATCCAGCGAATCTACTCAACCGCTCACCTTCGGGCGACCACACGCTTACGCGCCCGTCGACTCCCTGTTCGACAACATATATCGTATTGTCATCTGTCACCCACACGTCTCCCGGTGCGATAACGTCCGTCCACGTTTCCATATGTTTCCCGTCCGGGTCGAAGATTTGGATACGGTTATTCTCTCGATCGCAAACAATGACTCGCCCCGTTTTGTCACAGCCAATGTTGTGCACGACGGCGAACTCTCCCGGACCGCTTCCGGCTTCACCCCACGTAAGCAAGTGCTCGCCAGTGCTCGAGTATTTGTGTACACAGCGATTTCCATAGCCATCGGACACATAGATGGACCCGTCCGGACCGATTGCCACGCCGGTAGGCATGTTGAATTCGCTCTTGTAGTATGTTACGCCCGGCCTACCCGGTGTTCCCCACTCACTCTCTTTCTCTCCGAGCAAGGTGTATCGGCGCACGACATGCTGCCACGCATCGGTAAGGTAGACCTCGTCGTCGGGGCCTATGAAGATGCCGTGAGATTGACTGACGAGATGCGGCGAAATGCCGAATTCCCCGTAACCCCACGACGTGACAAAATTTCCATCTTTGTCAAATACTATGATCGGATGCTTGCCGCGTGTAAAGGCGAAGATTCGTCCTTTCGAATCAATCGCTGCATCCGAAACCATGGAGAAGACCCAGCCTTCCGGCAATTTTGCCCAGCCTTCCGCGAGTTCGTACTTATAATCTCCTTCGCCTAATGCCATGTTGCACCTCCGTTTTGTGATATTGGAATTGGATAAAAAGTAAATGAGAACACTCTCGCTGCCAACTCTGACTAATCAAAAAAGTCCGCGTCCTCCTCCGGCAGATACTCCCGCGTTGCCTCTTCATTGAGTTCGACGCCCATTCCGGGCGTATCCCAGACGTCTATGAAACCGTCACGGACGATCGGGGCTGGAAGACCGTCTACAATGTCATACCACCATTGCGGACGAGCCACCGGATACTCGAAAGCGATGTAGTTTTCAGGCAGGGTCGCCGCAACCTGAACGAGAGCGGCAAGACCGATGAGACCGTTGGCTGTGCCGTGAGGAGCCATAAGAATGCCGTGAAGATCCGCGTATTCCGCAACCCACTTCAGTTCGGCTATACCACCTACGTCGTAGGGGTCGGGCCCAATAATGTCCACGGCGCGCTTTTCGATGAGGTCTTTGAAATTCTGCCGAAGGTAAATCTGTTCTCCGGTGTGAATCGGAGTAGAGGTGCTCGTCGTTATGTCGCGGTAAAGATCCGCAAGCACATAGGGAATATAGTCTCCGGTAATCATATCCTCGAGCCACATTACATTTAGCGGTTCCAAAGCCTTCGCCAGTCTAATCGCGTCGGGGACGGTTAGTCCCGGACCGCAGTCCAGCGCAAGCCCTACCTCATCCCCTAGCACCTCCTTCATTGCCTCCACACAAGCGATCGTGTGCTTCAACCCTCGTTCGGTCAAAGAGCCGCGGTTCGTGATGATTCCCTCTCGTATCTCGCCGTAAAAGTAACCGGGTACCGCCTTCGGCATGGGGCTATGGAATGCGATTCCTTGCTTGATGATCGTGAACCCTTCGCGAGCCGCTTTCATTTTCGCCATGTCTTCTGCATGATCTTCGGGAGAAACGCCTTTCAACCCGAACCTGACAGAGCCATTGTAGACACGCACTTTGTCGCGAACCTTGCCGCCGAGCAGTTTGTAAACGGGTACCCCCGCCGCTTTGCCAGCGATGTCCCATAACGCCGTCTCAATCGCGCTGACCGAACTGCCCCACGGCTTGAAACTTCCCAATCGACGAATCTTTAGCATCACCCGCTCAACATCCGTCGGATCTTCGCCTACGATATACTGCTTGTAGAACAGGATGTGCGACTTCAGGTAGTGTTTGTTGAGTTCCGCCCCTCCCAAGCCGGTGATTCCTTCGTCAGTCGTTATGCGAATCACGGGGTATTGACCTAGAACCGTGCATTTTAAGTCTGTAATCTTCATGCTAGGGGTCCTCTGGCGTTATGCATCTTGTTGCAGGAGGGTCGTTTTAAGGTCAGATCAATTCGTATTTGCGCAGATAGCGGCAGGTCGTCCAACCCTACCTGCACGACCGTATGTACACCGGTTCGGTTAGGAAACCAAACCTACCGCAGTGAAGAAATAATTCTTGGATCTACCGCAAGATTCTTCATCGCTTGTACTTCTCGCGCAGTTTAGCCATGCTAAAGTCGGGAGCATCGTAGAAGCCGAACACAGCCGCTTCCTTTGCGCGCACTTCACCGGCTAACCGCAGGATGTCTTCGGCATGTTCGGTTGGAACGCGTACACACCCATCCGCATCCGCGACGATGATATCTCCGGGGCTTATTCGCGTTTGGCCAACCGTAACCGGCTCATTAAAACGAGTCAGGTTAAAAACACCGTGCCCGGGCACACAGCCCCATCCCCAGATGGGCAACCCGACGGCACGAATACCCGCCAGGTCTCGCACGCTTCCATCAAGTATCGCACCGGCAGCGCCAAGCCGTTTGTACAACCTTGCCATCCCGTCGCCAAAGCCTGCGCCTCTCCCGGGATTCGAGTCAACATCGTTCATCACGGTAAAAAAGGGCGCCACTTGGTCGTTCATGTGTTCGTAGAAGTCAATCCATTCGATTCTCGGCGAGTCCGGATCATTGGTCGTGATCTCGGCAGTCACGGCGAAACCGGCTACCGTTCCAAACTCCGGGGATAGATAACGGATTTCGTGACTCGTGTAGTCCTCGTTGGGAAGTCCCAGTTTTTCGACCATCGCGTTAAAAACGGTCGGTGAATCGAACTCCTTGAGTTTCTCGATAATTTCAGTGTTTTTATCCGACATTAAGTTTTGCTCCTTGCTTAGTTAGTTCTGCTGCAAACGGGATTGTCGAAATATCAAGCGCGCTGAATCTAGGACGGAAAACAGGGTGTTTCCACCTTGAGCACACTGTAATCATTATAGAAGAATTCGCAATAACAAATCCTGAGTCCTACATTACTAGCTCGTCGGGTGGACTGTAGTCAGTTTTCAATGGATCCCACCTCTCGCCGCACATCTCGCTGATAACCGCCCATTCCCCGGCGGTAAGATTGCTGTGATGATGGTACAGGAAATGCTTCAAACCGGCGCTTTCCGCCGCGCTCATGAGCTGCCTCAAGTGACCCGGCGACATCGGATCTCCGTCATGAGGACTGCGTCCCGTATCCACCCATGGCACAATGCGATCCGGGTCATCCACTGCCGCTAACGCCCGCCGTGTTTCCCGAGTCACAACCTCCTCGAAGAACTCAACGGAAAGCGCATCTTCCAAATCGCTCCGACCCGTGACAAGGGGCAACTCCAAACCGAACAGTGCATTCACCACTGCGAGGGCCTCCGCATCACTTAGTCCCGGGTTCCAGTCGGTAAGTGTTTCGACATAGCGGTACACGGTGCCAATCATCCCGTCGAAGCCGCGATTCCAGAAGTAGTGTTTAGGCAGCAGGATATCCATGAACTCCGCAATCCGCGCAAAGTCGGAGCCGCAGAGCGGCGCAAACGCGGCAGAGCGCATGCCAAGCCCCAACTTCACCGGACGGTTCGCCTCGGCGGTGAGACATTCTCGCACATTTCGAACGTAATCCGTCACCGCTTTCACGCGAAATTCAAACCACGCCAAAAGATCTGGATCGCCACCAAGTAGTCGAAAGCATCCGAGTAGTCCCCCCGAAGCGTGCAACTCCAATCGTGACGGAGTCAGCGAGTGAAGGCACCGGTAGAGCCGATCCTTCGCGGCAACCAGTGCGGAGTAGTCGAATCCAAGTTCAGTGCATTTCGCGGCGACCGATTCGGGTAGGTCGTCGAAGATATATGACCGTCTATCGAGGTGGTGCTGCGCGATCTCGTAACCCCATTCCGGACCATCCATGATGCCGCCATCCACCATGGGATAATGCTCCAATGTGTCGATCATGCGGGCACATCTCGCCATGCGGCTGGCTTCGTCCGTAATTTGGTGTCCGTTTCCGCCCTTGCCTTCCCCGGAGTAGGGTCGAAAGATCCAAACCGACCAGCCTCGCTCCTTTGCGGCGGTCAGCATGTGATCAACCTGCGGGCGCTTTTCCGTTAATCGCTCCTTCGGAGACGGTGGCACTACCACACCCAGGCGGTGATACACGTCAGGATTCGGATCGAAGGTAGGGATGGGCGTCCGATCCGTGACTCCCGCCACACTGCGCTGTCCCGGAAGCAATTTGGGCGCGTTGAAGTTCATCGATCCCACGACCAGACCGGACACTCCCCCGGCCTCCCAAGCGTCAAACAACCGTTCGTAGTCGTCAAGCAGGTGTTCAAGATCCCGCATGACATCCATCCAGACGTTCATTGCCTTGATCTTCCTCCATCATCTGACATGCGCCTCCACACCATATACAATACTATACTCGTGGCAATTGCGCACGTTGCACCGACTCAAAGTAAACGGAACATGTGTCGAGTAATGCGTGATGCGTAATGCGTAAAACATCTGGTTTCGGATCACACATTACGCGCTCTGAATTTCCACTTCGAGGCACTCGGTTATCATACGTGTGAGTTCCGTCTAAATTTGGATTCTATTATTGCAACGCATTGTTAACCGTACGTTCAAAAGACGCATCGAATTTGTCCGTGCCATCATCCTCAATTATCTCCAGCCAAACGCCGGGAGCAAATCCCGGGTACTCTCCTTCGCTAAATGCGGGCGCGTAGACATCCTCGCCCGTAAAATCATGCTTAGTGTCTCCGCCATCCTCATTAGGTATATGGATTCGACAGATTCGCCGTTCTCTCCGAAACAGGTCTTGAGGCGTCGGTGCGTCCGGTTCGACACGATAGCGTTCCAACGCGGATTCATCAACTTCGATTCCCAGGCCCGGCGTTTCGGGCACCAGGATGCTCCCGTCCTCTACAATCAATCGCTCCTTCAACAGATCGTGTTCCCACAGTTCATGAGCGGTGATGGCCGGCAAACGCGCATGAGTCTGTACAGCGCCGATATGCACGGCGTAAGCAGTCGTAATGCCGCTTCCGACCATTTGCATCCAGAAGGGTTTGTCGAATGATGCACATAACGCCCCCTTTCGCCGCACCTCCGTGGCGCCGCCGCCAACGACAAATCCATCACCGGCGCCGGAGTGAAGATACGACTCTCTGAAATGATCGATAATCGGGTTCTCCACCACGTTCCGCAGATGTTTCGCTCCCTCAATGTCGGTACGCAGCCAAAACGGGCTTTCGTAGTAGGCGACATTGGGGCAGGCATCCAAGCGCTTCAGTATCGGAACGGCAAAATCTTTCGTAAGGAGGAAGGCGTTGAAATCAATATAGAACCGGTAGTGTTGCGGTACTGCCTGCGCGAGCGCGTCCACTTGTGCGAATATGTCCCACCATGGACGTGCTTTCAGTTTAATCGACGTATAACCGCGCCGGACAGATTCCAGCGCTTCTTCCACCCAATGCGCGGGAGGCATATCGATCGACCACCACGAGATTGGACATCGATCTCGAACTTTACCGCCGAGAAACTGATAAGCCGGCACCTCTACTGCTTTTCCCGCTGCGTCAACCAGTGCCATCTGGAGTCCGAAACCGACGGTCTCGTCTTGCACGAACGTGAACGGATTTTTTCCGAGAATGCGCTCGATGTTCCCGGATTCATTTTCCGAACTTTCGCCGTAACCGATTACTCCGTTGTCTAAATCAAGCCGGTACACGTACAGACGTTCGCTGTGCGTCAGGGCGCGGTGCATGTGCATTCTCACCCGATCGCAGTAGAACGGAATGTTGAGCGCCAGCATTTCGACGTTCTTGACTTTCATCATTGGCACCGATTGGCGATCCCCTTCGCGAGACCAAGATTATGTGTCCACGCGCAGTGCATTTTGCTGGAATCGGTTGATCGGGAAGGCCTTGAAGTTCAACGCACTTTACTTAAGCTATGCTCAATCTCGGATGCCGGAGGATGGTAGATTCCGCCTTCCACGGTGGTGCTCATCTCTGCGATCCGACACGCACCCTCAAATGATGCCGAGACATTCTTGCTTATCAAATACAACGCGGCAAACGCGCCCGTGAGATTGTCGCCCGCACCCGTCGTGTTCACCCCAGTCAGTTCATTTTTTGGTGCGAAGCGCTCAATGTTGTGCACCTTCTTTCCCGACCGAAAAGCCATGTGCGCTTCCGGATAACCCGTCAACGCTGCGCCGTGCCTAACACCCAGGTCCAGCACGGATTCAGCCGTTTCGCGCTTTGACCGAGAAGTTTCGGCTATTGCCCTATCCAAGAGGATTTCTGCCTCTTCCCTTCCCAGGGAACAGAAATCAATGTAAGGTGCAACCGCGCGGAAACCTACCCGTGCATTCGTCCTCGATTCGTCGTCTCGGGTTCCCCAGAGCGACATCCGAAAATTCACGGCATATAATGTCGTTACGCCCTGAAGTTTGGCACGCTCTAGCACATCGGCGACTCTATTTCGGCCTTTCGTTCTGGCATGAGTAATCCCGGTGATTATTAGACCAACGTGATTCGATTCATGTCTCCGTATGGCATCTGCAACCTGTAGCTCGGTCAGACTTTCAAATGCCGCGCCGGATCGTGCATACGGAAACGAGCCCAACTCGTCGCGATACCCCTCGAAATAGGCTCCCATATGGCTGTGACTTATGCGCCGAACATCATTCGAATCAATCCCATGGCGCTCCAGCCATTCGATAAATTGCCTCGAACAGTCACAGTTGTCGTCTCCCACCGCCGTTAGCAAACCAGTCAGATTTCGTGGGTTGTCACCCGTCAAGACATGCTTGGCGGCATTTATCGCGTTCAGAATGTCCCCAGAGAAACCGGCCAAGCCGTCTCCGACGAGACTGTGTGCGGCGGAATCCAGGTTTCCGGGATAATCCGGTGCATCCAGAACCATCGCTTTGGGAAGATGCTCCGTTCTCACCTCCACCAACGGTTCTCCCCAACCAAGAATTGAATACGCCATCGGCACATCCTGGACGTGAACGGGTTCTAACGGTCAAACAAGTAACTCATCGACGCTTCGCGATTTTAGCAGAAAGGCTTGAATGCGTCAATACAAAAGGCCGAACTCCACGCCTAGGTAAAGTTGTGGATTCACCAGTGTGTTGAGCGCTTGCATCCATATCGCTGTTGGTTTATGCTATAATTATTAGTTGTATTTACGTTTGCCCAATTGGCAACAAACCAACTGTAGGTGATAGGGCGAGTGGATAGCCGGTGCGAATGGAATTCCCTCACTCTCGTGACTCGTTATCTCGTTGAGGGATCGCTCCGACAAAAGACGCACAATAAATTGCGCTACTACAAGCCGAATCACACGGGATCTAAACGTGTATCACTTAGCTACTACGTCAATAGGCACGCGAGCCACCGTTTGCAACCATGTCGAACTGCTTTACGTGTAGAAACGCGCAATGAATTGCGCTACTACAAGCCGAACTACGCTGGGTCTATGGACTGATGCGTTTCGATGCGCCGAGGAGAAACTATGGCAGTTTTAAGTTCGGAAGATCACGATTTTTGGAATGAAAACGGATACGTGGTGATTCATGAGGCAGTTCCGCCAGAAAACCTTAAGGCATGCGAAGAGGCTATTTGGGAGTTCCTGGAAATGGACGCAGATGACCCGAATACATGGTATCCGCACCCTCCACGCCCGCAGATTATGGTTGAAATCTACCAACACCAGGCGCTTTGGGACAACCGCCAATACCCGCGGATCCATCAAGCATATTCGGAATTACGCGGCACGGAAAAGTTATGGGTGAGTTTTGACAGGGCGAGCATGAGTCCCCCTATTCGTCCACCTGACTATGTACCTTCAATGGTCGGGCCAATGGCGTTGCACTGGGATATATCTTCGCTGCTTCCGCCGTACCGCATGATCCAAGGCGTTCTCTATTTGACCGATACCGCAGCCAACCAAGGGGCGTTCACCTGCGTACCCGGATTTCACCGCCGGCTTGAGTCTTGGGTGAAGAGTCTGCCGCCGGACGCGGACCCGCGCAAACAGGATATAATGAGCTTGGGCGCCGAGGCTATCCCGGGAAAGGCAGGCGATTTAATCATCTGGAGCGGCGCACTGCCTCATGGGGCCGGGTTGAACACCGCGGACCGGCCTCGATTGGTACAATACATCACGATGCACCTCGCTCAAGAGGAAGACGAGGAGGCGCGCGCTCAGCGAATCCATGCGTGGGAAAACCGGTTAGCGGGCACCGGGGGAAGTAGCGATCTGAGTCGCAAAGAGAAAGAACACAACGCCGGTAAAACAGCGAAACTAACGCCGTTGGGACGAAAGTTGTTAGGATTGGATCGCTGGAATGACGAGATGCCGGGAGAGCCTTAAACTTAAAATAGGTTCATGCCACCCGACGCCCTGCTTGGAACACCGCCACCACCTTGCTAAATGCCTTCACATCCGTCGTCGGGTCCCCTTCAAACGCGACAAGGTCAGCAATCTTGCCAGGCTCAATGGTACCGATTTCATCGTCCAACCCAATCGCTTCGGCGGAGATACGCGTGGCAGCCACAAGCGCTTCCGCTGGAGTGAATCCAACGCGAACCAGCAATTGCAAGTCGTAGTCCAGGTGCCCGAAAGCAAGGTTATTCACGCCGGAATCCGTGCCGGGAACAATGCGTTCTTGCAGGCAGAAGTCGAGCGTGCGACGCATCACGTCCAATCGCATTTCAGCCTTCTCCTCTAGCTGAGTGAGTTCAATCTCCTCCTCAGGCAGTAAAGTCCCTTCATTACGTTTTTCCGTAAGTTCGACAATCCGGGGATAGCGTGTCCATGCTTGCAGCGTAGGGCTGATCCAGATGCCGGATTCCGCCATCATCTCGGCAATTTTGGGGTCAAAACGGAGTTGGTCATCAGGGTCAAGGAACTCAGCATGTTCCATCAGATCGATGCCAGCTTCGACCGCTCGCACCATCGACTCTTTGGCGCGGCAGTGCGCCGCCGTCGTCCGGTGGAACTGATGCGCCTCATGTGCGGCAGCGTGTAGTTCCGCGGCGGTGAAACTCGGCAGCCCCGGAATCGTGCCCTCCGTGCCACCCCCGGAAGCCATGATCTTGATGTAATCCGCACCTTCGTGTACGAGTCGACGCACCGAGCGACGAATTTCCTCTTCACCATCCGCGACTTCGTTGCACATTTGAAAATGTCCGCCCGTACAGGTAATTGGCCTGCCGCTCACCAGCATCCGGGGACCGGGAATGTAGCCTCGGCTCAGACCTTCCTTCAGCGTGAATCCTATCTTATTGCGTGCACCGTGCTCGCGCAACGTCGTAATTCCGGCAGCGAGGTGGCGTTGCATATTCATAGCGCCGGTGAGAACCATCATTTCGTCAGTGTCAGCGAACATCTCGGCGTAATTTCGGCCATCCCCCGCCAGACTGAGGTGAGTGTGACCATCAATCAGACCGGGCGTGACGCAGGCAGAACCGAGATCCATAATTTCAGCATCCGGCGGTGTTTGTTTTTGAATCTCATCCTTTGGTCCCACGGCTGTGATGCGATCTGCCGTCACGAGAATTGCTTGATCGGTTTTGGGCGAACCGCCGAGACCGTCAGCCAAGAGGCCGGCTTGAATTACGATGTGATCTGATATCGGATTGGGCATGGATAGTTTCCGTGTTTCGATGTATGGATCGCGTATCAGGGGATTGATAACTCGTCAGGTTCGTTTTTCTTTCCAACGTATTCGGGGGTAGGATAATCCGCCCAGCCGGTCAACGGCAGTCCGGAATAGGGATGTTCTCGTTCAGTCACCACCTCAATAACCGCCGGACCACCGCTCGTCAAAGCTCGCTGCATAGCGGGGGCCACCTTTTCCCGACACGTGACGCGCTCTGCGTGCACACCAAACGATTTTGCCAGAAGGACAAAATCCGGGTTTGCGAACTCCTGCGTTCCTTCACGGAAAAACTCCGTTCCGAATACCGCATCCTTACCATACCACTCCGATTGCAAGTCTCGGATACTCACCCAGCCGTTGTTGTTGTTCACGACGTAGACCACGGGAATATTGTATTGCACCGCGGTGGCAAGCTCTTGGCACGTCATGAGGAAACTGCCGTCACCGATGAACCCAACCACTTGGCGATGGGGAGCAGCCAGTTTGCAACCGATGGCGGCGGGCACCGTGAAACCCATTGTGGAGAATCCCCCGGAGGACACGTGCGTGTGCGGCGTGTAGATCGGGAAGGCACGCCAGAGATGATCCTGAGCATGCCCCGCGTCGCTTAACACAATGACATCACGATCCAAGATCTGGCGCATCTCGGCGAGACAGCCCGCCGAGGTAAACGCATTTGTCGGCGGAGCGCGCCATTCGTCGAGCACCTCGTGCCATTCGTCCTTGTAACCTTGAATCTCCTTAAAATAGGGAGTCTCTGTGTAGTCAGGAATTCCGTGCGGACGGAGCGCTTCTGTTAAATCGCGCAGAACCGATTTCGCGTCCCCGAAAAGCCCTACCTCGACCGGATAGTTTTTCGCAATCTCGCGAGTGTCAATGTCGATCTGGATGATTTTGGTCGGAGGCACATTAAAAGTAACACCCTCCTTGTAAGACGAGGCGGTCCATTCTGCAAACCGGCATCCGACCGCGAGAATGACATCGGCGTACGGCGCGAGCGCATTTCCGCATTTGGATCCCATAAAGCCGATGAAGTAGCACCAGAGCGGGTGGTCTTCAGACATGACACCTTTGCCATTAAAAGTGCTGACCACAGGAATGCCCCGCAATTCGGCAACCTCCCGGAGTTCATCCGTAGCCCTGGAACGCAACACCCCACCGCCAGCCAAGATAAGGGGCCGCTTCGCCGAGAGCAGCAGTTCGACGGCATCGCCCAAATCTTCAGAACTGGCGTGCGCCTCGGTGGTTGCTCGATACTTCTTGGGATTCGGGATGGCCGCTTCAATGACTTCCGCCTGCACATCCATGGGAAGGTCAATGTGCACCGGTCCGGGACGTCCACTTGTGGCGATACGGAACGCACGAGGCAGCACCTCAAGCAGTTGTTCCACGCGGGTGACGTTCCATGTGCGCTTCACGATGGGACGGATGACCTCGGGAAAATCAGCCCAGTGGTTCCGCTCTATCTCCTGCATCGCACCCCGCTCATTCATGTAAGTCGGACAGTTTGCCGTGAATAGAACGAGCGCGGTCGAGTCCATGAATGCCGTCGCGACTCCGATAAGCGAGTTGACCGCTCCGGGACCGACCGTGGTAAAGCACGCCATTGGCTGTCCGGTCACACGGTAGTAACCGTCCGCCAAATGCGCCGCGGATTGCTCGTGGCGGACCATTATGGTTTTAATCCGGTCGCTTCTACGCCGCAAGCCGTCCATAAAGGCGAGTGTGCCGTGTCCGGGTAGGCCTGCTACGTACGGAACGCCTTCTTTTATCAGATATTCAACGATGATTTCACTCCCCGAAAGTTTGGGCATGGTAACCTCCTTCTCTCACAACGTCTCGCCTTGCAGTTCAGATCGCCACACGCGCACATGCGGACAATGGCGATCATGTACGACTATCGCTAACGTCATGATTGCGTCCGTGGGAGTTGCCTTCTACCGTTTTTAGGAGCCTTTGGACGCATCTATTCAGTTAGCGGAATACCTGCTATTATCTTCGGATGGTCGCTAGGTTTGAGGGTTCCGGCATCCTCATCAAACTCGAATTCAGAGATATGGAAATTGGTGTTGTAATTCCAAACCCAGACATCTTCGCAAATCCGGCGCCATTCGTACATATCCTGACCAAATGTCCAATTCTTACACTTGGGATTGTCTATTGTGTGGAGTGTACAACATTCGGTGCTGGAAAGCTGAATCCTGACGTTGCGCCGCGGACGGAGGGTCTTGGGCGGTTTGCGCGTATGGACATAAGCAAGAGTCCCGACGATGGCGTCCGGATGCTCTATCTCAACGCGCTCCGCAACGGCGTTGACAAAAGCAAGTTGCGCGCCCATCGGCGAGCCTTCGCGTTGGTTGATGTCCGTGCACGAATCGCACTGGCAGTAAGAGTCGGCATCCGACTGGCTGACACTCACAACTTTAACATCGGGATGTTCGTTCAGATAATTGATCGCGGCGTCGGCGGCAATGTCGAGGACGTCGGAATTCGTGACACACAGTTGGGGCGCCGTGGTGTGTCTGGGGGTATCGCGCTTTCCATCCACAAAGGCATAATACTCCGGATGCTCTGCGCCGAACTTCTCGTACGGAACAAGCCAATGAACGGAGTGTTTGATTAGTGGTTGCGCTGGCAACGTGCGCTCGTTCCCATGGGTCCTACGGGTACGATCAAGCACTTTGAAGTACTCGGAGGTGAGACGCGGGCCATCGGAAAGGTGTTCCAACTCGTAACGCTGGCATAGCTCGATATATCGGTCGATGAGTCTGTCACGTTCTTCTGACGTTGTCTCCCCGCCCGCCACGAACATCGTCCGGTATGCCGAGATGGAAGCCTTTTCGATTCGCCTCCGTACAGCGTCGTCGTCCGCAAGTTCCAACGCACCCTCAAAGTAGTCGAAGATTTTCTGTGAGATCTCGGGATTCAGCCCAACTTCATAGGCTGACGGAAAGCAGTCCGGGTGAACTCCCTTGGATTCGGCGTTGTCGTGGAACATGTCGATGTATTCCGTGAGCGGCTCGGCTGCGCTCTTGTAGTGTAGATTGAGAAACTCTTCCGACACGCTCCGGTCATCAAGATGCGGATTCCACATCAACTTCCCACTGAGGTAATTCCGAAGGTCGGAGAACTCGCCGGCCAAGCAACTGACGTTTGACTGAATAAACAGTCCTTTTGCGTTGTTCCCCAGAAAGTAACGGATGTTCGGACCGATGACGCGCAGACTAGGAAATGGAAGATCATAAGCGATGAAATTTGTGTTGTAATTCCAGACCCAGATTTCATTGCACATCTCACCCCAGGAATCCATATCGCGACAAAAGTCCCGATTTTTCGTGCAGTTCGGATCGTCAATCGGGTGGAGCGTGCAGCACGCGATGGTCGAAAGTTGGATCTGGACATTATGCCGCGGTCGAATAGTCTTGGGAGGCTTACGACTATAATGGTACGCAAGTGTGCCGACTTTGGCGTCCGGGTATGCTTTTTCAACGCGTTCAGCGACGGCGTTTACAAATGCGAGTTGTGCTCCCATCGCTGAGTCCTCGCGTTGGTTTATTGCTTCACACGGGCCGCAACGACAGTAAGCATAGGTGTCCGCCTGACTCACACTGACGTTTCTATATTCGGGATGATCGTTCAGTTGCCTAATCGCGGCTTCCGAAGTAAGTTCGATAACTTCCGGATTTGTGACGCACAACTGCGGACCACCGCCGAAGGGGTCGGTGTCGCGTTTTCCGTCCACCAGTGCGTAATACTCCGGGTGATCGGCGCCGTATTTCGTGAAGGGCATTAACGTGCGGCAGGAATGATTTATTAGCCTTTGTCGCGATTTTCCCCCCAACTTTTCATCTCCAGTCTCTCTGTTTACTCGAAGACGTGCCGCAAATTCCGGGCTTACCACGTTTTCATAATAACCGTTTGAGCGAAATGAAAATGGCGGGTTGTAGTTGTATGTACCGCAGGGGATCCGAGGAGGCGGGGCTTCCGGAATGTGCGTATGGTCATGCGTAAGGAAGCGCACTCCCAGAAAATCTTCGAGGAACTGATAGACGCCATAGAGCGTGCCGCGCGGACGGCCGCCCGCGATAATCAACCGGTCGCTCTCGACAATGATTTGCAGTTCCTCCTCCTCCAACCTACTCGAATCAAGCGCGGAGGCATCTTCCCCTATATGAACTTGATGGAATCCGGCATGATTCGATGTACCGGACGCGAGTTGCATCCCCGTTGCTTTACCGAACCACAACCGGAACTCTTCGGCTGCATATTTCTCGGAAGGGATTGCTTGGAGAGACACCGCAATGTTCCATCCCCGCATATCGGAGCAGGTCAAGACACCGGGAGCGGGTTGATAAGAGAGCGATTTTGAATTCGTAATGTCCATTCCAATCCTGTACCATCGTAGATGTCCTGTGGGATCAAACGAGAGCGACCGACCGGATAGGGCCGGCGATGACAAATCCCGTACGATAGAGATCCCATTTATCGTCACTCATACGGCTTCAGGGTTTTCACTGACCACTAATCACTAGCCAGCAACGGAGTGGATAGCGATGGCGGTAGAGATCCACTAAACACTTACTTTCGCTTCTTATGCCACATGCGCTCAAAGTTGTCCTCGGGCGCAAAACCAAGGATCCGCTTCGCTTTCTCATTTCGGAACATTTGGTGCGGCAAATCGGCGAAGATATTGAATACTTCGCAGCGTGACGGCAACTCGTCGAGGTTTATCTCCAAACCAAGCCGAAATGCGTCTGCGGCGTCCCGCCAACTGACGGTGAACGGGTTAAGATCGGTTCCCTCACTCTCATCCGTGTGCTCGCGGAAACTGAGAAAGAGATAACAGAGAAGATAGATGTCATAGTTTTCCGTGAATACTTTACAAACCTCTTGGCCAAGCCCCTTCGTCAAGGCGTAAAGCAGTGTACCGGTATGCGGCGGGACATCCGGACTCAACTCGAAATCATAATCGGTATAAGAATCGCCTGCTACGGTCCAGTGAGGCCCGGTGTTGATGACCCTTGGGATGCCGTGCACCGCCGCCGCTTGCATCATGTTGAAACATCCACGCGTACTTACGTCGAAGGCGAGTTGCCTGTCATCCCGAAGAACGGAACAATTGATGATTGCGTCCATGTCTTCCGCAGCGCGCATAACTTCATCCAGACAAGAGACATCCACACTCATGGATTCATGGCTCGTTTGAGTCGGTTTAATGTCCGTAAGCCGCAGTTGGTAGTGCGGTTCCAGCGATTTTACCACATGGGGACCTAAAAGGCCGTTTGCCCCGAGTATCAAGACCTTCATCCGTCGCCTCCGTGTTACGGCGTGATTACACTCCTCTTATTGACCAAGCGGATTTATGCGCTCCGACCTGCACCCATTTTACGAACTACCCGTATGGAAAGCAAGAAAAATCCGATGTGGAACCTTCCGGGGCAATTCCGGAATTCTTGGGGGACGCATTTCAAACACACACCGAGAATTTATCTTGAACAAGAGTGTCAATTTTGAGGCTAATGGTTTACATCTCAATATGTTTCGTGGTATACTATTATTTCCGATATGGGAACGTCGTATTACCAAATTTTGCGCGGTCCTATCAGATCGATGCACAGCCCGACTAAACCAGAGGTATCCAGTAATGCAACCTAAGTCCAATGCTGCGATTCCGCTTATCATTCTGTCGCTCCTCTTTGTCGGAACCACGGAGCAAGCGAATCCTGCCGAATCAAATGTGTCCGCAGTTTGGTCAGTTCAATTCAGTCCCGATGGCAGCCACTTGGCAGTTGGTCGTTACCAATGGGTGCAACTGTGGGACCTTGGCACACGCGAAATTATCCAAGATTTAGAACCTCATTCTGATGCCGTAAGATGCCTGAGATTTTCGCGTGACGGAAAAATGTTGTTTGCAGGCGGAGGTCTGCCTGCGCAAAACGGCGAACTTCACGTTTGGGAAGTCGAGTCCGGCGCAGAAATACGAGTCGTCGATTGTCATGCGGATACAATTGAAGCTGTCACCGTGAGCGCAGATGGATCGAGAGTTCTCACTGCAAGCATGGATGAACATATTTCTGTAATCGCGCTTGACAGCGGTGATATCGAGCACACCCTTACTCAACATATCGATCGCGTGTTCGGTATCGACTTCCGCGACGACGGCAAATATTTTGTCACCGGCGGTAAAGACAAGACCGTGAAGATTTGGAATGCTCAGACTTACGAAGTGCTTGTGAACTTTGACCAAAATGACGCTGCCGTCTATTCGGTCGCATTTGCCCCCATAGACAATATGATTATCTCCGGTTCAGGCGACACAGTGCTCCGCTCTTGGCGCGTAACTGAATCCATAGGGGAAGCCGGAAATCTTCAGACACAGGGGGCGCTAGTTCGAGTATATAACGGGCATCAAGGGGCTGTTTACGCCATTGATTGCGGTACGAGAGAAAACCAAGTTATTGTAGTATCCGGAAGTGCGGATAAATCGGTCATTGTTTGGGACTTCCGCTCCGGCAGTCGACTCCACACATTTTCTGAATCAGCGGAAGAAGTCTACGCAGTTGATTTGAGTGAGGACGGCGGGTTTGTTGCGGCTGGTGGACGCGACGGTATAGCTAGAGTCTGGGATCTATCGAGCGGGCAATTGGTAGGCACATTCACCGAATAGGGGTCGCAATCACAGCGGCTCGCCTTTGTGCTCAAATATTTTGAGTAGTTCGACGCATGAGTGAGTTTCGCAATCCGTTAGCGGATATCGGGTACTGATGTGATTTGCCGCTCTTGCGGCACAAGAGACCTCTCTCGCGCCTCACGCGCGACAAATGCTTAAGGGAACTCTATCGTGGTCGCTGAGCACTCCCCTAATCACTCGTTATCCACCCGCTTCATCTATCCGTTCGGTTAATCATATTCAGTCGCTTGAGTTTTCAGAACGTGCTCGTGAAGCGCAAAGGCACAGATTGCAAGACAAACCTTCCGCTACAAACGAACTATTCTCATTTATGAGAAACGGCACATTTTAGAACCTTGTCAGTGGCAACGTGGGATAGCGGCACTAGTATGATGCTTTTTGAGGATTAAATCGGAAAAATGGAAGCGCCGAAAAGCTTAGAGGAGATTGAACAATGAAAAAAATGGCTATATCGCCCTCCGTGTTCTTGGCATGTCAAATTTGCCTCTTCTTGATTATCGATTGTCTCGTGTTCGCACAAGGCACCCCTCGCATCAACGCCCTTTTTCCGGCGGGCGGACAAGTGGGAACAACGGTCGATGTGACCGTTCACGGCGCCGACCTTGCCGAAGCGCACACCCTGATCATTGAAGGTGATACGGGAATAACCGGGGAGCTATTCGATTCCAGCGGAGAGGCCGACACCACCCATCAAGCGTTGTTTGAGGCGTCCTGCACCCAGTGCCACGAACTTCGTTCGCCCAGCAACAGGTCAATGGCTGCAGCGCAGTGGGAAGCGACCGTAGATAATATGATTGAGGAAAAGGATGCGCCCATCTCGGTCGAAGACAGAGATAAAATCGTCTCTTACCTTAAATCGGCGGTTGCAGCAAGCGGCGGACTGACGCTCCGTCTGTCAATTCCACCGGACACTCCGCCCGGCGCGCGCGAGATTCGTGTCGTTGGCAAATTCGGCGCCTCGAGCGCATGGCCCTTTGAAATCAGTGAGCAAGTCGAAGAGGTTGAATTGGAACCCAACAGCAGCATTGACGACGCGACACCGGTGGAAACTCCGATTGTCATAAACGGTCTGATCAACTCCCATGCGGATGCGGACTATTTCCAATTCGATGGATACGAAGGTGACCGATTTGTCTTCGAAGTCAGAGCGTTTCGACTCAATAATGCCAGCCAACAATTTTTCTACCCCGTGATCACCCTCTATGATTCCGATGGCGACGAACTTGCCCGAAACACCGGTTTCTACGTCCTTGATCCGCTCATCGATTATACTCTCCCTGCCGACGGCACGTATTATCTCGGCGTTCGGGATCTGCTCTTCGGCAATAATCCGGCGTCCGTATACCGTCTCTCCATGGGTACGATTCCCTACAATACCTATGTCTTTCCCCCGGCAGGCACAATCGGAACGACTGTAAATGCGGTAATCGGCGGCGAGAATCTTCCCGACGTATCTGCGACAGACCCGCGCGCTTCGCTTGACATACCTATTGACTTAACAACTGATCAAGAGCCGGGTTTAGGAGAGATTCACACGCCTTTCGGAAGTTTCCCCTTTGTCTCCAGTCTTGCACCGGAGAGTGTTGAACTCGCAATCAATGATCCGGTCGACACGACTCCGGAACCGGTTGAAACAACCGACACCGACATCGAGGGACAGATTCTGTTTGGATCAAAGTGCAGTCAGTGCCATGAGTTGCGCTCCCCGGACAATCAACCCCTCTCTGCGGACGAGTGGCAGTCGACCATCATGCGCATGATTGCCAAAGACAACGCAAACATATCAATGGAAGAAGCCGAGCGCATCATCGCTTATGTTCAAGCGGAAACACAGCGCTTGGCTGCAATCATGGCGAAGCAACTAGAGAGCGCACAGGAGATAGTTGTATCTGGCGGTGTAAGCGGGCGTATCTCCGAGCCCGGCGATGTCGATTACTACAAATTCGATGTCAGTGAGGGACAGACGCTGGGGCCCTGGTGGGTTATCCAACCGTTTGACAATTACAATGAAACCGGGTTTGATGTCGTATATCCGCCGGAGGTTGAAATCGACCTGGAAAAGGAATACGTCGGTAAAGGTAGGAGAACGATCGGATGGTATAAATCGACCGGTGTTGGAAACACTGTATTCTCAAATGTTCCGGAAGATGACGTCGTTGGCTATGCACTGACATACCTCGAGTCGGACCGCGAACGCACCGAGATTTTATCTCTCGCCTCCGACGACGGTATCAAAGTGTGGGTGAACGACAAGCTGATATGGAGTCATCATGTTCATCGTCCGATAAGGTCCGCCGATGACGTAATCGCCTTGCCTCTATCCAAGGGACGCAACAAGATCCTGCTCAAGATTGAGAACGGATTTGGGCCGTGGGGCTTCTTAGCATCAATCGGCGGATACTCAATCGATCTCTCCGCAGAACGGCTCGGCTCTCCATTTAGTCCGTCTCTGACACTGGTAAATTCAAGAGGAGAGGTGCTTGCAAATAACGCCGGGGTCGCGGGAGGTCGCGATGCGCGCATCGACTTTAGTTTCCCCGAGCCGGGCGTGTACATGCTTCGTGTAGAAGACATCACGGGCGCCGGAGGCGCCGAGTACATATATCACCTCGGTGTAGAACCAACACGACCGGATTTTAGTATTTCGGTAACGCCGGATAACCCGAACATCGGGAGAGGCGGCACCGTTGTGCTAACTGTGACCGCGGATCGGCGTGTTGGATTTAGCAGCGAAATTTTGCTTGACGTGGAAAACCTGCCGCCGGGCGTAACCGCAAGTTCCGGAGCCATCTTGAAAGAGATGGCAGATGGTATCATTACACTGACCGCCGCGCCGGATGCCCCATTGGACCACCGTGTGGTGCAGGTCGTCGGGAGTGTGATGCCGTTAACCGGAGAATTGGTCAAGCGAGCGGCGAATCCGGTCGAGTTTTACCGGCTTGCCAACCAACTGTTGTCCGTACAGCGTTCAAGTGTAGTGGTTAGCGTAACAGAGCCGCCCAATGTCATTCTTTCCGTTTCGCCCGAAAACCTGAGCATCGCACCCGAGACACCAGTGCCACTGACGGTGACCGCTCAGCGAAAGCCCGGATCGAAGCAGATTCTATCACTAGCACTCATTGGTTTGCCGCCCGGGATACGAACACAACAGTTGAACACCATTCTTGGAGGCGATCAGACCGAAGCCACTATTGTAATCGAACCGAATATCGTTGGGTTCGGGATCACCGCCAGGGAAAATCCCTTCGTCGGCCGCGAACTCGCGACGCTTCCCTATAATGTCGTCGTAACCGCTTCCGTTGGACAGCGGATTGTAGCCAGCAGCCCACCTGCGAAGTTGACGATCGGTACGAACGAGTCCGGCGCACAGTCACCTTGACAATAATCCAAATGAAACGAGTTTGATTCCCCCGCGTCCCTTTGCGCCACTGACAACACAAGTGTTCGGTCGGAGCCGATGAATGTGGTCAATGAACTGAAGGCGTCGACAATCCGACTGCGAGCCGTGGTCATCGCATTGCTGCTCGTGGTGCCGAACGCCTATTTCGTCATTGGCGCAGAGGTGTTGTCCAATCAAGGGTTTCCGACGCGCGTCGCGCTTTTCTACACCGTTGTTTTCATTGTTTTTGTCGTTACGCTCCTCAACACCCTTCTCGAAAACTCGCTCCCCGGCGCAGCCCTAACTCGACCCGAACTGGGTTTCCTCTACGTCCTTCTCTCCTTGGGTGCCTCCCTCGCAGGCACAGATATGTTGCAGGGCCTAATGATAATGATTGGGCACCCTTTCTGGTTCGCCACGCCAGAAAACGATTGGAAAAACCTCTACTGGCAATATATCCCTCATTGGCTCACCATCCAAGATTTGAGTGTGTTAAACGGGTTCTATAAAGGAGAAGGGACGCTCTACACACAGGCGTATCTCAAAGTCTGGATAGGAAGAGTGCTAATCTGGGGCGGTTTCGCTTCCGTGCTGGTGCTTACGCTGCTGTGCATCAACGTTATCCTCAGAAAACAGTGGGTTGAGCGAGAGAAGTTGACCTATCCCATTATCCAACTGCCGCTTGAAATCACGCGAGGCCGCCATTTCTTTAGTCAAAAGTTGCTGTGGTACGGGTTTGGACTCGCCGGAGGTATTGGTGTGCTGAACGGACTGAGTTATCTTATTCCGTCGATTCCCTACCTGCCCGTAAAAGCGCAGCCCATCACGATGTACTTCACCGAGAAGCCGTGGAGCGCCATAGGCGGGATGCTTATCGGCTTTTACCCATTTCTAATCGGCATCAGCTATCTGGTTCCGCTCGATCTGTGTTTTTCCGTGTGGTTTTTCTATCTCTTCTTCAAAGCGGAGCGGATCATCGGAAGCGTGTTGGGACTCGAACAACTGCCTCGCTTCCCCTTCATCACGGAGCAATCATTCGGGGCGTATATCGGGCTGTGCGCGTTCGCCATTTGGTCGGGAAGAAGATTTTTCCGGGAAGTGATACGCAAGGCACTCGGTATGCCATCAACTCTTGACGACGGACGCGAACCGATGCCGTATCGATGGGCGGCGATGGGGGTCGTGTGCGGTATGGCTTTGCTCGTCCTATTTTCATGCGGCGCGGGAATGTCGCCATGGGTCGCTCTCACCTTTTTCGCTATCTATTTTGTAGTTTCCACCACTATCGCTCGAATGCGAGCCGAACTCGGAGCGCCTGAACACAGCTTCGCACGAACCGCCCCCGGCATCGCCATGATCAGTATGTTCGGCACGCGGCGCCTCGCCAAAAACAATCTTGTGATGTTCGCATATTATTTCTGGTTCACTCGCACCTATCGAGGTCACCCGGGACCCCACCAACTCGAGGGGTTTAAGATTGCGGACACAACCGGTCTGAATGTCAGGCAGCTGCTTATGTTCATGGCGGTATATATCGTGATCGCCGCGTACACCGCGATGTGGATACTGTTGCACAGTTCCTACGACCTCGGAGCCACAACCAAAATCCAAGGCTGGTACACCAACTTTGGCAATTTCACCTTTGGTATGCTCGACGGTTGGGTCAAAACGCCGACATCAACAAACATATTAGCCGTTACATCCATGGGAGCCGGGCTCCTTTTTACCTTCTTCTTGCAGGCAATGAGGATGCGCTTCTTCTGGTGGCCCTTTCACGGAGTGGGATATGCGCTTTCCGGCAGCCTTTACATGGACTGGGTGTGGCTGCCGTTCTTCGTGGGCTGGATAGCAAAGGCAATGATTTTACGATTCCGCGGCATCAGCGGCTATCGACAGTTGCGGCCCTTCTTTCTCGGGTTAATCTTAGGCGAGTTTACGATTGGAAGCATCTGGAATCTCATAGGTTTCGCCCTAGATTATCCAATGTATAAATTCTGGCGATAAAATTGCGCACCGCCTACCCGACGGAGAATAGACGCATGGAATTGAATCGTCCTCTAGGGAAATGCCTTGCATGATCCCATTTCTGTTGACCTGGAAGGCAGAATTGAGTAAACTGAGTTATGTCCATCTCAGTTGTATGCCAGTTGTTTCTTAGAGGATCATAGCATACGGTCGGGAATCGGAATTCCCTCCTACACAGTGCATTCGGCAGGAGAATTCTTCGAATAGCGTGATATCCATCAAAACGCGAACTGACCGTATTGATTTCCCATTAGGACGCCCGTTCTTAGCTTCATTATCATCTGGTGATTGCACATTGGTCAATGGAGACTCCTCAAATGAGCACCGATAGCAAATTACAAGATCAGATCGCGGCTTACGTCCACGAAGGCGAGCGCATGGCGTATCAGCTCGGCAATCGCGGTCCGATGAAGTTCAATGCCGATGGCACTGTTGACAAAAAGATTCTGGATGCCTACTGGCATTACGGCTTCTATGTGTTCGAGGGCGCGGTAGAGTCCGATGAACTGGAGGAGTTGCAGACCGAATTGGAGCGCGCCTTTGACCGAGCACCGCACACCAAGGATGCGCTAGTCGACGCCCACGGCCGACCCGCCATAGGTACCCCTCCCGAGCGCTCAAGTTTTCGCTTCGAGAAACCGCTGAGCGATCCTGATGGAGGCAAGGGGCGGCACCAAGCCAATATGGCGATACCCGATCTTCCGTCGGATGCGCCCGATTATGTAATCTCCGGAATCTCCGGTCCCATACAGCTCCTCGAATCCTGTTTCAGGCTTTACGGCCACCCCCAACTACTCTCTATCACCGAGCAGATAAACGGCTCCGACTTCACCCCGTTCTCCGAGTCTATGATTGTGAAACCGGCGGTCTTTGGACCAGCCGTGGCGTGGCATCAGGATGGTACGACACACTGGGATCGAAGTGATTTGGACGAAGGCACCCACGGATTCAATTTCATGTTCCAGTATTATGGAAGCACCGCTGCCAACGGTGTCTGGGTGTTTCCGGGATCACACAAACGCGGCAAGATCGACATACTAAAAATGATGGCTGACAACAACGGCTCAGATCGGCTTCCCGGAGCGGTACCCATGGTGTGCGAACCGGGCGACATCGTCATTTCCAACCGCCAACTGCTGCACGGTTCCTTTCCGAACGACTCGCCGAAGAAGCGTGTGACGTTCAACTTCGGTTTTCACCGCCGATCTTCGATTCTCAATGTCAGGAAAAGAATGCAGGACAAACTCTACGATGAAGATCTCGTCATCCAGAGATCTCGTATGATCCCCCTGGCGATAGACGCTCGACAGCAGCACTTCCCGAACGAGACTCGGTACAGCTATAAGCCATTGGCAGGACAGGAGGACTCCAATCGGTGGAGCGAGGAGACACGGGAAAGCATCTTGAACAACCGCAGTCTCATCAACCTGAGTATCTAACAGGACTTAAACCACAACGAGAGGTCCCATCGTGGGCGGGGCATCTTGCCCCGCCAAGCTAGTCGATCACGACCGGGAGGTCGCTTCTGCAGCCTTTGAATGTTTGAGCAAGGAACCTCTCATGGACACGACGGCTTCTGAAAATCATACGAACGCCTTAACCGAAGAACAGATCCGCGATTGGAAACAGGACGGTTACCTCCACCTAAAGGGTTTGCTTACTTCGGATGAAGTCCGCGAACTGACGGATGTCGTGGACCGAATGCACGCCGAACACCTTAACCAACCCGACGCGGAACCGCACCATGATTTTGATCAGCGCAATGTGATGGAGGAGGACGATATATTCGCCGCTATGATGGATCATCCGGCGACCTTCTCGATTGTGCTTGAGTTGATGGGACCCTACATCGGGCTAGGGATGTCCGAGGTCATTGTCCGACCAAAGAACCTCAACGGAAAGGGAAGGCTGCACACCGACGGTGGTCAAGCCATGAGGCAAATACGGGTTAGCGAGGACAGCATTCCGCTGCAGATCAAACTTCAGTATTTCCTGACGGACGTTCCCGGACCTAACATGGGTAATTTTACGCTCGTTCCCGGCAGCCACAGGCGCCTATTCCCGGAGGGTGGATTTGAGGAGGGGCCCAACATCCCGGAAGCCGTACAGATGCGCGCCGAGAGCGGCGACGTTGCGATCTTCACGCATTCATTATGGCACGGATATGCGCCGAACCATTCGGAGATACCGCGCAAATCCATGATTTACTGTTACGTCCAGCAATTCTTGCGTCCGTACGACTTTGAACGCCCCTCACAGGAACTGTTGGAGCGGTGCACACCGCGGCAGCGTCGATTGATTGGGGATATTGGCGAGTGGCATTTCGGAAGCTACTTCTACTCTCCCGCTGACCAGGTCGATTTGATGACGGATCAGCCGAGTGGGTAGAATAAGGGAACGGAATCCGTAGAATGTAGTCCTGCTCGCGATAGGTGGTCGCGACCTGGAGATCGCTCCTACAGATGATTGGGGGCAGCAACCCTCGGTCGCCAAGTCAAGCATACCAGATCGTTGCATGTCGCGTCTGACCGGTCATCCGCTTGATCTAGTAGATTGTGGTATGCGCAAACTAACAGTTTGCGCTACGAGGGCGCGTCCGATTTTGCCGCAACTAAACCGCTATAAATGCCGCGATTGTCATATCACACATTGCTTCTCACCCTTTTTCTCTATGTGCCCCCCGTCTTCTCAAATCCTCTCCATGTGAAATTTGTCGACGCTACGAAGGAAGCGGGAATCGATTTCAAGCATTTTACCGGCGCCTTCGGCAAGCGGTACATGCCCGAAACCATGGGATCGGGCTGCGCCTTCCTCGACTTCGACAATGACGCCCGCCTCGACATTCTTCTCATCAATGGAATGAGTTGGAGAGATCGCGAGTCGTCACCTACCTCCAAACTCTATCGTAATGTGGGTAGCGATAGATTTGTCGATGTCACCGATGCGGCACATTTGTCGATACCGATGTACGGTATGGGCACCGCCATCGCCGATTACGACAACGACGGAGACTCCGATGTCTACATTACGACTCTGGAACGCAACCGACTTTTTCGCAACAACGCCGACGGCACATTTACCGACGTGACAGACACGGCGGGGGTTGGCGGGGAATCGTGGTCTACCAGCGCGCTGTTTTTTGATTACGACCGAGACGGTTGGTTGGATCTGTTCGTGTGCAACTTCATAAGATGGTCGAAGAAGCTTGAGATACCCTGTGTTATCGACGATCAGTTTTTCTTTTACTGTCCTCCTTTCGCCTATGGGGGTAGATCATGCAGACTGTATCGAAACCTCGGTAACGGGACGTTTGAAGATGTCACCATTCGAGCCGGGCTTTATAATCCCAAGGGTAAATCCCTCGGCGTTACGATGCTTGACTACGACGATGACGGGTGGATAGACCTAGCTATAGCCAACGACACCGAACCGAATTTCCTGTACCACAACAACGGCGACGGCACCTTCACCGATGAAGCGGTGATGAGAGGCGTTGCTACCAGTGAAAAGGGCATGGCGCGCGCGGGAATGGGGATCGACGCTTTGGATGTAAACAACGACGGCGGTGTTGCGTTGGCAATCGGCAACTTCAGCAACGAGATGACCGCCTTCTTCTATGCTTCCGACACTCACGAGTTCATTGATCTGGCAAGAACGGCAAAAATCGGAAGTCCAAGCTTTCTCACGCTGACGTTCGGTTTATTCTTCTTCGATTTCGATCTGGATGGGCATTCCGATCTGTTCTGCGTCAACGGCCACATTGAACCGGATATCGCAAAATCACAACCGAATCTCAGCTATGCACAGAAGCCATCCCTGTTCCGGAATCAAGGGGATCTCATGTTTGAAGATATGAGCGATTTCGTCGGGTTCGGCAATCCCGGCGTGGGCAGGGGCGCAGCCTACGGTGATTATGACGGGGACGGTGATCTGGATGTGTTGGTATCCAACAATGGGGTTTTGCCCGAATACGGCGGCGCTTCTCTGTTTCGGAACGAGGGCGGGAATCGAATGAATTTCTTACGCGTTAAGACTACCGGGACGCAGAGCAATAGGGACGGCATTGGAGCCAAAGTCGTTCTTACGGCGGGAAACGCGACTCAGCGGAAAATGGTGAGGACGGGCGGAAGTTACTGCTCCCAGAGCGACAAGACGCTCACGTTCGGTCTAGGCGATGAGACACTGGTTGAATCTCTTGAAGTTATTTGGCCCTCGGGGCAGGTCGATCGACACACAAACCTTACACCAAACCGTCTGATTACCGTCATCGAAGGGGAGACGCGGTAACTAGAATTCGCCAACCCAACTAACACCTACATGCGTAATCTGTAGGAGCGATCTCCGAATCGCGACGTATAGTCGGGAATCGGAGTTCCCTCCTACACCGTCCCGAAGTCGATTGTCTGCAAATTAAATGGTCTTCCGCCCAAGTCCATCTGCACAGCAACCTAGCGGTGAACCGTCTGATTACCGTCATCGAAGGGGGGACGCAGTAACTAGAATTCGCCAACCCAACTAACACCTACATGCGTAATCTGTAGGAGCGATCTCCGAATCGCGACGTAAATTCGGGAATCGAAATTCCCTCCTACGTATTTCCGAATAGGTTGGCAATCCGTAGACGCGTAACAATTTGCCGCTGCGACCACGACCATCAATCCGACTGCCACGTAATCTGCCCAATCCCTTCATTCATGACCGCCCTGATTTGGTCGTTGCTCAATGCTTCGCTGAAGATTGCCACCTCGTCAATCACGCCGTTGAAAAATTCTCCCGGCGACTCTTTGCCGCGCGTACCAATCACGCAAGAGGGAGCGCCAGAATATTCAATTTCACCCCGACAAATGTAGTCAAATACCACCTCGCCGTCGATGTATCCTGTTCTCATGACTCCGTCATAGGTAACAGCCATGTGGTGCCACTGGTGCAGCCGCAGTCTTCCTGAAAGAAACTCCTTGTTTTCGGAGTTGATGGCTATCCAAAAAACTGGCTCGCCCTGCACCGCGCCCAGGCCCAGGCTGCGAAACGGCGGTTCCCAACGTCGCGAATCACCAAACGGAAGCGTTACCGCGGACAAACCGCTATCCTTATCGGTATGCACCTTCATCCACGCCATCATGGTTCCAGTCGGGATTTGCAGCATTTCGGCGTTCCCACAGTCAACGTAATCGTCTACACCGTCAAACCGTAATGCCGCGCCAAATCTGCCTTCAACCCATTCGGGATTCCCAATCAGCGTCCCGTCGTTACCGTTGCCTGATAAATCGCTCGCTAGATCTCCTTCTCTCTCATCGAAATCCCACAATCCCACTACGCTTTGAGAATCTATCGCGGCTGCACTAGATGCCAGAGGCGACATCCGATACACGACATAGTTCTGGAGGCTTTCCCGCACAACCGTCGGTTCAAACACCTTCAACTTTGTGAGTGAATGCCTCATCCGAAGTTCTTCGGGGAATATCCGTCCCGAAATGACCAAGATATCCTCCCTCCGCTCATTACTGAGTCTCTGCGCCTCCTGAAGAACCTCCTCGGTGGGCCGCCCCCTTCCTTGCCCCCACGTTACATCCCACGGAATGAAAGATCCGAACCGCTTCGTGCGTGGATAGTAAAAGGTGTCCTTCTCCGAATACCCGAGGATTTCCAGAGTTACATCATCTGGCGCTTCCGCTGCGATTATCATATCGTCCAAATTTTCGGACTTGATGAATTGAGCGACGGCTTTACCGTTCGAGAAAGGATATTTGTAGTCCATTATCGCCGCTGCAACCCCGCCTACCAGATGAAGCGCGAGTAACACAGGGAGAACGACACTAATGCTCCTTGCCAATCCCAAACTGATTCCATTTAGGCGATTAACAAAATTGAATCTCAGTTTTGGCATGTCCCGGCAATTGTAGCACAGCCAGTTTGCGGCGATGAACGCCATGAAGAGAAAACCCCAATGACGTATAAAACCGAAGCGTTTCGAATAAAAGAAAGCCAATAAGCCAATAGTGCCAAACAGATACACTAGGAACGCCATCGGTTTCCTGATGAAAAGGAGCAGACCAAAAAGAAGGATGAGTACTGCTAAGACGAATTTCACTTCGTCTGCCGCCGGCAACCTATCAATAATATAGGTATTCCAATAGCGCAACGTGAATTCCGGAATCGGGAGAAACGCTTTCGGCAGAATATTGAAGGCTCTGAGGAAGTAAAACCACTCGAACTCCGTCCTCCACCCTGTGGAAATCCCGAGGTTTGGACCGGATGGCTTCAGTTGGATGATTGCCGTCACTATACCGAGCAGAATTAAGCCCAAGCCGACTCTGATCTCCCGTCTAGGTGGTCGGTCAGGGTTAGCCCACATCTCCCAGCACAAACCAATGAGAATGGCTATCACAATGATTAACGCGTGAACGCTCGTATGACACATCAACAGAAGGATAAGACCCAAAAGCGGCAATCTCTTTCTCCAGTTGCGAAAAAGTGCGCAAAAAAGGAAAAGCAATAGCACACCCAGCGCATAGTTTCTACAGATGATAGCGTACTCATAGAAGGGCAGATACCCGAACACAAAGAGCGTTTTCTGCAATCTCGTGAAAGGCGAATATCTCAAGAAGATATAAGCCGAGACGGCTGCGATGACTAGGTGGAAAGGCTGCATGATGATGGGCGACCGGGTAAAGAGTTTCAGCACGTAAAGACAAAGATGCCATAAGCCCGGATGCCCGTCATATCGATTCAGGTGATATAACACCTCGATTGGCGAGTGGCTGTCGCGTGCAATCAGCCATGCCTGCATTTCATCTCTCCACATCTCATGGTGCCACGCGATAATGCCTCCGAGAAGCAGAAAGAGCGCCGATACCGCCATTGCGTAAGAAGAATCAGACACTTGCGGCAGGAATTTCTTTCGAGGGCTGCTATTATTGTCGATGTCCGTATGTACTGATTCCATTTTACTGTCTCCTCATTGCCGCGTCCTCTGCGGTAGCGAGTTGTACCCGCGACAGTAGTTCGTAAGTTGGATTGAGCAGAAACCGCCGAGAAATCACACACAGACACGACGCTTTCAGAGATTTATTTCACCCAATGGGGCCAATATTCGAGCGAATCCCAACGCGTAACAGCATACACTTCTGCCACTGAACGTGAATTATATCATAGAGATTCGCGCGATGATACACTAACCAACACAATAATTGACATTCACATCCGTGAGACATGCCTCCGACAGGAATCTGAGGTTGGAATACGTTCTACGGTTTCGTTTGAATAATGTTGCACGTAATTTTTCCTTTATACCCGATGCCATCCATAGGCGGCAAACTAAGCCCGTAGGTGGGGATCAAGCGAGCGGTCAAGTGAGTGAATAACGAATGCGATAGAACTCCCATAGAAATCTACTTGCCCCGCATCGCAAAACCTGATTGACGTGCCAATGCACTGCGAATACGGAGTAACTGCAATACGACAGGGGAAACGCGTCTAATTGCAGAGGAGGCCTCATGGTGGTAGGCCGTACGATTAATGTTGGGTTTCACTCAAATTTTGGCGCGTTCAAGCGAGATAGGCACTCGAAAACTCTTACAAGATTAGCGATTACTAACGAATCTCCGTTCAACCCAACCTACGAAACCCAAAATAGTTTCACAAACTTAGCCTGATTTTCTTTCTTATGATGCAGAAAATTTTGATGCGTTTCCCCTGTGCAATACGACCGGATCTCTTGACCAAGCCGCTGTTTCGTGCTATGATATTACGACATTGCGATTCGAATGTTCATCCACTAGGTCGTTTTGAGCTTGGATCCGTCAGACACGCCAAGACGGGGGATGGTGCCTTGCCAAACCTTCAATCCGTATTGTATCTTCATAGGAGGGATACAACATGAAAGTCACGATACTTGGGACAATAGTCTGGTGGCTCGGTGTAATTGTTTTGATACTGATGCCCGCGAGTCAGAATCACGCCGCGCTGAACTTGGAAAACGCTATCGGAATTTGGCTATTTGACGAAATTGTTGGAAACGAGGTGATAGATTCCTCCGGGAACGAGAATCATGGTACGTTCACCAAAGGCGCGGATCCGGAGCGAATAAGACGAGGAAAGTTCGAACGGGCGCTCGTATTCGATGGAAAGGATGATTCCATTGACGTACCGCGTTCGGACAGCTTAAAGGCAATCAAGACAGAGATTAGCCTCTCCGTTTGGGTCTATCCTGACGGTGTGCAGCCCCCCGTTAGAGATGGAAAAACAGCAATCTCGGGCGGCATCATGGAGAAAAAAGATCGCAGCGGATGGTCGCTCTATAGCTGGGAGAGCGATCTTGGTGCGGGAACCCTCACATGGCACCTCAGCCTAGCGGGGGTTTGGTCGAGTGCGAACGGTATGGTTGTTGCCGGTATCTTGAACGAATGGCAACACATCGGTTGCACCTACGATGGCAAACAGGTAAAGTTTTACTTGAACGGAGAATTAAAGGCGGAGCACCCGCAAAAGGGCGAAATACGTTCATTTCCAGATAAATTGACATTAGGTCTCAGGTCGTCCGGCGATCACAGCGGTTGGTTCAAAGGCACGATTGACGATGTCGCCATCTTCAATACCGCACTGGACGACAATGACATCGAGAAACTTATGAACGTAGGTCTTGCCCGCACCTTCGATGTCCTGGCTGTGTCTCCCTCCGACAAGATGGCTACCGTGTGGGGAAGGCTGAAAACAAGGTGACCAACAATGTATACCACCGGCACGGACCAAGCGTTCATGCGTGTGAGCCTCATTGTGATCGCGTCCATGTTCGCATTAATAAGTCCTGACTCTCGAGCGGCAGAAAGGGGTAATATGACTAAGCTAGTCATTGCAGACAATTCAACCAGCAACTACGTTATTGTCATTTCCGAGACCGCTTCACCGTCCGAGAAACATGCAGCGGACGAGATGCAGTTCTTCTTGAAGGAGATATCCGGTGCTAACCTTCCGATCGTTACCGACGGCGGTAAATTGAGATCTCATGAGATTATTTTGGGGGATAATCTTCACTTAAAGCAGCTTAATGCCGAGATTGACTTTGGCGTGTTGGGGGATGATGGCTTCACGATTCGTACGGAGGGAAACTACCTGATTGTGGCGGGGGGCAAGCAGCGGGGTACGATGTACGGAGTTTACACCTTTTTGGAGGACTACCTTGAATGCCGGTGGTTTCATCCGGAAGTCAGCCGCGTTCCCAAGCGCCAGCGGATTGAGATAGGCAGCATCGACGATACTCAAACCCCGATAATAGCTTCAAGGGACACACACTATTTTGTGGGCGAAGATGCGGACTGGGCGGCGCGCAACAAGATTAATGGTCATCACGCTCGCGGGCTTACGGATAAACACGGCGGCAGGATTCGTTTCGCCTCACCCATGTACCACACCTTCTACCGGCTCATGCCTCGTGGAGTACATCACGGGGTACAGGAATACTTCAAGGAACGTCCCGAATTCTACGCTGAAGTCAATGGCGAACGGGTTGGAGAGTTTGCGCAATTGTGCCTTACCAATCCCGAAGTACTCCGCATCGCTATCGAGACCGTCAAGCGATGGATACGCGAACAGCCCGATAGAACCATCTTTACAGTGTCTCAGAATGACTACGGCGGATGGTGCGAATGCGAGGATTGCCGTGCGGTAGACGAGCGTGAAGAAAGCCACATGGGCTCGCTCCTGCAGTTTGTCAACCAAGTCGCCGAAGCCATAGAGGAGGAACATCCGGACAAATACATTTCGACTCTGGCGTATGCGTACAGCCGCAAACCGCCGAAAACCGTGCGCCCGAGACGAAATGTTCTCGTCCGGCTCAGTGACATTGAGTGCTGTTTTTCGCACCCGCTCGGTACTTGCACTTTCAGCCGCAATCCCAGCGCGCCCGTGTCCGTCGTGGACGACATCAAAAAGTGGTCGGAGATTTCTGATCAGCTCTTTATCTGGGACTATGTCATCAATTTTCAACACTGGTTGGCGCCGCATCCAAACCTTTACGTGCTAAAACCGAACATGCAGTTCTTCGTCAAATACGGGGTGAAGGAGATGTTTCCGCAAGCCGACCCGTTTAATCCCATGGGCGAGTTCTCCGAGCTTCGAGCTTACCTCTTGGCTAAACTCATGTGGAATCCGAACTTTGATGTGGACAAGGGTGTTGGCGAGTTTCTGGACGCCTATTACGGGTCGGCGGCGCGTCCTATTTTGGAATACATCGACATGCTCCACAAGAAGGCTACCGACGAGTGGATTCACATGACAATCAGCGCTCCCATGACAAGCCCGCTATTTTCCCCGGATCTCATGATGCGGGCAAACGCCCTTTTCGACGAAGCGGAGCGGTTGGCGGACGACGAAACGATTTTACTCAGAGTGAAAGTTGCCAGGCTCAGCATTCAATATGTGGAAATCATAACGACGCCGCCAGATGACCCTAAGCGGCAAAGCCTTGTAGACTACTTCTTCAAGATTGCCGACGCGGCAGGCATCAGCTATTTGGGGGAGGCGTGGGGTCCGGATCCGGAGCATATGAAAACCCGTCAAGGGAATAACTTCCTCGTGTGGGCGTGCTCCGCCTGCGAAAAGCCATTTTTCAGTTTCGACAAAAAAGATTTGGCAAAGAGGGAAACGGCACACAAGACCTTATGGTGCCCAAAGAAGGGAGAGGCGCCCCCGTATCAGGAGCAATAGTCGAACGGTGCAGCCTACCGAGAGCGAGGACGACTAGAGAGCGACACGCACGGTGGGAACAACAAGCTGCCGCTGGGCATCGGACAGTCGACCAAGAAGTTCATCCGTCACATTCACAGGTTCATCCATGGTCGAGATGTTCTGCGATTTCATGAAGTGGGGACCGTAACCGACATGCAACGTGTAGCGCGTCTTCTCGCTGCGGTTGACAAACCCTCCGTGCCGGCACGCCTCGGTGAACAGTATACCGTCACCCGCCTTGACAGGTATCCCGACTACCCCCGGGTCATCCTCTACCGACCCGGTTTTAACAGGAACGGGAAATGCGTTGCGGTGCGAGCCGGGAACGAAGCAGGTGGGACCTTCGTCCATGGATACGTCGTGTAGAAAATAAATCATTCGCACCATCGTAGCTTGGATCTCACCATCGATCACCTCGTAACGATATTTCTGCCGCCGTCCATCCGGATAGCCCAAGTGCATTCCACTGGCGTTATTGGTATACCTAATCCTCAATTCAGAGTTGTTGATGCTGATTTCGCTTTGGATAATTCGCCGCACATAGGTCAAGGTACGATCGTGGCCGATCAGCATGTCGAACGCGTCGGGATACAGCCAGAAATCCTCAATCATAAGCGTTCCGGCGTCCTCGGGGCCGCCCATCTGCGCGAAATAGGCATGTTGCTGATTTTGCCAATACTCGTGCCCCCACACCGCCCGCCATTTGGGAGATTCGTGTCGGCAGGCAAGCGCATGTTCTTCAAGCTCAACCGCGGCTTCGTAGAGCCGCTGTGCTTCGTTGGCCGATAACAGACCGGGGATATGCAGAAAACCGCTTAAGTCGAATAGATAACGTTCACGATCATCCATAATGGCATCTCACGATTACAGCCCGCCTCCTTTTTTTTACCCCACGCATTCTTTGGTCCAAGGCTACGCGCGCCCACATTGCGCTTACTTCCTCTGATACTTCGCCTCCCATTCTTCAAAGCTGGTTTTGGGTCCATTTGAAAGCACAACGAATGGCCAGGTTCTGTTTGCCATGTATACAGCCGCCTTTCGTTGTTCAGGATTCAAGTCCGCACGATCTGGCGTGGGAAAATATCGGAAGTCAATACTCCATCGAGAGCCCTTCGTGATGTTGAGTTTGCTGCCGTGAATAGAAAGGTTCGAGAAAAATAGGGCGCTTCCCGGCTCGAGGGGTACCGGTACGGGGGTGCCCCGTGTTTCCACATCCTCGTCCATCCGAACGTTTGAATCTTCGCGGCGTGCGCCGTCAAGCAAACCCCAGCGGTGACTTCCCGGAATGAACCAAAGGCAGCCGTTTGCAACTGTGGCCTCCACGAGCGGCAGCCACACACTGACCACGTGCAGGGGCTCGGTATGCCGCTCCTTTTTCCCGATCGTCGGTTGGTCGTAGTATTGACTGTCCTGGTGCCACGGAAACGACGCTACCTCGCTGCCGGGAAGCTTGGTCCGCAGGCCCGAGCGACCGTCGCTTGAGACTTCGGAGCCTAGCATGAAGTTGACGATGCGAATGATGCTTGGAAGGGTATAAAGATCGTAAAATTCGCGACCGAAAGCGCCGTGATTCCAACCGCGCGGACTAATGCCTTGATCGTCGCAAATAGCCGCGTAGCGCCGCGTGAAGGGCTCGTCTTCATAGAGCGACGACAGTTTACCCTCGGCAAACTGTTCGCGAGCGTATTTGTCCACCCTAGCCTTGATGAAATCTCGCATGGGATCCAGTTCGGATTCATCAATGATATTTTCAACGACGACGAATCCGTTCTGCTCGTACGAATCTCTGATTTCTCGATCTGTCATAATAGTGGAGAGGGAGGACTCGCGTCAAGGATAGCCGTAGACAGATTCATGCATACATTGTCCGTCGTGGGGCGAGGGTTTATTTACCGATTTTTTTTGATGCGAGTTTCATATACCATCGGCAAGAGCAGGCAACGAAACTTTTAGTGTCATTTATGTTCATATTTACACACAGTTCAGTACGCAGGCGAGTGAGCAGCCAACCTGATGTGAAATGAAACTATTAGAGATTGGAAATTTGATGATTTCAGACTTTTACGACTGATCAACTGTAGGAGCGAGTTTTGCTCGCCAAGAGAGGTCGTGATTCGGAGATCGCTCCTTCACAAGACGCGCAATAAAAGGATCTCTATCGCCCTCCTTAATCAGTCGGTTGATTGCTACTACGAACCCAATTCCGCGAGTCCCGTTTGTATGATTCCCGTTTTCAATGACTATAAAATGAGATTACTTCTTGTGACGCGCCGCTTCCCATTCCTCAAAGCTGGTTGTGGCCCCCTTGGATAGCACGATAAGCGGCTGCGTCTTGTTTTTCACGAAGTCAGCCGCTTTCCGTTGTTCGGGATCCAGTTCGGCGCGCTCCGGGGTGGGAAAATAGCGAAAGTCGATGCTCCATCGTGAGTCGTTCGTGGAATTCATTTTGCTGCAATGCACGCACAGGTTTGAGAAAAATATGGCGCCGCCCGTTTTGAGCGGAATCGGAACGGGGGTGCCGCGCGCCTCCACATCCTCCTCCATCCTGACGTTCGAGTCCTCGCCGCGCGCACCGTCGAGCCGGCCCCAGCGGTGACTCCCCGGTATGACCCAACAGCAGCCGTTTTCGATCGTCGCCTCGACAAGCGGCACCCACACCGTAACCATATGAAGATGGTCGGTGTGTCTCTCCTTCTTCCCGATTGTGGACTGGTCGACGTACTGACTGTCTTGGTGCCAAGGAAACGACGTAATCTCGCAGTCGGGTAGTTTCGTCCGCAGCGCCGGTCCCCCGATATTCGAGACCTCAGGTCCAAGGAGAAAGCCCAACACGCGAAGAATCCCGGGCAGATTGTAAAGATCGTAGAATTCGCGTCCAAATGACCCCAAGTACCAACCACGAGGCATAAGCCCCTGTTCTTTACAGATAGCAGCATAACGGCGCGTGAAGGATTTCTCGGCATAGAGTGACGAAAGTTTGCCCTCGGCGTACTGTTCACGGGCATATTTGTCCACCTTAGCCTTGATGAAATCGCGCATGGGATCCAGATCGGATTCATCTATGATATTTTCAACGACAACGTAACCGTTCAGTTCGTACGATTTCTTGATTTCTTGATCAGTCATAAGGTTCTAAATGAAAATTGGAGTCAAGTGTGGATATGGCTAGTCTTGAATTCAGATTGACCGTAGAAAACTCGTTGGCATGGCGGTGTTGGTCCTTGAAGTTAATTGTACTTAATCCTCTCAAGTAACACTTTTTCAGAACCAGTCATATAGCGGGAGTTGAGAGTCTCTTGATGAGGCAATTATTCCGCCTAGTATAATGTGCGCTAAGGGCAAACCGTCGGGGCAAGAAGATCTCTATCGCACTCACTATCCGTTCGCTTGATTCCCTCCTACATGGAAATTTGGGGCAGTTACTTGCTGAAAGAATTATTCCGACGGGGATAATGGCACGCTACCAAGTAACACTCGACATTGAAGATCTCCATCGTGCTCCTTATTCAGTCGCTTGATCTCCGCTGGAGCGAATAAAGCGCAAGTACCTGTCGCCCTCCGGGGCTTTGGAGTGTGGTGACTCCACGACCCTATAAACCTTCAAGATCTCTATCGCACTCGCTATCCACTCGCTTGATCCCCTCTGGGGCTATTCGACAGCAGTTTTCAGAGCCTGTCATAGATTCAAGACGAAATGTTACTTGCCGAATGAATTATCCCGATAGGGATAATGGGGCGCTCTCAAGTAACACTCGACATTGCGCTCCGCTGGAGTGAAACCCTTCTACGAAGGAACACCTTCTCAAAGCCTGTCACAGATCCAAAGACGCGCGCTGCTTGCTGAAAGAATTATTCCGACTGGGATGATGGTGCGCTCTCAAGTGTTCTATTGACATTGCACTCCGCTGGAGTGCAGGAATTTGGTTCGTCGCCATCTACCGAAATTGCGCTCCTCTGGAGTGAAAATCCAGTGTTGATTGCTGAAAGAATTATACCGATAGGATAATGGCGCGCTCTCATAGATCATGTCCGCGATTCGACTATTCATGAAATCTCCGAAATCTCCCCTAATTCTCTATACATCACCCACGTTGCTACTTACAGGGCTTTGACATACATGTCCGTTCTCCACCGAGAATACTTAATAAATTGCGGAGATTTCGTAGCAATCATGCGACTGAAAAAGGAGTGCGATAGAATATCCCACTGTCAGTTTGCACATTAAAAGCAAAATCTATCCGATTGTGCTACAGAGGTGGAAACATAGGTTATATATATTGACACGGACTCGAGTAGATTGCAACTGAAAACCGCCGAAGATATCGGATTGATATTCGGCATTTCGACCGGGCAAATCGCACCTATCGGAATCCATCAATAACGGATGGCAAGTGATTCGCCAATAACGGGAGGACGATTCATGAATTCGAGTGCTCTTCGGGGGTTGAAGAGGTAGACCATGCGTGATCAGACAGAGAGATCGACCGAAAAAAAGTCTTGACGGCTACGGCAGCCGGTGTTATAGTATTATTAGTAACATATGATTGCAGGTAGTTGCGCTAAGCGGCTACCTCACTGTCAAACGAGTAGAGCAGATTCGCTGCAATACTCAATACAAATGTACTTTCCGGAGTGTCTGAGAAAGTTTTAAAGGTATAGGAGGAAAACAGCAATGGATACCAAAAAGGCTCTCACTTGCCTTTTTATGGCGGTCGTCTTGGTCTTCGCATATGGCACGACGGCTAAAGCTTCCGATATAGCCTACTACGTCGGGGAATTTCAGGGGGGCACGTATGACGACGAAACAATGGCATTTGACGTTGAAACGATGATGCAGGAAACTGCAGGAAGGTTCAACGATGTCCAGTCGTTTGGTGATGATAATCTTGATGCATTCGGGGAATGGGCAGAAGCAAATATCGGTGATGGCGATCTCGACATCATCTGGCTCAACGGACAGATTCCGAGTGTCCTGTATCCGACCTTTAACGAGGAGGAGGATGGCTCGGTCGCCGAGAGATGGCTCGACGACGGAAACATGTTTATCAACGTAGCCGACTGGTTCGCTTGGGCAACCCACGAAAACGGGGAAAAAGAAAGAAATACCCATGTCGCCGCAGGTTTCATTCTAGACCAGCCCCACACGATTATCGTGGGAGCGGCTGACACCGTGATGGCGAGGACGGCTGCAGGCAGGGAATATATGCCGAGTCTTGACGATAATCTCCTGTCCAACAGACCTGTCTATCTTGAAGCCTTTGAACCTCCTTGGGAAGTTTCCGAAGTATTCGCAGTGAGTGCCAGTGAAGGCGTTGCCGACGTAGGCGATGTACAGGATATGGTTCTACCTGCGGGGGTTCTGGCTGATCCCGTAGTTGCTTGCAACACGGAGACAAATGGCTGCTTGGCTATCATAAGTCAATCCAAAATAGCTAACGCGGGCGACAGAGGAGCCATGTGTTCGGAGTTCATCAATAACTGGGTATTTGGGGGTGGGCTCACCACTTCCGTTGACCCTGGTGACAAACTCTCCGCAACCTGGGGCGAGATAAAGACAAAGTACTAAAACGCCGTAAGCTTGTTTAACTTTGTCACAAAGTATCGCGAAAATCGAGTTAAACCTAACACTGACGAGGAATTAAGCGTTATTGTGGAGGACGGAATTCGGAATCGCCGGAGATTGAGCAATATGATCCGGATTTTGGTGCTAATCGCCGCTTATGCTTAATTCCTGCGTTAGCATAGACCTATAGGATTTTTGAATATTGGCGCATATGATGTCTTGGTTATATTGTCAACCGAGCTCTGCAGGCGGGGCATCTTGCCGCGCCGATTTTACACGTAGCCAAAGTTTAGTTTTCCGATTCAAACCGATTTCATTATTGAATATTCGCTATCAATGCACTTCCATTTTATAGCAATGGTATGGGTTCTAGTTTCAACACAGGACAGTCGAATCAGGACGGTGAGATAAAATGAAAAAACTATTGTCCGCAATCATCATTGGATTTGCTTTTGCATCAATGGCTATAGCCGCCGATATCGCGTTCTACGTCGGAGCGTTTCAACCGGGTACGTATGATGATAAATCGATGGCTGATGACGTCGAGAAGATTATTAAAAATACCGGATCTTTGTTCAACGATATCCAGAAGTTCGATGACAAAGATCTTCATCAATTTGGGAAATGGACAGATGCAAACACGGGTGATGGGCATCTTGATATCATCTGGCTAAACGGTCAGATTCCGAGTACTTTATACCCTACATTCAACAAGAAGCCGGACGGCTCGCGCGCTGAAGAATGGCTCGACGACGGCAACATGTTTATCAACGTCGCCGACTGGTTCGCCTGGGCAACCCACGAGAACGGGGAAAAAGAAAGGAACATGGATGCCGGCGCCGCAAACATTCTGGACCTTGCGGAAAACATTATCGTGGGGAGAGATGGTACCGCAATGACGGCGACAGCTGCGGGTAAAAAGTTCATGCCGAGTCTTGGGAACAAATATCTTTCCAACAGACCCGTAAATCTGAATGCCCTTGTGGCTCCCTGGGAAGCTGCCGAAGTGTTCGCGGAGAGGAAAAACTTTGTTGACCCGGTAGTTCTTCGCAACACGAAGACCAATGGTCACTTAGCCATCATTAGCCAATCAAAAACAGAGGATATGGGTGACAGAGGAGAAGTGTGTTCAGAGTTCATCAATAACTGGGTCAAGGAAGAGATGCATTTGCTCGCTGTTGAACCTACTGATAAACTCGCTATAACTTGGGGTAGCATCAAAAGGGATTGACAGTCATACAATACCAGCATAGGACATAGACCCAACCCTCATAACCTGCTTAAAGGCAGAACAACCTTCCGTAAATTACTTCCTACTTGGCCAACATTTCAGGCGGGTATAATCCGACGCAATCCGACTTTTATCTGAGAACTCACATACTTGAGCGGATTGATTCTCGCCCATGCCGACGTGCATTCATTCCAAACCGGTCACCCCGCCTCTCCTCACTTTCGGATTAGGTGCTTTTCAAAGCGAGACACCGATAGTTCTAGCAGATGATCGCATTGTGGGTGAATCCCAGGCAGTCGTCGGCAATCTCCCGTTCTACCATTTCGCGGGAGAGACTCCTGATTGTTACCAATAGAAACAGCCTGGCAACATTGATTGCCGCTTTCGCCAGCAAAACAAAAATCCCGGTTCAAAGTGAATAATTCATTCCAAGTATCAAGTTATGAATCCTGCCCCGAAAGTTCTTTTGGTGAAATCAAGAACGGATTTCATTTGGTTGCCCAGTAGAGAGACAATACGCTTATGAGTTTGAAACCCCGTTGGTGGGAAAACGCTACAATGTTGTATTTTACCAGTCCCAAGCATAAGGGCAGAACGCTTAAACAGATGGTTGGATTGGTCGATGAAGTCAAAGAGTGGGGCTTTAACGCTATTTGCATGGGCATCCCGTACCATGGAGGCATCCAGTACTCGGGGTTGGATGTCCTCGACTACTATGCCGTCGATCCCGCTCTTGGAAGCATGGATGACTTTGATGAACTCGTTACGGCGTGTCACGACCGAGACATTGCCGTCACTGCTTTTCTCAACCTCGGCTACGCCGCCACGGAGTTTCGGCCCTTTTTACAGGCTTGTGACGATGTGAAAGCCGGCGTGGACAGCCCGGAGTCTCGCTGGTTCGTGTGGAGCGACACCAAGTCCGCCGAGCTGGATCGAAGCCATGTGCCTTTTTTCCTAAATGATGTCGAGGTAAACTCAAGTAGTTGGCAATTCAGCGAGCGAGCGGGGAAGTACCATTGGGTCAGATGGCGCGGCCGTACCGGCGATGAGGATCTGCCTCAGTTTAATTATGGAGAGGAGTCGTGGCAGGAGGAATGCAGGCGGGTTGTTTGCTTTTGGATGGATACAGGGCTCGATGGCATAATGGTTGACGCCGTGCCTGAATACACCAACTGTACTTGGGAAGTGAACAACAGCACGATCACTGACGTTGTCCACGAATATCCAAATACGTTTGTGCTTCCCGAAGGAGCCGGAATTCGCTGCGACCCGGTCGCGTGGATTACCGAAGGGCACTATGACAGCGTACAGGACTACGGAATCCGCGATTCGCGGGTTGGTCGGCGTTGGGGGCAGGCGGTCAGGTTAGCCTTGGAATGCGGCAACCCCACAGGAATCGAGATTAATCTGCGGCTGTACCGGGACCGCGTTGTACAAGCCGGCGGAATAACATGGGCTCGGGTGATGGGATCATGGGGCTCCGGCGATGGGGGCGGGCACGCGTTGCGGGTGATGGGGGACACGACGGGAAACCTTTCTCCCGCGCAGATGCTGTTGGAAGTGGTGACGCTGGCGACAGTCGGCGAGTTGTTCGTAGCCAGCGACCGTATCTTTGAACCTATGTGGGCGACGTGGTTCCTTTCACAGCATAAAGAGATGATGAAGGCCAGGCAGAAGTATCCGACACTTTGTGCGATGGGTTCAAGACGCCGGTTGCCTACGAACAACGATGGTCGATACTACGCATTCCTTCGCGCATCAACTACAGATAATGAGATGCTGCTCGTCGTGCTCAACTTCCAAAGCGACGATGCGATGATAGAGGTTTATCTCGATTGGGATGCGGAGTTGGTTGATATCTTCAGCGGGCAACGTCATAAGGTGGAAAAGACGCTGGAGTTGCCGCTCCCGCCATACGGCTACAGCATATTCGAGGTGCATTGATGATTAATCCCATAAGAGCCATACGCTACAGAATAGCGATTGAGATTTTGGCCATCTGATCTGATTGGTTGACCTGTGGAAGAATCTTCCGTATTGACTAACCTTTCGCGCCGTTGGCGGTCTCAAAGGCTGGTGCGCAGTGCGCACCCTACAGACTTCTGCGTTCTCAAAGGCTGGTGCGCGGGGGATTTTCTATGGGATCTCTATCGCGGTCACTATCCGTTCCCTTGATCACTCGCTATCCACTGATTGCACCCTACAGACTTCAGATTTGTACGAAGTCGAGCTTAGTTGAAATGACAATTAAATCAACTTTATCAAACCTTTGTTCCCTTCCTAGGCGTTGGAAGGAGTTGGACCTTCCGGTACGAAGAAAAAGAATCCTCATCTGTACCCTCATCATCCTGCATATCTCGCCGGTGTGGGTTTTTAAGTATTTCCCTTCCCAAGACGGGCCAGCCCACGTCTATAATTCGTATGTGCTGAGTGTATTCCATGATGAGGATTCAACTCGCTTGCAGGAATATTACAAACTTAATCTCACACTCTTCCCCAACTGGCTCGCACACATCTGCCTGTCGCTGTTGATGATGATTTTCCCGCCTTTAATCGCCGACAAAATCCTGTTGAGCGCAATCATCGGCTTGTTCCCGTTGTCACTTTTCTATTTCATTGGTGCGGTAGGCAAGGGTAAGAATTTATTGGGTTTTGCGGGATTTCTGTTCAGCGATCACTACCTGCTGCACATGGGATTCTACAGTTTTTCCATTTCCGTCCCGCTGTTTTTCTTCGCACTTGGCTATTTTATGAAGCACAAAGAGGATTGGAACCTTGAAAAGATAGCCGTCCTCAACCTGCTGTGCATTCTGATTTACTTCAGCCACATCCTTTCTTTTCTCCTTCTGATTCTTTCGCTAACCCTCCTGACTAATACATCGTTTTACCGCAAACCGAAACGTGTCGTGGCACTCTTGGTTTGTATGCTCCCGTTATACTTCATCATGGCAAATTATCTACTCACGAACGTCGGTGCAGACAATAAAGGAATTGAACTGAAATGGGAGCGTTTCAGCGATTGGAAAGCGTGGGATTACCTTCTAAGCACCAAGTCGTTGATGTCTTTTACTGACGCTCACCTGATCCCTACACGCCTGATGGGAATTATGCTAGGATTGTTATTCGGGGTCACATTATATAAAAGAATCCGCCAAAAAAGGATTTTGAATCAGGAAAACCAGTTCTTACTGTTATTCGGCGTGTTCGCAGTATTCTACTTCATTATGCCCGGGGGAATGGCGAGCGGCGGTTGGATCAACGACCGTGTGAATCTGTTTATGTTCCCGGTGCTTTTGCCGTTTCTTTTTGTGGATTACCACAGACACGTCAAGCGCGGAATCGTCGTTTGCATGATTATTCTTTCCATTTCCCGTCTTGCGATAAACTTCCGTTACTATTATCCGATGGACAGAAATATGAAAGAGTATACATCAGGAATCGATCTGATTGAGAAGAACAAAGTGGTCTTGGGAATCGCCTCGGATGCCTCTCCCAACGTTATGGATTCGCCGCCATTTACGCACATCGAATTTGTGGAACCGTTTGCCCATGCCATCAACTATTACTGCGTGAATAATGGCGGTATCAGTCTGAGCAATTACGAATGCAAATACAACTATTTCCCTTTCGATTGGAGAATAAAACATTCAGGTGTGATTGATTACATCGTGGCATGGAAACTGGACAGATCGAAGGTATTCGCCTGCGGCGACGATATTATGCGGACTCACGGCTTGGATGTGCACGAAATCACAGATAGCTTGGATACGGATTACGAGCTAATCCATTCCACGGAAAACCTGCAAGTCTATCGACACCAGGCAGAGCGACCGAGGTAACACGTGGTAGACATTCATATTCATCTGCGTTCGTTTGTCTCGCATGTATTGGTCGCATTTTACTTGATTTTTAATTTGTGCGATAATCCGACCACCTGTAGAATCTACGCTAACTGCGTTACTACAGATTCAATTGGCCAGTACCATATGTATAATTCTTAATTGAAATGACCATTGAATCAACTGTATCAAGTCTGCGTTCCCTTCCCGTGCATTGGAAGGAGATGGACCTTCCCCTACGAAGAAAAACAATTCTTATCGGTACCCTCACCATCCTGCATATCTCGCCGCTGTGGGTTTTCAAGTATTTCCCAACCCAGGACGGCCCAGCCCACGTCTATAATTCGTATGTGTTGAGTGTATTCCATGAAGAGGATTCAACTCGTTTGCGGGAATACTACAAGCTCAATCTTTCGCTGTTCCCCAACTGGCTCGCACACATCTGCATGTCGCTGCCGATGAAAGTATTCCCTCCTCTAATCGCGGAAAAAATCCTGTTGAGCGCTATCATCGGCTTGTTACCGTTGTCACTTTTCTATTTTCTTGGCTCGGTACACAAGGGTAAAAATCTGTACGGTTTTCTAGGATTTATGTTCAGCGATCATTACTTGCTGCACATGGGATTCTACAGTTTTTCGCTTTCTGTTCCACTGTTTTTCTTCGCACTTGGTTATTTCATGAAACACAAAGATAGTCTGGGCGTGGATAAGGTCGCCATCCTCAACCTGTTGTGCATCCTGATCTACTTCAGCCACATCCTTACTTTTTTGCTTCTCATTCTTTCGCTAACTCTCGCATCTGTCATATCGTTTTATCGGAAGCCAAAACGGGTCATGGCGCATTTGATATGTATGCTCCCGCTCTACTTCATCATGGCAAACTATCTTCTCACCAACATTGGTCCAGATAATGGAGAATTTGAATTGAGATGGGAGCGTTTCGGCGATTGGAAAGCGTGGGACTATCTACTAAGCACCAAATCATTGATGTTTTTTACGGACGCACATCTGATCCCCACACGCATTATGGGGATTATGCTGGGACTGTTGTTTGCAGTTACATTATACAAAAGAATCCGCCAAAACAGGATTCTGAGCCAAGACAACCAGTTCCTGCTGTTATTCGGCGTTTTCACAGTTCTCTACTTTATCATGCCTTGGGGGATAGCGACCGGCGGCTGGATTAACGACCGGGTGAATTTGTTTATTTTTCCAGTGCTTTTCCCGTTTCTCACTGACGATTACCATAAATACATCAAGCGCGGAATGGTCGCTGTCATGATTGTTCTTTCTATTTCCCGCCTTGCTATAAACTTCCGTTACTATTATCCTCTGGACAAAAGTATGAAGGAGTTTACCTCGGGTGCCGAACTTATTGAAAAGAACAAAGTGGTTTTGGGAATCTCCTCGGATGTATCTCCCAGCGTCAAGGAATCGCCGTCCACCACCCACCGCATAATTGTGAAACCTTTTGGTCACGCCATCAATTATTACGGAGTGGGTAACGGAAGTGTTAATCTGACAAATTACGAAGTCAAATTTAACTACTTTCCTTTCGATTGGAAAATCCAACACTGGGGAGCGATTGATTACATTGTGGCATGGAAACTGGATAAATCGGACCCATTCGCCTGCGGCGACGATATTATGCGGAGTCACGGCTTGGATGTGCAGGAAATCACAGATGGTCTGGACACAGATTACGAAGTGATCCATTCCACAGGAAACCTGCAAGTCTATCGACACCGGGAAGAGCAACCGAGATGACGGGCGAAAGCAACTAGCTGCTGTTTAGCGGGAAAATCAAGCATGAATCCGAGACGAAGATACGTATCGTGCGGCAACCAGGACTCATTAAACCTCGAGGAAAGGAATAATTATGGTCGATGCGGCAGGTGACAATAGGAATGATCGTGACAGGTACCTCCTTCTTGATTCGCGAATCATCGACGAGGAAAACAACGTGGAGTTGACTGTCGGCGCCGCGCACAAAGACGGGAACAATCCGCTCTTCAAGGAAGACAAGCCGTGGGAACCCCGCTTCGACAATCCTTACTGCAGCGTCATCTATGACCGGGAGGAGGAGATTTACAAATGCTGGTACAGCATTTTCACCCGGTCCGATTCAAAAGGAGATCTCCCGGGTGAGGGCTTACCTTCCGAAAAACGGGCATGGGTCGAGTGGACAGAGGGAAAGCGTAGATTCGGTGTGTGCTATGCGACCTCTCAAGACGGTATAAATTGGCATAAACCCGAATTGGGTTTAATCGACTTCAACGGAAGCAAAAGGAACAATATTGTCATAGAACACTATCGCTTGGCGGTAATGAAAGATCCGCATGAAACCGATCCGCAACGGCGTTACAAGGCAATCAAACCGGAAAGACGAAACAGCGCGGCTTGGTTCTCTTCGGACGGGATTCATTGGAGCAGCAAGCACGATGTCGGACCCATGGATATTGGTGACACGCATCCGAGCGTGTGGCGGGATGAAAATCTTGGGAAGTACGGGCTTATCACACGTGGTTGGGGCGGGGAGAAAACCGCGGGCCGCTACGGATACCAGGGGCATCGGCAGGCGGTATGGAGCGAGTCGGAGGATTTTCTGAAATGGTCAAAAACGGAACCTGTTATGGAGGGGCTTGACCCGCGTATGCAGATCCATGATTTGATCGTACTCCCTCACGCCGGCGTGTACCTCGGAATGGTAGGACTCTTTGACATAGAAACTAGCCGGCAATGGTGCGAATTGGCGTGGAGCCCGGACAGCAAACAATGGCATCGAATCCAACCCGGCAAGCCGTTGATTCCCAACGGCCCGGTGATGGGCGACTATGACTGGGGCTGCATCTTTGCCGCCACGCCGATTGTGATGAAGGACGAGATTCTCCTCTACTACGGTGCGAACGATGGTAGATTCATGGGATGGCGCAACGGTTTCTTTGCGCTGGCTCGGCTGCGGCCCGACGGATTTGCCGGTTACGAACAGATTGCCGGCGGAAGCAACAAAACCGGTGACCTTACGACCAATTCCGTATCGGTTGTGGGCAATTCGCTATGCATCAGTGCCGATGTGGCGCCGTCCGGTTTCGTTAGGGTCACGCTCTTGGACAGCCACAACAAACAAGTGGCTGAGGGGGAGTTAATCACTACCACCGTTTCAGATGCGAAAATAGAGTGGAAAGGCGGGTTTTCATTGAAGAGCCACATAGGGCGGGAGATCAAATTGAAATTCGAACTCCGAGAATCCAAGATCTTCTCGTTCAGCTTCCATGAATAAAGAGAGCGAGAATCCGTCGGATACGTTCAAATCTAAGTATAACCGAATTTTGGCAAGCCGATGTGACAATCCAAAAATGTAACGATAGAGGCACTGTAGGAGCGGCGACTCCTCTGCGCAGCAGGCCACGATGCCCTGCCTATTGTAGCTATCTCTTGTAACCGCATCAACCCTATATGTGAATATATAAATGACTTCGGATGCTAAACTCAAAACAGCGTGCGTATGAATTACCCAGAATCCTTTGAACAGTGAGATAGTCATTGAGCGGGCAGTGAAAAACGGGTAAAATTGCTTTCGTATATTTCCATGATAGGCACTGATATCTTCGCGATAATGTTCCGGTTTATAGCTAGGGCATGCTTTACTATCAGGTGTAGGATTTTAGAACCGTGGCGCTCTATCCATCGCTTCTGATTCCTTCGAATTCAATCGACGTAGCCGTGCAGGCGTTCGACTTCGTGGGCAACGGTTTGCGCGCCGGCGCAGACTCCTATATGATGAATCAAGGAATGGTGAAAACAGTATGACGATAAAAAACCTGCCACCGAAATACTTTCCACCTACGGACACACCAAAATACAACTTCGGCAACACGCTCGAAACACAGGAGAAGGAACTGGCGGCAAACCCCCTCCTGACACGTATGCGTGAATCGCGCACCACTCTGAGCAGTGATCCGCACCGGCCAACTTACCACTTCGTGAGTCCCGAATCGAATCACAACGACGCAAACGGCCTCTGCTTCTGGGGAGGAAAATGGCACCTCTTTTATCAGGGCAATCCGCCGGACGGCGGCGGTCGCGTGCACTGGGGACACGCGGTAAGTGCGGATCTGATTCACTGGCGCGATCTTCCGTACGCCATTCACCCGAGCCCGGAGCGCCATTGCTTCTCCGGTAGCTCGCTGGTTGAAGAGGATCGGGTCATCGCCATGTACTTCGGCGTCGAGCAGGGCTTGATGGTCGCGACATCGAGCGATCCACTGCTGCTTAACTGGGAAAAACTGACGGGCGGTCCCGTGGTGCCGCTGATGGCGCCGGATGGATCGGCTTTGACATACCGTGTACACGATCCCTGCATTTGGCGTGTAGGTGACATCTACTACGCTCTGTCCAACGGGCGCGACGCTTGGAATCCGATGGACTCGGTATTTCGCTCCAATGACCTCGAGCACTGGGAATATCTGCATCCGTTCGTAGATGACCAAAGCTGCTTAATCGACGGCGACGACGGTGCCTGTCCCTACTTCTGGCCTATCGGCAGCGGTGCCGCCGAGCGGCACATCTTGCTCATCTTCAGCCACATGAGCGGTCCGCAGTACCTGCTCGGCGACTACGACGCAGAGGGCGCAAAATTTCATCCGACCGCCCACGGCAAGTTTAACTTTGGCGCCGCAAACCCGTCAGGATTGCATGCACCGTCCGCCACGCCCGACGGCAACGGCGGCGTCATCTGTATCTGGAACATGAATCCCGGCCTCCTGAAGAAGGGATGGGGTCAACTCATGAGCCTACCGCGGAAGCTGACGCTGATAGGCGATAACGAACTGGGGATTGATCCCGCCGGTGACATCGCCTCGCTCCGCGGCGCCCATAGGAGCGTTGGGCGCCAGCCGATCCCTGCAAATAGTGAAACGGTGCTTGACGGCATCGAAGGCAATGCCATCGAGCTTGAGTTGGAGATTGACACCGGTGGAGCGCCGATGGTGGAACTCAACGTGCTGCGTTCACCGGACCGTCAGGAACACACTCGTATTGTCTTCTACCGCGACCGTGGCTTCGGGCACCCGGTACGGCAACCGAATTCTCGCGACAGCCTCATCAGTATCGATTCGTCACGCTCGTCGATTCTCCCCGATGCTCTGGGCCGCGCGCCGGAGACTGCCCCGGTTGTCGTTGGTCCGGAAGAAACACTCAAGCTGCACATATTCATTGACCGCAGCGTGATCGAAGTGTTCGTCAATGGCCGCCAATGCGTTGCTATGCGGGTCTACCCCGGCCGGCCGGACAGCACCGGCGTCTCTTTGAGCGCGCAGGGCAGAGATGCGGAGCTTCTGTCGCTCGACCTCTGGGAGATGAAGAGCATCTACGGAGGATAATCGCCGCCAAGCGAGAACGTCAAGGAACAGCGGTCCCAAGGGAAACGCACCTAATTGCAGAAGAGGTCTCATGGTGGTAGAACGTGTTGGGTTTCACTCGAATTTTGGCGCGTTCAAGCGAAGTAGACACTCGAAAACTGTTACAAGATTAGCGATTAATAACGAATTTCCGTACAACCCAACCTACGAGTCTGTCGCAAAAACCCCCGCATACTTTTTGCTGTGTTCAACAGGTATATCAAGATGACGAAACATGAATCCGCCGGTATCGCTTCAGTAGGGCGCAATGTCATCATTGCGTTGCTGGTTATACATCTTCTGCCGGTCTGGATATTCACGTATTTTCCCACCCAAGATGGAGCAAGCCACATATACAACTCCTATGTACTGAAGGAGTATCACAAACACGAAAACTACAGACTGCGGGAAGTCTACGAACTGAGGCTGACGCTATTCCCAAACTGGATGTCGCACGCGTTTCTGGCGCTGCTGATGTATGTCTTCCCGCCCATTATCTGCGAGAAGATTCTGATCAGCCTCTGTATTGGGCTGCTGCCGCTATCCCTGTTCTATTTCCTCAACAGCGTCCAGAAGAGAAACGCGATTTTCGGGCTTGTTGGATTTATCTTCGCTTACAACTACCTGCTCCACATGGGCTTTTACAACTTTGTCTTGAGTATGTCTCTATTCTTTTTCACCTTGGGATACTGGTGGAAACGCAGGAATGAACTCACCATCGCGAATATTGGGATGTTGTATGCACTGCTAATCGCCACTTACCTCACCCACTACCAATCCTATGCGACGCTTATGATGGCTCTTACTTTTTTCTCAGTCTCACTGCCGCTGTATGAGGCGCTGCGTATCACGTGGGGCTATAGGAAAATCTCAGGAGATGATGAGAAGTCACTGGCAAGCAGCCTGAAAAGTTTCGCTTGGAAACTGAAACCGACCTTTCTCTTTCTGGTTTCCATGCTGCCTGCCTATTTCATTATGATTTCCTACTTTTTGGACAGGCCTCGTAGAGCCGGCGGACACAAGGGTTTTGAATGGTTGAAGGAATATTTCTTTTCTATGAAGTCGCTGGTCTCCTTCCGAGATGAACATATTCTCATCGGACGTGTTCTACTCGTTGTCTTTGTCATAGCTTTTCTGCTAACCCTCATAAACAAAGTCTGCAATGTCTACAAATTCCGCAGATCATCGGAATCGGAAGATACAAACAAACGTCTATGGACCAGAATTGTGCGCAGAAGCGATCTATTTCTGCTACTGGCAATTATCTTGACGGTAATGTATTTCAAATTTCCTTGGGTCGGCTACGGCGGCGGTTGGATTAACGACAGGATCCACCTCTACATCTTTCTGGTGGTCCTTCCATTTTTCAGCATCGGTCTCCATAAATACATTAAATATGCAATGGCAGGGATCATCATCACGCTATCATTATGGCATCTCGGTTACAACGTCCAGACGTATTATCTTTTGAATAAGGATATAGATGACGCTGTGTCGTCGCTCGGTATGCTTGATAATCATACGATTCTCACAAGCCGACCGGAGGAGTGGAATGGCATATCAGACTCACTGGGTTGGAAACCCAAATACGTGGCGCCGTTCGGTCACTTGGAGTGCTTGTTGGCTGTGGAAAACGGAATCGCATATCTCGACAACTATGAGGCACACACCGATCATTTCCCCGTACGCTTCAAAGAAAGAGACTATTCGGCGGAGAGTGCGCCGGGGGAGCGCTGGATAACCGACTACGCCCCCGACCACTTGATATTGTGGCGGACAGAATATGATGAAATAGAGGAGTTGGAAGATGACTTTGAACCGATCCATTCCAACAACCACAACAGACTCTATCGCCGCAAGAGGGCAAGCCCCGACGAGAATCTCTGGGGCGGCAGAAACACGATAAAATTTGACATGCAAAACCACGATGGACAGACGGCGCCAGACCACATCGCCATTTATGAGGATACTGTATACATTGATGGGAGGTATGGTTGGTTGACGCACTCGGAACGTGAAGAGTTCACCAGCGAATCCAACCTTCCGGAACCCTATCGCGACGGTGTGTGGGGTGAAGAGGATGGCGTTTTCAGGGTTGCTCTTCCCAACGGCGAATATGAAGTCACGTGCTATTTCTCCTCTGACGGCTCTGAACCGCTAGAGATGAATCTCATCGCCAACGGGGAGAAGAAAATCAAAAAGTTGAGAATACCTGCAAAGTATGAAACGGTCGAAAGGAGCTACAACGTCACAATCACCGATGAGCGTTTGACTCAGGTAATATTTTCGGGTGGAAGAGGCCGCTACGAACGTTGGGGATGGAGCGGCTGTGCCATCGAACGGAATTAATAGGCGAGGATGGTGAAATATCCTGGATGTATGTAGTTATTGACGTTCACTTTTAAACATATATTGATTGGATGTTACTTGATTTGACAACTGAAGATTGTGGTAACAAATCAACTGCTTGTAAGAGCGACCTCCAGGTCGCGATCTTCTGTCGCAAGCAGAACTCGGTCCTACAAAAAAAAACGCAGCAAACTCCGCGCCACCACTGGCGAACCTTACGCCAAGAATGGGTGGCGTGATTTGAAGGACTCAATACATGGCAAACTGCCAGGGCCGTGGAAAACGCGCCTAGCTCTGCTGAGCCCGACTGCGCACCGGACGCGAGACTCGAACGGCGACGGATTCGGAGACTTTGACGGCACCCGTCAGCATGTCCATCACCTCGGTGAAATCGGCATTTCCGGACCACTGCTCAAGCAAAAAATATCGTTTCCTTGTAACCCCCTGGGCTGAAGGCTGACATCATGTGGTATGATACCGATAGGCTCCGGGCGTGGTCAAAAAGGATTCATCTAGCACGCAAGCAGTTTCTTCTTGACGATTTCGTTACTCTATCGGATAATCTCTGGTGGTCCTGTACAAACTAACGCCAACATAATTTTTATATCCAACGTAGGCAGCGAAGGCTGCCAAATTTTAATTGTTGCCAAACCTACTTGAGCCCGTATTCTTCATTACCGCTTCAGCCGGCACGAATAACACCAGCGGTGAGACTAGCGCCGTGATTCACGGTACGGTGCATCGTAACAATCAAGCAGCGAGTTTACTATAAAAGAGGAACAATGAAAACGTACCGCGTCGCTATTTTAGGGTGTCGATCCCGGGGAACATCAGCCGCCAGAGCCTATCACGCCCACCCTCGAACGAAGGTAGTCGGACTGTGCGACTTGATCGAAGACCGACTAAACACTCTGGGAGATGAGCTTGACCTAGACGCCCGTTTTACGGATTTGGACGAGATGATTCGCCAGACCGGTCCGGATATCGTCGCTATCCCGACCGCACCGGCCTTGCATGCTCCATTAGCGTTGCGGGTGCTGGAACATGGCGTTAACATCGAAGTTGAAAAACCGATGGGAATGGATCTCATCGAGACGGATGCGGTGATGAAAAAAGCGGCTGAAAAGGGCGTCCAGACCGCGGTGCATCACCAGTGGCGGTTGAGCGCTTGGAACCAAGCTGTCAATCATGCTTATCAGGCGGGCAAGATCGGGGAGTTGCGCTACATCTATGCCAGCGGGAAGGGCTATTACGGAGGCTTTGGTCTGATGGAGATTGGCACGCATGTACTGACTCAGGTCATCAAATACGGCGGCCATTGTCAGAGTGTCACGGCGCATGCGACCACCCGCGGGCGCCCAATCACCCCACAGGACGTGCTGCCCGCACCGCGCGGAAATGGCACCGTGGCGGGTGATCACGTCACCGCGACTTTACAATTTGCCAACGGCGTGACGGGGACGCTTCTCCAACACAAATTTAAGCAAATCGAGTTAGATGCCCACGTCGTTGAACTTTATGGAACAGAGGGGCGATTAATGTGGCATCCGCGAGGGGCTTGGTGGTTGCCCAATCCCCACGTTCCGCCCGCAAATGAACGGGATGCATGGGAAGCGCTAACACCCATCTATGCGGACAGCTTTGCACAAGCGGTCGAAAAGACTCCCCCGGATCTCAAATTGAATGAGGGTGATTATTGGTTTGTGGACGAATATGTGCGGGCACTGGATGAAGGGCGGGAGCACGAATGCAGCGGTGCGGAGGGGAGTCACGTCGTCGAAATTATTATGGGTATTTTTGAGTCGGCGGCATACGGTACGCGCGTAGATCTCCCCCAACCCAACCGTGAACACCCTTTGATCCGGTGGCGCAGAGAGGCTGGATTGGATGCGCCCGAACCGATGCCGATGACCGACCCGGAATGGCATATCGAAGAAGAAAAACGCCTGGGTGGATAGGGAGGGCATGTAGAGGTGACCAAATTTCCTATCGGTGGCTAGGCGGGCGACCCATTTACCAACCGGGAGTCAATATCTTGCCTTGACTTCACCCCAGGTCGTCCCGAGTTTCGAGGCAGGATCAACGCCGCGCCATTCGGTCCAGGCTGCGATGTTCTGCTTAATCTCCTTTGTGCTCAACACTCTGTCATAAACACGAACGAGAGCTATCGAGCCGTTGAAGTTCTTTGCGCGTTCACCGTAGCTGTTCGCGCCGATTACGATCACTTCTATTGGCGTATTCTTATCGAATTTAGCCCCCTCCATCAGATTGCGCACTTTACCGTTCTTGTAAAGCTTGATTGTTCCACCGCTCACAAAATTTATCCAGGTCCACTCATCTTCCTCAAGCAGAAGCAGATTGTCTCTCGCCCCTCCGAATTGGCCTCCAATCTCGCCCGGCTCCCACCAAAAGCCAATCCGAATGGCGTTGTCTCCTTCTAACTTCTGGGGCTGAAAGCCGGCAATCTGATTCCTAAGCCCAGCTCTGTGGGAATCGTCAATGGAATTCATTCTGAGAAGCAATTCGATAGTCCAGTTCTCAAGAAATATTTTGAGGCCGTCGCCTTTGCCGCCCCAGCACTGACCGGGCTTGCTGTGGGTATAGAACTTCGATATCGTGTCAATACCAAGGTCCGGAATAGCAATTGTGCCCTCCTCAAGTACCGGCGAATTGCCCGCGCCCGATAACTCTCCACCAATCGTGCCGAGGTTCCACCAAGCGGTCGGATGCGCGCGATAGTTGACACGCGCGTCAAAGTACAGCAAAGCGCCGGGAACCGCGTCGGCGAACGCTATGGTACAAACAGTTGGCATGACGAACAACACGAAGAGAATTGAGACGACTGTTTTCATCTGGAATTCACCTCTGAATCAATGCGATTTTTCCTCGCCACATATTTACCATTCGGAAGGATTTGATAATTGTCCCAGATCAAGGAATTAGAAAAATGGGGGAGCACTGCCCCACTTGATTTTGTGAGTCTATTTTCCTCGTTTGATGACAGCCCAGGTGGTTGAGAGTTTTGAGGTGGGATCGACGCCGCGCCATTCTGTCCAGGCGGTAATGTTTTGCTTAATCTCGGCGGTTTTCAATTTTCTGTCATAGATACGAACGAGTGCAACCGAACCGTTGAAGGTCTGATCGCGTTCACCGTAACTATTCGCGCCGATAATGACTACCTCTATAGGGGGCTCCTTTTTGAATTTGCCACCCGGCAATGTATTCCTGATTCTGCCTTCGTGGTATATCTTCATCGGGTCCCCGCTCACAAGAGTCATCCAGGTCCACACGCCTTCCTCAAGCCCCTTATTCGGTCTGAGTGTCGCAGTCACGTTACTGAATTGGCCTACAAGCTCGCCTACATCACCCCAAAAACCGAGCCGAATCGCATTTTCGCCTTTCAGCTTCTTGGGCTGAAAGCCCACAAGCTGATTCCTAGGTGAATTTTGGTGGGAATCGCCATTCATTCTGATGAGGAGATCAATGGTCCAGTCCTCGAGGAACAGTTTGAGGTTGTCACCTTGGTCGCCCCAGCATTGACCAGCCTTCTTGTGGGTATAGAACTTCGAGATTGTATCGATACCAAGGTCAGGTATCACGATTGGGCCCTCTTCGAGTACCGGCGGCTTTCCCGCGCCTGATAATTCTCCACCGACCGTGCCGAGGTTCGTCCAAGCATCATCATGCGCGGGATTGTCGCGGGCGTCAAGGTAAAGCAAAGCGCCAGGAATGGGTTCGGCAAGTGCGATGGTGCAAACGCATGTTAGAATAAACAACACCCCGAAAATTGCAATTACTGCTTTCATCTGAATCTCACCTCCTGATTCAATGACTCAACGTGATAGCTCATGGCACCGGAAGAATATGAAAATGGTTTGTTCGAAACTTCTTGGGAACGGCTTCGGGCAGGTTAAGAATCAGATTATCCGAACCGGAGTTGCTTTTGGTGTGAACAAAGTCAAGTGCTTGATTACTAAATTAGCCCTTCAGCGCCACAGTAAGACCAAGTATCGCGAATTCAAAGGTGCGGCGAACCGGTACGGGAAGAGTGGGGGTGGTTTGGAGGGTGATGTCCACGGAGACGGAACCTGCTGATTATTTGCCAGTTGTTCTGAGGCAGATCACTCCCATTGCTCCCGAGCCAACTGAAAGGCCAATCTGTCACCTCACTTGTAAGATGGAATTGCACACATTATACCACAATTTAAAATAATGGGAAGTAAAAGCCGCCTCGGAGTCATCGATGATGTCTCTTACTACGACATAACCGTTCTGTTCGTCCGATCTTTGCGGGCAATTCGGTGGAAGCTCCGCCTTTCTAAGTAACGACATTTCGATTCACATAGACGGGCCGAAACAACGTTTGCCGCTGCGGCGGCATCTCTTTCAGCAGATCCGGATGGGGTTTCCATTCCGACCATTTGCTGCCGACGATGTTGTAGAGATTGAAAACAGCTACCCTCGGGTGGTCCTCATTTGTCCAAACACTCGGGCTATGTGTCACCGCCTCCGTAAAAAAGAGCACTGAACCTGCCGGGCATTCGTAGGTGTCCCAAAACGGCGACTTCATATCTGTAATTGCCTCTTCGGGAACGGGAAAGGCGGCTTTGTGGCTTCCGCTCAAAAGAAGGGTCCCGCCCATGCCTTTTTTCACCGCGTTTAACTCCCATACGGCGCGCGTCAAGATTGATTTCGCCTGACCCGGAAACGCGTGATAGGTGTGGTGATCACCGGGAAGGCGCATCATGCCGCTCCCGTTGTGCGGCAAGAATTTTCCTTTGTTGGGAACCTCGGGAGTTTCCTCGTTGGCGGGTCTGTACTGCGAATTGGGCGAATCAAGTCGAAAACCGTAGCAATGCTGACTTCCTATAGCCCCACTTTTGTTGCCGTCGGTGAACGGATTATAGACAAACTCGTTCATGAAGCCGACTACCACCGGATGATCGGTAAGGCTGGCGCAAGGTCCCCCGATAGCCGATCTGTCCTTCTCCGGTATCGAGTCAGGATCGGTGTGAAGCCGCACGATGTGCTCCCGCATCGGCTCCATTTCCTCGTCCGACAAAACCCCCGGCACAAGCAACCAACCACGTAAATCGAACGCATACTTCTGCGCTGGGGTTAGTTCGACGACCGGTCTTCCTTCGGAATTGTTGAGACAGTAAGCATCGGGTTTTGGCAACTGTGGACGCCCAAGATCCTTGTCTAATACTAATGGTATATCGCTATATTTTGGTGACATCAAATTCCTCGGAGTTTCTGTCACAGAAGCTTAAAGTCGACTATAATTGTCCAACCGTTTCAGCGGGCCAGTGGGAGCGCGGCTTAACAATCCCCCGTTGTTCCGGAGTCAGACGCGCCAACAAATCATCCGACACCCGATAATTGTGACGAAAATTGCCCCATGAGGGACCGTACCGGTACACAACCGTGCGGCGATAACCGGGATTGCTGCGCTTCAGCGATCCATGGCAGATTGAGTCAACGAAGAGCAGCACATCGCCGGCGTTCATTTGAATCTCCACCGCTCCATCCGGAATCTCCCCGGCACGTTCGCCCCGCATTCTATAGGTTTCAAACTCGGGATGCGCGAAGTTGGACTTGTGCGATCCGGGTATGAGAAGCGTACCGCCGTCGCCGGGACCGATATCCGACAGCGCCATGAGGACGTTTACCTGCCCGCAATGAAATTTACCGTTCAAGACGCGAAACTGGTTTCGTATGAGGCCAATATGTCCGCCGGAGTGCATCCCGATCGCTTCGCCCGGTGCCCTCAAGTTGGCAAAGTTCTCGTCGATGAACAACGGACCGTGATTCCAATCGAACGTGCCTTCGCCTCCGATGAAACACTTGACCCTTTCGATCCAGGCCGGATGGTCAATCAGGCGTTCAAACGGCTCACCGGCTTCATAAATCTGCTGAAGGTTCAGCCCATCGTTATCCCGGTAGGAATGTGCATGTACGTTTCCCCACCATTCCCCCGGCGTTAAAGGCGGCGCCGAATCGAGAACTGCGTTCATGTCAGCTACTTCTTCGACGGATAGCGCCCCAGCCAGAAGCAGATAACCGCGCAAGTCAAAGAAGAAAATGTCGTAATCGGTTACGATTGTTCTAATACCTTTCCTTATAATGGTGCAGTGGGTGTACGACACTCAGTAGCGGATTTTTCTAGATTCAATATAAACGATTAGGAGCGGAAACGCAACCTAATATGACAGCTCCTGATCATTCACAGTGAGCACGGGTAAGCGTCGCCATGAAGTGTCCCACCAATTTATTGTGTTCTCTTTGCGGAATGGATTGAGCGGGAATGCAGAAGCGCGCAACTACGGATTCTGTGTTCCGCAATCAAGAAGCGGAGGATCAGATTTTAATGTGGGATTCCAAATTGATGCATTCGCTTATGAAGCGCCTCGCGCGCTTCGACGAAGGGGCGCTCGAGGTAGGCAGTATGGTCGTCCTCTCCGTGGTGATGCGTAGTCGTGCCCTCTCTGTATAACGGAGCCGTGGTACGGATATACGTCAGACACCCGTCAATGAGCGTCAGCATGTATCGCGCCGCCGTTTCGTCAAACATCGACCATTGGCCGCCGCAGGCAATATAAATTGGAGAAGTGTGCGCGAAGATGCCGCGCTGCCAACCATCGTGGTGGGGAATACTGCTGTAATCTGGCCCGGCGCATCTCGCTGCAAGCCATGTGTGTTTGTCTACCTTTATTTTTGCTCGCAAGGTTAACCGCCGTGATCCGTTCTCCTCCTCCGTGGATGCTACAACCAGTCCGCCCTGAACGACTTGGAGTGTGTGAATGGGAAAGATGCTTTCCGCCCACGCTTCTACCTCTACCGTTCCTTGACCTGACAGTTGTACCGTATCGCCGATGGAATGTCCGTCAACCGAGAGATGGATGATGGGACCGCCACTCAAAAAAGTGCGCCCTTTTGACACATTTTTGCACCAATTGTCGTACGTGAACTCCTCGGAATCGGGAATGTGGGTATAGGTGCGATAAATCCCGACGGGCACATCGCTCGTCATCTTGTCCGTGCCACCCACCAGCGGAAGACGATAACCGCAATTGAGATAACGGTAATACTCCAAGTGGTTAAACGGCGCGTGCTCCAACATCTCGACGGCGTCCGCTCGACCCGTGGCAACGAGCGCGGCGGGCTCACCGTTCGGGTTCGGAAAGTGAGGAATGACGACCGTGCCGCCCTGCGAACGGCACTGGTCTGCCCAGTCACTCATCGTGACCTCAAGCGTCCCACCTGCTTCGGCTTCCCCCGATCCGCCGCTGCACCAGGGCATTACAGGCTTTTTCAACCCCCACAAGATTAGATGTCCCAACACATGCTGCCGGTTTTCTTGCGTGATGTAGACAATGTTGTTTCCGTCCTGCAGGACGCTGGGCTTTCCGGTGAACTCCTCCTTGTTTGAAAAGAGGCTGCCCCACTGCGATTGAAGCAGGTTTACGACATTAAGATCCTCGCCCTGTGACTCGGTGTGGCTTCCTTGCGCGGACAGAAAATGAACATGTGAATCGCCGCTAAACCAGCGCTGTTCGTTCATGTTGATCCAACGCTTGAGACGCAACGTAAGTTCTCGTTGCCCCGGCTGAATGTTAACACGCGTACGTAACGGTTCATACTCAAACCCGCGCGCGACATCCACGATGACCTCACCGCGCGGCAGCCATCCTTGGCACGTGCCGTCGATGTAGGCGTAAGTGACCTGTCCGAGGGTCAAATCGCCGCCAACATCCATGTGCCAGTTGCCGAGGTTGGAATTTACTTGATTGTGATGACCATGCGGCTGGTAAGGTATGCCCTCGGGCGATCGAAAGTGCACGCGGCACGGAACCGGTTTGTCAGTGTCGTCATCTATCACGTTAACATGAACCCAATTGCGTCCCCGGTCCGAGAGTTCTACCCGCACTCTCGGAGTTTCGACGACACCCTTTTCCTCTACGTCGCCCCATCTCACTGCTCCGAGTTCTTCCATCCCCTGTTTGACCTTCACGGTTGCGGAAGGCAGAGCGGAGATTTCGGTGTAGGCTGGGCTCGATTTTGAATTTGGCGGTTCGCCCCACCCTTGGAAGCTGTCGTTCATGAACAATTCTGCCGAGTCCTCCGGCAGCGGGTGAGTGTATCTCGCCAGGCCGCGGTCTACTTCCACTTCAAGGTCGAACGGCTTGTCAGCATCTTCGGGTCGAGTCAAGATGATTCGTGTTTCGCGCTTCCCGGCTCGCACAAACGGATGTTCGTCCACATTGCCGAGCGTAATGGCGGCGACAATAAAGCGGGAGTGGCTTGGCACGATTTCCAGTGATTCAATAATTCGCTCCGGTGCCGGGTTTTTCCATGCCCACAGATGGTAGGCGAGCGATCTGCCGCGTCTTGCTTCCTGCTGATGAGCGCCGGCTTCGCCCCAAGGTCCCTCGTACCGCGGCATCATCCAGTCTTGGACGTGCGAAACCGCACCGAATGGTCGATTGTCACCTGCCAACGCTGTCTCGAATCTCTCGCGGATTGGAACGCGAAATTCCCCTTCAGACTCTCCGCCCGATGATGACCGGAAAATATAATCCGCGACGTGTTCTCCTACGGGGCCACCGCCTTCCAACTTCGATTCAAGCAAACAATGAGCTACGATGACATGATGGGCAGAATGATCGATGGGAATAACGGTGCTTTTTGACTCACCATCGAACAGGATGAAACACCTGTCAGCGTCCGCCGCTTCCGTCCCGACGAGAAACGGCAACCCTCGAAAACTCTGCGCACCAATCGGCACATTCGAGCGATTCTCCAACACTTCCAATCCCGCATTGCACTGTGCGGACAAGTCAATTGGTTGATAGTCTTCCACTGGGGCACTCCTTTCGCGTCGTTCCCGCAACTGACGCACGGGGACTTGGTGTTCAACGGTTACAATCCTGAATGCAGAATGGGAGAGGTCGCCTGCTGCAGGTTGTTGATCCGGTTTAATGATTTTCGCTGTCTTGAATTATAATTCTGGAAGGATTGCTTTCGGCAAACGGTGCTTCGGTGAATTGCGTGGCGGGCGCGGAAGGGGCCCACTGTTTACTCTGCAGCCAGATGATAGACCTCAATCTCGTTCACAGCCGCAATTGATGGTGCTATTACCCGGAAGTATTCGACATAGCGGCCGCCCACCGTGCGCCGAATGTGATCGACTATCATGTCATCGGGGTCCGCTATGGGTTTTGAAATCACCCGATCGTCAACTGTCCTGCTCACCTTTATGCGGATCACATCGGTCTGAAAATTGAGCCGATCGATTACAAATTTTGGTTGAGCGCGCTGGTCGCCCACGCCGCGCCGCTGGCGTACGGAATGCGCGTTCTTCCATTTTGGTTCAGAGGCTTTTGTGTCGCGATAATCTACATCGAAGCGAAACAGATTGTGGTTGTAGATGACGATCCTTCTAACCGGTTTGACGGAATCAAACTTGATTCCAAACACACGTTCCTTATTCCTTAGGGTAGCTGTCGCAATCGTGTCACGTTTTCCGTCATTAAGTGCCGGATGCGTCGCTTGAGTACCATACGACGTGAGCGCAATGTTGTCGCTCCAATCTGTTGAAAGTACCGACGACCACACACAACCGGAAACCGTAATGCAAAGCAGGAACAAACAACATACGCCAAGCGGCTTAATCATTATCTCCTTCTCCTCGCAGTAGATATGAGCGCAGTCTGAGCTGTCCAATCAGCTCTTCGATGGTTTGCCGCACGCTGATTGCTCCGAGGTTGTGCATGAAGAGGAAAACGCAACAGTTTCTTGATACAGAAGATACCCATTCCAAATCCGCCTATATGCGCTAACCACGCCACCGGGGAACCGTGGTAGGAAAGAGAAATGTTCACGACTTGAATGACAATCCACGGTAATAGTACCACACCTGCGGGCAGGTAACGAATGAAAATTATAAACAGACATCGAATCTGCGACCTTCGACAGGCGATAAAGTGCGCACCCATCACGCCGGAAACGGCGCCGCTCGCCCCTATAAGAGGTATAGCAGAATCATAATGCACGATGACGTACAGTAGTGTTGCGGCGACGCCCGAAATAAGGTAGAGGATAAGAAACCTAAAATGCCCGATCCGAGCCTCCAGATTTGGACCGAAAGCTGACAAATAAAGCATGTTTCCGACAATGTGAATCAATCCACCCTCCAAGACCCGGGCATCATGAAGAAAAAGTGAAGTAATCAGACTTGGATGGAGAAGATTGGGGAGAACAACCGGAAAGAACGGTACGGCGTCGATAACAGTGACGATATCCCGTGGCACCGCGCCGTGCCTCATCATAAAGGAAATATCGTCATAGTATAGACAGAGTTGGTATACGCAAACAGAGAGATTTACGAAGATAAGACATTGAACAACCCGCGGCTTCGCGGATTGTTCGTCTGATCGAAAACTACCCAAAGGAACAAACAAAATCTAACACCCTTAATGTCACTATTTGGCAACAGGACGATTCTCATTCGTGTCAAGCGCGTCTGCTTCGACATCGGCTGACATATCAAACCGATCAATGATCCCCATTACCAATTCGCGTATCGGCGCGTTTTGGATTCCGAACACCTCTTCAGCCGTGCCTGGACCGGCGCCAACAAGCACGACATCACCTTCCCCCGCCCCGACATAATCGACGGCGATTGTGGGGGTTCTAACAAGCTGCGACTTTAGGCTTAACGGTTGCACGAGTAACAGCGTCCGATTTTCATAGGCGGCATGTTTGATAACCGATACCACTTTTCCGACGACCCGGGCGATATACACGCTTACGCCTCCCCATTACTTGGCGGTTCCTCGGCATGGCTAAGTGAATCAACAATCCCGACAATAGCCGCGTCAACGGGCATCTTGCGCTCCGGTAACACGCCGACCGCGTCTCCGCCCGTGACCATATAGATAGTATCTCCGCGGCCCGCTTGGCAGTGCGTATCCGTGGCAACGAGTGGCTGTCCCACAGATTCGCCCTTTGCGTCAAGACGCTGCACAATCAATAACCGCGTGCCCTCCAGGCTGGAATCTTTTTGGGTTGCCACAACAGTACCGATGACTCTTCCAATGTCCATAGGTGTTCGACATCCTTTGGATAGTGCCTAAAATCATATAAAGTTGCGCCAACGATGTCAAGCGATAACACCCAAAACCCTGAAGCGGCTTAGTGCCTAATCCCGTGTTCGTCCATTTTGGAATGAAGCGTATTCCGGTTTATCCCCAAAATGTCTGCCGCCTTACTTCGATTCCAGTTGGTTTGCTTAAGAACAATCTCAAACAGAGTTTTTTCAAAGATTGCGCGAATCTTGGAATAGAGCACCCCTTCAGATTGCTCGGTATCAAGGTTTTGATTCACCCACTCATTCAGAAGTGTGCGCAGGTGTCCCTCAAGCGTGGTTCCTTTTAGAGCCGATGAATAACCTTCTTCTTCTGCAAGCGTTGGAAAATGTTCAGGTAGCAGCACGCGGCCCGAACACAACACAAGCGCTCGCTTTAGTGTATTCTCGAGTTCCCGAATGTTTCCGGGCCAATCGTAAGCCATGAGTCGCTTGAACGCCTCGGACGAAATCGCCGCTTTGGGTTGCGCGTATTCCTCCGCAAATCGAGCAATGAAGAAATCAATCAGGTCGGGAATATCTGTCTTGCGCTCACTGAGAGGCGGCAGATAGATAGGGATAATGTTGAGTCGATAATACAAATCCTTCCGAAAGCTACTATCTTGAATAGATTGTTCTAGTCGTCGATTCGTAGCCGCAACGATGCGAACATCGACTTGGCGCGTTTCATTGGAACCGACGGGTTCCACCTCCCGTTCTTGGAGCACGCGCAGCAACTTCATCTGCACTTCGATGGGCAGTTCCCCAATCTCATCAAGAAAAATGGTGCCTCGATTCGCCTGCTCAAACTTGCCTTGGCGCGCCACTTCCGCGCCAGTGTAAGCACCCCGCACATGCCCGAATAGCGCACTCTCGATCAAAGCCGGTGGAATCGCACTGCAGTCAACCACAACAAACTCATTGTCTGCCCTGCCGCTATTTTCGTGAATTGCGCGGGCGACCAGTTCCTTGCCCGTTCCACTCTCTCCCATGATGAGGACCGTTTCGTCGTTGACCGCTGCCCGTCCAATTACGAGGTATACGGCATGCATAGCCTCGCTCTCCCCGACCAAACGTGTCTCCTTTGCATCGGCACGTTGCGGAAGCTTGCCGTTCTCTCTCTTCACTTTGGCATCGGCTTCCGCAGAAGCCTTCGCCTCGTCCGCCGCTTTTGCAGCTCGGGACACCTTCGACGCGACGTCATTGTTATCGAAAGGTTTGGTGAAATAATCGTAGGCGCGGCGCTTGGCAGCCTCAATGGCTGTTTCCGTGCTGCCGTGAGCAGTCATGACAATAATCGAAGCGGTACTATTGATCGTCCGCATGTCTTCGATCAACTCCAATCCGTTGTAATCCGGCATAAAGATGTCGAGAAGAACAACATCTATCGGTTCCGCGCCAAGGCAGGCAAGAGCCTCACTCCCATTTCGCGCCGCATGCACGAGATACCCCTTCTTCTCAAGCGCTTTGGTTAACACAAACCGAATGCTGTCATCATCATCGGCGATTAAAATTGAGTGTTCCATAGAATTGTTTATGGGCATGAATCAGTGACACGCGAACCGGCAGTGTAGGGCTTTCCCGACTTGTCAACCTGTGTCGGCAGTGTAATTACAAACGCCGTCCCTTGTGGTTGGGTTACATCGACTTCGATTGCGCCTTCGTGCTCCTCTACGATCTGTCGACTGATTGAAAGCCCCAAGCCGGTGCCTTTCTGTTTCGTCGTGTAGAAGGGATCGAACAGTTGAGATGCTTGTTGCGGCGAGATGCCTCGACCGGTATCTTGGATGCGGATTTGGATTACGCCTTGTTCCGTATGGTAGGATGTTCTAACAGACAGAACCCCGCCGTTTTCCATCGACTCGATCGCATTGCGAAACAGATTCAGGAAAACTTGCGTTAACCCGTCAGCGTTGATGGGCGCAAGCGGGCAATTCGAATCATGTTCAAGATCCACGCGGATCCGATATTGACTGAATTCAGGTTCGCATATCGAGAGGCTGTCATCAATCAAACCCCGTATTTCGTGTGGTTCAAATAATAGCGTATGAGGTTTGCCAAATGCCAATAGCTGCTCAATGACACGATTCAGCCGATCTACTTCGTTGATTATCACATTCGTATATTCGTGAATCTCGCCATCCGATTCACGGTCATCATCGGTCATTTGGAGCAATTGAGTGGCGCCGCGAATGCCGCCCAAGGGATTCCTGACCTCATGCGCAACTGTCGTAGCCAACTTTCCCAGAGTCACTAGTCGGTCCGATTGAACCAAGGCATCTATCATCTGCTGAATCTTGACGCGTTGAGCCAATATGGACGCGATTATCGTGAGTATTCGAACCTCATCTCCGGTGGCGAACCTGTCCGACCCCTTGTCGATGGTCAGTGTCCCCGCAACCTTTTCATCCACGATCAGCGGGATGCACCAGAATGCGATTCGATCCTTGGATTGGACAGACCGCGCCTTGGGGAGTTCCATCCGTTTTAACGGCTTGCGAGTATGAGGCACGCCAATCGCTTCACCGGAGGACAGCACACTTTGCTGGATTTCGTCTATCTGACTGTCGGTGCCGCGCTTGATTTCCGCCGAAGTCAGACCTAGCATCACTTCCGCGCACTTTACCAACTCGCCGTCCTTCTCCAGTCGAAGCGTACCCCGGTAGATGCCCAATCGGTCCGCGAGAATCCGAATTACCTTTTGAAACAACTCCTCCAGTTCTATATTGGCGCTCGCGGCTTCGCTAACCTCGAACAGGGTGGATTGATCTCGGATCCGTTTCTCAAGATCGGTGTTCGCCGCATTAATCCGACCAATCTGTCTCTCGGTCGTGAGACGCTGTGCGTTAAGCTGTCTGATTGTGCGAACGACGAAATAAGCGATAAAAGGATACAACGTCGCCACCACCGCGGAGGCGACTATCCAATGCGTTTGCTGATTGACATGGCGGAGGACAAACAACCAGTTGGCCGTGGTTGTTAGTGTCAGCAGGATTCGCTGGCCCAGGCGAGTATCGTACCTTGCCGCGAGAATCATCACGACGTAGTAAAGGTAAGAAGCGACATCGTAATACTGCGGGATGCGTGACCCGTAAACAAAGAAGTTGATGAAAATGACGAGGCATGACAGCAGAAAGGTTGTCATTTGCACTGCAAAAAATTGTCGAGCATTCTCAACCCCACTCGACCACTCTTCTCGAGATGGAACTGGGTTGCGATCAGGTTTTGGCGTGCGACGACACTACAGAAATCGACTCCGTAGGTTGTTTTGCCGATGACAACGGCGGGTTGTGCCGGAATGGGATAGTATGAATTTACGAAGTAGAAATGTGCGGGATTCGGAACCCCTTGAAAAATTGGGTGCGAATCGGTTTGATGCACCTCGTTCCAACCAATCTGCGGAACTTTCAGTTGAGGCGTTGCTTCAAATTTGTCAACAATACCCGGCAGAATCCCAAGGCATTCGGTGTCTCCCTCCTCGCTGTAATCAAACAGGATTTGGATGCCGATACAGATTCCGAGCATCGGTTTGCCGGATGTGTAGCACGTTTTCAACACGTCCGCTAACCTGTGCGCGTTTAGGTTGTCCATCGTTGCCCCCGCGGCACCTACCCCTGGGAAAATCACCTTTTCGGATGACAAAATTGTATGCGCATCCGCGGTGATTTTTCCGTCAAATCCCAGGTAGCTGACCGCGCGTTCAACACTCGTCAGGTTGCCTGCGCCGTAGTCTATAATTGCTATCATTGAGTTTTATGTTGATAAGAGGTTAGTTTGGAAGATTCCGCAATCAAGTTATACAAGCCAACTACTGATGTGACTCAAACAGTCCTATCTGTTTCGTTGCTGATGATCCTGATGATATATTTTTTCTTTGGCCGCAAATTGCTTCAAAACCTTCAGTGCACGCATAGTCCTCAAGAAAGCGCGAAACATCATCGGCCTTTCTTTCCTCGGCAAGCCGATCGCGGATGATTTCGACGTTGAAGGGGTCGAGTTCAATTCCAATGGACTTCCGATTGAGCTGACTAGCGACGACCAATGTTGTTCCTGAACCAGCAAACGGATCAAGAACGACATCTCCCGGATTTGTCGAGGACAGAATAATACGTATCAAGAGTTGAATAGGCGATTGTTGTTTGTGCGCACGGTTGCCTTCCGTATCGTACAAAGCCTCGTCGCCCGCAAAATATCCGGAGGTCATCTCACGAATGTCATCCCATACGTCAGTCACAAACATGCCATTTTCTCTTTGATACTTGTAGCCGGAGGGGAGTGGCGGATCAATCCTCAGCCGGTTGAATAGTCTTGGGGTATTTCCTTTCGTCCCGAACGCAATGATTTGGTAATGCTTGCCATAACGCTTCATGGCGGGAACAGCGGATGTCTTCTTTTTCCAAATTATCAGATTTTGAAATGTCCAACCTGACTCGCGCAAACACCGGAGTACGAATTCACTATTTTTCTCGCGTTGCATGAAGTAGATTGCACCGCCATCAGATGTTAACGCATGAACCTCCTTACACACATCCCGCATCCATCCCCAATACTCCTCATCGGGCAAGTTGTCATTCCACGCATTATATTCCTTGTCTTGATTGAATGGCGGATCAAGAAATGTAAGGTCTATAGGTTCGATAGTGGTGTGTTGTTTAAGCAACGACAAGCAATCGCCGTGATGCAAGGCTGTTTTCATTATACGCTCTGTTCAGTGAGATACTCACCGTTTATGGAAACCCGAAAACCATTGGTCTTCGCTTCATTTCGTAGATTCACTAGCATGTTTTTCCGCGATGGGTGTAACGGCCTTTACCTCAAAGCCGTGGAGTTGCTCGCCGGGGCGTAAGTCTGTTTCCGGCCCCCGGATCGCTTCCAACATCTTGTCTACGTAATCTGCATTCTACTCGTTGTTTTTTGCCAAGTTTGCACAAACGAGTTCCTTGTCGTTTCGAGCGAAGACGTGTTTATAGGCAAATGCAGGGTGCGCCCAAGTAACACCGCCTCTTCGGTTGAGCTGGTCGAGTGTCGGTTCGATCAATTTGGCGCGACTTATAATATTCAGCCCTTGCGGAGTGAGTTCCGTGATAAGAAGCTCTCCGTGTTCGTTAAACATCCAAACCCTGTTATCTGCCGAGACCGGATGTCTGACGAAATGGATGGTGCTCCAACGCGCTTTCCGTACAGCGGAGAGGTCTTCCCATATCCGATCCCCGTTTCCCGCGTCCAAACAGCGGAGTTCACCGTAACTGTCCACACCGTAGATGTAATCGCCTATTCGAACGGGCGTTGACATTGCGGGATGAATGGCATCGGTGTTCTGTTCATTTTTTCCCGTGCGATACCAACCGAGTTCTACTTCCAATGCATCTGGCGACAACTTCAGGAGAAGAGCGCCGCGCTGGAATTGTGCAACGAAGAGTTCATTCCGATAGAAAGTTGGGGTAGCAATAGCAGATATAACACCTTCCGCCGCAAACGTATACAGCCAGTGTAATCTGCCAGTTTGTGGATCAAGCGCCGCAACATTGGTGCTCGTCCAGCATACAAGGACGCGCTCACCTGCTTGTGTGATTACAATCGGTGCGGAATAAGAGGCATTGTCGTCCAACGCTTTCCATTTTTCCTCGCCGGTTTTCCGGTCAAATGCAACGATACACGCGTTCGGCTTACCGCCGATTTGGACGATGAGATGGTCGCCTTCAACAATGGGCGCGCTCGCGATGCCCCAGGTAGGCATATTAATGTTGTATTCGGCATTGAGATCTCTTTTCCATACAATCTCGCCCGTGGCGGCATCGAAACAGTGCAGATGTCCCATCGCTCCTAACGCATAGGCGAGTCCATCCCGAACTGTCACAGTCGCACGGGGGCCCGCTGTATAGTCAATCTTGTATATGCAATCGTAGGAATAGGACCAGATGGATTCACCCGTCTCCCAATCGAAACAGTGTACACGCTCGGTCTGTTTCGGCTTTGTAACCCGATCGGTAACATAGACACGCCCTTCAGCAACGCTGGGTCCGCTGTACCCGCTCCCGATGGGCACACGCCAGCGGATTGGAATTTCCGGCTCCTCGAATTTTTCAATAATGCCGGTTTCGTTCCATACGCCTTCGCGATTTTCACCGCGCCATTGGGGCCATTCGTCAGCATTCAAGGTTTGTGTCTGGATCACCACTGTGGCGAACAGGACTAAGAATTGAGTTGTAAGTTTCTTCATAAATTGCGTGCATAGCCCTTCAACCAGAGAACCGTTATAACATCCAAGAAGCCATGAGCATGTTCTGCTCTGCTATAGCAATAGCATCAAGAGACAATCATTGAGATTCTAAATGACTTGACGGATGGATTCAGTAAGCCAATCTATTTGATTAATTCTAATTACCTCGGTTGGAAAACCCTAACTAGAAGATGTGTCGATCACTCGTTCATTGGAAGTTGCTTAAACAAGGGACAAGATCAAATAAGTAATTACAATCTGCCACCGATTCAGTCTACCTCGTCAATCTGTCGATACAGATTTGCCATCTCAATCGCCGTGACCGCCGCCTCCGCACCTTTGTTTCCCGATTTTGTTCCCGCGCGCTCGATCGCCTGTTCAATCGTATCCGTGGTAATCACCCCGTATATGACAGGCACTCCCGTATTCAGACCAACCTGAGCTATTCCTTTCGCGCTTTCATTGGCGACATACTCGAAATGCGGCGTAGCACCGCGTATGACCGCGCCAATACACACAATCGCGTCATAATCTCCTTTTTCGGCGATTCGCTTGGCGGTGGCCGGAATCTCGAATGCGCCCGGCGTCCAGCACACGTCTACATCGTCCAGATTCACACCGTGCCGCTTCAGCGAATCCAAGGCGCCGTCAAGCAACTTGGTGGTTATAAAGCCGTTAAATCGGCTTACCACGATTCCAATTTTGAGATTGGTACCGATGAGGTTTCCTTCGTAAGTGGTAGGCATTATGGCATAAAATCCGTCGTTTTGATCTAGGACCGAGTTTTGCGGGTTCCGTCGGTCGGAACGGAGGGGGTCGAATCCTCGGACTCTAGCACCGGATGCAGCAGAAGATGTCCAAGTTTCGATCGTTTGACTGCGAGATAATTCCGATTAAACTCGTGCGGCACTGTTTGCAAGGGCACCTGCTCCACAATCTCGAGATCGTGCCCCGCAAGACCTGTGACCTTCTGTGGGTTGTTCGTCATCAATCGCATTTTGCGAACACCCAAGTCCACCAAAATCTGCGCACCGATGCCGTAATCCCTAAGATCCGGCGGGAATCCGAGACGCTCGTTTGCTTCCACCGTATCCAAGCCTTCGCTGTCCTGCAAGTTGTACGCACGGATTTTGTCCCTCAGTCCCATGCCGCGCCCCTCCTGTCTCATGTAGAGCAGCACGCCTCGCCCCTCCTTTTCAATCATCTCCTCCGCCAACTGCAACTGCTCTCCGCAGTCGCAGCGAAGAGAACCGAACACGTCGCCAGTGAGACACTGAGAATGAACGCGCACCAATACCGGGGCGCCATCTGAAAAATCGCCTTTCACGAGAGCAATATGCGTCTTTTCATCGTTGGTACTCTCGTATGCATAAAGCTTAAATTCACCGTGATCCGTTGGAAATTCAGCCTCTGCCACGCGCTTGACGAGGGTTTCCGTCTGCCGACGGTAGGCAATCAGGTCGGCGATCGTGATTATTTTTAGGCTATGCTTCTCGGCGAACTTCAACAACTCCGGGACTCGCGCCATCGTACCGTCTTCATTCAGGACTTCACACAGCACGCCGGCCGGAGCCAACCCTGCGAGTTGCGCTAGATCCACCGCCGCCTCCGTGTGTCCCGCCCTACGAAGGACGCCTCCTTCCATCGCCTGCAAGGGAAAAATATGCCCGGGCTTGGTAAAGTCCTCCGAAACCGTGTTCGGGTCAACGAATTTGCGGATTGTGCACGCGCGTTCGTAGGCGGATATCCCCGTAGTAACCTCCTTTGCGTCGATGCTTACGGTGAAAGCGGTTCGCATGTGCTCGGTGTTGTCCGGCACCATCGGATTGAGATTCAGTTCAGCCAAGCGTTTCGCGGATGCCGGCAGACAGATTAACCCGCGTCCGAACCTTGCCATGAAGTTGATTGCTTCGGGCGTCACCTTTTCAGCCGCCATAATGAGATCGCCCTCATCCTCTCGACCGGGGTCGTCCACCACTACGACTAACTCCCCATCTCGGACGGCTTCAACGGCTTGCGAAATTGTGTTGAACTTCATGACCTATCTCTTTTTGAGAATTTGACTACGCAAATCCATGTGATTTCAAGAACGCGAAATCAACTGAACGAATACTCTGTGACTGTTCGCCCAACAGCTTTTCGACATATCTGCCCAACAGGTCAACCTCAAGATTCACGCGGTCGCCCGCCCGCTTTTTTCCAATGGTCGTCACCCGTTTTGTATGCGGGATGAGCGCAATTTCGAATGCGGTTTCAAACAGATTGGCGATTGTCAGGCTAATCCCGTCAACGCATATAGATCCTTTGAACACAACATAACGCATCACATCGGGAGATGCGGAGACACGCATCATGGACGAATCGCCTTCATCCTTCCAATCACTGATAACTCCCACATCGTCAACGTGTCCCAAAACAATGTGCCCTCCCAATCGGGAGTTAAGTTGCAGCGACCGCTCGAGGTTGACACCGTCACCTCGAATTCGGTCACCCAAGGTTGTACGGCGTAAGGTCTCGGAGGTGACATCGGCGGTAAACTTCGCGTTGTCTACCTGTGTCATGGTCAGGCAGACCCCGTCAATCGCAATACTATCGCCAATCTTGCTATCCGTCAGCACGCCTGAAGCACCGATGCTTAGAACGACGCCTTGGGAGGTTCGCTTTACCTCACCTACGACACCTATTTCTTCAACTATTCCGGTGAACATACTACCTAGCTTGGTGGAGTTAGTCTATCAACATTCCGTTACCAAATATCCTTCAACAAGAATATCCCCATCAATCGACTCGACACTCACATCACGCAAGTCGTGTGCTTCCGCTAAACGCTGAATGCCTACACCGCCAATGGGATTGGGGGTATCCGTACCGCCAATTATTTTTGGGGCAATGAAGAACATGATCTTGTCAACAATCCCGGCATTTAACGCCGAGGCGTTGACCTTCGCACCTCCTTCGATGAGCACGCTCGTGATCCCGTCGCAGCCAAGCGCTTGCATCAGTGAGGATAGACACACACGATCGTCTTCTTCCTCGACCACCAAGACCTTTGCTCCCGCTGCCTCCAGACTGGTTATCCGCTCCTTAGACGCTCGTTTGGTCGTGGCGATAATGGCGTATCCGTCTGTATCCCGATTGAGAACGCGCGCCGTCAGCGGCGTCCAGCATTCCGAATCGACAATTATTCTCGCCGGGTCTTTTCCATTTCGTCCGGGGAGGCGTGTCGTTAAAGACGGATTGTCGTTTAAAACTGTATTCACGCCCACCAGTATGGCGTCTACGGAATCTCGAATCTCATGTCCTCGCGAGCGCGACGCCTCGGACGAAATCCACTGCGACTCACCGGTAACCGTCGCGATTTTCCCGTCAAGGCTCATTGCCGATTTCAAGATGACGAACGGTCGATTTGTCCGAATGTACTTTATGAAAACCTCGTTTTGACGCCGCGCCTCCGGTTCACACAAGCCCACATGGACGCGGATACCAGCCTTCTCAAGTTCCTGAATTCCTTTGCCGCCAACCTTGGGATTCGGGTCCACGTGAGCAACAAAAGTCTGTGCAATCTCCGATCGGATAATCGCTTCCGTGCACGGAGGAGTTCGTCCGTAATGGACGCACGGTTCAAGCGTCACATAAAGCGTTCCGCCGCGTGCCGCAGTCCCCGCTTGATTGATGGCATGAACCTCTGCATGGGCTCCTCCCGCCGATTGATGATAACCCTCGCCGACGACCTCGCCTTCCTTCACAACAACTGCGCCAACGAGCGGATTGGGGCTGGTTCGTCCGCGTGCCCGCGCGGCGAGCGCCAAAGCACGACGCATATACTCCGCATCCTGTGCCGTCCACGCCGATGCGTCAGCCACGGATAACTCCTTCGAAATGCGCTCACTCCCTTGAAATCTCTGTTATAATTCGGAAAGGTTGCTGAAATTCATCGGAAATAAAAAAAGCCCAAAATCTAACTTTGGGCGATACGCTACTTTCAGTGTCTTTTCCCTTCCGAATGACAACCGTAGGCTAGGCATGTCCTCAAATCTGTTTCGCATTTGCAAGGTTCTCGGGTTTTGCCGCTGTCACGGATTTTCACCCGTTCACCACAGATTCCGTACTCGCACAGAAACAGAAGAATTTTGCACCCCGATATTATATCACAGCATCAATAGACAATTCAAAAAAGAAAAATGCGCAGCATTCCCTAAAACAGTTGTCGGCAATCATCAAATCGCCGACTTCCCATTTTGCTACACCCAAGCAAGGGATCAAAGTTTGAGGGCATGAATTGTTGGCACGGAAGAGATTCCCGCTCGATAGCAGACTTGCCGGAATTGCGACCTGAATTATCCACTGGAGAAGCAACCTCGAACTCGCGAAAACCCTAACTCGCGGCGGATAACCAATACGGACTTACCGCAGTTTATTCAGGAAAGCTGTTGCAGGGATTCCAGACAATCAATTAGGCTCTGATGATTGGCGAGGTCGAATTGATGTGATCCGACATACATGAACCGAATAACCCCGTTCTTGTCCATCACGAAGGTGGCGGGACGCGCGATGTTGTACGCATCAATTCCAAGTCGATGGTGCACACCGTAACGCTTGATGACATTGCGGTCTCTGTCCGTTAACAGCGGAAACCCGATTTTATGCCGATCTGCGTATCTTCGTACTTCCCGGGGCCACTGACCAACCACGCCGATGACTACGGCTTGACGGGACCTAAATTCATCCAAGTGTTCCTGTAGACTCGCCAACTGGCGGCGGCTATTGGGTCACCAGGTTCCCCGGAAGAACACCAGAATGACATGCTTTTTACCGACGTACGATTCCAGGTCTACATGCTCCTGGTGAACCGAGCGCAACGTAAACGGGGGTGCGGTATCTCCAATCTTGAGTTCTTTGTTTTTTCGCGGCATAATCCATCTACAGAAAATCTACGAAGACCTCGTTGGCAAGGAATAGTCCTTGATTGGTCAACCGAAGATTCTCGCCCCTCCACTCCAACAGACTAACGCCAATCCATTTGTCGAGAACATCCTCGAATTCGGCCTCAATTGGCTCGCCGAATCGTCGTCGATAGTCTTCTTCTCGGATCCCTTCCCGCATTCGTAGACCGAGGATGACTGTTTCCGCCTTCTCATCTCTCCCGGTTAGTTGCTCGGAATCTGCAATCGGTTTCCTGCCGAGTTTCAGGGATTCCACATATTCCTGAACTCCACGGATGTTCGAGTAACGGGCGCCGTTGACATACCCGCACGCGCCCGGGCCCAATCCGACATATGACCGATTTTTCCAGTATACGAGATTGTGCCTCGCGGTAAAGGACGGCTTCGCAAAGCTGGAAATCTCGTAGTGTTCATAGCCGTGCCGGATTAACGTGTCAATGGTTACTTGATACATCTCGGCTTCAATCTCATCGGGAAGCCTTTGAAGCTCTCCTGATCGCCACGACTCGTAAAAAACAGTTCCCTCCTCAAGCATTAGACTGTAGGCAGAAATATGTTCGGGCCGAAGCGCGATAACTTCCTTCAGACACGCCTTCCATCCTTCAACCGTCTGATTGGGCAGCCCAAACATCAAATCCAGATTGATATTGTCAAACCCGACTCTCCGCGCAAGGTCATAACTCTGGAGAACCTCATCCACCGTATGAATCCGACCGAGTTGCTCCAATGTGGCATCGTCCATCGCCTGCACCCCGAAACTCAATCGATTCACTCCCGCAGAACGCATCACTTCCAGTTTCTGGCGATCAACGGTCCCCGGATTGCATTCAACGGTGATTTCTGCAGTCCCATTCACGTCGAAAACAGCGTGCAAATGCTTGAACAACCCTTCCAACGATTCCGCAGAGAGAATTGATGGAGTTCCGCCTCCGATGAAGACCGTCTTTAATCCGTCGGAATCAAGACGGTAAAGTTCCATTTCGCTTCGTAATGCACCGAGATATCGACGTGCCTGTTCCTTATGAAAGGCGTACGTATTAAAAGCGCAATAATGGCACTTCGTCGCACAGAAGGGTACATGAATGTAAAGCGATTCAATTTGATTCATTGGAACGTAGGTGTTTAGTGGATCTCTATGGGAACTCTATCGCGATCACTATTCGTTCCCTTGATCACTCATTATTCATTCGCTTGCTGGTCAGTGAATGCCCTGAAACCGTGAGATGGGCATTCACCACTGGTTACGCCTAAAAAACGTCTAAAAACCGTGCAGATTCGTAGTATTCGAACCTAGGAATCGGTGAGTTAAACTATCAACTTGGAACTGATTTCGTACCTTCCTGCCTGGTGTACTCCCAATTCGCGCACGGTTCGCCCCTACACGCTCGGTCTGGATTGGCAAATTCAGACCCCACACTTGAATTCGCTAACCCGTGGGTTGGATTGAGCGCCGCGAGACCCAACTATTTCCAGTATGTTCATCTTCTTAGGTCCAGTGATTATACATTAGCGGGAGCACTCCAAATTAGCTAGGGTAAAGAACCATAGAAAATGATGAGTACGGAAAACTTTCAGCCTTCTTCTCTTTCCACCTTGCAAGCCCGTCGTTCTGAACGCATCAACTCAACTCGCCAGATTATCGTGCTGACAATTATCCCGATGTCACCAGTTTCGTAGAAATCTTTAGACCGCGGCGCACCAATTGCGACACGCTGTCAATCCCCATATTGAGCAAGGCGGTGATGAAGATGAGCAACACCACTTTGTCCATATGCACGGCTTCAATCGCACTGTCGATGTAAAATCCCAGCGTATAAACGCCAAGTATGCCAAGCATGGCGGACTCACGCATCATCACCTCCCATCGATAAAAGAGGAATGCAAGGAATTGTCCATACACGCGCGGAAGGATCTCGTAGAAATAACGGTCGGTACGCTTGTGCGGTGCATCTAAACGGAGGCGGACGAGGTCTGCATTATTGCTCGTCAGAAAGGCCAATATCGCCCCGTTATGCAGGAGAATCGCCCACACCGCCGGAAGCATCGACGGTCCCCATAGCTGTACAAACACGAAGGCGAGAATATACTCCGGCGTTGTGCGTAGAATAATGAGTAGATAGTGCGAGATTCTACTAGGGATTTTCCCCGTGAAATGCCGACTGGCAAACGGAAAAATTAACAGTGTGAATACTCCGGTGCCTACCAGCACAATCTGGGTCAGTATCACCGTATTCCAGATGCCTCTCCCACCCTCGTCCGCGATGATATCTCGAATCCACTGCCATATCGGCATCCAAGCATACGATACGTCGAAGCTGCCTGTCGAGACCCCTTCACGACGCATGGGCCAAGGCAGAATCTCATAAGTAAAGAATCGAGCGACGTTCGCCCAGGACAGCGTAATCTCCCACGACAATAGAACGAACGCCGCCGCGATATAGACCGGTATAAAACGGGCTTTGACCCAATACCTCAGCGACGCGATTAGCAAATAGAACACATAAAGCAGAGCCGCCGCTTCCGAATACAGCCCTTCACGAAACGCGGTTTCCAGGTGAAATCCGAGCGTAGGGAGGCCAATGAATCCAAGAATAGCGCTTGATCGCAAGGCACACTCGAAACGGTACCCGGTATAGTGCTTCGCATCGGCGTAAATGACGGGAAGAATGCCGTAAACAAAGCGACTCAATCCACCACACCGAGTAGGCACACCCTCTCGCGGCCGGTGGTCTGACTCCTGAACAATCTCCGCATATACTTTTGCAAAAATGCCGGCGTACGGTATCGCGATGGCAAGCACACCGCAAACCGAGTTCAGCCCAACTATGGACAGGAAAATAAATCCCCAGAAGATTTCATGAATGGCGCGGACAAAAGCGCAGAACAGCCGAATGGGTGTAAAGCGAAAAAAGAACGCAAGCACAACGCCAAACACAACGGCGAGGCAAATTCCGCAAAGTGCAAATACCACCGTGTTCAAGAGGGCATGCCAAAATCCCCAGACAGCGAGAAAGTCGGGAGTCACCGCTCCTTTAGCCATCCTGCCAAATTCAAGCCACGGATCGAGCGTCGAAATTTCAAGGTCCGCCAACAGGAGTGCGCTCAAAGCAATGGCGGCAAAGATGAGGCTAGTTTTCAGCATTAAGCTTCCCGCAGACTAGGCATGCACGTTCAGCCGGTGCCATCGGAGGTGTCTTTCATCTAGGCAATACCGGTTTCACGCAACGAAAACCTTGGAAATCCTCTATGAAGTCGACCGGGCTATAGGAACGATGGAACACCTCCAGTCCATGATCGGGCCTAAATTGCCAGCAACCGCCGCGGGCGACACGAAGGCTTTTAATCGATCGAAGGTCGGCGGTTGCTGACACCACCCCGCCAGCCACCGGGTTCTCGTGCGGACTTCGCGAATAATAATCTTCCTGCCACTCATCCATGCACAGTTCCCACACCGTTCCGGCCATGTCGTACAACCCGTAGCCGTTCGGTGGAAAACTGCGCACCGGCAGCGTAATCCGGTAGATGGAATCGTAACTCGCCAGCGACGGGTTCGGTTCCTCGTCGCCCCAAGGGTAAGGATTGCCGTTGAGTCCGCCTCGTGCCGCCTTTTCCCATTGTGCCTCCGATGGAAGTGTCTTGCCTGCCCATCGCGCATATTCCATGGCATCCCACCAGGTCACCCACACAACGGGTTGTTGCGGATGGCTGAACGCGGGCGTTGTTTTCGGCGTCGGGTAACCCGTCTCTTGGACAAACAACCGATACTGCGCATTCGTGACAGGGTGAACATCCATATAGAAGTCATCCAAATACACCGTGTGAATGGGTCTTTCCCAGTGCTTGTCATCGTTCTTCGGGCTCCCCATCTCAAACTCTCCGGCTGGAATTAAGACCATTTCGGCGCCGTCTTTCTCATTCACAATACGCTCCGGCAGCGTAATTTCCGGGTTGGCCATTTTCGGGCTACATCCGTGTAGCGTCATAGCAGCAATTTGCAAAACCAAGACCTCCACGACTATGCGCATCCTTCACCTCTGCATCAAGTTAATCGATTAGTCCGATTTAAGGAATCGCCTTTCCGCAAACCATAACGCGCCAAATGCGATGACCGTCGATATCATCACTAGCCGATACGCGCTGAATTGTTGACCCGTTTGCACATAATTGAAAATAGCTAAGGGAAGAGTCTGAGTCTTTCCGGGTATGTTCCCGGCTATCATTATGGTGGCGCCAAACTCCCCTAGGCTTCGAGCGAATGCCAGAATCGCGCCTCCGATAATCCCGTGGTAGGACAACGGCAGCGTAACCGAGAAGAACACTCTGAATCGTCCGGCTCCGAGGGTCCGTGCCGCCCCCTCCAGTCGAGGGTTGACTCCCTCCATAGCGATCACGATGCTGCGAACCATCAGAGGAAACGAGATAATGGAAATCGCTAAAACAACGGCTAACCATGTAAAGACAATCTCAAGTCCGAACAGACTAAAGAGGATGGCGCCGATAGGTCCCTGTTTGCTAAACAGCATCAGCAGCAGATAACCGCTCACGACGGGGGGAAGTACCAGAGGCAGCATCACAAGGGTATTCAGTAACGACTTTCCGCGAAACGACACCTTCGCAAGCAGCCACCCAATTCCAACACCCACCGGTAGAATGCACAGCAAACTAAGTAAAGCGGTTTTAATGGATATAACGAGCGCCGCGACCTCTGTATCGGTTAGGTTCATTTGACGACAGAAAATCCGTACTTCTTGAAGACGCTTTTGACTTCCGACGTCTCAAGGTATCGAAGGAATGAGCGTGCGGTATCTTCACGCACGGTACCCCGAATAACCGCGGCTGGATATACAATCGGGCTGTGGCTTGAGGTGGGAAATTCATAGGCAATTCTGACCTTCTCGCTCAACGAAGCATCAGTCTTGTAAACTATACCGAAATCGGTCTCCCCTGCCTCGGTATACGCGAGCACGGCTCGAACATCTGCTACCGGGATTAGCTTCGATTCAACCGCCGACCAAATTCCCAGGCGTTTAAAGGCTTCTGCACCATATATTCCCGCCGGAACGGAATTCGGTTCACCGATGGCAATTCTCCGGATACGCGAGTTCGCGAGTTCTTCCAGTTTCTCGATTTGGTGCGAGCCCCGAACCGGAGTAACCAGCACCAAGCTATTTCTCAGCACATTTCGGCGACTGGATTCATGGATGGCGCTCTTCTCCTCTAACGCATCCATCTGTTTCGGGCTGGCGGAGATGAACAGGTCTGCCGGAGCCCCTCGTTCAATCTGAACCTGCAACGTCTGCGAACCGGCGAAATTCGCGTAAACCTTAACATTATGCCCGGATTCAAACGATTTGGAGATATCCGTAATGGCGTCCGTCAAACTTGCCGCGGCAAAAATCGTTAATTCAGCGACACGGTCCAGTTCACTCTCCGTCTGCGCTCGTTCTTGTCTTGGATTCGTGCACGCCGCTACCGTGCAGATAAAAATAAGAATAAAAACACAGGTTTTGATAGACCGGACAACCATTTGTCACACAATTAAATAGGGCCCGCTTTCATGCGGTGAAACCGAGTTTTTTCTTGAAAATTAGGTTTGCTTCACCCACAATCCTGTATCTATTGTAGGATGGCCACTGTCCGCCATCCATTTGCTTCTCGTTGCTTACAGACTTTGCAATTTGTGCCCGCACAATCTCTGTCAACCCATGTCTCTTCTTGCTTCACACTACAACAGGTTAATCCCGACAGACTCACTCTCGTACAACTCGCTAAGCATAGTCGGGGAAACCATTTCAGTCGGCAAATCAAACTGAACCTCCCCATCGCGTAGTCCGATAATCCTCTTGGCAAATTTCAGAGCAAAGTCGACAGCGTGCAAGGACAACACAATGGTGTCCGCACTCCCCATAATCAACTCCATCACCGTTGTTGCCTGGTGCGGATCCACTGAGGAGATGGGTTCATCTGCCAACAGAATATCCTCGCCGCGGTACATCGCGCGTGCGACGGCTACCCTTTGCTGCTGACCGCCGGATAATTCGCCTACGCGTTCAAAGATTTTTTCCTCCATCCCTAGTTTGGACAGAATCGGGACAATCTCATCCAGGATCTTTTCCTGAGGCTTGATTAGATTTCGGAGGTTAAACACTGTGGAATGCTGGTCGAGGCGTCCTATGAAGACGTTGTGGAAGGCGGAGAGTTGCGGCACGAGCGCGTAATGTTGATGGACAAACGATGATTTACCCTCGACTCGTTCGTACAATGTGCGGAGCAGTGTAGTTTTCCCTGCGCCGCTTGGACCAATCAAAGCAACTTTTTCCCCACGGTGGATTCGCAGGGAGACACTTTTCAAGGCGACGTTATTCTCGTAGGCAACACTCTCACCCTCCAGAACGAATAGTGCGGATTTATCGGATGGCTCCATGGCATGTAAAATACGGTTTGAAGGGTGCGACGCTAGGTGTTAAAGCACGCCATTATTCCTATGGGTATGAGTCTATCAGCAAAGAGCAATTCTTTTTGCCTAGATGCAGGCCGCCAAAGAATGCCCCTTGATAGCACGCCAATTTCCCTGTCGGAATAATTCAATCAGCGCGTAACGCTCTCGTACCGCAAACTGTTAGTTTGCGATTACAATCCTTCAGCAGGAACAATTAATCCTCCGCTCCATGACTAGCTTTCCGAGAGTGCTCCTTGAGAGAATAGCGAAGCGGACCTACCGTCGCGGATTAATCGAATGTGAATGGTCGTTCGTCGATGTGTTTTTATTTCCTGATAATTCCAACCTCAATGGCGGTGTCCAAGATAGGTTGATACAGAGAATTATTGGCAGGAATAAAACTGGCTCTGGGAAAGGCCTCAAGAATCGCCGGATCATCAATGTCGGTGATAGCCTGCTGTATCTTCTTGGTAAACCCGTCCCCGAAAGTCTTGTCTACATCTCCGCGAATTGTCCAGTTGTAGTCCGGGTACGGCGGCGTACGCCAGATGACCTGCACCTTAGTTGGGTCTACCTTACCGGCTTCGACCTCTTTGCGCCACACTTTGTAATTCATAGCGCCAACTTCATAACTACCCGACTGCACCAACGCCAATGTCTTGGAATGATCGCCGCTAAAACCGACCCGCTTGAAGATATCATCCGGGATTTTTTCAAAGGCCTCACGGATAAAAAATTCGGGCATAAGGCGCCCCGAAGTCGATCCCTTCGATCCGAACGTAAAAGTCTTGCCAGCTATGTCTTTCGGGAACTTCTCGGAAAACGACAAACCAGTGCTCGTATTCGCAATGAAATAGGAGATAAAATACGGATCCTCCACACCTTGCGCAATCGCGACCGACCCCGGCACTCCTAGCCGCGCTTGAACTCCCGATAGCCCCCCAAACCATGCGAGTTGGACTTCGTTGTTCTTGAACGCCTGCACCGATGCGCTGTACGATTTAACCGGTATATATCTTACCTCGATGTCCAACTCTTTCGACAAGTAATCCGCTATTTTTCCGAAACGCTGCTCTAGCCGTGATGTGTCCTGGTCCGGTATAGCCGTGAAAACCAGTTCATTACTCCACGAGGTGGACACACAGAGTACGGTAATTGCCACAATGACGATCAGTTTCGATGCTTTTTTCGACACATATTTCATTCAGACATAGTCTCCCTATTGATCTCATAATACAAAACATGTAACTGTTTAGTCCACTGGTCTGGATTTGCCAATCCAGACCGAGCGGCGAGAGAACGTGGAGCGTATGGAAGCACAATGCTAATTCCAATTCATCAGAGCTTATCTGCCCAGAACGGACGTGCAATGATAGGATCTCTATCGCGCTCCTTATTCAGTCGCTTGATTACTACTACGAACCAAACGATGTATTAAACAGTTACCAAAATACCATCCATTGACAAACGGTTTTTACGAATTGGAACGTGTTGACTTTACTGTGATGCTCTTCTAGTAGCAACTTTGGTTATCTACGAAAATGTCAGTCATCAAAACTTATAGTAGAGCGTCACCCGCGCCATCAAATCCGATCCCGGTTTCTCGCCCACTTCGGGTGAATCGTAGAAGGACATCAACACATTCGGTATGATGTGCACGTTCTTCACCGGCCGGTAGTCCAGTCCCGCAATGATCGTATTCGACTTTGCGTCGGCGCTCATCGGCGTATACGCGATTTTTGGCGCGCCCGGGTTTACACTCAACATCTTGTCGACGCGTCCGAACACCCAGATCTTATCGGGCTTGACAGCGGCTGCCCCAAAGACCGACACCCCTTGAATCGACACATCGTCCACACCTTCTCCCTGGCCTCGGATCTGGTTACCGAACTGCACTCCCGCCCGATAGTTGTCCATTTGATATCCCAGAAATCCCATTAGGGTCATACGATTCATGCCAGGCTCCCGTGCCTCAAAGTCAACATACCCCTGAACAACAACGGCTTGAGAGGGTTTAAGTGTTGCTGACAAATACCCTCTTTTGTATTTGTCGGTTTCCGCACTCGTGCCTGCGCCGTTGCCAACCATGGCGTGATAACTCAGCATGTCGACTCCGGGCACTTTGCCCTTCACCGCAACCCCCAAGTCCCGCGTACTGCCATACTTTTGCATGAGAAGCATGGACTTTTCAACCGCTCGATAACCCCATAATTTAGGCACCACCGAAAACGTTGGCGTAATAGACCGTCCGAGATAAATGCTGTGCGATGATCCTTTCGGTGATATTTTCAAATAGGCATCCTTCACATACGGAATGTTTTTGCCGCCGGTACCGGCCAAGCCGTCCGGACTATTCACTTCGAAACGCACTCGCGACGAAAACGTCTCATTCAACTTTCGATCATACGTCAGGTATACGCGGCGCGTCCAGAATCCGTTGCGCGATTTTAGTTCATCGTTGTGATGTGCGGCGATGTAATAATAATCGCCGAAATAAACGGCACTAATTTTCCCACCATCGGCAAACACCGACTGGGAAGATGTCAAAAATAAGACAATAGATACTAGGCTTAAATAGCGCAAGTAGCTCATTTTCAAGATGTAACCTCCTTTTAGACTTTCAGGGCACCAACTCATACATCTGAGCCGGTGGTAAGAATCAACGCGGTTAGTGTGGCAGTGAAGGGATTATATAATTCTATCTCTCTTTGTTTTTGTCAAGCACAAAAATCCGTCTAAATGACCTGCTCGGCGCGATCACTCTGCAGGAGAATCGTATTGTCTTCCCCGAATCCGACCACTATGAATAATATGATATGCCGCAATCCCGAGCGCTACATGTACATTCAGCGACATCACTTTTCCGTACATCGGGATATAAATCGCCATGTCACAGACCGAAATCGTGCGCTTGGCGACTCCGTAATACTCGTTTCCGAGCACGAGGCAAATTTTGCCCGGATATTCAACCTCGTAGTAGGGAACAGAATTCGATGCAACCTCTATGGCGCAACTCGTATACCCGCGCTCCCTGAAGCCCTGAATCGCCTTCGGAGCGGAATCCGCATAGGTCCAATTCACGCGCCGATGCGTTCCGCGCCCGATGCCGGCGATCGAGGGATGGGGCGGAGCAGGGGTTGTACCCGTCAATGCCAGTTCCCGTGCATCGCAGGCATCCGCAATTCGGAACGCCGCGCCAACATTCACGGGATCCTCCACATCCTGGAGCAGGATGACGAGATCGGTTCCGGGGTGCTGCACTTGCTTCAAGTAATCCTTGAGAGGTTTGCCCCGCAACTGCTTCAGTCGGCGGCTTTCAGAGCCCATAAATCCGTTTGAAATTCTCTCCTAAGATAAGGGTTTCCTCTTCGTCGGTAAAACCGATGCTTCGGATGCCGTTGACGCCGTGTACAGCCACACCGGACGGTGCGTTCGACCCGAATACGATTCGATCGGCGCCGACCTGCCCGCCCCGCGCCACACCCTTCACCGAGATCGGCTCCGCCGCAGCGATGAGCGTGGTGCCAAGATAAATCTGCGGGTTCTCCACCGCCGCCTGTACGGCGCCCCCAATCCATTCGCGATAACCCATATGATCCATAATGATTGTCACATTCGGATGACGAGCTGCGAGAGAACCGATGAATTCCGGCGCACAACCGCTCATGGGCGATCCCGAATGAATCGTGGCGGGAATCCTGAGCGAATTTGCAAGTTCCATTACCGGATCAACGCATGCGGAATCAAGGTGATAACGGTGACCGGCAGCCATCAATTTAACCGTCCGAGCACCATGATCGACGCAGCGTTTAAGGTCGTCCGTTGCAAGCTCCCCCATCGTAGGATTGATGAGGGCGCCCGGGAGGATTCGTGATTCGCCCTTTACCTCCCGCAGTAGCTCCGCGTTCTCTTCCCTCGGATCAATCGACACGCCGCCGATGAACACCACACTGGCGTCAATGCCCGCTTCATCCATCGTGGCAAGAACACCGGCTTTGCCATAGGTCTCCTCGTTAAACTCCGCGGGTATATAGGCTTCAAAATCTGCGACGAATTGACTCATGATTTGCTCCTTCCGACAGGGACTTTAATGGCGCTAACTCCAAGGGACTGCGAAACACCATGACTCTTTGAATTTTGCTCAGATTGGATTAAAGTCTTTCAAAACCTGCCATCAACTGTCAACAACGCTAACGTGTAATCACTTTCCACGAATCCGGTTGCGTACAAAATGTTCGTTTCATCAATATATGTGTAGGTGTTATAGCCGAAGAAATGGTTTACCTCGAATTGTAGACGAAATGCTCTACTCAGATCGTAATAAACGCCGCCGCCCCAGTCCGAAATCCGTGCTCGAAAATCAAAGCGCCTATTGTTGGACAAACTGAGCGCAGCGTTGACGTAATCGTTGCGTATGACGTTCAGATAGAGGAATCCCTTCGCCTCCCGGTAATGGAACGGACGATGATCGCGCGTCACAATCACATCTAGTTCAATTCGATCGTCCCAGAATGTCTGAGTGGATTCATCATCCTGATTAAAAATCCCGCGAAAATCCTCGAACTCCCGCGCACGATAAAAACTCTTATCCGTCATCCACAGATAACTCAATGTATTGGAGATTGAGCACCTGAGGTCTTCGTTCACGAGGTAGGCAAGTGTGAACTTGGTGTTCGCCTCGTTGAGTACTAAGCGTTCATCAAAATCGGCGCCGCTATAGAGATCCGCGTCAAGATCATCTTGATTGTCAATCTCTGCGTCATGAATCTCTAATGTGTAGCCGAGTTTGGCTTCCAACTTTAAAGCGGTCGGAACAAATCTGCCGATAGGGGCAAACTTCCTGAATTTTAGGCTCTCCGTGTCGAGGAAATACAGGTTCCCACTGAAATCAATCGCTTTAAGTTTAAGATATGTGTGCAGTTCATTTTCTCTGGCGAACCGAATTAGAGTTTTTTCCTTGAATTCACCGTCCGGTGTGAACCGTTGAACTCTTCGGATTCGAGTCCGAAATACGCGGTACGGCAATCGTCCGAATTGAAACGGATCCTGTTTCCTCCTCGGCAAATCCGACTTCGTGTCCAATTTATACTTGGCATTGTCGGCGACCAATAGCGCTCCGTCTTCACGGGTACATATAAGAAACGGTGAGATAAATTGTCCAGCCCGATCGCCGCGTTCACCGAACGCCGTTTGATATTTCCCGTCGGAACCATACTTCAAGACGCGATTTGCGGCTTTGTCAACGAGGTAGAGGTTCCCATCTGGGCCCACCGTCATATCCGCCGCCATAATCACTTGCCCCGCTTTGGGCTGAGACACCGGGTAGGTTGTTAGAGGGCGACCGCTAGAGTCGAGTTTGTGGATAACGCCCGCATCCAAAACATAGATGGTACCGTTTCGATCAACGGTCAGGAGAAACGAGCGTTCAACGTCCCCGTGAGGGATGATGAGTGCGTAATTACCCTCCGCGTCAAGCCCGGGCACCGCCGACGCAATCGTCGGCACCTTCCGTCCGGTACCTTGTATCGGATAACTCGCAACAAATTTGCCCGTCGCATCAAACCGGTGGACGCACGGTTCGTAGTTGAAGATTGTCGGGTCGTTCGTACCCTCAATCGGTATGAGGATCCAGTCCATTACGTAGATTGTTCCATCTTTCCCGACAGCAATGTCTGTAGGGTTGATGAGTGTAAATCCTACTTCGCTCGTTTGGATCTCAAACTGAACTCCTCCATCGGGATCGAGCTTCTGAATCCTGAAATTGTCTGTGTCCGATACATAGATTCCGCCCTCTCGATCGAAAGCGATATGCACATTCTCGGCGAACCGTCCTCCCTTCTCCCCCTTTCCTCCGAACTCTTGAATATATCTGACCTCTCGATGCGCTTGTGCGAAAGCGGGAATCGTTAGGATCAATACACCTATCAGGAAACGTCGAAATTGCGTCAACGATTGCCTCCGCTGGTACGCAGGTGTTTCAATTCGGCCATCGTCGGCGCTAGCTCCTTGATCTGATCCAAAACGCCGTTTACAAATTGCGGGGAGTCGTCGGTGCTATAGGTCTTGGCGAGTTCAACCGCTTCGTTGATTGAGACTGCGGAGGGAATATCAATGAGATAAAGCAACTCATACGTAGCACTGCGCAAGATACACAAATCTACGACCGGCATCCTTTCGAGTACCCAGTTATCGGCAGTCGACCGGATTACCGAATCGATCGTCTCCCGATTTTCAAACGTACCTTCGACGAGAGGATTTGCGAATTCTCGCACAATCTCGGGGGCATTTTCCGATTGCCAGTATAGCTTCTGGACAACCCCAATCGAGTTTTGAGTTATCTCGGCTTGGTATAACATCTGGAGAGCGCATGCCCTAGCTCTAGTTCGTGGTCTCATCGGTTACTCGATTTAAAGATTGCGATGAATCGCGTGTAAAGTGTGCCTCTGTCTGGCGTGGTGCAAACGATTTATTTTATCAAGTGAATCACTCGATGTCAATTGATTTGTCCCCGCTGAAAAGGACGATCGTAACAGGGTCAACCGAATTTTCACGCGTGTACGACATACCGGGGTTTACGTGCATCGAAGCTTAGAAAACACGGATCTAGGTAGTCTACTCTCCCGGCATCGCTGCTACTTGCCTTAGAAACTTCGATTCCCGATTTTGCCTCTTGCACCCTTCTCGCGCACTGATTGGTGTGCAGGAATGTAATTCAGCACACATCCGCCCGGCGCACGTTCACCTTCAACCCGAGTTGAGAAAAGTCGAACGCAACACTGTATGCGGTTTAGACAGTCCCGGTTTCGATCTATTCCGTACGAATAGAACATATGAATTCTCCAGCTTTTGAAATCGTTTTTGCGGATAGATCCATCCATCCGATCAGGATCCAATGATAGAAGCTGTTCGCAGGATTTGGCTGTTGTATAACACACAATAATAGGTTAAGATTTAAGAAACGGCTAGGAACTGATGGCAGGATGGTTTAGCATGAATCAAAGTGTTGCGATCGTCACCGGGGCGGCAAGTGGCATCGGGCGCGCAATTGCTCGCGCATTGGCGCAAAGAGGTGACCGAGTGGTCGTGGCTGACATCGATACAAAGAGCGGTCAAGCTGCCGCAGACGAAACGGGCGCCCGATTCATCTATGCCGACCTGTCCCTTCGCGAAGACTGCCAGCAACTGGTTACCGAAACCTTGGCAAGGTATCGCAGAATCGACATTTTGGTCAACAACGCCGGTTTTCAACATGTCGAATCCGTAGACACCTTTCCTCCCGAAATTTGGGATAAGATGATCGCCGTCATGCTCACCGCGCCATTCCTACTCACCCAAAATGTCTGGCAGACGATGAAATCCAACGGTTGGGGCCGTATTATTAACATCTCGTCGATTCACGGGCGAGTGGCTTCCCCCTTTAAGTGCGCTTACGTTACGGCAAAGCATGGGTTGATCGGTTTCACCCGCTCCGCCGCATTGGAAGGCGGAGCGCACGGCATCACCGTGAACGCCATATGTCCGGGCTATGTGCGGACACCCCTCGTCGAGCAACAGATTGCCGATCAGGCGCGAACAAACCAACTCACGCACGATGAGGTGTTGGAGCAGGTGATGTTGGCGCCCGCAGCAATCAAGAAACTCATTCGACCGGAGGAGATTGCATCGCTTGTGGTTTACCTCTGCTCCGAGGAAGCGGGCGTTATCACCGGCGCCGATTGGGCGGTTGACTTGGGCTGGACCGCACGCTAAATTTTGGAACGCACATACTCTTGGCACATTTTTCTCTCGCCTCGGGATGTCGATAAACCAATAAAACCGAAGGCTACTTGCATGGCAACTCAATTGAATCTTGAACACCTCCTCCAGTGCGGATTGGACAGGGCAGGAGCGTCCAAGATACTTCAGAAGGCAAATCCTTTGCTTTCGTCATTGTCTCCTCCGGAGTGCTGGCGGCGAATTGTCGATGAGGTGTTGACGCCTGCCCATCCCTTCGCGCTACACAAGCTATTGCATGATTGTACTTTTGCAAACTGGAACACGGCACGCGATGGACCTGCCCCGGCTTGGTTTCCGTCCAATGAACAGGTTCAAAGGGCAAACATTACCGGATTGATGAAAGAAATGGGCATTGGTTCTTACCGAAAATTCCACGCTTGGTCGGTAGAGAATCGTGCCAATTTTTTCGAAATGATGGTAAATCGCTTGAATATTCGGTTCGGAATGCCTTTTGAGGCGGTTGTAGAATTATCCCGTGGCGCAGAATCTCCCCATTGGCTCCCGGGAGCTGCATTGAATATCGCAGATAGTTGCTTTGGCGCTTCGGGGGATGCTCCCGCAATCGTTTCAAAATCGGAAAACACGTCCCTTTCGACTATGACCTATAGTGAACTCGATTCCTTGTCGAATCGAGTCGCAAACTCGCTGGTAGAAACCGGATTCACGCCGGGAGATTCTATTGCAGTTGACATGCCGATGACGCCCGAATCGGTGGCCATTTACCTCGGAATTATCAAAGCCGGATGCACGGTAGTTTCGGTTGCGGATAGTTTTGCACCGCACGAAATAGAAACTCGTCTCAATATCGCTGATACAAAGGCAATTTTTACTCAGGATTGTATTCCCCGTGGATGCAAACGGCTGCCGCTCTATGAGAAGGTTGTGGCTGCGGGCGCACCAAGGGCGGTGGTTCTGTCGTCGGGGCGCGAGGCAGACTCACCTACCGAGCTGCGACCGGAAGATGTGACGTGGGATAAGTTTCTGAGCCAAAGGGTTGAATTCAAGTCGGTTGCTTGCCACCCGCATGGACATACGAACATACTATTCTCTTCCGGAACAACAGGAGCGCCCAAAGCCATTCCGTGGACGCACACAACCCCAATCAAATGTGCGATAGACGCTTTTTTGCATCACGACATTAAACCGGGAGATGTATTGGCATGGCCCACCAATCTCGGGTGGATGATGGGACCCTGGCTAATTTACGCAAGTCTAATCAACAAAGGGACGATGGCATTATATGACGGCTCGCCAACCGAGAGAGCGTTTGGCGAGTTTGTACAAGATGCAAGTGTTGCGATGCTTGGGGTTGTTCCAAGTTTGGTCAGGGCATGGAAAAACACGGAGTGTATGAAAGGGCTTGACTGGAGCAAGATTAAAGCCTTCAGTTCAACCGGCGAATGTTCAAACCCAGAGGATATGCTGTTTCTAATGTCGCTGGCGGAATACAAGCCGATAATCGAGTATTGCGGCGGGACAGAGATCGGCGGCGGCTTTATCACAGGTACGCTATTGCAACCATCCGCGCCAGCCACCTTTACGACGCCCGCCTTGGGTTCAGACTTGGTCATACTTGATGTAGAGGGAAAACACACGGAGAACGGGGAGGTTTTTCTCATCCCGCCATCCATGGGTCTTTCAACAGAATTGCTAAAATTCGATCATCACGAAGTTTACTTCGAAGGCAATCCTACCTTGCCGGATACAGCGCCGCTTCGGAGACATGGCGATCAGATTGAACGGCTCGCGGGCGGCTATTACCGGGCGCATGGGCGCGTGGATGACACAATGAACTTGGGTGGGATTAAGGTCAGTTCGGCGGAAATTGAACAGGTTCTCAACACCGTAAGCGGCGTACGCGAAACTGCAGCCGTGGCTGTGTCTCCCAAAGATGGAGGACCCAGTCAGTTGACAATCCACGCAGTCTTGTTGACGGAGGCATATCCGGATGACTCTTCATTAAGGGCTGCTTTCCGAGCAGCGATCCGCGAGCAACTCAATCCCCTATTCAAAATTCACGATGTCGTGGTTCGAGATTCATTGCCGCGAACCGCATCCAACAAAATTATGCGCCGCCTGCTTCGCGGCGAGAGCACAGAATGAGATCGATCACCTGAATGAATCAATCGACTCAATAAGACGCGCGCCGTACCTCCCATTGGCATAGAATGCCCCGAGGAATTCGCACCCTGATTGTCCACGATTGGTTATATATTCACTTTCAAATAGATCCTGAGGTCGATTCATTTATGCTGCTAGGTGGCAACCGATAGATAAAGATTCGTCCGGAAGGGAGTCAAAACCACTCCCGCTGCGCTGAATTTCTGTCTGACGCCACATCTCATCGAGATGGTGACATACCTTCTCGGTCTCGGGTTGAGCGGTCCGTGAACGTGACATTCAATGCACTTGAACGGGAATTGCAATCCTTGAAGAAAGGAGGACACTCTGCAACTAATAAGGATAACACGACGTGAGAATTCCTGAAGATCATTCCTCCGTGACAATCTGTAGAGTCATGCTGCGAGCCAACTTGGATGCGCCTATATGCGGAGATTCCTAGCAACCCCGAGTTTGTGTCTATTCCTAATCGTAAATCCCATACTTCACGGTTCGGATGAGGCAGATTCAACCGGAGCCGAAGCTGACCAGCTTAAACTCCCGTTACTTTCCCTGCTCCACAAATCGGAAAAATACCGATTTAAAGACCTCCCGAGCCCCTTTAATCTAAAATTCTTACCTTTAGTCAGCGACAGCGAGACGGTTACGGTCGATGGTGAAACGCTTGCACGAGGCGTTGACTACAAGATTGATTACCGCGAAGGTGTGATTTACCTTCAACGTGATTTTTCCGATGAAGCACTGATTGAGATTGCCTACCAAACCCTGCCCTTCGCTATCAAGAAACGGTACAAGCGGGACCTTTTCCGCCAAGAAGAACCGCCCGAAAAGGCGAGCCCCCGCGTTGCACGAGATTCGGCAATTGGCAGACCATCTCTGCACAGACCAACAGCCGCTCCATCCCAACTGCATGTTTCGGGTTCACAGAGATTCGGTATCTCTGTTGGAAGCAAACGATCGCTATCTCCAAACCAAGAATTACGCATAAGCGTCGATGGCAAGGTATCCGAAAACGTCAGTGTGATTGCTTCACTTTCGGACCAAGATTTGCCGATTCAAGCGAGCGGCACAACCGAAGACATTCAGGACATAGATCAGAAATTGATTCGCATTACAAGCCCGTTCGTCACCGCAACTCTGGGCGATTTCGAAGGTGCGCTCGGGCACTCGGAGTTCATCTTTTTCCCACGGGCCTTGGAAGGCGTACATGTTAAGGGTGATTTTAAGTGGGGCAATTTCCACCTTATACCTAGCGGCATTCCGAAAGGTCAATCCACAAGCAAGATAATTCGAGGTGTAGAGGGACGCAGCGAGTACCGAATCGATGTTGACGGTGAATATGTCGTCGTCAAAGCCGGAAGCGACATTGTCTGGCTCAACGGTAATCGAATGCGGCGCGGAAAGAACAACGACTACGTTATCCGCGAATATGGCGACCCAACCATCGAGTTCACGAACAAACATCTAATCACCAGCAACGATGTCATCCGTGTGGACTTTGAGTTTATCCCGGAGGACCGAGCCTATCAACGAAATCTCTACGGTGCGAGTGGCTCCCTCAATTTGCCAGGAAACCGCGCTACTCTTGGCGCCGCATACGCCGTTGAATCAGAGTTGAATAACCTCGAAAGTACATTCATTGCCATTAGTGACGAAGATCTGATTGACCTCCGTCGAAACGAGTTGGATCCTGATGGTGATGATAATTTGCTAATTCCCCCGAAGAAACACACGGTGTGGGGATTTGACGGAGGTCTGAATCTAGGCGATCAATCCTCCCTTACGGGAGAAATTGCGTTCAGCGCACTCGACACAAACACCTTCTCCGATTTCGATCCGAAGGTCGTCAGCCGCGCGTGGAAGGTTCACGCGATATCGTCATACGAGAGAATTCGATTGAATCTCGACGTGCGCTCACTGGATGCCGACTTTGTCCCGGTAGGCGCATCAAGCGCCAATCGCTCCCGTTTTCGGTACGAAGAACAATACAAACAGGAGAGATTCGATGACCTCTATTTGCTTGAGGAAAGGGCGCCGCGACAATCTCCCGACGAACGATCGCTCGACCTCGATCTCCAATTCAAGCCGTTCACGTGGTTGGGGCTTAACTCGGGGATGGGGCGTACCGAGGAACGCTTCCGCGCACATCCACCCGTGAACACGAATGTGGACAGCGGCGCCTTGAATAACAGCAATCCAGCGGCAAGTACGCCGGGGGACGAGACAACAATCCGCGACAATTTAAACTGGGCTGTCGATCTCAGACCCAAAAAGATTCCGCGACTGAAATGGAACGTGCGCAGGAGCGCATCCCAAATAAGAGGAAATGATCAGTTTCGCAAAGAACATCAGCAATGGAACCTTGCTCATAGGGTTCGTGTATTCGACCTGAGTGCGGCTACCGAACGATTGGAATCTTTGGATCTTGATTACGCCGACGGAGTCAACCTCAATCGAAGACGGAATATTTCGACGGGCCGCATAGATGTCGCGAACTTCAAGTGGGCATCGATAAACTCACTGCTCTCTACCGAAAATTCGTACGGGAAAGAGGACCTACTCACCGTTGACGGAGAAACGTTAGCGTTTTCGGACTGGACTCTTCAAACGACCGCACGAACATGGACCCTCGGTTTATTTTCACAACCCCGCAAATGGGCAAATCTGACATCCAACATCTCTCGCCGAGTGTTTGAATCCCGCCACAAGCTAAACACCGACTCAACCACGCAGCTAGCCGACATCAGTGTGCGGCTCACGCCTTTTAACCGTGCGTTGTATGGCGAACTTACCTATGAACTTGATAAGAAGCTCGCCACGGAACGAAGAGAGATATATACCGACATCAATCCGTTCACAGGTAGGAAGATCGAGCCGGGTGAAGGATTCTTTGTCAAAATTGACGAGTTGCACTATAGGGAAGATTCGGAGGAGGGAAACTACATAAAAATCATTCAGAATGTTGACGATAGGCCCGTTTCGGCGATCAATGCCAAACTGAGATTACGCTTTCGCCCGCGGCAGATTTTCTCTCGGCGTAGACGAGCCGGCCGAATTTCAACCTCCAGACTCGGCATACTACCGACCGACTCGAAACTCCCGCCGCGTGACGGAAGTAAAGGATTGGGAAAGGAACCACCGACTCGGACAACTGCGTTCGAGTGGATGGCAAGTGCAATCAGCGGAGAAATACGCTTCGATGTGCGGGAGGAACAGGAAGAGGCTGACAGCGCATCTCTATACCTGCTCCGCGACCTACGGAACAATCGGACGCTTTTTGGACAGGAAAGGCAGCGCTACCGACTTAAAATTTCCCCGTCAGCCATATTGAATCTCAACCTTAATTATAACCGGAGTCAAACGCTTAACAGGCGGGTGAACAACAGAGAACGATGGCGGAAAAACCGCGACTGGGACATCAACCTAACGCTAAATCCTACTCGCCGAATATCATTCGTTGGACGATGGGAGCAACGCCGCGAGCAGGAGCAATTTAGCCAACTTGCAAATGAAGTCGGAACTTCCGAACGAATCTCCGATTTGGTGCAGTTTGAGCGACGGCGCGAAATTGACTTTCGGTACGAGTTTAGCCGAGCGCTTCGGACAAGCCTGACCGGCGGCTATGAAACAACCTCGGATCTTGAGAGATTGGCGGATGAACCTGAAGCGCATACACGCACAATCTCAATCGAAAATCGAACGATTTACTCTCTGATCGGGAAAGGCAGATTCGATTTCAACTATCGGCTCGGATTCGGGGAGAGTACCGGTGGAATTCCGTTCACGCGGTATCATTTTTACGAGGGACTGAGCCACGAGATTCGAGTGAATGCGGAATACAAGATGCGCAAAGTGACAGATCTGTTGCTCCGACTCAAATATCGACTGCTCTCGGCAAAGCAGGAAGCGCCTGAACATCGGCTAGAGATGGAGGTGGTGATGGAACTGTAGTCCGTTCCAAGCGAGTGTGACGCAACCGCGCTCTGCTTCAAGATTCGTTTAAGGTAATCGGTATTGCCAAAAAATACGCGCGTCCCGAAAACTCGACGAGCGCGAGTGTCAATCCACGAGCCCAACCGCCCGCCAACCATCTGCAAGAATGTTACTACAGAAGATTGGAGAACCACGCGGGATTCGTAGCGTGATCATCATCGTTATATTGACATGCTGCCGTCATCATGCTATATTTGAACGTGGCCCATTCACGGTTGGAAGTGTGCCGTGGTGACAGAGCCTCCGCGTCTGACCCACGAAATGTCAATGGAGAATTTCAAAATCCCGAGCCTTTCTACCGTTTCCTGAATCGTGTGACGGGAGGAGAAGAAAACAGATGGACATCTCATGCCTAAACCATTGCATGACGGATGATGAACGCAGAGTTTTCGAGCGCGACGGGTTCCTCGTCGTGCAAGATGCCCTGTCACCCGAATTGACTTCGGACTTTAACGAGATGGTAGACTCGATAGAACCCGGCGTGAATTGTGTCGGGAAACACGAACTGTTCTTGGAATTGATTGATTTGCCAACCATCCTGCCGAAAGTATGGGACATTCTGAGTTGGAATATCCATCTGTATCACACGCACTACACCCCCAAACCGCCGCTTCCGCCGGAAGAACGGAACGAAAAGAAACGGCTTCACTGGCATCAGGACAGCGGCCGCGTGACTTTGGATATGGAGTCCATTCCCGCACCGCGAGTCTCCGTAAAGGTCGGCTTTTTTCTGTCCGATCTTACGGAAGGCGGGCGCGGCAATTTTAACGTCATCCCCGGAAGCCATCTGAAAGATGAACTCGAATATCCGCCTGACGGAATTTCAAATCCAAAAAATGCACTTGAAGTTCTGGCTGCACCTGGTACAGCGGTTATTTTTGATCGTCGTCTTTGGCATGACGGGGGCCGAAACTGTTCTGAGATGCCGCGAAAGGCTATTTTCCTCGGTTACAGTTATCGCTGGTTTCGTGTAAGGGACGCTATGACGGTGTCTCACTATATGGACAAAGTTGATCCAATTCGCAGGCAGCTGCTTGGCGCACACACCGGGGCTGCCGGATTGACGTCCCCCACAGACGAGGATGTGCCCCTTCGGGGCTGGCTGCGGGAACACTTGGGCGAAGAAGCCGTCGCCAACATGTAGGAGAGGCATCGTTGACTCCGCTACTAGGGAACGATACGATTCAGAACCGCATCGCGAGCGGTTAACGATTGCTTTGAAGTAAAGGCAAAAAGATGGATGCCGCATGCCTAGAGCACTGTTTGACGGATAATGATCATCAGGCGTTTGAGAAGAATGGATTTCTTCCAATTCCCGGTGCTCTGCCCACGGACATGATAGATGAACTCAACGCGGCAATGGATAGGATAATTGTCAAGCGGGGGGAGGCATGTTCAAAGAATGAATTGACGATCTCGGATATTCTGGCTGCGCACGACATCTTTCTCGAACTCATTGATTGGCCGCGAACATTCCCCAAAGTGTGGAAAATCCTAAAGTGGAACATCCACGTGTGCCACACCGAACTCAGAGTCACGCCTCCTGAAGCGAAAGTATCGAGTCGAGAGAAACGACGGCTACGGTGGAGCCAAGAGGGCGGTCGTTTGAATCGTGAACTTCTGGAAGCAACCCCGCCACCACGCATTTCTGTGACGGTGGGATTCTTCTTGACTGACCTCACCGCTTCCGGATGCGGCAATCCCTATGTTTTGCCGGAAAGTCATCTCGAGGGCTCGATTCAGGCTCCATTCGCTAGCGATTCAAACCTTGACGGAGCCACTGAACTTCGCATTCCGGCGGGAACCGCTGTTATATTCGATCGGCGACTCTGGCGAGCACATGGGCAGAACCTCTCGGGTATCACACAGAAAGCGGTATCCATTGGCTACAGCTATCGCTGGTTCCACCCCACGGTCGACATGTCTGTCGCCCACCTGATGGAACGCTCAGATCCAATCCGCCGTCAATTGCTCGGCGCCACTACGAGCAACTTGGCACTCACCACACCCACGGACGCAGATGTTCCCCTCCGAGACTGGATTCAAGCGCATCTCGGTGACGAGGCTATTGCCGATCGTTCCGTCCGAAATCTAACATAGCTAACCCAAGTAAGTACCGTTTCCGCCAACTCGGTAGGGTGGGCACTGCCCACCGATCAAAATGTCATAGTTCAGTCAGATTTGTATCGCACATATCCTCCCTTCCATCGGAATGCGTTATTCTGACTCCGGTTTCCTCGCAATTAACCGTATAAGCGCCGCTTTCCCCTTGTGCATCCCCTCGTCTAGTTCGGCGATCGTATCCTCGTAGTAAAGAATCCGCAACGATTTGAAGGTGTTCAAAAGCTCATTGGGATTCACAAGGTAATCGGGATTCTTCGGGCCAAACTTGCTGTGCTTCGGGTGATCGCGGGAATAGGTTTCCAAGATAAAGATGCCTCCCGGCTTCAACGAATCAACCACTCTCGGCAAAATCAGTCTGTCATAGAAGTAGAAATTCGTGATGAGATCGTACTGCTCCCTACCCAAGTCGTAATCGGTCAGATCCGCGACAATGGAGTTAACCACGACACCACGCTCCTGTGCAAGCCGTTCACACTTCTCAATTCCAACCTCGGATATATCGACGCCTGTAACATCGAATCCATTTTCGGCGAGGTAAACCGCGTTGCGTCCTTCACCCATCGCCAGAACCAGCGCATTGCCTTTCTTTAGCAGGGGAAGTTTCTCTTTGAGGAATGCCGTCGGTTCTTTCCCATAAACATAGGTTGTCCCCTCATACTTTAAGTTCCACCGCTCTTTGTCCGACATTGCCCTCCCTTCCTGCTTCTCCATTGCAAAAGTGTTTGACACCAGAATCATTGCGGTAAAAATCAAAAATCCGGTTTTCATCGAGTCCTCCAATCAATGTGCTCCCCCTCATGGGGTTAGCTCCCAGCATCAATGTAGAATACTCTGCAAGAACAATCGCCCGACATCAAGATTATAATGAAAATCCTCAGCCCGCAATGGACTATTGTAGCCGATAACCGGCACATAACTCTCGTGCCGAGATCCATGAGATCTAAGCCGGACATCTATTTGTGTTTGTTCTAGTTCCCCAAAGACCGTGTCACAATCCGCGAGCACGAAGATGTCACCAATCCGGTCTCGGTGAAGATTGAACGTCTCCGCCGCTTGCGCGGCGGTGCACACCTCCTCGATTCCCGGCGCCTCCCTCAATAGCGCGATTGCCCGTTCACTATCGCTTCGATCATCAAGAAAGATATACGCTGCACCGCCAAGATTCCCGTGATGAACAACATAACGATCTTTGATGATCGGAATCGCGCTCGCCTCCAAGCCGCGTTCGGTAAGCCAGCGTCCCGGGTCAAGTGCATCTGTTTTGGCGGACATTCCGTGGTCAGCAGTAATGTAAATCTCTCGATTCGGATCATCGGCTACAATTCCCCCAAGTATCCGATCTAATTCAGCCATGTGACGCTGAGATTCCCACTCATCGGGCGCGAATTTGTGCTGCGACCAATCGGTTGTCGAACAGAAAACGATATCGGGATTTTCATCGCGCAACACTTTTCGCAACGCTCGAAACAACCACCAGTTAATCTCGGCGGAATAGATTGACTCCGGCGCTCCGACCGATTCAACGTACTCTGCGGACGGGGCTTCAGCTGCAATCCGTATGTCCGCTCCCCCTTCCAACATTCGCAAAAGTTTTTGCTTCGTGACGAGCAGCGCGGTTTTTTCTGCGAATCCGACCGACTTTGCGCGCTCAAATAGTGTTGGAACCAATAGAAAACGGCTGTCCTCGACAAACTCTCCGCTTCCGGTCTTTCGATCAACGTGATAGTTTGTCGTGATTCCGTGCGTCGCCGGAAAGCACCCCGTCGCGATACTAACGTTGTTAACATTGGTAACCGAAGGTATCACCGAGTTGGCGCACTTGTAAAATCCGGAATCGGCAAGTCTCCGAATATTCGGGATGTCGCTGGCAGCGAGGTAGTCGTGCCCGCCCGCGTCGATGCAGATGATCAAAACCTTCCGTCTACTCATGTACCTTTCGCTACTCCATTTGCGGATCAACCGCCACGCGAATCAAGTCGCCCCGTTGGGCCCGTTCAAACGCCGCGTCAATCTCTACCAGCGGGTAGGTCGCACCAATTAACGCGTCGAATGGATAGCGGTCTCGTTTTTCCTCAACGAACCGAACCGCTTCGCCGAGCGCGGACGGATGATAGTTGTGCAGCCCTCGAATTGTTAAACACTTCGTCACGACTTTCTGAGCGTCCAGGCTAACTTCGGCACCAGGATACACAAACCCGAGCGTGAGACAGCGACCTCCGAATCCCAGCCAGTCAACCGCATTCGACAACGCAGCGCTCACCCCGCTCACCTCCACGACGAGGTCAGCGCCGTGGTGATTTGTGATCTGTTGGACAGCGTACCCAACATCATCTACAGAGGTGTCCGTGAGATTAAAGGTGTGGGTTGCACCGAACCGAGCCGCAGTTCTTAACCGGTCTTCTCGATAGTCGACAACCATAACACTCTCACATCCATTCTCACGCAGATAGCATGCGGCATAAATGCCTAACATCCCCGCTCCTTGCACGACAGCATCGTCCCCTGATTTGACGCCGACAGCGTCCAACCCGTCCAGCACGGTTGCGAACGCGCAATTAAGTGGCACTGTTTCGCGCTCGGTCAAAGCAGAGGGAATGCGATAGATGGCAGTGCCGGGCTGGAGTTGGATGTACTCGGCAAACCCACCGCTGAACCCGACGTTGGTCTCGCCTCCGGCATGACCGTATTTGAACAGCCCCTCGCATTTCTGAGGAAGGTTCTTATTATCACAGTTATAGCATCTGCCGCACGATGCGGCGATACTCCAAGTAATCCTATCCCCCTCATTTAGGCTATTCCCGTAAGCATCGCGTAACTGTGTTGGTGCGGCAACCACCCCGATTGCTTCATGGCCCAGCGCACACGGCAGCGGAACAGATCTTCGTCCCGTAACAGTGTGCAGATCCGAGCCGCAAATTGTGGCCAGCATGACCCGAACCCGGACGTTTCCGTCGCTCGAATCGTCTAGCGGCCGTCTGCTAATCTCAAATGGTTGGCCAACACCGCGAAATAGCGCAACTTGCGCAGTATTATGCATGTGTCTCCATCCTGGTTCCAAATTATGCGAATCTTGGTAATTGTATCAAATTACTTCAGCTAATTATGCCATAACTCCAAGCGCCATTGTCAACAGCAATCAATTATCAAGAAAGGAATCGCTCCAGCTTGTTCTACGATAATCGCTAGGGTGCGTTGAACCTAGTAATACCCAACTCCCCGCACACGTCAAACTATTGTCTTGTTCAGCAGTAGTAGGGTGGAATCAAGCGAATGGATAGTGAGCACATTGGAATCCCCTACTACTCACCCACCGTTAAACGTCTGCACAGTGGGATTCTGACTGCTCAACCTCCCCCACGTAATGTGATTGAAATCAACGCTTAAAAGGACGTATAATAGTATCGATTCGCAATGTATCGGCGGTAATATGAAGAGGTATTGGCGTTGCCAACCTTAACGGCAGAAATACTTACAGATTCGTGTCGGAAAATCTTTCGCGCACTTGGAGCGTCGCACACCGAGGCGGAGGTGGTCACTCGCGCGATGGTTGACGCCAACCTAGTCGGACACGATTCACACGGCATTATCCATCTGCCACTCAAATATGTTCCCGAAATCGAATCCGGATTGATTAACTTGGGAGCAGAGATCGAAGTTAAACGTGAATCCCCGTCCATGGCGGTATTGGACGGAAATTGGGGATTCGGCCCCGTCATCGCCACTCACGCCGTGAAACTCGCTGTCCTGAAGGCTAGATCCAACGATGTGGGGTCGGTTGCAGTCTCCAGATCTAACGAAGTCGGGCGATTGGGAGGTTACGCCTTAATTGCCGCAGAATCCGACATGATCTGCCTTCTGACAGTAAACGATCACGGCGCAGGAAGTTGCGTTGTGCCGTTTGGAGGGACTGAACCGAGGCTATCGACCAATCCGCTTGCTTGCGCGATTCCATTGCCGGGACGCGAGCCGCTGCTGCTGGACATGTCCACCAGCGTTGTCGCCTCGGGAAAAGTCAGGGTGCAGCAACATCGGACGGGAATTGCCCCGGAGGGATGGATTGTCGATTCCACCGGAACACCCACGACGAACGTGGATGACTTTTATTCGGATCCGCCCGGCGCGTTGCTGCCGTTCGGAGGAATTGCCGCACAGAAAGGATTCGGACTCAGCCTAGTGGTGGATATTCTTTCGGGTGCGTTGAGCGGCGCCGGTTGTACGCGAGCGGACGAGACAAGACCTGGCAACGGTATATTTGTCACTGCCATCAACATCGCCAGCTTTGTCGAAATACCGGAGTTCAACGAAGAGGTAGACCGCTTCGTCGAATATGTCAAGTCGGCGCAAAAATCTCCCGGTGTCGAAGAAATCTTTGTTCCGGGCGAGCGCGGGTTCCGCGAACGCGAAATACGGGAGCGCGACGGCATTTACGTTGAGGAGGAGACTTGGGAGCAGATAAAAGCCGTCGCCGAGCGATATCGGGTCAAGATTGCCGATTAGAGAATGAACGGCGTTTCTACGTGGCGGAATTACACCGACAATGCTGCAGAAAAAAATTCCACAATGAAGATTTCCTGATCGTTTAAATAACAGACAGAGACTACATTGATGAAGCAGACGCAGGCAAATAACTTACGTTCCCCCGGTGCGGTACTGTTGATTTCCTGTTATGAGTTGGGACATCAACCGATGGGGGTTGCCATGCCTCTCGGTTTCTTGGAACGCGCGGGATTCCCAGCCGCCGCAATCGACGTTTCCGTCGAACCCTCAGACGCGGAAAAGGTCTCCCGTGCCCGCTTTATCGGAATCGCCGTCCCAATGCACACCGCCCTTCGTCTGGGTGTTTACGTCGTTAAGCGTATTCGCAAGCTTAATCCGGATGCAATAATCTGCCTCTACGGTCTCTACGCAGGTCTCAACGCAGATTACCTGCTAGACAACGGTGCGGACTTCTGTATCGCGGGTGAGTATGAATCGCCCCTACTTGCGCTTGTTGAGATGGCAGACAAGCACGGGTCTTCCATTTCGACAAAGGAATTAAGACTGCCTGATGGTGTGATTGGCCATGGAGTGAAAGCCCGACCTTTTCTAAACCGCTTGTCTTTCTCGCCGCCCTCGCGTGCGCCGCTGCCGGCGCTGAATTCGTATGCGCGCCTATCGCATCGCGGTGAACACCGATTGGTCGGATACGTCGAAGGCAGCCGCGGGTGCAAACACTCCTGCACGCATTGCCCCATCCCGCCGGTTTACGATGGGCGTTTCTTTGTCGTCCCGCAGGAGATTGTGTTGGAAGACGTTCGCCGGCAAGTTCAAGCGGGAGCGACACACATCACGTTCGGCGATCCGGATTTTTTGAACGGTCCCACCCATTCGCTGCGTCTCGTCCGAGCAATGCACGCCGAGTTTCCGTCCCTGACTTTTGATTTTACAACGAAGGTCGAACACATCATCAAACATCGCGAGATGTTCCCCGAGTTCCACCAATTGGGATGCTTGTTCACGGTTTCAGCGGTGGAATCACTGAGCGATCACGTGCTTCAGATTTTGGAGAAAAACCATACAAGACGTGATGTCGAGGAGGCAATCGAAATTGTCCGCACGGCAGACATTTCGCTGCGTCCCACTTGGGTTGCATTCACGCCGTGGACATCGTTGAGCGATTACTTGGATGTGTTCGAATTTGTATCGAAACACGACCTGATTGATCACGTTGATCCGGTGCAGTACGCCGTTCGATTGTTGATTCCACCGGGATCGCATTTATTGAATCGAGATGCCATGAAACCTCATTTGGGCTCGCTGGATCAGAGTGCATTTAGCTACCATTGGTCACATCCCGATCCGCGAATGGATGAACTCCACAAAACCGTCAGTGGATTGGCGGAAAGAGATTCCCAGGCGGGCGTGGATCCGTGCGAGACGTTCTATTCTATTTGGAAGCTTGCGTCAAGTTTGCAAGGCGGCGCCCCTCCGGATCATCGCGCTTTTCCCAAGGATTCGGAGAGAGCGCCGCGGCTTACGGAACCGTGGTTTTGCTGAGCAGAACCGACGGAAGGTCAGTTGGACCTTCTTCAAACGCAAGATCCGAGAGTGTAAGAAAATCGGTCAGTGGCTAATGACACTAACGAACTCGCGGATTTGATTTTATTGGGACTTATGTAGCCGAACGTCCCATCTCCTCAAATAATGGCGATTCATTCTACCCGGTGAGTTTTGTTACGCATTACGTATTACACAATATCCCCATCAGTCGCTATGGAACGGGAAAACCTGCGTTAGTAAAGATTTGACATAGGGCATTGGGTAACTTATAATTTAGGATGCTTGTTCGCTTAACCGACGGAAACAAGGTAGATGTATAGCCCGCAAGTCATCGACCACCACAAAAATCCGCGCAACGTCGGGATGATAAAGGACGCCGACGGTGTGGGAACGGTGGGAACGCCCGCTAGCGGCGAGATGATAAAGTTCTGGATTAGAGTTCACTGCGGCAGGATTGTCAGCGCCAGTTTTAAGGCTTTCGGGTGTCCGACCGTGATCGCAGCCGGTTCCGTGGCTACGCAACTCGCCACCGATACCACAATTGAAGAAGCCTTAAAAATCACGAATCGGCAAATTGACGATGCGCTGGGTGGATTGCCGCCAGATAAAAAACACTACGCTATCGACGCGCAAAATGTTGTTCAATCCGCGATTAACGATTATATTTCAAAGGTAACAGATTGAACGGAGGGAATGGATCATGATAACGGTCACTGAAAACGCCGCGCAAAAGGCAATTGGCTTGATCGAAAGGGAGGGCCATTCCGCGGATGAAGGATTTGGTCTGCGGATGAAGGTTGTCGGCGGGGGATGTTCCGGCTTCCAATACGACCTTGCATTTGGCGAATCCAAAGGTAACGACAAGGTCTTTGAATTTCACGGACTCAAGGTGTTCGTCGACCCGCGAAGTACGCTTTACCTCGCTGGCTCGACCTTGGATTTCAAGGACGGTCTGATGGACTCCGGCTTCAAGATTACCAATCCGAACGCCAAGACGGAATGCGGTTGCGGGGAATCTTTCAGCGTATAATCTGGATTCAATGTGGACACGGGGCAGGATACGCAATGGTCGTATTCTGCCCTTTTTTGTTACCGATTGACGGAACAACCCCAACTAGAGAAGGAGCGATTTGGCGAAATTCACACATTCCGCCGCATGTGCAATTGCTTCGTCAAATTCGAACTCCTCGTTAGGACTAATCTCGTCGTACCTCAAATCTCTCGCATAACTTGTATAGCGATTCGAATCAAGAAACGCTGCCGGCAGATCAATGTTGTTATCGCTCACCAATTGTGCAAGTCTGGCTATTGAGTGTGTTCTCGGATAGTCAATGACATGAAAAACCAGAATGGCTTTAAGCGATTTTTCTACCGCCTGCTGCACATGAAAGCCTATCCCTTCAGGATTGCCTTGGGTGCTATCACGAAGAATGGTGGCATTCAGCAGGTCGGTTTCAGCTTTGTTCAACAGAGTTTGAACCAACTCCTTTTCCGCTGCGTTCATACAAAACGACACCATCCTCCATCAACCTTTTCTGAAATCCGACTCGGATATGTTGGTATTTTCTATCCTCTTCAGCGCTTCGCACAAGTACGTCCGCGAAGATAGGGAGTGCCAAGAGCGCCACATTTATCTGATGAGCTTCTTCGGGGCGTGACTTAACCTCATCTTTCACAACTAGCAAATCAAAGTCCGAATCCTCATCGCCATCCCCGCGCGCCCGCGATCCGAATAGCACAATCTTCCTCGGACTCGCCACCTCTCGAATGTGTCTAACAATCTCTTGACATATCTTGTCGTCTGAAGGGTTGATCATGGTTGTTGCCTCGCGCGCCATTCTCGGTTCGTCCACGGGTTCTTGGCGGTGCTCCCGCTTTTTCATATTACCACGACTACAACGCTTGCATCAATGAAAACAGGGCGAGAATCATCCGACACCATCTCCCAAAAACTGCGCTTCCACCTCGTCACCTGACTTCAGACTCACGCCCGGCGGAATAACGATAAACCCGTTTGCCAGAACAAGTGAATAGAGGATACCCGACCCCTGCGGTCCGGTTGTCTTGGCGCAATATCTCCCTTCACGCCGCGCAATAATCGATCGCATGTAGTTGGTTCGCTTATCCTTATTAACGATATCTTCATCCAATACGGCTCTGAAAGTCGGGCGAAACGGGTTTGAATGCCCCGCCATCTTGAGCAGCGCCGGACGAACAAAAAGTTCGAACACGACAAGAGATGAAACAGGATTTCCCGGTAAGCCAAAGATTGGTTTGCCGTCGGCGATACCGTACGCTTGCGGCTTTCCCGGTTTCATCGCCACGCGCCAGAAGTTAATCTCTCCGAGCTTGGACAGCACCGACTTGACAACATCGTGCTCCCCGACAGACACACCCCCGCTGGTAATAAGGGCATCGGCGCGATTCAGCCCGTCGCGGAATATGCGCTCGGTTTCCTCCTCATCGTCGCGAGCAATTCCCATATCGATTGGAATACATCCGGCTTCCCGGAGTTGGGCGCAGATGCCGTAACGGTTGCTGTCGCGAATCTTACCGGGTTCCAATGCGTTGCCGAGCGGTGTCAGCTCATCGCCCGTAGAAACCACCGCCACCCGCGGACGCCTGTGCACCTTCACTTCCGATCTGTTCAGCGAAGCCAGCATGGAGCATTCCTGTGGACGGAGAAGTTTCCCGCTGCCCATAACCAGATCCCCGCTTCTCACGCTCTCCCCCGTGAACCGGACGTTTTCCGCCTTTTCTACCGCTTCCGCAAGCCGAACCTGTTCACCGTCGAACTGCGTGACCTCCTGCATGACGACCGCATCCGCTCCCGCCGGCATCATCGCGCCCGTCATGATTCGTGCGGCTTGACCTCGTTCAATCCGTTTCGCGGGCGCGTACCCGGCGGCGATTGATTCAACTACCGCCAAACTCACCGGCGTTTCCTCGGAAGCGCCTAGCACATCCTCCGCAACAACGGCGAAACCGTCCATCGCCGAGTTGTCAAAAGGAGGAATGTGTTCTCCGGCATAAATATCCTCCGCAAGCACATGTCCCAGACAGTCTAAAATGCCCCGCTTTTCCGGTGCTGAAATGCTGACGGTGTCCAGCATCCGTCTACGCGCCTCTTCTACAGTTAACATCAAATTCCCCCATCGTCTCGTGTTCCAACATCTCTTTCACCCTTTCAAAATCTTCGCGCGTGTTTACGTTTACGAACGAAAGCCCGTCGGGATCAAATTCCCGCCATTCTCCCGGAGGAACCCGGCGAACATTGATACGATTACAAAGCGCATGCAGTCGCAACTCGCCTTCCTCAAGCATTTGGCGGATAACGCGGTTGCAGCGCAGCGTATACACGGCGCACAGCGTTTGCAACTTCGGATTGGACTCCTCCAACTCCCGCGTATACGGCACTACGGCATCATGGTCTCCCAAAACCGAGAGGAGATAGTTCATTAGTTTGGGCTGTAGGAGCGGCATATCACACGCGATGCACAGGACAGAGTTGTTGACAGCGTGAGTAAGCCCCGTGTAGACACCTCCGAGCGCCCCTGACTTGGGAATAAGATCCTCGTATACCCGCGCATTCAACTCGCTATACAGATGCGCCGAATTTGCAATAACCATGGTTTCACCGGTGACCATCCGCAACCGCTTCAAGGTATGTGAAACGAGAGTTTCATCCCCCAAGCGCATCAACGCCTTGTTTCGCCCCATGCGCCGACTATCCCCTCCCGCGAGGATGACCCCGGTTGCCTTTACAGCGTCCAATTTGGTAAAGCTCCTGTGGTTTGATCGGACAGCGTCCTCTCACACTGATGTGAATCATATCACTCGGCTTAGGGTACGTCAACAGGAATGCTGCCAATCCCTGTAGGGTGCGTACTGCGCACTAGCATTTTTTCGCGACTACCCTATGGGCAATATCCTGTAGGTTGGGTTGAACACAGTGAAACCCAACTCCAAGCCGAAACTAGGTCCTCTTCGGATTTGAACCCGCTGAGCAACACCTGCTTTGCGTTTGACGATGAACCGCCCGTATGTTAGAATGATACATGACTCTGAAGTGTTCCCAAGGTTGCGCGAACCGTATGCATACACAATCCCACGCGCTCATCAACATGGCGTTGCTCGCGCGGGCACACAAACCGCATCGTCACGGGTGCGCACTGCTGGGCGCGGCGCTGCCCGATGTTCCGATCTTTGTCTTATTTGGCGTTGAGTCCCTGATATTGAGACATTCGCAATCGGAAATCTGGTCGGAACGCTATTTTCTACCCGAATGGCAGAATGTCATCGATCCGTTCAACTCCATTCCACTCGTTCTCCTCGGCGTCGGCATCGGGTATCTTCTCCGGTCCGACCGCACCCGTGTGGTGTGTTGGAGCATGCTGCTCCACTGCCTAGCCGATTTTTTCCTTCATCGTGAGGATGCTCATCGACACTTTTTCCCGTTCTGGGACTACAAATTCAACAGCCCCATTTCGTACTGGGAGACGGATTATTATGCGGGAATCGTATCGGCGGTAGAGATCACGGCAACGATTGGCGCATCCATCTATCTGTTTCCGCGCCTCCGGTCCTATATTGCCAAAGCCGCACTGATTGCCGTCAATTTCATATCCGTGCTCCTTTATATTGCCTTCATTTTCGTTTTCGCATAATGTCACGACAATTCAAATCACCGGCAGATAAACCAAAGAAACCGCATGCCGTCTCTGGGTTGTCTTCTTACGCATTACGTATTACGTACCCAAACCATCTTCCAGACAGAAGCTATCTTTCGAAATCCCTGTCTCATCTCGTGACTCCATGAAATCCCATGAAGCTACTGGTCACAGGCGGCGCCGGATTTATCGGATGCAATTTCATTCGCTACTGGCTCCAACACTATCCCGGCGATTCAATTGTCAACATTGATTTGCTGACCTACGCCGGAAATCTGAATAACCTCGCCGATGTCAGCGAAACGCATCCGGACCGGTACAGCTTCGTGCACGGAGATATCGGGGATTACGACTGCGTAGATGCACTCATTGCGGAGCATCGCCCGGATGTAATCGTGAACTTTGCCGCCGAATCTCACAACAGCCGCGCCGTGCTCAATCCCCGCCTATTCTTCGAAACGAACCTCATGGGGACGCAAATGCTGCTTGAACTCGCCCGCAAGCACAAAGTCTCGCGATTTCACCACATCTCCACCTGCGAGGTCTACGGCGATCTCGCCTTGGATTCGCCGGTAAAGTTCACCGAAAACCACCCTTATCAGCCACGCACACCTTACAACGCCTCCAAAGCGGCGGCGGACCACGCCGTACGCGCCTATTTTGAGACCTACCATCTTCCCGTCACAATCTCCAACTGTTCGAACAACTACGGCGCCTACCAACACCCCGAAAAGGTGATACCCCTATTTACCACCCGTGCCCTCGATGACATACCGCTTCCGCTCTATCGGAACAGCCTGAACCGCCGGGAATGGCTTGCGGTCTCCGACCACTGCCGGGCTATCGATCTGATCATTCGGAAAGGGAAAGTTGGCGAGACCTACAACATCGGAAGCGGGTTAGAGCAGAGCGTCGAAGAGATTGCCGATGGCGTCTTGGTAGCGTTGGGAAAACCGCAGTCTCTGAAGACATACGTTCCGGACCGACCGGGTCATGATCGCCGCTATCTCTTGGATTCGTCAAAGATCCGGCACGAACTCGATTGGGAACCGCAGACCAACTTTCAATCCGGACTCCGAGAAACTACACGGTGGTATGCCGAAAACCGCGAGTGGTGGACGGAGATTCTTGAACAGGATGACTCGGAGGCGGTGCAGGAAGATAAGTGGGAAAAGAAATAATGCGTAATTCGTAAAACGTAATGCCGGATTGAGTCGCTTTCTGTCAAGTCCTGCAGTGACTGCCTGTGAGTCGCGCTCTTCAAACTGCATTTGTTATATTTTAGAACTGATTGACACTGTTGAGTTCTGGCATGCCTTTCGTCAACCCCCTACCACCTTAGTTGAACCCGCCAAAAAGCGTTTTGTGCGCCGCTTACTGGTCTATACGCTAAGTATCTAATGCTTACGAGACTGGCAAAAGAAACTGTTCTACCACGCCGGTAGGATCAACTGAGCGAATAGCGAAGGCGATAGAGATCCCTTTCTAACCGCACCGGCACCCAACACTAACCATATTTTTTTTCGAAATTGAACAACATACTCGCCGGCTACAAAAAATATTTGACATTTATGTTGCTTTAAGCTACAATATGGTGTATAATGTATAAGGTTCGATACCGAGCAAGTGCAACGAAGATGCTCCGGCGAATGCCGCGCAATCTCGCCAAGACCGTGGTACGAAAGATTGACCAACTCGCCGCGGCTCCCTATGCGCCGAACAACAATGTGACACGCTTGAAGGGTGAACGAGGATACCGGCTCAGGGTGGGGGATTGGCGCGTGTTGTACGAAATCCATGACGATGTGCTTGTCATTGAAATCATCAAAATCGGACCTAGAGGAGGTGTGTACCGATGAAAGTTGAAACCGTCAAAGAACACGGACATGAATATGTGCTTGTCCCGAAAGAACAATATAATCAACTCTTGGAAGATGCGGAGATGCTCAGAGATATCCGCGAGTTCCGCGAAGCGAAAGCCGTGGATGAGGAGACCTACCCCAGCGAGGTGGTTAATCGCCTGATTCTCAACGAGGAGAGTCCGATTCGCGTCTACCGCGACCACCGACGCCTCACCCAGCAGCAACTGGCGGACAAGTGCGGCATTCAACGCGCCTATTTGGCGGAGATTGAAACCGGACGCAAGTCCGGCTCCGTCAAAACCTTGAAAGCCATCGCCGAGGCGCTTGAGGTTGATTTGACATCGATTTCTTGAGTCTCTTGCATTGTCCGACTTCACTCTGTCCGCTGTAAAAATGTCATGGAAAACTACAAAGACACACTCGCAAGAATCGCTACGCAAATGAACCTGAAGATAGCTACCGAAACGGCTACTCCAGAACAAAATGAGCTGAAAAGGAAGTTTGGCAGGATATTCCAAACACATCACTGCACGCTTCGTCTTGCCGAACGGAAGCTTGAGATTCCGCGAGATATAGTCCGTAGGAGTCTTCTTGGATTAGAACGCGCTGATGCTGCTCTTTTTCATGAGAGCACTAACACATTCATTCCGATAATTCCGACACAGAAAAAGGATTGGTTGGCAATCACCGCTTATGAAGTCAATGGAATCGTAGAGGCGCGGCGTAAAGCCAAAGAGACAGGGACTCAGTTGCTTTGTTTTTGACGGTTCGATTGCACTTACCATTCAACAGAGGTAAGGACGCGCAATCAATACCGTTGCGGAACTTTGTCATTGACCATCTGTTTTCTTTATTAGGAAAACTGGGTTTTTTCTTTTGAGATTCGCTTGAGTCCGAAATCAAATTGCGACACACAGGAAAGCATTGATGTCGCTCTGATTTAACTCCGTGAGGAGAATTAACCCTTTACAAGAATCCAAACCACACCCGACCCACCCCATTTGATAGCGAGAAAACGACTATGAATTGCGAGAACCCACGGCATGATTCGGCCACTTTGAAGAGCACGGTACACCAGTGGGCGCAGCATATGGGCGTAACCGTGCGCGAGGTTCATCTGCGGGACATGCGGAAAAAGTGGGCATCTATATCCACAACTGGGCGATTGACTTTGAGCACCGAACTACTTGACCTCCCGGTGGCGTTGGGAGAGTTTGTGATTGTGCATGAACTCGTCCATCTTCTCGCCCCGAATCACGGCAGGCTGTTTCGGAGTTTCATGCACGCCTATCTGCCGGATTGGGAGGAGCGGCAGCGGGATTTGCACGCGTTGTCTTAGTCTTACGACCTGTTTGAAAATCTTTACTTATACCAATTCTCAAAAGTTCAAGTGTATTGATTGCGTGGATTAAGTAAAGAAACTTGTGTGGATCGGGCAAGGGGATTCCTATCGAACTCGCTATTCGTTCGGTTGATCCCGCTGGCACTTCCAGAGGCTGGGGCGCAGTGCACACCTTACAAGGAATGGTGGGCAGTGCCCACCCTACAAATGTACAAAGTCGAGCTAAATAATCCTGGAGCAAACCAATGCTAGACTTCAAACCCCCAAAAGACAACACCTTCGTCATCGGGAGCGTCAAACTCCTGCTGCCGCTCCTGATGCGCCTCACGACAAGGGTTTCGCATGTCGATATCGACTCCGAATCCCTCGACAGGCTGAAGTCTACCGATGGCTACGCGACCATCCTGGTACCGAACCATCCCTCCCGCGCCGATCCCCACGTGTTGTTCACACTTTCAACCCGATGCGGCGAACGATTCCGGTACATGTGCGCGCGCGAAACCTTCGACCGCAAAATAGCGGGGCTGAAATTGAGAGGCTTCTTCATGACGCGCCTGGGCGTCTATTCCGTCGTGCGCGGCGCCGTGGACCGCGACTCGTTCCGGCTGACGCGCGAAACCCTAGCCAAAGGGGCGCGCAAGCTGGTCATCTTCGGCGAAGGCGAAATCTCGCACCAGAACGAAACCATCATGCCGTTTGAGAGCGGCATCGTTCAGTTCGGAATGTGGGCGCTCAACGACATGGAGAAGGCGGGCGACCTGAAACCGCTCTACCTCGTGCCCGTCGGGATTAAGTACGTCTACAGAAACGACATGTGGGATCAAATCGAGGAGGCGCTGGCAAATCTGGAACGCAGCGTGCTGCCCGACCCCGCCGACCGACCCACAGACCTGTACGAGCGCGTGAAGAACGTGGGAGGTAGCCTGCTGTCGATACTGGCGAGAGAGTATCACCTGCGCTTTGATGAAGGGGCGACACTGAACGACCGTATCCTACAGATGCGCGAACACATTCTGTCGCAGATGGAGAGCTTCCTGGAAATCTCACCGCAATCCGACCGCAACCCGCTCAGGCGGGTGCGGGCAATCCAGAATCGAATCGACGAGGAGATTTACCGGGATGTGGATGAGATGACGGAATACGAGAGAGGAGTTCACGCCCAGCGCGTTGACAAGTTTCGGCAGTTTTACACCGACGTGCGCCGCATCGTGAACTCGATCGCCATCTACGAAGGCTACATCGGAGAAGATCCCTCCCAAGAACGCTTCCTGGAGGTCATCACGCGCCTCGAGGTCGAAGTCTACGGTCGATCAAACGTCAAAGGTGCCTTGAATGCCTTCCTGCGTATTGGAACGCCCAAGAACCTCTTGGATTCCTATGAGGCCTACAAAAAACAGAAAAGACAGACGACCCAACAAATCACCCTTGAATTGGAAGCCGATGTTCAGAACATCATTGCGGGAATGCCATAGGTTTGACTCAAGGTAAGTGTTTAGTGGCTAGTGGTCAGTGAAAACCCTGAAACCTCGATTATCTTCCAATCATTACATCAGTAGGGAACGGAGATCTGCGTTCCCTACGCCGCCAAACGGGGAATCCGCCCTCTCCAGCGTAAGGCCAAGAAAGCCAATAAAGTCCATAGCCCATCATGGAGATTCTCTACAACTCACGACGGAACCGATCTTGATTGTCACGTATCTCGTTTTCCTGTTTTCTTGTCTTCTCGTTTTCGCCCTCCTGCAACATTAGTCTAATGCAGGTTAACGCGATGCCGTTGATCCAGCCTCCGATAGGCTTCCTACTCCTCTCCAGCCGCCGCCGCTTGCCTCTCCAACTCGCCGCGCCAACCCAATACTTGCCCAGCCTTGATGTTGTTGATATCATATCCTGTGTAGCGGTCCTCTAACGTATCCCCGAGTTTCACCGTCTCCGCCCAACGATCCCACGTCGTCTTCATCCACTCGTGCGGCAACGCCTCCCGCACGGCGGGATCCAGTTGCCATGCGTTGCGCACGTCCGACACGGCCGGTTCTTCCGTGAAAGGCCCCGACCATTTGCTCCAACCGATTGCCAATGTGTTGCGCTCGCGGTCGGGGACGGTGTGCCCCGTGTGGATGGTGGCGCCGTTCCGGATGAGCGCTTCACCGGGCTTCAACCGAATTGCAGCCTGATTCGGCAACGGATCGACACCGTTCCAACTCGGCGTGTACGGGACGCCTTGATCCTTCATGGCTTTCGGGAGTAATACATCATGCTCAAACGGCGTTCGCCACCGGTGGTGACTTCCGGGAATCAGTTCATGGCACTCATCGTCGGTAAGTGCAAGAAACATACTGACGCCCTTTCTTTCGGCGATCGATTTCAAGTTTTCCTCTTGAATCTCTTTCCAACGCCGCCTCTCAACCTCCTCCGAAAAGGCTTCCGGACCTTCCTGTACCGGCCGTTGTGCGAAATAGCCCGCTCCGGAGCCCCACCATGTCGTATCGCGATGCCAACTGGGACCATTCTCGTTCTTCTTGGGATTGCACCAGAGGAGCATCGGGCTCATGACGAGATCTTTCGGTTCCAATCCGTGGCACCAATCACGGACAAAGCCGAGAAACTCTTCCGAACCGTAGAATTCGGCAAAACTCGACTCGCCGAAAGCCGGATGGATAATTCCTCGGATTGCCCACGGTTCATCCTCTGCCGCCCGATGCACGTAGCCTTTGGAGCAATCAATCTTGCTGTAGCCGTTCTCGGGAGCACACGCCTCGGTGACACGCCTGCCGGCTTCTCGCAGAATCGGAATCCACGGGCTGCCGACGAAGTCGGTGACAATCACGAAACCGTGCTCTTTGAAGTGTTCCAAACGCTCCGGCGTCGCACCGGGCGCCGCAAGCGCCGGCTTCGAATCTGCGAATGCCGTGGCACGGTAGTATTTGGCTGCCTCTTCAGAGTCCGCCGCCGATGGCGATCTATAGATTTCCATTTTCATTCCTCCCAACCGATTCCGGTATTAAAGCGTTGGCATGGGAATAGGGGTGATCGCCCCCAAGATACGGCAATCACCCACAGGCTTTGAACATTAAAAATTCGGGTTGGATTATATCAGATAAAAATACTCGGCGTATACGGAATAATCGCACCGCCTTGTAGGGGACGGTCCCCGTGCCGTCCCATAGATATCCCTTTTTTCGAAAACTCTCTGTCTCCAGGGCCCGTGCATCCAGCCGATTTTCCTCCCGTCCAACCTCAATTACACATGTTTTGGGGTATGACATTCTTCTGTACCACAATCTGTTAGATTTTGATATCCGCAAACTAACAGTTTGCGGTACAGGGAGGCCCATTTGCGGGTAATTAGAAAGGCGCAAATAAGCGTCAGTGCGACGTCTTTAATCCGTGAAATCCTTTAATCCGTGTAATCCGTGATTCAGACAACGGCTCCTACACCCCTTATAGCCTTCCAAACTTCCAATCCCAATCTCCGACTTGCGCTCTCGTTCTATAGTCATCGCAACTAATAACTACACATGCTTTTGGGGAACGACGTTATTCTGTACCATAATCTGTTAGATTGTGATATCCGCAAACTAACAGTTTGCGGTACAGGGAGGCCCATTTGCGGGTAATTAGAAAGGCGCAAATAAGCGTCAGTGCGACGTCTTTAATCCGTGTAATCCGTGATTCAGACAACGACTCCTACACCCCTTCCAGCCTTCCAATCTTCCACCCTTCCGCAATCATCCCTCAATTCCCTAGCCTTAGCCACTGGTCCTTTGAACAAAATCGAGATAGAAGACGCTTTCATTCCGCTTGACGAAATTGTATGAATACGGTATTATTTGGGGTTACATTCTGACTCATGTTCGAATTTCCCAACGCAATTGGGTGAAAACAATGAGCCAACAGAAAACCGTCCTCGTCGTCAATCCGGATCAAAGGGAGCGTGAAACCGTATGCCGCGCGCTTGAAGGTGAAGGATTGCGTCTTGTCGTCACTCGGAACATGTATGAAGCGCTTGATCGGGTGGATCGGCTAGGGATTGACATTCTGGTTGCGCCGCTAAAGGCAGACCGGCTTGACGGGTTGCAACTGATGGAAGCCGCTCGGCAAAAGTATCCCGACGTCGGCGTGGTATTCATGACCACTCATGATGTCCTGCAAACAGATGTAGGCATAAAGGCGATGCTCCATCATGAAGCAAGCTACTTTTTGCCGAAGCCCCCGAATCCCATCCATTTGAAGGCGCTTCTACACAAAATACTTGAAAATCAGCGCCTTACCGCAGAAAACCGTCAATTACAGTCCCAGATTGATGAAAGAGAGGGCTTGCTCCGTCTTACCGGCCACTCCCAGCACATCCAGGAGGTCCGGGAGATCATTGCTCAGGTCGCTCCGACGAAATCGACCGTGATGATTCGCGGTGAACGCGGCACCGGAAAAGAGTTAGTCGCCCGCGCCATCCATTATCGAAGTTTACGCAGAGGCCCGCTTGTCGTCTTCAATTGCGCCGCGCTGAGCGAGAGTCTTGCAGAATCGGAACTCTTTGGATATGAACGGGGTGCATTCACCGGCGCCGATCAGCAACGAAAAGGAAAATTTGAATCGGCTAACGGCGGCACACTGCTGCTTGATGAAATCGGCGAGTTGAGTTTGCCGAACCAGGCTAGGCTGCTGAGGGTGTTGGCAGAAAGGGAATTTCACCGCGTCGGCGGTAATGAGGTTGTAAAGGTGGACGTCCGGGTCGTCTGCGCAACAAATCGAGATCTGGAGAAAGCGGTCGAAGAGGGCAAATTTATGGCGGATCTGTACGATCGCCTTGATGTGATTTCGATATATTTGCCGCCTCTTCGCGAGCGGAAAGGAGATATACCGCTTCTGGTCAAGACCTTCATCGAGGAATTCTGCCAAGAGAACCGCAAAGCGTCCAAATTCATCTCCCCGGATGCGTTAAGAGCACTCATGAAATTCGATTGGCCCGGGAACGTGCGCGACCTCAGAAACTGTATCGAAGGCATGGTCGTGATGTCGAACAGCCGCGAGTTGGGTTTGGCGGATCTTCCGGAGCGCGTTCTCAAGTTCACGGGAATCGGCACCCCCATTGTCGTCTCTGCGCCGACAGCAGTGAATGCAGATCCGGCTGTGGCTTCCGACCGCCGTTTGAATGTTGAAGTCGGAATGTCGATGGAGGAAATCAAAGAGGAAGCCATACGAGCAACACTCGACTACGTCGGAAACAACCGAGCCAAGGCAGCCAATATATTGGGCGTCAACAAGAGAACCATCTTTAGGAAAATCAAGGAATACGACTTGTGCAACGATTAACGAGGCTTGCCCCTTGCGGCTTAATATTGCTCATACTTCTGATATCCGGAAACGCGGGGTTGTTTGCCCAAGAGACAGATCCCGACGTGCGTTCGTCCGGGTTACTCTCCGCAGTCGTTTGGGTCGTTGTGTGGATGGCGGTTTTCGCCGCTATTGGCGTGGGAATATACTCATGGATCGGAAAGAGGCGCAACCGACCCTCCCACGGTGTCCGCCGCATGCCCCGGTTTAACCTCCCGAGTGGTGTGCCCACCAATCCAAGAAGATCGGCGGCACCGCCGCAGGCTTCACAACTAGAGACGGAAAGGGGGCCGCCAACTCCCTCAGCCGCCCAAGGGGATACGCCAGAAGCCTTGTCGCTTCGCGAGTTGAATCAAATTGCCTCTCATCATTCTCATAGAGAGTTCCACGAGTATTACAACAGAATCTCCTCAATCGTGAAGCGCTATGTTGAGCAGAAATACGGTGTTAAGACGCTCGACGCCACAACCGGGGAGATCTTGGGATCGCTTCCGCACGATCTAACAAGCTCGGTGGCGGATCATGTTGGGGAAATTCTTCGGACGTGCGACATGATCCATCTTTCGGGTCATCGTCCCAGCCGATCGGATTTGCGGGAAATCTATCGCACCACAAAAGAATTCTTTGAACGCCAGATGGAGGTGTCGTCTAATGGGAACAGCACGGATGATGAGGATAATTTGGAGGAATTAACGAAGCACTACCGGCGGATGGTGTGAGACAATGCGTAATGCGTGACGGGATAAAGCAGTGATAGTGGGGCGATGCCACTCTACATATACATGGCGGCCGCCCAAAGTCGGAATACGCAGGTTACGATAGTTCGCAGCGCAGTGTTTACGAGGAATTGGCGACCTTTACCCGATTCTTGGCGCGCTCCAATGCGGCTTCCGCGCGTCCTCGGTTGATCCCCGAATCTCCCGAAGCCAGATGCTCTTGAGCGCGTTGAAGAGCTGTCTCTGCCCGTTCAACATCAATTTCATGCGCCCATTCCGCCGTGTCGGACAATACCGTAACCCCTGTTCGCAATACCTCGAAAACCCCGCCGCTGACCGCGAGTGACTGGGGTGTATCAGTCTCTCGGATGCGAATCTCGCCCGTTTCCAAAACCGTCAAAAAAGGAATGTGACCGGGAAGGATTTCAAATGAGCCCAGTTCCCCGGGCGCTTTGACGCTGCTTACGTCGCCATCATATATGAGTTTCTGCGGTGTTCGGATTTCGAGGTGAAATCTTCTTTCAAGCATGGCTATTCACGTAAAATAGGGATCCAATGTTGAGTGGTCGATGCTGGAGACCGACCATCGCTTTTACATGCAACTCAATCGGCAGCCTCTTGCAGTTCTTCGGACTTCGCTTTATCGAACGCTTCCTCGATCCCTCCGATGTACCGTAAGGATTGCTCGGGTATTTCGTCGCATTCGCCCTTGAGAATGGCTTGGCATCCCTCAACCGTGTCCGAAATCTTGACATACTTACCGGGAATGCCGGAAAACCGTTCAGCCACGAACATCGGCTGAGTCAGAAACTGCTCCAACTTTCGCGCCCGCGCGACCGTCAATTTCTGATCATCGGAAAGTTCATCCACGCCCAGAATGGCGATAATATCCTTGAGACTCTCGTACTGCTGCAGCACGGCTTTTACTTCGCGTGTCGTGTCATAGTGCTCGTCGCCGATTACCTCCGGATTCAAGATACGGGAGGTGGAGGTCAACGGATCGACCGCGGGATACCTCCCTACCTGAACGATGGAACGTTCCAACCGCGTCACGGCGTCGAGATGGCCGAAAACAGCCACAACCGCCGGGTCGGTATAGTCGTCTGCCGGAACATAGACGGCTTGAAACGACGTGATCGATCCGTGCTGCGTGGATGTAATCCGTTCCTGTAGCTCGCCCATCTCGGTAGCCAGCGTCGGCTGATATCCCACCGCTGACGGCATACGCCCAAGCAACGCCGAAACCTCACCGCCTGCCAGCGTGAAGCGGAAGACATTATCGATAAAAATCAGCACGTCCTGTCCGCCCTGATCCCGGAAGTATTCCGCCATTGAAAGCCCCGCGAGCCCCACGCGCAGGCGTGCACCGGGCGGTTCGTTCATCTGACCGAAGACCATGGCGGTTTTATCCAACACACCGTATTCCTCCATCTCCAACCAGAATCCGTTTCCTTCGCGAGTCCGTTCTCCGACCCCGCAAAATACCGAGTAACCGCCGTGCTGCGTCGCGATATTGTAGATTAGTTCTGCAACCAACACGGTTTTTCCAACCCCCGCCCCTCCGAGGAACCCAACCTTTCCGCCTCGAGCAACCGGCTGAATCAGGTCGATTACCTTGATCCCCGTCTCCAGCATCTCGGAAACCGTACTGAGCTGATCCGGCGGCGGCGGGTGCCGATGGATGGGGTAGCGTTCCTTCGCCTCGACCGCACCGGCTTCATCGATCGGCTGTCCTGTCACGTCGAACACCCTTCCCAGCACCTCATCCCCGACGGGTACCGTGATGGGTTCCGCCCGATCCGTAGCGAGTGTACCGCGCACAAGACCATCCGTCGTGTCCATCGCTACCGCACGCACCCTGTTCTCCCCCAAATGCTGCTGTACCTCGAGCACCAACTTCGTGCCGTCGGCGCGTTCGACCTCAACGGCATTGAGAATGTCGGGCAATTTCCCTTCCGAGAAATCGAGATCGACCCGCGCGCCGACGATTTCCAATACTTTTCCCTGATTCATCGTTTGTCTTCCTTTCCGTAAAGCGTGTATCTCGTTTATCCCGCAGACTAATTCTTCTCCTAAAGGCTCGGGCACTCCTCTCGAAATCGAGCTACCGTGGCATTGAGGTTGACCATAGACTTTTGTCTACCGCGCCCTGGCGCTGTAAGATTATATCTGAGAATCTTTTGATTAATCCTCTTCAGTTGGCTTACGTATGCCGCTAGCGCCCGCGCACGTTCAAGTTAAAAAACTCGACGTACCCTGTCGATGTCGAGTGGTTGGGCGTGAATCGCTGCTTCTAAATGTCGGCGCCGCCGTTTGATATTCCGCAGCAGCTTTCCGGATTGTTCACGCTCGGCACGGATTTCTTTGTCTACCTCTATCCAACGCGGCGCAAATCCGTTTTCTTTAAGCATCTGGTTAACAATCCGAGTTTCGCGCGGAACATAAGCGTTCTCTTCTAACTCCTGCCGCTTTCCCTTTCCGCGCAGATCCTTAAAGTCTCCCCGATCGATTGCCTCTTGAATCTGTTTGTCAACATCGTAAAGCATGTGTTGATTTTTTGGCGCCCCCTCCGCGAATCGCTTATTCGTCAAAGTGATAGACTATCTGGTCGAATCGATCACTCGCGAAGGAAAATACGAATACTAATGGTTCATTTCCCGTGCACCATACAGCGTGTTTCGCATTGGACGGGATGTAGACCGCCGATCCAGGTCCGATGTCTGTTTTGTGACCGTCCATCTCCATGGTTCCCTTCCCGCTGACGATGTAATAGGTCTCCGGGGGTTCGTGGTGGTGAAGGGGAAGTCGAGTGCCGACCGGAAACTCCGCTATACCGGTGACTAATCCGCGTTCGCCGGATATAAGGATTTTCCAGCGAATCGCACTTTTGTCCGCGAGTTCGGCATCATCCCAGCCCTCCCAAGACTGCTCCGACTGATTGATGACCATCGGCTTCGATGTGCTCAAAAGTCTCCTCCTACTCGCGCTGTAAACACTAGCCCGATCATCCGCTTCCAGCATCTCTTCCTAGTTAATGCCTACGGCGTAACGACAACGCCCTCGACTATTCGTTGACGTAATCGGATCGCAACTCAAAGGTCAGGACAGACGTGCGGCTGGTTCGATTAGGCAACTCCGCATTAACATGCTGCTGCACGTACGGGAGTTCTTGGTACGTATTCGCTTCTTCATAGCTATCGAACTCAAACTCGACATACCGGTGTGGAGTTACGCCATAATAGTTGTCGTAAGATGCTATCCGCTTTACCTCTTCGGGGGCTTGCAGCATCGGCGCTATAGCGGCAATCCATTCCAGGTACTCAGTTTTTCCTCCAAGCGGATAGTCAACTAAGTAAACGGTTTTAACCTTACGGCTCGTGCTCTCGTTTTTCGAATAATCGCCGCGCTGGATAAATATGTGCGTACTCGCGCTACTGGTGTGATTCGGCATATCGGCAGAGACCGCAGCAATTTCGGGACGGTTCAGATAGTGCGCGAGATCGGCAAAACTGTCAAATTCGAACTCGACAAGGCGGTGCGGATTGGATCCGTCAACGTTGTCGTAAGACGCCGCCCGATTAAGCTCTTCCGGAGCTAGCAGCATTGGCGCTACGGACGCGATCCATGCAACATACTCCTCCTTTCCGCCTAGCGGATAGTCGACTAACCACACCATTTTGACCGGTACAGACTCCGCGTCTACAGTTTCCATAATGGGTTCGGATGGAGGGTCCTCCATCGATATTTCCTCAATCGGCGTCGCCTCTATTTCCGGATCCTCGGGCGACAGCGCGTCCGCCAAGATATTGGTGCCTTGCTCACACCCGCTCAAAGCTATCAACGCCATCAGAATGACGAGAATTGTCCCTCTTGGTCCAAGTACCATTGGTTGTCCTCCTTTGACTAAATTACTTGGCACATCAATCGTTAAGAATAGTTTCACAACCGTTTAGATTGCAACTTTCCGAATTTTTCTTTCACTCACTTGAGGTATCCACACTCTCGGTTGTGGGATAGTAATACCCCATAATTATTGCCATCTCATCCTCGGACGTAAATCCGAAAGTAAGTGGAACATCCCGATCATAATTATTATGTGTGCATTCGTAGGTGATGCCGTCGTCCGCGCCGAGAACCAACGGCGGGTCGAACACCGTGATGGGCGCATCGTCGTAAGCCAGACTTCGATGGAGCAAACTCCCCGTTGACATCTGAAAAATCTCAAACAATTCGCCGTGTCGGTGCATATGAGACGTAATCATAAGGAGATTCAACACGGTGTTCGGATCGTTACCGCGGCGTTCAATCTCCTCCCTCACGGTCTCGTCCCTCTTTGCCACACGCGTTGTTCCCGGCGGAACAAAAATGTCGGTATTGGCGGAGAAAAGTTCCACTGCTTCATGCTCAACCGCTTCCGGAGGGATGGTGTAGAAATTGACGTAAACCTCTCCCTCGATCGCTTCCGTGCCCAACAGATTCACGAAATGTGCGTTCAGGTCGTAAATTGTGTCTCCCGCAAGCCGCAGAGCCACGCCTTGGGGAAATTGAAAAACCGTCTTTTCGCCGGTTTGGGTGCCCGTGTTGTAGACGCGGTGCTTGCCAAAATTTCCGAGCGCTTGCGGATTCGCAGGATCCAACACTCGGAACTTATCTTGCGTATTCACCCCGACTCCCGGTGTCACTCCGACATTACGTAGGTCATCTTCCAACGCCTTTTCAGTCAACCGATACAGGATGAAGTGATGACTGCCGGTCGGATACGCGATCTCGTACTTGTTGACGAAGATATCCTCCTGCAACGGCTGTCCCGCTGCGTCTGTGATCTGCATATCGTAGAAGACTTCCCGCTCCGTACCGGGTTCAATTCTAAAAGCCGGCATATGAAGCTGATAACCTTCTCCGGGCGGCGGCGGCGGGAGCGGTTCAAAGGATTCAAGCGGGTCGCGTAACAGGCTTAGATCGCCGATGCCGGTTAGTTTTTCATTCCGAGGTGCTCCCGCGGCAATCCATTTTCGAATGGCATCTATCTTTCCGCTATGGAGCGGTCCCGCCCCCAAGGGCATGCGGCCTCCTTCTGCCGGAGTGGACGGACCTACGAGCTTCGTCAACAGAAAACTATTGTCTGGATTGCCCGGATCAACGCGCTTCATCCCGGCAGACGCCGCCGCAAGGTTTTGCGGCACGCGGCCAACCAAATCTTCGTATGAAACACCGCTTGTGAGGTTTAAATTTCCGGCGTTAGTCGGAGCTGCGTGACAGTAGCTTGCGGTACAACTCTTGTTGAAAATGTAGTCCTGAAAATCGTGATAGGTTGAGTTGTCAACTGCCGCGCGTTCGCCTAATCGGTTGGCAACTCGAACGAGATCCAAGATGTTAGTGACGCCATCGCGATTGACATCCGGATTCTGCTCCATATCCCGATCCACGGGCTGCCCCAAGGCGTTTGCCACAATGACGAGGTCCAAGATGTTCACGACGCCGTCATTGTTGACATCCTCCAACAGAGGGAGAACGTCGCCGTGACCGAATGCGGACAAGCACCCAATAGCCAAAAACGTGAAAACAATACAAGAACGGACAAAAGTTTTTAACATTACTAGCACACTAACCCTCCAATGCCGCTGCACCGCTCACAATCTCGGAGATCTCCGTCGTAATCTGGGTTTGTCGCGCCCGGTTGCGCTGCAAAATCAACTCGTCAATCAGATCCGTGGCGTTACGTGTTGCGTTTTCCATGGCTGCCATCCGCGCCGCCTGCTCCGCGGCGTTGGAATCCAGCAATACCTTCCACATCTGCATGTTCAGGTGTTTCGCCAACACCGACTGGAAGATTTCCTCCTGTCCCGGCTCATACAGATAATCGAGAAAGAGTTCGTCACCCGTCGGTGCTTCCGGGGTAAGCGGCAATAGCTGTTCAACGAGCACCGTCTGCAGTATAGCGGACTTGAAGTTATTGTAGATTACCTCTACCCTGTCAATCTGCAGTGCAGTATAAAGATGCTCAAATTCATGAACGATGTCCACAGCGGATTCGAACTTGAGATCTCGAAATATGTTGACATATTCGGCGATGACCTCATAGTCCCGCCGTGCAAAATAGTCCCGGGTACGTCTGCCTACACAGATGATCTTCACGGCGGCACCGGCATCTTGATAATGCTGCGCTCTCTCCGTCGTGGTACGAATCACATTACTATTGAAACTGCCGCACAATCCGCGATCGGCGCTGATAGAGATGAGACAGACGTTTTTTAATTCCCTATTCTCTAGCAACGGATGGGTGGGATTCTCAATCTGCGCAATCAAGTGGCTCAAAATCGCGTTAAACTTCTCGGCGAACGGCCGTGTCGCCAAGATGTTCTCTTGGGCGCGGCGTAACCTCGCCGCTGCAACCACTCGCATCGCTTCTGTTACTTGTTTGATGTTCTCAACACTCGCAATCCGTCGTCTGATCTCTCGTAACGTTGCCATTATAAACCCCTGAACTCCTTGCTACAATTCACTTTCATCAATACCAGCTATTTTCATAAGATGCCGCTGCAAGCCCTGCTTGAGAGTCTTATTCCCGTGAACAGGAACTGAGATTCGAGCAGAAGGCGTACCTTTGGCGAAAATGTAATGACTGCCCTTTACACGCTTCAATTCCCATCCCTTCTTATTCAATAAGCGGCAAAACTCTTTTCCCGTTAGGGATTTCAAACGGCTATCTCCATGACTGTATCTTTCTCGCCGATATCGCGTTCACTGATATCCACAGATAAACAGCCTTCTACCGCCTCAGAGATGTTCTCAATCAAGTCGTCAAGCGTCTCACCTTGACTCACACATCCCTCAATTGACGGGACTTCAGCCCAATATCCTCCCTCTTCCGCTTCATGCAGAATGATTTTTAGTTTCACCTCGTCACCTCTATGCCTCATTCACTTGGAACTGCTCCTTGAAACTCTTCACCGCGTCATGAAGACTCTCAATAAGGTCATCACTCAAAACACCCGTTTCTGCAATCTCCTTCAGAAGTCCTTCATGATTTCTATCCATGTAGGCAAGAAATTCGGACTCAAACCTTTCAACATCTGCCACTTCAACGTCGTCCAAATATCCCGTCGATCCGCAGAATATCGAGACAATCTCCCTCTCGACGGGCATAGGCGCGTATTGCGGCTGCTTAAGCAGTTCCACCAATCGCTCTCCGCGGCGAAGTTGCGATTGCGTGGATGCATCAAGATCGGAACCAAACTGAGCAAAGGCGGCGACCTCACGGAAACTAGCTAAATCCAGCTTCAGCGTGCCTGCCACCTCATCGGCTTTCATAGCCTTAGTCTGTGCGTCCCCACCCACACGGGAAACCGACGTACCGACATCAATCGCAGGACGGACACCTTGATTGAACAGTTCCGACGTTAGGTATATCTGTCCGTCCGTAATCGAAATCACGTTGGTTGGAATGTATGTTGTCAAGTCGCCCTCAAAAATCTCGATTATAGGCAACGAAGTCAATGAACCGGCTCCCAATTCGTCACTCAGTTTCGCCGAGCGTTCGAGCAATCTTGAGTGCAGGTAGAAGACATCGCCGGGATAGGCTTCTCGCCCCGGCGGTCGACGTGAGAGCAGGGACATCTGCCGGTACGCCCAAGCGTGCTTGGTTAGATCATCGTAAATGATCAGCGCATGCTGCCCCCTGTCACGGAAGAATTCTCCCATGGATGTGCCGGTATACGGCGCAAGATATTGCAGCGGCGACGGTTCACTGGCAGGCGCCGAGACAACAATGGTGTAGTCCATCGCGCCGTGCTGCTCAAGCGTTGTCACAACCTGGGCAACCGTAGATCCCTTCTGGCCGATCGCCACGTAAATGCAGAACACGTCGGTGTTTTTCTGGTTGATGATTGTATCAATTGGGATTGCGGTTTTGCCCGTTTGCCGGTCACCGATGATCAACTCACGCTGCCCTCGCCCGATAGCCGTCATGCTGTCGATTGCTTTCAAACCGGTATACAGCGGCTCGCTAACAGGCTGACGCTGCACAATGCCCAAACCCTTTCGTTCCACGGGTAGTGTCTCGCTGGTACCGAGTTCCCCTTTGCCGTCGATCGGCTGCCCCAGCGCATTGACGACTCGACCGAGCAACTCCTCCCCGACCGGCACCTCAAGCAATCGATTGGTCCGTTTGGCGATGTCGCCTTCGTGAATCAGCTTGTCTTCGCCGAAAAGCACGCAACCGACGTTGTCCTCTTCCAAATTGAAAGCCATGCCGAATACGTCATTCGGAAATTCAATCATCTCGCTCGCCATCACATTGGCAAGCCCGTGCACGCGAGCGATTCCGTCACCGACATCCAACACCGTCCCGGAATCATACACGTCTACTTGTTGATTGAATTGCAGCAATTGTTGCTTTAGTATATTTGAAACTTCATCGGGTCTAACTTCCCTTGCCATGAGCTATTTTCTCCCCTCATTCGACAGCAAACTTGCTTTTGCTTGCCGGTCTATCCTCTAGCAAGCAGCGATCGTAGCCGCCGTAACTGTGTCGTGACGCTTCCATCAAATACCGTGTCGCCTAGCCGCACGACAATTCCGCCTTTGATCTCACTATCTTCGCTCAAATCAAGTCTCACTTCGGCACCGGAATAATCGCTGAGGTGTTGTACAAGACTAGCTTTCTGCGCCTCGCTGAGCGGAGCCGCAGACGTCACCTGCGCAACCAGACGTCCCGCTTTCAAATCGACGAGTTCCAAAAATGCCCGTAAGATTGCCACGAGGAACCTTTCTCGCTGTTTCGATGCCAGAAGTGACAGAAAGTTCAGAGTGAGCGGATGAATGAATTCCGACAGGAGCTGCTGAAACATCTCGCTCTTGAACTGCGGCGACAGAATCGGATTGGTCAGGAACCCTTCAAAATCTTCCGATTCTTGCGCCAAGCTCAGGACTTGGTTGGCATCCTCCACGATGCGATCCAAAGCATCCTGCTCCGCCGCCGCATCGTACAACGCCTGCGCGTATGGTTTGGCAATCCGAACATCTCTCATCGGTTATACGCTCCGATATACAGTGACATGTGATGACATTCTTCCGTAAGATCGTCTTTCATGCAGACTGACGGCATCCGGCATCTTGCTTACGGCTTTTCTCGAGTGTGTATTAACTTCCGGGCAAATATTCTAAAGCATCAAGCGCTATGTGAAGGCAGGCGGCGAATTGATTCATCGATAATGTGCTGATGTCTCTCGGCATCTAGCGTTTGATCGATTATTTTGCTCGCCGCGTCAATCGCAACCTCGGCGACAGTGCTCCGCAATTCGAGGATGGCCTCATCTTTTTCGCGCTGAATCTCCGCCCGTGCTCTATCAAGTTCGGCAGAGGCTTCTTGACGCGCCTGATCGAGAATACGCTGTCTCTCGGCATTTCCTTCATTGATGGCGGATTGAATCTTGGCTTGTCCCTCCGCTTCAATCTCGTTCAATCGTTGACGAGTTTCGGCGTTCAACCGATCCAACTCCTGTTGGTCCGTCTCCAGTTTTTCCATGCGCGAGTTTATCTCGTTCTGTCGTTCATCCAACAGTCCGCCGACGCGGCTAAAAACGAATTTCCAGAGCACCGACAGAACCACGAGAAAGCCCAGCACTTGTAGGATGACTGTCTTGGGGTCGAGTCCGATGGCGCCCAACAGCCCGCCGCCTCCGGATTCTCCGCCGGCAGCAAACGAATACGGGGCCGCAATCAATATGTTAATGCAGATGAGTAAGGCTAAATTTCCAAATCTTTTCATGATGACTCGCAATGTCGTTTGCGCTGAAACATAGCGCGCGACCGCAAAGATCGCGCAGTACGTTTCATGCAGTATGTTTTTCTAATGGTCGTGACTTTCTTCGCTCGGCGCTGCTTGCATAATCTTCTCGAGCGGGCTAACCTTTTCCCCTTCAGCCGGCGTAACGTCCGGGAGTTTTCCCATCAACAGGAAAAAGATAAGCAGCGAATAGATGACAAGAGACTCAATAAGAGCCAAACCGATAATCATCGCTACCTGAATCCTGGGTGCAGCCTCGGGCTGGCGTGCAATGCCCTCAAGAGCGGTACTCGTTGCCTTTCCCTGTGCGGTCGATGCCGCGATTACCGCAATCGGCAAACCGAGCGCCACCCCGAAAGCTAAAACTGCAAGATAAATCATCGAATTTCCTCCTTAGATTTGTGAACTTTTACCGAGATTGAAACACTGAAGAACAGTGTGAACGAACGGCAATAGCCGCTCATCATTTAGTGATGTGCCTCCGCACCATGCTCTTCGTCATGATGCTCAAGGAACGTAACGATGTAGATTGATGTCAACATCGAGAACACAAGCGCCTGCAAAAATCCGCCAAATAGTCCGAAAAACAGCATGGGCACCTGAATTGGCGCCCAAGGTATCATACCGAAAATGTGCGGAACTGCAAGCCCTAAGATGGTCAAGTTGATTATGACTGATTCCTCGCCAAAAATATTTCCAAAGAGCCGAATTGCTAGCGACCCGGCGCGCGCAATTTCTCCGATAATGTGCAATGGAAACATCAAAGGCGCAAGCCACCACGGATCGCCAACAAAATGCTTCAAATAACCGATGATCCCGTTTTCCTTGATAGCTATGACATGAACACCGATTAACGCGGAAATACCAAGCGCGACCGTCGTGTTCAAATCCGCTGTCGGAGATAGAAAGCCGGGAATTAGACCAATATAGTTTAGGAACAGGATAAAAATAAAGTAGGATCCGACAAACGGGACATATTTTTTCCCGTGTTCACCCAAAATCCCACCAAAGAAGTTTATCAATCCGCCGACAAACAACTCCAGCAAAGTCTGTCCTCTGCCTTCGGGGAGTCGTTTCATCTTTCGCGTCCCGAAAAAGAAAAGGATGGTGATAACCAACACTACGAAATAGGCATTGAGGATCAGGTCCGGCTGCTGCCAGCCGAGGGGTTCCGGAATAATATGGTTCGGAATGATTTTGGACAACGGATGCAGCCAAGAATAGTGGGGATGGGCTCCGCCGCCGCCATGTTCCCCTTCGCTCTGAGTATCGTGTGAGGAATCATGGGCATCGTCTGCCGCAAACCCAAAATCGAATCCAACTCCAAACAGAACGAAAACCGTAACAAAGAAAAGCAAACAGTGTTTTTTCATTGCAATGTCATCAAGTATCTTTGGTTGTCTTGTCGCTGAATAGAATGCCAGTCATGAGTTTGACGGCTTTAAGGATAATCACAAGTTGTACCACGCCAATTCCGGCTGCGAGGGAATAGACGTTTAGCCAATCCGTCTTCATCAACAGATAAAACCCTCCAAAAATCACCGTGTATTTACCCAATAAAATGAACCCGATCAAACGTTTGGCTCGCGATGGACCACCGGGTTTAACCAAGCGGCGAACGACGTACTCCAACGATAAAATCGCGCTTAAACTGAGAAAGCCGCCGATCGCGAAACTTAACCCTTCCGGCGTGCCGTAAACCGTCCAGAGAATCACCGTACCGATGACACCTAACACTACCGTCAATCGATAGACTTGCCGAAGAAAATTGTCATCTACTTCGAATGGGGACCGAGAACTCATCTTATGAACCCTCTCCCGAATCATCTTCATGGATTCGATTTGTCCGATCCTGTTCCTCCATCCGCCGATTCCAGCGCGACACCGTTCGAAACATCTCCCTGAAACCCGCCGCGGTTCCGACGACAAACCCGATGATTAGCCCGATCTTTTGATTACCCAACTTCCCGCCAATCCACCAACCCAATCCGGATCCGATGCCGATTGCAAATACAAGCGTGCTTCCAATCATCACGAGACCAAGGCTGCTCCACTCTTCCGGACTCCGCTTAAACATAGCCATTGTTAATACATTTGGCACATTGCGACTCGCGCCCGTGGAAACCTGGTCTAGAAGAACTGTGTGCTAATTTGGGCGGGCCCCAAGAAATACGAAGGCAATACCCCAATCAGAACGACTCCGATTGTAGCGAGAAGAAGCGTAAATACCAGTAGACCCGGGTATGCGTGATATTCGAGTTCTTCGTCAGGTTCCTGCATATACATCACCACAACGACGCGAAGATAATAAAACGCTGAAATTGCGGTATTGATCGCCGCGATCACAACTAACCAAATGTGGCCCGCATCCACGGCGGAACGGAACACGTAAAACTTTCCGACGAAGCCGGCTGTGGGCGGAAACCCTGCAAGGGACACTAGCATGATGGACAGGAACAACGCAAGCAGCGGCTTCCGAAACCCGAGTCCGGCGTAGTCGGAGATTTTGAGATTTTCGCCATCCTCGGTTGTCGCAAGGATAACCGCGGCAAATGCGCCGATATTCATCACGCAGTAGACGAGCAGGTAAAGCATGGCGCTGGAAATGCCATCTTTGTTAGCCGCCGCTAACGCGACCAGCACATAACCGGCGTGCGCGACGCTCGAATAGGCCAGCATTCGTTTGATGTTGCTTTGAGCTGTCGCGATCACGTTTCCGACGGTCATCGTTAACGCCGCGAGAATGACAATCACGACAATCCACTCCGGTTGGAGGCTCTCCAGTGCACTCGTGAAAATCCTGAGAAATGCGGCGAAGCCGGCTGCCTTTGGTCCCGCCGAAATGAAAGCGGCGATTGTGGTTGGCGCGCCTTCGTATACGTCGGGGGCCCATTGGTGGAACGGCACAAGAGCCACTTTGAAACCGAACCCCACAATTAGCAGGAACATCCCAGCGAGCATCAATGGAGATTTTTCTCCGTCTTCCAGTACCGAGGCAATCTCGGGAATGCTCGTTGTCCCGGCGCCGCCGTATATCAGCGCGATGCCGTATAGGAAGAACCCGCTGGCGAATGCGCCCAGCAATAGATACTTCATCCCGGCTTCGCTGGATACCTGCACGGAGCGGAAATATCCTGCCAACACATACAACGACAGCGACATCAACTCCAACCCGAGGAAAACTACAATCAATTCGTTGCCAGATGCCATCAACATCATGCCCAGTGTCGCCAAGAGGATTAACACGTAGTATTCCCCTTGCCGCTTATCTCCTCGGTCCAAATAATTGATGGAAATTAGCGATACTAAAATTGTTGACACAAGGAAGATGATTTTGAAAAACATCGAAAAACGATCTACGGCCAACATGCCGTTGAACTGGCTCCCGTTCACCCCTGCATGGAGCATTTCTACGGATGCCCATAACGCGATTGCGCTGCCGATAATGGTCACCCAAGCGAGAATCGACTTCCGGATTGACTTGAACAGGTCAAAAACCATCACGATGACAAACGTCAGGACAATGACCAATTCGGGCATCAGCATGTGCCAGTTGATGACAGGCACCGTCATTTACTTCCTCCGAACTCAACTAAAAGAACACAAGAGTTATAACCACAAAGAGCGGCAGCAAGATGCCGACGGACCAAAGCATGAATCCGAAGAAACTTGGCATCCGTATTCCGCTTGACTCGGCAATTCCTCTGACGAGAAAATTGGGTGCGTTCCCGATGTAGGTATTGGCACCCATGAACACAGCACCGACAGAGATAGCGGTCAGCAGCCTGACGAATTCGGGATTCGCCGCCGCCCCGATAAGTATTTTGTGCGCCATCGCCTCCGTCAGATGGAGTTTCCCGAGTGCGGTATTGAAGAATGTCAGGTACGTCGGTGCATTGTCGAGGAAACTGGATAGAACACCGGTGATCCAGAAATAGTGCCACGGCTCCTTCACCGCGCGAATCAACGCACTTAGCGCCCCCTGTTCCCCGGCTTTGAGAATCGCAAGCGCCGGGATGATTGTCATGAAGATTCCAGCGAACAACTTGGCAACTTCCGCAATCGGTTCCCACTCAAACTGATTTTCACGCCGCAGCGCGCCCGAGAAGGGAGTAAACTTCAACGAGAGCAACCCCATCGCGACAATAGCCAGATCGCGCAGGATATTCTGCCACGCGACGTGTACACCCAACACGTTGATCTCGCCCCACTGAAAGGTGCCGCTCATCAACACTCCGGCAATAATTCCGCCGAGGAATATCAAATTAAACAATCCCGCGACCCGAATCGGTTCTTTCTCGCCATCATCGGGAACCACGCCGCCCTCTCGCTTGAACATGACGGTATCCACGATGAAGAATATCGCAAGCAGCAGCACACAGATGAATAGCATGTGCGGTAGCAGCGCCGTCGTGGTCCAGAAAAACGGCACGCCGTGCAGAAATCCCAAGAACAAGGGAGGGTCGCCCAACGGTGTCAGGGAGCCGCCGATGTTGCTCACCAGAAAGATGAAAAAGATAATGAGGTGCGTCTTGTTTTTGCGATAGGCGTTGGCGCGAATGAGGGGCCGAATCAGCAACATTGAGGCGCCGGTTGTCCCTATCCATGACGCGATCGCGGTACCGATCAACAGCAGAACGAAGTTCACAACCGGTGTACCGCGCAGTGTGCCGCGCACCACAATGCCGCCCGCAACCGTGAACAATCCCCATAGCAAGATTATGAACGGAATATAATCAATCAGATAGATGTGCAGAATATCGTAAAGCGCGCTCCCATGATAAAATATCAGGTAGGGTATAGCAAAAATAAGCGCCCAGGCGAGCGATATTTTTCCGTAATTGTGATGCCAAAAGTGCGGTGCGATAAGTTGCCAAAATGCGATCGACAACAAGATGCCCAAGAATGGAATTATGCTCCAGAGAGGCAGTTCCGCGCCATTGACTCCGTGATGCTCGCCGTGAGCATGTGCGCCACCTTCATGCGTCGCATCATGTCCCTTTTCGGCTGAAATTGCAACCGTGGGGAGCAGCAGAAAGATGACACCAAAAACAAGGGCGACAGAAACGGATTGGTAGTTAGTATTTTTCACTTATTTACGGTCCTCTTCGTATCCGGCATCTACCACCACGGCGTTTTGAGAATCGGTAATCGCCGCCATGACCTTCGTATGCTCTTTCAAAACGTGATTGACGGATTTCTCTATCCGACTCAGGAACGGCTTGGGATACACGCCAATCCACACGATAAACAGGAGTATGGGAAGTAGCACGATAACTTCCCGAAGATTCAAATCTTTCAAACTCTGATTTTCCGGTTTGTCAAGCTTTCCAAACATCACGCGTTGGAACATCCACAGCATATAGACAGCCGCGAGAATGACACCGGTTGCGGCAAGCACGGCATACACTTTGGAAAAAGCCCCTGAAATGAAGCTTCCGAGCAAAATCATGAATTCGCCGACAAAACCATTCAGCCCGGGTAATCCGATTGATGACAAGGTAACAATCAGGAATATCGTGGCAAAGATAGGCATGCACTTCGCCAATCCACCGAAGTCAGCAATCATGCGGGTGTGCCTACGCTCATAAATCATACCGACAAGCAGGAACAGCGCCCCCGTGCTCAACCCGTGGTTGACCATCTGAATGATTCCGCCCTGTACTCCTTGACTGTTCAGCGCAAACAACCCGAGTACGACAAATCCGAGGTGACTGACACTCGAATATGCCACCAACTTTTTTAGGTCGGGCTGCACCATGGCAACGAGAGCGCCATAGATGATGCCGATAACCGCAAGCGTGGAGATGAGCGGCGTAAAAGCGACCGTGCCTTCGGGGAAAAGTGGAATGCAGAATCGCAATATCCCGTAGGTTCCCATTTTGAGCAACACGCCCGCAAGAATCACGCTGCCGACCGTTGGGGCCTCAACGTGCGCATCGGGAAGCCAAGTATGAAACGGGAATAGTGGGACCTTGATCGCAAATGCGATAAAGAAACCGAGGAACAGCAGACGCTGATGCGCCAAAGATCCGGCTTTGTCGTACAACGTCATGAGGTCAAAACTGTTGTCATTCTGGAAATAGAGATACAAGATTCCAACAAGCATCAACGCGCTGCCCGCCATCGTATAGAGCACGAATTTGACCGTCGCGTAAATTCGCCGTTTGCCGCCCCAAACTCCTATCAGCAGGTACATCGGAATGAGCATCGACTCCCAGAATACGAAGAACAGGAATAGATCGAGTGCACAGAATACGCCCAGCATCCCTGTCTCTAGCATCAGCAGTGAAATCATGAAGCCGCTGGTACCTTTTTCAATCGATCCCCAAGCCGCCAAGACACAAATCGGAGTCAAGAAGGTCGTCAACAAAACCAACCATAATGAGATGCCGTCGATTCCCAACTGGTAGCTAATGCCTAACTCCGGAATCCACGATTTTTGCACCTTGAATTGCATGAAGTGCGTCGTCTCGTCGAATCCGGTGTAAAGTGATAACGAAACGACAAATGTCAGCAAGGCAATTGCGAAGGCAATGCTTTTAATTGCCGATGTGCCAACGATCGTTCTCAACAGCGCGATGATTATCGCTCCGATGAGCGGCAGAAAGATAACTGCTGAAAGTAGCAAACTTTACCCCCGAAGAACTGTCTAGTCAGCCTATCGAATAAACAGGTAATACGCCAAAAAAATGATGATGCCGATAACCATTGATACAATATACGACTGAACAACACCCGTCTGAAACCGCCGCAGCGAGCCTCCCACGGTACGCACGACAAAAGCGACGCCGTTCACGATTCCGTCAATAATTGAGACATCCACGCCTCGCCACAGCACGAATTGGGAAGCATTCTTGATGGGTTGAACGATCACAGCGTTGTAGATTTCATCTACGTAGAACTTCTCCGCAGCCAGCTTGTGAATTGCTGATCGCGGTTGATCTAGCGGTGTCCAATCGCGGTACTTCACCCAAGCCAAAGCAATCCCCGCGATACCCACAATAGATGATATTGCCATGAAGAGCAGCACATTGTCTGCGTGATGGGCTGCTTTTTCGCCGTGGTGGACAAAGGCACCGCCGATGAAATGATGGAACGCGCTGTCATGTCCCTTCCAACTCAATAGGGCAAGACCGATGAGCGCCGACGGAATGGCGAGAATTGCCAGGGGCACCCACATAACCGGCGGCGACTCGTGCGGATGAACGTTCGCATCAACTCGGGATTTGCCGTAAAATGTCCCGAAGATTAGGCGAAACATGTAGAATGCCGTGAGAAAAGCCGTCACCAATCCTATCACGTAAATGATAGGATGCCCCTTCTCCCATGCGCTGTGCAGAATTTCATCTTTGCTCCAGAAACCGCTCAGAAGCGGGAATCCTGAGATGGCGAGCGCCCCGACGAGAAACGTCACATGCGTAATCGGAAGTTTCGACCGCAAGCCTCCCATTTTTCTCATGTCAAGCTCGTTGGACAGTGCGTGCATCACGCTGCCAGCCGTCAGGAACATCAAACCCTTGAAGAAAGCGTGCGTCATTAGATGAAAAATACCGGACGCATAGGCGCCGATTCCCACGCCCACGAACATATAACCGAGTTGGCTCACAGTGGAATACGCCAACACACGCTTGATGTCATTGGCAGCTAACGCCATGATGGCGGCGAAGACTGCCGTGAGGACGCCGATCCACGCAACCACATCGCCCGTGCCGGCAATTTCAAATAGCACGGAGGAACGCGCTACCATATAGACACCCGCCGTGACCATTGTAGCTGCGTGAATGAGAGCGCTTACCGGAGTTGGGCCCTCCATCGCATCGGGCAGCCAGACATACAGCGGGATTTGCGCCGATTTTCCCACCGCACCGACAAAGAGAAGCAAGGTCGCAACAGCTAGCGTACTTGCCCCAAATTGCGTGTTTCCCCCAAAGACTAGGTTGGAACCGGTTGATTCAGCACGCTCAAAGAATTCGGCTTGCTCAAAAATCGGAATAAAGTCCAACGTGCCGAAGGCAGCGAACAAAGTGAACATCCCTAGCAGGAAGCCGAAATCACCTATTCGGTTAACGATGAATGCTTTCTTGCCGGCGTCGGTTGCAGATTTTTTCTCGTACCAGAAACCGATTAACAAATATGAACACAGTCCAACGCCCTCCCAACCGACGAACATCATTAGATAGTTGTCCGCCAAAACTAGAATCAACATCGCGAACACGAAGAGGTTGAGATAGGCGAAGTACCGCGTATACCCGGCATCACCGTGCATATAACCAATCGAGTAGACGTGGATGAGAAATCCGATACCCGTAATAATCAGCAACATCACGGCGGTAAGGGAATCAACGTGAAACCCGATGTTGAACGCAAAGTTGCCGGTAATCCACTCGAATATGGGGGTAGGTGACTCGGCAGAACCTAGTTCGGCTTTGCTGAACCCAAATGATTCAAAGGCAATCCAATCGTAGAGCCTCTGGTTTAACTCGACGCCGTCTTTGACGTGGGTAAACACGATAACCGAGCAGATAAGTGAGATCAGGACGGCAAAGCACGCAATCCCGCCACTCAGCTTCTCGGCATTTCTCAACCATTTACCGAACAGACCGTTGATGAGGAACCCAATCAGTGGGGAAATTAGAAGAAGAACTATGAGGTTTATGGACATATCAAATCTTTACGTTGAGACTGCTTATCCCTTGAGCGAATCAACCTCATCAACATTCACCGTCTCGCGATGCTTAAAGACACTTACAATGATCGCCAACCCGATAGCCACTTCTGCAGCCGCCACGGTCATCACGAAGAAGACGAACACCTGTCCCGATGGATCCCCTAGTTCACGCGATATAGCCACAAAGGCAAGGTTCGCCGCGTTGAGCATCAACTCGATACACATGAAGATAATGATGGCATTCCTTCGGATCAACACTCCAATTACGCCAACGGTAAAAAGTAATGCGCTTAATGCTAGATACCATTCCAAACTCATATCTCAATCCTCGACGATCTCTAGTCGGGGCTAGGAAACCTCTTTCGGTTCCTCCCGTTTCACTAGCGCAATAACGCCAATCAGGGCAGCGAGGAGAATTAACGAAGTTACTTCAAAAGGCAGAAGAAATTTGCTAAACAATACGGTTCCGATTCGTTCGGTTTTACCCATCTCGCCTTGAAGTGTTTGAATCAGCGTCCGAGCCTCGTCCGCTGTCAGATCTTCCACTGTTTTGTCTGCCGCTGCTACCTTCGGGACGTATTCAGTGTCAATCTCATCGCGTGTTAGCTGATAGGTCGCTTGTATCTTGTTCAATTCTTTAAGTTGCATTGCGCTTATTGACCCTCCGCCAACAGCGCTTTCCCGTTTCACTCGCGCCACAGCCGTACCTTTGGAGGCATTCACGGCGATATAGACACCTTCAAGCGCGAATACAATGCCCAAAATGACCGCCGCGCCTTTTGCAATTCCAGCCTTTGGACGATCCACGTCAACGCTACCTAGGTTGAGCAGCATGATTACGAACAGAAACAGCACCATAATCGCGCCCGCATAGACGATGACCTGAACGGCGGCGACAAAGTGCGCGCCGAGCAAGATAAATAGTCCCGCTTGCGCAAAAAATGTGACGATCAAGGCAATGGCGCTATAGACCGGATTCTTGAATCCGATTACAGCAACCGCGCCTATGAGGGCGAGTGCTCCGAATGCGATGAATAGAATAGGTTCAGCGTTCATCTCTCTCCTTACACTGCATATTGCTGCGACCCATCGCTAAGTCCTTCCAGACGAGGATCCTTTCATGAAGCTGGGTTCCTGACGTTCAATCTGCTCCGGTTCACGGCGCATCGCCAACGTACTTGCAACGATTGCGACAACAACAGAGGCGGCTACGACGTTGCACACCCCCACCAACAGCTTCGACTGCGTTCCAATCCATACTATCGCCGTAACAACGATTGAAGTGAGAGCGACGGGCAGCAGGAATTTCCATCCCAGATTCATCAACTGGTCGTATCGAAAACGCGGTAGCGTCCAGCGAACCCAGATGAATACAAAAAGGAAGAGTGCGGTCTTGGCGGAAAAGATTGCGATTGAAATCACGCCGCTCCAGAAGGGACCGCCCAGGTTCTCCAACCCGAAGAGGTGCCAACCGCCGAGAAATAGCGTAACGGCGACAGCCGAACCCACAATCATGTTCATGTATTCCGCCATGAAATACATGGCGAACTTCATGCTGCTATATTCGGTGTGGTATCCGGCGACAAGCTCCTGTTCGGCTTCGGCGAGATCAAAAGGCAAGCGATTGGTTTCCGCGAATGCGGCGGTCGTGAAAGCGAGAAATGCGGGAAGATGAATCAGGAAGTTCCAATTCCAGATATTGGCACCTTGCGCAATGGCAATCTCTCGCAGGCTGAGTGAACCCGACAACATTAGCACTCCTATAATGGCGAGTCCCAACGTTAGCTCATAGCTGATCATCTGCGCCGAAGACCGCAAACCGCCAAGCAGCGAGTATTTGTTATTCGATGCCCATGCGCCAAGAACGACCCCGTAGACTCCTAACGAAGTAATCGCCAGAACATAGAGAATACCGATGTTTATGTCCGCAATCTGGAGTGGTATCTCATATCCGGCCACCGTGATCGAACTCCCGAAGGGTACCACCGCGCAAATGATGAGCGCCGGTACGAGGAGTATCGCGGGAGCAAGCACATATATCGGTTTGTCCACATGGTCGGGAATCAAATCCTCCTTCAAGAAAAATTTGATGCCGTCGGCAATTGGCTGCAATATCCCCCACGGTCCGACACGGTTCGGCCCATGCCGATCCTGTATCCAGCCACTAACCTTTCGTTCCGCCAGAATCATCGCCATGACGCCAATCAGTAGCACATGGACCACGATGAGAATCTTGATTAGCGAACTAATGATGAGAACATGAAGTGGTAATTCCATAAATACCTATTTGGTGCAGATTATTCGTCTCGAAGTTTTACGCCGCCATCCCCAATCTGCTGGTGCGTTGCCTCGGAATAACCGGGCACGGTGGCGGCAATCTCTGCCGCAATTTCTCCTGCGAAATGATACTCGAATTCCCCGGCTAAACGCTTTGCTACCTGCTGGATAATCTCCCAATCAACGCGCGCTTCGCCGGGCGGATCCGTGGCTTTGTGGATGCGCTGTACCCAGCCCGCTGAATTGGTAAAACTGCCATCCTTTTCCGTAAAGGTTGTACTCGGCAAGACCGCATCCGCGAGTTGTGCAACGTCGGACAGGAAGATATCCTGCACAATGAGGAAATCCACGTTTTCTAAAGCAGTTCTCTCCGCATCGGTGAGAGGGCGTTCCGGCGAGCCGTTCACGAGGTATACGACCTTTGCATCGGATAAACTCTCCCAGAGTTTATCTCCCTCTATGACGGCAGCAGCGGTCCCATTCCCATTTGTAAATGCTCCCAGCATATCCCGTGCGCCGCGTGTGTTCGGGTTCTTGTCCGATTCAATCGTGAACTGCGGGAACTTGTGCTCCTCGCCCACATTGCGCCCGAATAAACCGATCCGATCCGTTTTGAGAACATCATGCGCCAGCTTCTTCAAGAGATAGTTCTCCTCATTCGTGCCCTGCGCCGACCCTATGACGACGATAGAATCCGCTTCCGCTGCCGACAGCCTGTCCGCCATCAGTTGTAGCACGTCCTCCCAAGAGGTCGCGGTAAGTTCCTCGTTTTCTCGTTTCATCGGAATTTGGAGCCGGTCTTCGCTATTGACGTATTCGTAACCCAGACGACCGTCGTCGCACATCCAGTGTTCGTTGATGTCCGCGTGGTAACGCGGTTTCAAGCGGTAAACGCCATCCTCTTTGTATTCAACCGTGATGTTACACCCCACGCTGCATCCGGGACAGACGCTGTTCACCTTCTTCATGAACCATGGTCGGGACTTGAACAGGAAATCTTTGCTAATCAGCGCTCCCACCGGGCAGATATCCACGACATTGCCAGCTAGCTTGTTGTCCAACAGTTGCAGAGGCGTTCCATCATGCGCGCGTGGGATGTCAATCTCATCATGCGAGCCGCGTTGAATTAGTCCTAGCTCTCCGGAACCCGCCACTTCATCGCAAAATCGGATGCAGCGCGTGCAGACAATACAGCGCGTGGAATAAAGAAGAACATCGGGCCCCAAATCCTTTTTGGGCGGAACGTTCTTGACCTCGACATACCTGCTCTTGTCATGCCCGTGTCGGTAACTGAAGTCCTGGAGGTCGCACTCGCCAGCCTGATCGCACACCGGACAATCCAAGGGGTGATGAACCAGCAAAAACTCAAGGATATCCTCACGCGCCTTCTTGACACGCGGGGAGTCTGTCTGAACGATGTAGTCAAATTTACCATCAAGTTTCCGGTCGGGCGGCGCGGTTCTAATCATGGCGGTGCACCCCGTCGCCAACTGGCGGTCCGGCACCACCTTGCCGGCGGGCGGGAAAAACACGTGAGGCTCTACAAGGCACATGCGGCAGTTTGCCGGGCTGCTCAATCCCGGATGATAGCAGTAATGCGGCACCTCGATGCCGTGCATGCGCGCAGCTTCCACAACATTGATTCCGTCCGGTACTTCAACTTCAAGGTCGTTTAGTTTGATGAGTGCCATGATTTCCTCAATACCTCGGACAAAGAGAATGAAGCGTACTGCGTGCAAACACAAAACCGAAAACTGAAAGAGAGCGGCTCATACATGAACCTCTCCCAACTGTTTTTTGTTAAAGTTATGGATGAAAATTAGAATTCCGCCGATAACGATGAAGGCGTAACACCCGATGTAAAGCCCTACGCCAAGCTTATACATTACAAATTGGATTGCCAGGACGACGCCGAAGATGAGTTGAGTGCAGATGAACCGGATCAAGAGCCAAAGCTGCTCCAAATTCCAGCCGCTTTGAATAAACTCCTCGGAAAGCGGTAGCCCGGAATTCGGTTTTGGGTAACAAACGGCGTAAACGAGCAAGGCGCTTAATCCCGGCAATAGGTAAAACATTCCCCAAAGCCCTCGCCAAAAGATTGTCGCCAATGTCAACAACAGTATAGTATAAGGGAGAACTATGTAGATGAGGGTGGTCGCTAGCGTGCCCCGCCATAAAGCGTGCGGAACTGTTAACGGAGCGCATTGAAAAATCCATTTTGCCTTCCAATGATCCGAGTACCGAATCTGGCCGAGGAAAGAACTCACCATAGTTGAACATCCAAAGAAGAAAATTGCGGAGACGCCAAGGGCAAGCCAGATGGTGAAGGGTTTTCCAATCCAGTCCCAAACGGGATTGTCTTGAAACAAAATGGCGAGAAAAATGACGGGAGTACCAACTGCGGAGAAAACTCGGAGTTGCGTTCGCCTATCGCGCCGCAAGTATGCAAAAACGAGGTCAGCCCCCACGCGTGTCTCTCGCCGTTCAAAAACGCGTGAAACGAGCGATGCTCTCAGTTTAAGTTGGGGCTTCTGCGTTTTCCTTGATTCCAACAGAGAAGTCAAGAATCTCGAGTAACCCTTTGCTACGCTGCGAAGAGGACCTACCACCAACAGCAGCATAGCTAAAATTGCAACCGCCGTCAGAATTAGAAAACGGTAGTGTACATCACCCAGTCCAAACGCCACCATCCCGGCAAACCAACTATTGGGGAGCAGATAAAACGCGGTAAGGAACGGAATCAACTTGTCCGAAACTATCTTTAGTTCCGGCAACAAACGAGGAACAACGAGATAGACAAACGGAAAAAGAACGGGAAAAGCCAATTCTGAATACTTGGAAATACTTCGCAACTTTTCATAAGTGTGTAGTTTCGTCACATAGCCTGTAATCACCGTTAATACACCAACGCTGAAAAAACCGGCGATGACGGAGACGCCGAGATATACAACCGGAAATAACGGGCTTCGTTCCGCTGTCCAATACCCGGTGATAGCCGGCAACAGATTCAAACAACTCGACATGACTGCAGTAGACGCTAGCAGCCTTGTCAACTTCGCGAGGAAAAATGTACGTGACGAAACCGGTGTATGCGCCAAGACGAGATAGTCAATCGGGTTCAAAATAAACTCGAGGCGCGAGTAACTCAAAAACGCTGTCATAACCATTGTGTACGATAGACCAATAATCGCATAGTCGAACCCATCTACAGGTGCATCTAACAATCGAAAAAGCAGAATGAATGCGACCGGAAGGCCCAAAATGACATGGAAGCAGCACACCAAACCATACGAGAAAATGGCAGACCCATTTTTGTCACCCTTTGCCCGGCTTGCCACAGTCTTATCCAATTTGAGAAGTTGCTTGAAGTGCGCCGGGTCTACCCCGTAAATCTGTGCGATTTTATCAAGCATCTGCCCCTCCCATCACAATCCGAACCGCATCCTCGGTTTTTTGATCAATTCCGCTGGCAGTATCGGTGAGTTGCGCGAAGATCTGAGCCAACTCCGTTTGACTTGTCATCTTTTGTAGTTCTTCAACACTGGCATCGGCAATCAGTTTTCCCTTGTTGATAATCATGATCCGGGGACACAGAGTTTCCGCCACTTCAAGGATATGCGTGCAGTACAGAACCGTCTTCCCAGTCTCGGCGAGCCGCTGTAACATCGTTTTCATGAGCGTGACTGTCGTCACATCCAAGTTGGTAAAGGGCTCGTCAAATAACAGAACATCCGGATTGTGCAGCAGCGCGGACATGATCAGCAACTTCTGGCGCATACCTTGCGAAAAGCTGCTTATCTTCTGTTTCGTATTCGGAGCCATGTCAAAAAGACGGGCGAACTCCAATATTTTCTTGTGAATAAGCGACTCTTCGACATGGTAGAGCCTCCCCATTAACTGAAGATGCTCCGCCAAAGTCAGGCTTTCAAATAACTGCGCATTTTCGGTAACGTATCCGACGCGTTTTTTGAGTTCCAGCAAATCGGTCGCAGCATCGCAGCCGGCGACTGATATGTCGCCCGCGGTCGGTTCAACCAAACCGACAAGCATCTTCAGTGTGGTGCTTTTTCCCGCGCCGTTGGGCCCCAAGTATCCAACAATCTCTCCTGCCGGAACCTCGAAGCTAATATCATCAACCGCGATGCTCGTCCCGTATTTCTTTGTAAGATGAGAGACACGAATCATTTTCAAGCATTTTACCGGTCAGTTCGATTTGGCGTTTCGGGTTCCCTCCAGCAAACACCTTATGCAATTTTAATTTCTACATATGACATCTAATCCGAGACGTACAATGCGTTGCTCCACAGTTTACGTTTCAAGCAGCTTGGGGATAATCCGCTGTTGGTAAGCATAATTCTCTTCGGGTGGTACCGTCGCTTCGTCTACCGGAAGCGTAACCAGCTTGCCTTCGCGAATGCACGCTTCAAACTCCGGACGAAATTTCCGCATGTAACTTACGGCGGGCCAGGAGACGGCAATGCCGAACACACAGATTGTATTCCACGTCATCGTGTCCACATTCGCGATGTTGTTCGCAACGCTCTCCAGCAAGTCAAGATCCTCGTAGATTTCCTCTATCTCCCCCGTGTCGCCCCATCTGCCGTTTTCCGTGACGCCAAACTTCGGTCGAGTGATCGTGGATGTACGCCCCTCGCCATCCGCGATGCGTTGGACAATGTCCCGCACCCAAGGTGTTCCCCAGCGGCACGGCGTGCACTGTCCGCAGGATTCGTGCGCATAAAACTTCATGATATTCAGCAGGCAGTCGACGATGTTACGAGTGTCATTCATCACAATGATTCCGCCCGATCCGAGCATAGACTTCGCCAACGTCAGGGAAGTGAAGTCCAAGCGCGTGTCCAACTCATAGTGCGCCAGAATTGGCGCCGAACTGCCGCCTGGAATAACGGCTTTTACCCGATCTCCTCTCAGCCCGCCCGCAACCTCAATCAACTCCTCGCAAGTGAGTCCAAGGTCTAGCTCGTAGACGCCGGGTTTTTCTACATCTCCGCTGATGCAGTAAAGCTTTGTGCCGGTGTTTTGGTCAGCCTGAGGCGGATCGAATCTCGTGTCGCCATAAGTGGGTCCCATGCTTGTATACCATTCGACCCCTTTATCAACGATGAACGGCAGATTGCACAATGTCTCCACATTTTGTACGACGGTCGGTTTGTTGAACACCCCGGACACCGCCGGGAACGGCGGCTTGTTTCGCGGTTGGCCTCGTTTTCCTTCCAGCGATTCAATCAGTCCCGTCTCTTCGCCACAGATATAGGCGCCGGCGCCCGGGTGAGAATACACATCCAAATCAAACCCTTTGCCGAGGATGTCCTTGCCCAGATACCCGTGCTCGTAAGCTTCCGCGATCGCTTGATCGAGCATCCGCTTGCCGAGCGTAAATTCGCCGCGTATATAGATATATGTCGTATGAATACCCATTGCGTAGCAACAGATGAGAATGCCCTCAATGAGCAGGTGCGGGTTTTTCTCCAAGACATACCGATTGCTAAAGGTGCCGGGCTCGCTCTCATCGGCGTTGCAGCACAAGTAACGAGGCTCGATATCGCGCGGCACAAAACTCCATTTGAGTCCGGTCGAGAATCCCGCGCCGCCTCTGCCCTTCAATCCCGACTTCATCACCATGTCCGCAATCTCGTCCGGCTGATACTCGTCCAGTGTCTTCTCGAAGCGTTTGTAGCCATCGTACTGGCGAAACACATCGAAGGTGTTTATGCCCGGGACATCAAGGTGTTCGTAGAGTATTCGTCGTTCTTGAATCATGGTTCCGCTCTCACCTTATGTTAAGCCGCCCAGAATTTCATCGACCTTTTCCGGTGTGAGGTTTTTGTAGAGATCGTCGTTGACCATCATTACGGGGGCTACATCACAAGATGCTAGGCACTCAGATTTGAGAATGGTGAATTTTCCATCACCGGTTGTCCCTTTCGCCAAGTCCGTCTCGGATGCTATATCTGTTCCGAGTTTCTCTTTCAAATGATCTAGCACCAATTTGCAATCGCGCAGTGCGCAGGGCAGCGTGTAACAGACACGAATAACATACTCCCCCACAGGTTCTTCGAAGAACATGGGATAGAACGTCACCACATCCTTGACCTTCATCACCGAAACCTCCAGGAGTTCCGCGACGTGTCTCATGACCCCCGGCGTGATGTAGCCCGCCTGTTTTTGCGCAACATGAAGAACGGGCAGCATGGCGGCTTCCTTCACCGGATACCGCTGGATGAGTTCGTTAACTTCCTGTCTGTTTGATTCTGAAAATTCAAATGGTGTTTCGATATGAATCAACTCATCAGACATCTGCAATTTCCTTACGAGCCATGCGTACGAGGTGTCTCGGGAACTGGAGAATGGGCATCAGTGGTTTACATCAGTCCGGAGAACTATCAGTGCGAGAGGCTACAGCGACAACTATACCAATAATCGGGACGACGGCTCCTAATTCCATTTCTTTAGAATGACAGTGCATAAATGACGTGAATTAAGTTGCTCCAATGCGGGGCAAGATGCCCCGCCTACGGAGTAAGTGATCGATATAGTAAAGACATCATATGCACTATTTTTCAAGCGAAATGGTATAAACAGATAAACAATCGCCAAGAGCCAAAGAAGCCTGGTCTGGGTTATCTATGCCGGCATGTTGAACTTGCTACGAGACACTTTTCTAGTAGCTCCCCCAAAACTGAATCCGGTTGCCTTCGGGATCTCTAATGTCGAACACCGCTAGCCCATCCTCATTCTTCAATGGTCTCAGTTGCAATCCTTTCGCCTTCAAGTTCCGATGGACCTCGCTGACACTCTCAACGTGAAAGACAATCTTCTGTCTTCCGCCGTTCGGCTTCCCCGCTTTGTGGAGACAGAGTTTACATTGTCCGGTGTCAAAGCGGAAAAAACTGTCGGCCGAATACGGTTGCTCTTCATCCGGATGCAAGCCGATGATATCGCGGTAATACACGATAGCGCGCTGCATGTCCTTGATAAAGAGTATGATGCCCCCGAGTTTCACACAACTTTCCTCGAATATCCCGTATTCTTAACTTAAACAGCAGCGGCAACCTAATCAATTCTACCGATCCAACTCTCCGGCAATAACATTCAAACTACCCAGCACAGCAACGACGTCCGATACCATGCCCCCCTCGATCATGTGGGGTACCACCTGATATTGCAGTAAGCTCGGTGGACGAATGCGAATCCGATAAGCGGTGCCACTTCCATCGCTGACGATGTAGAATCCGAGTTCGCCGTTAGGCGACTCGGTGGCGGAATAGATTTCACCGCGCGGCGGCTGAACGCCGTGCCCGTCCATTATGATCTTGAAGTGGTGGATTAACCCCTCGATATGTCCGTAGGCATCCTTCTTCTCAGGCAACATGATTTTGTTGTCCGGAACATTGACGGGCCCATCGGGAAGATTGTCCATCGCCTGTCTAACGATATGACAACTCTGCACCATCTCCTCCATCCGAACGAGATAGCGGTCGTACACGTCTCCGTTGTCGCCCACCGCTACGTCAAAATCAAAATCCTCGTAAGAAGAGTAAGGTTCAGCCTTTCTCAGATCGTGCCCTACACCGGAGGCGCGCAGACAAGGTCCCGTCAAACCGTAACTGATGGCATCTTCGCCCGAGATGACGCCAACCTCTTTCGTCCGATCCATCCAGATACGATTCCGGGTCAAGAGCGTGTGCACCTCCTTGAGCGTTTTCGGAAACGCTGAAAGAAACGCATTGACTTCCTCCTCGAATCCGTCATACAAATCTCTCAAAACACCCCCGACGCGCGTATAGCTCGTGGTTAAGCGGGCTCCTGTTGTCTTCTCGAAAATGCTGTACAGTTTCTCGCGCTCTTTGAATCCGTAAAGAAATGCGGTGAATGCGCCAAGATCGAGAGCGCCCATTCCCAACCAGATAAGGTGATCGGCAAGACGCGACAACTCTGCCATGATAACCCGCACGTACTCGCCGCGCTTGGGTATTTCCAAGCCGAGCAGCTTTTCAACGGCGAGGACGTAGCCAAAGTTGTTGGAAAGGGGAGAGAGATAGTTCATCCGGTCCGTGACAACAATGTACTGATTGTAGTCAAGGTGTTCGCCGAGTTTTTCAAAACCGGTATGGAGGTAGCCGAGATGAGGCGTGGCTTTGACAACCGTTTCGCCGTCAAGCTCCAACACGATCCGGAGTGTGCCGTGCGTCGCCGGATGTTGAGGACCGAAGTTCAACATCATTTTTTCGCCCGCTACCCGTTCCATATCTGCGTGCATATCTTGTATGACCCCCTCGTCAAGACCGGATTGAATTGAGGTTAGGCATTTTGACGCTCAAAATCAAAGGTTTCACGTTCGCCGCGACCTCGCAACGGATAATCTTTGCAGAGTGGGTACCCTTCAAAATCGTCCGGCATCAATATCCGACGAAGATCCGGGTGGTTCTCGAAGGTAATCCCGAACATATCGTACGCCTCTCGCTCCAGCCAAGCCGCGCCCTTCCAGAGTGATGTCACTGTGCGAACCGACAACTCTTTTTCATGCACCGGCGCCTTAACGCGCAGGCGGTGACCCGTTTTATAGGAGTAGAGGTGATAGACCACCATGAATCGCGCATAATCGTACTTCGTCAGCACGTCCTCCATCTGGGAATAATCAACCGCGGTGACATCGACGAGAAAATCGTACGACAGTTCGGCGTCGTTTTTCAGGAATTCCAATATGCCGTACACGAAATCTTTGTGCGCGACAATCGATAACTCGTCAAACTCCTCCGAGAGGTCAAGGACGCCATCCTGAAACTGTTCCTTGACCCTCTCAAAAACCGCAGGTGATTTTTCTGAATTCGTGGTGTCTTTTTCCTCTTCACTCATGATGATTTATCCTGCGACACTAACGCTGTTCGCATCGGGAATTGTACCTTTGGGGAATTCACCCGCATCGATTTGACGCTGAATCTGCAGCACTGCATCAATCAAATCTTCGGGGCGGGGTGGACAACCTGGAATATACATATCAACGGGAAGAAACTGATCGACACCCTGGATCAACGTGTACGTATCAAATACGCCGCCGCAAGACGCGCACGCCCCCATTGAGATGACCCACTTGGGCTCCGGCATCTGATCATAAATCTTCTTCAGCACCGGCATCATTTTGAGCGAAATCCGACCGGAAACAATTAGCAAATCCGATTGGCGCGGTGAAAATCGGATGGCTTCCGCCCCAAAGCGCGACAAATCATACTTTGATGCCAGCGTAGCCATCATTTCAATGGCGCAACAAGCAGTCCCGAATGGCATCGGCCAGAGCGAGTTTTTTCGCCCCCAATTGATTACCTTGTCGACAGTGGTAGTGATGATATTGTCGTCAGATCTATTTTCTAATCCCATGTCAAACCACCTTTCTTCCACGCGTAGATGTAACCCAAAAAGAGAATGCCGATGAAAACCAGCATCTCGATTAAAATGAAATAGCCGCTGCTCTCCGAGAATTTCTTGAATACAATCGCCCAAGGATAGAGAAACACCACCTCAATATCGAAAATAATGAAAAGCATGGCGATGAGATCGAATCGAATGGTGAATCGCTGGCGCGCGTTTCCCACAGGTTGAACGCCGGATTCGTAGACGGAAAGCTTCGATGGGGTTGGTTTCTTTGGACCGAGGAGATGAGAAAGGGCGAGGTTGATAGCCGCAAAGCCGATGGCAAAGACCAATAACAGCAGAATTGGCAGGTAATCAATTAGCATTCGTGTGCGCTGAACGATGTGCTCAGATCAAGATATGCGGCCGGGAATGTTGCGCTTGTGAAATTTTTCACATGCCCAAGCCAAAAAGAAGTGGGCAAGATGCCGCCCATTTTCTAGTTTCAAAATCCAATTTACGAAGAAAGAAGAAGCCTTGCAACGGAGTAAATCCTAATTCTAACTAGGAGACCGGGACATCGGACACGCACAATATCCAATCGCGCGGTTCAATGGTGGGACAATTCGTGTCAACTCGGGGAACAGGTTACAACAACCCGTCCTCTATACTACCTACCAATTAGTCAAAATGCGATTATATTATCACATATTCTAGGAACTGTGTCAAGAATTTTTTCGACATTGAACGCAGCTTGAATTGGTGTCTTTTCGAAGAAATTCTACGGTGATAGCCTTTCGATTTTCCAGCCTTCATCGGAACGCTGGGTATAGCGGAGACGGTCGTGCAGGCGGTTGGGGCGCCCCTGCCAAAACTCGAACCAGTCAGGCGATAGACGAAATCCGCCCCAGTACGGCGGAAGTGGAACCTCCTTATGCCGATAGGTTTCCGCCAGTTGCATGTACTTACTTTCTAATTTCTGCCGATTGGGAATGACTTCGCCCTGGTTTGATGCCAACGCTGCCAACTGACTACCGACAGGGCGGCTTCGAAAATATTTGTCCGATTCCTCACGCGAAACCGTATTCACTGTTCCCGAAACTCGGATTTGCCGGTCCAGCTCTCGCCAAAAAAAAACCAATGCGGCATGTGGGTTTACCGCCAGTTCCTGTCCTTTTTGACTCTGATAATCTGTAAAAAAAACCAAACCGCGTTCATCGAATCCCCGTAGCAGGACTATTCTCGCCGACGGGATGGAATCCTTTGACACTGTCGCGAGCGTCATGGCGTCCGGTAAATCGATCTTCGCGTCAACCGCCTGTTGAAACCAAAGTTTAAATTGGTCAAACGGGTTCTTAGACGCGGCCGATTCTGGCAAACCGGCGGAATTGTACTCTCGACGAAGTTCATCCGTTTCCATATTTATCCCGTTTCTTCACACATTGCGCCGTGCGGGTCATTTCCTCCACAGCTCGGGGGCAAACAGAACGAGCACGGTATATAGCTCCAAGCGTCCAAGCAGCATACAAAAACTAAGGATGAATTTCCCGACTGTCGGGATATGGGCGTAGTTGTCAGTAGGCCCCACACTGCCCAGTCCGGGGCCAATGTTCGCCAACGTTGCAATAGTGGAGGCCGCCGCACTAACCATGTCCAATCCAAGCGCCGCCATTATGCAAGTCACAATGGCGAAGATGCCGATAAAGAGAAAGAAAATTCCGAGCACATTGGTCATCACCTCTTGTGGAACGACTCGATCACCGACCTTGACGGGTAATACGGCGTGAGGGAGTATAAATCTTTTTATCTCCACGTACCCCTGTTTGATTAGGAGTAGAAATCGTATCTGCTTCAACCCGCCGGTCGTAGATCCGGCGCACCCGCCAAAGAACATGAGAACCACCAATAGAAATTGCGAAAGTGCGGGCCATGATTCGAAGTCATAGGTTCCGTAGCCGGTCCCTGTAAGGATGGCGCCGACCTGAAAGGAAGCATAGCGCAGCGCGTCTCCAAATGAATCATAGACGACGGAATCTCCCACTGTCATGCTCATCGTGTTCCAAACGATTAACCCTGTACACAGAAGGAAGATGAGTCCGAAAAAGCGAAATTCGGCATCTCTGAGATAACTGTTAAAGTTTCCGCGCAGTGCGCGGTAATGCAGCGCAAAATTGGTCCCGGCGAGGAACATAAAGATAGTAATTACCACATCGATATAAACACTGTCATACTGACCAATGCTCAGATTCTTGGTAGAAAACCCCCCAGTCGCCATCGTGCCAAACGTATGACAAAGCGCGTCGAACCACGTCATACCTCCTAGCCGCAACAATAACACCTCGACCGTCGAAAACAGCACGTAGACGCCCCAGAGCAATTTCGCCGTCTGGGCGATACGTGGTGTTAAGCGTTCCTTATGGGGACCTGGCGTTTCCGCTCGGAACAACTGCATCCCTCCGACGCCGAGCATCGGCAGAATTGCGACGGCCAAAACAACGATCCCCATCCCGCCTAGCCAGTGAGTAAAACTGCGCCAGAAGAGAATGCCTTCGGAAATCCCTTCAATCTGTGTGAGGACTGTCGCTCCCGTGGTCGTAAACCCCGACATGGATTCAAAAAAACAGAACGAGAACTCGACCAGGATGTTCCTGTCGATGTTGCCAAAGACGCCGTTGATGAGATAGGGGAGAGAGCCGAATAAAGCACATGCAGTCCAACCGAACGCGACAACTGCAGCTCCCTCCTTGTTGCGCAATTCTTCCTTGGATCTGGCGCCAAAGCGCAGGACAATCCCTGTCAGACATGTAATCGCAAAAGAAAACACGAACGCCCGGAGGTCGGTATCGCCTTCCGCTCCTCTATAAATCAGGGCTACAACAAGAGGAAGGAGCATTGATCCTGCGAGGAAAATCAGCAGGTTGCCAAGTGTGTAGAGAACTAATCTAAAATTCAAGATTGGCTAGTGGGTAGGAGATCTGTGACACATTGGATCGCGGAGTACGGTAAAGACCGCATAAGTGACGGGTTGTGCTTGTCCGCGCAAGAACTCGAATCTTGGAAGCGCTTAATACTGTCGCATGCGGCAACCGAACCGACTGCTCCGGGCACCTTAATATCCAAGGCTTAAGAACTACCGCGCCGTAAAAAGATCCTCAATTTCCGGGATTGCGTGGGGCATGCTGAAAATAATGACGCGGTCACCCACCTGAATAACGCTTTTCCCTGTAGGTACTAACACTTTTTCGCGCCGCACAATGGCACCGATGAGTGCGTCGCGAGGAAATCTTCGTCCCAGTGAGATCAAATCTTTGCGAACGATTTTGGAATTGGCTTGCGCTACGATGTCAATGACTTCCGCTTCTATTTCTCGAAGCGATGCTACCGAAACGATGTGCCCTCTCCGAACGAGGCCCAAGATACTGCCGACCGCGGTCAAATGGCGGCTCACCGCCGAATCTAGCGTGGGAATGGCTGCGAGGATGGGTAGATAACGCGGTTGCTGAACCAATGCCAGAACACGTGCGGCGCCGCTTTGTTTTGCCGTGACACAGGCCATAACGTCATTCTCATCATCCCCGGTAACGGAGACGAATCCGTCGGCTTCTTGGACACCCGCCTCCTCAAGAAAGCCGGGTTTAAGGTAATCCCCATGGAGAACCGTTGTGCGTTTCAGGGTCCTTGACGCAATCTCCGCCTTTTCTCTATCCACCTCGATTAGCTTGACGCTCACCCCGTCCCGTTCAAGTGTCCGAGCAAGATATATCCCGATTCGTCCTGCTCCCGCGATAACCACGCGATGTAATTTTTCATCAAGGGAAACCCCTGAACGTTCTAGCAGCACCGCAATGGCGTCTTGACTGCCTATTGCAAATACCTCGTCCCCTTCGTAAATTACGTCGTTGCCTTTGGGAACAACTGTTGTGCTGTCTACGCGCTTAATCCCGGTGAATCTCAGATTGGAAACCAGCCCTTCGCTCCCTAGCTGAATCATCGATTTACCCTGAAACGGGTTCGGTGCTTTTACGCGGAATGCAACTAATCGAACTTTGCCATCCTCAAATTCGACTATTTCACGCGTTTCAGGCGTGTTCAGGAGACGATAAAATTCTTGTGCACAGAGTTGTTCAGGATTGATGAGAAGATCTATTTTCAAATCTTCCGGTCGAAGGCTGCTCTGTTCCTCAAAGTATTCCGGGGAAGAGACGCGCGCGACTTTTGTTCGAACTCGAAATTGCGCTGCAATCGTGCACGCGAGGATATTAATCTCATCGCTGTTGGTCACGGCGATTAACAATCCCGCTTCTTCAATTCCCGCCCTCATCAATAGCGTTGGAGACGCGCCCGATCCTTGCAGGGCAAGTAGATCCAACTGTTCCTGTGCGCGCTGACAGACCGTAGCTGACTGGTCGATAAGCACAACATCGTTGTCCCTCTCGGCTGTCAGCACCCGCGCGGTGTGGAAGCCAACTTCCCCGGCTCCTATGATAATTGCTTTCATCTGGTTAGCCGACTACATCAACACTGAATCCATTATGATGAATCCGCCACTTCAACTGCCATATGAGTCAATAGGAGGACAAGCGCAGATCAGTGTTCGATCTCCATGTACTTCATCGACCCGCGACACTGGTGGCCAGTACTTACTTCCGTGAGTCCAAGATGCGGGGAACGCCGCTTTTTCCCGTGAGTAACCGTGCGTCCACTCCGATTGTGTAACGTGGAATGCCGTATGAGGCGCATTTTTGAGGACATTATCCGAGCGATCCGCTTGCCCATTTTCGATTTCTGCAATCTCTTGGCGAATAGAAATCAGTGCTTCGCAAAACCGATCCAATTCCTGTTTGGATTCGCTCTCCGTGGGTTCAATCATCATGGTTTCGTTAACCGGCCACGATACCGTCGGTGCATGAAAACCGTAATCCATCAGGCGTTTAGCGATGTCGGCGACCCCGACACCGGTGGCACTCTTTACACCTCGAAGATCGACAATGCATTCGTGTGCCACCAGCCCGTGACTCCCCTTATAGAGCACCGAATAATGCGGTTCCAAACACTTCGCAACATAGTTGGCGTTTAGAATAGCCACTTCACTGGCTCTCTTCAAACCTTCATTCCCCATCATGGCGATGTATGCCCATGAAATCGGGAGAATACTCGGACTACCCCACGGCGCGCCGGAAATCGCTCCCACACCGTCCTCTCCACCCACGCACACAAGTGGATGCGTCGGGAGGAAGCGAGTTAGATGTTCCTTCACTCCGATGGGTCCCATTCCGGGACCGCCGCCGCCATGCGGAATACAGAATGTTTTGTGTAGATTCAGATGGCATACATCCGGCCCGAAATCTCCCGGGCGGCACAAGCCCACCATCGCGTTCATATTCGCGCCATCCATATAGACCTGCCCACCGTGTTGATGCACAATGTCGCAGATTTGCCGGATGCCCTCCTCGAACACACCGTGAGTGGAAGGATACGTAATCATGGAAGCCGCTAGATTACGACTGTGCTCCTCGCTCTTTCTTCTTAGGTCGAAAAGATGAATGTTTCCCGCATCGTCGCAATCAATTGCGACGACCTTCATACCCGCCATGACTGCGCTCGCAGGATTCGTCCCATGCGCGGATCTGGGGACTAAGCAGACATTTCGATGTCCTTCACCTCGACTCCGATGATATTTGCGAATCACCAAAAGCCCGGTATATTCCCCTTGAGATCCCGCGTTAGGCTGTAAGGAGACACCGGCAAATCCCGTGATTTCGGAGAGCCACGATTCAAGTTGTGAAAACAGTGTTTGATATCCGATCGTCTGCTTGCGGGGCGCAAACGGATGAATCTGCGAGAACTCGTCCCAAGACACTGGAATCATCTCGGTAGTCGCGTTCAATTTCATCGTGCAGGAGCCCAACGGTATCATTGAGTGAATAAGAGAGAGGTCTTTCGCCTGAAGTTTGTGGATGTACCTCGACATCTCCGTCTCTGAATGGTAGCTGTTAAAGACGGGGTGTGAAAGATACTGGGTAGTTCGCTGCAACCGTGTCGGAATCTCCGTATTCGAGACGGCGCCATCCAAGGTCAAACTCTCAAATTTAGCCGCCTGTCTGCCTCCAAGCGCGAAAATTTCAAGTAAGTCTTGCACATCCTTAGCGGTAGTCGCCTCGTCAAGCGACATACCGACGCGGCTGCGGTCAAACACTCTGAGGTTCATCTTCATCCCGCGAGCCGCGTCCAACAGCCGGTCTAGGTTGGCAGAACCAAGATCGACACTGATTGTATCAAAGAACACACCGTTGCAAATTTTGTATTGCAACGATTCTAGTCCTCGCCGCAAGATCGCGGTCAGTTTATGAACACGTTTCGCAATCCGGCGCAGCCCTACCGGACCGTGGTAAACGGCGTACATGCTCGCCATCACGGCTAACAGCACTTGCGCTGTGCAGATATTGCTCGTGGCTTTCTCCCTGCGGATGTGTTGTTCTCGAGTCTGAAGTGCAAGCCGAATTGCAGGTACTCCCTCGGTGTCCTGCGAAAGTCCGGCAATTCGTCCGGGCACGCTGCGCTTGAATTTCTCTTTTGTAGCCAAGAAGGCGGCGTGCGGACCGCCGTAACCCATAGGAACCCCAAACCTCTGCGCCGATCCAATCGCAATATCCGCGCCAAACTCGCCGGGGGGAAGGATAAGAGTCAAGGCGAGAAGATCGGTCGCAGTAATAAGCAATCCTCCTGCCTCATGAACCTGTTCGGCGAAACCACGATAATCGTGAATCACCCCGTCACTGGCAGGATATTGCACAATTGCCCCCACAATAGGTTGATGAAATTGGGCGTTGCGATGATCGTCGAGAACCAACTCAATTCCCATTGATTCGGCGCGCGTTTGGAGGACGGCGATTGTCTGTGGATGGCAGGTTTCCGATATGAAAAACGCCGGTGTTTTCCGATGCTTCGTTGCGGCAAGGCACATCCCCATGGCTTCAGCCGCGGCGGTTGCCTCGTCAAGAAGCGAGGCATTGGCGACCGGCAACCCGCAAAGATCGATAATCATCGTCTGAAAATTTAGTAGAGCTTCTAGACGTCCTTGCGAGATTTCCGCTTGATACGGGGTGTATGCCGTGTACCAGCCGGGGTTTTCAAGTATGTTCCGTTGAATTACCGGCGGAAGGATACAGTTATAGTAGCCCATTCCGATGAATGATCGATACACCTCGTTCCGCGAGGCAATATCACTTAAAAGCCGCAAGGCTTCGTGTTCGGTATATCCTGGACCGATATTCAGCGGCTGATTGAGGCGGATGTCAGATGGGATAATATCCTCAATGAATGTCTGAAGCGAGTCGTATCCAACCTTTTCCAACATCTGTTCAATGTCGCCTGGCTGAGGACCAATGTGACGATTCACGAATCTATCGGTAAAATCGAGGGCTCGCGCGGCTTTTTCTCTCGTTGAATCCATCCTACGCTTCCGCTTCCGCCTCAATCTTCGCCCGATATTCATCGACAGACATAAGGTTGTCTAACTCACCGGGATTGCTCAAGTGAATCTTGATGATCCACCCCGCCCCGTAGGGATCTTCGTTGATACATTCCGGGGTGTCCTCAAGTTCCACGTTGATTTCAACAACCTCACCGCTGGCGGGAGCGTAGATGTCGAACGCAGCCTTGACAGATTCTATGACTGCAAATTCCTTCTTCTGTTCAAGCTTCTGACCGATTTCTGGAAGTTCAACGTAGACAATATCTTGAATCTCTTGTTGAGCATAATCCGAGACGCCTACTGTAATCAGGTCTCCCTCGCTTTTTGCCCATTCGTGACTCTCCATATACTTTAATTCTGCGGGAAACATCCAATCTCCTGACTTTTTCTTGAAAGTTCACATTGAGTAACGCTTAATTTGATGACTTATAAAAGGGGGTTGCTACCACCTCGGCGGGGTGGCGTTTCCCCCGAATCTCGACATTGATGCTCGTATGTCTCTTGCTCCATTCTGTCGGCAAGTACGCGAGGCCGATGTTGCAACCTAGGCTTGGTGACGGAGCGCCGCTGGTAACTTCCCCAACAGGCGCATTCCCATGATACACTTTGTGGTGTGACCGTGCAATGCCGCGATCCAGCATTTTGAATCCTCTGAGGTGTCGTTTGATTCCCTCCTCGTTCTGTCGGGTCAATGCGTCCGACCCGATGAATTCCCCCTTGCGAAATGCTACGGTCCAGCCGAGACCGGCTTCTAGCGGCGTCGTGGATTCGTCAATGTCGTTCCCGTACAGACAGAATTTCATTTCTAGGCGCAGCGTATCCCTCGCGCCAAGACCGATAGGTTCTCCACCTTCACTTGTCGTGGCGGCATGCAGTGTGTTCCACACTTCTTCGCCGTAATTCGTTTCAACATATATCTCGAATCCGACCTCACCTGTATATCCCGTCCTCGAGATGACGACCGGAATGCCATCAACCTTACCCTCCGTGAACGCAAAGTAGTCGATTGTTGAGATGTCGACATCCGTTAGCCGCTGAAGAATAGTTCTAGCATTCTTGCCCTGCAATGCGATCAATACGGTTTCATCACTTACATTGCAAATCTCTGCTCCGTTTTTGTTGTGAGAATGAACCCAATCGCAATCCTTATCGATATTCGAGGCGTTCACGACCAGCATGTACCGAGATGCGGTAAAGCGATACACGAGAACATCGTCCACAATCCCGCCCGATTCCGTACACATCGGAGAATACAGAGCTCTTCCATTGCGGAGTTTTGAGACATCATTGGTGACGAGTTTTTGAATCAGGGAAAGCGCTCTGGCACCTCTGATCTCAATCTCTCCCATGTGAGACAAATCAAATATGCCTACATTGGACCTGACTGCTTTATGTTCCGCAACTATGCTACTGTATTGGATCGGCATTTCCCAGCCGCCAAATCCAGTCATCCGCGCACCGAGCTGTTTGTGGATTTCAACGAGAGGGGTTTGCTTCAGATTGTCCGACATGGCGATCCAAGGAAAATAATGCAACAATTAACAAAACAACGAACTCCTGTGTTGCATCAGGCGGTAAATTCAATTTGATGAATTGGATTTTTGTGGTTGCTGGACAACAACCCCTCCGTGTTCAAGCTTGCTGACAGAAGCGGCGTAACCTTCAAGATAATCCCCATAGCTTCTGTAGGCATCGCTCGCCGCCGACTCGTTGGGATAACGTATTAGGAAGGCAACTGCTGTTTCAGTCCAATGCTCATTGCTGTTCTCCGTGTCGGCATAGGAGGCGGAAACGCCAGTTGCATTGGCACCCAACTGAAGGCCATCGCTTGGCAGAAAACTATAGATTTTTCGTAGAGTCGCATCGTCGCGAAAGAATTTCACACTGTGCGGGATTCTGTTGGGGGGAAGTAATGTCAGAAGGTGCGGTTTTGATGGCGGGTCTTCAATGCTATTAGCAATCACCTCTGCTAATTTAACCATTCCTTCCTCAACCTTTGTGGCAAATTCATATCCTTCAATCTCGACGAAATACTTCCCTTTCCAGAATCGCAGAAATTTTCCGGTAATGACAGCTCGGTTGCCGATCCATTCAGATTCCGCTTCCGGATACAGGTTGAAACTATAAATCCCGAAAGCGCTCTCCGGTGTGCCCATGTCGAAAATTTCTACTCGAATCAAGGGGTAAGAGCCGAGCAAAGGCGTCTGGAATTCCACTTCGGCTTGTCGAATCACGCCGTAAGAACGATACAGTTCAGGCTGTCCTCCAAGCGTGTCGTGGTATAGGTTCTCCGCGGTATACCCGCTTGGTTCGCGCGATCTAATCCAGTCGGAAACTGCACCATTGGTGGGTAGCAAGTCTGCGGATTTAAGAGAAGTTTCGATCGGTAAGGGAAGGATTTGCAGGTTTTCCTCGACACCCGCCTGAGTCATCTGATGGATGAATTTTGTCGCAGCTTTCTCAGAATGTATGTTCCATACACCATAAAGGTAGTGCCCTTCCCGTACGAGAACGGTGTAATTCTCTCGGTCGGCACTGCAGGAAGGGAGATACGCCATGAAACATGCGAGGGCAATTGCACGCACCGGCTTGATCCACCGGCATCCCTTAAATTTTACCATTGTTCCGCGAGTTGTTGAAACAGATCGTCAACAAACTCATCAAAGATTTCGGTACGTGCTTGTTGCACCGATTTGGGTTCTTCATCTCTTCCGGACACGACAAAGAAATCAAGAACTTGAAAATAACTATCGTCCTGATCGATTATCTTGTTGTTGACACGGTCCAAAAACCTATAATCAACCTGCAAACTCATGCGCAACTTTTCCGCTTGATTGGTTGCTCCGAAGTCAACCTCTCTCAGATCATAGTCCAAGATTCTTACTTCAAGCAATGCGTCGTTCCCATCGCGCCACTTGCGGGTAAAGCGCTTTGTCAGTTTTTCCTGAAGAATCTCATCATAAGGTCGATCGGACTGGACATCGTATACAATATCGGAGTCCTCGATTTGGACCGGAGCAATTTGGACGGTCTTGATGTGTTCGAGATAGGAGGAGGTTGAAACGTACCCGCATCCTAGCACGAGGCACATCAAGATAGGTGAACACCGGTTGAGGAATTTAGCGTACATAAGCCAGCCCTATAGTGCGTATTTTTCAATGGCGACCGACTTGCATCCATTGCAGGCAGCTAATGAAGGAGAAAATCGAGAGGAGAGAATCTGTACGGTTTGGGTGACGCAGTATCGGGTAGTACTGTCAATCGGTCCACGATGCCTCCATTCTCTATTTCCCTAGGCATCGCTTTCAATCCGAGACTGGCGGAGACTGCATCCTTTGCTTGTTGTACAAAGTCTTTCGCGTACCGGACAAGAGCGTCTTGATATCGCAACGACGCAACAAAAATTCCAATCAACGCAATCAATATCAACACCAAGAGATAGGTTAACCATTTCTGATCCAATAAATCGCCTTTGGATCGGCGAGATTTCCTGGGATTGCGGTATCGTGTCTGCATCGGAAAAATATCTCGATACTCGGTTTTCGTCAGTAAACTCCTAGAAACGGCCCTTGGGAATTCGCGGTGATCGCCGGTTGCGAGATTCACGCGAATTCTCACCGCGCCCGGGTCGGTTGCTTCGAGAGTCGCGTGAGGAAGAACGTGCTCGATCGGCATCGCGGGATTCACCACGATCACCTTCGCCTGCTGAGGACTCTTTTGAAGACAGCTCTGCACTTGCACCGGCAAGAGCAAGATCTACCCGTCCCTGGTCATCAATTGTTATTACGCTAACGGTGACCTCATCCCCGACCTGCATCACGTCTTCCACTTTTCGGACGTATCCATCGCCCATTTGCGATATGTGCACCAACCCATCCTGACCGGGAAGAATCTCGACAAAAGCTCCGAAAGTCGTCGTTCGTACAACTTTCCCGTTGTATTCTTTGCCGACCTCGGGCATAGCGGTAACTTCGCGGATCATCTCCTCCGCCTTGTTCGCCGCCTCGGCGCTCGTTGCCGCAATTTCGACGTTGCCGCTGTCTTCAACGTTTACCGTGGTGTTTGTCTCTTCCTGAATGGTTTGAATAACCTTACCGCGCGGTCCAATGAGATCCTTGATTTTGTTCGGAGAAATCTGAATGTTGTAAATGCGCGGCGCATACACGGAGATATCCGCACGAGGTTCGGTAATTACCTGGCTCATACTGTCAAGCACGGCTAAACGCCCATCTCGCGCTTGATAGATAGCCCTCTTCATCAAGTCCGGAGTAACCCCGTCAATCTTTATGTCCATCTGAATCGCCGTAACACCGTCACGAGTCCCGGCAACTTTGAAATCCATATCTCCGAGGAAATCTTCGGTACCAAGCATATCCGTCAGAATGACTTCCTGATCGCCTTCCTTGATTAATCCAACACCAATCCCGGCTACAGGTTTCGTGATAGGGACGCCAGCGTCCATAAGCGCCAAAGTCGCGCCGCAAACGGACGCCATCGATGACGAGGCGTTCGATTCAAGAATTTCGGACACAACTCGAATCGTGTAGCGAAAATCGTCTTTGGACGGAATCACCGGTTCTATGGCTTTTTCGGCAAGCGATCCGTGACCTATCTCGCGTCGACCGGGACCCATCATTCGCTTTACCTCGCCGGTGCTAAATGGAGGAAAATTGTAGTGAAGGAAAAACGAATGTCTCGTTTCACCATCAAGTCGGCGTTGCAAGTCTTCATCACCGGCCGTTCCGAGTGTCGTCACGCATAGAGCTTGCGTCTGTCCGCGGGTGAAAAGCGAGGACCCGTGTGTCCTCGGAAGCACCGACACCTCTCCCGAGATCTGCCGAATGTCTGTAGTGCTGCGCCCGTCAACTCGCTTTCCTTCATCCAGAATAGATTGGCGCATTTGCTCTTTTTCGATGTCACCCAATATGGAAATGGTATCCTTCTCCAGTGCGACAACGTCTTCCTCTTCAACATCGGCATCAAGGATTTCCGAAAGAACATCTACCTGGACTTGCTCCAGATAATCCTCGCGGGTTTTCTTGTCCTCCATGCCGATTGATTCCCGAATCTTTGACGTAGCGAGGCTACGAATTCGAGTGTTTAGCGCTTCACCAATTTCTTTCGTTTGGTATTCACGAGTCGGTTTCCCACAGAGGGCGATTAAACCCTCTTGCAACCTGATGATCTCTTTAATCTCCTCATGCGCTACATTGATTGTGTCGATCACCTCGTCCTCTGGAATCTCGTGGCCGCCCCCTTCGACGGACATTACCGCGTCCGCAGTACCGCTGACGAAAAGTTCCATTTCCGCCGGTTCCAATTGTTCATAGACCGGATTGATAACCAAAGATCCATCTAACTTGCCGACGGTAACTGCTCCAACGGGACCACTGAAAGGTACATCCGAGATGCATAGAGCCGCCGAAGTCCCAATCAACGCTGGTACATCAGCCGGATGCACCTGATCTGAAGAAAGAACGTTGCATAAAATTTGTACCTCCGCCTTAAAATCCTTAGGAAACAAAGGCCGTATGCAATGGTCGATTAATCGCGAGACCAACTGCTCTCCTACCCCGGGGCGCGGTTCACGCCGACCATAAACCGTTGGAATACGTCCTGCGGCATAAGCGCGTTCTCGATAATCTACCGTTAGCGGAAAAAAATCGAGGTTGCTTTCTCTCGTTTCGGCAACGACTGTCACTAAGACGACCGTTCCACCGTACTGTACCCAGACAGCTCCATCTGCCTGCTTGGCAACCTTCCCTGTTTCAATTGAAAGTTGCTCACCTCCAAGTTGCATTTCTACTTTCACTATTTTTCCTCCTCAACACTCCTACGGTGGATGGTCAATTCCCTCTCGATCCTAGTGTGTCCCGTATTCCGAGTTGATTGATAAGTTGATAATATCGTTGACTGTCCTTCTTATAAAGGTAGCGTAATAATCGACGTTGTTTTCCCACAAGTTTGAAGAGTCCGTACCTCGAATGATGGTCTTTTCTGTGCGTGCGAAAATGGTCGGTCAATTGTCGTATCCGAGCGTTAATGAGTGCCACTTGTGCTTCTGGCGACCCGGTATCCTTATCGTGCTTCCTGTGTGTTTGGATCAGTTCTTCCTTCTGTTCCGCGCTGAGTGCCATCTAGATTCACCTCCTTATTCAGTAGATTCTTCACTTCTCTCTACATAGTTGATCCCTATTATATCACACGCAGTCAAAATTGCGAAAGGGAAAGTTCCGGCGCCAAAATCGCAATCGCATGGAATTCTAACAGTGGGACATCTGTGAATATCAAATCGTCCATTTTCCATCCGATTTCCCTTCGGCAAGTTTCTTTTCTGTCGCCAGACATCGCCGATTCCGCATATATGCACGGAATTGACATCAAAAATACGCCATTACCTTTTTCACGTCTCGGCATCTAGCATGCTTCGTGCAATTTCGACATCATGATTGATCTGATTCACGAGGCGATCCATGTCCGGAAATTTCTGTTCGTCGCGGACCTTTTTGATGAAAAAGATCTCAATCTCCCTGCCATAAACATCCTCATTGAAGTTGAACAAGTGTGCTTCGATTTGATAATTCAAACCATCGACGGTTGGCCGCATACCCATATTTAGTATTCCCCCATATAACCTGTTCTCTAGTTTAGCCCGAATGGCATAAACACCGTTTGGAGGATGAATCTGATTCTCGTCGTTGATATTCGCCGTGGGGAATCCGAGTTGGCGCCCTAGTCCATCGCCTCGAACAACCCTACCGATGATTGAGTAAGGCCTTCCGAGTAGCTTTATAACGAAATCCAACTCGCCTTCCACCACGGCTTTGCGAACGCGAGTACTATGAACAGGTTCCTCGTCAACTATCGTCGGAGGCATAATCGTGACATCGAATTTGAATTGCGCCCCTAACGTCCGTAAGACTTCTGCATTTCCCGCACGATTCTTGCCAAATTGGCATTCGTATCCAACAATGACCTGCCGTGCACGCAATTTACGGACAAGCACTTCTCGGACAAAGGTGCAGGGCGACATTTCTGCCAAATAAGAGTCGAATCGAACAAAGATCGACATGTCGACGGACAACCTCTCAAGAAGCTCAAGTCGTTTTCGTCGAGGAGTGAGGATCGGGGGGCATCTTTCGGGAGCGAGAAACGCCATCGGGTGGGGATGGAACGCGAGCACGGTACTCGAAAGATCTTCGGCGGTTGCGTCGCGAACAACCTGATGAATGACAGCTTGGTGACCGAGATGCAGTCCGTCAAACACGCCGAAGGTCACAACCGAGTCCCTATCAGTTACAGGAATATCTTCCAAATTGTAGTAAATCTGCAAACTTCAATCTCCAGGGCTTCGGATTGGAAATGCCAATCATGACCCGGAACGCACACTAAAGATGGGATTTTGTAGTCCGATTCGTGTTGAAAACCGAATGAGGATTGTGGTGCGGAAAACTAGCTAACGGCAACACGTGACTGCCGATGCCCCGTCGCTAGTTTCAATCACGGCATCCACCGGCACAACCGCCTCGTGGCCTCGCCGTGGCTGTTCCTCAAGCCACTCAAGTGTATGAGATGATTCGAGCGTGAAATTTCCTGACCGTGTTCGAGTCAATTGCGTGAGATGAGCCCCGCAGCCGAGGGATGCCCCTATGTCCGCAGCGAGAACTCGAATGTAAGTACCCTTCGAACACACCACCCGGAATCGAACATCTGGAAGGCGCACCGACAGAATTTCCACGGATTGAACGTGAACCGTTCTCTTCGGCAGTTCCTCCAACTCAACGCCGCGATGCGCCAGCTTGTACAGTCGTTTTCCCCTGTACTTCACCGCCGAATACATTGGAACGGCCTGAACAATCTCACCTACAAACTGCTGTGCGATAACCCGAATCTTCTCCGGGGTAACTTGACCGACATCAGACACGCTTTGGACTCTGCCGCTGGCATCAAGCGTGTCCGTCGTAATCCCCAACCTGAGTGTACCCTCGTACTCCTTGGTTCCCAGTTGTAATTGGTCGAACAGCTTCGTCCCCTTTCCCAAGCAGACGAGTAAAACCCCTGTGGCCTCCGGATCCAATGTGCCGCCGTGTCCAGCCTTCGGTGCTTTCAAGACACGCTTCACTCGATCGACGGCTTGTCTGGAGGTCATTCCTGGTGGTTTGTTTAGATTAAATACGCCGTCTACGCACATGGTGACTATCAACCGGGTCCCGGAGATAGTCGGTTGAGACCTTCGGTGTTTCCGAGCTATCTTCCAGAGTTACCGTTCGTGATGGATCTCATCCGTTTTTGGGTATTTTCAACAAGCCGCTTGACTGCCAACTCATGCGACGCATGGATCACGCAACCGGAGGCGCGTTGGTGTCCTCCCCCGTCAAAATCAGCCGCGACTTTTCCAACATCAACATGTGCCTCGCTTCGCAGACTAGCCTTCGACCTTCCATCCTCAAGCTCGCTCACAAAGATAGAAACCTCGACTGAATCAATCGCGCGAACATGATTCACGAAGCCCTCCACATCATCGGGAGTCGTGCCGGTTTTCCGAAACATCTCCTGTGTGGCCCACAGCCAACCAATTTTGCCGTCTTGGGTCAGATTCAATGTCTGCAACACTTCTGCCAAAAGCCGCATTTTCCCAATCGAGACTGACTCGTACACTTGACGGTACACGCCATCCACAGGAAAATTGCCCTGTTCAATGAGTTCCGCCGCAATCCGATGAGCAACAGGTGCAGAATTGTTGTAGCGAAAACAACCGGTGTCGAACATAATACCGGTATAGAGGCAAAGCGCGCGATCCCGCCCGATAGGCATTTCACGATGTTTGATTAGTCGAAAGATAATTTCCGACGTTGACGAGGCATCTGTCTCTACCAGGTTATAATCACCGAAGCGATCTCCCGTGTCGTGATGATCTATGTTGACCACAGCTTTGGTCGGAATGAGCGTTCGGCACAGTTTGTCGCCGATTCGCATCCGGGTACTGGCATCAAGGATGACAAGGATTTCCGGAGAATAGTCTTGAACGTCGTCAGGTCCTTGGATTACTTCGCTGAAAGGAAGGAAGTGATAATTGTCGGGAACTGCGTCCGTATTGAAGACCCGGACCTGTTTTCCCAAGTCTCGCAGAAAGGAATAGAGCGCCAACTCTGAGCCGACGGCGTCGCCATCGGGGTTGATGTGAACCGAAAGAGCAAAAGAGTGATGCTGGTCGAACACATCCAAAATCGCTTGGTAATCTTCCATGGCTACTCGCCGGATACTGCGGACCCGTCTTTTTCCGTTTCTTGTTCCACTTGCTTGAGGAGACGATCTATCTTCATTAGATGGTCCGCGGATTTATCCAGCGCGAAACGAAGTTCGGGAGTATAGCGCAAGTCAATTCGATTCCCCACTTCACGCCTAAGGAAACCTCGGGCGCTTCTCAACCCAGCAAGCGTAGCCTGCTTCTGTTTATTATCACCCACCACGCTAACCAAGACATCGGCATATTTCAGATCTGAGGATACTTCGACATGGCCTACCGTGCAGAAACCTACGCGTGGATCTTTTATAGAACGATGAATGATATCGCTCAACTCTCGTTGAAGAAGCGCGCCGACGCGATCCGAACGGTTGTATTCCAACATTTCGACCCACCCTCTCAGCTCAATTCAATCTCGTAGTCAGTCAGTTCTGCGGATGCGGTATCTTCAACAAATTTCACGACGTGCGACAAGATACGGTTAACGTGCCTGGAGTCGTTGGACACCGTCACGGCGCCGAGAACCGCGGTTTGATGAGAATTAAGTGCATCGACCTCCGCAATTGCCACATTGAATCGATTCTTCACTCGGTCGATAACACTCTTGACGACCTGGCGTTTCTACTTTAAAGAATGATTTTCAGGAATCCTAAGGAAGATCCGGCAAATTCCGATTCGCATGCGCAATCTTGTTTATTCGGTACCTTCACGAAAACCCCGGCTCTACTTCAAGGTGCGGCGAACGTGTTCGTAGACATAACATTCCAACACATCGTTCACTTTGAAATCCGAGAAGTCATTGATGCCAATGCCACATTCGTAATTGGCTTGGACTTCATTCACATTCTCTTTGAATCGGCGGAGCGAATCGACCTTGCCATCATACACCAGACGGTTATCGCGGAGTACACGCACCGGCTGGTTATGCGACACCCGCCCCCAATTCACATAACTACCCGCTGCGGTCCCCATCCGCGGTACTTTGAATAAATCTCGGACTATAGCTCTGCCGATGACCACTTCGCGCACCTCCGGATCCAATAGACCCTCCATGGCCGACTGAACATCCGAAGTCAGATCGTAGATGACGTTGTACGTTCGCACATCTATTTCTTCGGTCTCCTTCAACTGCACGGCGCCCGTCGTTGGGTGCACGTTGAATCCGACGACGATCGCATTCGAAGCGGACGCTAACAGAATGTCCGGTTCCGTAATTCCGCCGACGGCTTGGTGAATCACATTTATCTTGACCTCCGCCGTGCTCAGTTTGTCTAATTCACCGGAGACCGCCTGAACGGACCCTTGAACATCGCCTTTAACAATGATGTTCAATTCCTTAATCTCACCCTCTTGAATGTGCTGGAATAAGTCCTCCAAGCTGACGTGGCTATGAGATCCGAGTTGGGTTTGCCGGTGCTCCTCCTGCCGCGAATCGCTGATCGCTCTTGCATCCCTCTCGGATTCCACAGAATAGAATCGATCTCCCGCTTCCGGAACCCCTGTGAAACCCAACACCTCAACCGGAGTGGCTGGACCTGCCTCTTTGAGGCGATGCCCGAGGTCGTCCATCATTGCCCGAACTCTTCCATAATAGCGTCCCGCAACGAAAGCGTCTCCGACTTTTAGCGTGCCGTTTTGCATAAGCACGGTTGATACCGGACCGCGCCCCTTGTCCAATTTCGCCTCGACAACCGTGCCGCGTGCGGGCCCCCGCGGGTTTGCCGTCAATTCAAGCAACTCGGCTTCCAGCAGTAGCATCTCCAAAAGAAAATCGATTCCAATTCTTTCCTTGGCGGAGATTTCAACGAAGACCGTTTGGCCGCCCCACTCCTCAGGTATCAGATTCTGATGCCCCAACTGCTCTTTTACATAATCAATTCGGGCTCCGTCGGCATCAATCTTGTTGATTGCAACTACAATTGGCACATCGGCTGCCTTTGCATGGTTTATTGCTTCGATTGTCTGCGGCATAACACCATCGTCCGCCGCCACCACGAGAACAACGACATCCGTCACCTGCGCCCCGCGCGCGCGCATGGCAGTGAAAGCCGCATGCCCAGGAGTGTCAAGAAATACGACGTTTCCGGTTTCAAGATTCACATTGTAGGCGCCGATATGCTGCGTGATGTTTCCCGCCTCGGATTCCATGACATTCGACTCACGGATGGCATCTAGAAGAGAGGTTTTACCGTGGTCCACATGGCCCATAATCGTGGTCACCGGTGCCCGCGGCACCAAGTCTGACGGATCGTCCTCTTCGTCCACCAGGAGTTTTTCCGCCAAGGTCAATTCGCGGATGGCGTCAAAATCAAACGTGTCGCCTATCGCTTGTAGTGCCTCATAACCCAGACGCTGGTTGACATTGGCCATGATGCCCAGCTTCATCAGCCGCATAATCATTTCCGGTGGTCGGAAGCCCAAGGTCGAAGCCAACTCCCCGACGGTTACATTCTCCTTAATTTGCAATCGCCCGGACGCATCAGTCTCCGGTTGTTTTGATTCGACCACTGACTCGGCGGGTTTGTCACGAGAACGCTTGGGGCCCCGCGCCTTTTTTTCTTTAGGTGTTTTCGACTTGGGGGATTCCGCTCCTTTGCGCTCGGCTTCGATGAGGGCAACAGTCTCCCCGTCAAGAGAACTCATATGATTCTTGACTGCAATGCCATAGCGTCGAAGTTCTTCGATCAGTTCTTTGCTTGTTATGTCATACTGCTTTGCAAGCTCATATATTCGAACGTTCTTCGTTTCGTCTGCCGACGCTTTAGCGGCGGGCGGTTTCTTTTTCTCGGTGCGTTTTCTCATTGGTGTCCTTTCCCTCTTGCACTATCTTGACTCACCGTATGTAGAAGCTCCTGTTTGAATTGCATGACGCTTTCTCTCGAGAGATTGGTTCGCAACAGTGAATTGATGCGCTTATGTGACTTGAAAGCCTTGGTGACACAAGATTGCGACTCGCATACATATGCCCCGCGCCCGGGTACTTTTCCCGTTTCGTCCGATCTGAGTTGTAAATCCAAGTGACACACGAATCGTAGCAACGCCTTCTTGGGAAATATACCTCGGCACCCGATACAGGTGCGCAAAGCAATAACTGCCACCATGCCTCCTACCGATCGGAGCTTCGATGGTTCTCTTCAGTATAACCTACGGTTCAAGCATCTCCAATGCGGAACGCTGTATCTTTTCGGCCGTCTTGGCGCCGATGCCCGGGATAGACGACAAATCCTCCAACGAGGCATTTGCAACAAGCTCAACGGTTGGAAATTCGGAATCCTTGAGCGCCGTCGCAATCTTTGAGCCGACTCCGTCTAACTCGGATAAGTCTAGCCCGATATCTGCGGAGACTGAATCGGAATCGGTTCCAAAGAGTTCACCAACGATCTCCTCCTTGAATTGGGACCCCGCTTCAGACTCGCTCTTGATATCAACCTTCCATCCTGTCAACCGCGCGGCAAGCCGCGCATTCTGTCCGCGCCTTCCGATTGCCAATGAAAGCTGATCGTCCGGAACAATCACTTCTGCATTGTCGTCCTCACCTATCGTGACTCGAGATACCGTGGCAGGCTGCAGCGCATTGGCAATGAACACTTTGGGATCTTCATCCCACTCAAGAAGATCGATCTTCTCGCCATCTAACTCGCGGACAACCGTCTGAACGCGGGAACCCTTGACCCCGACACATGTGCCGACTGCGTCTATATCGTCAACGGTGGCGGTCACGGCGACTTTCGCACGATCGCCCGGATCTCGTTCAATAGCCTTCAGATGGACAAGCCCATCATAAATCTCCGGAACTTCCATCTCGAATAAACGAGCAACCAGAGTCTTGTGAGTACGAGAAAGGACAACCTGCGGTCCCTTCATGTTGTCTTGGACCTCCAGAATGAGGCACTTCAGAATGTCATTCCGCTGGTAATTGTTCGGATGGGGCATTTCGCTAAACGGCAGAACGCCTTCCGTCCGGTCCAAATCAAGTATAAGACTACCGCGCTCCATACGCTGCACGTGCCCGGTAACAACCTCGCTTTCCCGGTCTTTATATTCCTCATATACCTGTTGTCGTTCCGCTTCCTTGATTTTCTGAACGAGGATCTGACGTGCGGTCTGGGCTTCGATTCTTCCAAACTCTTTAGGGTCTACTTCGACCTCGATCATCTCGTCTAGTTGGGCGTCGGGTTTCAGCTTTACCGCTTCCTCAATCGGAATCTCCTTGGCGAAGCTCTGCATGATTTCGACGACCTTCTTGGGTACATAACACTTTATCTCGCCTAACTCGGGATCTATTCTGATTGTTACCCCGTGTGTTGAGCCGTAACGCCTCTTCGCTGCGGAATAGAGCGCGGCTTCTATTGCTTCAATGAAGGTCTCTTGCGGTAATTCCGTCTGGTCCATGATTTGACGAACAATCATCAACAAATCATTTGTCATAGTTCATTCTCCACTACCCACGCAAGCTATTACCACATCAGTTGTATTTGAGCCTTTATGATAGTTGAAATTTGAAGTTCGGTTACTGTTCCGGATTCTTCAAGGCGAAGCACACCGTCCTTGACATCTAGCACGGTTCCACCCAATTCATGCGATTCCCCCGTTTCAGAGGTCGTTTCTATTTGAACTGCACGCCCGATATTCCTGCGAAAATCTGCTTCGGTTACAAGCGGCCTGTCAATCCCGGGTGATGCAACCTCAAGCGCCATGTTGCCGTCTATCAACCCGTTGACTTCGAGGATCGGATGCACCATGCGGCTCACTTGTTGGCAGTCTTTAACAGTAATGCCGCCGGGCTTGTAAATCAGGCACCGAATCGTACCTACTATGTCGTTACCCTGAAACTCGACATCGACGAATTCAATCCCCGCTTGATCGAGCACAGGAGTAAGCAGGTCGATCATAGAGGACTTTAAGATAGATGTCATTTGGAATTCTTTGCGTTAAAAATAAAAGAGCGGGAATAACACCCCACTCTCAAAATAATGCCGTACACCAAAACTAGGACGTATAGTATGATATGAATAGACGATCCAAGGTCGCCGTCAACTCACACACTGCTTGTCATCTCAAGTCTTTCCGCATCGACGAATAATCAAATGTCGGTGGTGCCAGACGCACAAAAAAACCGCGATGCTTTTCCTTCCACTGATGGAAAGGTTCTTCGCGGCTGGATCAAAATAATATCACAATTTGATGCCTATTGCAAGCAAAAATTCTTGTCAAGCACGACGATCACATAGGAGTAGGGGGCGACCCCCGTGCCGATCCATGAGCGTCGTGCTATACGTTGGGTCGAGCGGCCAACGAACAAGCTTCATTCAGCGTATAAGGGAACCCACTTCCCAATGCCTCGTCGCACGTAGTACAGCGAAACCCAACCATGTACGAGTAGATGCTGACTCCGATTTATGAATTCAGGTTCCTTGCGAAAACCAAAACCTTGTTGTCCGCTATGGCTCAAGCGAACGAATCATGGCTCGGTGGGAGCGATCTCCTGATCGCCGATTTTCGTTCCGTAACATTCCTATTCTGATGACTTGCCGGCTACTCAATTCCCATCGCCTTCAGATTCCTCAAACTGATTCCCAAACTCTCAAACGGGTCGCGCTGGCAGGTATCCTGTTCCACAATATACCACTCGACCCCGGCGTCTCTGGACGCCTCGAGAATTGCCGGCCAATTCAGATTCCCCTCTCCGACTTCGGCGAACAGTTGAGTGCTCCCCTGCATCTCCATATCCTTAACATGAATGATCGGGATGCGTCCTTTCAATGTGCGGATCCAAGCCGCCGGATCGCCGCCTCCATGTTGAATCCAGTAGGTGTCAAGCTCGCTCTTGAGAAATTCGGGATCGCTCTCGGCGTACAAAATCTCCAAGCCGGTGCGCCCGTCAAATCTCTCTAATTCAAAACTGTGATTGTGATACGAAACCACAAGTCCGCCCTCCGCGAGTCGCTTCGCCACCTCCGATGCTTCCTTGGCGAAACGCGCAAACCCTTCGGCACTGCGATCCGACCCGGGTATGCTGCTAATCGCAACATACTTGCAATCTAGAAGCTGGTGTTCGTCGATCACCGATTGAGGTTCGGTGCGCATTCGTTCATAATCGGTGTGCGTGGCGCAAATGCTCAATCCCTCTTCATCGACCAGGCGTTTCAATTCGGCGGTCTCGATGGGACCGAGTGCCGAACATTGAACGGCATCGTAACCGAGTTGCTTCACCCTCTTCAGCGTTTGGGCGATATCAGTCGGCGTTTTCGTAAAATCGCGCACTGTATAAAGTTGCGCGGCAATTTGCGATGTGGGCATAATATGACTCCTTTGGGATGTATTTTGTCGTGCTCGCATTGTAACAACGTGAGGTGAGCAAATCAATCCAATTCGAGAAAGGGAACAAGAAAACGGGAGTAATTAAAGTTTCTGAAAAGATTACCAATGGAAACCCGGTCGAAGTCAATCCGTCGGCAACCGGGCAAGAAACTCCTCCTCCGTGAGGATTTCAACCCCAAGCTCCATCGCCCGATCGTATTTTGAACCGGCCGACTCGCCGGCAATCAGGTAATCCGTCTTTGACGTGACGCTTGACGTTGTTTTACCGCCGCATTCCTTTATCTTTTTTGACGCATCCGAGCGTGCCATTTGTGAGAGGGTCCCTGTCAGCACAAAGGTTTTTCCCGTAAAGAAACTCTCCTGTGAGATTTCCGGAGGCGGGCTATCATCCGACTCCCACTGCAAGCCCGCATCTTTCAACCGCCGCAAAAACTCCTGATTGGCAGATTGTTGGAAGAATTGGCGCACGCTTTCAGCCAGCTTGGGCCCAATGCCGTGAATGCTCGCAATCTCCTCGACATCCGCGGCGGCAAGTGCATCGATCGACGAGAAGTGCTCGATCAGCAACTCCGCTACGTTCTGACCGACATGCATAATCCCGAGTCCAAACAGAACCTTTGCGGCTGGCGCACGCTTGCTGCCCTCGATCTCGCGAAGCAAGTTGTCCGCCGACTTCTCTCCCACCCTTTCAAATTCAACAATATCGGCTTTCTTGAGATCGTAAAGATCCGCAACGCTCGATACCAATCCGGAGTCAACAAGCTGGGTTATTACCGCCGGTCCCAACCCTTCGATATTGAGCGCGCTTCGCCATGCAAAACTCTCGATTCGACGCTTTAACTGCATCGGACATGCGCTATTCACGCACCGAACCGCCACCTCCTCCGTTGAGCGTTGCACGGGCGAATCACATGCCGGGCAGCGATCCGGCAAATGAAATTCCTTCTCTGTTCCGTCCCGCTTCTCTTTCACAACGGAAATCACTTTCGGAATGACATCACCTGAGCGTTCCAATACAATCGTGTCACCGACACGGACATCTTTGCGGTGAAGGTCCTGCTCGTTGTGCAAGGTGGCGTGGGTGATCGTCGCCCCCGACAAGTGCACAGGTTCAAGGATGGCTCTGGGCGTTAGCACGCCGGTTCGTCCCACCTGTACATCGATGGCGCGAACCCGCGTAGTCGCCTTCCGGGCGGGAAACTTGCACGAAACCGCCCACCGCGGGCTTTTTGCCGTGAAACCCAGTTCAGACTGCTGTGCAATCGAATTTACTTTAACGACGACGCCGTCAACATCGTAGGCAATATTTTCGCGCTCGGTCGTCTGGCGGCGGCAATACTCGACAACACCCTCGATTGATGGAAAGCATTCGGTCGAAGGGTTCACCTTGAAACCCATCCGCTCCAATAGACCCAATGCCTCGGAATGTGTCGCAAACTCGATCCCCTCGGCATAACCTACGGTGTAGATGAATATGTCAAGCGGGCGCGATGCCGTAATTGACGCATCCAGCAATCGAACGGAGCCGGCGGCGGCGTTTCGAGGGTTCACGAACGGCGCTTCTTCGTTCTCTATCCGTTCCTTATTGATGTCATCCATCCGATCGCGCGGTATAAATACCTCGCCGCGCACCTCCATAAGAGCTGGACTTGATTCAATGGAGGCGATTTTTAGCGGGATGGAGCGGACAGTCCTCAGATTGGCGGTGACGTTCTCCCCGTATTCTCCATCACCCCGCGTCGCCCCGCGAGTTAACAGCCCGTTTTCATAAACCAGCGAAACCCCCAAACCGTCAATCTTCAACTCCGCGACGTACTCAATCCTCTCCTCCGGCAGCATCTGCTTCACGCGTCTGTCAAAATCGTACAACTCATCGGGACCGAAAGTATTATCCAGGCTCAACATGCTGCTGTAATGTTGAACCCGCTCCCCGAATCCGACCGAGCCCCCGACCCGTTGCGTGGGCGAGTCGGTAGTAACCAACTCCGGCGTCTCTGTTTCCAGCGCCTCCAACTGCTTCATCATTGAATCAAAGTCTTCGTCGGAAATTTCCGGCTGATTCTCGACATAGTACTTGTGTTCGTGATAGCGAAGATTGTCTCTGAGCTGGTTTAACTGATTTTCGATTGATTTCGCGGTCATATTCTTCGGAAACCTTACGTGTACGGTAATAGTGTCAACCTAAACGCGGTCCATTTTCTCATCATACACCAAAGGCACTTCATGAGGCAATAGATTCCGTAGAGTGTGCACTGCGCACCAGCCTTTGAAAGGGGTAGCGTATATCATCAAACCACCTACGCCTCTCAAAAAACCAAACACGTCGAAATAATCCCGATTAAAACTTGACAACGAACTCGGCGCGACTGAGAATATCCTAGGAGAAGCGGCGCTAATCGAAGACAAGGAATCAAGGGAAATACACTCACTCATGAAAACGCTTTCGCCTCAAGAACAGGCAAATATCCACCAACACTACGGGTTGAAAGTCGCTGCCGCCATACCGATAGGCACCGGCGCCATGAGCGCCACCATGCTCCTCCACACGGACCAAGGGAGGTTGTTCCTGAAACGCTATCGGTGCGAATCGACCCCCAACCTCGATCAGGCCGCGGAGATCTCTCGCATTTCCTTCACCCATGATGCACAGAACTACCTTTGCGCGAGGGACTTCCCTGTCCCCCGCCTCCTCCGAAACCGCAGCGGCGGCACGCTAACGATAGAGGGACATGAAATCTACGCGATTTCCGAATTTGTGGAGGGATGTGACTTTGACGCCGTTCAACCCGTCGGAGCGCTGCAATCCGCCGGCGAAACCCTGGGACGAATTCACCATGAATTGCGAGGCTTCCATCCCGAGGTTGACATCCGGTGGGAGCCAATGCGCGACGAAGTCATCGGGACACTGCGCCGGCGGCTTGAGCGGATACGCACCGCTGAATCCGAAACCGGCGGATATCCGGTATTAGGGAGCCGGATTGCCGAGTGGATGGGGGAGGTGGAGAGACTGGCTGCGGAACTTCCCGTGCGGGACCGGGGAGATTGGATTATCCACGGCGATTACCGCGCACAGAACCTGAAATTCGATGCCGGTGGAAAGGTGAAGGCTATTTTGGATCTTGACACTGCACGTCCCGCCGACCGTACCTACGATCTCGCGTATGCACTGGTCTTTTTCCCCGCCGTCTACCGAGACACACCCCTAACCCCCGACCAGAAATTCGTGTTTCTTGAAGCCTACGAGGAGGTCTCCTCTCTCACGACCTCCGAACAAAACTCGCTGCCCTCTCACCTCAAACTCGCCTACCTCCGCGGCATGACGCTTTGGCTGCACCTCCACGATCTAGCCGGCATGGCGGAACGAGTCAGTCCATGGATTCAGGGCTATCTGAACAACGACATCACTCTCACAAAATAGCCATTCTGTTTTCGATTCAACGTAATTGTATAGTTCGCCAGTCTGGATTTGCCAATCGAGACCGAGCGGGCATAGATCGCGCCGAGTATGGAAGCACAATGCTAATTCGGATGAATTGGGGGAGCTCGCTTGTACAGAATAGATGCAACGGCTTGTATTAACACGAATCAAACGATGCACCAAACAGTTACGATCCAGCGAATACACTGGTGTACGTGAATCCACTTTGATCGTTCTCCCATTAGCCCGCTCCCGAGTTCCCTTCACTGCTCGCCCACCGGCCGCTCGCTGTGGATTGGCAAATCCACAGCATCCTAGCCTATCACATCGCATCACCCCAGCGCCTTACGCACATCTTCGATCGGAATAATACACGCCGAACTCGTCATATAAAACCGCGCGCTTGACCAGATATAGTACTCTGGCCTTTTTGCATAGGCTCCAATGCGGTTGGCACGGATTATTGTGGATATACTCCATCTTCTGCAGCAAGAACGTCTCGGAAACAACATCCTTGGCATTGTATCCGTCTTCCCATACCTTGTACCTCTGCTTTTCAAGTCGTTTCACGCGTGCCCGAAGCTCAACGAGTGCCGTTTGATTCTCTTCGGCCTTCAGATGTCGAATCACCCGGTCGGCGGTCTGTCGTTTGAAGTCCCTAACAACACTAGCCATTGGATCAGTCGCCGAAAAGCGTGCGATGAAGTGGAGATGATTCGGCATAATGACGAATCCAAAAAGTCGCATCCGCTTGTGATGACAGAAACAATCAAGAGTGTCCACAAGTAGACGCTTGATAACATCACGCCGGAAGATATGGAGGGAATCAACCGCACTTGTCGTAACGAAGTAGAAGTGTTCGGGGCGAAACTTCGGGCGCCAATCTGACACATGTACCTCCACCGGATATGCCGACGGATTTGTGAATCCTTCGGGGGCAATCACTCACTACACGGATGGATTAAAGTAGGCATAGGATGTAGGGCGGATGGCATTACGCTGCTGGATTTGGCAATCCAGCAGGAGCAGCAAATCATCACATCGAACATCTGGAAATCTGAGGTACTGTCTTTCACTCCTCTAAATTTTTGATCACCAACCACGTCACCAACTCAAAATCCGTGGTGTCGCCAACCTGCTCCGATTCAAGCGGCAAAGCCCCGCCGCGCCCCGATACCAGGCTGCGGAGGGCGCGTTTCTTATAGGATTGACCGATCGACGCCACGGCGTGCTCCAGCAGATTGTCGTATCGAGACATGTCCGCGCCGTCCTTCGTGTGCTCGTCGAACAGCTCGCACAACTCGTCATACGGACTGGTCTTCCCCGAACACAACTGCCGGTACATTTCAAGAATCTGCTTGGGCTGCGAAAACGTGAACCTGACGACGCCATCGTCGCGAACGTAGACGAGAAAATAGGGTTGGGTGGGATTCAACTTCTCGTTCTCCTCCGACTCCCGGGTCTGTTTGAGGCAGAAAATGACTCCCGACCGGATAATCGGATCTCCTGCGGGCGGGGGCACAACCGCGTACAGCCCGGGCGGCGCCTCTTCAAGTGTTTTCTTGTTGTTTTCAATGTACTTGAAAAGTTCCATGCGGAAATCATCAAGCGTGAACTCGTTGAGGGAAACGCTTTCGTCAAACTCTTCGAGGTCAAGGATTTCCTTCTGAAGTTTCAGCAATTGCTGGTCCCGGTATTTGAGGTCGCCTTCAATCGCTTCGGAAAGCGCATCCGGCTCAAGCAGGTTATCTCCCTGTGCAGCCGTGACATCTACCAGCGCCATCCGCGCCTCAACCCGGTTTTTCAAGTTGATGTAGCGGTTCAAGTCGGGGGTGGGCCAGAAGTTGACCAAGTGCACGCTCGTGTTGACGCTCCCGATGCGGTCGATCCGCCCGAATCGCTGGATGATGCGCACCGGATTCCAGTGGATGTCGTAGTTGATCAGGTAGTCGCAGTCCTGCAGGTTCTGCCCTTCCGAAATACAATCCGTGCCGATGAGCAGGTCTATTTCCTCATCCTGCGGCATTGTCCTATCGCTGCCACGGTTCTTCGCAACTGGCGAGAAATTGGTAAGGATGTCCACAAAGTTGGTTTTGCCCAGAGTGGTTCGGTTGGGCATGGCGCCTCCCGTCACCAAACCGATATGTACCCCCAATTCCGCTTGTGCCCACCCATGAAGCGCCTCGTAAAGGTAGTCGGCGGTATCCGCAAAGGCGGTGAATACCAGAACCTTTCGATTTAGCGTTCCGCGCTTGGTGGTTGTGGGGTTTTTAACTTTCTCTCGAATTAGCCCCTTGATTGCTGCGAGCTTAGCGTCCCGGGGAGGGCTGACTTTTTCCGCGTAGCGCAGGGGACGCTCAAGTTGCTCTCTGTCGCGCCCCAAATCTTCCAACCACAGCTCATAATCTAGATGCGCCATCTTGAATTTCAGGCTCTTCCCCACCTCGAGTGCCGCCTGCAATTCTTCATCTCCGTCGGCGTCGGGCGGCATCTCTGTGAGATCCACCTCCGGGTTTTCGACTCGATACTTCTGAAACCGCCGGATGCGGTCTTCCAACCGATCAATTTTAGTAAGGGTGCGTTCAAGCGTGATCTTGAAGGAGTGGACGGAACTCTCCAAGCGCTTGAGAAAATTCACTCGCATCATACCGATCAAGTAGTGCTCACGGTCGCGCTGCGTAAAGTGCGGGACACGCGGCAGGTTGTATATGGACTCGAATTCCGGACGCAGATATTTGGTCGGGTTGTATACGGATAGCTGATACTCGGAGATCTCATCGTTCAGCGCGTCGTAAGGCAGGAACTCATCTTCACGGTCGATTTTGGTGTAGATGGACTCGGGTTTGCCGCGGTTCGGGAAGCCGCCCAGTTCTCTCATCGAGTCGGGATAGTATTTTTGAATCTGCTTCCGGGAGCGGGCAATGGTCAGACCGTCGAGCAGTCTGAAGAAGTGGGTACTCAGTTCATCAAGTAGATTCTGACTGCTGCGCGTGCCATCTTGCTTTGACCACTTGTTGAAGGCGGTTTGAGCGGATGTGATGGTCTCTTTCAGGTTGGTGATGCCGAGTGAATCCTTGAAAGCGTCGTCGCGCCCCTCTGTGAGCAAGTAGAGTTGGTTGCGCAGATCACGCAGGTCGTTGTTGACCGGCGTTGCGGACAGCAACAGTATTTTGGTATTTACGCCGCTCTTGACGATGTCCTCCATCAGCCGTTCGTATCGAGTTCGGCGAATCGGTTTGTCCTGCTCATCCCTCGCTCCGTAGGTGTTGTTTCGGAAGTTGTGGGATTCGTCGATGACGACCAGACCGTAGTTGCCCCAGTTGAACGACGACAGATCGACATCCCCCGACATGCCGCTCGCTCGGCTCAGGTCGGTATGCGACAGCACCGTGTAGCCGAACCGGTCGTTTGGGAACGGATTGAGCGTGCTGCCCGTGTATGCCGGGTAGAGCGTCCAGTTCTCTCGCAGTTTCTTGGGACACAGCACCAGCACGTTTTCGTTGCGCAGTTCAAAGTATTTTATCACCGCAAGGGCTTCGTATGTCTTGCCCAAGCCAACGCTGTCCGCGATGATGCAACCGTTGTGCGTCAGGATTTTGTTGATTGCCCCTTTTACGCCGTCCTTTTGGAATCCATAGAGCGCGTTCCAGATTTGCGTGTCGACGAGTTGCGGCGGCGTGTCCAGCAAGCCCCACCCCTCCTGATCGCTCAAGTACCGCTCAAAGAGATGATAGAGCGTCTTGTAGTAGACGAACTCCGGCGCGTAATTCTCATAGAGTTGGCGAAGGTAGGACAACACTTCATCCTTGACATCCGCAACCCGTTTGTCGTCGTTCCAAAGTTCATCAAACCACAGCTTCAGATCGTTCCGGTCACGGTCGTCCGCCACTTTCAGATTCAGTTCAATGTTACCCCCCGCCTCGCTCAGGCCCAAACCGCGCACGGTAAAATTGGAGCTGCCGAGAATGGCATTTTCCACCCCGTTCTTGGCGATGTGGTACATTTTGCCGTGCAGCATGTTCGATTCCCGGATCGACCGGATGTCCACCTTATCCTCAATCCACTCGGCGCATTCTATTGCCACTCGCTTGAGTTGGAGTTGGTTCCTCAAGTGCAAACCGCCGCTGTCTATGATGAAAGATTTCTTTTCTGTTTTGTCGGGATCCAGTTTCTTGATGAATTGGGGTTCGCCGAAAAGAAAGCGCAGGTCGTTGATTCCGAGCAGTGACGATTTCAGCGCTTCAAAGGCGTAAATCGTAAAGTACGCCGAGACGACGGACAGGGATGAACCGTTTTCGATTTGCGACCGGAGGAATTCGCCAACCGTGCCTCGCTCGCGGTTATCCCGGATGCCAGACGGGAATAGTGAGGTGTTTTCGGGCATAATTTTCTTCCTTTTGTCTGAACTGTGATTCATGAGATTATGGTGATTGCCATGATTTTGTTGATTAGAGTTTTGTGTTCGTTACTCTTCTGAATTCAAGACTTCGTGCGCCAAAGTTGATTAGTAACCCAACCTCCAGATTGTACGCCTCCAGATAGTTGATTGCTTGCGCCAGGTGGATGTCATCCAGTTGGATAATAGCCTTCAATTCGACGGAGACAACGCCCTCTATCAAGAAATCGGCTCTTCGCGTGCCAATTTGTTGCTCTCTGTAGTAGACAGGCATCTCGTGCTCACGACTGAAATGAATTTTTTGAGCAGCCATTTCGAGCGCTAATGCCCTCTGATAGATGACTTCCTGAAATCCACTACCTAACTCGGAATGTACCCGCATGGCACAGCCAATGACTTTTTCCGTCAACGCCGAATACTTATACTCCTCTTTAATCATAGTCCATCACTTCATCACAAAAATCACAGTTCAGACAGCAATGTCGTCCTGCAAGGATTCCGCCGCGAAGATGGTCAAGCGTAATTCTTCGCCAAACACCTCGTACAGCGGCGTTTTATCGCTCAGCCTCTCGCTCTCGTTCAGAATGATACCGACGCCTTCACCGCGGCGTTCCAAAAAGTGGCGCCGGGTTGTCTTCGCTTCCAGATAGTCCTCAAGCGTCGTTTCCGAAAGCAAACGAGCGAGTAGTTCATTACGGGTTGCTTGGCTGTAGGGCAGATCTTCCACGGTCAAGGTGTTTGCCAAGGCGCCGGGGGAGTATAGTTCCAGCCGATCGGCAAACATAAACAGTCGAATCTTGGAACCGGTTTTTGAGTAATCTCTGTGCACGACGGCATTAACGATTGCCTCAAAAACGGCTCTCATGCTGTACTGCGGCCGCTCGATTCTGCCAATCTCCTTTCGCGCGGACACTTGGTTATGTTTTTCAACGAATTTGAAGGCGTCCACAATTTGTTCATCCAGCGGTCCTTTGAAATCCTTGGCGTCAATCTGGTAGTTGGCATCCTTTTCCACGCCTCTGTAATAGACCGCCTGAATGAAACTGTTATAGAGGTAATCATCGGGACTCTGATGACACATCAACACCCCGGCGACGGAGGCTCGGTAATTCTCCTCTTCTTTGACAAGCAAACGCCTCTTAAGCAGCAGATTCTCCTCTTCGCCCTCGGCCACGCTAGGGATAAATCGCTGGTAGAGCGATCTGCTCAATGTGTCTCTGCGAGTGTTCGGCACAAACTGTTTATCAAAGGGCATTCGACGCACTTGCGAATTGTTTTGTAAGAGTCGCTCTAAGCGCTCGGCGGCCATCTCCATTTTCCTACTGCCCTGACGGATGAAATAACCGTTGGAAGATCGGCGCACAAACGGGCTGCGAGATACATCAATTTTTATCAGGTTCTTCTCGTCAATGCACGGCTTCTCTGTCACAATGTGAACCGGCGGATCTATGCCCTCCTGGCATATTTCAACCACCGTTTTCTCAACCCCGTCCAGGCTCTCACGGTCAATACCGACGATGCCGCCGTTGTCTTCAACCCCGACGAGTATCACGCCGCCGCGGGTGTTGGCGAAAGCCGCTATCTCATCGGAGAGTTCTTTTCGTTCGGGAAGCTCTCGCTTGAACTCAATTGTCGAGTCTTCGCCCAAGTATATTTTTTCACGGAGTTCGGTTAGACTCTGAATCATGATTAATTTCCCAAGGGGTCGTCTAAAGGGCGGATTATGGGATTTCTATGCGATTTCTATCGCCAGGATCTTCTATCGCGCTTACCGTTCGTTCGGTTGATCCTAGACTGTATGCGGATCCATAGTGACTTTTTTCACTTTTTTCACTAAGTTACACGTATGGAAAAAACGGATTCGTGCGCATATTGGCGCACTTTCGTATCAGGCGCTTTAGACTGTTCACTGCGCTAGCGGCAGCGGAGGTGTGTCTCGCGCTACGGTTCAGGCGAAATTATACTATACGTGTGTGTAGTTTTCAAGGGAAAAATGTGGGGTTAATTGTTTGAATCGCGGATTTGCGCGGATTTAGGGACTAGATTGTCTGAATCGCGGATTTGC
>JAPPIK010000014.1:0-265486 GCA_028820655.1 Candidatus Poribacteria bacterium | reverse complement strand
TGAATCGCGGATTTGCGCGGATTTAGGGACTAGATTGTCTGAATCGCGGATTTGCACGGATTTAGCGGATTACGCGGATGAAAAACCCGGCACCTGATGGTTTACGGTCAGATTGAACATTTTGTCTGAATCGCGGATTCTCGCGGATTTAGCGGATTACGCGGATCAAAAGCACACGCACTTGATGGTTTGCGGTTAGATTGAGCATTTCGTCTGAATCGCGGATGTGCGCGGATTGATCGGATTACGCGGATTAAAAGCAACTCAACTGATGGTTTGCGGTCAGACCGAACGTTTTGTCTGAATCGCGGATGTGCGCTGATTTTACGGATTACGCGGATTAAGTGCATCTCGCCTGATGGTTTACGGACAAGCCGGACGTTTTGTCTGAATCGCGGATTTAGCGGATTACGCGGATAAGGTCCTGCTAAAAGGACGGCTCGTATTTTATCCGTGGAATCTGCGTAATCGGTTTAATCCGTGATTCAGACGGATTCTCATAGTCTAACGGTCCTCCTTGTGGCTGGCATCGCTGATTGAGACGAGTTGAGATAGCGCGGCTGCAATAATCGGCGCTATTCGCGACGACGGCGGTCGGATTGCGATAGAATCAACCTTTTGAATGTCAACTGTTTCGTGCCGAAATTGAGTAGCAATCCGACTTCAAGTCGATATGCTCGGAGATAGTTCAATAGTTGGGCTTGATGGACATCCCCCAATTCGGTGATTGCCTTCAATTCCACCAACACTTTTCTTTCGACCACGAAATCTGCTCGGCGGGTGCCGATAGGCTTGGGCATTTCTTTATAGTAAATGTCTTGCTCCACTTCGCGTGCAAAGGTCAAACCCGCGCGCGATAGTTCAAGGGCTAATGCTCGCTGATAGATCACTTCTTGGAAACCGATGCCTAAAAACTTGTGAACTTCAAAAGCAGCGCCTATGATTTTTTCGGTAATGTCCTTATGTTTCAGATTGTCGATCATCGCTTGTATCCGGTGTTGGCATGTATTATTGTCTGAATCGCGGACTTTCGCGGATTTACCGGATTTCGCAGATTAAAAGCAACTCAACTGATGGTTTGCGGTCAGACCGGACGTTTTGTCTGAATCGCGGATTCGCGCGGATTTAGCGGATTACGCGGATTAAGACCCGCTAACAGGACGGTTCGTATTTAATCTGTGTATTCTGCGTAGCTTGTCTGAATCGCGGATTCGTGCGGATTAATCGGATTACGCGGATTAAAACCTGCTAACAGGACGATTCGCATTTAATCCGCGCAATCTGCGTAATCCGTGTAATCTGTGATTCAGACGATGTTCTTCTCCACAATTGCAATTTTTACTCGCGTTTAATCGTACTTGGTGATTCACAGTCAATCAAACTATCGCAAAACCTACCTCGAACCCTAGCTGCTCGCGGTTATTTTGTCTGAATCGCGGATTCGTGCGGATTAATCGGATTACGCGGATTAAGACCTGCTAACAGGACGACTCGTATTTAATCCGCGTAATCTGTGTAATCAGCGTATTCCGTGATTCAGACAGTATTTTCCTCCACAATCGCAATTTCTTCGTCAGTTAAATCGTACAATGAGTATACTATCCGATCAATCTCATTTTCAAGCGTGGCTGTTGGCGCATCTGGATTTGCATCTTTTTTGGCGAGGATTTGATTGACAAGGCTAGCAAGATATGCTTGATTCTTCTCGTCAGCCAAGACAATGGGCAGATTGTCGACCTCATACCCATTGACGTTGCTGTTTGTGCTACTCTTCGAGAAAATGAAATTTAGTGTGGAACTATTCAATAAGGCAAGCATGTACATTACGTGCGCGGCCTCATCACGAAAGACAATATAATTGACCGAGTTTGCACAAAATAGTCCTTCTTCGATTAGCGTCATCTTTAACCTAATATTTTCATTAACACCGGTTATCGCCTGCATCACGATTCGTTCATGCCTGTGGTGTTGGCTTTTGACGCCTCGATTTTCTCGAAGATAATATTCAGAGTCTAGAAACTTGATTTCACCTTGACTCATACTTCGCTTAATGAGGTATTTGTCTATAATGGCTCCTTTAATCATAACAGAACATTCCGAATCATCTGTCAGATACTTTTGATTAGCAGTCAAGTCTATTTCCCCCGTGTAACAGTGACCCAAATCTTCCAGTCTTACTGATGATTCTCTGTAGATTTTTCGGATTAGATTTAGGTCTCTTTGATCCAAAAGAGGTATGGTATGGTTTGCTTTGTCGATCAGGCTAATATCTCCTTCGTTTAACAATACTTTCTCATTTTCAACGTCAATGAACCTGTCTCTATGGATTCTCATAGAGAATATCCCTGTTGATTCCTGATTGAGCAGATTCATTATGCAGACTGACATTTTGGCTGCTTCAAAAACCCGTTTTTTGGCATCATCTCTCTCCGGGAATGCTTCAATACTCAAAACCCTGTAGTTTTTTAAAAGATACTTTCTTAGGTTGCCACAACTCAAATCAGCAATAAAAGCCAAGGGAAATATTTGCGAGAACATCCCATTGCGGTTTAAGAGATGTACACTTTTCACAATAAACAATCTGAATACGTTAATCATCCCACCCATAGCCGGAGCATATTCAGGTGAGGTTCTATAAAACTGAATTTCTTTTATTGATGCCAAATGACCCATCGTCTTGTTTTGGCGTTTATTCAACAACCCATACGGTGGATTACCAATAGCTACATCAAATCCTTCCTTGATACCAAACATCCATTCTGCATCGAACCAATTTGCCGATGAATTCTGGTTGTACGGGTCCCAGTAAGCGATTTTTTCGGCTGTCCTGCTTGGAAAACGACCTCGTTTGAGTAGTACGCTGAGGTTGGAACGAATTTTGGTATCGCGGTTGCGATATTTTCTTTTGGTTTGCGGAGTGCGGGCGGTGAAGTGCCTCCGTCGCACGTCTTCTAGTTGTCTTGCTAACTCGTCAATTTGTGGGTTGGGAATCTGTGTTTGCTCCGGTTTCTCTACACTGATCAGTGTGTTCGCTGCGACAAACTTAGTTTCCAAATTGGGAAGCGGCCGCACTCCTCGATTTTCACGGTCCTCGTCAACCTGTTGGTCTACAACTAGCGATATAAAGAAACGAAGTTTGGCAATCTGCACGGCGATAGGCTGGAGGTCCACCCCGTAGATGCAGTTTTCAATCAAGTAGAGTTTCCGTCCGTAATCAAGTTCATTTCGCTCAAACGTATCGTTGATACTCTCAATTTCGCGTTCAAGATCCTGGATGGTGTTATCTCGAACCGTGCTATCCTCAATGTTTTCGGCGGTTCTAATGGTCTGTCGCACCTTGTCAATCTGTCGTTGTCGCCACTTCTCATTGCGCGGGTCGAGTTTTCCGAGTACTAGTACCAGTTTATGCAGGACTCCCATCGGGAAAGCACCCGGTCCGCAAGCGGGGTCAAGAATTTTTATACTATCGACGGCATTTATCAATGCGTCGGCTTCGTCTTCGTTGAAATCGTGTGATTTGTCGTTGTAAGTAATCAAATCTCGGAGTTTTTGCTCGATCTGGTCTTCAAGTTCATCTGATGAAGCCAGTCCTTGAGTATCAATCTGTGTTTGGACGGGTTCTGCACGTCCACCAAGATCCAATTGAGCGGGCGGAATAGTTGGAGCCAGGGCGCTTTGTGATGCGTGATAGGTGATGAACTTGCGTTTTAGGTAGGCAATCAGCGACTCATCTGTCATGTAATTGACAATGTCGCGCGGCGTGTAATAAGAGCCAGTATGCTTCCGAACCGTTGAGCCCGTTTCAGGATTGTAGGCGGCGAGAAGGTTTTCAAAGACCCTTCCAAGCAATTCAGGATCAAGAGCCACCTCTTCCTCAATGGGGGTGTTCTCCGTAATTGTAAATTTGTACCGGTCAAGGATCTTGACCAGGCCGCGCACCTTAGATTGTTTGCCGCGTGTTCCGTAGGCTGCGCTGAGGTCAATATTGCGTTCTTCAGAGAAGAACAAGAAATTCGGAACGCAAAGAGAAACGTCGTCTCGGTCGGAGAATCCGTCCACGCGAGTGATTGTGTTCGGGTCGTCTTCATCGGGCTTGTCGAGGCACTCGAACAATCCGCCATTGAGGAAAGGGATTGAGTCAAATAACTTCAAGGCTTCATCAGGATCGATAAAATAGCGTTTATAGCGGTAGAGGATGTGATGTTGTAATGTTGGCGTCCTTCGCCCCGAAACTTACGTCGTTGCGGTTTTTCGGGTGTATTCATCTCTTGATTGAGGGTCGCGAAAAACAGGTTTTGAAGAATTGCCTTATAGTAGGTGCTTTCCTGCGGGTCGGTGTTGACAAGAATCTCTCGAATCTTCGCTTCGGTGAAGAGAGCATCGGGTACTAACCCCTTTTCCTTGATGAACCAGACAAAAATTAGGCGTGTTATTAACCGTATGACGCTGGTAGCGTTACGAATTTCTTTGTCCTTCTCGGCGCCGTCAGGAAACGTCACCTCATTGACAGCCCAGAAATACCAGTCGGCAAGTTCCTTGTAGAATCGTTTGTTGAGTTCAGACGTGTCTAGAGTCTTCTTCCACGCCTCATGAAGTTGCTCAAAGTTTCTGAACCTGTATTTCTCGTGCAGCTTGGTAATTGAGAGGTCGATCAGTATAAGAATGTGGGCAGGGTGAGGATCGTCGACGTTGATGTCTTTGATGAGCGTCGCCTTCAGAAGGACATCCTTCGATTCGTCGTCTTTGTTGAGGCGGCGGTCGATCACGGCGAAGGTGAGGGAGGTGCCGTGCTGGAATAGGATCACCGCGGGCATGTCGAACGGTTTGTTCATTTCGCGCGTAATCTGGGAGAGTTGCGTGCGAGTGTAGTGATCACCGCTCAACTCAATGGCGAAAAAGAGGTAGGACTCCATGCGCGCCTCGTCAATGCCGCCGCTCCCAAAGTCGAACTCAAGATTGGTATTATCCTTGATTTCCTCCTCCCGTAACTGAAACAGAAGATCTATTGATTCCCATTCCTCTACGAGTGCCCGTTTGGGATTGAATCTCTCATCCCCTTCAAGCTCGAAGACTGAAAGAAAACCGTCGTAGGTGTTGGGTTCAAGTTGCATCGTCCTCTTGCTGCGGTATCCGAGGACATCGAAAAGGTTTTTGGCGTTTTTGGCGAGGTTACCGTCGGCGAATTGGTGGAGGGCATCTTCGATCTTCTTTTTTGGTTCGCTCATGTTTTATTCTCCGGTTTGTCTGTCGTGAGAGAAAATCGCGATCGGGAGATCGCTCCCACAGGAAAAAATCGGTTGTTTGAACCGTATAAGCATTTTCGGGACGGAACGGGCGCGGTAACCGCGCCCCTACGGTGAAGATGTCGGGGCAAGAGCATCTCTATCACGCTAGCCAATCGCTCGCTTGACTCCCTCCGGGGAGCCTAAAGGCTGGTGCGCAGTGCACACCCTACAAGCTAGTTGGAGTAAGATCTGCTGGATTTGTCAATCCAGCAGGAGCGGTCGTGAGGGCGATGCCGAGGCGTGATGCCCCAAGGGTTACCGGAGTATGCCTACTACTCTGCCTTCTTCCCAACAAAATACACCGCCGACGCCAGAATATGCGCATTCCGGTTCCACATCAAAAGATAATCCAGCCACACCGCCGGAAACGTGATCCACCCCACAACCAGCGAAATCAGCTTCGCCAACAACAGATTCCCGAACGAAAAGAGCAGCCCGACATACTCCCGGAAGATCCAGTGCAACGACGTTGTCGGTCCCGCGCACGCTCCGCCCTCAATCCGTGCAAACGCAGAGAACAGATAATCGAACCCCGGCACGGTGTAACGCTGGTAGTCGTGCGGCGAGGCATGAAACCCTTGCAGGAACGGCACCGCCGCGCACACATACCCGCCGGGCTTCAGCACCCGGTGCATTTCCGAGACCACCCGAATCGGATCCTGCACATGCTCAAGCACCGCTTCCGAGATGACCGCATCGAAAACCGCGTCCTTGAACGGCAGCCTATGCCCGTCCCCGAGCACATCCACGTTCGGCGTCGCCTCGATTTCGAGGTTGATGGTGTTCGGTGTGCGTCGATCAAGCCCCGACCCCAGATCCAGGATTCTCGCCTCCGGTCCCAGTTTACGCAAAACCCTCTTCACGGCTTTCTTCCAGCGCGGCGCCGGATACGGGCATCCCATGAAGATCGAAAGAAAACGAGATTGGCGCAAGCGGTGTTTTATCTTGGAGATTCGGTCCTGTGGGTGGGTCGGGTTGTTCATGAAGGAAGGAGGGTGAGAGTACAAAAGTGATGGTGGGCGGAAGATTTGCTATCGCACTCGCTATCCACTCGCTTGATTCCACCCTACGAGTTCTATGTAATCTTAATACAAAAAGGCTGGTGCGCAGTGCGCACCCTACAATCTCTATGTAATCTTGACGTTGTTTGATTCGGCGGCGGCGATGAGTTCCCGAACGATTTGCACCGTTAGTTCCGCTACGTTCCGAGCGTAGATTTCATTGTCTCTTTTCGAATCCGAGGATTCTCGGTACTTAACCCCGCGGCGTGAAGCCCCGGCAATACGCTGGCTCGCCGCGGTTAACGCCGATGCAAGGAGCTCTACCGGCGCATCGATGGGAGGCAGGTCCGCTCCCTTCGCAGGGTCCGAATACACCTCGGACTCGAATTCTTCCAGATTCGACGTGTTCATGTCTACGGATTCTCCCGCCAAGAAAGCCTGCTGCCGTGATTTTAGAATCTCGAGCACCTGCTTCGCCGCCATCTGCTCCGCGAACCGTTTGGAGCCGCTCAGTGGTTCCGGAGTGCTGTGCCGTGCGCCGCCGTACCTGACCTCCACCTCCCAACTCGGCTCATTCGGGCTTCCGAATTGCGTCACCTCGTAAGACGGATCTCCGAGATTCCTCACATGACAATACTCTTGCAGCAAACCTTTGTAATTCTCGACAATTAGATCAGATTTGATATCGGACATTCGTGAGTGTTTGGAACCTGTATCACAAGCACATCTGTAGCGTTCGCACTGCGCAACCAGCGAGAGATAGGGAGCCGGGGATTTCTATGGGTTCGCTATCGATCGGTTGATCCTTGCTATTCGCTCGGTGGACTCCCTTAGGCGGGAACAAAAACATTTGCAGAATGCACACACATAGATTGATTAGTTGTATTGCCTTCCGGATAACCCGGCAATTTAGCCGACAGATAGTAACCCAAGTGTTTTAATCCCGTCGGCTACCGACTTGATTGAGAAACTGCCTAAACACTGAGTTTGTTTCGGAATTTCACCATTCAGTATATTCAACCTTCAGTACCCGCTCGACTTCACTTTATATTGACAACTTAACACACATATAGTATAATTCAACCGGAATAGACGACCAAACGAACGAATAAGGGAGCGCCAGTCGTGGGTGTTGGGTGCAACCGTTCAAAGGCGGCAACACGTAAATTACTAGCGTTAGCCCGGAAGCGCATCAAATTTCTGTTTTAGCCCAAGCCGGAACGCCGAAAACGCAGGCTGCGACTGCATTCAATGGCCTTTTGCTTTTGACTAAACCGCACGGCAAAACCTCTTTCTGGGCTAACGCAGGCTAATTGAGCGAGTATTGCCAGAGACAAATTGGGAATCTGATTTTGCTGGGAACAAAGACATTAAATCGTGTTGTTTTCTGCTTTTGCACTCGCCTCGGAATACTCTATTCTGGTGCCCGCTTGACACGGCGCCAGTGGGAGGAATCAACTGAACCAATAGTGAAGCCGATAGGGATCCCAGTGTGAGTGACCAACTGAACAAATCAAGTCCACTTTTTATCCAAGAAAAATCACAGTTCCACCCGATGCAGAGTATCACTATCTTTACACAAATACTCCCAACATCTGTCGGATTTGCAAATCCAGGGGAGGCGGTCGGGCAGTGAGTATGCCGTGGTTTTGGCTAAATTACGAGGTGCATTATCTAAATCTGTTTAGGGCTTACCGATCATTATTCCCTAGATCACCTGCGCCGCTCTCCACGCTATTTGCAGACGGCTACCATTATATAGTCTTACTGAAATATACTCAATGAGAAAATTGTATTCATGGATCTGGGAGATTTGGTTTAAGATAACGGCATTGGGGAACTTTTATCGCACCGGAATCCCTATGGGAGTTCGATCGTGCTCGCTGTCCACTCCCTCGATCTATTCAATCCGTGGATCCGACTACGATAGCGACATAATGTCACTCACAAGGCGCAACAGATCAATCACGACATTTTAGCACCATCAGCAGGTGAGACAAAATGTCACCCATGCGTGCCAAACTCATGCATCGCGGAATGGCACGGCTCTTGCTCTCAATTACCGTGTCCAAATGTTCTGCCTTTTAGCAGAGCAATGTAATCTAACCCTTCAGTGTCAGAAGAAGCCCATAAGGAGGAATACGAATAATGGCACTCGTACCGCTTGGAGATAGAATTCTCGTTAAGCGTATTGAAGAAGAGGAACAGACAACGAGCGGTGGAATCATCATCCCCGACACCGCCAAAGAAAAGCCGCAGGAAGGCGAAGTCATTGCCGTTGGCAAAGGTCGCCTGCTTGACAATGGCGAGCGTCAACCCGTCGATGTCGTCGCGGGGGACAAGGTGCTGTTCGGTAAGTACGGTGGCACCGAAGCCACGCATGACAACCTTGAGTATCTGATTCTGCGCGAAGACGATATCTTGGCAAAAATTACCTAAATCTTAGGAAGGAGGCAGAAACATGGCAGCCAAACAACTGGCTTTTGACGAGGATGCCCGTAATGCGATCAAGCACGGCGTCGATGCGCTTGCCGACGCTGTCAAAGTTACGCTAGGTCCAAAAGGGCGAAACGTCGTTATCGATAAGAAGTTCGGAGCGCCGACCATTACAAAGGACGGTGTCACCGTCGCCAAGGAAATTGAGTTGGAAGATCCGAACGAAAACATGGGCGCACAGATGGTCAAGGAAGTGGCTTCCAAAACCAGCGATGTAGCAGGGGACGGAACGACCACGGCGACCATTCTTGCCCAGGCGATTTACCGTGAAGGTCTCAAGAGTGTTGCCGCCGGGCACAACCCGATGGCTCTCAAACGCGGAATTGAGAAAGCTGTTGAATCAGCGGTTACCAATCTGCACGCACTTAGTAGAGAAATCGGCGAAAAGACCGAGATCGCACAAGTGGCAGGCATCTCGGCGAACAACGACCAAGCCATCGGCGATCTGATTGCCGATGCCATGGAGAAGGTTGGAAAAGACGGCGTCATCACCGTCGAGGAAGCCAAGAGCCTTGAGACGACCCTTGAGGTGGTCGAGGGTATGCAGTTCGACCGCGGTTATCTCTCCCCGTACTTCGTCACGGACGCCGATCGGATGGAAGTGATTCTTGAAGATCCGTACATTCTCATCCATGAGAAGAAGATCAGCGCGCTCAAAGACCTCGTGCCGTTGCTCGAAAAGAGCGCCCAACAGGGCAAACCGCTCCTGATTCTTGCCGAGGATGTGGAAGGCGAAGCGCTGGCGACGTTGGTCGTCAACAAGATTCGCGGCACAATCCAAGCCGCAGCCGTCAAGGCGCCCGGATACGGTGACCGTCGGACAGCCATGCTTGAGGACATTGCCGTGCTCACCAACGGCCGCGTGATTTCCGAGGATCTGGGAATCAAGCTCGAAAACGTGACGCTCAATGATCTCGGTACCACCAAGCGTATTGTCATCGACAAGGACAACACCACGATTATTGAGGGCGCGGGCAGCAAGGAATCCATTCAAGGGCGAATCAACCAGATTCGCAGCCAGATCGAGGACACGACCTCGGACTACGACAGCGAGAAGCTGCAAGAACGCCTTGCGAAACTCGCCGGTGGTGTGGCAGTGATTAACGTTGGCGCGGCAACCGAAGTCGAGATGAAAGAGAAGAAGGCTCGCGTCGAAGATGCGATGCACGCGACCCGTGCTGCCGTTGAGGAAGGCATCGTTGCCGGCGGCGGCGTTGCTCTCGTCCGCACGATCGCCACGCTTGATAGCGTCGAAGGTGCCGATTCGACGGAAGATCTCGGTGTTGCGATTGTTCGCCGTGCTTTGGAAGAGCCGCTTCGTCAAATTGCCCACAACGCCGGGCAGGAAGACTCGGTCGTGCTCGCGAAGGTCAGAGATGAAGGCGACAACGTTGGTTACGACGCCTTGAAAGACGAGTTCAGCGACATGTACCAAGCCGGAGTTATCGACCCGACGAAGGTCGTCCGCGTGGCGCTCCAGAACGCTTCGAGCATCGCCGCGTTGATGATTACGACCGAGGCGTTGGTCTCCGAGATTCCGGAGGACACTCCTCCCGCACCGCCAATGCCCCCGGGCGGCGGTGGAATGGGTTACTAAACCATGCAGTAAACCAAAAAAAGGAGCGAAAGGCGATATGCCTTTCGCTCTTTTTTTTTTGTGAAGAATTGCGAGAAAAAAACCAAGTTTTTTCTCGGTTCGCCACACTCTCTAACCGCTCGCTATTGTAGGGTGGAATCAAGCGAGTGGATAGCGAGTGATCAAGGGAATGAATAATGATCGCGAAAGAGATCCAGCAAGTGAGTGAATAGCGAGCGCGGTAGAACTCCCATAGCAAATCTTCCGCCCACCATCACCTGAGGACAAATCCGGAATCGCAATGCGTAGATATGGGCGTAACATGTGAGTTGCATGATGTTATACTTCCCTAGTATTCTACCACTAAGGAGGTTACAATCATGTGTCTGGTCCATACAATGAACCGTTTTCCGACCGAAGCGAGTTGCTTTACGTTCTTGGAAGATATTCGCTATAAGAACGGCGCTTATTGTCCGTTCTGTGCGAGTCTGAAGGTTGGCAGGAAACGGGAGAAGCAACGTATTGGGCGTTGGAACTGTCGTGACTGCTACTCCAGTTTCAGGGTGACGCATGGCACACTGTTTCAAGACTCCAAAGTGCCAATGCGAACATGGTTTGTGGCTATCACGCTTATGATGAATGCCAAGAAAAGCATATCTAGTCATCAATTGGGGCGCGATCTCGGTATCAACCATATGACCGCATGGTATATCCAGACCCGGATACGAGATGCGATGGAAAATGAGGACCGGTCGATTCTGAATGGAATGGTCGAAGCGGATGAGACCTATGTGGGCGGTAAGCCGCGGAAGGGAAACAAGCGGAAGGACGACCACAAACCGAGAGGTCCGGGGCGGGACTACGAAGACGCCGGTGATCGGATTGGTTGAGCGCGGCGGGAAGCTGGTGGCCAAGATGGTTAGAAGTGTGACCACTAACCGTATGAAGGACTTTATATTCACGAACGTGTCAACCGGTGGGTCAACGCTCATGACGGATGAGAGTCCAATCTATTACTTCGTGGCGTGGTTCATGAAGCATAGATCGGTCAATCACAACGTTCAGTACGTGGATGGCGATGTTCATACCAACACGCTCGAAGGGTTCTGGAGTCTGCTCAAGCGCGCTTGGTACGGTACCCACCATCACTATAGCCAACGCTTCATGCCACTTAATGTGGCTGGAGCGTGCTATAAATACAACCTCCGGAACACGCCGGATCTGTTCGATGTGTTTATTCGGGCGCAGTTGTGATGATCTTTTGCGCGTGTAATTGCGTGATGTGTTGAAGATGATTCTGATTTAGTGTCTTAATAGAGGATTTTAACTCACTTATATCCTCTCTGAGCAACCTAATATCCTCTTTAGTTGCCATATTGGCAAAAAGAAATCCAACAATACCGCCCAACATCATTACGGTCTGTATCCCCATTGCAATCCATGATTGCCGTGTCATCATTTTAACCTCCAAAAGTGGCATAGTTACTGAATACTAGGCAATTATACCACTTTTAGGGGAGATATTCAACGCTTACAAGGAATCTATCGGATCTTTGGCGCGGGATCCGCGTGTCGGGGTTCCCCGAATATGGTTGAGAATTGCCCTGACTATCGCCATCACGGTGATTACACCCATTAACCCAAAAAACAAGAAAACGCGGATATTCCTACGTACATGATAAAATCATGAGCAAATCCGCCCGGAATTCCCAAAAACTTAAAAAAATACAACAGGGGCACCGCAGTGATGGACAAAATAAGAATACTAAGCCCTGCTATCTGTGTCAATCTATCGAACCACTTGCAGAAAACATTCACTTTGACGACCCTCCCTAGAATTGAAAAGTCAGTTCACCATTGCCAGTGTTGTAAGCCCAACTGGAACTATATCCGTTTTCTATCCGAATGATCATCTTTCTGATATCCGCACTCTTGAAGAGCGCTCTGGTGCCAAGAGTTCTCATGGCATACCCTTGTTCTTTTCTTACGCGGAGAGGTTCCCAAGCAACAATTCGCTTCGTCGAAGCTTCATGCACTTCAGCGGACATTTTGACCCATACGGTATAAGCCATCGGCTTTCTTGACACAAGAGCGTAGGCATACTCATCGCCGTTTGACATATCCTTGAGATCAATCGTGTGGGGGCGGTGGGAATCAGATCTGTGTCTTCATCCTGAAAGACATCGCATTCGCAAGCCAAAAGGACGCACAATACAAGCAACGCAAATCGTATTGACATAGCCCTCTCCCCTTTGTTTGGACAGAGCTAACGATCAACGACACACATGCGACACTAAATTGTAAGGTCTTGGAAAAGTTGCTGCGGAAGGGTGAATAAGGATTGACTCAAGCTGAACAACGATGCAGCGAGTGTAACCGGGCGGAATGATACCTAATGCTGGGAATCCATGCCAAAGCCCCTAACTACGCATTGCGTCCGGAATTCTCAAATCCCGCCCTGCTCACATGAAATGTGCCCGTAGGAGCGATCTCCGAATCGCGGCATCCTGTGGTTACGCAAGATTTACGCGCTTTCACCCGTCGGGGAATACCTCTTATCCGACTTCCTCTCCATCCAACCTGCCGACATGCAGGTCGATTTCGTCGCGGGATTCAATCTTGCTCACGCGTCCATCGACCATGTGGAAGATTCTGTCGGAGACATCAAGCATCTTCGTGTCGTGCGTCGCGGTAATGACCGTCACGCCGTTGTCCTCGTTCAGCTTCCTGAGCAATGCGATAATCTCCAATCCGGTTCGGGTGTCCAAGTTTCCGGTTGGTTCGTCCGCTAGCACGATAGCCGGATCGTTCGCGAGCGAGCGGGCAATGGCGACACGCTGCTGCTGCCCGCCCGATAACTCCAGCGGCTTGTGCTGAACTCTCTCGCCCAGACCGACAAGCGTCAATAAGTCAACCGCTTTGTCGCGGCTCTCGTCTGCGGACATCCCCGCGAATACCATCGGTAGCGATACGTTTTCAAGCGCGGTCATCACGGGAATCAGATTAAACGACTGGAAAATGTACCCGATCTTCCGGCACCGCAGCCACGCGAGTTCGTAGGCATCCAACTGTGCGATGTCAACCTCGTCAATATAAACCCTGCCTTCCGTCGGCTTATCCAATCCGCCAATCATGTTAAAGAGGGTTGACTTCCCCGAACCCGACGGTCCCATGATTGAGATGTATTCGCCGCGCGCAATCTGGAAATTGGCGCCGCGCAACGCCTCGACAACCGTCGTGCCCATTTCATACTTCTTGATAAGATTCCTGACGCGTACCGTGTTTTCCTTCGGCAAATCACGCCGAAACCGTGTTGGTATTTCAAGCGGCGCCGCGGCGCCGGGGGGTTGAGATGTTTGAACTTCTGCCATGCGTTATTTTTTTCCTCCCTTCATATCTTTCGGTACCGCAAATCCGATTATGCCGCGTTTACCCAGTTGGCGCATATATGTGAACAGCGATGTCTCCGCCTCTTTGCGCGTCATCCGGTAGCGGTTGCAAAGCTGCTTGACGACGTGACCGACAGTATTCTCTCCGTCACAAAGTTGCCAAACAAAGGACCCGACATCGTCTAGAACAATGACCCGCTTGTCCGGCAGCATAAACAGTTTCGAGGTGATTCGCAGCCAAAACCTCTGTTTCTGGGGTATAACCAGCGAAACCTCCTGTTTGTCATCAACTTCCCACTTGATGAGTTGATTCCGTAGCGGCAACGCCTTCAACACATCCCCCCGATTAAAATCGGGTCGCTTCTTCAGTCTCAGTTTGTATAGGATCGAGTTAAGCATGCGTCGGACGTTCCAATCCTCTTTGCGCGCCGCGCCGTCAACCTAATTGTTTGGTGAGAAACCAAGTTTTCAGGAAAAAACTCGGTTTCAACATGCTTTAGAAAGAAATCAAGTTTTCGAGCAAACACTTGATTTCGGTCGTTTTGGAAAAAACTCGGGTTCGAGGCGCATGATTCGAACAGGCTCTAATGACATTTTATGCTTGCCATCACACTCTCCCCAATCTTGGCGGCGTCACGCTTGGCAATAGCCTGGACAACGTAAATCCGATTGGATTGATGGCATCGCCAGAGATACGCCGCGAATACCTGTCGGCGCATCACCTTGTCCACCGCCAAAACAGGCGCGAAGGGAATGCGATCGGTAAGCCGCGTCTGCTCGCCGATCACTCTGAGGTGTTCATCGCCGTCATCCGTCCGTGCGGTTATCTCAAAACCGTATCCGCCGATGGCTTTCGCATATTTGCCCCGGAACCACGATTCCAAATCCTGCTCTTTGAGCGTTACATCTGCCACACCATACCGTTCGATGCTGATTTTGCGCATTCCATCGGCAAATGAGAAAAGCAGATAACCCGAAAGCAGTTGATGTTTCCCCAATCGATACCGGCGCGGCACCTCTACATTGAGATTATACGCGCTCCAAAGTACGTCTTGGGCATCCGGATGATCTCGCACGGACTGCAGAATCCTTACGGTGGTCGCGCGTAGATTTTCTTTGAGATGCCCCATAACCTGCACAATCGTAATGCGCTTGCATGTGTGGCAATGGAAGATGATTCCGTTTGCGCGAATGTCTCCTTTCCACGTGAAACTGATGACCTCGCGCCCCTCGAACACAACTTCATCTCTTGTCAAATTCACATGCCGCTGAATGTGCAACTTAGCCTCTTTACGCTTATAATTCTTGCGCACGAGCTTGAAATACTCATCCAGAACACGGCCGAGGTCCGGTTTTTTCTTCTTTGACTGCGCCCACTTCAACTCGAGGCGCGGCATCTCCTCCCCGTCTAGCCGCAAGTAGCCGTCTTTGTCATCTCCCGATAATCCGCTCAACTCCCAGTTGGAAGGAATCTCAAGTCTAATGCCCGCCCAGCCGAATGTTGTCCAATCCATGGTTGGTTTAGCTTCAAACAGTTACGTGGCGCCATTGCCGATTCAAATACAAGATGAGCATTTTCCGGTGCGGAGTGGATGGAATCCGATTGTCAGGGCAGATCCGCAGTTTTCCCTTGAAAACTCGCGGTTACACTCACCGGATGACACTAGAACGGCTTTACAATCACCGCTTTAGAAACCAAAGCGATTGCCACCGTACCCATACCGATTAGCCCTACCCCGCAAGCGAAGCCGGCAGCCAAAACTGGATTAAACATGAACCACCGCTTCAGCCCGAACCGTTTAATCATATAGAATCGACCGATCACCGCGCCGAGAAGTCGGGGTATCATCATACCTGGGTCGCCTCCGATGCCGCCCGCGATCCCGTAGAACCACATACTCGGCATCTTCCACACCCATAACAACCCGTACAACGCAAGCGTGGATGAGAACCCGGCGGCAACATATTCACCGCGAATCGCCTGCAGCATCTGGCTGTTCCCATCCCGGAGCGACGTCTTCCAAAGCGCCTCATTGGTAGCATGAATCGGCCACCACGTTTGCACGAAGGGATACTGCGACGAAGGGATCGGCGCTATTTTCCAAATGAAGTGATAAACCACAATTCCCGAAACGAGCAAAATCGGCATGATCAACAACTGCGCCGCGATGTTACTGGTAAAGGTCGTTCCGGTCAGTTCAAGCACACGCCAACCCTGTGTCCCGCGCCCGTAATCTTCGTCGGGCAGTGGTACGAACCAAATATCGATTTCCTCGTAGCGGCTGAGAATAAAGGTGGTCTCATGGATGTAAGGGATCTCGAACAGATCGCGTCCCAAAATGCCAAACGTGCGGGCGGTAATGTAGGAATTCAGCGGAGTATAGAGAAAAGCGAAACCGAGAAGGAATGGGAGAGGGAAGTTTGGAACCATCTTCTTGTGCACCAACCACACAAACGTCCCCATGCCAAAGAGCCACAAGATTCCCATCAACCAGATTGGAAAGTCTCCGCGTCCGGGCGGCGGACGCAGCGAACCGCGCTGCCCCGTTTTCTGAGATTGCGACTTCCTGAATTTAATCAGCATTGGTATGGACGCCGCCATGCCGACAACCGCGAAACTGAAGGACTTGCCCATACCGTAACTGATCCAGAAATCGAGCCCGTTAAACAACCCGACACCCCGTACATCCAACCCCGGTTTCCACTGGTGGAGTATTTCATTACGGTACAGGATTTGCGGGTTCAAGATAAACTGCGATAACAACGCCGTAATGAATTCCGATATGATTATTGGGAACGGCATCACGAATCCCACCAGCATCTGCCCGAAATCCGTTGAAAGCGCGAACACCCCGGTTGGCGCAAAACCTTCAATGCTTGGCGTGAAGTCAATGAATGGGATCTTCAGAATCTCGATGGGTTTCGTCATCATGACGCCAGTTAGCGACGGCACTCCCACATAAATGAAACCCCATATCAAACCCGCCATCGACCCGATTGAAAACACGCGCCAGCGCCATGTTTCGGTTCTGCCGGTAGTTTCAGCCAGTGCTGTCGCCCCCTGTGCATCAATCGGCGCCAACGGATAGGGCAGCCGTTCCAGGTCGGCGGTAAGGCGAAATAGAATATAACCCGCGCTGATACCGCGGATGGTTCCCAGCAGTTTGAATATCAGGAAGAAGGCGATGGGCCACGTCCAATCCCAGTGCAAGAGCGATCTCTCGGCAATGGCAATTGAATCTCTCGCGGGCGCGATCCAGTAAGGAATCTTGTCCGCAATCTCATAAGATTCCGCTTGCGGGGTATTGATAAAATACGCATACCAAATAAAACCGCGATACTGAGTGCCGGCACCGACGGCAGCGCCGGTCAATCCGAGCAGCATATACAATTCTTGCCGCCGAGCGGTGGTAAACGAACGGCGTGCCAATTCCGTAAACAAAATGACGGCCACCCACGGCGCCGCTCCCGCACCGGATTGTCCGGACACGTAGCTAAGATAAATTGATCCCGGCATCATCAGCAGCCCGACAAAAAGCGCGCCTAGGAAGACCTTTAACGTCAACCCCGATTCAAAGGTCCTGATCCCACCATCGATATCGTATCGTTGCGCCCAAGCCTGCCACTCGTCTGCTTGAGATACTCTCTCTCTCGCCAAATGTAGTATTCTCCTTTCAGTTTAGCTCAAGTACGTTATACAAGCTGGTCTTCTCTTCCGAGACATAACTGGGTTTCTTTCACCTGCCGGGACTTCTTTATTCCTGAATTGCCGCGCCGCCAGGTAGGAGAAATGCCCTTCTCGATATGGAGCAAATCCAACTCTCTATAACCGACTTGGCTGCTCAAGACCACAACCCCGTAAGCTGCAATCAATGTGTTCCAAGTTATTCTTCCTCGTCTTTGTTCTGGAAAACTTCCTCCCATATGTGGGCAGCGATAATACCGACAATCACAATCGCCGCTGAAAAAATCTGCCACTGCCATCGTCCCCCAAACAAGAGAATCGAGGCAAGCCACATAAGAGCCCCGACAATGAGAATAATACTTATAAATCTTTCCATGACGTTCTAAATACCCTATCCTCTCAAGAATAAAGGCTCTCAATCGGCCGGTTGCGGTGCCAATTCCGGAGCGCCGGTAGCGCCTTCATCCACGTCACGTTCTTGACGACCGCGTTCGTGAAACTCTCCGCGGATATCGGCGCTGAACGTCCGCCAGATTAAGAGTTGTTTACGCACGAGATTCAAGAAACGGCGGTTAACGCGTTTCCATGAAGCAATCTCGCCGCTTTCCCGATGTACATCAAGTGTAATGTTGTACAGATCTTCCTCTTCTCCTCCCACCGGAGAAGTGACAAATCGTATCGATTGGCTGACGCCCAGATCGTACGGGGCGAGCCAAACCATCATGCTGATAGAATAGGACCCCTCCTCTTCACCATCTTCCGACGCCGGCATCTCGCTGAACGTAACCTGATCCGTGTAGAAGTCGCTTGCGGATTCATCAGCATGTGCATCGAAATAGTCCCGCATGAACACATTCAAACCAAGCGATTCCTCGGACAACACCGTAAACGGTAGATTGAAATGCCATTCGTCACCCTCCGGCTCCGGCAATTTCCACTTGCGCTCAATGTCCGGTACCGCCATGCGCGACGCTTTGATTGCCGGATATAATGTGCTTCCGATGACCACCGCCATGACAATGATGGTTGCGACCACTGTTGACATGGACGAATAGTTCAATGTCAATCCCGCAAGCCATCCGAAATTAACCATTACCGTGGCGGTAGCCTGTCCCAAGAGATAACCTAGAACCGCTCCCACAATCGCATAAACGCACGCTTCGGCGAGGAAAAGGAACGCGATGTGTACCGGTGCAAGCCCGACCGAACTATAGATCCCGATCTCTCTCACGCGTTCGTAGACAGCGCCGAGCATGGTATTCAGCACAATCAAAGCCGCGATGAGAATGGGTATGAACAGGTTCCCCATTCCGCTAAAGGACGTCATGCCGATTGAACTGTACAGGTACGTATCCTTGTCGCGGCCAACGAAAAAGTCGAGTGCAACGCGGCTCATCAGGGGAGACATAATTAAATCAAGCTTGTCGATACCGCTGAAAATGGCCGGATCGCCTTCCAAGGGATCCATGTTGACGGCAACGCTTCTTAGCGTGCCGCCCTGATTCATGACCACTTCATACGGCAGAATCGCGACGCTGTCCGGAACCAAATGGAGATACTTCTGCAACTCGCCCTCTAGTGTCTCGTCACCCTGCGCTCCCCGAGACTGCTGCTGTTGCATCAATTGATAATCGACGGGAGTCATCTCTTCGCCATCGTTGTCGGTCAAGTCTTTGAATCCGATTCCAAGCACGCCGACCACCGTAAAATCGGCGCCGTAGACGGACACTGTCGCTTTGCCTACATCCGCTTCGGTTATTTTTAACACATCCGCGATTCCTTTGGGGAGGATGCAGGCGTAGGGCCACGACGTGGGCCAAGAATCTTCATCCATCGGATCAAACCATTTACCGTATTGGAGGTGCAAATCAATTCCCGTGGCAGCAGGCTCGTTAGGCGTCATCCCAATGAGCATGTTTGCGGCATAGGGCAACAACTGGCCCGTCTTCTCGTCTCGCGGCGGGACGGGATCCGCCGAATTGGGCGTGCGCGTCAACTGCACGAACGATTGATCGCCCGTGCCGGACGATTGATACCACGCGCGAGGCGCCACTACGTTGTGAACAGTGATGAATCCTGAAGAATCATCCACGCTCGTAGAGCCCGCAACCGATGCTCGGACAGTGGGCGCGCCGCTAGAACCCTCCTGCAGTTCCGGCGAATCCTCGCCTGCCTCGATATATGGCGCCAACAGCGAATTGATCTCGGCCTCGGTCTTTCCTCTCCGCTTGAACAGAAGGCGCGCATCGTCCTCGGGAATCTTGGTCTTGCGCATGTCGTTCATGACAGAGGTCAACACGGGTTCCTCCAATGGACGCCAATACTGGTCCCGAATCAACATTCCGGTGTAGCGCGGTGTTACGGCAGGCAAGCTGGTTTTGTTTGGGTGCATGAAGGTTCGCACCGACGTGAATGAAATAACGGTAAACGTAAGAATGACCAGCGTCGCACACGTCAGTATTGTCCGTCCGCCCCTCTTCCTCATGTTGGAGATCCCCAAGCTAAACGCAGCCGCCGACGCCGACAACCTTCCTACATCAGCCTTATAAACCTTGCTGCCCTCCTGTTTAATCTTCTCAAGCTGCTCCTCGAACTTGCGGATGATAATTGAGATCACGATGACCGTCAGAGCAAGAACGATAAAGGCAATCAAGATGATCACGGGCGTGGTGGTAATTTGGAAAGCGGGATGCACCTGAGAAAGGAAGAAAAATACGGTTAAGAAGATGACTCCTGTCCAAAGAATCTGTTTATTGACGCTTGGTGAGGCGAAAAGCAGGCGTTCCATAAAGTAGGCGAATGGAATCAGCAGCGCCAAGTAAAACATCACTCCACTGACCACATCGTTCCCCGTCTTTTTGACATCGGGATATGCGCGGGATTCATAGCCCCATGCCGCACGGGCCAGCTTTAGCGCCTGTTGATAGTCATTCTGTTGAAGCGCCAATTCAGCCTGTTCAAGATATTCATTCGCGAATTCGTGAAGCTTGTCAAGCCGGTCGCTTGAAATACCGAATCGCTTGTAGAGGCGCGACCGATTCTCATCAAGCCACCACATATCCCGAACAACGACGTAAGGCGTCACTCGAATGCTGCCGTTCTCTCGCACAACGAATCCTTCGCCCGTGTACAGCGTAGGATTTTTCATCCCGCTTTTCGTCGCTTTAATCAACAGCAAGCGTTTCCCAATCTGACCATAAGCCATTCCGATTTTGATGCGTTGATCCGGCTCGGAATACACAAGCGCAATCGGTTCGGCGGCGGAAACACCCTCTTGTTGCCAAGGTTTGGAAATCCCATATTTCTCCGGGGCGCTATCCGACGCGGCTTCATACACTTCGAGTTCGCGCAATGTGCGCAAGTAACGCTGATCGACCAAGTCATAAATTGTGGTTGACACACATGGAAACACCACGACGCGGCAGCCTCGGCGGCGCGTGTCGATTGGCACTTTGTTGGGGAATAACTTCGCGCCATAGTTGCCAAGGTCCGGTGCGTACACAATATCTCCGGATTTGGAGTCAAGAATATACGCCTCTACCTCCTGCGTGCCGGCGATTCGATGCGTCGCGCGCCCCTCCATAGCCAACCCCGCCACCTCAAAGTTCCCCTTGTTGTCCCCCATCGTAAATAGGTCGCCCCGCACCCCCATCATTGTTTTGTGCTTACGCCGCAATGTCAAGATTGGATAAGGAACAGGCTTGTTGGGAAGGGCGCTCTCGCGAGCATCAAACTCTACTACATCGCCAAATAGATTGCAGTAAAAGTTCCCTACCTTCGCGGCTGTCGGCATCTTCGGGTCCCGCATCGCTTGCACCAATACGGCTGCAAGTGTCTTAACCTGTTGATGCAGATTCCCATCTTCCTCTACATGCATCCGGTCAATCGTGTCTAACGGGGTATCGGTAAGGATCCGTGCATCTTCGATGGTGGCGAATGCAATTCCCGTTTTACCCGTTAATGTGGCAACTTCGCTGTCGAACGCTATCTTGCCGGGAATATAAGTCTGCCACGTTTTTCCGCCGCTAGCAGAGATAGCATTCACGAAGTTTGTCTCTCCGCCGAGACCTACGAGTCCGATCAGGGTCTTGATGTCCTCAATCTCATCCTGCGATAAGGTTGAGGAGTCCTCGTGCCGAAGTTGCAGCATCGCGTTGAGTCGATTCAACAATCGAATGCTATTCTTTCGATTCTTTTTCGCCGTCCGCACATCGTTGCGGATAAATCGCTCGACCTCCTGTCGGATGTAGTCCATATCCTTGACCATATCCTCGGACGGTTCACCGCGATCTCGCATCTGCTCAAACTGCAACTTCATCAAGCGTGAGACCCCGGAGAGTTGCGTGAGGGTATCAAAGTGTTCACTGATTAGTGTTTCCAGCGTCTTGCCCTCAACTGCCGCTTTGGAATCAATGGTTCCCGAAACCGTCCACTGATTGTTCATGACGCCGTGACGAATCTGATCATCAGTAAAAGTCCAAAGGTTTCGGACACGCGCGCCAAAATCGGCGTCTTCCGCATACTCGGCCAGTTTGTTGCCGATGGTTGCAAATTCTCGCCGTAGAACAAATTCAGGCTGTTGATTGTAGAACCAACCTTTGTTGAAAACACCGAATTTGTCGCTCTGGGTAGATAGGTCTATCGAGATGAATAAGGAGGTGTAATACCGATTGAAGAGGTCTTGAAGGGTTATGGCCTGTTCTATCTGGGAGATCTTGCGATTGTACTCTGACTTACTGATTCGAGCAATTTTTTCAACGCGGCTTTGAAGATTGCGAAACCGCGAATTCCTAAGCGTAAGCATGTTATCGCGAAGAAGAACCTTTGTCTCTTCACTGAGGTCGCGATTAAGCGTATCCAGTTGGTTCAGTAGATTGTTCAACTCAACGACGTCATTCGCAGCCTTCCTTTGCACGAAATCAAGGAGCATTTCTTCGGACAAGTGGGCAAAAATTTGAGATCGTGCTTCGACCGCTTGTTCCACTTCATCTCTCGACAAATAGTGGCGAAGCACCAACTCCTCTTCTGCCAGATAGGCGCGAACCAGATCACCGTGATTCCGAAGCAAATTCTGGATTCGGCTCTTTTCCAACCGTGCATTTCGAAGCGCCGTCTCAAAGATAGATTGCTTATCCTTGGCGAAGTCCGCGACAAAAATCGCATGCGACGAATCTTGTGCGTCGGTGGTTTTGGCTTCCCTCAGTTTCTGTTGTAGGCCGGTCTGTGTGCGATCCAAACGTTCAACGGTTGGTTGGCTCAAATATTGTTTGAGTTCCGCGACGATTGACGGTGGGTAGAATGACGGGTCGGAAGCAAGTTGCTTGATTGCGGTTTTAATTTTATTTTCAGCGTCGGCGCTATCCGGAATCTTCGCTAATGCTCGTTCAAGCAACTGTCGCTCAACGTCGATGTAGTCGGCCAACGGTTGGGTAGCTTGATTGACTATCTTCCGCGATGCCTTCATTTGCTGCAGACCGTAAAAATCCAAGTGGCGGTCTAGCAGCTTTTCCTGAGTAAATTGGAGCGCAAATTTTCTCGAGTCGCGCAATTCCCAATCCTCAAGATACGTTGACAGAATGTTGACTTGCTCCCCGAGGTGCGATTCTCTCGCTTCAGCATCGATAGGAATTTCGTACCCGTCGCCAACTCTTTTGGGCAATGCATACGATTCGGAAGGCTCACGCGAAAAACTGTCTGCAATCCGCTTTTCCTCAAGGTCGATTCTCAACTGCTGAAGCGCCCAGATGTCGAGATGTGCAATAGGTAACGCGATATTCTCGAGCAATTCCCGTTGCGCTTTCCGAGATTCCTCAAGCGCTTGCGAACGAAGTCGATCTATGCGAACTACAATGTCGCGCAGAAAGTGAGCCGTTTGCAGGGAATCCTTCTTGAACGAAGCAAGATTTGTCTCAAGCCGAGATTTTTCTTCCGAGGTAAATCCCTGTTTCTCCCGTTTCTTCGTGCTTTCAATTTTCTTTTTCTGTTTCTCCTTGAAGTCTCGTTGCGCATTGCGAAGCGAGCCAACCTTGCCCTGTGTGCCCGACAGTGCCGACAACGTCGTAGCGAGCGAATCAAGATCCGATTCAATTTTGTGAACTTCGTAATAGAAATCTGGCGGTAAGTCGACTAACACGCTCCGGTCAATCGACAACAACAACTTCCTCCCCAGCTCCTGGAATTCAAAGATGTCTGCCGACAGCCCGCGCCGTAATCCGTGCATCGTAGGCGTTCCCGGTGAATCCGTAGTTCCACCAACGGTATCTTGGCCAATTCCCTCCATAAATGCCCGCATCCCCGCCAATCCTTGAAAGTGTGCATCGGTTGCGACAAACAATATGGAGCGTCCCGGGCGGAATTCTTCTTGCTTGAATATACGTGCCAATTCAAGCAGTGCGGCTACGCCGCCCGTAGGATCGGCACCGGGAGCCATTGCCGGCACGATAGACATCGAATCATAGTAGGCGGTGAGAACGACAAGTTCGTCCTTTAAAACGGGATCGTTACCTTCAAGAAAGCCGCGAATATTCTGCCCGGTACGTCGTTCCCACGTCATGGTACACGTTAAACGCGCGGAAATCTCTCCTTGAGACATCATCGACCGGAGATCCTCTGCATCCTTCTTGGAGATCCAAAATCGGGGAATGTTAGCGGGAACCGTCAAGAATTTGTTCTCCGCTTCACCACGGATGGTAGTCTCCGGTTCGATGAAGATTGCCGCCTTGGCACCTAGCATGGCGGCGTTTATCCATCGAGTGCCAGAATTGAAGTCGACGAGGACAATGCTGCCTTGGGGAATAAATATGCTGGATTCGCCTGCGCCCACAAACTCGCCCGGCTCATCGACTTGCCCGTCTCTATTATTGTCTATGCCGTCTCTATCATCTCCGGGAATCTCATCCGCGTAGCCGTCGCCGTCATTGTCAATTCCGTCGTCACGCCAATGCGCAATCTCCTCGAGAGGCGGAATCTCTCCATATTCGTCGACTTCGGCGTCTTCATCATTGTCGATTCCGTCCTCCGTCTTCTGGAGATGTCCGTTCAGAACATCATCGGTGATGCTGCCTTTGCTGACGCGGAATCGGCGGGAAACGTGTTCGATTGTGTCGCTGGGTTGCACCTCGTACCAAAATCCGCCAACATCCAACCCGTTGAAATCGACGAGTTCGGCATCGCCTGCATAAACCAGTGGCGCCGTTAACCCGCCGGTAGGCACAAAAACCGTATTCCCCTCAATTAACGCAAACTCGCCTGCTTCGTCAATTTCGCCATCGCCGTCATTGTCTCGGCCGTCAGCCGACTGATCCACTAGATATTGATTGTTGGAATTGGTGAGTATAGATTGAACGTCAACCTCGTAGGATTGGGCAATCTCTTCAAGAGATTCATCGGAATCGACAAGATGCTTGATGCCGTTCGGCAGGAGGGAGGTGCGCACGAGATTGGGCCAACAGGGTGATATTTTGACGCTCTTGGAAACGGTTCCATCCGGCGAGATGACCTCAAGTTTCCCATCCTCTGCGTCAATCGGCACGGTAATCTCAAATCCGCGTGCCTCAACATTTTGCAAGCCAATTTCAACAAACCGGTCAAAAACATATTTGGACCCGTTCGCTGCCTCGTCATAGCCGGTAACACGAGTGGTGAGACTGGAAAGCCTAGCGATGTCTTTCCGCATCCTGCCCGCAGAAACCTCGTCGCGGATCTTTACCGCCGTCTCGGAGAGTCCTAGTGTTTGCTGTCCGTCGGCGGTAATGCCGGTAGACACAAAGGTGAACTGCGCGAATAAGCAATAAATCATTACTACAGAGATTGTTGATTTTCTGAACATCTCGCTTCCTCCAAATACACTCTGGACACGGCACGGATTTCGATTCAGTTCCCCGAAGTCAATCAGATTCTAACATAGTCGTTTTGCCTTGTCAAGACACAAAAGTGTTGGACGCGCAAAGATTTCACGATAACCCCGCTTCAGAACGGGCTATGAAGATTGTATTGTAATTGGTTAAACAGATTTAAACGGTTTATGGGCAATCCATCAGAGAGCGCTGCCACGAGAGATTTGTCATCGAAGGGGATTCTAAACTCGGGTCGGCGCATATGGAGGGTGAACGCCTCTCTGCAGAAATAGCGCGGTGTGCGCGCCTCTGAAATCCGGCATCCTTTGAAAGCGCTGGCCGCGCGAACGGTGTGCAGTAACGCTTTGTCACTTTGCACGGAGGCCGAGGTGGAGATTTAACGATGAGATTGGGAGTGCGGTAGTGATCCCCGTGAGGTGCGTTTCCCATAACTTAAGGCGTTGAAAACTGACCAGAATTAGTCGGACTATTTCACTTAAATCCCCCAATTTTCGGTCAAAGGGATGGGGGTATGTTCACTCCCGCACATGGACGATTATTATTGAACTAAACCGGTTTCACCCGTTTTTGCCGATAAGTGTACGCGGTGATGGGCGGGACACATTCCAATTTCTCGTATCGTTTGCCAAATCTTAACGTTTTAATGGGAGAATTCGCATGTATTAACATACATCTCCACCGTCAGCGCTAAGCCACAATGCCGACGCATGGTTTGATGTTTACCGCGAAAGGAACTTCCGATGGAAAACGTAGTTTCACGGATCCGAAAGCGCCGCCACGAACTCAATTTGACTCAGACAGGGCTTGCAAAAGCAGCCAATATTACACCGGCGGCGATTTCACAATTTGAATCGGGCGCAAGAAAACCCTCTTTTGACACAGTTCCGAGTCTGGCGGAAGCCCTGAAAGTGACAACAGACTATCTATTTGGCAAGCCGCGCAGTCGCTATGATGATCTATTGGCGGATCCAAAAGTCAGCGCGATGCTTCGAGGAATAACCGAACTGCCCGAAAAAGACAAAGAAACGATGTTTGAGTTTTTTCAATTTCTTCACCAAAAGAATACTTCAAACAATCCCCGAGGTAACGAGAACAAGCAGAATTAGATTTGTAGTCGATGCAGGGGGAAATTCAACTGTGGGACTTACACGTTTCGAATTGTAGGAAACATCAATCGAGCGTTCAGCGAAGTGGATAACGAAGGTGATAAAAGATTCCGCAGGGAATGATGAGGGAAGCGATTAGCGATCGATCAACCGTGCGAACGGATCATGCAGTTGAAGTGGGAGCGATCATCTGACCGGACAAGGGAAGCGATAGGTTAACGCCGCAGCATTCTTCCTCTGGATCGCGGCGTAAAGAAAGACTAGAATCTAAAAGCAGCCATGTAGGTTGGATTGAACGGGAAACACACTTCGTAGCAATCTATAATTCCATTCGCCAATTCAAGCATGCTCTTATGTCGGACACTGGCACGAAACCCTACTCCAAACCGAATGACCAAGTTGAACGACGACATGTCCCGTCAATCTGGGAGATACCTGAACCGAGAGAGTACCCGATCACACTAGTTGTGCGCTGTACAAAGCATCGTCGGTGCATAGCCCTCAAGGAATGCCTCTCGTATAATATTCTTGGGATCACACTTGCCGGGGTACTTGAGTAAACCTGTTTCTTTGTCGATTTCGTGGAACACGACACCGGGAGGTTCCCGGAAGTCCTCAATGGGGCCCCTCGCCCCTTCGATCATGAACGTTGCCCAAATCGGCAATGCGGCTTTGGCGCCCTCCCCTTGGCTTCGTTTGTTCTTTTTCTCGGGATCGTCAAACCCTACCCAAACGCCGGAAGCTAGGCGCGGTGTGTAACCGACAAACCACGCATCTTTGTAATCATCGGTCGTACCGGTTTTTCCTGCCGCCGGACGAATCAAACCACTTCGAATTGCCCTTCTACCGGTACCATTCTCAATGACTCCCTTCATCACATTCGTAATTACAAAAGCTACGCTCTCTGCAACAACTCTCTTGGGTTTTATATCATTTTCAAATAGAAGTTCTCCGTTACGATCTTCGATATATTGTATGCTGCATGGCTCTGCGCGTATACCGCCGTTGGCAAATACCGAGTAAGCCGAAGTTAGTTCCAGCAACGTTAAATCGCCGGCCCCTAGGGAGAGCGATGGATATTCAGGAAGTTTGCTTTCAATGCCCAAGCGTTTGGCGAAAGCGATTGTCCGTTTAATGCCATCCGTTTCGTTGCCGAGTTTGACGGTATGAGGATCGTTCATCAACTTTGCAGTGGCAACGTTAATCGACTTTTCGAGTACCGTGCGTAATGTCACATTTCCGTAGTACCTATCCGTGTAATTTCGTGGCGTCCATTTCTTCCATAAATCGCTAATGGATGACCACGCCTCGTCTCGGACCACGGTTGCGGGAGTCGCCAAGGGAACCGGCAAGTTGAAGAAAGCCGCAAGCACAATCGGTTTAAACGCGGACCCCGGCTGACGGAGCGCATGCGCCCGATTAAAGAAATTGAACTTCCCGCGGGCGATATAGTAGTCGCGTCCCCCAACCATAGATCTAATATACCCGGTCTGGGGTTCCATGGCAACTAGTGCCGCCTGCAAATAATTTTTCTTTGGATTGATTCCGTTGGGATCAAGTTTGTTGCCATCGTAATCGGGCAGATTTGAAAAGCCCTTGTCCAATTGCCTCAAATGATTGGCCACCGCTTGTTCCGCAATCTCCTGCATGGACATATCAAGCGTGGTATACACCTTCAACCCTTGATTGTACAGCCGATCATTTAGATGCTCCATGTCCGCTAGTTGTTGATGAACGTGTTCGATAAAATGCCCGGCTTCTCGTCGCTGATTGTCCTCGGGCGCATCAACCGCGAGGGGTGTAGCCAGGCTCACTTCGTAAGTCTCTTGCGAAATGTAATTCGCGTTTCGCATCAGTCCGAGAACAAGATTACGACGGTTAATCGACTCCTTTGGATTGCGGATCGGTGAGTAGAGTGTCGGAGATTTGGGAATGCCCGCAAGTGTAGCGCACTCTTGCACTTCAAGTTCCCAAACAGGTTTTCCAAAGTAACTGTTCGCGGCTTCTTGCACTCCGAACACTTCACGAGGACCGTAGCGTCCCAAGTTTATTAGATTTAGGTAGCGTTCGAATATCTCGTCCTTGGAAAAAGCTCTCTCGATTCGCACGGCAAGCAACGCCTCTTTGATTTTTCGCAGGATTCTTTTCTCTCGCGTGAGATAGATATTTCGAGTAAGTTGCTGTGTAATGGTGCTTGCACCCTGTAGCGTCCCATCCGTTATGTTTCGGAGAACCGCGCGACCAATTGCAATTGTGTCTACACCCCAGTGCCGATAAAACCGCTTGTCCTCGACGGCAAGGAATGCCTTCAACAGTGTCTCCGGCATGTCGGTTAGCGATATCAGTTCACGCGCTCCTCCACCTTTGCCGTAAAGCTCGCTAATTAACTCCGGCTGCAAGTCGAAGCTAGTCAGATATTCCCCCACATCGTTGCGGATGGACTCAACTCTCCGATCTCGCACTTCCATTTCTACTCTATACGGTTTCCGATCCGTATATGGGTAGTGAAAACCAAGGAGATATATCCACATAATTCCGGAATTTCTAGATGAACCGAATGTCTTGGTATATTGCCCGGGAAGGCTGGGCTTAATGTATCCTTGCTGCGTTTCTTCATAGCCCAAGCGCTCTAGTTTCCTTAACAAGAAATCAATTGAATCATCCCGTTGTACGGTGCAGATTGACGAGTATATTTCAAGATGCTGCTGCCAAGTGTCAACATCTTTGCGGTATTCGAGTTGCTCAAGATCGACCTTCTTTACGACCTCCCAAGATTTAAGCACTACGCCGCCAACGAAGCCAATCCCGACAAATATCGATCCCATGACGACAGTTGACATAATCAATAAAATAGCTAGAATAACTCGAAATATACGCATTCAATTACCTTTTTATGTTCTCAACCTTATTCAACCGATGAATTTCACATCGACTTGCGTTGTTGGAAATGACGTACATTCGTATGGCAAGATCATAGCTACAGATAAACCGAGGAACACCAAGGGATTAAGGGAGCAGACTTCGGCCGCGGCAATCCCTCCAATGAAGATTCCAAAGTGAGTGGGCTGGAAACAGCGCGCAAACCCTTTCACGTAAGATGCGAAATACCGGTTCACAAAGAATACAATACGGGAACGGACAACGATCAGTATAGAATGCTCAAAGCGCACTGCTATTGTAGAGATTCCAACAGATTGTACGGTTCCGGATGCCGCTTCTGACTTCCTCATATCGTATTCCGGAATCCAAGAAACGCACATAATTATACGTGGCCGTCAAGTAGCTTACTTGTGCAGAGTCAAACCTAGCCCCGTTTGGCAATACATTTGAAAACACGAATGAATCCGGTTGTCTCTCTGTCATCTGTTTTCTGCCTGTGTACCTGCGTCTTCATCGCAAAAAACAGTTTGCCGATCTGCGGCAGAATAGCACACGATCATGGTTACCGGTTGCCAACCCGTATTGACCGCATTGTGTTTGACACCGCGCGGGATGCGAATCATGGTTCCTGCCGTCATCGGTAGAGTGTCATCCCCAAGTCGGTGATTACACTCTCCCGAAAGAATATAAAGGAGTTCTTCACAGTTCGGATGAATGTGCAAAGGGTTCTCTTCACCCACGTTTAGAAAAACCAATCCGAAAGTCATTTCAGCTTCCGAATCAATTTCATCGTTGCAGAGCCATTTGATCGCACCCCAAGGAAATTGAAGCGACTCGCCTTGGTTAACGTCTGTCAGCGTCGCTGTTTTCATGAGATTCTGTCTCTTTCTATTCTTTCTTTACAGTTGAAAAAGTTGAATGGCATTCACTCAATCCTACACCCGTTACCTCACCTGTCCAACTGTCAATTCTGGTGTTTAACTTTATCTCAACTATTGACATATACATTGATCAGTCCGCTCGATGTCGTGATAGAATGCCATATCTGATTTTCCATTAATCCAGTCAAATTGACCTTCGGGGCTCCGGCAGGACACTGCGCAACCCGACGAAAGCAGCACGCCAAATTAATTTCACTCGGAACACGGAGTTTAAGCATGAATGAGCAGAGAGAATTTGAAAAAAAGCTAAATGTCGGTCTTGTCGGCGTAGGTTCGCACGCCTATCGTAACATCCTGCCGACAATGACCTTCCTCCCGGTGTCACTTGTTGCCGTTTGCGATTTTGACTCGGAACGTGCAAAACTCACCGCTTCACAATACGGCGCGCAGGCATTTTATGGCGACGCTAAGAAAATGTACGAAAATGAGAATTTGGATGCCGTCTTTCTGTGCACGCCGCCTCGGACATTCTTCGACTTGACATGTGATGCGTTTGACGCAGGTCTGAACGTCTGGCTTGAGAAACCTCCCGGCTTGAGCGTGTCAGAGGTTGAAGAGATGATTCGCAGACGGAAGAACAACGTGGCTGTCGTCGGATTCAAAAAAGCCTTCATGCCATCTACCGAAAAGGTTATAGAAATCTTCTCGACCCAAACCTACGCACCACTGATAAGTCTATTGGCAGTTTATCCCATGACGCTGCCGCCGAATGGTAAGAAAATCCTTAAAGAGTTTCAACACACCAACTGGCTGCAAAATGGTTGCCATCCGCTTTCCCTGCTTCTTGCTGTTGGTGGCAAAGTATCCGCCGTGACGGTTCACCATGGGAACCCCGGCGGTGGAGTGTGCATACTGGAGTTTGCCTCCGGTGCGATCGGAAATTTCCATCTGGCTGATTCACAACCCTTGGAAAGCTACAGTTTTTTTGGAAATAATTGCCATGCGGTTATCGACAGCAATCTGACGGTTACCCTTCAACGCGGCATCATCCCCGACTTTGGACGGACGACAACCTACGCACCGGAAGGTTTCGATAGCGGCGCAATCGTCTGGGAGGCACAAAATTGCGTCGCCACCATGGAGAACAAGGCGCTGTTCAAGCAGGGCTTCTACAACGAAATGCGGTTTTTTTGCGACTGTGTTCTTAAGTCGACACCCGCTGAACAAGGCTCACTGGAATTCGCACTTGAGGTCATGAAAGTGTATGAGGCTGGCCTCCTGTCGGACGGCGATCGAATCGAAATCGATTAAAAGAACGAATGGTGCGCACGATAGACATTCTTGCGATGGAGATTCCGTCCAGACCAACCCGCGAGCAGAATGGTACCCAAAGATATACTCGAACACCCGATAGATACACACATCTCAGAACGATAGGTGGCAGCGTGGTTCCCCTATCAACCCTCAAGTATTAGATCAAGCCGCTTCGAGCACATGCTCCGGCAGGTTCTCAAGGCGGGAAAGCCAATAACTGACATCGAATTTTTCATCTCCAGTCAAGAATCGCCAGAACTTGATTCGATTGACAATTTCTAACCGCACTTCATTACCGTACCATTCGTGGTTGCGACTGAGAATCCCGGGAATTGACGGGTCATCTATATCGTCCGTATTCCACAAACCGAGTTGCCGAACGGATGGATTAAGCCTGAGCTTAAACATATACCGCGTCTGATCCGTTAGATTCGGCTGTCCACAGTGCCAAATGCCGTGGTGAACAACGACAACCGTCCCAGCTTTACATACAATGGGCAACTGTCCCAGGAAGTTTTGATATCGCGCCACATCGGTTTCGCACACACGACGATAATGACTGCCGGGAAGTATCATCGTACCTCCCATCTCGCGCGGCGTATCGTGACAAAAGTAGAAGAACTGTACGTCAAAGTGTACGCGAAGGTCGATAATGGCATCGGCGTGCCATATCTGACCTGTCTTGCGATTAGGTTGTACGATGTGAACCGCATGATGATCATACAACGGTTTCGGTCCAACCAGACTATGTACCATCCCGCGGATTTTGGGTAGTTGGAAGACTTTCCCGAGAGCCGAATCTTCGGACCACGTTTCATCCAGAACGCTCCCAGCCCCTTTCGTAGCGATGCTGCCAGCCTCCATTTCGGCATGGGCGGCTTCGTTCAACTCTCTCGGCACGAGATCATCGAAACGCAGGTACCCGTCCGCCACGAAATTCGCCATCTGCTTGGAATTGAGAAAGTCCTTTTCGTCAGGCATTTATCTGCTCCAATTTCTCAAGAATGTACTCAAATCTAAGGTAAGAGGTTTGGTATTCCATACCCGGATACGCCGGAAATTGCTGGGGAAACTGAATCACTCGCCAACCGTCCTTCATGGCGTCAAGAACAGAACCGTAAGGTGGATTATCGCTGTCGCCCGTCGTATGTGGCTGTTTTCCCGTTCCATCGTAGATTGACCATGCAACCACGGCACTGTCCAAATTTGGGGTACGCAGGTAAAGTACGAGGATTTTCTGTCTCAATCTAGCTTCTCTTGGACTCTTCGAAAGACTCTGATATTCGGAGGTAATCTCGAAAGCAATTCTATCGCATTACAAGCGCCAATGGAAGGGAAAAAATCGATTCATTTAGGACTGAATTCTCATTCTAGACAACAGTTCTTGTAGGGTGGGATCAATGAAACGGACAGTGAACGCGATGGAACTCCACGCCCACCACAATCCGATCTAAGAAATCTGCGATTGCCGAACGCGGCCGAGTTTTTTCAAACCAAACATCAACTGAATGAATAACGATCAAGCCGCAAAATAGGAAGCGCGATTGTCAATCCCTCAACCCACAGGTTATGGGCCATAGGAATCTTCTCCGGTTTCCGTCTTCTTATTGCCGCCATAACTCGGTTCTTGGGTAGACCTACAGCAAGCGGTCAAAATTCAACCTCTCCAAACCGTCTATTTTACCTATTCCACTTCACTAATGGCTTTCTGAATAGCCTTCAGTATTTTCTGATACAGTGGATTCTCAGGTTGCAACTCCAAGGCCTGTTTCATGGCACGCTCCGAGCTGACGTAATCTTCCTTGAGATACGCATCGCGCGAGCGAGTACTGTAAAGATGCGCGAGCCGCTCCGATGCTTTGGTGAAGTCGGGATTTAGTTCAAGCGCACCCTGGTAGGCCTGCTCAGCCCTTTCATATTCTCCCTGTTCAAAATAGACTTCCGCCAGAAAGTAATGGGTATCCGGTCTGTCCGGACCAACCTTGAGCGCCGCCTCGAAATTGTTGATGGCTTCATCATATTCACTGTGGTGGGCAGCGATAAATCCTAAATTGTGATGCGCTTCAATGAGATTGGAATCTCGCTTGAGCGCCTCCCGAAAGTGGCGACTCGCCTTTTCGAATTCCTTTTGACGCTTATAGATTTCTCCCAGAGCCACATGGACGCTCGGAAGATTTGGCTGGAGTTCAGACAACTTAAGATATGCAGACTCTGCTTCTTCATCCGAAGACAACTTTGAAGCGATGTTGCCGATATTCCGAAATATCTCCGGAAGATCGGGTCTCAACCCCGCCGCCTTACGATAGGCGGAAAGCGCTGCCTCATAGTCCGCCTCCCGTTGAGAGATTTCCGCCTGCTTCAGTCGAACCATTCCGAGGCCGATGTATGCTTCCGCCATCTCCGGTTTCAACTCGAGCGCTCGCCGTTGAGCGGCTATCGCCTTCTCAAACTGTCCACGCATCGTATAGGCAAATCCGAGTCCGTTGTGCGCCTCGGCAAGATTCGGCTCATGCCATAGCGCCTTTCTATATTCTCGGATGGCGGCATCAATCTTTTTTTCATTCAAATATATTCGACCAAGGTTGGAGAGCACAGGTCCTTTCTTCTTGTTTCGCATTGCGCCGACGCGTTGTTCGAGAAGCTCCTCTTCAGCCTTGTTAATCTGTTGAGACCGCTCCATCGACGCTGACGCTTTCTGCACCTTACCGCGCTTGAAATAGAGTAAGCCCAATTGGTAATGCGCGCTCGCCAGTTTGGGTGCAATTCGAATTGCCTCTAAAAAGGCGCTTTCGGCTTGATCCCAATCCCTCTTTTGCAGGTAGACCAACCCGAGTTGCATGTGTGCTTCGGCAATATCAGGATCCAATCCGATCGCTTGACGACAGTAATCGCCAGCTACGTCAAAATCACTCCGCGAAAAGGAAATTAAACTTAGGTAGTAAGCGATATTTGCCTCGGACAGCGGTGAGGACTTATTCTTCCAGTCGGGGTCTTTAGAGAGCACGGTAGGTGGGGCAAACTTGTAACCGCGCTGCGGTGACGACGCAATTAGCGAGAGCGCTCGCGTGAATGCGCCCTCCGCCTCATCGTAGCGGTGAAGCTGGTAGTAGCACAATCCCAACTCTGCATGCGCCTCGCCCCATGTTGGGAGCATCTGTATGGCTGCCTGAAAGGAAGGAATTGCGTCGTCAAATTTCGTACGGAGATAATTGACTCGCCCAAGCCAAAAATACTGTTCTGTTGGCATGGCGTCCAAGCGAAGCGCCTCCTCGAACTCGAGCTGCGCCTGATCCACCGCCGCTAACGCGAGATAGACAAAGCCGAGATCCATGTGCGCGGAAATCGAGGACTCATTTCTCCTGACAGCATTTTCATATCTTGGAACGAGTTCATTGAAATCAACAAACTCATTCGCCTGGGCGATCAAGACAGAATGAAGCAATAAGAACAACGACGGCAGAATAACCACGAAGTGGAAATTCTGCGCGCGGCGGGAAACAGGTACGGGACATATGATACCACACCTAATTTTGCGGACATTGCCGTGAGCAATGAGAGGCATACCAGTTACCATTCTCGTAATATACGGAGAAACAAAATAACCCCACCTCAAAAATGTTGAGACGGGGTTAGTTGAACCATTAGGCTCGGTTGGGCTTTAGACTCTGGGCCCTTGCAACAGATCTTGAAGCAATAAACTCATATTAGTCCGGAGATTTGATCCTGCCCCATACGGTTGAGGCTTTGCCTCTGGAGCCGACGCTTTGCGCTTCCTGGAGTCCCTCGTTCATAATCCGTTGAACTTCCGCTTGACTCAGCGCTCTTTCAAATACGAATGCCTCGTCAATAACGCCTCGGTATCGCCGCAAATCATCAAATGACGCGGCACCGATGCGGAAATTCTGTTCGGTAGCATTTACGGGATTTTCATTTCCAATATTAATGTAATGATTGCCGCGCTTAGGACGATCGGGCTCGCCGTTCTTGTACCATGTTCCTCCTTTTCCCTTACGCACAAAAACCAGATGAGTCCATTCATCCTGCTTTAGCTTGGCAGTGTTTCTCGGATTGCCCAACCCCTCCCAATTGAATACTCCCCCTATAGAAATTCGATAGCTGTTGACGGCGTTTTCGAACTGTGCGATGGCGATTCCCTCGTCCGAATTGTCGGCAGGCCGGCCGGAAAGTGGATGTTGGTGCCAGTGCTGCGGGGCACCCGGGAGCAACCAGCATCCTATGCTAAAATCGACGGTATCTACGACGACCGGACGCTCAATGTCTACCCACTGGTTGTCGTCCGCACCGGCGAATTCCAAACCGGTTCCAAATTTGCCGGGTACCCATTCGGGTTTTCCGCTGAACTCGCCGTCGTGGCCATTGCGGGCAAAATCGTTTACTTTCTTGCCCGTGCCTTCATCAAAAAGCCAGATTGCCACAACCTTCCTCAGAAATGGTTGTGATTGAGCGGTGCTTGTGAATATTAAGCAAACGAACACGCAACAGATACAGAAAAGCGTTACTTTCGTTCCTGATTGAAGGGCCATGTTTGCGTATCTCCGTTCGGGCAAATTGAAGGGAGGTCTCAGGAATTAAGCGATATGATGGATCGACCGACCGAAAAGGATGGTGACGGGTGGTCGCATCCACGAGGCTGTTTGAGAAGTACGATTCGAACGGTACGCAGGTGGGGTCTATCGCGCTCGCTATCCACTCGCTTGATCCTACAGAATTGTGCGAGAAGAAACCGAGTTTTAGAGAAAAAACTCGGTTTCGAACGGAAACTACCATCTAACGCAGCGATTTGATCCGTCCCCAAACAACAGCGGTTTTGCCATTGGATTGCACGTTTTGCGCTTCCTGAAATCCCTCGTTCATGATTCGTTGAACTTCGTCTTGACTCAGCGCCCGCTCATATACAAACGCCTCGTCAAGAACGCCTCGATAGCGTCTCACACCTTCTTCCCATGCCGCGGCTCCAATGCGGAAATTTTTGGTGGCTGGTTTTACGGGTTGAATGGACCCTACGTTAATGTGAAATCCGCCGCGTTTCGGGCGATCAGGCACCCCGTCCTTATACCATATCCCGTTTTTACCTTCGCGCACGAAAACAAGATGCGTCCACACATCTTTAGTTAACTTGGCGGTGTGCCTGGGATTTCCCAATCCCTGCCAGTTGAACACACCTCCAAGCGCAATTCGATAGTTATTGGTGGTGTTTTCGTACTGTAGCAGGGCAATCCCGGCATCCGATTTCTCGCCGTCTCGACCGGAAAGCACGTTTTGGAATCGCTCCTGCGGGTTGCTTGGTAGCAACCAACATCCGATGCTCAAATCAACCGAGTCCACCTTGACCGGACGTTCAATGTCTATCCACGAGTGCTCGTCTGCACCGAGGAATTGCAAAGCTGTCCCAAATTTTCCAGGAACCCACTCGGGTTTACCAGAAAACTCGCCATCGTGCTTGTTGCGGGCAAAATCGTTAACTTTCTTACCGCCGTCTTCATCAAACAACCAGATTGCCACGGCATCTTTCAAGAGATTCTGTGAATGTGCAACATGCGTTAAGGTAAAACTTAGAACAAGACAACTGATAACAAAAAGCGTTACTTTAGCGATTACTGTCTTCATAGGTTTTTTGTCGATTTTATCCACCATTTAGCGGGAACTATTGTGAAAGCCCACATGAATTAAGCCGACCCCATAACCCCGGGCGGCAATGGGTGCAGGCATGAGTTTATCGTCTTTATGCGGAAACTCGGGTGGGAGAACCTTTGGTTAGCGCGGCGACTTTATCCCACCCCACACAGTCGCGACTCTGCCTTTGGCGTCGGCGTTTAGAGCACCCTGAAATCCCACATTCATGACTCGTTGAACTTCCTCCCGACTCAGCGCTCGTTCATATATGAACACCTCATCAAGAACGCCTCGGTAGCGAAACCAGTCCCTCCATGACGCGGCACCGATGCGGAAATTCGTATCGGAGGATCTCGCGGGTCTAATGGAACCGGTGTCCACGTGATAGTTGCCGCGTTTCGGGCGATCCGGCACACCGTTTTTATACCATATCCCGTTCCTACCTTCACGAACGAAAGCTAGATGCGTCCATTCATCGTTAATGAGTTTCACGGCGTGTCTGGGATTACCCAAGTTTACTCCGCCGAACACTCCGCCAATAACAATGCGGTAATTGTTCGACAGGTTTTCGTACTGCTCAAGGGCGATACCCGCTTCCGATAACCAACCGTCCCGACCGGAAAGCGCATTTTGGAATCGTTCCTGCGGGTTGTTGGGAAGCATCCAACAACCGATACTCAAATCAACCGAATTCACCTTGACGGGACGATTGACGTCTACCCACGTGGTTTCGTCCGCACCAAGGAACCGCAATGCCGTCCCAAATTTACCGGGCACCCATTCGGGGCTTCCATTAAAGTCGCCATGGTGGTCGTTTCGCGTAAAATCGGAAACTTTCTCGCCTCCGCCTTCATCAAAAAGCCAGATTGCCACCGCATCCCGCAAGATGTTCTGCGCATGAGCGGCATGTGAAACAGTAAGGCACAAGAATAACGAGAATATGGTGAGTAGCGCTACTCTAGGAACAATTACTCCCGAAGTTTTTGGCGGGAAAATGCATGTTGGATTCGGGATTCTCATGATAGCCCGCGTGCATGACGCTCATCCGCATTCACCGGTATTAGCTACCTTAGATATCGGTACACCCGAGCCTTTGACAGTTAGGTTAGAGCAGGAGCACAGTTGGCTACTCTGACGACTTGATGGTTCCCCACATAGTCGCGGCTTTGCCCTTGGCGTCGACCTTCTGCGCTTCCTCAAATCCGTCGTTCATGATCCGCTGCACCTCGTCTTGGCTCAACGCTCTTTCAAATATAAACACCTCGTCGATAACGCCCCGATAGCGCAGTTCATCATTAAACGAAGCGGCGCCGATGCGAAAATTTTCTATAGGCGGATTCACTGGTTTCACGGATCCTACATCTATGAAAAAATTGCCGCGCTTCGGTCGATCAGGTTCGCCGTTTTTATACCATGTGCCTCCTCTTCCTTCGCGCACGAAAACCAGATGACTCCATTCATCCTGTGCCAACCTGGCAGTATTTCTCGGATTGCCCAATCCCTGCCAATTGAACACTCCGCCGATTACGATTCGATAGCTGTTAACGGCGTTTTCGAACTGCGCAAGAGCTATGCCTTTGTCCGATTCGGCGGCATCGCGGCCGGAGAGCACATTTTGGTGCCAGTGCTGCGGAGAGCCCGGAAGCAACCAGCACCCAATGCTAAAATCAACGGTGTCTACGACCACCGGACGTTCAATATCTACCCAAGCAAGTTCGTCCGCACCGATAAATTTCAATGCCGTCCCAAATTTACCCGGCACCCATTCGGGTTTGCCCTCGAACTCGCCATCGTGATTATTGCGGGCAAAATCTTTAACTTTCTTGCCCCCGTCTTCATCAAAGAGCCAGATTGCCACGGCTTTGCTCATCAAGCCCTGCGAATGCGCCGCACCGGTGAATAACAGACCTACGAATGCTAAACTGATAACGAAGGCCGCTACTTTAGGTATAATTATCTTCATGAGTTTTCCCGGGAAGATTCAGAAATAGGCGGGTAGTTCAATGGAAGCATGCGATGGAATGCAGGCTTCCTCCGTAAGGTAGGCACACACCGATTTGGTGTTGAACGAAACAGACATTATACCTGAATCATCCCGATAGACACCTCCTTTTCAATTGATGCAATGTAATAGGGGGACCTAACATCGTCCCACTAGGAATATAGGACAGGAATGAAAATCTTCAGAATGGAACTCTTCGTGGCAGCAGATTACCGATGCCAAGATTTGACCTTTCCCCAAGTGGTAGCCGCCTTGCCCTGGGAACCCACAGCTTGGGCATTTTCGAAGCCTCTCTTGAAAATGGATCCGATTTCCTCGGCCTCCAGCGCCCTGCTAAAAATAAACGACTCGTCAACCTTACCGTTAAACTCCCTCGTACCGAGCACGAAGTTTCCGATTCGGAAGTTTGAAGTGGCGGCAGCGACCGGCTTATCCGATGACAATTTGACTTCCATCGACTGTTCTCCGTTGAGGTACCAAGTTCCGATTTTTCCTTTGCGAACGAATGCCATATGATTCCATACACCGGCTTTTAATTGCGCCCATCCTCCGCCCACCCAATTGTCCCCGTCGCCGAATGCAATCCCATAAAAGTTGGTTTGGTCTTCAAACATTTCAAACGACATACCTCGGCGCGGCGGTTCTTGGTGGCTGGATAGAATATTGGTCCAAGTCTTTTGACTGTCCTCAGGATTCGCCCAGCATCCCATGCTGAAATCAACCATGTCTTTCGCGGTTACGACAGGGTTGTTCATCGTCACCCAACTCTGCTGGTCAAACTCCAGCGCTTTTCCAAACTTACCATCCACCCATTTGGGATGTCCCTGCCCAAATGCCCCGCCGTTGTCGTTACCCGAGAAATCCTCGACATCAACTCCTCTACCTTCGTCAAGCAGCCAAATCGCCACGGCGCCATCATAGTTTAACTGTGCCGATGCGGAACCTGCCCAAATCAGAACGCAGCAATCAAGGAGCAGAATGATACGGAAAAGACTGAGATTTACGCTATTGATTCCAAGACTTAATCTTTCCCCAAGTTGTAGTGAATTTGCCTTTCGAAGTGACAGCTTGCGCATTTTCGAGTCCCTTCTCAAAAATTGCTTCAATTTCCTCGGCATCCAACGCTCTACTGAACAAGAATGATTCGTCAACCTTGCCGTTGAACTCCCGACCGCCCAAGACCCAGTTGCCGATTCGGAAGTTTGATGTGGCAGCGACCACAGGTTTGTCCGAACCCAAAGTGTATTTACCTTGATTTTTCCCGTTCAAAAACCATTGTCCTGTTTTTCCCGTGCGAACAAACGCCATGTGATTCCACACGCCGGTTTTCAAGAGGACGTTTCCCGCACCGAACCAATTCGGCCCGTCACCAATAGCAATTCCAAACAGGTTTGTTTCGTTATTGAGCATTTCGAAGGAAATACCCCGGCGCGGCGGCTCCTGATGGCTTGAAAGAATGTTCGTCCACGTCTTTTGGCTATTCTCGGGATTCGCCCAGCACCCCATGCTAAAATCAACCATCTTATCTACTGTAACGACTGGATTGTTCATCGCTACCCAACTATCCTGTTCGAATTCCAAGGCTTTTCCGAACTTGCCAGCAACCCACTTCGGTTTGCCGTGTGCAAATGCACCGCCATTATCGTTGCCGGAGATGTCCTCAATATCACCGCCTTTTCCTTCGTCTAGCAGCCAAATCCCCAGAGCGCCGTCAAAATCCAACTGGGCCTCAGCAACATTCGTACAGAGAAAAGCACCGCAACTCAAAATGAGAAAGAATTGAAAAAGTCTGAGATTTTTTTGCCAAATCATGTGAGGCTCCTTTCCAAAGATGTAACAACGCGAATAGGTCACAGAATCATATACAAATACCTGAAAGAGATGTGAGGACACTGGCATCACGCGCCCTCGCGAATGGTGTTGATCAGCCAAGAAGCAATCTGCCTCTGTTACTTCCGGGTTTTAATCTGACCCCAAGTTACCGATGCTTTGTCTCTTGGGTCCACGGCAGTTCCAGTGTCGGCAAGTGCGGCGGCAATACCGTTGTCAACGATGTCCTTGATTTCATCGGCGCTCAAGGCTCTCTCAAAAAGGAAAGCGTCGTCAACGGCTCCGTTGTATTCACGGCCGCCGAGCACGAAGTTTCCGATTCGGAAGTTTGATGTCGCGGGAAAAACCGGATTATCCGACAGCAATCTGACTTCCATCGACTGTTCTCCGTCGAGGTACCAAGTTCCCATATTTCCGGTGCGAACGAACGCCATATGGTTCCATACACCGGCTTTTAATTGCGCCCATCCTCCGCCTATCCAGTTTTCCCCGTCGCCGAATGCAATCCCAAAAAAGTTGGTTTGGTCTTCAAACATTTCAAACGATACACCTCGGCGCGGCGGTTCTTGGTGGCTGGATAGAATATTCGTCCACGTCTTTTGGCTGTCCCCCGGATTCGCCCAGCATCCGATGCTGAAATCAACCATGCCTTCCACGGTCACAACAGGGTTGTTCATCGCCACCCAGCTCTGCTGGTCAAACTCCAGCGCTTTTCCAAACTTACCATCCACCCATTCGGGTTGGCCCTGCTCAAATGCCCCGCCGTTGTCGTTGCCCGAGGAATCCTCGACATCAACCCCTTTACCTTCGTCAAGCAGCCAAATTGCGAGGGCGCCATCAGAATCCAACTGAGCCTCGGCAAGGTTAGTGCAGAGAAGAGCGCCGCAACTTAACAAGAGAAAGGCGTGAAAAAGTCTGAAATCCTTAAGATTTATCATTTGATGCTCCTTTCCGAGATATAACAGCGCCAATAGCTCGTGTCGTCACAGATGGAAATAATCCTTAGCGTCAGGAGTATGCAATTTTCCTGAATTCACTAAACTCCATCTAAACCTTGACACAACAGCAACACGTAAATTTTCCCTAGACAACTCTAATACTGTTGATTTAATGCTTAGGCTAGTTAGTTCTCGTTACGCCGAGAAATTCTCAAAACAGAAGCAAAATAGTGTGTCGACTCACTGGTGCAAGGATTTAATCTTTCCCCAGGTCATTGCGGCTTTGTCGTTCGGAGTGACGGCATGAGCGCTTTCGAAACCTCTCTTGAAGATGGATTCAACTTCGTCGTCTTCAAGCGCCCTGCTGAATACGAACGATTCGTCAACTTTGCCATTAAACTCTCGACCGCCCAAAACCCAGTTGCCGATTCGGAATCTGGAGGTAGCAGGAACAACGGGATCGCGAGATGCCAGATTATTCTTCGATTGAAGCTTTCCGTTTAAAAACCACTTGCCGCTACCGCCGTCGCGCACGAAAGCCAGATGATTCCACACGCCGGTTTTTAATTGCACATTTCCCGCCCCAGCCCAGTTTGGTCCGTCGCCAATCGCAATTCCAAACACATTGAGGTCGTTGTTCAGCATTTCAAACGAGATGCCTCGGCGCGGAGGTTCCTGATGGCTGGACAGGATATTTGTCCACGTCTTCTGCTGATCCCCGGGATTCGCCCAACAACCCATACTGAAATCCACCATGTCTTTTAAGGTCACGACAGGGGTGTCCATCGTTACCCAACTTCTCGCATCAAACTCCAGCCCCAAGCCGAACTTGCCGTCCACCCATTTGGGATTTCCATTCGTGATAGCCCCGTGATTGCCGCTATCCGAAATGTCTTTGATTTTCCTGGCATCATCGTCAAGCAGCCAAATGCCCAAAGCGCCATCCAGATTCAATTGCGCCTCAGTCACGTTTGTCCAAGCGAAGCAACCGAAGACGACCAGGAAAAGGTAAAGATGTGTGATCCTCAATTTCATGTACAAATTCCTGAAAGAGATGTGAGGGCACAGAAATCACGTGCCCTCACGAATGGTGTTGATCGACCAAGACAGTAGTCTGCCTCCGTTACTTCCGGGCTTTAATCTGACCCCAAGTAACTGAAGCTTTGTCTCTCGGATCCACAGCGGTCCCAGTGCCTGAAGTTGCGGCCTGTATACCGTTGTCATAGATGTCCTTGATTTCATCGGCGCTTAGCGCTCTCTCAAAAAGGAACGCGTCGTCAACGACTCCGTTGAACTCACGGCCGCCGAGCACCCAGTTTCCGATGCGGAAGTTGGAGGTGGCAGCGACAACGGGATCGGCGGAGGCCAATTCAAATCTGCCGCCCGGCATCTCGAATTCATCGGGCACGCCATTCCAGTACCATGTGCCAATGTTGCCGGTACGAACGAAAGCCATGTGGTTCCAGACGTCGGTATCCAGTTGTACGTTTCCATTCCCTGCCCAGTTCGGGCCGTCGCCAATGGCGATGCCGAACAAGTTGAGATTCGTGTCAATCATCTCAAAGGAAATTCCCCGGCGCGGCGGTTCTTGGTGACTAGAGAGGATATTCGTCCAAGTATTCTGGGTGTCACCCGGATTCACGTAGCATCCCATCGTGAAATCCACGGTGTCTACCACAACGGGAGCACCCATCTCGACAAAAGCGCCGCCGTTGTGCGCGCCGTCAAACCGCAATGCGCTGCCAAACTTGCCCTCGACCCACTGGGGTTCGCCGGCTGCGAACGCACCGTTGTTGTCGTTGCCGGAACTATCCATGACTTTGTCACCGCCATTTTCGTCGAGAGTCCAGATGGCTACGACCTCGTCCATTTTAACGGCGTCGCTAACGTTAGTGAATGCTAGACACGCGACGAGCACGCCTAGGCATAATAGGCTTGATCTTACAAAACCCATTTTCATGTTAATCTCCTTTATATTTATAATTGGGCGTGAGATAGCGGCGATGCGCATCCCAGCCCTATATATTCACGGGAACACGTTTACCCGCAAACATCACTCCGGGTAATAAACTCCCGGTTCTTAGTTTCTCCTCCGGGCATTTCCACCATGAAGAGAAAACCGTCTTTCAAATTCTAACGATTATCACTCAATTGTGGCATCAAGAAACTTAAATTCTGCCTTCTCCGACAACACAGAAGTTGCCAGATTGGGCTATTATAAGGAAATTTGCACCATGTGTCAACAATTTTTTTGCCGACTTATGAAAAAAAACTTCCTTTCCGGAACAGTAGTCGGCGATGACAATTCTGTTCGAGTGTAATCTGGCTCTTCAGCGCAAAGCGTTGACTATGAATGTGATCTAGGATGTGGGCAGTCGAACTCACATATTCGCCGGTAGGAAACAAGCAGTGATCTCTTCAGAACTTCAATCTATCCAGGATCGCAACCGCGTGTGCTATTTGGAACTCTACGGCACGGGATTAATTATCAGGATTGGCTATGGGAACGCTACCGCCTTGCGATTTCAATCGCATTCGCCAGGCATCTCTATACCGATTGATTTTCATTCACTTTGCCTGTCGGTAGATGGCTTGCGGCCGCATAACGAAATAGCAATCTGCAAAGGCGTAATGCCTCATATCGCGCGTCTCTATTGGCATTCGGATCTCTATCACGCAATCTGTTGGGTCGTATTATTATCTCACCTAGGCTGCGATAGGAAACAAATCAAACTGTTCGTGGAAACGCGCGAAATTTGAAATCGGAGTTGAGAAAACCAAGAATGAAACCGACGTTGTTATTCCTCTTCGATGTCAATCAACTTATTGGTATCAAGAGGCCCCGCTACCACCTGCTTTTTCCCCGACGGCCACAGAACGTCAATTCGATTCACTATGTCGGCATCGTCCAAACCAAAGTATAGCGGATATAAACTTTGTGAAAGGTAACCCGACTGCCCGTCGTGGACTTTGACGTAGGTATTCGAACCTGCCGTTACGGTAACCGTGGCGCCCAGACCGTCTCTGTTTGATTTGGTGCCAATCAGTTTCACCTTCAGAAAGTTGATCGCTCTCTTATCGGAAAGGTTGCTGATGAGAACCAACGGTTCCGAGTTAAACTCGTTCGTGACGATGTCGAGATCGCCGTCGTCGTCCAGATCGAAGATGATAGACGATCGCGTGCCCAACGCTCCGAGGACGGTAATCCGCCCGGTTTGCCCCTTGCAATCCTTGTGTCCACTATCTTCGCCCGAACAATCAAGTTCAAACCACGGCTTTGCGGTTCGTCCATCTCGACGAGGTTCAACTCCCACGATAAATTCACTGTCTAGAAACACTTCGCCGCGATTATTCAGTAGCAGCGAGTTTACGCCGTATCGAAACGGATAGTTCATACTCGAGGTAAGGAACACATCGTCGTATCCGTCCGCATTGAAATCGCCGACACTTAACCCCCAGGGCCAATAATTCTCGGTGCCTATTTCGTCAGAGACCTCGACATAATTCCCGCCGCCCTCGTTCTTGAAGAACGCATTTCCGAAGATACTGTTGCCCCCGGAACGCAATGAAGACTCTGGCCACTGCATTCGGGATTTCAACTTCTCGCGCTCTGGACCGATGTCTTCGGACATGTCGGAGTGCATGTCCGAAATTATGATATCCATCATGCCGTCATTGTTATAGTCGAACACCTTGATGCCCATAGCGCCCCACGGCGTTTTCGGGAAAACTTCGCGGCTTTTCTTTACAAAGGACTCGCCCTTTACGTTCTCGTAATATTCATCATGTCCTTGCATATTCAACACATACAGGTCCGGGTAATTGTCGCCGTTGACATCGATCGGGGAGGCGTCTCCGCTCCAACTTCCGTCAATCAATCCCGTCTCTTCCGTGACATCGGCAAAGCGGTTGTTCCCCATGTTTTTGTAAAGAATGCTGTTTTCGGTGCGATCGGGCCACAGGTGACCGGTGAAGGCATCCCTAAGCCCGACCCAATAACCGCCCCGCCCCTTGAGCGGTATGGTGTAGACGCCCACATTGGTCAGAAAAAGGTCCAGCAGTCCGTCAAGGTTGTAATCGAAGAAAATTCCGCTGGATGAATGCCCGACATAACCCAAGCCCGCTGTCTCCGTGACATCCTTAAACACGCCGGTTCCATCGTTTTCAAATAGGAGGTTTCCCATGCCGACGGTGGTGACAAACAGATCCGCGTCGCCGTCATTGTCGGTATCCGCAAAGGAGGCGGTAACGCTGATTCTGTCCTCTACCGCCACACCTGCGGATTTGGTTATGTTTTCAAACCTTCCGTCTCCAAGGTTCCTCCACAGTTCGTTCCCGCTCAGTTGACTGATAAAGTAGATGTCATACCGATCGTCCATGTCAACGTCAGCGATCACTATCCCATTGCCGTGATCATAATGTACCAGTTTGTAATCCTTCCCGGCATCATCTACTATTTGGTGAACGAACTGAATGCCGCTATCCATGACGCGGTCTGTAAACTGGAAATCATGGAATACCTTGAACTGATCCACCGTCTCCAACTGCGCTTGCTTACGGCTCTCCAACCACGGCGGGTTGTGCGCCTCCTCCGGGACGGGAACCTGCTTTGGCTCCGCCCCGGCGACGGAGAACACCAGCAGAGTTAGTGCAATAGCGGAACACAGGTAAACGATACGCGTTAAGCCAAAGTGAAGCTTCCTTGCAATCATTGGAAAGTCTCCTTGTCGTTCATTCGGTTGCATTGCATCGCAATAGCTCTGAGGTTAACGCTCCTTCGAGCCGAATTGTTAACCCGTGTTTCATGAGTGTAAAACCGTCCACCTCGCAGGTCTGACCGCTATTGTCCCACGTCACAAGATAGCGTTTGGACACATCCAAGCCGCGGAAACGGAGACAGTATTCACTTTCTTGCGGCGCCGATAGTTGAAAGATTCCGGCGACGGCACGCCGGCGATCCCTCGATGCAAGCTCCAGCACACCCCATCCGGTGGGTTCGGTACCTTCAAAGGCAGGTGTGTGATGATAAATACGTCCGGTGTTCATGAATGGTCGAACGAAGTGTTTGTACAGGTTTATGAAATGCCGAATGCGTTCAAGTTGACTGGGATTCCAACTCGCGCCGAGCGGATGAAAGAACGCCAGCGTAGGTCTGACAAAGAGCAGCAACCGCCACTGGAAATCGAGTTCAGCGACAATGTGCCCGTTCTGGCCGGCTACGAGACGGTCTACGTGTTCCGGCGGCAATGCCATCGTCATCCCGTTGGTGATGGAAAACGACCGCGGAGCAATCTGCCAATCCGTAACCCAAGAGTGGCTAAAGCGCCGCACCATGCCGATATCCGTACGGCCGCCTCCGCCGGCGCAACTTTCCAATATTAGGTCCGGGAATCGCGTGCGCAGACGATCATACATCGCATAGAGCGCCTCGTAGTAGCGCCAGTAGAGGCTCTCCACATAACCGTTATGTACGGTTTGTCCGCCCTGTCGAATCCCGCCAACGTTGTAATCCAACCGGAAGAACTCTAACTCGTTTTCAGAAACAACACGCGTAATCTGCTCCTCCATCCATTTCGCAGCGTCCGGATTGGACAAATCCAACATGCGGCCAAGTCTCCGTTCGCCATCGTAGGCGGTTGCCAACCACTCCGGGTGTTCCTGCGCTACTTGACTCTCGTCTCCGATGCGCTCGGCATCCATCCAAAGACCAAAGAGCATCCCGTGCTCATGGCACCGGTCACGAAACGGTCCGATTCCGTCGGGGAAACGCTGCCGGTCCACCTGCCAATCGCCGACAGTGGTTGCCCAATTTCCATGCGGCGGGGCATACCAACTCGCGTCGATAAAGAAAACCTCGCTTCCCCAAGCCGCCGCGTTCTCAATCTGATGAAAAACATAATCGGTAGTGATTTCAAGCTCGGGACCGATTCCGGACTCGATCCAACCGCCGCGTCCTCTGGGTTGCGGCATGAAGACGCTGCGGCGAAGGTGATCGTGCATCGCTTGAATACTCGCGTCCAAGTCGCCGATCACCATACCGAGGTGCACTTCGGGCGACGTGACCGTCTCTCCCGGTTCAATGACACGATGCGGCGGCGGTGCGTCCGGTCCCGCGCGGAAAAAGAGGCTGTAGGCTCCCGCATCGCCAACAGGTGCATCGAGATCGAACTCGAACGAATAACCGCCCGACCACGCCAGTTGACAGATGAAATGTTCGCCGGTGGCGTTGTTTCGCAGCACAAACATCGGATGGCGATACCGGTCTCGGCGATACCGACCATCCACACGGTATCCGGCTGTCGGAATCGAGTGCCATTTGAAATTCCCCTCATCGCCCCAAGCGGAATTGGCCATGTATCCGATAGAATAAAGTTCTGACATCTTTGTCGCGACCGGTACGCCGTGACTGCCCCATTGACCCGAGAATTTTAAGACGCCGCTCCACGGATACACTGCCGAGAGTGCAGCGTGTTGATCTCCCGTGTTGGTTATCTCAAGCCATCGAGTCATAACCGGCGTCGAATCCAGCAGCATGTGGACTTTCACCGTCACCGGGCGAATCGTGTGTCTCAGCGTCACGACAGCGTGCAGACACGTGCATTCGCCGTGAGATCCGTGCCGGGTTTCCTCGCTCTTCTGAAAATCAACCCATTCCCAATGAGATGCAAGGAGTTGGCCGTCAACTTCAAGCCAGAACGACTGGGGTGCGGAATGCTGAGCCGGGTCTAGCCGCACATCCTCCCAAGCATTGACATAACCCGATCCGTTCCATGCTCTGGACACGAAGTTTCCTTTGATAAGGGATTCCTCATAAACTGCCATCTCTGAGCGGTAACTGAGTGTCGGGTGAGGTTCCTCGGCAAAAAACACATCCGACCAGTTGTGGTCGTTAGACATATCCTGTCCCATCTATTGTCTCCTTTAGAGATAAATCTTCTCTACATTCACTTCACTAGGATTTACACTTCCTTACGATATAGCAGGTACTGTTTATCATACAGTCCATCTAAGCCGTTTTATTTTCAGCGCAGTGCGCTTGTTGCCGGCATTCCACTTCCGCACTCGCTTCTGCCACGCTGCTGAACCGTCCGTGAGCAACTTGCGCCAATACTAGCAAACCCTCCATCGTCTCTTCGGGTGCCCCGGACAGGCGAACGGGACAGTCAAACCGCTCTTCTATCAGTCTGCGCAATATGTCGCAATTACTAATTAATCCGCCAGAGAGCACTATGCCATTCCAATCCCCTTTCGGCACGAGTCGGGAGGCGCATCCCTCGTAGTTGTCCGCCATGTTGTCGAAAGCGGCGCGAAACAGAGTGCCGACATTCAGGTTCTCAACCTTGATATTGCGGATTTCCCCTCGACTGCCCATAGGTCCTTCAAAGAAAGCAAGATCAACATCAAGGTCCGTTTTTGCGTCTGACGCGGCCTTTGTAATGTAAAGCCAGGGATCGTCGACCTCGATTCCTTGTCCATGCGGAATCTCGCACAATAGGTCGACCAGCACATTTAGCGACCGGCCGGCGGGTAGATGGGTCAGCGCTTTGAGGTACTGTCTATCAAAATAGGGGCGAACTTGGTAATCACCCGGTTGATAATCCTTAGCTAATACGCCGATCTGCGAACCGGTCGACACGTTGATGGATAACTCGTTTTTCTGCAATCGCATTCCGGCCAAGGCACATTGATGGTCTCCGACAGACGGATAAGAAGGTATCACGTTGCCATGCGCCATTAACGCACCTACCGCCTGATACGGATCTATCAACTGTGGCCAGCGCAATTTGTCGACGCCCAACTCCTCGAACGCTTCCCGATGCCAAAGGTTTTTTTCCACGTTCAGTGTGCCGAGGGCACTGGTGTATTCGGTTACGGGTTCCGCATCACAGAGCCTCATGCAAACATAATCGGGGAGAGCCAACGGAATTGCGGACTCGTGTAGTTCAGCCTGTACCGCCAACCAAAACAGTAAGCTAAGCGCCGATCCGGGTTTGCAGTCGTTGCCGAGTTCTTCCATTCGCGATTTAGTCAATCGCCGCTCAAGTATTTGAAAGAAGCTGGCATCTCTGGCGGGATATCGTTCAAGCGTTCGTTGGTCTCGCCACGAAACATAATTTGTCAGTGCATTGCCCGCCTCGTCCGCCAAGATGACGCCGCCCATCTGCCCCGTCCAGTGGACGCTTGAGACATCCGGAGCGATCGCCAGCAATTTGGTTAGGAGGCATTCGACCGCCGTTTGGATCTGCGATGGGTCCACTTCGATGTGCCCTGTAGGTAGCCCCGTTATTGGCGCCGGAAAATCCTCCTTTATAACTTCGCTCACGGTGCAGTCTTCAAGATTCAACGCCGCCCCTTTGATGCTTGAAGTACCAATATCAATACCAAGACACTTCATGAACCCGCCTTTACCAAGGCAACGAGGAGGAAACCGTTTAGAACAATTTGCAATAGCCACGCCGTTCAGTTGTTCGTGCGCAGTGGCCTGAAAAACTCCCGCAAATCCGCCGCCATCTCTTCCGGACGCTCGTGAATCGCAAAGTGTCCGCCTTCCGGATAATCGTTATAATGCACCACGTTATAGTATCGTTCCGCGCGCTTTCGAACAATCGGCGCCAATTCGTGCGGATAAGCGGCAACCGCGGTCGGCACCTCTATCCGCTCCCCCGGAGGAAGCTCCCACGGGTGATAGTATGACTCGCTATACAGCCGTATCGCCGACCAGAACGAGTTGGTCACCCAGTAGAGCATTACATTGGTGATGAGCATGTCGCGGGGGAAGAGTTTCTCGAAATCGTCCCCCCAACCGCACCACGCACGCCATTTCTCGATAATCCACGCGGCAAGCCCCACCGGTGAATCAGTCATACCGATTGCAAGCGTCTGAGGGCGCGTCATCTGTTGGTGACAGTAGGCTCCCTCATCGATCCAGTACCGCTCGACGTTCTTCCAATAACGCAGCATATCCGGATCTTTCGGTTTGACGGGAGCCCACCTCAAGCCAAGGCCGCGCAAGATATCCGGATCTTTGTCTTCCGGTTCCCGCTCATCCCCCAGCCTTGGAAAAAGACAATTCAAGTGAATTCCGATCAAGTTCTCCGGGTGGAGATAGCCAAATGGTGCCGTAATGAAACCACCCCAATCGCCGCCCTCGATCCCGTAGCGCTCATACCCCAACCCTTGCGTCATCAGTTTATCGTATATCTTCGGGTGGTGCTGGAACCCAAATCCACCCTCATTGGGATAATCCGAAAATCCAAAACCGAGAATGGACGGGATAACTACGGAGAAAGAGTCTTCCGGATCGCCCCCGTATAAGGCGGGATCGGTAAGCATCGGGAGGATTCGCAACAACAATATGAACGACCAAGGGTAGCCGTGCATCAGAAACAATGGCATGGGATTTGACCCCTTGCCTTTTTCATGAATAAAATGGATTCCGAGCCCGTCAACCTCTGCTTTAAAGTGCCGATGTCGATTGAGTCTTGCCTCTTGTTCGCGCCAGTCGTATTCGTGAATCCAGTAGTCAATCAGATCTTTCATGTAGTCGAAGTCCACACCTCTACTCCATCCGGTTCCGGGCACCGTACCCGGCAAACGCGTGCGTTCCAGTCGTGTCCATAGATCGTCCAGAACGTCTTGCGGAACGTCTAATGAGTAGGGGTGAATATCCGTTGACATGAGAGAGCGCAATTATAGCAATGCCTTACGATTACTGCAATAGAAATCAGTGATACGAAACTGATGTTGGCAATAGACTCGGGAGACTGGAGAGTGAACCGTTTGTCGGTTTCATGTCCGCTAAAATTTTATTCCTACATGGACCCTCTAAAACGAGGCAGAGTGTGCACATCAACCCGAGATGAAGATGTGACTGCCTCCGATTCTATGCTTTAATCCCATTGACCGACTTGGCGGAAGGGTGTAGAATTTAGGAACTCTCCTTGTAGGGGAATTATGTACCGTGATAGCCATGGAATCGTGGCGATAAACTGCTGCAGGAAGCGAAGGAATTCAAAATGAGAATAAGTATACAGAGTTGGTGTTTTCGCACATGGAGCGAGCCCCAAGAGATAATCCAAGCCACAAAAGCATGTGGACTCGACTATATTGAGTTGGGAAGCATATATGCAGATCCGTTGCGGGACTCCGAATATATGTCGACAATAAATATGTATCGTACCAACGGGATTGAAGTTAGCGGCCACGGGGTGAACGGACTTGACGCCAACCAAGCAAACAATCGCGCTTGGTTTGAATTCGCCAAAGCGATAGGACTTGATAGCTTGGTTGTTAGTTTTCCAAAAGGCGAAGAGGTAGAAACAGCTCGTGGCGTAGAGCCGCTGTGCGAAGAATTCGGAATTAAGGTTGCCATTCACAATCATGGACGAAAACACAACCTCGGGTCGCCGGATGCGCTAGATCGAGTTTTCTCACACACATCGGAGAGCATCGGATTGTGCCTTGACACAGCCTGGATGCTTGACAGCGGGTATGATCCGGTAGAAATGGCGGAGAAATATAGGGATAGACTTCACGGTGTTCACCTGAAAGACTTTATCTTTGCACGCGATGGCCGCCCTGAAGATACCGTCATTGGAGAGGGGAATCTGCGTCTGGGCGCGCTCATTCAGTTATTGAGGGATACCGGTTATGATCAATTCCTGACCATTGAGTACGAAGGCGATGTCGAGAATCCTGTTCCCAACTGCAAAAAGTGCGTTGAGGCGATCAAGACCGCACTCGGCTGAAACTGACGAGGCGCGAAATCGCATTTGTTAAAGTAATGTTCATGCATCTTTACACATGTTCGTACACATGCCCGGTAGGTGCGGTTTCCAACCGCACCTATGAGACTGAATAAATATAGGTCCGGTTAGGGAACCGACCTACTACGGCGCAAACACAATAATTGGTTTTACTGTAGATGCTCACCTACCTACTCTGCGTAAAGTCCTTGAGCCACCGCTTGTCCCATAAAGATGGAAAGCTGTTCTTTTTATACGGGTGTTCCGCACAAAGCGCCGTATTGAGTTCGATGCCAAGACCGGGTTTCTCGGGCAACGCAAAATCGCCGTTCATGACGGGATTCCAACCGAAAACCAAATCATGACGCCAAGGGACATCGTAATCGCCGAAGTTTTCCTGAATCATCACATTTGGGGTTGACCAATCCACATGCAGCGCGGCGCACAGCGCCACTGGACCAATCGAGCAGTGCGGTGAAACCTTGATGTCTTGCGCTTGCGCCATCGCGGCAATCTTCTTTGTGACGAGCAATCCACCGCAGTGTGCGGGGTCCATCTGCACAATGTCTGCGGCACGCATCACCGTGAAACGATAGAAATCTTCCATCGTGTACAGCCGCTCTCCCGCCGCAATCGGGAACGGCAGTGCACGCTTGACCTCGGTCAGCAGATCCAGGCTATTCGGCGACACCGGTTCTTCGTACCACGCCGGACGGTACTTTTCCAAGCGTCTCCCTATCTCAATAGCACTTCCGACGGACAAACGCCCATGTGCCTCTATCATCAATTCGATATCGTCTCCCACCGCGTCTCGCACGGCAGCAACAAGGGATTCGGTTTCATCCATTTCATCGCGGCTCATCTCCTTCCACGCGGTCCCAAACGGATCGAACTTCAGCGCTTTGTACCCTCGGTTAACCGTGTTTATTGCCGCTTCCGCAAATTCCCGAGGAGTGGCGAATCCGCCGTACCATCCGTTGGCATACGCCTCCAGGCGTTCGTGGCAGCGGCCGCCGAGCAGCTTGTAGACCGGTTGACCGCACGCTTTGCCGATGATGTCCCAGAACGCAATCTCAACGCCGCTGATGGCGGTCATCACGGTCGATCCGCCTTGGTACTGGTCGCGAATCATCCCGCCGATTACAGATTCGATGTCAAATGGATCTGTCCCTAAAACGCGGTCCGCCACCCATTCGTCAATCAGGGTGTGAACCGTCTTCTCCTGCCACTCCAGGGAAGCTTCCCCAATCCCGCTCAACCCGCAGTCGGTGGTAAGCCGGATGAACAAATAGTTGCGCAAACCGGCATTCGTCAAGAACGGTTCTACGCGCGTAATTTTCATTGCTTTACCTTCTTCGGATGCGATTGCGTCATTTGATCATCATTACAGGTTGGAAATCTGATAGGATTAACGAGGCGCGGTTTACCACCATGCCGTGAAACCATACGTGCGAACGTTGAGAAGCACACCCAACAACGCCCAACAGGCGCCGATTGTGAAGTCCGCGAAAACCATGCCGAGGAAAAACGGGATGGCGGCTCGATGCGCCTTCATGCCGCCCGCCTTCAAGAGGATCCATTTGATAAGCCAGGCCGTAAAAAACATGAACCATGTGTCTCGCATGCCGTAGGTGCTGGATACGGCGTAACCGGCTGGATGGAGGGGCCACCAAAGGAACTTCACTCGCATAAACATTACAAAGAGACCGAAGAGCAATCCAAAGGAAAAAAAGCCGATTCCGTACATGTCGGGGTGCATGGGATAGATTAACCAACGGTTTAGTCTGCCGAGCGGTTCGCCGCCCCAACTCGCGCCATGCTTATAGCCTGCATCAAGCATCGCCCAGAACGCGATTACAGTCCCCACAACGATTGCAATTAGCATCGCGGCGAAAACTCGGCGCTGATTCATCCGCGAGCGATCAGCAATCCGAAACCCTTCGAGTTGGTGTGGCATCGGATCGCTGTAGTGTGCCCGGGTAAGAAACCAGAATAGCGAGATAATCGATAATGTCCTCGGCCCCACCCGCCGCGTACCGAATGCATCCAGCATGAGTATTTCCGGTCCCGCGAAGTGTAGGTCGTGCACCGGCGATCCGACCTCGGCTCGGATGCGTGTCACGCCGATATTCGTCATAAGGAGAAGCGCAAAAAATATGGCGGCGCCCCACCATGTCATGCCCGCCTGCCAACAAAAGATGACGATAAACAGGAAACCCCCAATCACTCCGTACACGGCGACATTGTACGGCAGCGCTTCCGTCTCGCTATCTCCGGCAAGTCGACGGTCCCAGACCGAGCGTATCACTCTTGAAAAGTGGTGCCTCCCTGTCCAGACAGCGATGACACACAGCGCAATATAAGCGCCGGCGGACTGCTCTGGAAACTCGGGACGCTTTTGAAAACCCCACGCTTCGCCCAATACCAATTGCGCTTTCCAGAAAAAGAAGAACACCCAGCATGAGAACGCGATGTCGAGAGGAACGAGAAAGATGAGACCGAGGAGGAAGGGGCGCACCAGCAGTGCCATGTAACCGATGGCGTCCCACGGTTTTGTCGTGAAGAACGCCCCCAGATTATAGGCGCGAAGCTGCAACGACGGCACAACCGGGTAGAACGTGTGCAAACCGTTCAAAATGTTGATGATGCAAACCACCGCAAAGCTGATCCAAAGAAGTCTACTCTTAAAAAGCCTCGACCGCGGATTTGCCATTTCATACGGCAACAGCGTGAGTGGATAGGTCAGCCGCTCGCGTTCTGTCCACTGTTTCCTGATAATGGCGTTTATGCAAAGCATGACGAACATGAAGGCACAGATCAGGGCCGTCCATGCGATCACCGGCACAATCCACGGTCGAATGTGAGATTCGATATACAGCGTCGCCGGCTGTTTCGTAGCGGTCGCCATATAGCCGGTCAACGCCTTGGTGTCTGTGACGATAAGCCAGTCGGGATAGTGGTGGCCGAAGAGGTTTTTCCAGTCGTTTTCAGGGGTGGCAAACCCCACGGGAGCAGCAAGCGTCGGAGGGAGAATCTGCATCATGCTGTGCCCGGCGAGAGTGCCTGCAATGCAGAGCATTACGTAAATCGTGACCAACTCGCCTTGCCCGAGCACCAACCGCGGCGAAATTCGCCGCAGGACGGAGTTCAGCAACAGCAAAAGGGTGAGATTGAATATTGCATGGAAGAGTAGACTAAAATTGGTGGAGTGCGCGATATAATGGACCGTCTCCATGTAAACGATCCAAAATGAATTGAACGGTATCAACGCGAGAGCGATGAGCACCGCCCGCCACGTGACCCGCGTTTGCCTCATAGATTCATCTGTTGACTGAAATTGAGGCTGGTTGGTTGAACTCAAAGCCATCGAGGGATTATCATATACTCAGATTTGACGTTTGCGCCCTGGAAGCCGGCAGAAGTTAAGCGGGGCAGCAAAAGACACTTAGGTTATCTTACTTTCTTCACCTCGTCAAGAGGTTAATTTCGGAAGGAATGTAGGCGGTTGTTATAGGTGAGGTTTTACGGTTTCTTACACCTTACGTCCACCTACGCAACTAACAGGATTGAACGGCGCGCGGTTTATGTCGCTGGCGGTCGATTCCAGTATTGCGGCACGGTTGTCAGCGATTACGCGATATCTAGATTGTTCAATCCATAGAAATAGCATGTTCTGTTTGTTCCCTATCGGAGCGGTTTTCTGAAGACAGCACCCCCACTAGGGAGTTTCGCTCTCGCAGTCGGCCTGCTGCATTCCTCCTAAATCGCTAGAGAACGCATCTGCGTTCTCTTCGTTTTCGGCTGAGATGCAGCCCACAAACCTGAACGACCCAGCTCCTGTGAACATAGGGGTATTTCTTGATGACGATGAGCGGCGCGGTGTTATCGGTGATAGCCTCCGACTGCGAGTTTGTCCGGACAAGACGGAACTCCTATCGTCCGGTCTTTACGCGTCCCCAAGTCGTTGCCGCCTTTCCCAGCGCATCGACGCTTCGAGGAGGTCTAGACGGTGGCGTGTAGATTAGCACGGTTCGCCTGAACTCATTGAAACCTGCAAAAACATATATTCTCTCGTTGACTACACTGGAGGAGAATCCAGACCGCCCTTCTGGCATTTCCGCCATCGTTTCCCATGTGTCCGTTTCAGGGTTGTACGCTTCCACGGTTGGTAATGCTCGACCTGCATCGGAAAACCCGCCGATCGCGTAAATAATCCCATTGACGGCATTTGCAAACAGATTAAATCTCGGCGTTGGCATATCTGCTCTCGTTTCCCACGTGTCTGCCGCGGGATCATATACTTCAACTGTCGCAAGGATTCTCATGGGATTCCACCTCGCGCCTCCGATTACATAGATTTTGCCATCTACAACACTTGTGGCAAATGAGCCTCTGCGCTCTGGGAGGGCTGATTTTACTTCCCATCGATCCGCGGCCGGATCGTATTCTTCGACCGCCCCATCGGCTGCCTCCCCTATCACGTAAATCCTCCCATGTACGGTGTTTGCAAAGTGTTCAGACCGCGCCGCAAGCATATCCGCTTTCCTCTCCCAGGTGTCGGTTGCAGGATTATATTCTTCCACGTGCTTCCTGTCCCAAAACAGTTGAACACTGCCGCCGGTAGCGTAAATCCTCCCGTTCGCGGCGGTTGCGGCGAGAAAGCTTCTCCCGGATCGCATGCCCTCACGCCGCTTCCATTGATTAGTTAAGGGATCATATTCTTCAACAGTACGAAGGACTACTCCACGCCGCGGCTCATCGTCCCAATCCGTACCGCCGATAGCGTAAATCTTTCCGTTCGCCGCGCTCGTGGAAAATCCTACTCTTTTGCTTGGCATTGGGGTATGTTTGCTCACCCACAGATCTCCTTTGGGCGCCGCCCAAACCGTTGAAGAAATACTCATACTCCCTAAGATAGCGAGACACTTTAGCAGACGCATGCGTGGTTTCATGGCTGTCTCCTTTTGGTTATTGACTGGGAGAATCGTAACTTGCCCCATGTGTGCGTGACTTGGGCACGATGTTCTGGTTGACTCGAATGGCAAAAAGCATCAGCTAGGAGCTAACTATGACCGCCAGTCACGGCCCCATTTCAGAACCCAAGCATAACGCACGAAACAACAATGCTTATTCCCTAATCTCGACTTTGTACATGTAAGTGGCGTAACAAAGGTTGCCAATTGAGCGTTCCAGAAAGGCGGGCGAGATTTTAACCATCAGGCATTTTTGGTTGACCTTTAAAAAAGTCGCTGGCGGTTTCAGTTCCCTCAAGACGGGGCAAGAAGATTTCTATGGCATCTCTATCGCGGTCATTATCCATTCCCTTGATCACTCGCTATCCGCTCGCTTGATTACCTACCGGCGTGATCGCAAACTAACAGTTTGCGGTCCGAGGGTGTTGGAAGCCGGTAGTTCACATTGTCTGAACTGTGATTTATGTGATTTCCTTGATTGCATGTGGCAGGTTGCCGGTCATGAGGCGGCCAGATCGTTATCTTGAGGCCGCTAGGATTTGGGGAAGAAACCAAGTTTTCAAGAAAAAACTTGGTTTCAACATGCATTAGATTCGTATCGAATAGGCCATTTGGAGTGGAATCAATCGAACGAATAGATCAAACGAGCGAATAGCGAATGCAATAGAGGTTCTGGGGCGATAGGGATCCGCCGCCCACCATCTGACGTAAATTACCGCCCCTTCAATCTACCCCAGGTTGTCGCCAATTTTCCTATTTCCGATACTGCCGACAACGGCGAAAGTCCATTGTCCATGATTCCTGAGATGTCGTCCTCGTCAAGGGCAATATTGAAGAGAGCCACCTCGTCGATGATCCCCTTCCAGAACTCCCTGCCGAATCCGTCTGATCCGATGGCGACATGTTCGGGAGTAGATCCGCCGGTGACCTTACCGATGTTGCTCTCAGCTTCTTCCACCCCGTCGACGTATACTCTCAGACTATTGCCGTCGTAAGTGCCTGCCACATGGTGCCACTCGCCATCATCGATGTCCGTGGCGCTGTGAACACCCGCCCAATTACCGAAGTGAATCCACAACGTTAGCTTGTGGGCATTCCAACCCGATCCCAGGGAGAATGGTCCCCTATCCCCTTTGTTTGGGTCCTGTTTGCTTACCACCCGTGCAGGTGCCGTAAGCCCTCCATCGCCGCCGTCCCATCTGCACCAAGCCAAAGCCGTTAGGCCCGTGAATCCGTCTACCCCGTCGATGTCGCCGCAGTCTACGCGGTCATCGCCGTCGAATTCCAAGGCGCCTCCGAACTTTCCGTCAACCCATTGCGGATTCCCTACGAGTTGCCCGATGTTGCCATTTCCGGAGGCGTCCATCGCGGATTCCCCGTTGCCATCATCCAACAGCCACATGGCGATAACATCCTCCGCAGCAAACTCGGCGACTCCTGCGCTCGCCAGCATCATTCCCACGAAAATGGCGCTCGCGAAGATCACAGCTTTTCCGTTCTGAACAGTCGTCTTCATTTTACCCTCCATTTCAAATGATTGTGGATTGAATTAGCTATTTTACATATGCGTCTGTCTCATCAAAGGCGATCACCGGATCACGCCTCTGTAGTCATTGTAACTAACCATATACACATTCCTGTGTGTAACGACAGTCTTCTGTACCACAATCTGTTAGATTGTGGTTTGCGCAGCTCCATAGTCTGCACTACGATGGTGCATCCGATTTTGTGCTCTATTCACGACTCGTAAGCGTTCATTATCAAACGATCGCAATTCATATTAATACGGGTTTTAATGACTAAATTCAAAAACAAACCAAATCTAATCTTACGTAGGTGACAAGCAGCGAACCCGGCTGCGAATCTATTGTAACATCAACCCCCTCAGCCATTTGCCTACCATTCAGCACAACCTTTGTATTCTGGTCTTCGAAATGTACCTCGTAGCTCGCGGCCATCTCAAGCCCCCACAACTTCAGTGTTGCGGATTGCCGCGAACATTCGGGTCGCCTAAACGCATACACCATCCCTTGACCCGAGTCCTCCTTGTGGAACTGGTACGCCAGCCATGTGTCGAGCGATATACTATACGGCGTGAGAGGATAAAAATCCCCGTAGAACAGAAGGCGCAGACACTTATATTCCTCGATTAGCTTGCGGGCGGAATCCCACGGAAATGGCTCGGTTACCATGTAACCCACCTGCTCTTCATCGTCGACCGTTTTGCGCGGCACCTCTTTTAGTTCGTAAGGTTCCTTCTGAACCACGGGAAACGCCAGGGGCCAGCGCTGCTCCACCTCCGGCTGAAACGGGTTCCACGCAACTGCAATGCCGGCGTTCATCGAGCTGCGAAATGAATAGGTGTCGGGATAACCGCTGGCGGTCGCGGTTGATGGTACCCATTGACTGATCCCGTAAGTTTGCGATTGGTAGTCGTTGGGTTCAAAACCGGGATGGTTGTGGTCCGAACGCCAAAGATAAAAACAGCGCGACATCGCCTCCAGGTCTATGCGCGTAGCGCCGCCGCCGCACATATCAATGACGAGTCCCGGATTTCGCCTGCGAAGTTCGTCCCAAAACCAATACATGCCCTCAATATAGCGAATTTCGGCGATGCCTTGTCGATCCGGCGCATCCGCATCTCTCCACCACTGGAGCGGCTGCCCGTGCGGATATAGGCGGCCATCGGGGTATCTCAAGTTCGCGCCGATCGGTCCGTCTTGCCGGTAAATACCGATACCTTCCTCCTTAATCAGATTCGAAATGTAATCGGTTATCAGCGTAAGCGCCTTGGGATTTCCGTAGTCCAGCATCCTGAATGGTGGGAGACCGGTGACCTCTTTGTCTTTGACGGTAAGAAAAAGTTCAGGGTGTTCACGCTCCATCCATGTGCTTCCGCCCTGATATTCGGGAGCGAACCAGACAAGAAGACCCATATTCATTTTCTTCAGCGCGTCGGTTACCCCTCGGAGTCCGTTGGGAAATCGGTCAGGGTCGGCAGGTCCGATGTGGGAGTGTCGCGGGTTTTTGATCTGCCAGCCCACGTCCATCCAGATATATTCAAAACCGAGCGGCGCTAATGCGGACGCATATTCGATTTGATTCTGTTCGGTCGCGTCAAATGCCTCATGATACAGACCAGCCGAACTTGCCAACAACGGCACCGTCATCGGCTTGCCATCCTTCTGCGGATAGTAATGGGCTAGAAGTATTCGACGGAGCAGGTTCTGTCCGTAGATCCTGTGGCCCCGCCAGAATAGAAGTAACATCCGCGGGGAGCGAATCTCTTCCCCGGGAAAAAGTTTAAGGTGCGTTCGTTCCATACCGGCGCACACGCGCACGGACTGTGAGTCTCGCGAAAAACTCGCCAGCCATTGCCCCGTCCAACCGATGCCAATCATAACGCCTCGGTCGGACATTTCAAGGTTGAAGAAAGGCAGGCTCTCTCCCCATGACGATCTTCCGTGCATCGATGACAATTTGAGAGTAGAATCAGCGGCTAATTCTCTTTCGTTCGGACCAAAATCCGCCGAACCGGCGGCGATTCCTTCCTTCGGTCCCGACGTATAATGCAGCTTAAAGTTATCCGCCTCGTCATGCAGCAGGGTGTCCAGTGCCTGTATATTCGCAATAATTGGCGTGTCACGTTCTCCCGCATTTCTGAATTTCAATACCCATTCTACCGCGGGATGGTCCTCGAACAGTGTTACCTCGCAGCGAACTTCGATCCCCGTTTGCACCTCGGTGTAGGTAACCGTCCGCAGAGTTCTCGTCTCATCCAAAGACGTTTCGTTTACGCTGAAATCCCACGTCGGGAGGAGTTCGCTTGAATTCACGCCATCGTAGTCAAATGAAAACGGAGGGGCACCAGAGTCTGATAGCTTCCCCGACATCCACTCTCTCAAACCGTCCCACCATGCGGACTGAGACATGTTGATGCCCGTCGCATCTGGCGCCGATAGCGGATCCAAGGCACAGTGCTCACGATTGCCGCCGTCGGACGATTGCAACGGCTTCTGTCCTTCCATAACATCAATCTCCCAACGTCTAAGAAAGGGCGGACTTCCCAACTATAAATCGTTGAAATTCAAATCCGCCTGCATTATAATGAAAGCTGCACATGTTTAGATGGAATTATCCCTAATATTAAGCGAGTGGCACGATGTGTCACTTCTCCTTAGTTTAACGCCGAATAACCAGCCCGAATACAATTGGCAGTTCGCAAGCAGCGAATCTAGGAGGCATCGTCACTGCCGATTTTTTAAGGAGACAACACAAATGAAACTGACTCAAGAACAGTTAGACTTTTTCGATACCTTCGGTTATCTGATGATTCCACAACTGTTTTCAGCGTATGAAACGGATAAAATCATCGACGTATTTGAATGGTCAATTCAAAATTGCGGCGGCGGGGAGAACCATGACGGTTCGACTCGTACAATGTTTCTGGGACCGATAGAGCGCCACCCGGAGATGTGCCGCCTTCTGGATCATCCGAAAATACTTGGTCTCATCGGAGGCATTCTCGGAGAGGATTTCAACTACTGCAGCGGCGATGGAAATTACTATAGCGGCGATACGGGTTGGCACCCGGATGGCGGTTGGGGTCAGCTATTCGCTACCAAGACGGCATTTTATCTAGACCCGCTTACTCGTGACACCGGTGCGCTGCGGTTCATTCCGGGGTCTCATCGACCCGACCATTTCGTGCGTGTGGAAAAAATCGATGTGAACAATTCCATGGAGCTGTTTGGCGTTCCGCCATCGGAGTTTCCCGGCAGCATTGCCGTCGAGACGAACCCCGGAGATGTCGTGATTTTTAATCACGACTTGTACCACGCCTCATTTGGCGGCGGAAATCGCCGCCGCATGTTCACCATGAACTGTACACGCCACGCCAAGAACTCGGAGGACTTGAAACGTGTGCATGAATACGTGCGCATCCACGCCCCCGGCGGCTATAAATACAAGACCGGCGCAGGAATGTACCATGCCCCCATGATAGATACGGCTGACGAGAACCGGAGGGCTCATCTCTTCCAACCAATGGAGCTTCACGACCAAATCTACCCCGATCTTGCTCGAGACGTTGTAAGCTAAGAATCGAGGGTTTGACCGACATGGAAAGTTAGAATCGATTGTAATCTGTCGTCTTAACCAATGCTTCTAGCTCTGATAAGGCGACAGGTCCATTTCGGGAAACCGCATCGCGATCCCTTTCAATGTCGTCTCCGAATAAAACGCGTGGCCAACCGGGGGCCAACCGAACAAGGTGCGAACCCGCGCGGTGGTCTTTTCCCAAAACGGTTTAAAGAACTGTTGTTCCGGCCCGCTCCACGGATTCGCCAGCTTCGTCCACCGGCTCGTGTCTCCGCGCGCCATGGACAGCGTCCAAAACGCACGCTGTTTTCGTTTGTTCTCAAACGGTATGGCGGCGTGTATAAGATATGAAGAATAGAACAGTGCGCTGCCCGCCTTGGCAGTGGTAGGCACCGGCTCGGCAAATTCAGGTACGTTTCGAATGTCCTCCATTCCGCCATCCGCTCGCAGGTAGACATCCGCCGCTTGTCGATGCGATCCCGGTATTACCTGCATCGGAGCGCCATCATCATCCACATCGTGGAGATACACCCCGCTATTGACATAATCAAACGAACCGATCGCCTTGCTTAGCGGCAAGAACGTATTGGTGCCGTGATCGGCGTGATAACCCTGCCAAGAGTGTTCGGGGTGGCGCGTGTCAGTGGGGCCCGATCGCATGAAGAGGTGGGCGTTGCAGTAACTCACGTCATCCGTGCCGAGGCACTGGGCAAACACGTCGAGATAGTCGTCATTCTCGATGAGCCGGTCTAGCGCATCGAATCCCGTTGGAAACTGCGCGCGGCCATACTCGGTGTCGCCGTAATGAGCGACAACATTGGAAACTGTCGGTTCCACCGAATCCGCTTCTCCGGTTCTGTCCACATCCGCAAGATAATCGGCGAATGATTTGCCGTAGAAGATGTGCTCCATATCGCGTAAAGCGGCTGCCATCGAATCCGGATCGAACAGATCCTCGACCATGATGTAGCCGTCGCGATCAAAGGCATCGAGTTGATCTTGAGTTAGCTTCATGAGGTTCTCCTTACCATAAAAACGTCAATTGACAGTCAGACTGATGCGGGAATGTTCATCCTACCCACCGGTCCGACGCTGGCGTGACCGCTATGGTACTAGATTTCAGTCTCCGGTGTCTAGAGAAAACGTGAAAGCTCCTCAGCTCGACGTTGTCCAAAACTGAAGTCTGTAGGGTGCAATCAAGCGAGTGGATAGCGAGTGCGATAGAGATCCTCCGCGCACCAGCCTTTGAAAGCGCCAGTGGCAATCAAGCGAGTGAATAGCGAGTGATCAAGGGAACGGATAGTGACCGCGATAGAGATCCCATAGAAACCCCCGCCTGCCGTAAACCGCCTTACGCCTTAGTCTAAAGCAATAATCGAATGGACACACCGTTCGTTGTCAATTATTCTTGCCGCGCGGTCAAACAAGGAACGGAGCAAAAATGGAGCGGAACTGCTGAATCTGGTTGGCGTGGTCGAGCGTGTCCGGAATCGGGCTGAAACAAAAACAATGGTCAGCGAAGGTGGGGGATATTAACAAGGCTCAGTAGGCGAATTTTGCCCCGCGGTTACTCTCATTGAGTTGCGCACCATTAAATGAAGGGAATTTGTAGTCTCACATGGCGAAGTGTCTAGCGCAAGAGCGGGCCAGCGGTATCTGACGGGGAAGATTGAGGAGCGCGACGGGACGCAGCTCTGCGTCCCCTACATTTATACCAATTCACCATTTGGCGAAACCCCTCCTCGAATGTGTGCCACGGCTGCCAACCCAGTTTCTTTTCTATCTTTCGAATATCCGCAACCCACCTGTCCGTGTCCCACCGCCGAGAGGGCATCGATCCCCAAACCGGTTCAACGGTGATTCCCATGACTCGCCGTGCTACCTCTACAACTTCGCGCAATGGCATCTGAACCCCGGTGCCGACATTGTATATCGCCCCCGCTTCTTGGCTTGGGTTTTTCGCGGCGAGCATATAGGCGTCAATTACATCATCAACATAGACAAAATCGTGGGCGGTCTCGGGACTAACCAGCGGCGGCAACTTTCCCTCCAAACCCAGGGTGATGAGTTTGGGCAACAAACGGTTCGAGGATTCCATGGGCCCATAAACCGAATAGAGCCGCAACGTGGGCATGTGAACGCCTTGGCTCTGCGCCGTATAGCGGCAGAATAGACTGGCGGACGCCTTGGTCACCGCATAATGGCTATTCGGCTCCAGCCACTCCGTTTCGGAAGGGGCATTATGTTTAAATCCGTATTCCGACGACGATCCCGTATTCACGAACGCCTGAAACCCGACATTGAGACATGCCTCAACCAAATTGATTGTCCCGACGACATTCGTCTCGACCATCTGACGACAATCGTTTTGAGACACAGTTCCGCCATACGCGGCGAGGTGAAATATCCAATCTGGACGGATTTTGTCCACAATGCGGATAAGGGAATCTCTGTCGCCCAGATCTACCGTGTGTAGACGCAGATCGGAACCGATGTCGTTGATGCGCCACGAGGTGTACCCCTGACGAACCAACAGGTTAACCTCATGCCCCTCGTGCAGTAGTCGCCGAGCTAAGTTTGCGCCGACGAAACCTGTTCCGCCGGTGATAATAACGCGAGCCATAAAAGCAGTGGTCAGTGGTTAGTGCCTAGTGGCTAGTGGTCAGTAAAGACTGTTGTTTACTGGAGGCTGCTCGTCGTTCACTTGGCTTTTTTGAGGATGAAAAGAGCATTCTTTGTTGATGGGAGGCCCCTTCGAGCCGGCGCCCCCAACCCTTTTGCTCGCTATTGGTTGGCCGTACGGTTTCATACTACACCTCAAGCGCACGGCAGACTTGGAGCGATGCCTCTCCGCCCCGTTCACAATCAGGATAGTTTCGTGGGGGATGTGCGAGGGCGCGGCCTCGTATTCCTTCACGAGGTCTCCGATATGATCTGCTTGATTGTCAATCGGAAGCACAATTGAAAGCAACTCACCAATCGTGTGCAATCGTCCTTGATTGCCGTTGTAACATTAGCTAACGTTTCTGTTTTACCGCTCCCCATACGACAGACAACTTGCCTCGTGATGACACCGAAAATGGCGAGGGTTTCCAAGAAGGGGTCCATTCGCCCACAAGAGGGGTTTGGGTGAGGTTTACAAGGTTGGTTCCATCCACATTCATAGTATAGATGTCGCAGTAAATGGGATCGTCCTCGTGTGCTCGCGAGAACGCAATTTTTTTGCCATCTGACGACCAACTGGGTTGAATGTTGAGCGGTGCATCCTCGGTTAATCTTCTGGGTTGCGTCCCGTCTGCATTCATCACGAATATGTCAATGTGGGTAGTCCCTCGGCCCACACGATCGACGTTGGAAAATGCTGCGTAAGCAATTTTGTTTCCGTCCGGCGACCAACTGGGATCGTTATTGAACGCGTGAGAATTTCGAGTGAGGTTGATTCGATCGGTGCCATCGGCCTTCATTACGAATATGTCAGAGTGATTCGATATGTCTTCTCTAACCTGCCTTGACCCGAAGGCAATCTTCGTCCCGTCAGGCGACCAATCCGGATCCATCTCGTCCACTGGATGGTTCGACAGGTTTCCCCGGTTTCCTCCATCGGCATCCATTACATAGATTTCAAAGTTGTCAAATACCAGGTTTGAAAAAACAATCCGTGACCTTTCCGCGGCGAGTCCTCCTATTAACCACAGTTCCGCACTTACCAGCATCGCGGTTAACCCGAAAAACGACACAACTGTGCGCCTGAATCGCATTTTTTTCTCCTTGGTTGTGCCTAATTTGAACAGTAAGGAAACCGGTTTTGAGTGCGTGCTCAGGTACCACTTGTACGCGCTCCAAACCCTTGGGCAATGCTCTCGGTATTGGCGATATTTTCAATGCCCCGTCCCTGTCTTCTAGCCCCATTGACATCATCACGGCTTCCCGGTGCGTTTGAGAACGCCCCAAGAAATCGGTAACTTTCCGTTTGGATTGACTGCCAATGCGCCGTGCGGCCAGGAAGGATTTAGGTTTTCGATACCGGGAGGAGTTTTCGTGAGTCTGACAACGTTCATCCCGTTGGTGTCCATCAAATATATGTTATAGCCTCCATTACGCGTTGACACAAAAGCGATTTTTGTCCCGTCCGGCGAATAGATTGGTTGAATATTGGCACCCTCCCGGTTCGTAAGCCGTTCTAACTCTTCTCCTTCAGCGGTGATCACGAAAATGTCATTACCCCTGAAGTTAAGCCGCGAGTTGAAAGCAATCTTGCGTCCATCCGGCGACCAACTAGGATTGGAACTGTGCCTTAGAACCGTGTCGACAGTGAGATTGCGCCTTTCCGTTCCATCGGCATTCATCACGAAAATGTGCCAGGGCGTATTGAAGCCGCCATCACGTATGGAGACAAACGCAATCTTGCTTCCGTCCGGCGACCAACTCGGCCGGATATCCCACATCTTGTCTCTTGTCAAATTCTTCAGGTTCTGTCCATCGGCGTCCATCGCGTAGATTTCCCAGTTGCCAACGGCAAAACGGAGCGATGCAAAGGCAAACGTCGTTCCATGCGCCGACCAACTAGGGCGGCCTTCAGGAAAATTGTCATGGGTGAGCCTGATCACGTTAGTGCCATCGCTGTCCATCACATACAGGTCATCAATGTCACGATCTGATATGAACGTAATCCTCCTTCCATCCGGCGAACAAGCGGGTAACCAATCAGATGCCGGGTGGTTGGTGAGTTGGGCAAGATGATCTCCATTCGCGTCCATGGAATAGATGTCCCAATCGCCGTCGCGGTTCGATGCAAAGACGATTTTGGGTTCGAATCCCTGCGCTATACTGACCGAACCAACCATTAACGACAGTGGCAGTAGAAATTGGCATCTTCTCAAGAATTGGCTGATTTTATCCACCGGTCATATTCTCCCTTTTCGGTTTCTTCACTTCCAGAGTATTAACTAACCTGAATTGCCACCTTTGTAGCACGAGGAATCTCTATCGCTCAACCGACTGGATTAAGGATGGATCGACTGGGATCAGGTGAGTGGTCAACGAGTGCGATAGAGACTTTGATAGTGAAGGCGATACAGCGCCGTAGTACATCTTGTCCCCTATTCATTCACTTGATTGCTCCACTCATTTGGCCTCTCACACAATCGTTTGGATGCTTCGCTGCGCAAGTCCTATTTTAACTTCATTTCCACACTTAACTCTGAGGAGCCCTATTTTAATCGGCTGATCGGCACTAACAGTTATGCTGCCAAGATTTACAAAGTCGAGCGAAAGTTTGATTTCGGTCATGGCGCGATACTATGAAAAGGCTCGTGAATGGGTTGAGAAAACCGTCAGCACTGATGATTACACGACTTAATTTTAGATTGACGAAAAAGCCAATAGACTATGGTACAAACCGGAGGAGACGATTCCCCGGTTTGATTCCCATAAAAAACAAGCAACCGGCTGGAATCCGGTTCACGTATTCTTCAATTGACTCTTAATCATGAGAATCGGAAGCATAAGTCAACCCAAATCTTCAAACTCCGTGCACATTGACAAATGCCAACCCTTTCTCATCACGCCAGCGAATCGGCAAATAAGAAAAAACCGGGCAGTGGGGCATATTCACACGCCTATGGTTTGAACGCTAAATTGCCAGCTTGCCAGTTGATGGATGACAGGGGCAAAAAACGTGACATGAGTTTGCAATAGGAATTCGAATGATTCAGGCTGACATATGTGTTGATGGTCTGAACAGTCTAGCCCGCCTTTTCAAAAACCATTACCATCGCGGTCTGGACACTTTTTACGGATGTCAACGCAATCGTAATAATGGCGTTGATTCACGAACTCGTGGCAACATCTCTCGCCGAGCGCACAGTGCTTGTTAGCATCAGGGCAATGCACACCGTGAGCATCGGCGTCCGGGGCGACAAGGACCGTCATTGCCAGGGCGGTGGTACTAACCAGTGCCGCCGTTGCAAAGGCAGTGCGACTGCCAACCATTCCGTCTTCACGGAGAAGGAAGTCGGAAACTTTCCGCTTCGCGATAGAACGCAAATGCGTTTTCATAAGAATTCCCCTCCTCTTTTTTAGTGATTCTCCTCAACGGATTCCGTCTGAGGAGTGCTACATCCGGTCCGCCCTCTCAATAACTGAGACATCAACAGACCGAAATCCAATCATCACAAAATTCATTTACTCCTTTCACGTTAGAAGATAGAAAAAGCCATGCCTTTCCACTTTTCCATCGTCTGCGTATTCAGTTTCTTCGCATGATTCTCCACATCTTAAAAGCTCCACGGTACATGCGAATCGCTGAACGGTAGTCCGTGGTGGACCTCCCGCCATGCCGGTCGCGTGAATGAATTGGGATTTCTAACATTGGAACTCCCAAGCGTTTGCACTTAATGTTAAATTCGAGGTCGATGAGACCATCATCCGACTGCAGATTGATGGCAGTATAGACATCGCGTCGAAAGACCTTAGGGGTGCCGTTGACATCCCGTGTCGGAAGGGCAAAAAGCGCGCGGCATTCGAGGTTGTAAAGTAAAGTCCCCAATTTGCGTTTTAGCGGTCTGCGGCGACAACGTTTGGCTTTGACAACCATCGTGGGATTGTCCAGAGCGGCGTAAATGAAGTTTTTTAGGTCGGAAGGCCGAGTCCGTGCCGCATTGGTATAGCACAGCACATCCCCTTTTGCCACTCTCAACCCCAATTTCACGGCGCGTCCCCACCCCGTGTGTTCGCTGTAGGTTGTCCGTACCGTTCCGTATTGCACCCCAAGCGCACGGCAAACATCAAGCGATGCATCTCCGTCCCCGTTCACAACCAAGATTGTCTCGTGGGAAATGTGCGAGAGCATTGCTTCGTATTCCTTGACGACATCGCCGATATGATCCGCTTGCTTGTAAACTGGAAGCACGAGTGAGATGAACTTATGACTCATTTGGCAATTTAGCTTTTGTTTGCTGTTTATCGGAGATTCCGGCACCTTCGCGGCAGTTTCTTGTTCGTTTGCCCCACTGAATTGGCGATTGTCACGAGGTGACAAGCCTTTAACTCGCCACTCACCCCTCTACACTCTCCACTGCTTTTTTCACCAGCGCCTCGCTTGACAGTCCATAGATGTGACGTAAATAGCCGGTCCCACCGGATACGCCATCCAACACTCTTTCGATCCCGCACCTGACAACGCGGCACCCTATCCTGTGTTCGGCAACGAACTCTGACACAACCGAGCCAAGACCGCCCGCCAGATAATGGTTTTCAACCGTCATCGCAACTGAAAAGCGGGATAATGCTTCAACCAGATCGTCGACCGGATCGGGGTTGAGACTTGAGACCACTATGACCGTGCATTCAATGCCTCTTTCAGACAATGCGTCGGCAGCCTTCGCGACCTCACTCGTCACACTCCCCATCGCGATAATCAAGAGGTCGGAACCTTTACGGATAACTTGGGGGCGTCCAAGCGCGAAACGTCCCTCCAAACCGGGGATTGTGGTTTTGTCGTCCTTGCCAAGGCGGTAGTAAACAGGGCCTGGGATGTCCCAGGTTTCCAGTAGGGCGGCGCGGGTCTGCAGGTGGTCAGCCGGTGCGATAACGGTCATCCCCGGCTGCGCCCGCATCAAAGCAATATCTTCCAATGCCCAATGCGTCGGTCCTGCTGAACCGTATTCAAAACCACCGCCGACACCCACGATTCGTACAGGTAACTGATGCAAAGCCGGACCGTTGCGTATGAACTCGTAAGGTCGAATTGCGGCGAATGTCGCAATCGAATAGAGAAAGGGGATGTACCCCGCCTCGGCAAGCCCCGTGCCCACCCCGACCATATTTTGCTCGGCGACGCCGACGTTGAAAAATCGATTCCGGCGCAAATCCGAACGATTCGGAAATTTCTCGGCAAACGGCTCTAGAACTGTATAGCCCAAATCCCCGGTCAAGAGCAAAATCCGATCGTCCCGCTCAGCCAGTTCAAGAAGGGTTGTGACAAATGCATGTCTCATAAAAGCAGTGGTCTGTTGCCAGTGGCTAGTGACCAGTTAGGAAGTGTCCTTTTAACTAGCGGCTGTTATCTGTTATACCCTACGCTGTTGGAAGTTGCCTTTCAAGAGTCAAGAAATGGAGTGTGAGTTTTGCAAGCGGTAGGAGGAGTTCCCACCGATTCCCGACTATCGCGATTCGGAGATCGCTCCTACAAACCTCCGGTGGAAAATTGCGCAAAATGAACCTATGCTGAATATTGCAGGAGTCTTTCAACCAAAAGTCGCTAAACAGAATCGCAAGGTTTTACTGGCCACAGGTCACTGACCACTGGCAACTGCCTCTACAGCTTGTTGGTATTCGGCGTCGGACATCGGCATATAGTGCCACTTGATCCGATTTTCCATGTAGGAAACGCCTTTGCCGAACGTGGTGCGAGCGATCAACACATGAGGACTGTCCGAGATTGTGTGAAGTTTTTGAATAGTTTCGGTTATTTCGGCGACGTTGTGACCATCCACCTCATGCACATCCCAGCCAAAGGCTTCCCATTTCTCCCGCATCGGGGAAAGATTCAAAACGTCAGCCGTATAGCCGAACGCTTGTTGGCTATTCAAATCAATAATTGCAATGAGGTTCGCAAGTCGATGATGCGCCGCCAACATCACCGATTCCCAATTTGATCCCTCGTTGCATTCGGCATCGCTAATCAGGACAAACACGCGGCGGGAGCAGCCTTCAAGGCGCGCGGCTAACGCAGCGCCCGTCCCGATCGCCAAGCCATGTCCCAAAGAACCGGTAGAGAAATCAACGCCGGGGAAGGTGTGTTCGGGATGAACACCGAGATAGTGGCCAGTTGCCTGTTGCCAGTGGTCAGTAGAAACCGCGGCCTCACTGGTCACTGGACACTGACCACTAGCCACTGCTTTTTCACTCGCAACCGGATCCATGCAATAAGTTTCGAGTGTTTCTTTGGTGAGCCACTCCTTCAGATAAAGCGCAGCATAGAGCGCCATTGCCGCGCGCCCTTTGGAGAGAACAAAACGGTCTCGATTGGGGTCGTCGAGATGAACAATCCGCAGCACATCGCCGTATAGCGCGGCGATGATGTCGGCTATCGACAACGCGGAGCCGATATGCCCGACATCCGCTCGTTTCGCCATTTGGAGGATGAGTTGCCTTATCCGAATTGGTGACATCCGCTTACCTCCTTTGCCTTCCCTACGCTAATCCCAGTAGGTTCTTTGCCAACTTGTAAGGTTCAAAAACAGTCCACGGATTTCGCACCCCAATTCCCGCCACAACCACCGAAAGGTAAAGCAGTCCGTAAAACAGCCCGCGAATTCGCGGTGATTTCACGTCGATGAAGAAAAAGGCGGTAAAGAAAAAGAGGAGCGGAACGAACAATATGAACCAGCGAAAGCCAAACGCAACGCCGCCGTAATTTGATGACCAAAAGAGGTAAGTTGTGATGATGACCAAACACCCGAAACCAACGACAATCGCCTCTCGCCGGAACGGGTGGAATCGATTCGTAAGGATTTTTATGAGCATAACCAACGGGAAAATCAGCGTCGGCGTCAACAAGAACAGCCCGTGGTGCCCAATCAGAGAATGAAAAGTATAAACGAGTTTGGGTTCATTTAACGCATCAATCCCGATCGGGTTGTTCCAGTAGGAGTCCGGATAGTGATAGAGATTACTGTGAAACAAAGCGGCAGGAAAGATATCTCCGACAATCGCCACATTCAGTGCCGCGTGTAGGGCAAAGGGAGCAAGCGCGCCCAAAATGTACGCCAAGGAGAAAGATCTCGTCCGCGAAACCGAAAGGATGTAGAATAACGCCGCAAAAGGCAACGCCGCCGTATCTATGACACCGGCTAACGCGCTTAGAAATCCCGCGCCAAAAAGAAACTTGGATTGGTTGAAGGAGAGTTGCTTCATTCGAAGCCAACAGTAAAACGCCAGAAACAGCAGCGAAGCGGCAACGGTGTGGTTGTTGAGCACGACGCTGTAAGAGAGAATCAACGTCCCGCCTCCGAGCGCGTAGGTGATGATCCAATGATTCTTGGGATCCAACCGCGTAAAAGCCAACGACTTGGAAAAGAATACCAGCATGAGGATGGAAGGAACGCCAACCAAGAGCAGCGTTAGACTGTAGTATGTCCATGAATCCGAAATGGATAAACGAAACACATGATGAAGGATAAAGTAGAATCCGGCTCCCAGAAATGACAACACCGGCGGCTTGCCGGAGTAGAAGTGTCCGTTGACGAAGATCTTGTCCACCGTACCTTTGAATGTAGAATCGTCAATGGCGAAAGTCCCCTGCTCCACCAGCGATTCCATGGTGGCGAGCCGAGATTGGTCATTGGGAGAATTCGCCGCATGTTTGGTCAGCAAGAGCAGCAGAAGTATATACGGCAATAAAGGTACCACCTTCTGCATTCTGTTCTTTAGGTCTAATGTTATTCCTGTTGAAAACACGTTTTAACTCCTCGCCCCCGTCACTGTCTGCTCGACCGAAACAAGAGATAAACGGTTAAAGTGCGTTATGCAACGTCAGAAAAACCTTTACTGACAGAACCCCTCTACTTTACCTCGCCAGATGTTGCCGGAAATTATTCTGCCATCAATGACTAACGTTGGCGACCCTTGGATGTTCAGTTCGTCCGTGCGGCGAACATCTTCCAAAAATCGTTGCCGCACCCTTTCCGTTTCAATCTCCTGTGTAATCCTGTCGACATCCAGACCCAGTTCTCTGGCGCATTTTACCCAAGCCCCCTGAAGATGTGACGCTCGACAGAGCAGATAATCAAAAAATTTATCGGGATAAAGTTCGGAAATCACCATCTGACGCAGGTCCTCGAACACTTCCGCCGCGCCGTGCAAACTGGTGAACGCGAGTTCCCCATCGGTGTCCTCCGCTTCGTTCGCGATGAACCGTAGTTTGAAATCGATGGTATCCCCGTACTTCCTAAAGAACGGCAGCAATTCCTCCTCTGCCGTCACCCCGTATGGACAATACGACATCACGAACAGTTCCACTTGCGGTTTCATAGAGCCGCGCATCCGCTGCTCAAGCAGTGTTTTCAAGTTCGGCTGCTTCCGGCTGTGATCGACCTCCGGCATCAACTGCGCGGCAATCTGCTCAAAGCCCGGCGAATGTTCGGTATTATGGCAAGATGCGCAAATGCGCTCCGGCACTTCTCCACGGATGTTTTCTGCCAGCGGCGTATTGACATGCTTTTTCCCGGGCCCGTGGCAGGTCTCGCATCCGACCTCCGCCAAGTGATTTCGTTCCGGGGTGTTAATCCGGTAGCCGGTCTCGTAGCCGAAACCGGTGACGTGGCAGGAGACGCATTCCGGGTAAAACTGCCGCCCTACGGTTAAGAGGGTGTTGAACGCGGCGGCGTGCGAGGAGTGCGCCCACTGGTCGGACACCTCCGGGTGACACGTCTTACACGCCTCGGAGCCCACGTAGCCGTTCCCCGCGTCCCCCTCAAGCGGCTCGCCGGAAAAGAGCCGATCCCCCTGATTCTGCAGGCGCGGATCCGTGGCGACCCGTTCGTAGAAGTCGTCCAACATCGCTCGCACCTTGGGATCGTCGGGAACCGCCTCTGTTAGGGCAATCTGTTCTGCCGATGCCCTCTGCCCATCTCCTTCGACCCGCAGCGTAAATACTCCCAAAGTCTTGCCTTTGGCTTCGCTGTAAGCCATGAGGACATCGCCAATCTGTTCCGTCTCGCCGCTTTCATGGCTCAGAATCACTGAAATATACGGGTATTTGGCGGCAATGTCCCGATTCGTCTCCGGCGCAAGATTGCTAAGGACGATGATAAAATCCGCTTCGTCTCGGATCTCCGGCAACACGCGATCCAAGGCGCTAACGGGCGGGTCAGATTTCCAGCCGGGCAGCGACAGATTCTCCAGCGCGGAAAGACCAACCAAGGCAATCTTTTTGCCGCCCACGGTTCTCATGAGATAAGGCTGAAACCGTAGCTCCGCTGCTTCCAAGTTAGCCGCAAGCAGCGGGTACGATTGGTCGCCCAAAGCCTCCTTCACGAAGTCTACACCTGCGTTTGCTTCCGTTTTTCCGGGAACCATCGCCTGATATCCCATGACTCCCATCGCCGTTAACGTAGTGCCCACGCGCAAACGATCCAAGGCGGACAGCGGTTTCGTTGAGGCGGCAATCTCCTCAAAAGCGCTTTGCGCCATCTTGGGCACCTCGGAAGGCAGAACGTCCCCCAAGTCAATCGTCAAGGGCGAGAAACCCTTCGCCGAAATTTGGGAGATAGCGGTCGCGCGCCGCGGCAACCCGCCGGATTGACCGACAAAGCAACCGCACGGCTCGAGGTGCGCTTGGGTGTTACCGGTGTACAGCACCATCAAGGTCCCCTCCGGAGAGGCTTGCTCCAAACCCTTAAGGAAATCCGCTAACGGGATGGCGTCAATTTCGGCTGCTTTCTGTTTGGTTTGTTTAATCAGTTCCAGTCGGCTGGCTTCGCTCCATCGTTGATAGACCACAGGAATAATAACGATGGCTGTCAGCGGAATCAGCAGAAAGATATATTTCTTCATTCAGGCGCCCTCTCCTTATGACCGGACCGTCTATGTTTTATGTTCTCACCGGTTTTGAGAACGATAGCTCCCATCCAATTAGCTTCGATTAGGGCAAGTTCCACGCACGCCTCCCAGATATCAACCCTTTCGGTTCCCCACAAGGCGGAGGACTGCTCTACGTGGGACTCGGGGGATTCCCATAGTTCCGTCACGAAAAATCCCGCCCGGTCCCCGTAGTCCGACAGGATCTCCACTTCAAGACAACCCTGGCAACTCTTGAGAGCGGGCACCCACTCCTTTTCCAAAAACTTCATCAAGTCTTTCTTCTTCGCATTGGCGCGTAACGTCATCACATAAAACGATCTGGATCTCATAGTTTGATTCTCTTTTCTTTGGTTCGCTGTCGGTTTAGATTCCATGCGGCTCAATGGAGCCTATCTCCGCTCATAGCTTCACCTTGATCGATCCGCGCCGTTGCGAGCTAGCTAGTGATTAGTGACTAGCAAAACCCTAACACCACGAAACTTGGAATGAAGCGGGATCTCTATCGCAGAATCCCTGGCAGATTCAAGGCACAAGCGGCTATTGTAACCAATGAATCCGGTTGCGCCAGTTATAAGGCAATGGCGCGGTTCGGTCGATCAACGCCCATTTGTCACCACTTCTTTCGGCACGCGACAGTTGACATGGGGATATGAGAAAACTCGTGCCCCTCTTCGGGATACTTGCGCAGGCGCAACCACTTGTCATAACGATGTTCATTATCGCAAATCCATCTCTCGATGACGTGGCTGAACTCCGGCAATTTCGTGTGAAAAACGTCATGAAACACGAGCCAACCCCCGGGATTAACGAGCGGCTCTATCGAGCGGATTTCGCGGGTCACATGCGCCGCCGTGTGGTTGGAGTCTATGAACGCCAGGCGCACCGGAAACATAACCGACAGTTGTTCGCAGAATGTTGCCGAATCAAAACAACACACGCAGACCCTGTTTGCCAACCCCAGTTGCGATATGGTATGTCGAACACCGGCGTATGCTTCCGTGTGCGGATACGTATAACCATCCCCATCATCCTGCGGTTGGTATGGATCGATTCCGTAAACCAGATACGGTGACACCTCTTTTTCGGCGGCTTGAGCAAGCATGCACAGTGTCACGCCGTAATGGACACCCGCCTGAATAATATGCCCGTAAGAGCGCCTATCATCATCCCAACATCCGTATGCCAGCTCATAGAGAAACAACAATTCGTGCGGCACATGAAGTTCAGTTGCAAGGCCTCCAATGCCTCGTTCGGGATGCATGAGCCGATCGAGCGCAGTTTGGGCGTTTTCAATTCTCTTTGGTGACACGGAAGTTGTCAGGTCTAGCACTTGTTGTCTAACTGATTTCGGCATAATGAGCAACAATCACCCTAAAAGCAGGCGTTAGTGATTAGTGGAGAGTGATTAAGACAGTGGCGAGTGATTAGTCCTACTCTCCGCACCCATTTTAGGGGTTTACAGAATTTATTGAAATCCTATAAATCCGTGTGGTTACTGAATTTTTCAATTCTTGGAGATCCAATTGAAGATCATTTACACGCCAAGCCCCAGAGGGGCGATAGGTGTATAGCAGCATCAGACATCCCTTCATTAAAGCCCCAGCGGGGTGACAGGTGAATTATGTTTGGGGTATATCAACCGCATTAAAACGGATGCTGAGTTGTTGCTTGTTAGCGTTTTCGATTGAAGCGTAGTCCAAGTGTCGCCCCTCTGGGGCTTGAGTGTGTGGCCAACTTACGTTTCTATACACCTGTCGCCCCGCTGGGGCTAAAAACTTGTAGAATGTTATTTATGATTCAAATACAAGATGTGCTAGTGTCATGATTACCAGAGAAGAGAATTATAAATATTCCTAAATGCCCCTCATGGGGTGCGGAGTCTAGGTTAGTGATTAGTTTCTGCTTTTAACTCTCCACTCTCCACTCTCCGCTCCCCACTGTCTTTAATACGCCTCGATATTGACGGAGCCTTCCATGACAATTAAATCAAAGACCTGAAGCCAATCGTGAAGCTTGACATGTGCTACTTCGTCGGTACCGCCGTCCAGTACAACAATCCCGCAACTGGATTCTTTGCCCTCGAAGAACGGTGCATATTGCCGCACTCGCGGTTCGTAAAGTTTTGAATATGCTACAAAACAAAAATTGTTCCACCAGTAACACCCGCGTGTCCATCCGGGCACTTCTATTGTGGCTTGAAAGGCGCCCGCGTCGTCAATGTAACCGAACTCGCCGTACCCGCTATTGCATACCCACAGGCGATCGTCCCAAAAACGCACCGAATGAGGGACTGTCAATCCTTCACACACGACATTATTGCCGACATAGACCGCCCCTTTTTTGTCCATACAAGTAAATACCGGATACCCTTCGGCGTCCCACTTGCAATAAGGATTTTTGCTGAAACACGAATATGCCCATTCGTCGCCAACTTTTGCTAACGAGTTCATCCACAACACCTTGGGATGCCGTTCATCACGCCGCAACCATTCTTCCGGCAATCCGGGGGGTGAATATATAATGGGATACGCCTCGGCGCTGTTTACGGTTCGTAAACTATTTGTCCCGGTGCTATTAAAAACCGGAACGTCCTCAGAAAACGTCAATTCATGGATATAGTGCCAGCCTTCCAACACATGCACCCGATTCAGCAAGAAAGCGTTGTGCTTAAAACAGTATTCCCAAATCCTGTTTTCTTTTCCAACAGACGACAACAGTAAGCGATCGTTGTGAAAACACAATCCTAACGGCTTCCGAATCGGAATGGTGAACGCGGCTGCCGACGGTCTTAAAAGTAATACGGCATGGTCGGCTTCCATACTAACCATGATGGAAATGTTGTGGGTTTCCAAGAATTCGTCAAAATTGCTCATAGCCAAATATGACGACACTTCTGGTACCGTCGTCGAAAATCAAGCGCCCGACAACACTTTTTCTTATCTTCCTCATTGTCGCGTACCTATACGTTCAATCCCTCAGGTGGCCGAATCCCGCATCACAATTGACAGAAATGAGAGCCTGATTGAAAAGTACATTTGTAGGGTGCGATCAACCGACTGAATAACGAGTACGTTAGTGATCCCGGCGCACCCGCATTTAACAACGCCTGCAGGAAGGAAGCTATGTATATAGGCGAAAACCAAGTGTACCTAAGGCCTAGAGCGGGATTAACTGAGATCAAGCAAGTGGACAACGCGTACGATGGAGATCTTGATAGTCAAGACGAAAGGGATCCCACATTTCAATGGCATACTACAATGAATTCTTTAAGATGCTTTTTGCGGATCACCAAAAATGGCTCTGCTCGGGATACTTCAACCAAGCTCTAAATCAGGTGCTTTCTTTTACCCTTATCCCATCTAGTGATTTGCCGTCGAAAGGATGGGAGCAAGCTATAAGGTGAAACCAACCGAGATAGGGTTTCCTTCGTCTGACACCGCATCAAGCCCCTAGCGGCCAGCGCTTAATGCGACAAACTCATCGCTTCCGTCACTCTTGGATAGAGATGCCACTTGTTACGCAACCGGAGACCGTATTGGTCCTCGTTCACTCCTTGGATTGTTTGTCAATGGTTTTTGATTCTTTTCTCCCAGGCTGCCAAGAAGGAGATATGCTTTCAGTTCCGGTAGGGGTCTTCGTGAGTTTGACAATGTTCTTCCCGTTAGTGTCCATCACATAAATAGTATTATCTCCGTCACGGTGTGACACGAAGGCGATTTTTGTCCCATCTTGCACATACGCGGGCGACCAGTTGGTGCTCGGTCCGTCCGTAAGTTGCACCATCTCTTTCCCGTCAGCGGTTATTACGAAAATGTCGTTGCGCGAATGAGCGGGAACTAAGTGACGCAGCGAATTGAAAGCAATCCTATGTCCGTCAGGCGACCAAGTAGGATCGGAATTGAACCTTAGGTTGGTGTCGGCAGTGAGATTGCGCCTTTCCGTTCCATCTGCATTCATCACAAATATATGATGTGGAGTATTGAAGCCGCCGTCACGGAAGGAGACAAACGCCATCTTGCTTCCGTCTGGCGACCAACTCGGCCTAACATCGTGCCACTTGTGTCTGGTCACATTTATCGGGTTATTCCCATCGGAATCCATTACGTAGATTTCCGTGTTGCCAACGACGTGGCGGAAAGATGCAAAGGCAATCTTAGTTCCGTCCGGCGACCAACTCGAGTCGGTTTCAAAAAAATCGTCATGGGTGATCCTTACCACGTTACTACCATCACTGTCCATCACATACAGGTCATCTGTTACGCCGCGATCTGAGGAAAACGCAATCCTTCTCCCGTCCGGCGAGCTAGCGGGATATTTATCGGCTGCCGGGTGGTTTGTGAGTTGGAGGAGGTTGTCTCCGTTTACGTCCATGGAATAAATGTCCCAATCGCCATCGCGGTTCGAAGCAAAGACGATTCTCGGTTCGAATCCCTGTGCTATACTAACTGAGGTAACCATAAACACCAGTAACAATAGAAGCAAGAATCTTCTTAAAGAGCGCAGGGTGTCATTCATGGGTCAATTTCTCCTTTATCGGGTTGCGCAATTCTAGTGTATTTTCTATATTAAAACTTGCAGTCATCTCTACTCTTCGGAAAGTTAAGTTTCCTGCCCGAACCGGTATTCATCCCACCCATTTGGTGCGGTTGGAAAGGGATCGCTATCGGGGTCAATATTCATTCCTATAATTGAATTGAAACACCAAGGGTTTTCGTTAGATTTGAGGATTTCACTATTTCCTCAACACCCGAAAGGAGAACCCATGGATATTCAAACTGTAACTGTCTTCTGCTTGTGTGACGATCTCTTAAAGGCATTCAACCATCAGCCAGACCCACAAGCTCAGATGTCCGATGCCGAAATCTTGACGACAGCACTGGTGGCAACACTCTTTTTCGGTGCCAATTTCGAAACCGCTCGTGATTTTCTTCAAACTCACGGTTATATTCCAAACATGCTCTCAAAAAGCCGGTTTAATCGACGGCTTCACCGAATTAAACCCATGCTCATCGATCTATTCGACATCTTGGGCGAGAGCTTCGTACAACTCAATAAGCAGAAACGCTACGCCGTAGATACTATACCCATTGTTGTTTGTGACAATATCCGCATTCGTCGCTCAAGAATCTACACCGATGAAACATTTCGAGGCTATCAGTCGTCCAAACGCCGGTATTTCTACGGTTTAAAGATTCATCTGCTGGTTACCACTCAACGACAACCGGTTGAGTTCTTTTTGACTCCGGGCAGCACCGGTGATGTTGAAGGCTTACAATACTTTGACTTCGACTTACCGGCGGGCAGCCGTGCCTATGGAGACAAAGCATACAATAACTATGAGATTGAAGACTGTCTTGCCGAAGCTGGAGTGGAGTTGAAGTCGATACGTAAGAAGAATTCAAAGCGGCAATATCCGCCATGGGAAGCCTATCTGGTCAATTATTACCGCAAGTCTGTTGAGGCGACCGCGAGTTTGATTGAAAGATTGTTACCGCGATCCATTCATGCCGTGACACCTCAAGGATTTGAACTGAAAGTCGTCTTATTTGTTGTGGCTACCAGCATCAACCAATATGAACCAACTCAGAATCTACTCATATAGCCGATACCTGATGAATAGGTGGCAACTTGGGTAATATATGTAAACATGAAACGAATTGCCGCAGATTTCAGTTCTTCAGTTGCTGTTTAGGTGTCGGTGCCGAGTTCACTCACATCACCACGAGTTGTCGCGCCGTTTGAGAAGTCCCCAAGATACCGGCAACTTTGCATTAGGGTTAACTGCCAAACCACCGTGTAGCCAGGAAGGATCCTCGTTATCAATACCGGGAGCAGTTTTCGTGAGTTTGACTCTGTTATTCCCGTTGGCGTCCATTAAAATAACGTTAGAGTCTCCGCCACGGCGTGACACATAGGCGATCTTTGTCCCATCCGGCGAATAGACGGGTGACCTGCTGCTACTCGGGCCATCCGTAAGCTGTTCTAACTCCTTCCCGTCGGCGGTTATCACGAAAACGTCATTGCGCGAGGGAGCAGGGAAGAAGTGGCGCAGCGAATTGAAAGCAATTCTGTGTCCGTCTGGCGACCAAGTGGGAGCGGAATTGAACCTTAGGATGGTGTCGGCAGTGAGATTCCGCCTTCCTGTTCCATCTGCATTCATCACGAATATATGATGGGGAGTATTGAATCCGCCGTCACGGAAGGAGACAAACGCCATCTTGCTCCCATCTGGCGACCAACTCGGGCTAACATCGTGCCACTTGTGTTTCGTCAAATTCATCGCGTTATTTCCATCGCGGTCCATCACGTAGATTTCCGTGTTGCCAACAACAATTCGGAAAGATGCAAAGGCAATCTTCGTTCCATCCGGCGACCAACTAGCGCCGGTTTCAAAAAAATCGTCATGGGTGAGCCTCACGACGTTTTTACCATCGCTATCCATCACATACAGGTCATCGGTGACGCCGCGATCTGAGGTAAACGCAATCCTTCTCCCATCCGGCGAGCAAGCGGGATATTTATCGGATGCCGGGTGGTCGGTGAGTTGGAGGAGATTGTCTCCGTTTACGTCCATGGAGTAAATGTCCCAGTTGCCATCGCGGTTCGATGCAAAGACGATTCTCGGTCCAAATTCCTGCGCTGTGCTGTCCGACGTAACCACTAACGCGAATAGCAGTAGAAATAGGCATCTTCTCATGAATGGGCTGATTTTATTCACCGTTAATATTCTCCTTTTTCGGGTTCTTCACTTCTAGAGAATCCTCCAACCTAGGTTGGCACTTTTTTAGCACGAAGGATCTCTATCGCGCTCCTTATTCAGTCGCTTGATTGCTACGAAATCCTTGCAATAAATTCATTATTCTCAAGAAAAGTAACGGTGGCGAATGTCTAAGATTTTGCAGGTAGCAATTTTGATTCTCTAATTCCTGGCGATGACTTGAAAATCTGGGTATCCGTTCTATGAAAACTTGATATTCTCTTCGGCACGTGTCGATTTCATGACATCATCACGGTTTGCCGGTGCGTTTGAGTTCTCCCCAAGATATAGGCAACTTGCCGTTTGGGTTGACTGCCAATGCACAAGGCATCCAAGAAGAAGATACGTCCTAAATACCGGGAAGGGTATTCTTACGGTTGACCACGTTCCTCCCGTTCGAGTCCATCAGGAAAGATTTCTAATCTCCGTCCCAGTCAGACTCAAATGCGAATCTTGTCCCATTCCGCACATAGGCGGGTTGCCTATTGTTATCCTCCTAGTCATTAAGCATCGCTAACTTTTTATCTCCAGCATTCATCACAAAAGTGTCGCCATTCATCCAGAGGCGGGCCGCGAGTGAAACGCAATCTTTCTTCCGTCCGGCGACCAACTTGGCCTAATCTCAGCCCACTTGTGGCTTGTCACCATCGTTTCTATCTCTTCATCGGCGTTAATCGCATGCATGACCGAGTTGCCTACGGGCCGACGGGCAGATGAAAAGTCAATCGCTGTGCTATCCGGTGACCAAGTAGCGCGGCTTTCGAAGAGATTGTCCTGGGTAAGTCTAATCACGTTGCTGCCATTACTGTCCATCACATACAGTCATGTGTAATGCCGCGTTTTGATGTAAACGCAATCCTTCTCCCATCCTGCGAGCAAGCGGGGAATATATCGGATGCTAGGTGGTCGGTGAGTTGGACGACATTGTTTCCGGTTAAGTCCATAGAGAAGATGTCGCAGTTGCCATCGCGGTTCGATGCAAAGACGATTCTTGGTTAAAACCTCTCCGCTGTGTTGTTCGACATGACCATAAACGCCAATAGCAGGAGACACCCAGATTTCAACTGGAATCGTATTTTTCTCCCTCGTAGCGCCTGCTTGAAAGTACATTTGAGGGATGTGCAGGACGCACCGGCGCCAAATCCCCCAGCAAATGGCTATGGTATCAATGATTTAAACTGGCCTTTTAGGTTGTATTTCGATTGCGGCGCCCGATTATCGAAAACAACAAGAATGGCTTCAAAAAAACCACCAATATTGTTGACTACCCCGCATTGGCTTGGGATTAACAACAAAGCCAACCTATTGTGTCATAAACAGAAGACCTTTTCTTCAGGTTTGATTCTCAAATAAAAAAGCAATCCACAGGAAACGGGATCGAGACAGTATTCTTTTGCGTTTTAGAACCTGTTTGAACAGTACGATTTTTAAGGCGCGCACTGGGCAACCTGCAGAGTTGTGGTAGAAAGAAATCAAGTTTTGAGGAAAAAACTCGGTTTCGAGACGCATGATTCTACTCGAAATGACTTTTCAAACAGGTTCTTAATGATTAGAATCAAAGGCATAGATCATCCCACGTTATCAATCTCCGTGTAAATTAACAAATGGCCACCCCGCTCCAATCAAGTCGGCGAAACGGCAAATAAGAAATAAACCAATCAGCGGTGGAAACTCATGTGTCTACGGTTTGACCGCATAATTGCCACTTTGCCAGTTGATGGACAAAAAGGGTAAAACGTGGCATGAGTCAACAACAAGACATTAAATAACGCAGGATGACCTATGTACCCCGTGTTAACAATCACCACATTGGGCGCCATGTTTTAGGCAGTCATAATCCCAAACTAAACCGTCATAAACCCGGCAACAGAACTCACCGGGAGCACAGTGCTCCGGATGCACAGGACAATGATCTCCTGCGGGGTTGTCTGCGCCGGCGTCTGTGGAAACAAGCAGCGTCGCTGCCAGGGCGGTCGTACTTACAAATGCCGCCGCCGAGAATGCCGTCCTATTGCCCACCATTCCGTCTTCACGGAGAAGGAAATCGGACACTTTCCGCTTTGCCACTGACCTCAAATGACTTCTCATTAGAGATTTACCTCCTTTCTAGGATAACTCCCCTTGATCAACTACACACCGGGGAGTTCTTCAGACGGCGTTTTAGCCGGAATGAAGTCGTTTTAACGTTTTTTCGTTGTTGATGAATCCGTTGCGAGAAATTCCACCACCTGCTGTACCCCCTCCGACGTAGCCCCAGCCAACAGATCGGTGGTGATAAGTTCATCAATTTCTCGCGGCGTGCCGGATGTGCGTTCGTAAGCGGAGGGAGTAACCGCTCCCGTCACGATGTCATAATGGTATTGATAGAATCCGACCGGGGACATCGGGTTGGCTGGACTGTCGGAGCGCTCCACCGTCAAGTCGGTGAATAGTTCTCGAACCGACTTCGCCATTTCAGCCCAGCCAAAGGTAACGCCTATCTCTCGCGACCTTTTCCTTAGTCCGCGCAACTCATCCGTGTCTTTCAATAGTTTCCTCATGAGTTCCGACAGCGCCCCAACCGTTTCATCAACTGTTTGATTCCCCTCGACTGAAAGATATGTCCCCAAAGCAGGCATGGTTGTTTTCAAGCTTTCCGGTCCGGAAACAATCACCGGGACGCCGCAGCACAGCGCGTTCTGCAAAGGGTGAAGCTGATTTCCCGATTTCGCGGGGAAGAAACCCAGCGCTGCGGCGTTGAATAGAATAGGAAGGCTGTTATAATCGGCAAGGTCCGCGATAGGGAAAACTTCGATATTCTCCAAACCCCATTCCCTCCCTTCTGAGGCTTGGCAAAGAACCACCATGAAGAACATCTGCGGGTTGAGCCCCGCGAGTTTTTCCACAAACGCACGGCTTTCGCGGCTCAGAGTTGGGAGAAAAAGCAACACCAACGGCAGGTCTTTTATGGATTCATTCCGGAATGCGGAAGCGAGTTCGGTTTTGCAGCCGCCGGTATCCATCGGTTGAAAGAATTCCGAATCAACTCCCGTTGGAACCACGGCGATTTTATCCGGATTCGGGACCAGAGTCGAAAGCCGTTCTTTAATCCACCAGGCGTCAACGCACAAACGGTCGCAATCGCGCAGCGCAAAATACTTGTCTAAGGTGGATTGCAAATCGAAACTGCCACTGGAAACATAGAAAACTGCCGGAGGTGACGCGAATTGCGAAATGACGAGATCTCCGAAACCGGAACCGGGGAGACTGAGGGTGCCCCCGTAAGCGGCTGGACATAGATTCATATAGGAGGCGGTGGAATTCGCCGGCATAGTGAACGGCTGAACCCCCTCCCAGTCAAAATCTTCCGGCAGGGCAACGTCCGATTCCTCGACAAAGAGCGGAGCGTGCAGTTCCATTTCGCGGCACAGCGTGCGTAACATCTGATAACACACCAACCGCGTCACGAACGACTGCCGCCCAAGGGTGTAGAGAAAGCCGGGAGCCACAAGAACGGTGTTTGTGAAGGACTTATCCTAATCCGAGCGATGGGTCTTGCCCGAAAACAGAATCCCCGCACTCCCAAGCTGCCATAGATAACGGTACGCTTCGGAAATCTCTGCATCCGAAAATCGGGAACGCAGTGTCTCCCGAATCTCGGGGTTCGATTTGGATTCGCACAAGCTCAGGATCCCCGCAATCAAGGGGGTAATCTCCAAAACACAACCCGCCGTAAGATCGGCGATGTATTGTGCTTCTCCAAGCGGGTCAACTTCCTCCGCCAGGTTATGAGAAAACGGGTGCAAGGCGTTTAATTTCGTAGGAAATTCAATCATGATTGCGTTTCCAATTGGGATTATTGTTTACAGGACTTACGCAAAATGCGCAATCTAATGATTGCGGCGATGAACTGATGCTGCGCCAAAGCTTCTGTAGGGAATAATGATCGTTATTACCCATCGAGATTGAGTTTAAGCGTTTTAGCGTGTTAGTCATGTGGCTTCAATGTCTCAAAGCTTGTTTGAAGAGCACATCTGTAGGGCGTGCATTACGCGCCAACCTCTTAGCCCCCAAAGGGGCGAAAGGTGTATAGAAACAGCGAAATTTACTCTCCCAAGCCCCCGAGGGGATCAAACGAGTGGATAGCGAGTGCGATAGAGATCCCGACAGGTTGGTTGTGTCGGTTACATCACCCACTTTGGAATAACCGATTGCTGTCACTTTCCGACGTATTCAAGGACGCTATCCAAGTGTCGCCCCTCTGGGGCTTAGATGTACGTTGAAGCCATGATTTCTTGGCGGAAAAACCACAAAGTTAAGCGTTTTAGGACAGAAACCCTACCAATCCCATACGAACTCAGGTAACTTGATTTCTATGGAATAACGATCGTTATTCCCTACTCCCGAATTAGGCGTATTTGACGCTCGCGGCGTAAGTCCTAGTTTAGATCGATCCAAACCTTGCGCGGCAACAAGCATTCGCGACCTGGAGAGGGATCTCTATCGCACTCACTATTCGTTCGCTTGATCGCTCCTACAATTCGCATATGGTGTAGGAACAAGCATTGAATTGCAGTACGGCGAACCAACATCCCCTGCTAGATTTATGGACTAAACAGTTTCCAATTGGGATGCCACATAAGCGTGAATGCGTTGGAGACTTTGGCTGACTTTTTCGCTGTCGCGGTACAGGTGCGACAAGACGACCTCAATCTCATGAGGCGTGTGTCGACGGGACAACGCAAGCGCAATCCCCTCTTCAACCGACAGGTCAAGCGCGCGTCCGCCCATGGGCGATTTTCCATCTCGAGTGATGCCAACCACCGTGGCTTTCGGAGCAGTGGCGCCGTCCCTTTGAAGATTCCGCCCGAATACGACCGGGAACCGGTTCCCGCCATGCCGCAACTCGCGCTTTTGATTAAGACCTTCAAACACCTCCAAAAGACATGCCGCGCTCGCCTCCCAAGAGTACGTGAGGCTCCGCTCTCGGGCTTTCTCCCCAAGCGTTCTCCTTTTGGCGTCATCCGCGAGTAAATCTTTCACGGCGGCGGCAAACGCATGAGGCGAGGCGTAGCCGGAGATAGTGACCATATCCTTTTCAAACGTCGCCGCTTTGACCACCACCCCGGCATCGCCGACCACATACTTGGGTCCGTCAAAGGATGAAACGATTGGCACGGTTCCGCACGCCATGGACTCCAACACCACCAAACCGAAGGTTTCCGAACCGGCGATGCTTGGAAAACAGAAGAGGTCGAAGGCGTTATAGAAAACGGGCAAATTTTCCCTCGGCTGCCGTCCCGCATGGATGAAATTGGGCGGAAAACGGTACTCATCGGCTTCTATCGGGCCCACCGCCAAGAACAGGACATCCGGCAACAACCGAGCCAAATCGACAAAAATCGCTGCCCCCTTCATCGTGTCAAAGCGGGAGAGATAACCGACAATCGGCTGTTCGGCAATTTCGGGGCGCCCTATCCACTCGGTAACCTTCGCTTTCGCCTCCTCCCTATCCATCGGGGAAAAGAACGTGCTGTCAACGCCGCAGGGAACTGTGCTAAATATCGACGTGTCATGAAAAAATTTTGCGTAAAAATCCGCGGGGGATTGCGTAAGCACCATAAAACTGTCAAAGGAGCGCATTGCCGAATACCAGCGCAGCATGCCGTTTATGATTCTGCCATTGCCTCCTCTTTCGGCATAAACCGGCAAGACCACGGGCGCATCCAGATACCGGAGTAAGGGCAAAAACTCGAACTCATCGACATACCAAAGTAGAACGCCGTCATAGTTCTCGGCGATAAATCGGGATATGGACGGCTTGTCATCCGGCTGAAAATCGACAAAATGGATATCTGCTCCTTCAAACTTTTGGTTCGAGTGCACTTCGGCAACTTTGGACAACGCACCAAGTAGATGTGTGTGAGCCACCGACGCTCCCAGTGTGTCCCACCGCATTTCGGTCTTCTGCGGTCTCAACCTGGGAGCGACGATTTTTGGTCGGCGCCCTTGTTGCACGAGGGAACTCTCTGTTTGCGACGCCTCGCCGTCAAAGAAGGATTGAAGTTCTTCGAGGCAGCCTTGAATCTCGGGGACTGGGTATTTACCCGCCAGAATCTCCTCAATCTGCTCTGCGCTGCGGGAGTCATACAATTCCAAGACATCTTTTGCCAAAGCGTCGATCTGTATGAGTTGATGGCGAGGTATATGCGCCAAGTAAACGCCCTCCGCCGTCTCGATCACTTTGTATTGCCTCATGAGTCTCACTCACCCTCAATACTTACGTTGGCTAGAAACAGAGAAACCGAGTTTTTGGTTCACGTTTGCTAAATAATAGGTAAATTGGGCTGAAATCTGCCAATTTCGCGTTTCCACGTTGGAAAAACTTGGTTTCTGTGTCTTTTCTGTAGGACGGATCTCCCGGTCCCGACCTCTCTACTAACGCGGTGCAATGACTCAATCCGATCAAGCGAGTGAATAACGAGTGATCAACTGAACGAATAGTGAAGGATCAAGCGAATGGATAATGAGCGCGATAGAGATCCCATAGTTAATCCTGATAGGGCTCCCATCGGGATCCCTAAATCCTTTAATCCGTTTAATCCGATCAAGCGAATGGATAGTGAGTGATCAAATGAGTGAATAGCGAATGCGATAGAAAATCCTGATAGAGATCCCATTCAGACAATTGCCAATCAAACTACCACACACTAAATCATCGTAATCATCCAAATCACATAAATCACAGTTCGGACCATGTTAACCACTAACACTTCACATACGTACTTAGAAAATCAACCACTAGGTAATTATGCCGTAAAATGGTCCCCCGCAAAGAACCGTGAGGAGGGTGCCCGCCAAAATAATCGGCGCGAAATGTATGGCGCGTTGAATCGCCAAACTGTCATCGAATCCTTTGAAAAATCCCGCGTCCGCCAACGCTTTTAGTTCCCGTACCTTTTCATCCGACAACCCTTCCGGCGTCGGGGAAACCACCAAGTTCGCATTGTGCAGATTGGAAACCAAAGCCTCCTCTTTCTCGTACCTCACTCCCTCATCCGTCTGAACCTTGACGATTTTCTCGGCGGGGTTCATCCCCGGTTGAAGATCTTTGACAGGTACGACCTGACTGAGACAGGACATATCCAAATCAAGCACATACGTACGAACGACGGGCAAAACGAGTCGATACGCAATAGCAAAAACCAAAACCCTTTTCCAAAAAGCGCCGAGCAGAACCGGATCCATCAGAATCGCGATGAACAGTGCGAGATACACCAAAATAGAGATGTGTCTGTTTGCGTGGGATTCCAGTGCATACTTCAGCAGTTGGTACAGGAGAATCGCAACAACCAAGTGCCAAATATTAGCCCGCGTTTGCGACTGGTAGGCAAACAACATAACCCCGAATATGATTATCAGAAATTGGAACAAAGACCACATCCCTCCGGGAAGTTGCTTGAAGGACTCTTTCACTGCCGGCAACGCCTTGGTTAATGCGAGCGATCTGTGCGACGAAAAATACCTAACGCATGTCGTCACGAGGCTATAAACGAAATATACAATGAAGATATTGATGAAGATTATCAACGCCGGATACGGAAGTCCGGCAAGATTCCGTCCCCATATAGACGGGGGCAGAATCATGGCAACTCCCCAATACAGTTTGGCGTCTCCGGGCGCCAGGATTCCCAACCAGAACATGCCGAAGGCAATAATACCTCCCATGATGAAAACGGATAGCATGTTTCCGATTTTGGTTTCACCGAGAAGAAATAACATGACTTGAGTTACGATTCCGGCATAAATCAAACCCATTGAGCAGATATTTTTGATTTTCTTCTCTTTGAGATCGGTGTAACTCGCCCAACCGCAGAATATTATTAAGATAACTACCAGTAAAATATCATATCCGCTCATCGTTTATTTCCTAAATCCCATCGCTCATGTATATGAATATGTAGGTGAACCGAGTTTATTCTTGAAAACGCGGTTTCTCAAAGTCTCGTTGCACTTTCTTTTGACATGAGCCAATTCCGTTTAATTTAGAGACATTCGCCTCAGCATTCGAACGACTTTACTTTCGAGGTACAATTTCCTTCTCTTGCGGGTTCCAAATGGTAACATATCAATGCTCAGACTCGTTGTCAAGAAAATAATGAACACCTCCTAAAGCATCTCGCACAACAATCGGAATAGATGAGGTCCCATGCTGCGCTACATAGTTTTATTGTTTGGCATTTCCCTCACACGCGATTTTCAGCCCTGAACTCTCACGGCTCCGCCCGAATTTTCATTTTCGCTGCTTTTCTGGTATAATAACGCAAGTTGCTGCCTACAACAGCGGGTTCTCCAGCATTCAGAGTGGAATTGAGATTGGTTGCAAGCAGGCACGTTGGTCCTATGCGTAAGAATTGATTGTAATGTTCCCCGGTTTTTACCATTGACAACTATACACATGTATAGTATACTTAGGCGGGTTGGGGTCGGTCGCGTCCACACTCCCCCACACGAAATCACGCCGTGACGAGAATCCTATGTGTGTCGTATGGGCTTTGATGACCGGGGCGCACGGTTTTATGACGCGAATTCGGGAAGAAACGAAAGGATAAATGTCGAATCTGATTCCAAGTCGTCTGTCACGTTCAACTGTTCTTGCCCCGGATCCGCGCCGCCATTGTCGGGGTCTGAGCGAATCGAGGCGATGCCCGGTCATGAGGTTGAGGCATTTTTTGCCTTCGTTTCAGCGCTGCGGGGAGAGGGGTCAAAGCTATATTCGCAAGATATCGCAGTATTTCGCGCACTCAAAATACGGCGCATAAATCGGCGCGAAGCCAAGCCGGGACGCACTTCGACGCCTTTTTCGAGTCGAAACGCATCGACTGCGACAATTTATGTAGGGTGGAATCCTTCGACGTACAATTTGGTGGTCTATACCCTAAGAATTTAATGCATGTTGAAACCAAGTTTTTTCTTGAAAACTTGGTTTCTTCCGAGAATCCTAGTGACCTCAAGATTACGATCTAGCCGGCTCATGAGCGGCTACTTGCCGCATGCAATCAAGGTAATGGCAGAAATCACACAAATCACAGTTCAGACAATGTGAACTACCGGCACCCGGCATTAACCATATTATTTTGCAAAATTAACCATTTGGAATCATTGACCGGCGCTTCACTATAACTCATATACGGCAAGTCTAAAACAAAACCGCATGTACACTTTAATACGAACGTTAAGAACAGAGTTCCACGACAAACCCCGGTTCGCGTTTGCCGTGATGTTCATCATCATGGTAGCCGTATGGGGCGCTAGCTTAAAGAACATGAGGCCAATAATACACCGTGAGGCGGAGTCCTTCTTGACGAACTACGGAAACCCCACCGGAGGGTTTTGGAGCGAGGTTTCAAAATTCTTTGACCCCGTTTCTACGGACTGGGACGCCTATCAGGCGCGGGAGTTGGGCTATGGCTTCGAGTATGTCGATGCTCAAGCGTTATTACTCTTTAACAAGGTCCCTTTCTTTTCATACGGTTTTCGCAGCGTCATGCAAATCACTTTCACCATCCTAACGGCGTTCGTGCTGTATTTCATCGCAAGGGAACTGTTGCCGGCATTTCGGCGAACATCATGTATGGTCTTAGCCATGCTTTTTCCGGTTTCAACCCAAATGCTCGTAATGCACGGACTCTACTTCCGATGCGGAAAGACGGTAACCGCGTTCTGGACTGCGCTCTGGATTCTCTGCCTGATTCACTGGCTAAAGCAGCCGGCCAAGCCGTGGCACGCGGCTTCTTACATACTGCTGGGATTGGGCGCCTTTTTGTCGTATATCACGGATAAACAGGGGGTAATGACCGGTCTGTGGTTGATCGGCTTGAGCGGCATTATGGCGGTGATTCGGCGTCATCGGAATCAAACCTACCGGCACTTTCTATTTTTCGCGGCTTCGTTTGCGGGGGCATTCTGCTTCTATCTCTACTGGGATTACCGGTTGTGTCCATACATCATCCAAGCCGTGAACGGGTACCATCCCGATCGGAGTTGGTCCTCCTTGAGTTTCTTCCTTTCTCAAGGCGCCGCCGCGTACATCGGAGGTCTCTGGCATGGGGTCAAATTAACCGCTCTACAAATCCAGTTGGCGTTCGGAAACGTCTGGGACGGCAATCTACTGTCTTGGGGGCTTGCGCTGGCGGCGTATATACTCGTTGCTTTAGCGGCGATACAGAAAACCCCCGGTGCACCCGGCAACACAATTGACGATTCGAGGCGGGGCTTGTCGGATCGCACGGCGCTGGCAACTGTGCTAGTAACGGCATTACTGACGTGCGTGTTCATGATCATGCTTCTCTACATGCGGCACAATCCGCTCGCGTGGGAAGACCTTTGGAAAGGCGGATACTATTATCAAAGCGCCACTCTTATTCTCATCCTTGCGCTTCTGATCGTGTTTTCGTTTCTCAGCCGCCGGAACAGGTCGAGTAGGTTCGAAACATACATCGTGTGTGGGGTTTTCCTGATGTGCATCGCGAATTATCTAGGCCTCGACAAGACAAGGGGTGCCGGATGGGGGTACGGACACATGATGGAGCAGATAGAACAGAATCGTACATACGATGAAGAGATACGCTCGAAGCAGGTGAACGAATCCGCAAGTTTCGTCGTGAGATTCATCTTTGCGCCGGCAGGCGAACGCCGCGAGCTTTACAAGGCAAGGGGAAGCCATGGCGGCGGCCTCAATATGAAGATCATGAAGAACGACGGTCAAATTTGGCCCAAAGAGGGTTGGGCGCATTCCAAAAACAACGCCGACAGACTACGGTACGATGTCAAAGTGGAGGTTGAGTCCGGTGACACACTCTATTTCCTTGTAGGCGCGCACGAAGGTATGGGGTTCGATACCGCCTACTGGGATCCGGTGATAACCTACGAAGATGGATCGACCTTCAAAGCCTCGAAGGGATTCAGCGGCACGCAAGGAAAGAACGGGTGGCGCTATCAATACAAGGATGGAGCGAACTACGCGGGTCTGGTCTACGACAGCCGTCAAAAATCCTGGAGACATCACGGTTTTCCTTTGCTGAAAGCTAACAGACAGCGGCCCGGTTTCGGAGGGGAGAGCGCCCGAGTGTTTGTCGCTCCAAAAATCGGTAAGGTACGGGTGACCGGCGCTCCCGTTTGCGTGAGGAGCCCGTAGTCATCAAAACTATAGTCCTTTGGCGGCATAATTGATTCAGCAGGTAACACCATCGTACCGCAAACTGTTAGTTTGCGGGCACAACCCAATAAGATTGTGGTACAGAAGCGTGTCATTTTTCTCGGGCACGTTAATCATTCGTTGCAACGACTATAAGCAGCCGGTTTGAACCGGTACCATATGGACACGATTATATCATTGAGAAGGACGTTAAGCGATAGACCTCAACTCGCATATGTCCTGATGCTATTCATATTGGTTGGGATCTGGTGCACCGGTCTGATAACTACCCGGCCCATTATACATTTTGAAACGGAGACCTTCTTGGCGTTCTACGGCAACCCGACTGGCAGTTTCTGGAGCGAAGTTGCAAAGTTTTTTGACCCGGCGCCGACGGACTGGGACAACTATCAAGCGCGAGAGCTGGGATATCTCTTTGAGTACATTGACGCTCGGATGGTGATATTACTAAACAAAATCCCGTTCTTTTCGTACGGCTTTCGCAGCGTCTCTCAAATCTCCTTTGCCATACTAAGCTGTGTCGTATTGTATTTCATTGCCAGAGAACTGCTTCCCGCGTTTCGGCGGACATCATGTCTGGTTTTGGCAATGCTTTTCCCGCTTTCGACTCAGATGCTCGCGATGCAAGCCGAATACTTTCGCTGCGGCAAGACCGTTACAGCATTCTGGGCGGCCCTCGGGATTCTCTGCCTGATTCGCTGGCTAAAACCCGTTATCACACGACACAGTGTGTTTGCATATGCATTGCTTGGCTTCGGCGCCATTTTGTCGTTTATCACGGACAAACAAGCGGTGATGATCGGTCTGTGGTTAATAGGCTTGAGCCTTATCATGGGATGGATTCGGTGTTATCGGAATCAATCGTGCCGGCACCTCATATTTTTTGCGGCTTCGTTCTCCGCAGCTTTCTGCTTCTACGTCTACTGGGATTACGGGCTGTGTCCATTCATCATTGAAACCGTTAGAGGATACCCTCCGGATCGAAGTTGGTCCTCCCTGAGTTTCTTCCTGAACCACGATCAATCCTCATACATGAAGGGCATCTGGAACGGATTAAAGTTGACTGCCCTCCAAATCCAGTTGGCGTTCGGGAATTTCTGGGACGGCAATTTTTTGTCTTGGGGGCTTCTGTCTGTTGCATTATTCCTCATAGCCTTATCTGCCGTAAAGAAATCCCCCGGCGATCCTGTAGGTGACGATGAGAATTCGAGGCGAGGTTTGGGGGATCACGCTGCTTTGGGGGCAATGCTGCTTACGGCGATCCTCACCTGCGTGTTCATGATTATGCTCCTATACATGCGGCATACTCCGCTCGCTTGGCCCGACATTTGGAGAGGCGGCTACTACTATCAGAGCGCGACGCTTATTCTGATTGTCGCGCTTCTGATCGTGTTCTCGATGCTCAGTCGCCGCAACGGTTCAAAGCGAGTCGAGACCTTCATCGTATGTGCCGTGTTCTTGATCTGCATGGCGAATTACCTGAACCTCCCCAAGACCATGGGCTTCGGATGGGAGCGCGATTCCAAGAGGGAAATACTCGAGGCAAATCTCCTATACGACCAAGAGATAAGGTCAAAGCAAGTGACCGAAGATTCACGCTTCCTAATGCGGTACATCTTCGCCCCCGCTAACGAGCGCGGCGCCTTGTACAGAGCAAGACCAAGAGTCGGTGATGGCGTCAACCTCAAGATATTGATGAACGACGATCAGATTTGGCCCGCAAAGGGCTGGGCGCATTCTAAACACAGCGCCGACAGGCGCCATCACGATCTCAAGGTGAATGTGAGTGCAGGTGACAAACTTTACTTCCTCGTGAACATTAACCAAGGCATGGGATTTGACAGCACCTATTGGAATCCGGCAATAACCTATGAAGATGGAACCACCCACCAAGCTTCACAGGGATTTAGCGGTACACAGGGATTGAACGGGTGGCAGTACCAATACAGGGAGGGTGAGAACTTCGTGGATATGGTTTATGACAGTCGCCGTAACACGTGGAGACGGGGCGGTCTGCCCTCGTTGAATTCCTCCAAGCAACGCCCGGCAAGAGGATTTGACTGTGCGCGTGTGTTCGTTATTCCCAAGCCCGGTACCATACGTGTGACCGGCGCTCCGGTATGTGTGGGCACGCCTTATTAACAACATGCAGCTGTTTAGATCATCAGTCTGCATCGCCGATGTCGGTTCGTAAGTAGTAGTCAAGCGAATGAATGATGAGTGCGATAGAGACCCCATTCAGTGCACGTCTGCCGTTTGCATGCAATGGGCGGATGCCACACCTACCTACCGCACTGCGACCATAGTAATCGGTTCTTTTATATTTCGAGATTATGATTATACTAGCGGCAGCACCTTTTCGATTAACCATTCCGCATAGGCTTGGGTGTGCGGGTCAAGCTGGATGGTTGCGTCGCGCACATGGGCGGAAGAGATTAATCCCATCGCCTTCAGCAATCGCTTCTCCACGTGCAAGTAGAGTTCCAGATGCTCCAACGTGAAGACGATGAATGGCAATACGCTCTGATAAGCGGGGTAGGCTGCCTCCTTTTCTCCTTGTTTGGTCTTCCAGAAGACCTCATTCAGCACGCGTAATAGCGGTACACCGGGCATCACGCCGCATATTCCGCTAGGAACGAGTTCCATCATGTAAAGCCCGCCCCAACCCTCCAGGACGCCAATCTCACCTCCGGTAGCTTCGAGGATGCGCTGCACCTTGGCGGACATCATCGGTTCTTCCAATTTGAGATAGCGGAAATTGGGGCAGTCGGCATGCAGCCTCTTCGCGAAATCGGCTCCGATCGTGGCGCCACCCGGATTGAAGTCTTGGATCAGGAGCGGGGCGCCAATGGATTGGCATACGGTACGAAAGTAGCGCAACAGATCGTCCTCGCTCAACGCGAAAATGCGCGGCGCCGCCATGCTGATCATGGAAACCCCCGATGCCTCCATGCGATGTGCGAGATTCAATGCAACCTGCGACGACGGATGGTTCGCTTGTCCGATCACGGGAATGCGGCCTGACGCCTGATCCACGGCGATTTGCACGACGTCACACCGCTCTTGATCGGAGAGTTTGTAGAATTCGCCAACGTAGGCGGGTAGGCAGATGGCGCAGGCGCCGTCATCCACGCAGAAGTCAACCAGTTTGCGTAACCCCTCTTCATCGATTCGTCCGAGATCGTCGAATGGGGTGGGTACGACGGGCACAATCCCTTCAATCTGAACCATGGTGTGTTTCCTTTCTGAAATTATACACGTGTCAATTGACGATAAAAGCCTCGCTAAATCGTTGTAATTCCAATCAGTCTGCATTATAATGAAAGCCGTGTGAATTCAGATCGCGCCAACTACAGTTTTTCGCGATTAACAAGGTGCGTCGATTTCTCTTCATCTAATGCGAAATGCTCTGGACTTAACCTTCCAAGGAGACTACGCAAATGAAACTGACTCAAGAACAATTGGATTTTTTCGACACCTTCGGTTATCTGATGATTCGACAACTGTTTTCACAGGATGAAACCGACAAAATCATTCAAGGATTCGAATGGTCCATTCAAAATTGCGCCGGCGGCAAGAATCATGACGGTTCGACTCGTACCATGTTTCTGGGCCCCATCGAACACCATCCGGACATGTGTAGGCTCGTGGATCACCCGGCAATTCTTGATCTTATCGGGGGTGTTCTGGGAGAGGATTTCAACTATTGCAGCGGCGACGGCAATTATTATAGCGGTGATACCGGCTGGCATCCCGACGGAAGTTGGGGTCAGCTATTCGCCGCCAAAACAGCCTTTTATCTCGATCCGCTTACACGCAACACCGGGGCACTGCGCCTAATTCCGGGTTCACACCGCCCTGACCATTTTGTGCGCAAGGAAAAGATCGATGTGAACAATTCCATGGAGTTGTTTGGCGTCCCGCCCTCCGAGTTTCCCGGTAGCATTGCGGTTGAGACGAACCCTGGCGATATCGTGATTTTTAACCACGACTTATACCACGCCTCATTTGGTGGCGGAAATCGCCGCCGGATGTTTACCATGAACTGTACACGCCACGCCAAGACCCAAGATGATCTGGAATTGGCACGTCGATATCTTAGCTCGCATTCACCCGGAGGATATAAACTCACGACCGGCGCCGGGATGTTCCACCCCACCATGATAGACACAGCCGACGAGAATCGGAGGATTCATCTCCACCAACCTATTGCAATTCACGACGAAATATTCCCCGATCTTGCCCGGGAAGTAGTTGGTCAAGAGTTGAGAGTGTGACTCTCGGCATCCAGAGCGATGACCGATGCGAGCGCACGCATCGGTCTGTCATCTGCGGGCTGCCGGCCGTCAATCTTAATCCACTCCAGACGCCGATGTCTATAGTAGATTCCATTCACATTTACACATGTTGCGGTAGGTGCGATTGGACAAGGATCAACTGAGTGGATAACGAGGGCGATAGAAAATCCTGTGCGATTGATTTCCCCTTCCAACCCAGCTACTAGACTGGAAGAATTCCGGTTCGGATAGGAAACCGAACCTATCGCAGTGCATAAATGAATGTTGGTTTTGCTATAGAAAAAATACGAAACTCATCAAGCCGGAAATGTCCCATTCGCGGAGAGGATGTCACCTTCAGACTCATCTTATGTTAGCGCGATGAAATCTAACTCAAACGGACGATAGTCGTACCTTCCAATCATCGAGCTCAAATCGATTCCTAATGGATACCATAATCCCAACGTTAAGCAAATTGTTCAGTGATAGACTTCGCGTCGTGTTCGCCTTGATGTTTGTAATCATGGCGGGAATATGGTGCACCACTCTGAAGAACTCACGGCCGGTGATACATGGCGAAACCGAGACCTTCATGGCCTACTACGGTAACCCAACCGGCGGATTTTGGAGCGAAGTCGCAAAGTTCTTTGACCCGACACCTACCGACTGGGACAACTATCAAGCGCGGGAGTTTAGTTATGTCTTTGAGTATATCGATGCTCAAATGGTGCTACTCTTAAACAAGATTCCCTTCTTTTCGTACGGGTTTCGCAGCATTACGCAGATCACCTTTGCCATCCTGACCGTGATCGTGCTCTATTTCATCGTAAGAGAACTGCTCCCCACGTTTCGGCGGGTATCATGCATGGTGTTAGCGATGCTTTTTCTGCTGACACCGCAGATGCTCGTGATGCACGGCATATATTTTCGATGCGGAAAGATCATGGCTGCATTCTGGGCTGCCTTAGGAATATTATGCCTTATTCACTGGTTGAAACCGCCATCCAAGCCCCACAATGTGATTGTTTACGTGCTACTGGGGCTGGGCGCCTTTCTGTCATTTGTCACGGACAAGCAGGGGGTCATGATCGGTTTGTGGCTGATTGCGTTGAGCCTACTGATAGCGGGAATACGGCATCGCAGTGGACAAGAATTCCGGCATCTTCTATTTTTCGCCTCTGCGTTTTCGATAGCGTTTGGCTTTTATCTCGTCTGGGACTATCTGGTGTGTCCATATATCATTAATGCGGTTCGGGGGCACCCTCCGGATCGAAGTTGGACTTCATTGCGTTTCTTCCTGCTTCACGATTTCGACGGCTACGTTAGAGGTATATGGAACGGGTTCAAGTTGACCGTTCTTCAGCTTCAGTTAGCCGTTGGAAATATCTGGGACGGCTACTATCTGTCTTGGGGGCTTGCACTTGCCGCATACATTCTCATTGCTTTATCTGCCTTCAAGAAAACCCCTCGCACCTCCTCCAATGGCAATTCGAGACGAGGCTTGACTGATCGCGTTGCGTTAGTATTGATGGTAACGACGGGGTTTCTATCCTGTGTATTCATGATAATGCTACTCTATATGCGGCACAATCCGCTCGCTTGGGCTGACATTTGGAGAGGCGGCTACTACTACCTGAGTGCGACTCTTATCCTTATTGTCGCACTGCTGAGCGCGTTCTCTCTCCTAAGTCACCGAAACAGTTCCAGGCGTTTTGAGGCATGCATAGTATGTGCGGCGTTCTTGTTAGGAATGGCGAATCACTTCAGCCTTAGCAACTCTAGGAAAGTGAGAGAAGAGGGGCACATGAAGGGCCAGGTCGAGTTGAATCGTAAATTCGACCAAGAAATACGGTCAAAACAGGTTACCGAAGATTCACGATTTCTGATGAAATACATCTTCGCGCCGATTAGTGATCGCCGTGCGCTATATGAATCAAGGCCAAGAACGGGTGATGGGGTTAACCTCAAAATTTTGAAGAATGATGACCAGGTTTGGCCCGACGAGGGATGGGCTTATTGCCAACACAGCGCTGACAGGCAATACCACGATGTTAAAGTTGAAGTTAAATCGGGCGACAGGATCTTTTTCATTGTGAACATGGTGCATGGCACAGCGCACGACAACACCTATTGGGATCCGAAGATAACCTACGAGAATGGGACAACCTACCAAGCCTCAAAGGGGTATAGCGGCACCCAAGGGAGAAATGGGTGGTATTATCAATCCAAGGCGGGAGGCGATTATGTGAATATGGTTTACTCGAAACCTTATACGTCTTGGAAGATTGATAACGCTGATCGGGGACAACCGTCCCTAAACGCCTCAAGGCAGCATCCGGGACACGGAATAGACTGCGCCCGAGTGTTTGTTGTTCCCGAGTCCGGCAGCGTGCGCATCACTGGCGCGCCTGTATCCGTCGGCACCCCTTACTAACAACCACCACCTCAACATTCCTCCTACTCCAGTAAGTCGAGATTGAGCGACTGAGCAAGGATCGAGTTTCCTTCTTCCATCCTTCCCCTCTCACTGACCAATCAATACCACCACGCGGTGAAACCGTATGTCTCGGTTCTGAATACTATCCCGAAAAGCGCCCAAAAGCCGCCCACCGCGAATTCGCCGAGAACCATACCGAAGAATAGAGGCAACACCTGTCGATGAAGTCGTAACCCGCCGTGCCTCAAGACCAGCCACTTGATGAGCCACCCCAAAAGGAACATGGACCACAAACCGCGCATCTGGTAAGTACTGGAGACGGCGTAACCTGCCGGATGGAAGGGCCACCACAGGAATTGCCAACGCATAACCATCAGAAAGATGCCGAACAACAACCCGTACGCAAAGAATCCCACTCCCACCATGTCGGTCGAGGTGGGATAGGACAACCATCCGGCTAGGCGTTTGAACGGTTCCAGACCTGCCCATGTCATGATGACGCCACTGTGTTGATACGCCGAATCCAAGACCGCCCAAAAAGCGACCACCGTGCCAAGCACCGTGGCGATGACCATGGCGAGAAGTACGCGCCGGTTATTCATTCGCGCCTGATCAGCCAACTTGAATCCTTCAAGCTGATGGGGCATCACATCGCTGTAGTGCGCGCGGGTGAGGAACCAAAAGAAAGAGAGAACCGTTAGATTTGCGGCGCCCATCTTGCGCGTTCCCACCGTATCCACCATAATGTATTCCGGTCCCGCAAAGTGCAGATCGTGGATGGGCGAACCGACCTCCGCGCGAATCCGAGTGACGCCGATCTCCGTCATAAGATACAGCGCGAAGAATATCGCCGCCGCCCATATTGTCATACCCGCTTTCCAACAGAATAGCACAAGAAATGAGAATCCGAGTACCAATCCCAACATGGCATTCCTGTAGCTTAGCGGTTCGGTGGCACCATCGTCCCTGTCCTCTCGTTTTGCGAGATGGAACATGGATTTGACGATACGCACCAAATGACCCTTCCCAATCCATAAGGCGATGACGAAAAGGGCGATGTAGGCGCCGGTGCTCTGCTCCGGAAATTCCGGTCGCTGGCGGAATCCCATAACGCTCCCTAGAATAATCTGTGCTTTCCAAAAGAAGAAAAAGAACCAGCACGAGAAAGCGATATCCAACGGAATCAGGAAGATAAGACCGAGGATGAACGGACGAAATGTCAGCATCGTGGTGCCTAGTGCATTCCACGGCTTCGTCGTAAACAAGGTGCCAAGATCGTACGGTCTTACACGCAGGTAGGGGACGGTGGGAAAGAAGAAGTGAAGTCCGTTGACCAAACTGATTAGGCTTACCACGCCGAAGCTAATCAAGAACAGCCTGTTCGAGAACAGCTTGGAGGCGGGGTTGGTCATGTGGAACGGGATCTGCACAATCGGAAATGTCAATCGTTCCCGATCTGCCCACTGTTTGCGAATGATGATGTTGATGCAGATCATCACGAACATCAGCACACAGATGAACGCTGACCATATCAATACCGGACTGACCCACGCCTCAATGTGACGAGCCGTATAGAGCGAGGACTCCGTTTTTACTCCGGTAATGTACCCATCCAGTGTCCACTGATCGGTGATCGCGAGCCACTTGGGGATATAGCGGCCAAAGAGTTCGCTCCACTCGTTCTCCGGCGTTGCCAGACCAAAGGGAGCCGCCATCGACGGAGGGAGGATCTGCAGCATACTGTGCCCAACTAACGCCGCTGATTGGCTCAACATTATGTATAGGGTAATCAACTCGCCTTGCCGAAACACGAGTTTTGGTGCAAACCTGCGAAGCGGGAGGTTGAGCCCCATGAAAACGAGGACGTTGAAGACCACGTTGAAAAACAGCGCAATGAGCGTTGAGTGTGCGGAATAGTATATCGCCTCCATCTGCATGATCCAGTATGAGTTTAACGGAATCAGCAGGATGGCGATTAGTATTATACGCCAGGTGACGGCGGCATCCTGTTTTGGGTGGTCTGATGACATCCGGTTAGTGTCGGTGGCAAGAAGTTAGCGGGGAGTGAAGGCGCCGCAACCCCGAAAACGCAATCTCATAATATAAAAATATTCGCTCTTCTATCGTCAGCGTTTCCGTTTAACGGGAATGGGCTGTTGTGAGGGAGATTCGACTACTATGGCATCACCAAACTTCGAGTCAGACTAGAGTCGATTGCATTGAAAGATTATAAGAGTTCGGTTTGGGCGAACAGGACCGATGTTCAACCGCGTGAAGGCTCTGTCATTGTCTCTTTCGCTTGTCGGCCAAGTTCGGCGAGGTGGCCGTCGTTTGCCAGTACCTGCTCTAGGTGGTGCATCCGTCCCGGACCCGCAGTAGCAACCATGATTTCTCCGTACACTCGTTCGACCCAGTACCGTGCATGTCCGCTGATGTAACCGCGAAGCGTGTCCAACTGGTCCTCGGGGTATCGTTCGCATAGGTTAATCGTGAACATTCGCCGCCGCGTACTTCCGCCGAATGCGGCGTGTTTCGTGTTGTGATTAAAGCAAACGACGTCGCCCGGTATGGTTTCCAGCGCGACAGCGGGAATATCCTTGCCGTGTGCATCCCACAATTCTTGGCTCTTCCCGACTTTTTCAGCGAGCGAATTCGCATAGGTGTCGCCGGGCAGGTGGCTCCCCGGGATAACCCGAATTGCGCCTGTATCGCGGGTCAGAGGGTCGAGGTAAAACGCGAATTTGACGTGTAGGAAGTCCGGATTCCAACCATCGGAATGCCAACCGGTGTCACCCACATAGTAGTTGCCGTCACTGCCCATATAATTGAAATCATCGCCGAGCAGGCTGGAGGCGATGCCATGGATTCCCGCGTCATCTAGCAGCGCACACAGTCGGGCGCTCTGATCGATAAAGGGCACAATACAGGAGCGCGCCTTGCCGTCATGCGGTTTGCCATGATGTCCGCCCCCTCGTTCTTCCCAGACCGCTTCAAACGCGGTGGTGATGTCGTCGATTTGGTCCGCCAGCAGTCCCGGGAAACTCAGGAAACCAAACGTCCTAAAATAATCCAACTGAAGGTCCGTCAATTTGAGTGCCGTCATTGCGAATACATCCTCGGTCCTTAGTCATACGACGTATTTGTTGGTTGTTTCACGATCTCCGTAGACGAATACTGATCGTGAACAACGCATGATTAAGACTTTATTCGTCCCCAGATTGCTGCGATCTTGTCCTTCGAATCAACCGCCTGTGCTCCGATGAGTCCCTTTTCCATGACTGTCTGAACCTCAAGTTGGCTCAACGCCCTGCTGAAGATAAAGACTTCGTCAAGGGTTCCCTTCCAGCCTCGCCGCTCGTCAAATACGGTATTGCCTATTCGAAAATTTTCTCGCGAGGGCTTCACGGGTTCGACCGACCCTAGATCAACATAATAGTTGCCCCGCTTTGGGCGATCCGGCTCCCCGTTAAGATACCAAATCCCGTCCCTGCCGTGACGGACAAACGCGACATGGTTCCATTCCTCCGGTTTCGGACGGACTGTGTTTCTTGGATTTCCTATGATGTTCCAATTGAATACATTGCCGATGACAAGCCTGTACCAATTGTTCAAACAGTTGCTCTGTTCAAGGGCGAACCCTACATCTGCCTTATGTTGATCCTTTGCCGATAGGACAGTTGACCAGCAGATTTGCGGTCTCCCCGGTATCATCCAGCAGCCGAAGGAAAAATCAACGCTCTCAATCTTGATAGGGCCATCCATTTCTAGCCAAGGCCCCTCCTCTCCGCCGCTGAATTGCAGAGCCGTACCGAATATTCCTTCAACGAACTCCGGTTTGCGCCCAAACTCGCCGTGAAGCCTATTTCCGGACGCGTCCCTTACGTCTTTGCCCCTGCCTTCATCGAAGAGCCACATACCCACGACATCCTCAAGAATAGGTTGAGCATGGCTCCTCCAGGTCGAAGTCGAACCGATCACGATACAGGCAAAGCAAAGGTACGAGAATTTCTTTATCATCATTAACATGGATTGAACTCCTATTGTGTTTGGTGGCGTATAGCTAGAGTAGCCTTTCATCCAATGGAAGCGTTTCGGATTGCTCTGTGTCGCAATTGCATAAGTACGCGCCCCAATTCTGTGGGAGCAATATCCAAGTCTCGACTTCATGTCGCCCCGAGATCCATCAATCGCAGTTAGTGATCTTTCGTTTGATCTCCCGTAATTCCATGCTATCCAAACCGTATTCTTGACCGCTCCAACAGTGAAAGTCCGGTGCGAATCATGGATAGCCGCCATGTTGATGAGTTTAAGACTTTATATGTCCCCAAACGGTTGCAATCTTGCCTTCCGCGTCAACCGCCTGCGCTCCCACGATCCCCTTTTCCATCACTGTCGAAACCTCCAACTGAGACAGTGCTCTTCGGAAGATAAAGACTTCGTCAAGAACACCGTGGAAACAGAGGCCGTCGTCATATATGGGGGCGCCGATGCGAAAGTTCTCCTTGTTAGGCGTCACCGCGCGCACCGAGCCCAAGTCAACGTAAAAACCTCCACGCTTAGGGCGATCCGGTTTCCCGTTGAGAAACCAAATGCCCTCCCTACCTTGGCGAACAAAGACGATATGATTCCATTCATCTGGTACCGGGCGCACCGTATTTCTTGGATTACCTACTTCATTCCAATTTATGACGCCGCCGATGACTATCCTGTACCGGTTGTGTGCACACTGGAGTTGGTCAAACTCAAAGCCATCCTCCGAATTGTTCGCATCCCTGGCGCTCAGAATACTTGCATGGCAAACTTGGGCTCTCTGGGGTTTAATCCAACAACCAAAGGAAAAATCTTCAGTATTCACCGGGACGGGACCGTCCATTTCTATCCATTCTCTTTCTTTAGGTCCGCCAAATTCCAGCGCCGTGCCAAATTTTCCTTCGACGTATTGCGGTTCACCCCTAAACTCGCCTTCATGACCGTTACCGGAAGAATCTTCGACGGTATTTCCCTTGCCTTCGTCGAAGAGCCAAATAGCTTCAACCTTGTTCAAGAACGCTTGAGCGTGACTCTTCCCGGTCAATACCGCACAAACCATGAAACAGGCGCCGCAGAGCCACACAAATCTATTCACTTCCATCGTAATGTCTTGAACTCCTCTCACTTTTGCAAGATTCGGAATCGATGCAGAATTCTAATTGTCCAACACTCAATCCGTATATTTGTAAGGTGTCCGCTGCCCAATTTGATACAAGCTAGTAAGATGGGACAGTGAAATACGAATAGCTCAGCGACCCTAGATTAGGTCTTTATCCGTCCCCAGACTGTCGCAATTTTGTCTTTCGCATCTACTGCCTGCGCCCCAACCAACCCACTTTCCATTACCCTTGAAACTTCAAGTTGAGTCAATGCCCTTTTGAAGATAAAGGCTTCATCGAGTGCTCCCCTATAAGACCTGCCTTCATTGAATATGGCGGTTGCAATGCGGAAATTTTCTCGCGACGGGCCTACGGGGCGTTCCGAACCCAAGTCAATGTAGAATCCGCCCCGCTTGGGGCGATCCGGCTTGCCATTAAGATACCAAATACCTTCTCTACCTTGACGGACAAAGACTACATGATTCCACTCAAGAGCCTTCGGCCGGACGGCGTTTCTGGGATTACCCACCTTATCCCAATTAATTACGCCACCAATGATAATCCTATACCAGTTGTCGAGACAACCGCTTTCCGCGATGGCTATACCCGCATCTCCCCCGTCGTGATCTCGACTAGATATCACATTTCCCCAGCAATTTTGAGGTCTGGCGGGTTTCATCCAAAAACCGATACTAAAATCGACGGTGTCTACAACGACCGGTGCGTCCATCTGTATCCAATCCCCCTCCTCCGGACCGCCGAAGTCCAGCGCCGTGCCGAATTTTCCCTCGATAAATTCCGGCTTGCCCTTAAACTCCCCGTGATGGCCGTTTCCGGAAGAGTCTTTGACCATTTTGCCCTTGCCTTCATCAAATAGCCACATGGCCTCAACCCCCTTCAAAAACGGTTGAGCGCGGCTGTTCCCGGCCAATGTCAAACATACGATAAACATAACGATGAAATGGCTCGTGAACCTATATACCGTGACTTTCACAGTTCGTATTCCTTTCATTTTTGTGGACTCGCGATGGCACGCATAACGCCGTCAACAGAATCATCCGCTTATGACTCGTCGCACACAATAAAATAATCGAGTCTACAGACTTGACGCGTCAATCAACTTGGACGCGCGACCGAACAAAGGGTATCTCGAAACTCATTCATTAAGTGGCTTATAGACAATGACCGCAGAACCCCGCGCTTGGTTGATTAAGATAGAAAGTCCTTCGTACATGAGTTCCTCTCCGGTCATTTGCGAGGTTCCCGGCACATCAAAGTTCGTCACCGCGTATTGCGCCTCGGGTGACAATCCGCGAAGTTTGAAGACGGAATTGGAGACATCGCTACCGGACCTGCGGAACGCTTGCACCATGCCTTCATCAAGGTCGGATCGATGAAATTGCCACGCAATCCACGCATCTGGAGATATGCTGTACGGCGTAAGGGGGTAGAAATCACCATGAAATAGGTGGCGAATCGACCTGTATTCCGTGAAAAGTCGTTTGGCTGGTTCCCAGATGGTGGAATCGGAATAATACCTCAATGACGCCGAGAAATTGGTGCCCATGCCGCTGCGAAAATCGTACGGATCGACCGAGATCGAACCCACCCCGTGCAGCGGCATCCAGAGCGACAGCCCGTAAGTCATGCTTTGTTCCACATCCGCATCCCAGCAGTGATCACTACGCCACAGCGCGGCTGACCGACGCAGCATCTCGAAGTCGAGTCGACGACCGCCGCTGGCGCAGTTATCGATAAGAAGGTTCGGGTGTTCGCGCTGGAGCGAGTCAAAAAACGTATAGAGCGCTGTGATATACCGAATCTCGTTAATACCCTGTCTGTCCGGCGCTTCGCCATCACGCCAATAGTGCAAAGGGTAGATATTGCAGTCGTGCCGGTAGATATCAATCCCAACCTCCCCAATCATCCCTGAAAAAGTCTCTTTCGCCCACGCGAGCGCTTCCGGGTTGCCCAAATCCAACAGATGGAATCCATCATTCTTTTCATATTGGAGCTCGGGAGGAAGGTCGGTCGGCGGCGCCAGCAGCCATTCCGGGCGGTTTTCGAATAGCCATGTACCGGGCATGACGCGCTCCGGTTCAAACCACAGCAGAAACTTCAATCCGTTTTGGTGCGCGGCATCTGCCACGGGCTTCATACCGTTGGGGTAACGTTCGGGATCGGCATCCCAGTTTCCAACGCCTCTCGCCCAATTCCTTCCGCCTGTTGCGGCATCCGGGCACACAAACCAACCCGCATCAATCCACCACGTGTCAATCGGCAGCTCGTTCGAGGTTACCTTTGTAATTCCTTCAATCATGTTGGTTTCGGTGGTTGATTCGAAGGCAATCTCGCTATGAGGCGACGCGCCAACGGGCACATCGGCGAGAACACCTTCGGCGGTAGGCGAATAGTGTTTGAGCAGAAGGCTTCTGAAAAGATTCTGACCGTGCGTTCGATTCTCGTTCCAAAAGCACAATAGGATTGACGGCGTCCTAATTTTTTCACCGGGGTGCAATTTCAGGTGGGTGGCCTCCATACCGGCTAGAAATTTGACTTCCGCATCACCTTGTTGTGTGAACGATGCCGCCCACTGCCCGGTCCAACCGATAGCGGCGATCATTCCATTGCCGTTGGGTTTCTTTAGATTGAAATATGGGAGGACACCGTCCGATGATCTGCCTCCGTAGGGTGCGAAGCGCAGCTCTTCCCCGCGGGTCAGTTTTGTTTCGCGAGGGTGAAAATCCGTGGGATCAGCGTGGCTCCCGTCTGCGTGATAGACGACGAAGTCACCCGGCGAGATTGAGAGCAAAATATCTGCCGCTTGGACTTCGGAAATAATGGGCGTCGTGCCGCTGCCCTTGTTCTCAAAGAAAACTACCCATTCAACCGCGGGATAATCACTGTATTCAGTAACCACGCATCGGACTTCAAGTCCGGTTCTCGGGTCGGTGTAGGTGAGAATCCTTTCAATTCGTGAGTCATCCAACTCCTGCGAAACACTGTCCGTTCGCCATTCACGGAGCGTTTGCTTTATCGACTGACCGTTATAGCGAAACGAAAAAGGCGGAGACTCACCGCCAGAATCAAAGTGAGTTGCGACCCACGCTCTTGAATCATCCAACTCTTCCATTGTCGGTTTTGCCCCCTCTGCCATGTTTGCTACAGCCACCACCATCGCGATTGCCAATAAAGCAGCCAGCTCCCGTCGCATCGTCAGCCGTCTCCGGATTAGTTTCGCGGTCATAATCCCGGAACGTAACCTCTCCCGAAACGCGCGTCGCCGCCTCGCTGCCGGAAACCGTCGTTGAACGGCATCCAAGAGGTCGTGCCGCCGTCTACGATGATCGTCTGACCGATGATATAGCGAGCATCGTCGGATGCAAGGAAAACGGCTACACGAGCGATGTCCAACGGCACGCCTTCAAACCCGCAAGGAATCATTTGACCATTTGCCTTCGGGTCGTAATCGGGAATCGCTTTGTAATGGTTCTCCACCTCAACGGCACCAGGAGCAATCGCGTTCACCCGCACACCCTGCACCGCCAGTTCAATGGCGAGTTCACGCGTAAAGGCAACAATCGCGCCCTTGGTTCCGGCATATACCGAGTGCTCCGGAAATCCCTCGAAAGCGTGGATGGACGTAAGGTTGATTACAACCCCCTGGCTCTCGACCAACTGCGGCAGTGCGGATTGCGTGAGAAAGAACTGGGCGCGTATGTTCACGTTGTACAGCGTGTCGAACTGTTCCGGCGTGACATCCTCGAACGGCAGATTCATCGTGATACCGGCGTTGTTGACAAGCACGTCAAGCCCGCCAAGAAATTCGACTGCCCGGTTTGCCAACTCTTTAACGGAGTTGACATCCGTGAAGTCCGATTTAAAGGCAGTTGCTTTCCCGCCTGCACCTTCGATCTCTGCTACAGCGGACTCTGCGCCGTCCGAACTGTGGGCGTAATGAAGGACAACCGCGGCGCCCTCTCTTGCGTACTCCAGTGCGACTTCTCGTCCGATTCCGGTGCCTGCCCCCGTGATAAGAATCCGTTTGCCCTGCATTCTGTTACTGCGCTCCATTAAACGTAATCTCCTTCGATTTAAGTATCACACCGCCATGCATATCGAACACGTGTATAATCTCGTCACATTACTACCTCGATCTAACCCGAAAATTCGGCAAAAAAAGTCTGTTACATTGACGCTTATTTATTGGTTTCGCGAGTCAAAATAAAGTACCTGTTTCTCCCCTTCACGGATTTCCAGAAACTGATTCGGTTTTATCCCCTCAAACGCTTCTTCCAATCCACTGGGCCACCGGATCTCAATGCGAGTGACACTTGAGGCCATTCCCAGTCCGAAGTGCAAACGCATGTCACTTTGACAGAGGTAACTGGAACCGCTCTTCACCTCTCGTAGTTGCGGTTCAAGTCCCGGTGCGAAGAGCCTCACGCGTGCCCCGATCGCATCTTTGTTGCTTGACGTCCCCACGAGTTTCAAACCGAGCCAATTGTATTGACTGCCGGATTCGTTCAGAAGGAGGTCGGGCGTTTGGTTTGAATTGGTGACGAGGATGTCGATGTCGCCGTCATTATCGTAGTCTCCGAACGCGACGCCGCGGCTGACTTTGTTTAACTCCAGTCCGGGGCCGCACCGATTGGAGATTTCATTCAGCGTTCCGTCGCCTTGGTTTCTGAAGACAAGGTTGCGCTGCGGATACGTGTAGCCCGGATCAAACTTTTCCACGTTGTCGTATATATTTCCATTTCCGACAAACAGATCGACAAGCCCATCGTTATCCAGGTCCACAAAATCTACGCCCCAACCCACATAAGGCAAACTCACTCCGCCCAATCGACTTGAATAGCTTGCGTCCGCGAACGTGCCGTCGCCCTCGCCGTGATAAAGGCTGTTCGGATCGTCTTGGAAGTTTGTTACGACGATGTCCAATCCGCCGTCGTTATCGTAGTCGCCAAAACTGGTGCCCATGCCACCCATCGGAATCCCCTTCGCGCCGAGCGCGACGCCGACGAACAGCGCCACATCCATAAATGTGCCGTCACCGTTGTTTCGGTAAAGCATGTCTGCTGTCGTGTCGTTGGCAACAAATATATCGGGATAACCGTCGTTGTCGTAATCGCCCCACACGACGCCCAATCCCTTACCCTCCGGATTAAACACCCCTGATTTGCGCGAAACATCTACAAACGTGCCGTCACCCTTGTTTTCGAAAAGCGTATCAGGCGCTCCAGTGAAATCCGCAGGAGGGCAGTATACGCGCAGATCTCCTCGATGGCAGACCGTGTTTTCCTCCAACCGATAATCCAAGTAGTTGGCGACGTACAGGTCAAGATCGCCATCTTTGTCATAATCGGCGAATGCGGCGCTGGCACTCCAGCGCTCCTCTCCAACCCCTGCCGTCTCGGTCACGTCGGAAAAACTGCCGTCGCCGTTGTTGCGATACAGGATATTTGCACCAAAATTCGTGATGTAAAGGTCCTGCCATCCGTCGTTGTCGAAATCGCCGACACAGCAGCCGAAACCGTACGATCCATCTCCCACCTTCGCCTGCACGGTGACATCGGTGAAAGTCATATCCCCGTTGTTTCGATAGAGTACATTCGTGGGAGGCACATCGATTTGCGCGCCCGGTAAGCTGGCACCGTTCACAAAATAGAGGTCCACGTCCCCGTCTCTGTCGTAATCGAACCACGCCGCGCCGGCTCCAAGGGTCTCAAGAAAGTACCTTTCTCCGCTGCGTCCATCGGTATGCTTGAAACGAATGCCGGCCTCAACGGTTACCTCTGTAAACCACGGCGATGCATTCCCGCACAAATCTAACGGCACAAATAAGATGCCGGCGACTACGGAGCGGACAATAAACTTTAGGAGGATCAAACGAAGTCTCGGCATTATCTACGACGGCGCAAATCTCTATACTAAAATCCATTTTCCAGCATATCAGAAACCCCTTTCTTCGTCAAGTCCAAAGAGGGTACGGTTCCCAATGATGGTCGATTAGAAATTACTGCGACTATAGTGTTTATTCGTCTCCATTACGGGTAGATTCAGGTCAGGGCAATCCGCTTATGCTCTCGCATCGACTGTTCGGCAGCCAAGCTAATCCGGATTGCCTCTAACGCTACGGCTGCGTCGGCGAATGCCGTTTCCGAATCGCCATTAAGGATTTCGCAGGTCCATCTTTCATGGATTGAGACGCTCGATGCTTCAAGCGGTCGAATTTCCTCGATTCCCGCGGAGGTGGCACAATGCCAACCGTCACCATCATCCAACACCGTGCCGCCGTTCAACACGTATCGACTATGCTGCTCGGGTCCATTCGTTTCAACACCGCCCGCCCACGTCCACTGTCCGACGCCGCCTTTCGAAAATCCGACGGTAACGGTGTTAATGAAGCGGTCATATCTCCCCACATCGTCCAAGCCTTCATAGACAGCGGAACCCTCGACCCACTGCGCACGTCCAAAAATATCTACCGCCGGGTAGATGTGATAGATAAAGAAATGCGCCGGCGGTCCCGAGACAGGCAGATTAAGCAGGATTTCGGGCCGCGCGCCGCGGCCTGGGGTCAGCCGCCAAAAGCCCGCCCAGAGTAGACCGCCAAGTGCTTGAACTTTTCGCTTGATCGCCTTGTGCATATTTGACACAGGTTCGGCGTGAGAGACACGTAGTATTCGGTTCTTGGATTTTGCTAACCTGATTACAGCTTCACCTTGATCAAGGGATCGCGCCAACGGGTATTCGACGAATACATGTTTGTCCGCATCAAGCGCGGCAATGGCGATTTCACCATGGCTGTCGTTGTGGGTGAAAATTGCAACTCCATCGACATCGGTATGCCGCACAAGATTTCGCCAATCAGGCATAAACTCCGACTCGTGGCGCAGAGCCAACTCCTCACCTGTGCGATGGTTCCGCGAGGCGACCGCAGCGATGTTGGCTGTATCAATTATGGAAAACTGTTCGACGCCGGACTTTGCTGCCCCGCCGGATCCAACGATACCGATTCGCAACTTGGACATGATTCATTCCTGAGCAACTCATCTTCTTCAATTCACCTAAACGTTTTTAGGAGAGGGGACATTGTCCTGACAATGAACCGGGCGAAAGAGGGTTTGGCGTTTGAATGACATCTCGGCGAGGTGTTTTGGGTGAGGATCCCACTTGTGCCACTTGTTGCCTACAACGTTATAACAGTTGAATACGGCAACCCGGTCGACCGTATCGTCCTCCCACCGAGCGCCGGTGTGGGTAATCGCCTCCGTAAAGAAGAGCGCCGATCCTGCCGGACAGCTATAGTCCTCCCAAAGAATGCTGTCTCGATTATGGGCCGATTTCGGAGTAGGAAAAGCGGCTTTGTGACTTCCCGTTAAAAACAGTGTTCCTCCGCCCCCCTTCTTGACCGGATTCAGTTCCCACACGACCCGCGTCAATCCGCTGTGCGCTTTGCCGGGATGGAGACGATAGGTGTGTGAATTCCCGGGGAAGGTAAATATCCCCTGTCCACCGTGAGGATTAAAATTGTCATGCCCTTTAGGCCTAATTGTCAGAAATGTGCTCTCGAAACGAAAACCGTAACAGTCCTCGCTCGAGTATCCTGTCGACACAAACTCGTTCATGAATCCGAGCACAAGCGGGTGGTCCGCCAATTTCTCAAGCGGTCCTCCAACCGAATAGCGGTGATGTACTGGAATCGATTCCGGATCCCTCTTTAGACAGTAGCAGAAATCTCGCATTTCCACAATCTCATCATCCGTCAACACATCGGGAATAGCTATCCAACCCCTTGTATCAAAAATGTACTTCTGCTCTTCGGTGAATTCAATTGCCGGTTTGCCGTCGGCGTTTGTGGTAGGTACAGACATAGGCTTGTCTCCTCATTTCAGAATGGATCACTTATCATCCGCATTATCGAGCACCTAAAAGTTCAATTTCTTATGTGGCCGAATCGTGCACCATAATGGACAGAAATGAGCCCGTTTGAAAAGTACCTTTTAGGGTAATCAAGCGAGTGGATAGCGAGCGCGATAGAGATCTTTTCCCTCTCGCGATCCCCCGCGTCATCTGTGGGAGCGATTTCCAAATCGCGACCCCCTACGCCGTCCGTCGGAGCGATCTCCAGGTCGCGATTCCCCGCTCCAGTGGAGCGGGATGTCGATAGCGGGGAGAAAACTCAATTCTTGCACTCCAGCGGAGTGCCATGTGAATAGATTCCTTAGGGAGCAAGCGAGTAGATAACGAGCGCGGTAGAAATCCTGCAAACGAGCGAATACCGAGTTTGTAGGGTGCGCACCGCGCACCAGCCTCTAATTGCCCCGGCGGGAATAAAACGAGCGAATAGATCAAGTGACCGAATAAGCATCGTGATAGAGATCTTTTCCCTCTCGCGATCCCCCGCGTCATCTGTGGGAGCGATTTCCAAATCGCGACCCCCTACGCCGTCCGTCGGAGCGAGCTCCAGGTCGCGATTCCCCGCTCCAGCGGAGTGCTATGTGAATAGATTCCTTAGTTGCCGACTATTGTCTGAAACTGGTGATGGATGGGAAAACCGGACAATCAATCTGACTCGCGGAAGTATCTAGGCGGTTTTTGCCCGTTCGAGGAGATATCCCCTAAAATCTAGTATGCAAAAATTCAAGATTTCATAAGTCTATAATGCGGAAGTTAAGGATCGAGCGACGGTATAGGATAGAATGGGATCAAGTGAGTCTATCCGCATCGCTCTCCGCCAGGGTGCAAGTCGCGACCTGGAGATCGCTCCTACCTAGGCCGGTGCGCATTCGGCGAACAGCGAATACCCAACATCCGGCGAGCTTCCTCCGCGGTAGCGACCCGCCGCCCCAACGCATTGGCAATCCGCACGATGCGCTCGACTAGCTGAACGTTACTTTGGGCGAGTGTACCCTTTTGGAAAAGTAGACTATCCTCCAACCCGGTGCGAACATGACCTCCCAATAGAAGAGACAGGACATTCACTTGTATCTCCTCCAGCCCCAAAGCACAGGTCTGGAAGATAGTATCTTCAGGCAGGTTTCTTATCATCGACATCACATTCTCGGGGCTGGTGGAGATGCCGCTCTGCTGCCCGAATACCAGTTGAACAAAATAGGGTTTGTCGAGTGCATCATTTGCAATAAGATGATCTAGAATGTCAAGATGCCCCGGATGGTAGAGAAACACCTGCGGTTTTATCCCGTGTTCTCGCGCCGTGTTCGCCGCGCGTTCGGTGTGGTCGAAGGTTGTGGCGTATACCGTGCTCGGAATCCCGACGCCGCCCGTGTAGGATGCGCCGCTTCGAAAGGTCATGGGACCGGGATTTAGCGACATGATGTCCGGCGCCGCTTCGATCGGAGCGGAGCGAAAGAAATAAGCGGAGCCGATCAACGCACCGGTCGGAGTTGACAGTTTGGAAACGGTTTGGGAATTGTCGATGAGGATGTCGGGCGCTTTTTCCCGCATCATCGCATTGATTTCTCGGTAGCGGGAAGGGTCATTCGTGCTCTTGGTTGGGTCATGGGCTTGGCGGGCATGGATGTGAATGATCCGCGCACCCGCAGTATAAACATCAGCCGCCTCGTCAGCCTGCTCCTCGGCCGTCACCGGCACTCCCGGATTGTCGCTCTTTTGATGCTCCCCCGTCACGGCTGCGCTGATGAGCACCGGAGGCATGCCCTCATGAATCCGTTTGACGTATTCTCGCGCATTTGCATAATCCCACGTCGCGTCCATTTACCGTTATTTCCAATCGTTCTTCATAGCCGATCTAAACGCAATTGCCCGACTCGCTCCTGCTGGATTGAGAAATCCAGCAGTCCTAATGTAACCTATTGGTTGGGCAACTATTAAATTGACAACACTCCGCTCTTGAGGAATTATAGAAAATGTAGTAGGGAAGGGCATCTTCCATTCTTCCGATCTTCCATGCTTTCAACGCAATTCAACCGCTCAACGTGGTGATACTAAGCGTCTTGATGTGTGCCATCTTCAAAGAGCGAAGCATCATACTCCGCAAGCGGAAATCTCGGCGTCACACTCGGATTGACGATATTCTCGGCAAGAGGCATGTGCCCGCTCAACACCGATACGACGTTTTGTACACCACCTCTGGAAACATCCTGCGCCGCTTGAACGGATGCGGCGCCAACGTGCGGGGTTAGCACAACATTGTCAAGCTCCATTAGCGGATGGTCAGGCGGAGACTCATCTTCCGTGAACGGATTTATACCCTCGAATGTATCCAGTCCGGCACCGCTCAATCTTCCTTCGCGAAGGCTCTTCACCAACGCCATTTCGTCGACCAACGCCCCCCGAGACGTATTAATCAGATATGCTCCCGGCTTCATCTTTCGCAGCTGAGCCTCAGCCAGCATATGATACGTGTCGGAATCCAACGGCACGTGCAGAGATACGTAGTCCGATTCGGCGAGCAGTGTGTTAAGGGATAGCATCTCCACCCCCAGCTCGTCGGCTTCGCGGCGGGGCGCCTTCATGTTGCGGCGTGTGGCAATCACGCGCATGCCAAAGCCCCTTGCGCGTCTCGCCGTCGCCTTCGCCGAATTCCCGAATCCGATCAACCCCAAGGTCTGTGTCGAAAGCCGCTGGTTGCTCCGCGCCTGTCGTTTCGACCGGCTCCATGCGCCTTCCGCCATCGCCCGTGCCATCCGGGGAAGCTGCCGCGCCAACGCCAACAGTAGCGCCATCGTATGATCCGCCTGCTCCTCGACGCAGAAGTACGGGACATTCGTCACCAGAATTCCCATCCGAGCCGCCATGGCGACATCAATCTTGTCTGTTCCGGTGCCGAGCCTTGAAATAACTCGGCACCGCGAGAGGTTCGAAACGACCGCTTCCGGCAAAGACACCGAGACGGCAAAAAGCGCATCACAATCCGCCACATATGGAATTATCTCTTCCGGGGAATTCGCTTCCACCTGCACCGGTCTGAGGTGATATTCTTCGCAAAGAGCGGCTTCAATCTCGCCTACAGGAAATAGGGCGGCATTCAAGCGCACAACTCGACATTTTTCAAGGTTACTCCAGTCTCTCATATAGATATAGATTCCTTGCAGCAAGTTGCCGGACCCAGTCGCGCTCGACGCTCATTCGAGGCGGCGAGTCGGATTACGGATTGGGCACAATAACGCCCTTTATGAACCCGTCCAAACGGATTTCACCCCCTGCCGCGCGCACCGCGGTTTCGACTTCCGCCAACTCAAAGTAATGGGTGACCATCTTTTGAATCGGATAGCGGCGAGATTCGACGAGTTTGATGGCGGCTCGCACGGCGGATGTATCGTGCGAGTTCACACCCTGATAGCGTATCTCTTTCGCGGCTATTTTGCTGGATACCAGCGGTACCGACGCCTCTCCGGTATTCGACCCCAATACAATGGTACCCATGGGTCGCACGAGTTCCAAGGACAGTGGTGCGGAACTCGTGGCGCCAGTGAGGTCCATAACCACATCTGCCAATGCACCCCCAGTGAGTTTTCGCACGCTCTGCACCGGATCTTCAGTCTCTATGTTAATGAAATGGGTTGCGCCGAATTCCCCCGCAAGTTGAAAACGGTGGTTATCGCCCATAAGCCCAATTACTACGATTATCGCAGCGCCCGCCTCGCGAGCGGCTAGCACGGCGGCTAATCCTTGCCCTCCCGGCCCGATGACGACCACCGTGTCTCCGACGGAAACGCCTCCCTTCGTTCGCACCCAGCGAATTCCGTTTCCGATGTTGGCGCAGGTCATGGCGGCTGCTTCAGCCGGAACATCTCGCGCAATGCGATGGATTCTGGAGTTTGGCGCGAGATACATGTATTCCCCATAAGCGCCCCAAAGGTGCGGCGGGACGCTTGATGGAATGGGACCGCCGTAACCGAGCTGTTCAAAGCAGAAACGGTATTCGCCTATGAGACACATGCGGCAATGTCCGCACCCAAAGAGATGCTCAACAACAACCCGATCTCCCTTTTCGATCCCCCATCTCGCGGACGCTTGGCTTCCTATCTCTTCAATGCGCCCGAGCACTTCGTGACCCATGATGAGCGGAAATCTTTCGGGGTCGGTCCATTCGAAGATTCGCGGGTCGCTCCCACATACCCCGCACATCTCGACCTTCAGCAAACCGTCATCCTCACCAATCACCGGAAGGTCAAAAACTTGGATTTTCATTTTCCGCGTGGCTATTGCCACCGCTGAATGGGTCTTGTCCGGCATAAAAAAGTTGATACCGCGATGGTTCGTCAATAGTGTGTTCGGGGCATTTCGAGAAGTGTAACATGCCGCAGGCTTCTGCTTCCACGGACATGCCCATGCTGTTGCACGACACAATTAAACCAATCCATCGCCAAGGGTAAATTATCATGCCTGCGGGTAGACATACGGTTTCCCGTGCTCCAAAGGCTGATACCGATCGCCTATCCCTAGAATATGGAGGTTGGTGCGGAGCATCTGCGGCGGTTGTTGATTGTCCGGGAACAGGTCATGGTGACAGGGAATAACAACCTTCGCGTCAATCTGTTTCGCGAGGAGCGACGCTTCGCCGGGAGCGAGGTTGCGAAAAGCGGGATTAATCACCGTCACCATCACTTCCGGTTGATGTTCAGCCACACTGGTGGCGATCAAATCGTGATAGGAAGTGTCCCCTGTAAAATAGACGGTTGGACCGCCGGAGATGAAGGCGAGATAACCGACATGGGTAAGGTCATCACCGCCGAAAGGGATTGCAAATGTGGCACGCAGGGTTATATCACCGACCGTAAAGGTTTTGTTGGGCCAAACCATTGTCGTTTGGTCGGCTGACACCCCTAGTTCCTCCAACTTCTCGATCGTCTCTGCGGGGGCGGCGTAGGGTCCTTGTCCGCCGGCTGCGCGATATCCCTCTAGCGTTTCAGGATCCAAGTGATCCTGGTGGCTGTGCGTCATCAGATAGAGATCAATTCCAACCAAGTCTTCAGGCGGGAGCGGCGGCGGCACGAGCCTATCCATGTTAAATCCAACCTCCTCGCCAAGGGGTTTGCATGAATTTGTCAGATATGGGTCGAGCGCAATTATCTTCCCTTGGGGACTCTTGATGAGAAATCCCGCCTGCCCCAACCACCAGAGCGCTACGGCTCCGCCAGGCACGGAATATTGCTGAACATCCTGCATTGAAAAAGTGCTCATAGTTAATTCCTTAGTCGTAGTAAAATTGGGCCGGAACTCAAGCTATTCGCATCCGATCGGTTCCGGAGTGAGGAAAACACTGTATTCACTGATGCTTAAGCAAAGTGGTATGATATAATGCTATTGTTGCAAATTGATCAGAATCGACCTGTGCTTATTTGACGGAGAGCATCCCAAAATTTCGTCTCGGACATAAGGTGGTCATCGGCGTATATGCCGAAACCGTCCGAACCCGCTTCGATCATCGCCTTCGCCGCAGCGACCGTCCGCTCAACAAACTCGCCGACCGGTATACCACCGCCGCCATTCTTGCCGAGCACAGTGCCGTAAATTTCGCACTTCTCCCCGACCACCTCTTTTACCGTAGCAATCTCCTTCTCGATTCTAGCCGGTTCCACGTACCATGAACCGGTTTCGCTGTTTGGGTAACTTAGCGGATAGTGCGGGTCTATAATCCAGAATCTTGGATGCAAAGCGTCAACCAATCCCTCGTCAACCCAAGCAGGCCAATCCAACATCAGTTTGTACGCGCCATCCGGGGCAGACCAAACGCCTTCGGTGGCGACCGAGATTTCGACGTTTCTTCCCAGACTCGAGAACTCTTCTCTCAACTCTCTCATCAATTGAGTGTAGTAGCCCGCACGTAGGCGCGTCCACGGTTCATCGTCGTTACCGATTTCGCGCGGGTCGGATCCATGGGATTCGGTGTAGTGTGCGATAGCGGGGGCGTCATAGCCCAGCGGCCACACCTCTTCGCCCTCCGCCAAGACTTGCACAAATTCCAATTGGACGCCGTCTGCCGCGAATTCACGCGCGTACGCCACTAGCCCGGCTATGACATATTCCCGAACTTCGGGATAAGCCAACGACATGTAGCCAATGTCGTAACCCAGAACCGGTTCGCCCACCTCCCAATCAAGCCAACTTCTTCCATCGCGCCCTCGAGACATGTACTCCGGATGCTCAACCGCGAATCGGGGTATCCTGCCATCGGGAATTATCGTGCGGGGTACTGTTCGACGCGAACCCGACCACACGCCAGCGATTGCCACAAGCGAATACGGGTGCACTTCAACGCCTGAACGATGCGCCTCCTGACTCAGATTCAAAAGCAGATCTCGAGATTCGGCGCCCGGATATTGTCCGTAATATTCAATATCCGCCGCTCCCGTCGATTTGCGGCACCTCAGCCACTCATGACTTGTGAGCACCCCTTCGTAGAAGGTGGAAATGATCTTCCGTACACCGACCTGCGCACACTTCGCGGGAGACCGACTCGGATTAACGATGGCTATATCGATCATTTGATGAATCGCTCTCTACACAATGCAATCGCGCCAGCTACGGGTCAATACTTCGTCTTGTCTATGAACTCATGCCACCATTGGCAAAGGTGTGTAGATATTCGATCCACCGGTACGATCCTCTCCGCGCAAAAGATAGATGTGATGGTTGGGATTCAGCGCTGGATCGTTGCAACGCACCGTGGCGGGCATGTAACGCATCGTGTAGCCGCAACGCCGCTTATTAGAAGTGTTGGGGTTGGAGCCGTGGATGGTGAAACCGTCATGGAAGTGACATTCTCCGATCTGCAGTTCCAAATCCACGATTTTTGACGGATCGATGTCGTCCGCGACAACCTCGTGATGAAACAGGTTTTCGTTGTGATTGTCCACCTCCTCATACCGTTGATCGCGAAGTTTGTGGCTTCCGGCAATCACTCGCATGCATCCATTAGAAACAAGGGACTCGTCAACCGCCAACCACATGGTGATAACGCGCATTGGCTCCAAACGCTTCCCCCAATAAACGCCGTCTTGGTGCCAAGGCACCGCCAAACCGTCGCCGGATCGTTTACTAATGAAATGACTGGACCACAGGACAATATCCGGACCGATGAATCGCTCGATAACATCCAATACACGCGGATGCGTTAGGTATTTGAAAAGAAAGGGATCTTCGAAATGCGGCACATCCATCTGTTCCGGGCGTTTGTTTTCCGGCAACGAGTCAATCATGCCATCAACGTGATCGCGCAATAGGTCCAATTCCAGTTTCGTGAAAATCCTACCGAATTTTAGATAGCCGCGCTCGCGGTAGAAATTCACCTGCTCATCCGAAACTATGGATTCTATTTCCCAATTTTCATCAGTTATCGGGCTGGCCATCTGTGTTCTCACCTCGCCACTGTCGGCTGGGTTGGCTCCGCAACAATCGTGGAAATTGCGGATCATTCAGATAGATAACCCGAACTGCCACCTGTGCAGCACGGGGGTTCTCTATCGCGCGGGATCTACTATAATCCTGTAAGTTGCAACTTGCATTAGAACCTGTTTGAAAAGTCGGCAGCCAAGCCAGTTTTCGTCATTTGAAGACTGTTTTTTCATGTTTTTGTAATTGCTCGCTATATACCTTTCGCCCCGCTGGGGCTTAGATGCGTGGGGGTTCGGTGTTTCTATACACCTTCCGCCCCTCCGGGGCTTTTAAAGGCTGGTGCGCAGTGCGCACCCTACAAATTGTATTTTTAAAACAGGCTCTTAGAATTAGCTTAGCTTCCGAGGGATTCGCCTTCACCTTGGCGAAGGGTTATCACTCTGTCAATCCCGGACACTCTGAAACGCTCCTTGTCTCCATCGGGCCAAAGGACTTCAACCGCCTCGACCTCCTCAATCTCTCCCAATCCGAAATGAGCTTTGAATTCACTGCTGCTCAAGTAGCTGTAGGCTGGCAGCACCAGTCCGACGAACTTGACACCGTCGGCTACCACCGTGACCCGTGCGCCGATAGCATCGCGCTTCCCTGTCATAGCACGGACTGACAGCCAATGTGTCCCGAGTGCGGGCGCATCATTCCTGAACACGCGCGGAGTTCCCCAGATGTTACCGACGACAAAGTCCAGGTCGCCGTCTCGGTCAATATCGCCGAATGCCAGACCGCGGCTAATCTCGACTTGTGAAGTGAAGTTACCGCCGCGTGCGCCTACGCCGCTGAACTGCCCGCGACCATCATTCTCAAATAGTAAGTTCGGTTCCGCGTAGGGCTTCCAGAATGTACCGAGGTTGACTCCCGGGAGTACAGGACCTCGCATCACTCGTCCGTTCACGAGCGCGATATCAAGATCAGCATCGTGATCGAAATCGAAAAAACCGCACCCAAACCCGGTGAACGGCAAATCAATTCCCGAGAATCCCGAATTATCGGTTGCGTCACTGAATATCCCATACGGTGATGCGAGATAGAGGGTGTTGGTTTCACGAACGAAATGGGTCATAAACAGGTCGAGTTCGCCGTCACGATTCACGTCCCCAACAGTGACACCCATGCTGGCTTCCGCCTTGCCGTGTGTGTTGAAAGCCAAACCCCTCATAATGGCTTCATCGAAAAAAGCGCCCGATCCCGAGTTGACCCAGAGCCGATTCGCTTCTCCGTCGTTGGCAACGTATAGATCTACCCAACCATCCGAAGTAAAGTCCGCACAAACAACACCCAGCCCTTTGTCGGACGAAACGATTCCAACTTCGAGGGTCACATCGGTAAACGTACCGTCGCCGTTATTCCTATAGAGCGAGTCCGGTATGCCTTCAAAACTCTGAGGGCCGCAATAGTCGCGTGCATCACTCAGTCTTCGGCAGGAGACAGCGGGATCGAATCGAAGATATCGAGCTACATAAAGATCTAAATACCCGTCGGCATCGTAATCCAAGAACGCGGCAGATGTGCTCCAACCTCCCTTAGAAAAACCGGCGGCGTCCGTCGCATCGGCAAACGTTCCATCGCCGTTGTTTCGGTAGAAGACATCGGGGCCAAAATTCGTCACAAAAAGGTCTAAGTCGCCGTCATTGTCCGTGTCTCCAACAGCCACCCCCTGCCCATAACCGGCATCGTCGAAGCCCGCAAGATCCGTAACATCTGAAAACGAACCATCCGCCTGCTGCTGAAAGAGGCGAAAATGCGTCCAGAAAAGTCCCGCCCAGTGTCCGCCGGCGATCTCCGAAGGACGTCTCTCCTTCTCGCCGGTGGGTTCGCGAAACAGTAGTGATCGGATATGGAGGAGATCGAGGTCGTTATCGTTGTCGTAATCAAACAACGCAACTCCGCCTCCCATGATCTCCGGCAACGTATAGGTACCATCGGAAGGCCACGGCTCCAAACTTTCCTCAAGCCCCACCGCAGACGTAATCTCGGTGAACAGCGGCTTATCCCTGTCTGTATGACCTGTGGTTGCTATAGCGACAACTGTAACTAGACAAACCAGGCCGATGGTTACGCGGCTCAGAGCGCTTTCAATCTGCCCAAACATAAAAAGGTCGATTCGGAGAGTAATGGTGAAGGGCGTCAAAAGGTGGATTATACACCGATGAGAGCGCGTTGTAAAGCGATTTTGAAACCACCGTAATTGTACGTGATTCCGGATTATCTTCCATCCTTATTCCACTGGTATAGGTCATTACAGGACAGTCTCCCGATTTAGACAAAGTCGACTTTTTCTCAATTCTCGGTCCTTTTTATCTCACTCCCGCAGAGACGTTCTTCGGTCATAAAATCGAAAGAATCTCCTCAGGCGCATTGCGCTTCCCAGGTCTCGGAAACTGAATTGTCTTGACTCATTTTCACACTCCTTGATAAAATAGCAACACAGTAGTCTGCACTGAAAACAACCTCCCCGATGCGGATGCAGTAATTACAACTGCGAGAAACGAGGAAATCTATGGAAGTTCTAATGATACCCATCCATGCAAAAGAGCAACACGTGGACGATCTTATCCGCGAGGCGGTATTGAATGCCAAGACTACGGTAAAAAGCGAACCCGGGTGCCGGCGCTACGATGTCATTCAAGATGAAAACGACTCCACGAAACTCGGTCTGTGCCAAATCTACAACGATATGGGCGCATTTTACGAACATCTGAGCCTTCCCCACTACCAAAGATTCTCACAAACCACAAAGAACTGGACAGCCTCGCCCCCCGAGTATGCAAAGTACCGCCCTGTATTTCCTCTTGGCGACGCTTGCTGGGATTCACAACGTCCCTCCGCCGTAGAAGACGATGCCTTTGACAGGGGCTTGTTTGTAATTCACGCACCTATCAAAGTCAAAGACGATCATGTGTCCGATTTCATCGAGTCGTTGCGCCGCGATGCAATTGGATCGGTCAACGAAGAACAGGGATGTCTTAGATTCGACATCTACCAAAACCAGGAAGATCGATCGGCACTCTACCTTTACGAGGTCTATGTGAACAAAGCGGCGTTCGAATATCACAGAGGTACACCTCACATAAAACGCTGGGTTGAGGAAGTCAAAGACTGGTACGCCCCCGGTTTTTCACTGGCTGACAATAAGGACAAAGTCGTCGGCGCCAATGTTTGGCCACCGGATAATTGGAACTGGAGTGCCGGAAAACCCAACCGCTAACTTGCCTCGAACCCAAGTTTTTTCTTGAAAACTTGGGTTCTTAACTCTAGGCGCCCACTATGAAAATCTACCGTACAGGCATCGTTGGAACAACCCATTTGAGTTCCCATGTCTCCGCACTGAACGCCGCGCCGCGAGTTGAACTGGTCGCAGCCGCCGCTCAAAACGACGCCGAGAGGGAACTGTTCCAAGAACTCGGTATCTCTACAATCTATTCAAGCTATGACGACATGTTAGCCAACGCGGATCTGGACATTGTCGAAATAGACACCAATCCCATCCAACTGTACGAAATGACACTTGCGGCGGCGGAACGGGGCATTCACGTTTTGGGCGAAAAGCCCATCGCGATCTCGCTCACTCATGCCGACGAGATGGTGGCGGCATGCGATCGGGCGGGAATCCAGTTGGCTATCTACAATATCAGACGATGCGACCCCTACCATATCCGAGCGAAAAGGCTCTTGGAGGAGGGGTATATCGGCGACCTGCTGACGATGCGGGCGACCTCGCGGAGTTCGAATCCCTCGGGGCACAACTTAATCAATCTCGGAACCCACCTCTTTGACATCGCCCGTTTCTTTGCCGGGGATGCGGAATGGCTTGACGGTTACGTGACAACCGACGGCAAACCGGCGACTGCGATAGACATTCAACCCCATCCCGGGGGAATGGGTCCGATGGCAGGGGACAAATCGACGACCACTCTTGGGTTCAAGAACGGCGTTACCGCGACGGTCGATTTCTGGCGGGCGGAACCGGAATACTTTGGTATCGAGTTAATTGGAACAGAGGGGGCCTTGGCGATACGAGTACCGGAATCCCCTTGTCCTCTGATGCATCGCTCGGACGCGCTGTGGTCCGACAGTCCGGAGGACAATATCTGGCAACCGATAGAACTACCGACGACCGAGCTCGCCGGACGAGGCCCCGGTAGTTGGGACGCGGTCTACCGAATCGCGGTGGAAGAATTCGTTCGATGCATCGAGACCGGTGACGAGCATCCGCTAAGCGGCGCCCAAGCCGTAAAGGCGCTCGAACTCATTCAGGGCACCTACGAATCCCATCGACTTGGCGCGCGGGTGTCCATTCCCTTAACCCAACGTCGCCATCCCCTTGAGGAGTGGCCGGAGGAGTAGGTTTGGGGCTATCGCTCATAACACGTCGAGGTGCACTCGCCATCGGAAAATGAATTATTAGATTCAACCCTATGAATTGGAAGGTTTCTTCTCGTGCTAATCGGGATAACCATGGGAGACGCCTGCGGTCTAGGCCCTGAACTTCTCTTGCGCTCAGCCGCAGGGAATATTTTGCCGCATACGTATGTGTTATTCGGTGATTTGGAGGTTTTGGAATTTGCCAGGGAAAAACTAAATTTGAATCTCGATTTACATCCCGTCGCCTCGGTGAAGGACGCCAAACCTAAACGTCTCAATGTCTTCGACTGCCGGGAACTCAATCGCACAGACGTAACAGTGGGCAAGATCTCGGCGAAAGCTGGCGCCGCAGCCGTGAAATACGTTGAGATTGCTACGGAACATGCCTTAGAAGAAAAAATCGATGCCGTAGCGACACTCCCGATAAACAAGGCTGCCAGCCGACATTCCTTTCCGAATTTTCAGGGTCATACGGAGTTCATCGCCGACATGTGCGGCGTCTCGGATTACGTTCTAAGCCTCGTCGCTCCAAAACTGATAGTCACCCATGTATCAACCCACGTTTCACTTAAGGAGGCGGTAAACCTCGTGAAACGCGAGCGTGTGTTGTCCGTGCTTCAAATGACCCACTCCGCCGCCAAAAAGCTGTTCCCACGTGCGAGAATTGCCGTCGCGGGCCTCAATCCTCATGCGGGGGAGGATGGCGCGTTTGGCAACGATGAGATCGAGGACATCGCGCCAGCCATCAGGGAGGCGCAGCGCCTAGGCATTGATGCGTGTGGCCCCATTGCACCTGACACGCTCTTCATGAAAGCACTTGCGGGCGATTTTGACGCTGTCGTGTGCATGTACCACGACCAGGGCCATATCCCCATGAAACTTCACGGCTTCCACGAAACCGTGAACGTGACGCTGGGCTTGCCCATTGTCCGAACTTCCGTAGATCACGGCACCGGGTTTGACATCGCGTACAAGGGAATCGCATCGACCCGGAATTTCTCGTGCGCATTTAATCTCGCCGCCAAACTGGCTTCATCGAAATAACGGCAGAAAATGTTAGAACCAGTTCTTTTGAACAACTGAATAACAGTGTGCATGATATTGAAAAACTAGCAATGCACGGGTGTATCTTCAGCAAACTAAACACACAATCGCACTGGCTTTGCGACGGATACCTTCGCTCCAAGGGAGCGATATGTATATACGGGCAATTAAATTAGACATCTTTCCTGATTCAGCCGAAGTTGATACCGGTTCATAATTCATGCTTTAAGGCTAAAACTAACGTGTGGCATCAATTCGTTCCGGCGGAACGAAATATATGAAGCTTTATCCGCGATTTAGGCTCTTGTCAGCGAGATTGCAACCCGTGCGCCACTCCATGAAAACATGTGTATCTCAATTTCATGCAATAGCCCCCATCTTTCGCTTGAAAACTTAACATGTATATAGTATAATTCGATCTAGATGATTTAACGAGTGAATAGCGAGCGCGATAGCTAATCCTGATAGAATATCCCATGTGATAAAGATCTTAAGTCGATAGCAAATCCCGATAGTGATCCCATAGTATATCCCGCGCGATAAAATCATGATACAAATCCCGATGAAGCGTATTTCCAACAATACCAATAACTACCTGTTAATGAAAAGGGCCGGAATTCATATCGTTACCCGCCTCTATTTTGTGTCTGTGGGAGAGGGTGGGTGGAAATATACTCGCAGAAATTCGCACATAATAGTAAACCGTGGCAATTGCTTCTAACTCGCATCATTACTGGTTCCCAAGCGGTTTATCGCGAGTATCGTGAATCTGCGACGCGCGGAACCGTCGCACCCATGTGAATCCCGCAATTACAAGGAAAAAAAACACGATACCCATCAACCGGAACTGTTTAGTTCTGTCCACGAGAAAGAGAACAATTGGTCTGGCATTAGTTGTGGTCTCATCGTCGGTAAGCGGAGATCAAGCGAGTGAATAGCGAGTGCGATAGAGATCCCACAGGTAATAGCTTTCAAATGCCCAAAATGGCTATGCTACCGTTTATTCAATCAGGCTTTGGAGTGTTTTAACCAACTATATATTAAAACAGACTTCTGGTCACTCACCGTTTAGGAGGAATCACCTTGACAACAGAAATCTTATTTACAACAATGTTCGTAACGACTTTCCTCGCCGCAACCAGCACAAGCTGGAGTGAGGATAAGGAGGTCGTCGGTCAGCGCCCCTACGAGATGGAGTGGGCGAACCGCTCCGAACCCGCCCATCCGCCCTTAATTGATTTTGAGGATTTGACAGGGTGGCGCATTGAATCAACCCATGCGAATGCTCAATTCGTGCGCTCGCGAGAACAGCAAATCTGGGGCAAATACGTCGCCAAACTCACCTATCATGAGACCGGCGGAGAGCCCGAGATTCGCATCAACCCCCCAGCCCCCATCCCCGTCCGGAACGGCTTTGACGTTATCTCCTTCTGGATCTTCGGCAAAGAACGTCACCGTCCAAAATTAACCGTTCTGTTCACAAATTCCGATGGCGCTGAAATGCGGTTTCCAATGCGCGCCGATTGGGACCATTGGGGGTGGTTCCTCTCCTACTACCGTTTGTCCCCAGATCAGATTGAACAGGTTGCCAATGGATCCGCCTTCACCGGGTTCATCATTCGAGATTCCGACGAACCGGAAGACCGCCTAATCTGTTTCGACAATCTTGCCGTGTTCACGGAAGACTTTAAACCACTCTATTTCACGGCACGCCCACTCCGAGGTATCCCGATGTTTCCCGGTCAAGGAACCGGAACGAACACCGGTCCCGGCAAACTTCCGTTTCCGACGCGCGAACAAACCATTCTACCCGACAATTTGACCGAAGAATTCACGACGAGCATTCAGGAGGAAGGCGATGGGTTTTCTTTTCGCTACGAAGGCGCGGACGGCACGCTAATCTACAGGCTTCAGCCGCGTACCGGCACCTTGGGGGACATCAGCACCGAATGGCAGGGACGAGGCGACACCATTCGGCCGTGTGTCGGCGGCGGCGTGTATTTGGTGACAGGCGGGAATGCTCCCTCTCCCCCGGAGTCCGCCGAACATCTTGGCACCACGCTCCAAGATGAGAAGGTCGTCTCCCGATGGCGTCTTAGAGCAAGTGGAATCACTCAAGGTGCGATATACGTGTATCGGCTCTGGAACAAATCGCTGGTGATCGATACGCTCGCCCCCGGCGGCAATGTTTCAGAGGTAAGATACGGCAAGGCTGTCGGCGTGGAGAATCCACGGCTGGTCGCCAACCCGTTTTACACCTACAACGGCTACATTCCCGATGGGCGCCCGGCAGTCGTTGTCGGCGGTGCGCAAGACGCCCCGTTGTTCCTGACCGGAAACACCGACTGGTATCTGTCCAACGCGTCGATGCTGCTTCCCAATCCCGCCATTACGCCTGACGGAGTCATCTACAATACGGGAACGCGGTATATCCCCAAAACCAACGGCGAGCGGGTTGACTGCTACGAGCGTTTTTTCATCACCCTTTCCCCGCGTTACGAAGAGATGTTACCTACTATACCGAACCCAAAGTCCCCTTGGCTGGAGCACGTGGGAACCCGGCTCTGGAAGGCTCACCAGTCCGAATATCCACGAGAAGGCGGGATACGCTTTTTCAAAAAACTGCACCGATACGGAATTACCCAAATGACTATCACCGACCACGAAGGCGGATGGCGAGACAGCGGTGAGAGTTTCACGTTCCGTACCCGCGGCGCCCCGGAAAAGGGCGGTGATGAGGGATGGGCGGAATATTCCCGTGTGATGCGGGACGACATCGGCTACCGATACGGTCCTTACATGCAGTTCCTCGATATTGCAGCCGTGAATGAATTCTGGGACACCGATATGATCACTCGACACCCGGACAATCGGATGCACGGGGGATGGCGCCGCTGCTACCGAGCCAAGCCCGCCAGATCCCCGGAATATTGCGAGTTGCTGTCGCCGATCATTCATGAAAAATACGGATTCAACGCGAGTTACCTCGACGTGCATACGCTTCACACCTTGGATTTTGTAGATTACGATTACCGTGTGCCGGGCGCCGCCACGTTTGCGGCAACCTTCTATGCCTACGGAGAAACCATGTTAATCCAGAAGGAAACATTCCAGGGACCTGTTTTCTCCGAGGGCGGTCACCACTTCATCTTTAGCGGTCTGATTGACGGGAACTACGCTCAGGACCGTGCGGGCGAGGTGAAGCTGGCGTGGGGACCGTGGTTGGTGGACTTTGAACTTCGGAAAACCCACGATCTGTGCACGAATATCGCAATGGGAGAGTACGGCATGTTCTACCGCGGAGAGGAACCTGAACCGAGCGGACGTTCAGGAGAGGATCCGAAAAGCGACCGGCACATTGCCGCGACCATCGCGTTTGGACACGTCGGCATTCTCCACTACGAAGACCCTCTACCGCGCGTGTTGCGAATCTACTATATGCTACAGCAATTGCAGAGCCGCTATACGCTCTCTAGCGTGGCGGAAATACGGTATGCGGACGCGGATGGTAATCTCTTGGATACCACCGCCGCCGTGGCCTCCGGCACTTACAGACGCTCCCAGATTGTGACCCGCTATGAGAACGGGTGCATCACCGCCGTAAACGGAAATGCACATGACGAACGCATGGTCGTGGACGCCTACGGCAAGCGGTTGGACCTGCCTCCGAACGGTTACGCCGGCTGGACGGAAGATGGGGCGATCGAGGTTTTTAGCGGCGAGGTCCAAGGTCACCGGGCTGATTATGCGGTGACACCCGAATATATCTTTATCGATGCTCGCGGCAAATCAACGCGATTCCCGCTGGCGGAAGGAAACGGCGTCGGAATCTGTAGGATTCTTCCCGATGAGACATATGAGGTAATTCTACCGGACGGATCGGAATGCGGCTTCGCGATCGACGCGAATCAAGCTGCGGCGTTAGACGAAGATAGAAATGAAATCGGAACGACCACACTGCGTAGGTCCGATGGTCTTACCTACGTTGAGCCGGTGTCGGACGCCTTCAGTTATTTACTGAGTATCGACAACACCTCGAATTAGGATTACGACCGGAGACGCCGTTTTTTCCAATTCCCGTAAGGTGCGCGCCCCGCACGAATCATTAAAAGGCACTATAGAATCGAAAGGTATACGGCACCCCGCGTATCCCTTTCATTAGACCAATACGATACAACCATCAAATTCGGATTTGATCGACGAACTTCCTGACTATTACCTGTACTCGCCGCTGTAAAAAAGAAGCGGTTCTCCATCGCGTTCTTCGCCGGCGACCGGTTCGCCGACGAACATGTCGTGATCGCCCGCGGGAAGCACATCCACCAGTTTGCAGTCCACAAATGCAATAGCATCAACCAGAATGGGTGCCCCGGTTTCTGCCTTGGTCAGACTTAACCCCGAAAAATCCTTGGGTCCGGAGATGGCGAATCGACGTGAAATCGCTTCTTGGTCCGCTCGCAGCATATTCAGCGCAAAGCACCTACCTTGAATCAAGCACTCGTGCATCGAGTTCTTCTTGTCAACGGCGACAACTATTAGGGGCGGTTCAAGTGAAAGGGACATTACGGCGTTTGCAGTCATACCTAGAATCCCCTCGTCAAACCGCGTCGTTAACAGTGTCACGCCGGTTGCAAAGCGGCCCATGACACGCCGTTGCAGCATTGAATCAATCGCCATCAGCGGTCTCCCATCTCACTCGTTTTACACGAGGATACCTACCATATCCGGTTTGCATCGCTCGAAAATCTCCCTAGCGTCGCGACACTTGCCGATACGCACTTCAGAGCCAATTGCTTTGTGTTAGAGAAGTGTTGCATCCGATACAATAACAGTATATCATATAATTTTAGATTGTTCGAGAACTTCATTGACCATTGAAAGCAACGACTGACAACTGATAAAAGTGTATCCGAGCGGGCATTGCCCATCATTTCTTATTGGGAAAGATCAACGAGGCATAGATTGGGTTGACCGGGAAAGCGCGAACCGGTATCAGTCACAATGAGATTCTGTTTTGCGATGTGTTAGGCGAGTACCGAAGTTGTACGACACCCAACACCTCAATCCAAAGAGAGCGGCTTTTTACAGATCCTCGGACATCAAAAACCGTAGATAGCTTATCCGGTTCATAACAGAAACGTCCGTTTCCAAAAATGACTAAACGCACCTTTTACGCCCATTCTTCTTCGCCTTCCTACTCGCGCCGACGATTTCTCGGGACGGCGGGAAAAAGTGCCGCGCTGACTAGCTGGGGCATCTTTGGCGGATTTTTGGAGGTTATTCTCGGAGAATCGCTAGGTCAAAAGCTTACGACTAGCGCCGCTGCGGACATACAATCCGAGACTTTGCCAAAGCCCGATATGATTGTCCACTCCGAGAATCCCTTTAACGGCGAATTCCCGCCTCATCTGCTTCGCGATCCCGTCACTCCCATTGCCCGGCACTTCGTGCGAAATAACGGTGACATTCCGGAACGCGCGAAAAGAAAAGACCTAAACGGATGGAGGTTAACCGTTGATGGAGCAGTTGGCAGAAATCTCTCACTATCCATGGACGACCTGCTCCGTTTACCGCAAGTTAGCCTAAGAGTCGTGCTGGAATGCGCCGGGAATGGAAGAAGCCTTTTTGAGCCGAAAGTTGGTGGTACGCCGTGGAATCGAGGCGCTGTAGGGTGCAGCGAATGGACCGGTATTCGCCTACGCGATGTGTTGAACCATGCCGGTTTAAAGCCGCAGGCCGTTTATCTTGGAAACTACGGCGAAGACTCGCCGCCTGAATCGGGCGAGGCGTTTTCGCGGGGAATTCCAATTGAGAAAGCCATGGATGAGCATACACTCATCGCCTTCAAAATGAACGGGCAAGACCTGCCCGCGGCGCACGGATTTCCGGCGAGACTGATTGTGCCCGGTTGGATCGGCAGCGCGATGCAGAAGTGGCTCAACCGAATTTGGGTGAGAGAACGGGTGCACGACTCGGAAAAGATGAGCGGGTATTCGTACCGCGTTTCGTCATATCCAGCGGTACCGGGAAACACACCGGCGAAGCAGGATATGGAGATTGCTACGTCGTGGATTGTGAAGTCACTTATTACCACTCCCCAACCGGGCGTGGCAGTCAAATCGACGAGCCCCGTAAATGTTGGCGGACATGCTTGGGCAGGCGAGAATAAGGTTGATAAGCTCTACGTTTCTGATGATTACGGAGTCAGTTGGCGAGAGGCACGGTTGCAATCGCCGATGAATCGCTATGCTTGGTATACGTGGGAATCCGAACTCTCGTTTGAAAACAGGGGATACTATGAAATATGGGCGCGCGCGTTTGACGATAGGGGCGATGCCCAACCCTTCCGGCAGCCGTGGAATCCCAAAGGCTACCTCGGAAACGTCATTCACAGAGTGCCCGTCCTCGTCGATTCTAAGGGTTAACGCTGCGCCGAGGAGTTCATTCGATCTACATTACATAGCGTGAAAAATTATGTTGCTCGGATTTGCATAGCGGTACAATAGCATCGCAACTCCGTCGTGCAAATCCCATTGAGAAATGAAAAGGAGGGACTACAAATTGCCGCAATCACAAGAAACTATCCGTTTGACGATGGCACAGGCGCTCGTCAAATACTTGCAAGCACAGTTCAGCGAACGCGATGGCAATACCCGCCGACTGATCCCATCCATGTTTGGCATATTTGGACACGGAAACGTCGCCGGTCTCGGTCAAGCGCTGTACGAATACGGGGAAGACCTGCCGTACCGCCAACCCCGAAACGAGCAGTCCATGGTACACACTGCCCTCGGATTCGCGAAGGCTAATCATCGACTCGCTACACTCGCTTGCACGTCGTCGATAGGTCCCGGAGCAACGAACATGATTAGCGGTGCAGCCACGGCTGCCACCAACCGATTGCCCGTTTTACTGTTACCATCCGATTACTATGCCACACGGCATCAGGGCGTTGTGTTGCAGCAACTCGAACACCCGGTTTCCGCCGATGTCAGCGTCAACGACTGCTTCAGACCTGTCAGTCGATTTTTCGATCGCATATCTAGACCTGAGCAACTCCTGACCGCACTTCCCGAAGCCATGCGGGTACTGACAGATCCCGCCGACACGGGTCCCGTTACCCTCTCATTGCCGCAAGATGTGCAGGCCCACGCATACGACTATCCGACAGATTTCTTTGAAAGACGCGCATGGCGAGTGGAGCGGCGAGTCCCGGATCCTCAGAGCATCGCGGAAGCCTTAAGTTTGTTGAAGGCGGCGGAACGCCCGATGATAATCGCCGGCGGCGGTGTCCATTATTCGGAAGCATGGGAGGCGCTTCAGGAGTTTTCCTCCCTGTTGGGTATTCCCGTGAGCGAAACGTTCGCCGGAAAAGGAGCAATACGTGAACCGTCCCCGCTGCTTCTGGGAGGGCAGGGCGTCACCGGCACCCCCGCCGCAGCAAAAATTTCCAGCCAATCGGATCTGGTGATCGGGGTTGGATGCCGCATGATGGATTTTGCGACAGGTTCCCAATCGGCTTTCAATAACCCGCAGGTGAAATTCGTCAACATAAACGTTGGAGGACACGACGCTTACAAGCAGAGCGGGCTGCCAATCGTTGCCGATGCTCGTGAAGCAATTTCGGCACTGACGCAAGCCGCCGAGGGCGCCGGGATTCAACCGAATACAGCGTACACGTCGGAAATCGAAGGCTTGAATCGGGAGTGGGCGGAACAACTGTGCGCTGCCGTAGCCGAGGAGGTCCCGGGCGAGGCTATGAGCCAAGGCAAGTTAATCCGAATCATCAACGAGGAGGCGCAACCGGGGGACACGATTGTCGCGGCAGCGGGAACGCCGCCGGGTGATCTGGTCAAGATGTGGGATGCCACGCGAAATCGGAAGTGCCACATTGAATTCGGCTATTCGTGCATGGGTTACGAATTGCCCGCGGGGTTGGGAGTCCGTATGACACAGCCGGAAGGCGAAGTTTTTGTGTTTATCGGCGACGGCACCTATCTGATGAACCCCACAGAGTTGGTGACGGCGATGCAGGAAGGATTGAAACTCACCGTGATTGTGTCCGAAAACCACGGCTTTCAATCCATCTGCGCATTGCAGATGCTCCGAGCGGGACGCAGATTTGGAAATGAGTTCCGTGCGCGGGATGGGGAGAGAAATCGGCTTGAAGGCGAATACATGAGGATAGACTTCGCTCAGAACGCAGCCAGTTTTGGGGCGCGCTCATGGCATGAAACAACACCGGATGGCGTGCGCGCCGCCTTGCAGGAAGCCCGCGGGGAAAGTCGAACTTGCGTGATTGTTGCCGATGTTGAACCGCATCACTACCTCCCGGATTCCGGCGTGTGGTGGGATGTGGCGGCGGCGGAGACGAGCGACGATCCCGAGACGCAAGATCGACGACGAGAATATGAGGACGGATTGCGTTCGCAACGCTTTCATTATTAGGGCGTGTTCAATCTAATGTGACACAAATCCGAACACCTACAATTTGTAGTTGCGTCCCTAGTCGCAGCAGTCTGGTTGCTTAGGGACAGCCAGCAGGTTACCGACCGGAACCGCGGTAGAGATCCCCTTTCCGCCCCCAACTTCGACCTTTAGGAGAATATAATGACACCTGAACAACGCTACGTGTTCGACGCGACAGGTTACCTCCATCTGCGAAAGGTAATATCGGGTGACGAATTGCAGGAGGCGCAGGATGCCGTCGATCGATACATCAACACCCCGCATGAGGAATTTCCGGATGGATTTCGCTACATGCATACACCGGTGTTTCATCATCACAGTCGCGGGTTTGCATTCGACAAGGCGTTGGAACGGCTGCTGACGCATGGGGCCACTTGGCCGATAATCAAGGAACTGACAGCGGACAAACCGGGACTGCTCAGGGGAAGCCTGATGCTCGATACACACGACTGCGAATACCTATACCTTCACTCCATCCGGGAACAGGATCGGGACGGTGTCGGATTCTCGCGTGACATCCATTGGACGCACCCGTACAGCGACGTGGTGTATTGCGACTTCTTCAACGTTTTTTGGTATCTTGATGATGTCTACCCCGGGGACGGTGGTCTACTCCTAATCCCGGGTTCCCACAAGAGTAAGTTGAAATGGCCAGATTCAATCTCTGAAACCATGGAAAAAAATGGTTATGAGTATGACAAATGCTGCATTGATGGCAGTTTTCCATTTGGCATTGTCAACATTACACCGAGGGCGGGGGATGTCGTGATCGCTTCCGACCAGGTCGTTCACGGCGCACTAAAGTGGAAGCCAAAGGACCGGGGTCGCCGCTTCATGGTGTTTCGATATGCCCCGCAGTATATGTTGGCGTGGATGAACTCGCAGGACATCGAGCTACCGCAGGAAATCTTGGACCGGTTGTCGCCGGAGACAAGGGAACTGCTATCGAAGGAATATGTCACTCACACCAAAGAGATTGTCGACCGCCCCTCCGTTTCTATAAGCTAACCCAAATTGCCAGTAGTAGGCATACTCCGTATGCGATAACCCTTGTGCAGATACGGCACGGGGGAAGAATTCCCGTCAATCAACCGCCCCTGACGGTCACGGAAACCCGACGTATCACTTACGGAAAATTAAAGAGGTCTTTTACAGCGACGTAGGTAACATCCGACGTGATCACCACATCCATTTCAACACCGTCGCCGTATATCTTCACGAATACGAAGTCGTTTTAGAACATCAAGGCATTTGTGATGATTAGAGACAGGGCGCCATTAAATTACTGAACTATACACTCACCGAACTAAAAGGATACTGTTTCAAATTGGTCGAGGAGGGTTTTGGCAGTCATATCAACGAATGCGACGCGGTGACATTCGCATACTGTCTTGAGAAGGAAACATGCGAATTAAGGGATTTAGCCAGACTGCCGGATAACGAGACGGAGTAACCCGTGCCGTTGGGAGTAGCGGGAGATGGGGGGCTTTTCGCGGCGTCCCCATTCTCATTGACATAAAATCGAAATGACTTATGAAAAAAGAGAGCACTTGGCAGCGTTGTTTTGGTGAAACACAAAGACGAATCTCCCGAAGTACCTTTTGGAAAGGGGCTGCGATATTAACGGGAATTCATGCCTTACTTTTCTTAATCTCTATCATTGGGATTGGATCGGCAGCCGGTTCTTTTGAAATAGGCGTCGTTGTGCTATTGCTTGGGAAATTCGTCCTTTTGATTTTTTGGATACTGTTAGACATAAGGCGGCTGCACGACATAAATTTGTCGGGATGGTGGATGTTCATAGTGTTTGTTCCGTATCTTGGTATCCTGGCTATAGTTATACTCGTGGGATTTGTTAAAGGGACAGCAGACACTAATCGGTTTGGTCCGCCTGACACTGACAAAAGCCCTCCCGAATGAACCGAGCAAGATATTGACATACAACTTTAAGGAGAATCTTATGTTGAGGAAACATGTGTTTGCGGCGGCGGTAATAGGCGGTGTTGTTGGGGCGGTTCTAGTTATGGCCGTGGGTTTGATCGCACCACTCGAGGCGCAAAATGAAGCGAAGGATGTGGAGTTTGGTAAGATTACCTGTACGGAACTGACAGTGGTTTTTCCAAATGGAGAGCCGGCGGCTACGATATTACCCGCGGGACATGGCGGTCTGATTTGGGTGACTAGCAAGGGTAATAAGGATAAACCAGTGAGATCAGCGGTGCATATTGGCGTTGATGAAAATGGTGGAATCGTTTATGTGTTCAGCAATATGAAGGGCGAAGGAGCGGGTGGCGCGGGTGGTGTTGGGGTAACGATAGGCGAATATGGCGGCAATGTAGCTGTGTTTGGCAGGGGTGATGCCTACACGCGAGCGTCAATGGGTGTCAATGAGTCGGGTAACGGCGCGGTATCAACGTGGGACAAGAACGGGTATCGCTTGGCGAATTTGAAGTGAAAGGCGAATCTTATTCCTCATAGTCTTCTTCATAATCAAAGGCATTAAATTCATCTGGTAATTCTAGCGTCGGTACGCCAATCAATCAGTGGCGTGTTGAAGTAGCAGCAGGATTTGCAGGGGACGCCGTAAAGCGTCCCCAATCTCATTCGCACAAAACGGAGAAATAATGATGAAACTGAAAGACGATCAAAAAGGGTGGTTCCAATTCGAGTGTTTTGGCAGCGCGTCGTGCAAAGGTGAATTTGAGGCGGACTCGTTTGCTGATGCCAAGCGAAAAGTTGTAAATGAGTTAAATCTTCATGGCGTACGTGAGGAACAGTGGCAGTTAGTGACGGAGAAAACAGTTTTTCCAAGCGGTTTTCCCGATATTGACGAGGATTTTACTGAACCTTATGATGAATATGTGTGGGAGCTAAATCTACTGAGTTCGAGGTATACCAGGATTATAGAGTGTCCACTGGTAAAACGACAGGATGGCAACTCTTAAATCAAAAGGAGGATTCAGGATGCGCAAGAAAGAGGTGTTGTTTGCGGTAATTGGCGGTGTTGTCGGGGCAGTTCTAACGATGGCGGCAGGTTCGATCGCGCCGCTCGGAGCGCAGAATGAAGTGAAGGATGTAGAGTTCGGAAAGATCGCCTGTAGAGGTATAACTGTAAAAAACCAAGCGATGCCAGGACAAGGGGTGACTGTAGGACCTCTGGGAGTTGGAGTGTGGGGAGATGAAGGAAGTGTTGATTTGCGTGTCAAATCTGGTGCGGGTATTAGAGTAAGTGATGGCAGGGGTAGGGTAGAGATAGGTGTCGACGAACAAGGCGGGCTTGTAAAAGTGAGAGGCAAGAATGGTGAAGGTGGGGCACGGATGGGTATTGATGAACATGGCGGTGCTGTCTGGGTCCATGGCAAAGACAGAACGAGCATGGCAACTATGAGAATCATGGAACAGGGTGGGTTTATCAACTGCTACAGCAATACAGAATCATCAGGCACCGCAGGTATCGGAATAAACGAACATGGACACGGGTTGGTGGTTGTGTTAGATGCTGATGGAAAGGTTGGGGCTATGATGACAAGTGATGAGTATGGGGGAAAGGTCAGTGTTGCTGGCAGAGGCAACGCGAGAAATAGAACGCGTGCGATTGTAGGTGTAAATGAATATGGAAACGGTGTGGTAAACACGTGGGACAAGGACGGCTATCGTTCGGGAAGGCTGAAGTAAAAGGCGGTGGTTCGTATGCACGAGTTGGCAATCACACAAGAGAACGCACTGACTATCAGTGCGGACACGGAGGAATTGATCAAAGCCGGCGTGAGTGAAAACACGCTCGTCCGTGAACAGGCTGCCGATTTTTCCAACTCGCTGTATGTGGCAATTTGAACTCTTCTCATTGCCTCTCCTTCTACTCGGATGGATTAAGGAAACAGCGAAAGCGTATTCTCATCTTCTCCTCTGTTCACTTGGGAGTTACCTCTCATCGCTACGGGCAACTCGTCCCATATCTGTCCTTCCAGTTCACGCCCCGCTCGTTTCTTGTTCACGCCGCCCCACTGTTTGAAGAAAAACGGGACGCCGGACGCTTTGCAGTTATCTCGGATTTCCAGTACCCATTCCTTCTTCATCGGTCTTGCCCCAGGCCCCGATTCGCCTCCAACAATCACCCAGTCGATTCCCGCAAGATCCAAGTCTGGAATCGGACCAAGTAAAGGTTCAAGCGAGAGAAACTTGAAGCGTGCCTCACTCTGACGCAGCAAATTTATTCGAAACTGATAATCGTAATTTTCGACGCTCACACCCATCCATATGTTATCGGACCAGTCCAGTACAGTGCTTAGTTCCAGTAACCGCTCCGCGCGCTTCGTCAACACCTGGAATTGATGCCAAGCGGCGCGGCGCATGACACTAAAGACTCTTTGAATAAAGAGGACAGGCACGCCGTCATGGAATAAGTCGCTCATAGAATTAACGAAAATCATTTGCGGTTTTTTCCAATATAGCGGCTTTTGAAGCATGTGTTCATGTAGCGTGAGTTCGAAACCGTTAGCGTAGTTACGTAGTCCCATCTCTTTAAGTCTAGACGCCAACCGTTCTGCATAGCAATGCTTACAGCCCGGGCTAATCTTGATACAGCCAGTCACTGGATTCCAAGTTGCCTCGGTCCATTCAATGGTTGATTGCGTAGACATAAGATTTTTTCCTTTTCTTATATTCTTATATGTGACAAATCAACTTCCCGCTGGCCTTTCTGAAGGAAACGAAACCAAAGGATTGTTGCTAAAAGCGAACCGCGTACCATAATCACTGCACTTTATGAATTCTTGTTTTCGGTACTCTCGTAACACTTCGTGTACATGCTTTTCTAGATACAATTCGCCTAGAAGCCATTCGTATATCTTTTCCATGCGTAGCTGCTTTCCCGCGAAGACCGTCCAAAGTGCATCTTTAAGTGGTCCTAAGTTGGGTTTAGGTTCAATAACCACTAGCTGATCGGGATTCGCCCGTTGGTAAGCAGAGAAACTACCATCCGGGCTCACAGCCCATATTGAATCTTTCATCAATTTCCGGTCCTTTGCATGGTTGCTGGCGTGCAAAAGGACGTATTTTAGCCCGTTCGTATCACCAATCATATTCATATGTGTTACAAACTTTGCTTGCAGTTGGTGCGAAAAGAGAGAGATGATTTCATTCTGGCGATCTTCAGGATTTTTAATACTAGACAACTCATGCCAGTCGTGACATCCAAAGAGAGCATCCATGTTGCTAGAGTGCTCGGGCCGAGTTGTCGCCATATTGATATAACGATACATCAAGTTTATCAGAAGTTCACACCCACGAAATCTCAGCAAGCTGTTAAGGAGGGCCATTGATAACTTAAATCCGTACGGATCAACAAAAACAAACGAAGGTGCGAGGCGTTCCCCACGTTGCCATAGATTATCTACTATTTCACAAAGAGCCGCTTCATAATCCGATTCAAAACGGTGAATGTGGACGTTCTTGGGAATATCGCCTAAAGCGGTAATTTCGTCACCCAGATATTCATAATTCTGATCATCATTCTCAAAGAAAACGAAGTGTAAATCTGTGCCATTCAGTATGCGATTCCTGCTCTGATGATTTAGCAGTATCTGGAGTGCTAGAATTGGCGATCCTTCATGTCCAGTGGTGTGACGTCCACGTCCGGCATGACAGTCTATATAAATTACACGACCGTTTGCGCTAGCCAAGATTGGATACCAACCACCCAAGTATTTGCTCAATAATCGATGTTTTGCATGTTGTAATCCCGTGTACTCCGACCAATATTTCTCATCGGTTTTACTCATTCTTCTTCTCCTTGTGACATTATACTATACACATGTTAAGTTTTCAAGTTATTTTTCGAAAAAGGCTCAAATACTAGGCATCTTTCCTAATTATATCACGGAGATACAGAGACCCAGCGCAGGAAAGTGAGGAGGCAAGCGAGTAGATGACTTGGCTAGCTATCACGCTAGTAGTTCTTTGACATCACTCCAACAATGTCGCAATATGGATATCCGTTCTCAATCATGTCATGCGCGACAGTTCTGATTATAATGGCACCACACCTGCATATTTCACGCCGGTCAAATAGGCTACGTCGCGATTCCACGTCGTAAGGTCATCCGCGCACAACTGATTGAGATGCGTGTGCCCGCAGGCGCGCGCCAGCGTCTGCATCAATTCGGTTGCCGCGCCGAGAAAGCGATTCAGCCGAACGGCCGCCTCGCCCACGATGAGCCGCGCACGGAGACTCTCCTTTTGCGTGGCGATTCCGACCGGACAATTGTTGGTATGGCAGGCTCTCATTCCCACACACCCGATCGCCTGCATCGCCGAGTTTGCAATAGCTACTCCGTCCGCACCCAACGCGAGCGCCTTCGCAAAGTCGGAGGGACTTCTTAATCCCCCTGTCGCAATCAAGGTAACATCGCCGTTCCCCGTTTCGTCCAGGAACTTGCGAGCACGCGCGACCGCAGGCATCGTCGGCACGGAGATGTTGTCCCGGAAAATCAGCGGCGCGGCACCGGTACCCCCGCCGCGACCATCAAGAATGATGTAATCGACCCCGACCCGGAGAGCCGTCTCGATGTCTTCCTCGATGTGTTGAGCCGACAACTTGAATCCGACCGGGATGCCGCCGGTTTCCTTACGAACCTCGCTTGCAAATCCCCTGAAATCATCCAGACTGTCCCAATCCGGGAATCTGGCGGGTGAGACCGCGGGTTGTCCGGCAATCAGACCCCGCACCTCGGCGATCTTTCCCTGCACCTTTTCGCCCGGCAAATGCCCGCCGGTGCCCGTTTTGGCGCCCTGTCCCCCTTTGAAATGAAAGGCTTGCACGAGGTGGAGTTTATCCCACGAAAAACCGAACCGAGCCGAAGCCAACTCGTAAAAATAGCGGCTGTTCTCAGCCTGTTCTTCCGGGAGCATCCCGCCCTCGCCGGAGCATATCCCTGTTCCTGCCATCTCGGCGCCGCGCGCCAAGGCGGTTTTCGCCTCGGCGGACAGCGCGCCAAAACTCATGTCCGACACAAAAACCGGTATGTCAAGCGTGAGCGGTTTGTTCGCGCGCGGACCGATGACAAGCTCGGTACCGACTTCGACCTCATCCAACTGCGGAAACGCGTGAAGCTGCGCGGTAAGGAATTGAAGATCACTCCATTGCGGCAGCTGGTCCCGCGGTACCCCCATTGCATCCACCCGACCGTGATGCCCCACTTTGGACAAACCGTGGCTTGCGAGCTGGCGAATATAATTCACATACGGCTCTTCAGGGGTTCCGTGTACATCCTGGTATTCGCCCTGATACTCGCCGCGTTTGTATGGCTGTGGGTTGTTCTTTTCCCATCCGATAATCTCCTCCTCATCGACTAGAACCCTGTCCTCTTCAATCCATGTCGAGAATTTTTCCAACCGCTCTTCGTTATGGTATTCACTGATTCCGGTGTCGTACCGATAATCCCAGTAATGCACCCCGCAAATAAGGTTCTGACCGTCAATGTGTCCGTCCGCGAGCAGCGCGCCTCGATGGAGGCACCTGCCGTACAACACCGAAACCTTGTCATCATATCTAACGATTACCAAATCCACATTCCCGACCAGCGCGTGAACAGGTTGTCGATCTTCCAACTCGCTGAACGTGGTAATTTGAATTCTTCTCATGTTCTTTCCCTCTAACTGATTTAAACCTTAAAGCGACTTCCGTATCATTTTCTCCACCATTTTACGAATCTCGGGATTTGTAGACATCTGCAGTACGACATCGTCTTCAAGATTCCGGATGGCCGCCTTCACCGAGTTGACAAAAGCTCTCCTTTTTGAGTCAAACAGAATGCCTTTAGCCGTAGCATTCCCTTTCCCTGACGCCGAAATGGAGGCGATTTCCACCATATCGGAATCGGAACAGGTCATCTCGGCACTTAGAGAGTTACTAGCGTCGCTGCTATTTTGGAAACCGCTTCCTTGATAACCGAAGGACCCTCCCCGAGGGATAACCTGCACAATAACTGCGAGGTCTAGCCGTTTACCGGCTATAGCTTCTTTCATAGGACATGAGTCCAACACCTCAACCGCTGTGAAAACGCGCCGAGTCGCTCTGGCGAGAGCTGACACAGTGTCTTTGCCTGCCCGTAAATCGTAGTTTACATTCATGAAAGAATTATGTCTGAGATTATGCGGTACTATTAGAGATTGGGTATCCTCAGTGAAAAAAAGACCAACCCTCAAATCCAACCGATCCGCATTATCGGCGCATCCGATGGCGACAACAGCCGCGACGAATGTGAGAAGAATGCCACGGTAAAAACCAAACACAATCTCTCGTCTCCTTTCGAGTGTGAAAATTGAGCTGCAGCATCGGAAAGGCTTCTGAAACGCTGCCCGAACTAGGGCTCAAGCCGCTAACGTGATCTTGCCGTGCGCCCCTGTGCTCTGCGCGAATTCAAGAGGATCCCGTCCAGGTGCAGATGCGTCGCATAGCCGATCAAACTCGCCGTGTAGAACGGGAGTCCCGACCTGATGAGGTTCATGTTCTCGACCGAATTTAAACTGTCGAGATTGACTGCAGCGTTCTCGAAATAGAATGGCAGTACGAGAAATACGGCAGGTAGGAGCAGCATGGTGAGCCGCGAATGCGTCCAGCCGCGGTGCTTGCCCAACAGCGGCAACATGGCAAAAATACCCAAGATTGCCGATTGGAGATACTGCTTGCGAAGAATCAGTATGGCGCTGAATATGAGGAAAATCCGATAAAAGATTTGCTGACCTCGGCTTTTGATGTCTACGTCGGGCCAAAGCCCCGAGAGCACCGCAATTACAAAACACGCTCCCACATTCCACGGATTGATAGAGACGGTGGGATTCCGATCCAGTGGCACCTGCATCGCAACCTGGGCGAAGAGCGAAGCGCCGAGCGAAAGTACGAAGAATAACGTGTAGGCAACCAACCCTCCGATGTAATGTTCGCGGAACATGCTCATAATGGGAACCTAACTCTCGGCGGTCTTTCCCGGGAAGAGTTTTGCGTTCCCTCGATGCCGCACCTTGTCGCGCTTGGTTTTCTTCTCAATCGATTTACGGAACGCCTCTTCCAAATCCACCCCCGTTTGATTCGCCAAACAAACGAGTACGAACAACACATCCGCCATCTCCTCAGCCAAGTTGACCGATTTGTCAGACTCCTTATAGCTCTGATCGCCGTACTCGCGTGCCGCGATCCGCGCCAACTCCCCGACCTCCTCCATCAGAATGGCAACATTCGTCAATTCGGAGAAATACCGAATACCGATGGTTTGAATCCATTCATCGACAACTTCCTGACACTTTTTGAGTGTGTATTCCATATCACCTCCTGGCAACAAGCCCTGTAAATTTCACCCTCTATATCCTGTCATTGTCTCGCGAATCATATCACCGAGACCCCGACCTGTCAAAGGTTTTCCGGCTTGACAGACAGCGGCGTCGGTAGTAAACTTAACCCGAAATTCTCAACACTCAATTCATGAGGAAAGTTGCTTATGCAGAAAGAACCCTTCAGTCAACTCGTGCAAGTTTTTGCCGCGCTGCGCAGTGAAAACGGCTGCCCGTGGGATCGCGAACAGACTCACGAATCGATCAAGCCCGACCTTATCGAAGAAACCTATGAAGTCATCGAGGCCATCGACGCCGGAAACTCAACGAAATTACGGGAAGAGCTTGGCGATCTTCTTGGCAACGTCATGCTGCACGCACAAATCGCGAGGGATGAGGGAGAATTTGACATTAACGACGTCATCGAGATTCTTACCGAGAAGCTCATCAATCGCCACCCTCACGTTTTCGGCGACCAAGTCGCAGACGATGCGGACCAAGTGCTCAAGAACTGGGAACAGATCAAACGAACCGAGCCGGGCTACGAGGATCGTAAATCCGTCCTTGACGGCGTCCCGGACCATCTGCCGAGCCTGCAGCGAGCACAGAAACTTCAGCGCAAAGCCGCCCGAGTGGGATTCGATTGGAACGAGGTTTCGGACGTGCTTCCTAAACTTGATGAAGAAATGTCCGAGTTGAAGGCGAGTATCCAAGAGAATAACCGTGAAGAAATTGAATTGGAGATTGGCGATCTACTGTTTTCGATTGTCAATCTTTGTCGATTTCTGGATGTGCGAGCGGAGGAGGCGTTGCGCAAAGCAAATCGGAAGTTTGCCGGTCGTTTCAAGGCGATGGAGGAGGAGTTGGAACGCCGTGGAGATTCATTCAAGGATTACGATTTGGCAGGCCTCGACGAAATCTGGGACAAGGCAAAGGAGTCAGAGGTTGAGGTCAATCCATAGCAAGTCCGCACCGGTTTCATGGCGAGGAGTCTATCAAACCCGCATCATTTGGAAGTGGATGGCTCTCGTTGTTGTCCTACTCTCGACCCCATTGGAAGCAACCGCCGAGAACCTCCTTTCGCGGTCTGATCGAGAGATTTTCGATGCTATCTACGACGCCCCGCCGCAGCGCCAAACCTTGGGCACAGCCATGGAGGTAGTCACGGAATTTGGCGACCCCAAGACGATGATGGGGCTTTCGATTCTCCTGATGGCGTACGGCGGCGACAAACCGCAAGAAACCGGAAGGCTGCTGTCTTCGACTTTTGTCACAGGCGGATTACTGGTGCTTGGGATAAAGCAGGCGGTCCGCCGAAAGAGACCGCTGGAAGACGAACTTGGCGACCCGTCCTTCCCATCCGGGCATACATCGATCGCCTTTTCCATGGCAACCATACTTGGACACCAATATCCAAAGTGGCGGGTGCCGCTGTATGTTGGCGCCGGTCTGGTCGGGCTGTCTCGAATCTATCTGGGCAGGCACTACGCGACCGACGTGTTAATGGGCGCCGCCGTAGGCACAATTTCAGGAACTGTCGTCTGGCGCAACCGAATGACGTTGCTCAGATGGGAATTTTAGATTGGAATTAACCCCACGAAGGAATTCAACTCGTGAGTACCCATACCTCCAATATTCGACCCGAACCGGACCGAATTCTGGTTGACATCGCGGAATACGCGGCAAACGGCGAAATTGAGAGCAACCTCGCATACGAAACCGCCCGATATTGCTTGATGGACACGCTCGGGTGCGGTTTGCTCGCGCTCAGTTACCCCGAATGCACGAAGCATCTTGGACCGATTGTCCCGGGCACTACCGTCCCAAACGGTGCCCGCGTTCCCGGAACCCAGTACGAGTTGGACCCGCTTCAAGCGGCGTTCAATATCGGGTGCATGATCCGCTGGTTGGACTTCAACGACACTTGGTTAGCGGCAGAATGGGGACATCCATCCGATAACCTCGGCGGAATACTGGCCACGGCGGATTATCTAAGTCGCCGAAACCTTGCTGCCCGGCATGCGCCGATCGTGATACGCGATGTATTGACCGCCATGATAAAGGCACACGAAATTCAAGGTGTGCTCGCGTTGGAAAACAGCCTCAACCGAGTTGGACTGGATCATGTTCACTACGTTAAAGTTGCTTCAACAGCTGTTATAACGAAAATGCTGGGCTGCAGTGTTGATGAAATCGTCAACGCGCTTTCCAATGCATTCGCTGATGGCGGCAGTCTGCGAGTGTACCGCCATGCTCCGAACACCGGCACGCGAAAATCGTGGGCGGCAGGCGATGCGACAAGCCGAGCTGTAAGGTTGGGGTTAATGGCGCTCAAGGGGGAGATGGGGTACCCCTCGGCGCTTTCCGTGGATACTTGGGGATTCGAGGACGTGCTGTTTAAGGGCAACACCATTGTATGCAAACAACCGTATGCCTCTTATGTTATGGAGAACGTGCTTTTCAAAATCTCATTTCCCGCTGAATTCCATGCGCAGACAGCCGTGGAATGCGCATTCAAATTGCATGAGCAAGTTTGCAATCGCCTCAATGAGGTCGAAAAAATCACCATCACGACGCATGAATCTGCGATTCGCATTATCGATAAAACCGGTCCGCTGCATAACCCGGCGGATCGAGATCACTGTCTTCAGTACATGGTCGCGATAGGATTGATATTTGGGGAATTAACGGCTGAACACTATGAAGATGACGTAGCGGCAGATCCGCGTATCGACGCCCTGAGAGAAAAGATGGAAACCGTTGAAGATCCGCGTTACAGTCGAGACTACCTTGACCCCGAGAAACGATCGATTGCCAACGCACTTCAGGTTCACTTCGAAGACGGGTCGGCCAGTGAAAAGATCGCTGTCGAGTATCCCGTTGGTCACCGCAGGCGCCGTGCCGAAGGGATACCACTGCTTGAAGAAAAGTTCGCTAATAATTTGGCATCGCGCTTTCCGTCAAGACAGGTAGAGGCAATTATAGAACTTTGTAGCCACCAGAAGCGGTTGGAAGCGACCCCTGTCAATGAATTCATGGAGATGTTGGTCATCTAATTCACTGGAAGGAGAAAACGTCCATGGAAAGCTTTGAACTCCAGTCGGGTCATACGATGCCCGCTTTGGGATTGGGCACGTGGGAATTGCGAAATCAACAATGCAAAACCGTGGTCAAACAAGCAGTAGAAATGGGATACACTCATATTGACACGGCATGGATGTACGCGAACCAGCGAGAGATCGGCGAAGCACTTAAAGAAATCGGAGCGAAACGCGAGGAACTATTCATTACCTCGAAAATTTGGTATACGCACATGAAACGCGACCAAGTGCTTTCACAGTGCGATGAATGCTTGGATCATCTTCAGACGGATTACGTAGACCTATTGCTCATCCACTCGCCAAACCATAACGTGCCGTATGAAGAAACCCTTGGCGCCTTTAAAGAGATATTCGATGCAGGCAAAGCCAAGAGTATCGGTATCAGCAACTTCGATAGCGACCAAGTCGATCGAGCGCGAAACGTGTCCGCGGTGCCTATCAGCGCAAACCAAGTGGAATACAACGTCCACCACAATCGAGAGGACCTGTTGCGTCATTGCACGGAACATCGCATACACGTCACAGCGCACCGCCCGTTGGCAAAAGGGGGAATCGGAGACGAACGCCTCCTGAACGATATCGCCAAGAGACACGATAAGACCGCAGCGCAAGTTGCCATGCGTTGGCTGTTGCAGAAGGGACTCAGCGTTATCCCCAAGTCCGGTTCCAAAGAACACTTGGAAGAAAACCTTGACCTATTCGATTGGTACCTTTCCGCCGAGGAGATGAATCAGATCGACAATTTCGGTGAGAAAGTGCAGACCTAAAATTCTGTTTTTCGCAGAACTTTATGTCTTGCCTCAAGCCCAAGGAGAGGGGCAGGCAATTAGAATGTCAATCGTCTAAGAATAGCGTGATCACTCGCTATGCTAACTGGCTCTAGGGCTATTCTTAAACCCGCATCCTCCCGCAAAACTCCGCAAGCGTACCTTCCAATCTCGTCCCCGCCGGCACATACGCAAGTATCAACCCATCGATGACTTTGTTCCAATCCGGCACCACACCCGTAAACCGCTCAGCCGTCACTCCTTTGGAAAGCAGCAGATAGAACGTATCGCGCTTTAACCCCTGCGTTGTGTAGTAATTGCCCTGTCCTTTTGAAATTACGAGTTCGGAATCAAGCAACACGTTCATAAACGAGGGCGTCGCCTGATAGAGATTCGTGCCCACAGTCTTGGAACCGGAAGAACACAGCGAAACCTCCCCGCCGTTGACCGCACTACGAAGATCTTGAAACGGTGGCAAATTGATAACCTCCTCTAAATCGGTCAGAGTTGCGTCATTGCTGGCGGGAGCCGCTTTTCCGACAATCGTTATTTGATGGCCAAGATGAACGAGCATCTGAATCAACGACAAGTCAAACACCGCTTCTCCATCGTTGTCAACCAGCCAGACGAGGCGTTTGGGGCCGTCTTCAATCACCAGAGACTGAAACTGCTCGAGGCAGTCAATCGCAAGTGGAACATAAGCGGCTTCCTGCAATACGCGGTTGAAGTGATCAGGCTGCTCCGCGAGTTTGCCAATGACCCGTGAACTGCTGTAGTCTATGACATTCGCCGCAATAACGAGTTTCAGGCGCTTTGACCAGTCACAATCGGGGATTTGGCCAAGCAGGTCTAGCGCAGTTTGTCTTGCTTTCAGTTTATCTTTGCGGTACGGGTCGGGATTGCCGGTGGCGAGTGAGACAACTTCAAAGATTACTCCCCATACCTCCTCGGGGGTTAATTCATCCGTGATATATGTATCGTCCCCTTTTCGCATCTCCAACAGATCCTCGATTGCCTTTGACACGACACGGCGCAGACCGGGATGGCGAGTTGCACGACTGATCAACTCGGCGTTGGAATGCGATCGGACGTGCCTGCGCAAGTTCTCCCAATCCGGTTTGTTGCGCATCTCGCCGAACGTGTAAGCACCCGCAATATACTGGTGCCCAACGAGCTGACTGAGAGCATCCGACGCTCCCTCCGTCGAATCCGAACTCGTATCTAACGGAAACAAGGGTATGCGTGAATTCGAGGAATTAGGGACTCCCAATTCTCGATTGTTGATTGACATGCCAGCCGGAATCACGGTTGCCGCCGCCTTTACGAAACTGAGATTCACTGCCCTTCCAACTCTCACTCGATCAAAACGACAGTTTTCAATTTTACTTAATACTCCCAGCCCGGCAATTGGCGATCCAATCTCTCCGGATAACGGATTAGATTCGAAGATCGTGTCCGCCGCCGTCACATCCTTCAAGCCAACGAGATCTCCAACCGCGGTTCTTCCTGACAACTCGACATTCTCCAACCGACAATAGTTTCCAATCCTTACTCCCTCGCCGAGATGGATTCGCCCCAGAAAGTAGCACCCGGTCCCGATTTGAATGTCGTCATTTGATAGGGTAATCTGAGCGGCAGGGTCAACCCTAACGCCTTTCTGAGCCAGCATAACCCTTGTTCTTGCAAACAATGCTTCTTCCCCTACGATGAGATTTGACCACCTATTGATACCGGAGACTGCCTCCTCACGATAGATATAGGCATGTGTCTTCAAGCCATCTTCATAACAGTATCGAATCAGATCGACATGATGAAGTTCAGATTTGCTGCCATGCGGTTGCAATCGGTTTATCCTATCAATTGCGGCGCTGCTCCGAATGAGAGTAATGCCTGTATTCGTGTAACCTTCTCCGCAACCCAGTCGTCGCGACATCTCGCATTTCTCCCCGTCCGTCATTTCGTTCCACTCCTTCGTGCCGACAAACCTACCGTCTTTGTCGAAAAACATCCCGCCCTTGTCAACCACAGTTTCAGGGATTTTGCCGCAAAGCGTAACATCCGCTTCGTTGATGAAATGAGAAACGAGAGTCTGCAGATAAATTGCTTGATTGAGAAACGGCTCATCTCCGAACGCGATACCGATCCACTCGGCGCCGGACTCCCGGACGGAGGGAATTGCGGTCTGCAGCGCGCCTCCGGTGCCGTTCTGTTCAGGCTGGACGCAGAGGATTGCGTTTCGACCGCAGAGCCGGTTAACCGCTTCCATGTCGAGCGCCGATGAAGGGATGACACCATCAAGCAGCACCTCGCGTGTGACCAAACGCTCCGCCATCATGGAATTAACGACAATGACATGCGGGCGCGTGCCGGGAAGATAGCTCCGAGACACCTGCAGCGTGTTGGATTCACCGAACCATAAATCCAGAGTCTTGTTTAGTCGACCTGTCGGATCGATTCGAGTACCCTGTCCTCCCGCCAGAATCACCCATTGTGGATCAAGCCATTGCGCCAGTTCGTGCTCGATGACTCGATTCGCGATTGAGTATAAGAACCGTTCAATTCGTCTTTCGGCCTCCTCGTTGTCCGGAATGCCGATAGCAGTCGTCAGATTACATCGTAGGATCGTTTCAACTGTGCGACGCAGCGTTGTAAGATCGTTGTGCATTCTATTTGAACGACCGTCTAACCCAATTAGGAACCTAAAGAGTAGGTTATATCAAGATTTCTAGATTTGCAGAGCAGCAAAAGTCACGTCGGATTGTGTGCCTGTTTCCCGCCTTCCGTCTCTGCCCTTTATTGCGTTTGGAGTGGCAAGCCTTGTGGACTACTAAACGGCATAAGAAACTGAAGAGATCATTATAACGAAACCGCATATTGCCGGCAACTGAATTCCGATAAACCCCTTGCAATAGGCATGACAGAATGATAGAATGACGGTGAAATTGGAGTGGCTGTTTAACCGTGGACGGAATCGATGGCATCCTCGGCGGCTCAAGAATTTGATTCATCTCCAATTGCCAAACACACAACCGATTCAAAAATAATCTGTCTTCGGCCCGGTTCTTCGGCTTCAGATAGTCGCAAGATACAAAACGATTCCGTACCTCAACAGTCTGAACACCGGTAGCTGACAAAACCCGTCCCCAAAGGAGCAAGCAATGGCATCAACGACAGATTGGGTAGCTTTGGAACCCGACGTGGAGACTGTTTTCGCGCATGAAGATGACCCGCTTCAGGCTATTGCCGATGCCCGCATCCCCGGGGTTGTTTTGCGCGGCGCGTTTAACCCGGATCATTGTTCAGGTTTAATCCGGCGATTTATCGATCAAGGAATGATGCGAAATCCGGAAAACCCGGATCCCGCCTTGGAGGCAAATTACCAGTTCCAGGGAGGACCGGGATCCAACACCCGAATTGACATCGGCACGAGCATAGTCAATCGTACACGCGGTGGACAACGGATATCGGATAATGACGCCGAAAACAAGGAGGATTTCCTGCAACATTCGGCTGCCACCCATGAGTTGTTCCGCCATCTGTTCGATGGTTATGACAACCCTGTAGATGCCCTCTACGATTCCCTGTCCAGTTTGTCAGTCAAAAAAGAGGTTAAGGTGGCTCGCGAGCCGGATGGCCGCCTCTATGGCCCTGCGGTGTTCCGAATCCACTACACCGGCCACGGTTACGCCCCGCATATTAACCATGTGAGTATTGTGGACAAGCTCTTCAACTTCGATATTACTCGTTTCCGTCATCAGCTTGCAGGCTTAATCTGTATACAGAACGCCTCCGATGATGATAGATGCCCCCACGCCATTATCGACCAATGTGTGTGGAGTCCCGAGGTACAGGAGCACCTGTCTAACGGCACCTACTTCCAATACATGGCCGATAAAAAGATTCCTCGTTATCAGATCGAGGTGAATCCCGGCGATTTCTATCTTTTCAATAGCGGCTGTATTCACCAAGTGGCACCCGTTGAGGGCAAGACACCCAGAACTGTCCTAGCGACTTTCATAGGTTATTCTGAGGAGGATGACGAAATCTTCGTCTGGGCGTGATACGACTGCCATTATTTAGAGACGGAGGGAATGAAAGCCAAATTTACTTCTCACCTCCACTTCTTCCTTCCCGTCCAAATCCTTAACGATACTCATGCCAATTTCGTGAACCGCAAAGGGATTTCCAGAGGTGAGTGTTTTCCTATAGATTGATTTAAGAGGTTAATCTTCTTAAAGGAAAATTCAACGTGGATGTAACGTAGCGTAAAGTACCACTTCCTCCCTGCAGAAATGGTCTGCCTTATACCGGATTCTTCTGATTGTCTTTACACGAAGGCGCTCTATTTTACAACCAGTTTGAGAAGTCATCTTCTTAGATGGATTTTATGTCTAAACTCCGCAAAATCCAGTTATAGCAAGGGTTCCGGGGCTTATTCTGCATCTACCGAAAGCCCAATGTGGTATGAAAATTGTGAATAGTATTAAGTTTCCAAGATGTTCAAGTGAGTTTTTTTGATCGCGCTCCGATTTTCAATCAAGTGTTACGAAACCGATCGATTCTCGGGTTTCGCCACTGCGCGCTACGTGATTCATTTGAAAGATTCATATGCCGGTTGAGCGCCGACCACGAGGTGGCAATTTGAGCAATGCAGACAGAACGAACGTTCTCTTTATTCTGAGCGACGACCAGGGGCCATGGGCGGCAGGGTGCTACGGAAATCCCGAAATACGCACTCCCAACATTGACCGGCTGGCTGCGACGGGAGTCAGGTTCAGCAATTTTTTCGTTGCATCTCCGGTCTGCTCGGCGAGTCGCGCCACACTGTTGACAGGGCGCATTCCGTCCCAGCATGGCGTGCACGATTGGATTCGGGACGGGAACGTTGGTCCGAACGCTATCCGCTATCTGGAAGGCGAGGTAGGATACACGGACATCATGGCGCGGCACGGTTGGACTTGCGGGCTGTCCGGCAAGTGGCATTTGGGCGACAGCCAGATTCCGCAACACGGCTTCACGGACTGGTATGCCCATCAGAGGGGCGGCGGTCATTACCACGACGCACCCATGGTGAAAAACGGCCAACTTCTGAGCGAGCCGAGATATTTGACCGATGCCATCACCGACGAAGGTCTTGAGATACTGGACAGATATGCTGACCACGGACACCCGTTCTATCTGAGTGTTCATTACACTGCTCCCCATGATCCATGGGTGAATGAGCACCCTCAATCGATCGTCGACTCCTATGACGACTGCCCCTTCGATACCTGCCCACAAGAGCCGCGCCATCCGTGGGCCGGGGTAGGTAGCAACATCTTTACGGACGATGCGTTGGGCAACCGAGAGGCGCTGAAGGGTTACTTTGCGGCCGTGACAGCGATGGACCAAAACATCGGTCGTATCCTCGACAGACTTGAAGAACTCGGTTTGCGCGATAATACACTCGTCGTACTGTTGAGCGACAATGGATTCTCATGCGGACATCACGGATTTTGGGGAAAGGGCAACGCGACGATGCCGCGTAATATGTATGAGAATTCGATAAGAGTTCCTGCAATCTTCAGCCAGCCCGGCCGCATGCCTCAAGGGGTTGTCAACGACTCAATAATCAGCTCCTACGACTTCATGCCGACACTCTTGGAATATCTGGACCTGCCTGTACCGAAGACACGTAATCTTCCTGGCAGCAGCTTTCTGCCGGCACTGGAATGCAGACCGTTTGATGGTCCCGAGCAGGTAGTGGTCTATGACGAATATGGCCCCGTGCGAATGATTCGCACCTCCGAGTGGAAATACACGTACCGGCACAGTCACGGTCCTCACGAACTTTATAATCTAGCGGCCGATCCCGACGAGCGGCAGAATCTGGCAGAAGACGAGGCGCAAGCCGACCGGATTGACGAACTGCATACGATGTTGAATGACTGGTTTGCCCGGTACGTTGATCCTCGGCGGAATGGTCTAGCGCAAGACGGGATGTCGTGGGGTCAAACGAAGTACCTGCCATATGCGCGTCCAGCCGGTTTTCCGATGTCGTCCGGATAGACAGCCGCTAAAGAGGGAGGGCAATGGGAGAACGTTTAAAAGACAAAGTTGCAATTGTCAACGGTGCCGGGTCGATTGGACCGGGTTGGGGTAACGGGAAAGCCACTGCCGTGCTCTTCGCGCGCGAAGGCGCCAAAGTTTTTGCTGCCGACATCAATCATGCTGCAGTTGAAGAAACAAAGGCTATCATTGATGCGGAAGGCGGCAGATGTGCTATCCGTGCAACAGATGTTTCCAAAGCCGCTGATGTAGAGGGTATGGTGGACAGTTGCATTGAAACGTACGGCCGCGTGGACATTCTCCACAACAATGTCGGAATTGTTGAGGTCGGGGGCTGTGTCGAGGCAAGCGAGGAAAGTTGGAATCACGTCCACGATGTAAATCTCAAGAGCGTGTTTCTGACTTGCAAATATGCGCTGCCGCACATGGAGGCACAGGGCGGTGGCGCAATTGTGAATATCTCGTCTATTGCCTCGATACGTTGGCTTGGAGTACCCTATGTCTCTTACAGTGCAACCAAGGGAGGCATTAACCAGATAACCAAGAGCATTGCCATACAGTACGCGAAAAAGAACATCCGCGCCAACGCCATTCTCCCAGGTTTCATGAACACACCGATGGTGGTCGAAGGCCTCGCGGATGCATACGCCGACGGCGATGTCGAGAAAATGATAGAAATTCGCGACAAACTTTGCCCTTCCGGAAAAATGGGCGACGCCTGGGACGTGGCGTATGCCGCACTGTTTCTGGCGTCTGATGAAGCAAAATATATCACGGGTACAGAACTCGTTGTTGACGGCGGTTTGACTTGCAAGTGTGTTTAGGTTGAGCCGAACACGGATATACCGCGCCAACACAATGTATAGAACAGTGATTGTTCTTGGCTTCTTGCAATACTTCCGAGATAAATTCGTTCAAGCCAAAGAGTGAGATAATTCTTATGAAAAAAGTCCTAATCACGGGAATGAGCGGCTTGGTGGGCGGCGTGCTGCGCGATCATTTGCAGGGCCGTTTTGAATTGAGCGCATTGAATCGTCGTAACGTACCGGGGGTGCTTTGCCACACCGCCGACATTGGTGATTTAGACGCCATTCAGCCTGCATTTGAGGGCATCGACGCAGTCGTTCATATGGCTGCATTTGCGAGATCGGGCGAAACGTGGGATGCAATTCTCAATGACAACATCATCGGCACGTACAATGTGTTTGAGGCCTCTCGCCGCGAGGGCGTCAAGCGAATCGTGTTCGCCAGTAGCGGAATGGTAGTTGCCGGCTGGGAAAGCGTGATGCCGTTCAAAGCGTTAGCCGAAGGCCGCTACGAAGATGCCCCGGTAACGTGGGAGAAGCTGACGCATCAATCTGCCGTTTGGCCCAAAGGGTTGTACGGTTGCAGTAAGGTGTTTGGTGAAGCGCTCGGACGGCATTATGCGGATACGACCGATCTCTCCATCCTCTGCCTGCGCATGGGCAATGTCGTTCAGGAAGACAAGCCGTCAAAGCCTCGCCAGTATGCAATTTACTGCAGCAAAGCTGACATTGCCCGAATCGTCGAATGTTGTCTTGATGCGCCGGCCGACCTCAAGTATGACATCTTCTACGCACTGTCGAACAACCGATGGGCTTACCGCGACCTCGAACACGCCCGCGAAGTCATCGGTTACGTGCCTGTAAGCGCTGCGGAAGACTACCGAGAATAGCAGGCGTATCGACACTGAAACCTTCACAACTGTATCTTATTTAACTGCTGCCAACTCCAAACGAACAACGTATGAATCAACCCCCCAAGTCCTTTGTCCTTGTACAAGAAGACCGACTGCTTTCATTTGCCACCGCGTGTTTCGAGAAGGTAGGACTGGAAGCGGAACACGCGGCGGTAGTGGGCCGCTTGCTCGTGAACAACGATCTGCGCGGCGTGCGCAGCCACGGTTCGAGGACGGTAGACATGTATTGTGAAGGATTTGAAAGAGGCGCCGCGAACCCTCGACCTGAGATCAAGGTGCTGCACGAAACACCGACCTCCACTGTACTTGATGGAGATGGCACGATTGGCTACATGCCAATGAGACGCGCGGCAGAAGCCGCAATTTCCAAGGCAAAAGAGGTTGGACTTGGTATCGGTTTGGTGAGGCACATCGACCACTACGGATCGGCGGGCCACTATTCCCGAATGTGCATGGAGGCGGGGTGCATCGGGTTCTCTTCGCAGGGACACCGCAACATGGGAAATGCCGCGGGCAGGGAACAAAAGCCGCAAGTCGGTTTTTTCGGAAATCCGCCCATCAGTTTCGCCATTCCGTCGGGGGCTGAGCCGCCCGTGGTGCTTGATGCCGCCACGAACATCCTTTCGGGCTACGACAATCTTGAGGCGGCCGAGCGCGAAGCCCTCCTGAGCAAGATTCCCGCAGCTTTTTTCAAGAGCATGGGCTACACTGCCGTAGCAAGTCTCATGGGCGGTGCGCTCACCGGTTTCACGCTCCCCGAGACGGAGGCACTGATTCAGCGGTGGCCCGGGGCTAGCTTTGGCGGTACTGTCCTAGCCATCGATCTTAACGCAGTCGTTCCCGAAGCCAAATTCCGCGCCGAAGTGGATCGAATGGTGAAGGATGTGCGTGAGACTTACCAGCCGATGCCGGGATATGACCGCGCATTGCTTCCCGGCGCCGTGGAGGAAGAGTTGTTTGAATTGCACCGGCGCGAAGGAATTCGTTACGGAGAACCGGAGCAGGCTGATTTGAGGCGAGTTAGCGAACGGTTGGGAATACCGCTGCCTTGGGAATAGACCAATAAGACAGCAGTTAACGCACGGAGAGCCGCCGAAAATCGATTCCTTTATTACCTAGTCATAGGAGAATGCTATGAAGATTATTCTGTTCGGACTGTTTGTTATCTCAATCATCGTTCCGCCGATATTCGCGGACGATTGGCCCCAGTGGCGGGGAAAAAACCGAGACGGAGTATGGAATGAAACCGGTATCATCGAGGAATTCGATACGCCCGAGGTGAACATTCGATGGCGCGTACCCGTGTCAAGCGGCTATAGCGGTCCAACGGTTGCGGATGGGCGTGTCTTTGTGACTGATCGCGTTACATCTCCAAAGCAGATTGAGCGGATTCACTGCTTCGACGCGGATTCCGGTGACAAGATTTGGTCCATCTCCTACGATTGCGAATACAGGAATGTGGGTTATATGGCTGGACCTCGGGCTTCCGTCACCGTATACGGCGGACTTGCCTACGCGCTTGGAACAATGGGGCATCTTCACTGTTTAAGCGCTGCGGACGGCAATCTGCACTGGGGGAGGGACCTTAACACCGAATACAACATTCAAATGCCCGTTTGGGGCATCGCCAGCGCGCCCTTGGTTGAAGACGATCTACTTATAGTCCAGATCGGTGGATCGCCTGGCGCCTGCATCGTCGCATTTGATCGCAGAACCGGGGAGGAAAGATGGAAAGCGCTGAATGACCGCGCCTCTTATGCTGCACCTATTGTTATCGAGCAAGCCGGCAAACGTGTGCTCGTTTGCTGGACAGGCGATAACGTCGTTGGTCTTAATCCACAAACCGGAGAATCATACTGGATACACCCGTTCCCGCCGAAGGGCGTAATTCTAGCCGTAGCCACTCCAATACTCTACAAAGACCGTCTGTTTTTGGCTGGGTTTTTCGAAGGCTCGCTCATGCTCAAAGTTAATCCAGAGCAATTGGCAGTTGAAGAAATGTGGTGGCGGAGAGGAGTAGATGAGAAGAACACTGATGGCATTCAGCCTATCATTTCTACTCCCATTATCCTTGATGAATACATCTACGGGGTTGACAGCTATGGCGAGTTGCGCTGTTTGGATGCACGCTCCGGCGAGCGCGTCTGGGAAGATCTGTCGGCGGTCCCGAAGGCGCGTTGGAGCACGATTCACTTCGTCAAAAATGCGGACAAAGTCTGGATGTTTAACGAACGCGGGGAGTTACTTATTACGACTTTGTCGCCGGACGGATTGAACATCATCAGTCGGGCAAAACTAATCGAACCTACTCGTGACCAATTGAACCAGCGTGGGGGTGTGTGCTGGACACACCCGGCGTTTGCCGCCAAGCATGTATTCGTGCGGAATGATAAAGAACTGGTATGTGCCAGTTTAGCACAGTGATTTAGTCTGAACGCTGCGTTTCAATTCTTGATGAGCGATTTGGTTGCCAACTCAAATCGTGTGTATTAAGGACGGGCATATTATTCGCAATCTATACTGGATCCGGCAATCCAAGAGTAGCGCCCTTTCTCAATTTCTCGGGCGTTCCGGAGATGTCGATTGCTTTAATGAGACACTTGGACAAATTGCTTTCTTATAAATCAATGCCTGCTTCGCTTTAGCACAAGACTCCCACCAAAACGCGGTTCGCGCGCGATGCTTACGACGTAAGCCATCAACAAAAAAATTTCCGGCTGAGTTCACACCGCCACCACGGTGGCTGGCGACGCTTCGGATTAGCACCTACCAAGAATCATCGCGTCTATCAAAGCCGCCGCCTCGTCCACCTCCGCCCTGTCGACGGGGCCGCGCCTCATCCACTCTCAACGCCCTTCCCATAAATTCTTGTCCGTCTAACGCGGAAATTGCGGCTCTAGCTTCCGATTCGTCGGGCATTTCGACAAATCCGAAACCTCGAGATCTACCACTATAACTATCCATGATTATTTTTGCGGTTTCGACCCGACCGTGCTGTTCAAAAACTTCACGTAAGTCCTCGTCCGTCGCATCAAATGATAAATTGCCGACGTAGATATTCATGGAAGTCTCCTCTCATAGTTACCAGTGTGTGAAAAGATCGGGAATGATTGACTTGCTTCAAATTTCCGCTCGATCATCAAATACTTGACGATACTTAACCGTTCAAAATCATAGAATCTCCACCTCGGTCGGTAATCAATTTGGAGGATTAAAGCACACACCTGATGATTCGTTTGTATCAAGCGGTGGTGTGAGAATTTTAACCCTTAATATTATTATAGATGACGCTGAAGTTCATGTCAATGGGAATCGCTCCAATCTTTTGCGTTTGACTTTGACTCAGTCGTACAGCTATAATGTCACGCAAAACGGTAGACGGCACAATTATGAACTTCATACAGAGACTCTCGCAAGTTCGACTCTTGGTAACCGACGTTGACGGCGTTTTGACGAACGGACAACTCTTCTACTCGGACAGAGGTGAAGAGATAAAGGCGTTCAATGTTCGGGATGGAGAGGGGCTTAAACAAGTCAAACAACATGGCATCAGGACCGCAATCGTTTCGGGACGAGGCAGCGAATCACTCCGAAAGCGAGCTCAAGAATTGGACATAGATGACGTTCATATGGGTGTCAACGACAAACCTGCGATATTGAAAAAGATGCTTGATACCCATGAGATTTCGCCAGAAGAAACACTGTATATTGGTGATGATGTAGGAGATCTTGGCGCCCTCTTAACTGTTGGATTCCGCGTTGCTGTCGCGGATGCACACGACCAAGTGAAACGTTGCGCCGATTATGTCACGGCAAAACCCGGCGGGGCCGGGGCAGTCAGGGAAATATGCGATTTGATAGTCTCGGAAAAGGAAATACCGTCCGAAGAGACAGAATTGACGGGAAAAACCGTTCAGGTAAGGGATATCAAGATAGGAGGCGGACTCCCGCTTGTGCTGATTGCCGGACCTTGCGTCATTGAAGGTCGCGACCATGCACTTCATATGGCGGAAGCAATCAAGAAGATTTCCGACAAGACCGGCGTTCGGTGCATATTCAAGTCCTCCTATGACAAAGCAAATCGCTCATCGATTGATTCCTACCGCGGGCCCGGTTGTGAGAAGGGGCTTCGGACTTTAGAGGAAGTTCAAAGAGAAATCGACGTACCTGTGTTGTCGGATGTTCATTCTACGAACGAAGTTAATCGTGCAGCGTCAATCCTTGACGTTCTACAGATTCCCGCGTTTCTGTGCCGGCAAACCGACTTACTGGTAGCGGCAGGGCAAACCGACAAACCGGTTAAAATTAAGAAAGGGCAATTCATGGCGCCATGGGACATGACAAACGTCATCGAGAAGATCATGTCCACGGGAAACGAACAAATACTGCTGACGGAGCGCGGAAGTTCGTTCGGCTATAATAATCTGGTGGTAGATATGACGTCACTTCCGGTCATGAGGAAAACCGGTTTTCCGGTAGTCTTTGACGCTACCCACAGTGTTCAGGAACCTGGAGGTTTAGGCAAAAATTCGGGAGGACGACGGGAATTTGTAGGACATCTGGCAAGAGCGGCGGCGGCGGCAGGTATTGATGCACTGTTTATGGAGGTACATGATCGTCCCGACGACGCATTGTGCGACGGTCCTAACATGGTGGACCTAGATAAATTGGAATCAATTCTCAGAACCGTCACTCAAATAGATACGGTTGTGAAGACCGGCAGATAAACTCGTGTCACGTTTATACCAATCCTAGAGTGCATTTGGAGGATTTTAACGTCAAACCCTCTAAAACCCCAACCAATTTGAAAATCTATTGATCGTGAAACTAGGCTTCAATTGCGTAGTCACGCTAGGTGGATTGACACATCCTCGATTCTTGCTCATTCCTTAGGAGGGCGCGTCTAAGGCCCGTGGCTAATGCCCAAGCGGAGATCAACCAAGTGAACCACGAGGGAGACAGCAAGTACCGCGCAATAGGGATCCCACTAGTACGCCGCGGGCATTGAAAAACACTTGGCGAAGATCTCAACAGGAACATGAAAAGCCCCTTGTCACGTGTCCAAGAATTACGTTGCTACCAATGATTCAAATCGGTTGTTCTTGCCGTATAGTTACTCTTCAATTCCTTGGCCGGTTCCAATGAGTAGTGCGCACGATTCCTTCGCGTCCGATTTCGTTACGTTGGCGGAAATCGGGATTCACGAGATTGTGCAGTGGGCAGTTGCCGACCTTCATTGGTATCTCCTAACCCCAGTTTTCACCTCAAATTCGGTGCCAACTCATGCTGGTCAGTGAACTGGCCTCCCGAGGCGAAGCACCCCACTGCAAACTTCGAGGATAGAATTCAGCACTTCTGTTGGCAGTGTAGGCTCCTACCAGATTGCCGTCCACCTAACCCCTCCCTCTGCCCATCGAGTATGCTTACGGTGTAAAAGTTTGGATTACTCCTGGGTAGCCTTTCGCTTGACGCCGTGCCGCTCCGCCCAACAGTCAAGTGCATGAGGCGGCGAATCAACTTTGCGGTACGCTCCCAATAGCTGTCGCTGAACGTCGTCGGACGCTCGGCTTAACGCCTCCCTATCCGGCACATCAAGATGGACATCCGGCTTCATCCAACGGTATGCATAGCCATAGATGACTACCTTGGAAATTCGATTACTCAGGTTCGGCGCCGCAGTATGGAACACCCGATTCTCAAACAAGACCGCATCGCCAGCACGAAGACGCGGTTCAAATACGGTGGGCGGGTCCACTTCCTTGTCAGGAAGAGTAAGCGGCGAATTAAGATGTTGACTACCTCTTGCCATAAGCGTCATACCGGAGTCAGACTCGAGAAAATCCGTCAGACAATAGCATGCCTTTATCCCAACCCGCGGCAAACCCGCGTGACCAAGATCGTTTGAGATGCCAATGTCACGGTGCCACGCTCGCGCAGGGACTGTTTTGTGAGGTTTCTTGTAGATGAGTGTCGCTGTATGAAGATGTATGTTGTTACTCAAGAGTTGCACGATGAGTGGAACGACACGTGGGTTGGAAATCAACGAATCAAAAGCCGAGTCTCGGACGACGCCTTCACGTCGATACGCATAGATGTTATCCGGATGTGGGTCGTTTGTTGTTATCTTCATCAATCGATCCGATGCTTCCATCAATCGTTTCACAGTGTTTGAATCAATTGCTTGCGGAACAATCAAGAAACCATCTGTCTCAAAACCATGACGTTCTTTATCTTTCAGCTTGACGAATTCCATTAGTTGAATCCTTCCCTTCTCGATTCCTTGACGCTTGTTCGTCCGAGAATGCGGTCCACTGTATTGAGTGCCTCCTTCACGCAATCCGGAATACCCGATCCACGATAGGCACTTCCCGTAAAAAACAGGCCCGGGATTGTGTCCGCAAGCGTCTCTATCTTGGAGACGCAGTCCAGATGCCCGACATCGTACTGGGGGCGGCCTCGCGGCCAACGGTGAATTCGCTGAACAATCGGATTGGCAGTGATTCCCAAAATATCACCGATTTCGCTACGAACTAACTGCGCTAACTTCCCATCATCTAAGGAAATTACGTCTTCTTGGCCCGGTCCACCTATGAACACGCGTATCAATACGCCATCATCCGGTGATCGGTGCGACAGCTTAGAAGACGACCATGTGCAACCTGAGATAGATCTCCCTTCGGATTTGGGAACTAGAAATCCGAACCCGTTCAGCCCATGTTGGTTCTCAACTTCGGCCTTCATATATCCCAACGAAACAGTGCCTGAAGAGACGTAGCGTATTGCTCCGAGGGCTTTTCCAAGGTGAGATGCAAATGGCGCAACCAACTCGGCTGCAGAATAGGCTGGAACTGCCAGCACTAGCATGTCAGTGAAGAAACACTCCTCACGCAGTGTCACCTCAAACCCATTTCCACAAGGTCGCACGTTGGTCACATGACACGCCGTTCGTAGGTTGCCGCTAAGTTGTCTGGCCAACGCTTCCACTAACTCGCCCATGCCAAGCTTTAAGCTTTTGAACATCGCGGGCGGTTTATCTGTCGAAGGAGGTTGTTTCCTTTTTTGTGCCCGCATAGCCCGAATCAGGCTCCCATGTTCCTTTTCCATAGCGGCGAAACGGGGAAAGGTGGTCAAAAGGCTCAGCCGTTCCGGGTCCGCTTGGTGAATCGCCGCGAGCAGTGGTCCCCCGATCTTTTCGACGGTTTCCTGCCCGAACCGACGACGGATGAAATCCGCGAGACTTTCGTCCCCGTTTTCCTTTCGCGGCGGGATGAATAAATCCAGTCCCAATCGTAGCTTGCCCCTGATGGAAAACATGGGAGACCGGACGAATGAACTCAACCGGGTGGGAAGGAGTGTAAAGTCGTTGGGAAAGGGTATCAGTTTGCCCTTCTGAAGCAGGAAGGTGTGACGACGCTCATCGTTCGTAGAGATGAGCCGTTCCTCCAATCCGAGATCTCGGCAGAGTTGCACGCCCCAGGGTTTCTGGGTCAACATTAAATCCGGCCCGCCCTCAATCACGAACTGTCCGACTCTCTCAGTCGTGATCTTTCCGCCGAGATGTGGAGCACTTTCGACGAGGGTATATTGAACCTCTTTCCCATGCTCCCGGGATTTTTCTTGGAGATAATATGCGGTCGCCAACCCCGAGATACCGCCACCGATGATCGTCACATTAAGCATAAAGAACCTTGATAACGCTTGCTGCCGAATCCGGACGATAAACCAACCGACAGGCGGACACTGTTTAGAGTACGATGTTCGATCTGTATCAAGCGGTTAGCTGCTATATCTGACTACCTGCCGCTTCAATCAATGACTATTCCGCTGTTTGCCAGTAGTCTGCGTCATAGGCGGGCAATTCGCAGCGAAGCGGTTTGTCCTCGCGGAACCCAAAGACGTATCCAGCTTGCATCAGTTGATGGATTTGAGTGGTGCCCTCATAGATTGTTGCGCTCTTGCTGTTTCGGAGGTGTCGTTCGACGCTGCACGCATCAGAGTATCCGTATGCTCCATGGATCTGTACGGCATCATTGGCGGTAGCGTTCGCGGATTCTGTGCAGTACCATTTTGCCATGCTGGTTTCTCGAGTGTTGCGCACACCACGATTTTTCAGGTGCCCCACTTTTCGTACCAGCAATTCGCCCAGATCAATGCGCTGCTGCATCAGAGCAATCATCTGCTGCACGAGTTGGTGTTCAGCAATTGGTTTTCCGAAAGTTTTGCGCTCGCTTGCGTATCGAACAGATTCCTGCAGGCAGGCTTTCATCAATCCGACGGCTCCGGCAGCCACGGAATAGCGACCAATATCTAGTGCACTCATGGCAATCTTGAAACCCTCCCCCTCTTCACCCAATCGATGGGAATCGGGTACAACCACATTGTCCATTTTGATCCATCCCGTATCACTAGCTCTGACACCCATCTTGCCCGCAATTGCCCCGGTCGCCACTCCGTTCCACCCGCGCTCTAGAATGAACGCGGTAATTCCACGTGTGCCTCGGCTAGGCTCGGTCTTTGCAAAAATGAGCATACGATCGGCCACGTTGGCGAGGGTAACCCAAGTTTTTTCACCTGTCAAAATATAGCGGCCGCCCTCTTTGCGAGCATGAGTGGTAAGCCCGGAAACATCTGATCCACAGCCGGATTCCGTTAAACCGAAACAGCCGATATTCTCGCCGCTAGCCAGGGAAGGCAAGAAACGCTTTTTTTGTGCTTCAGTGCCCCACTGAAAAATCGGTAAGGCGTGCAATCCCAGATGGACAGCGATTGTTTCCCTCACCGAGGAATCTGCCCATTCTAATCCCTCCGACACCAAGGCAAGGGATTCATAGTCCCTACCGGCACCTGCATAACGAATCGGTAAGCAGACCCCCAGATAACCGCGAGATGCCAACTTCGGTATCAATTCATGGGGAAATGTTGCCCTTTTATCGTGTTCCAAGATAATAGGTATGACTTCATCACGCGAGAAATCATAGACTTGCTGTTGGATAATTCTGTGCTCGATGGAAAGGTCGAATTCCATGAAGAGACTCTGGCCGCAACATCTGTTAGAAGAGAGGATGCGAATAGTGAAATACTGGAAGGGTTTGTGATTGCCGTTGGTACTAAAAATTCGCGGTCGTCATCAAGTATGCCCAAAATGCCTGATCGTCGTTCCCTTTGAACCTTGATTGCATTAACTCGTCGGCGAGGAAGAATGAGGCGCCGAGCGTAAAATTGAGAATATCATGATAACGATAAAGTGCCGTAAAATCTACCTCGTGCCCAAAACTGCTTTTATCCATTATCCTCTTCGCAGACATAAACTTATGTATATCTACACTCAACGTCATTTTCCTGAGCGGCGAAATCTGGCATTTCACCATAAAATCCTGTAGACCTCCGCCCTCGGTATGAACCGGCAGATTCACGAAGTAATCCATGAACCCATAGAATGTGTGGTTCGTGGCAAACAACGCGTCAAAGACGTGATAGTTTTCATCCGTGGGTTTTCCGCCGGATAAGTAATCGTAACCGAGCATGATACGGGGTTTGTAGTCTGCCTCGACAGTATAGCCGACCGCTCCGGTCAACATGAACGCGGATATACGCTGACGCTCTTCGGTTGAGGAATTGTAGCGCGTACCAAACTGAACAGCAGCCTCCATGTCATAATCAACCGCATTGAATTTCCCTGTGTCATAGGTACCGATTGTAACTCGTTGGAGATTTGCTCCTTGATCCCCTGACGCTCTACGATTCCATTCTCCGAGAATGTAGATGTCTACACGGTATGACTCCTTAGGTTGATGAGAGGCGTATAGTCCACCAAAGTAAAACCCGGAATCAGCGGGATTCTCATAATCGGCGCGCTGGATTACTTTCGTTCCAAATATGTCCAACATGGACATTTCGCTCGGAGCGTAGCGGAGCAGAGTACCATCAAAGGCGCGCCCGACATTGTGCCAATCGAAGCTGCCAATGACTCGCTCTTCAGCATATGATATCTGCATACGCCCCATCTTGAGCGCCAATTTCTTGGCAAAGAAATCGTCTATCTGCAGATAGGCTTGATGGAGGTCAACGTTTCGAAAATTCCAGACTGTATTGGGTTCAGCCCCATAAAATCGTGAATCCTGCAACTGCACAAATGTCGAAATTTTCTCTCCCGGCTGAAAGGCCGCGTTGAGTCGAATTCGCAGAAGTGTACTCCGATTCGCGGGCGTATTATCATTGAAATCGTTGGCGCCAAACTCTCCCCGCGATCGAAATTGACCGGTTAGTTTTACTCCATCCTTCGAAGATTCTACGGATCGGGAACAAACAATCACAGCAATGAGTGCTACGAACAAAATCCGAAGAGCCATACAAACCTCTGTAAGCCCGATTAGTTCTCAAGGTAGTTATGCACGGACTCGTGTTTGTTTATGAGGAATGACGCAAATAGCCGAGAGAAAACACATGTGTCACATATTGATATAAGGTGACCTAATTCGCGTCAAACCCCATTGTATCGAGGAAACAGATGCCTGTTTCATTATACTTGTCCGCAAAAGCGAATGCAAGTCATTCCCAATAGCTTGCATGGAGAATCAATTCAGCGGCATGACACAACCGATCGAGGAAATTATGCAATTTGGCTGACAGTCCTCGGATGGATTCGAATCGCGACCGCAAACCATCTGGGCGCGCCGTATGTAGGGATTGTTCCGCTAAAGAAAAAGTGGTAGTGGAGTTCGCTGACAGCTATTCCCAAGTCGAATTGTCAACGCGCGCGATATTGCCGTTTGGCTGTGAACCAAAGCAGACATGCACATGCAATAAAATACAAACTCGCCATCCATGACCATAACGGCAAACCCGCTATGGACGTGTCCGGATACCCTCCGATGATTGATAACAGGACACTTAATGGACTCAGGCAACTCATCAATTTCAAGAGGGCTTCTTCAATGGGGAGCGTCTGTGACAAAACTAGCGGAAGGAGGGTAATGAGCAGAATTGTTGCGAAACTACGCGCCTTTGACTGAATAGCATTTGACGAAAGGGCAAAGCATATACCAATCATAGAGAAAAGCGAGACACATGCAAAAAATACCAGCCCACAAGCGAACAATTGATTAATTGTCAAACCACCGGTGTAGATTGACAACCAAAACAGTGGCGTAACGAGCCAGATTGTCCATAGGGAAGCAACAACAGAAGCAATGAGCTTTCCAATCAGTAGCATGAAATAGCTCTTTGGGCTTAGTAGGAGAAGGTCGAGATTGGAACCTTGATTCTCAAAATTTAATGCTTCAATCGCCTGGAGCGGCACCGAAAAACACAGTAGCATTATGAAAAGAGCAATTACCAGCACTGAGTAGATTCCGGAGCCAACCTTGATTTGCCCGCCAGTTTGTGCATAGGAAAATAGTTCGAACGCGGTAGCGATTAGTATCAGGGAAAGCAAACCAATAATGATGATTTGAACTTGCCTAAACTTCCGCTGGCTCCCATAGAAACGCAACTCTTTCGTTATCGATACCATCATGTTACTGCCGAATGACGCGAATTTCCTTTGTTAACTTGAATTGATAATGTTTTCCCACACGACAATCTCAATAAGTTCAATCACCAGATTGGCACATCGGATTTTAATGCCAACCGGTTCATGAGATTCACTTCGCAACTCCAACGGCTTTACGCACCCGCTCGATAATCGGCATTGCGATAGCGCGCGCTTCTTCAGCGCCTTTAATTAAAATCCTGTCAATTTCATCCCGATCCGCGAGCAAATGGTTGTAAAATTCGCGGGCACTTCCAAAGGTCGATTCGAGCAATTCAAACAATTCTGTCTTGATATCACCATACGCCAGTTCACCTTTGATATATCGCTGCCGCGTTGATTCTATATCGTCCGGCGCAGCAAAATGACGAAAAATTGCAAACACATTGCACGACTCGGGATCTTTGGGATCTTCGGGGCGCTTTGAATCGGTAACGATTCGCATCACGCGTTTACGCAGCTCCTTCGGAGGTGCAAACACAGGAAGTGTGTTGTTGTAACTCGCACTCATTTTGCGGCCGTCAGTCCCCGGAATTGTCATGACCTCCTCTTTTATCGATGCTTCGGGAAGTACCAAGATTTCTCCGTAATTCTTATTAAATGTCTCAGCAATATCCCGCGTCATTTCAAGATGCTGCTTTTGATCCAATCCAACCGGGACAACATGGCTTCCGTAAAGCAAAATGTCTGCAGCCATCAGCACAGGATAGTTGTATAAACCCATGTTGATTTGTTTGTCGGGGTCGCGCCCGGCTTTAAGGTTATCGTCTACGATCGCTTTGTAGGCGTGCGCTCGATTGAGCAAACCCTTCGCAGCGAAACAATTCAGAATCCACGTCAACTCAAACACTTCGATTATGTCTGACTGGCGATAGAATATGACCTCGTCCGGATTTAAACCCAGAGCAATCCACGCAGCCACAACCTCGTAGGTCAGCTGAATCAACTTCTCACGGTTTTTCACAGTCGTAAGCGCGTGGTAATCAGCCAAGAAATAAAGCGCTTGATGGTTCTGAGCCAATTCCAGTGCCGGCTTAATCATGCCGAGGTAGTTGCCAATGTGCGGCGGCCCCGTCGGTTTAATCCCTGTCAGAGCGATTCGATTCATTGTGTTCTCCTTACCGAATTTCCCTCGCAATCATCAATGAACATTCGGTTTATTGAAAACAAAAAAGCCGCGGGTATTAGGTTACCTGCGGCTTTTTTGAAGATTTAGCGAGCTATAAGTTCAGTCTCAATCCTCCAGTCGCACCTCCACACCGCAGTCACATCGCCAAGGCCGAGTGTCAAATGAAACGTAGTTGGCAACTCAACTTAAATCCAACATAGGGGATTGAAAGCCTTCTGAATGAAATGATAACACGAAAATTATTGTACTTCATGGGCAATTTGATGTCAACCCATTTTAACGTGCCATTCTGCAATCATAGATAGATTTTGCTTTACCAGGTTTCGATTGTGTGTTAGTATAGTGAAATCTCATCTGCGGAAGGAGAGAGAATGTGTTGAGTCAGGCTCAAGTTGAAGAGTTTCGTTCAAATGGCTTTCTCCTCGGCGGTAAGGTCTTGGACGCCGATGAAGTTGGCGTGCTGCAAGAAGAACTTGCGCGAGTTATTAGGGATCAAGACGCACCCGTTCCGCAGCCCGTCAGAATTGTTAATCTCTCCCGCGATGAAATGCTACCCGTTTGGCAAATAGTTAATATTTGGCAAGCGAGCGAACCCTTTCGTCGGTTAGTTCATGATCCAAGAATTGTAAAAGAAATTGCGCAGTTGAGCGGCGCAGAGGAACTACGTGTCTGGCACGACCAGATTCAGTACAAACCTGCCGAGGTAGGCGGGGTCAACTCATGGCACCAAGACTCTCCATATTGGCCGATCTTAAGCCCAAAGACAAGCCAAGTAACAGCATGGGTTGCTTTGGACGATGTAACCGAGTCAAATGGCTGCATGCGAATGGTTGCACAATCGTATAATTGGGGAAATCAAATCGAGTTTTTGCACACCGTCAAGGAGTTGGATGAGATGCCTTCCAGCTTCAGGGGCAACGATATTGAGGTTAAGTTGTGCCCTGTGCGTAAGGGTCACGTCCACTATCACCACTCTTTAACTTGGCATGGCTCTCATGCAAACTTGAGCGGGAATCCGCGCCGCGCCATCGGAATTCATTATATGACAAGCGAAACGCGATACGACGCGAACGGAAGCCATCCCATGAAGCCTTTTGTAACCGTCCCGAATGGTGAAAAATTGTCGGGGGCGGCTTTCCCTCTCGTTATGAACAATGGTTGCCATGTCAATGTGTAGTGTCCGGCTGAAGTACAGTACTCCATGATTAGCCTGGATTGACCAACTTTTTGCGAGTTCAATCGTTGCTTTCAAATAAAGCATTACAGATCAATAAGGGAATGGATAGAACAGGGAAAAGCACGCGAAAACATCATTGGGCGATGGGTATCGCACTGCTAGTATTGTCCTGCAACTTCATGATAGGATGTGCTACGCACCAGAGTACCAGAGTTGAGGTTCTAGAAGAACAGGTAGCTGTCGTCAAAACAAGCCAAGGAGAATTCGTGATTGAATTTCACTTCGATTCTGCTCCGGCAACTGTCGAAAATTTCAAAAACTTGGTGAGACTGCGCTTTTATAATGGTCTTACTTTTCATCGTAGAGAGAATTCAGAAAGCTTGAGCATCATTCAAGGAGGTGATCCAAACGGAGATGGCACGGGCGGGCCCGGTTATACCATTAAGGATGAGTATGCCAACCCCAACCAACGACCCCATCTCAGAGGGACAGTTGCAATGGCACGAACAAGTGCACCGAATTCCGCGGGAAGTCAATTCTACATCTGCCTGAAACCACAATCATTTCTCGACGGGCGGTACACAACATTCGGACAAGTGATTAAAGGCATGGATGTCGTCGACAGACTTAGGGTCGGCGACAAAATGAAAACCGTAAAATTGGAGGCGAGATCAGAACATGTCAAATCTGAATAGCAAACACACGAGCGGTGCCATCTACCTTTCTGTCATTTGTATGATTGTGATCTTGACTACTGTGTTTTTGGCGAGTTGCACACAAGAACGAAAAGAAGCGCCGAAACCCAGAGCGCGTAAGGCTAGAGTCCAATCAGCACCTCGAGAAAAACCGCCGGAGGTTGATATTCAAAATGTCACGGCTGTCATCAAAACCGACAAGGGCGACATCGAGATTGCGTTTTATGCAGACGATGCGCCCGAAACAGCTAAAAACTTCGCCAAAAACGTGCGGTTGAAGTTTTATGATGGTGAGTCTTTTCATCGCGTCGAGGCGGGACAACTCGTTCAAGCAGGCTCTGCACGGCTAAATGAAACCATCCCCTTGGAGACAAGCAACCAGCAGTATAAAAAGGGCGCGGTTGCCATGGCAGGGGACGGCGTTGAATCCCACGCTTCGGAGTTTTACATCTGTCTTGACACACTCGAGACCGATGAGCCTCACACAATCTTCGGCAGAGTCATCAATGGAATCGACGTGCTGACCAAAATCGAGCCGAATGACAAAATTCTGTCTGCAACCCTCCGCTCGAATGAATAGTTATCTAGTTATAGGACTTTAACCTTGCGCACAATTGCCAGCATTGTTGGATACCGTGTTCGTTTTTACATGAGCGCGGTATAGTACATTGCACACCCTAATAGATTGCATAAGGAGGCCTTAGTGGCATTAACAGTAATTCGGATGGCACGTCCTAGCCCTGAGTGGCAAGAATCGTACGTTCGCATCAAGAAGGGACAGCGGCTCGTCATTGATACAGAGGGGGCGTGGTCACCTGATTTGGGAAATCGAATCGGGTGGTGCGGTGGAGAAGGAATTGCGAATACCCCGGGTGGAGAGGGATTCCTCTTCCCTGGGGCAAACATTGGCGCACTTCTGGTAAAAATTGGTGATGTCGTTATTGCGGTGGGGTCGCGATACGACAATCCCTCTCCCGCCGATGGCGTGATTTTCTTGGCGATGAACGAAAATCCGGAGAACAACAATCAGGCAGGAGGATTGATGACGCAAATCATCGTTTTTGATGATGATTGAGCGCTCATGGAATTCAGAATTGCCCTTCTTGGCGAGCAAACTCTAGATTCGTGGACTCGCGAAATTCCAGTTGATTGTATCCGAAGTCTCCCGCGAATCCTGTGTAGAACTGTTGTATAATTTGAAACCATGGCGGAATCAGAGTCAGTTCAGACAGACAAACCACAGTTGCCCCCAGTCAATTTTACATCCCTTATCTCTGAGTTTGCGCTGGCGGCCTCTGCCCACTTGGGTCAGCTCAGGACCTCGGAAACAGAAGAAATCACAATCGATCTGGGCATGGCAAGACGTATGATCGATACGATTGAGCTGCTAAAAGAGAAATCTCAGGGAAATCTTACGGAAAGCGAGGGTGAATTCCTAGAAAGTACGCTGTATAATCTCAGAATGGTTTATGTCCGGGCAGCACAAAATCCCCAGTCGACAGCGCAACCAAGCGGTTCCGAAGAAACAAACCGCGAGGCAACGTCGAACACTACGTCTGACGACGTTAATGTATAATCGTCCCCTTCACGCACTTGCTCGCTCGCTTCGTCTCTTCACCACAACCTAACCAATCGGCACGTGGACAGCCTTTTTGGAAGGCCCGATGGACCTGGCGATATCCCACTACTCTTTCCAGCGGAAGCGCTTTCTTCAATATTCACACTCTATCCTATCCCATACGACTTCCAACGGTTAGCAACATGATCTTTGATGTCCTGAGACATCTCAATCTCCTCAGGCCATTCGCGTTGGTAGCCTTCCTCGGGCCACTTCGTCGTCGCGTCAATTCCCATTTTCGATCCCGCGCCCATAATAGGAGCGGCATGGTCTAACACATCAACAGGCCCCTCTACAATGGTCACATCCCGCTTCGCGTCCACATTACTACCAACGTAAAAGAACACATCCTCCACATTTTGCACATTAACATGCTTATCAACGACGATAACGGTCTTGCTAAACATTAGCTGTCCAAGACCCCAAATACTGTGCATAATCTTCTTGGCATGGAACGGGTAACGTTTATCGATTGAAATTAGACAAAAATTATGAAACACGCCGAAAAGGGGGAGGTTCATATCGACAACCTCCGGTAACTGCGTCCGTATCAGGGGAAGAAAAATTCGTTCGGTCGCTTTTCCCATATAGCAATCTTCCATCGGTGGTTTGCCGACAATGATCGTCTGATAGATAGGGTTTTTCCGGTGAGTAATGGCGGTTAGGTGAAAGACCGGGTATTCATCAGCGAGTGAATAGAAGCCGGTGTGATCCCCGAAGGGTCCCTCGACGCAGGTTTCATCGGGCTCAATGTACCCCTCAAGAATAATATCCGCATCGGCAGGCACATTCATGTCGATGGTTTTGCACTGAACCATCGACACATTCGATTTACGAAGAAAACCGGCAAACAGGAGTTCGTCAATCCCTGTCGGCAAAGGAGCGGTTCCAATGTATGACATTACGGGGTCTCCACCGATAGCAACCGCGACCGGCATTCGCGCGCCGGATTCGCGATATTCACGAAAATGCGCGGCTCCATCGTGATGAATCTGCCAATGCATAGCGAGCGTTTTGTCGTCGAGTCTTTGCAGACGGTACGTTCCGACATTGCGCTGCCCCGTTTTCAGACTGTGTGTAAAAACCTGAGGAAGCGTGATGTATTTGTCCGCATCAAGGGGCCAGCACTTTATCATCGGCAATGTGGCAAGCGATACCTGATCCCCTGTTAATGCAACCTCTTGACATGCTCCGCGTCTAACCGTCTTGGGTGGAAAGTTGGTCAATTTGGCAAGAACACCAAGGATTTTCACCTTATCGAGAAGCGACTCCGGAGGACCAATCTTGATCATTCCCTCAATCTCATCGGCGACTTCGTCTAGTGCTTCCACTCCCAGTGCCATTGCCATCCGCAGATTAGAGCCGAAGGCATTGATTAGGAGCGGCATTTCACTCCCTTCTACATTTTCAAACAGCAGTGCAGGCCCCTCTGCTTTACTCACTCTGTCGGTAATTTCTGTGATTTCAAGATCGGGAGACACCTTGGTTTTTATTCGTTTCAACTCACCAGCATTCTCTAATGCTTTGACAAATTCTCTTAAGCTTGAATAAGCCATATCTTACGGGACCTCACAGTATAGTTTAGTCGAAATTTTGTTTCGAGTTTTGCCCCATGCGTGGAAATTCCGATTTCTCCACGCACCTCCGTCATTTGCAGAACGATGATGAATTAATCGTTTGCGTTCTGAATCGGCCATCTCCAATCATCTGAATGCGCGTTGTCTACGACCATTCGAATGGAATTTCGGGCCCCATAAAGGGTCAATTCGCACAGCCGGAACGATATGGGCAAAACTGATTTCCGATACCGTTTTCGATTGGCAGCAGTTCACTGCAAGAACTTAGACATGATATGTTACAGCGCCCGAAAAGTCAACCACCATGTAAAACCATCCTTGATGCAGCGTCTAACCTTCAGGCAATCGAGTTGACGATGAGCTGACAGTATGCTATCATAATTTTCGTGGATTCATACGGAACATCCAACGGTTCACTGCTTCCCCCAATTTATAGCGCGACGCTCACAATGCAGTAATTTACATGAATGTAAAAACCCATTTTAAGAACACACTCCTAGCCGGTATTTTGACACTTGTGCCGTTAGGGGTAACATTTTTTGTTTTACGTTTCTTATTCGTCACACTTGATGGTTGGTTAGCGCCAGTTGTCTCACCTATTTTGGGTGAACAGTATGTCACGGGAATGGGCTTATTGGCAACAATCCTACTAGTCTACATAACCGGCGTGGTTGTTTCCAACATCGTTGGAAGAAAATTGATTGGTCTTGGCGAGCGCGTTTTAACTAAAATACCATTGGTGAGAGATGTGTACGCTCCGGTTAGGCAACTTGTACAAACCGTTTTGGGGCCGGAACCGTTCAATAAATTCAAGCAGGTTGTCACCATAGAATCGCCAAATGCGAACATACGGGTCATCGGGTTCGTCACCGGTCAGATTCATGAAACCGGAAACTCTGCGCCTCTCACTTCGGTTTTCATTCCGACTAGTCCAAATCCAACAACCGGGATGCTACTTTTCTGCAAACCCGACATCCTTCATGAAACGAACCTGAAACCTGAAACTGCGATGAAGATGTTGGTGTCGGGTGGGGTGGTAGCACCAGATCAATTTACTATCTACGAGATATTTCACAAGAATCAAAAGGGTTGATAGGAAATGTACCGCTTTTGACCTACAACCAATTGCTTACCGACGGAGCAGATGGCACGATGCAAGACAGATTATGCAAGGCTCTTATCTCTGTTTCCATTTTCATTCTAACGCTTTGTCATTGGAATGAAGCCAGTGCCGGACATTTGAAGATAGGATTAATTTATGACACTGGAGGACGCGGTGATTTATCTTTCTGTGACGCCTCCTACGCAGGCGCGACTAAAGCCGCCGAACAGTGGGAGTTTGATCTGAAAGAGATTACTCCGGGACAGAGCACCGATATTGAACGGGTGTTGCGACAACTTGCTCGACTTGAATACGATCTCATCATCGGGGTAGGTTTCCTGTTCCAAGACCCCATGAATCGAGTGGCTCCAGACTTCCCAGAAGTGAATTTCGCAATCGTCGATGAAGAAGGGAAAGCTCCAAACATTGCATCATTGCTTTTTAAAGCGCATGAAGGCACGTACCTTGTCGGTGCGATTGCCGCAATGAAGACAAAGACGAATAGGATTGGATTTGTAGGAGGGATGAACGTTCCACTCTTACACAGGTTTGAGGCAGGATACCGTGCGGGCGCTCACGCGATACACCCTGACATTGAAGTCATTGTAGATTATGCGGGGGTTACGCCGCAGGCATTCAGCGACCCTGCGAGAGGAAAAGAACTTGCAATCGCACAATACAACAAAGGGGTAGACGTAATACTTGCCGCAGCAGGTGCAACTAGTCTGGGGATTCTCGAGGCCGCCAAAGAAAAAGACAAATTCCTTATCTGGGTAGACGCGAACGGAAACCATCTTGCTCCCGGGCTTGTTTTAACCAGCATGATTAAAGGGGTTGAACTATCCATTTACCAAACCATACAGAGTGTTGTAGAAGGCAATTTTTCGGGTGGAACACAAATCTACGGACTCAAGGAGGGAGGGATTGAATACATTGTCGATGAAGATAACCGTAGCCTCCTTTCCGATGACTTGCTAAATCGAATTGAGAACCTTAAGACCAAGATTATCGCTGGCGAGATAGTCGTTCCATCAGAGCTAAAGTAAACTTATATACCTATACACAAGCTACCCCACATCGAAATCCTTCCTCACTACACCTTCTTTCTTCGCATCCATGGACCTCCACCAATGTCCCTCAATCCGCTGATTTCCATGTTGGGCATCACGAAACGATTCGGGAACATCCTGGCAAATGACTGTGCAGATTTCTCTCTGCGCTGCGGGGAGATCCACGCCATTGTCGGTGAAAATGGAGCGGGCAAGTCTACGCTGATGAAAGTCCTCTACGGGCTCTATCAACCGGACGCAGGGACACTCTTCTTTGACAACAAGCCAGTTCAAGTCGACAATCCCCGCACAGCAATTCGACTGGGGATAGGCATGGTGCAGCAACATTTTACACTAATTCCCGCTCTGTCAGTGCTTGAAAACATCTCCTTGGGAAAGGAGCCTCGCAGATATAAAATCTTCTCGGACGATGTTAACGCGCGCCGTACAATAATTTCAGTTGTCGAACAACTCGGGTTCAAACTAAACCTTGACGCCAAAATTGAATCTCTTCCAATTGCCGCGCAGCAGTACAGCGAAATTGTCAAATCCCTTTATCACGGCGCCAGTGTTTTGATCCTCGATGAACCAACAGCCGTACTCGCACCGCAAGAGGTAACCCGTTTGTTTGATTGTCTCCGCGGATTGAAGAACGAAGGAAAGAGCGTAATCTTGATTACCCACAAACTCCGAGAGGTGATGGAAATTGCAGACACCATCACCGTGATGCGCGATGGGAAATCGATCGCGTCGTTCTCCAAATCCGAAACCAATCCTGCTCAATTGACAGAACTGATGATTGGAGAACGAGCATCACCATCTGCTCTGGTAGGACTCCATGCTGAGGCAGCGAAGCATACCGTTGCCAAACCTACGTCCACCATGATGCACGAACCGGATGTTCAATCAACTCGTTCCGTTCTTAGCTTGAATAAAATCACGCTTCAGGCAGAAAATGGTCGCCACCTGCTCAATCGTGTATCGCTTGAAGTCTACGGCGGTGAAATCCTGGGAATTGCCGGGGTCGAAGGAAACGGACAGAACGAACTCATCAAGGTTTTGACCGGGTTGTGTACAGTTGACAGCGGCGAAATGACCCTGAATGGAAAATCCATTATCTACAAGTCTGTGAATGAGATTCGGCGGTTGGGCCTGGCACATCTCGTAGCCGACCGCCATCGCCACGGTATTAATTTGATGGGCAGCATTGATGAAAACTTGATCATCGGATACCACTACAAATTGCCTTTCTCTCGCTACGGTCTGCTTCAATCAACCGAGATTCGAGATTTCGCGAAGAAAGCAATCACGAAATACAGGATTCTCGCTGTAGGTATTGATGCCCGAATCCATGCGCTATCCGGTGGAAATCAGCAAAAGGTAGTTGTTGCCCGAGAGTTGGAAAACAAACCAACGTTTATCATTGCATCACATCCAACTCGAGGATTGGACTTTCAAGCAGTTGGATTCGTGCACGAACAACTGATGCACGCCCGCGACCAAGGAAGAGGTGTCCTTTTAATCTCCCCGGACATTGAGGAACTCCTGAAATTGAGCGACCGAATTGCAGTAATGTTAAATGGTCGAATTGTGGACATTATTCAGGCATCACAAACTCACGAATCAGAACTCGGTGAGTTAATGCTAGGGACAGCATCGCTTGATGCTTAGATTGGCTGTATGTCTTTAGTTCGTCGTACCCGCCAAAGTTCGGGGGTTAGGATTAGTCGTTGCAGAATTTGGACGAGTTTGTCCAAATTCTGCACAATTCAAATGAATGAATTCGCGGAGAATCATAGGAAATGCCTCAAAAAATCCAATTCCATCTTTAATTTGATCTGGCATGATGTTTGCGCTTAATCACGAGGGTATAAACATCCATATGTTTCACAGTAGCAATCGGAAGGTGTATTAGTCTGTTCTTGAGCCTAGCGGGAAGCCGACGGCAAAATGAGGAAGAATTATGTCTAAATTATGCTGTAATCTGTTCGTTCTAGCTACCGTATGTTTCATCAATCTGTTTTCGATAGTTCTCCCTGACCGCACGGCGGCGGAGAATGACTCCGAAGAGATGTATCAAATTGAAGAGACCGTTGTCACCTCGGAGCGAATGTTAAACTCGCTATTTGAATCGACCGCAGCCGTGTCCGTCCGTACCCGCGCCGAGATGGAGTTTCTACCGCTCAAAAACCTTGCCGACGCGCTATCAACTTTGCCGGGAATTTCGTTTTTAAACCGTGATGGACTGGGGCGAGACCCCTTGGCCACGCTGCGCGGGTTTTACGGTGGCGGCGAAGCGGAGTATTTGCTCGTTTTGATAGATGGAGAGCCAATCAATGAGCTTGAGAAAGGGTTAATGAATTGGAATTCCGTTTCGCTCTCAAATATCAGCTCAATTGAATTTCTGCGCGGGGGTGCGTCTTCGTTATATGGTGACTCTGCGATAGGTGGTGTCGTCAACGTGGTCACCTCCGATGAGCATACATCTTTATCTCAGATTTCAGCAAGCGGCGGAGGTTTTGGATCACTTGGTGCACACGCGCGATCAAGCAGTCTTTGGAACGGGCGCCGATTTGCGGCGTTCGGATCGGCAGAGCGGCACACCGGGTTTCGAGAACATGCGGACCGCGCGGTAGAAAACCTTGGGGGTTACTTAACGCTGCTTAAAACACCTAACGGTTCACTCACCGTGTCAACAACTCATCATTTCCAGCAGTTTGACGAACCCGGACCGTTGACTGGCGCCGAGTTAGACAGCTCCCGTTCCCAATCTACACCATTCTATAAGTTCGACCATACCGACGACCGAACACATCGTGCAGCTGTAAAGGGAAACTATAATCACCATACCATGGCCAAATTCTCCGGCATCGTTACGGGAGAGATCCGCGATACCAATGCGGTAAGGACACTTCAACTTAGCCCCCAATTCGCCGACACAAAGAATCGCTTACTCAAGGCTTCACGCCTCACGAGTTCGTTCCAATTGACGCTTGAACAATTTGGACTGCCCTTTGAGAATCGTCTCAGCCTTGGCATTGACGCAGGACTACATTCGCTCTCGTCGGAGTATCATTTGTTGCTCGTTGGCGGACTAGCCGACTATAATGCTATGAATTCCGCCACTCGTGGAGAATTGGACGAAAAGGGCGATAGCACTCGACGCTCGGCAGCAGGGTTTCTTCAGTACGAACTCCGACCGATTCAGACACTTCGACTCATCTTGGGGGTGCGCGCCGATGTAATTGGCGATCAGTTTACCCCGAAACCACCTAGTGAAGGGGAAGAGCAATCAACAGTCCACTCTGAAATCAGTCCAAAAGCGGGAGCGAATTACCGTTATGTGAAAACAGAGAGGCACATCGGCAATCTGTACGCCAACGTGTCCAAATCCTTCAAAGCCCCAACACTCGATCAACTCTATGACCAGCGTTCAATCGTTTTTCAAATCCCGCCAAATCCCCCGTTCAAAGTCCTGCTTTCAAGCGGCGACCTACAACCACAGACCGGGACATCTTTTGAGGCAGGGGGTTACCATCGCTCGGTGTTGTACCCGGACCTACTGCACGGTGAGCTTTCATTCGCGGCGTACACCATGGACATGAAGAATGAGTTAGATTTTGATCTTCAGCAACTCAAGTATCTGAATATTGGCAAGAGCCGACATCAGGGGATTGAAACGGGTTTAAGATTCACCATGAAGTCGAGCCTGAATCTGTTTTTCAACTATACGCACCAATCCGCTAAATCTAGGATAGGCGAGTATTCAGGCAAATTCCTGAAGGCGATCCCGCGCAACGTTATCGCTGGTGGTGTCAGTGGTGCACATCAATCTGGGATAGGTGGGAGCATTGTCATCAAATCTGCAAACAACATTTTTCTCGATGATGCCAACACCATGACCTTACCCAACTACACTACCGTCGACTCTCGATTAAAATATCAATTCGGTCTAGTTTCCGCCACACTCGACGTATTTAATATCTTCAATCGATCCTACAGTACAACGGGTTATCCGGATGCATCAGGGACCGGAAACACCTATTTCTATCCCGCTGCCGGACGGCACGCGCTCGCCAGCCTTAACCTTCAATTATAACACCGACATGTCTAATTCAAGCGATTTGCATAGTTCGTGAGAGGTGGACGTGGCGCTTTTTGATTTTCCCACCGTCACATTTCCCGGTAGAATGAGTGTCGCTGGCCAGAGTGATGTTTCAGGCATTGAGTAGATCCCTCCATCATGCCATTGTATCATCAATGCTCTTTCGGATAGTGGTTGCAACCCCCTCTTAATCCACTTTTCTGTCTACCACACGGCCTTTTGACAACAGTCAGGTTGATTGGGCTTTTCTTGAGGGCACTTTCAGCTCTGACAGACACTCCAAGTATTGGACTGAATCGGCCGAGACCTACTATCGACGTTTCCATTTTGCCACTCATTATGATAAAATAGTTATGTGCGCATCCCGTTCAAATTTCGTCTGATTTCAGTCGTCGTTAGCGCGTTCAACATATAAAGAGATTCTCATGAACGACAAGCCGTATCCGAAAAACCTGGATTCATTGCCGGAATTACCCGAAGGCGCAGCCTACAGGATTCTTGATCAGTTCGGTTTTCAGGATTGTGATCGGTCGCATCGCAACATTCAGAATCTTGCAGGAGAATCGCCGTTGCGAGAGCCATTTTCAGAGATCATTGAACACGTGCTGAACACGTTCGCGGACTCCGCGGATCCGGATGCGGCCCTTAACAATTTTGATCGATTTGCAAGCGAAATTCCCAATCGTTTATGGCTGTATCGCCTTCTAAAAGACGCGCCTTTTCTTCTTCGAATTCTAGCGGCCTGCTTTGGCTCGAGTACTTATCTATCAGACATCTTGGCTCGCAACCCGGAACACTTCAATGAATTGATCGATGCCGGTGTGATGAATGCCCCGAAGAATCGTAAAATCATGTATTCAGAACTCGCTCAATCCGTAGCCCCCTTTCGTTCGCTTGATCAGAAGTTGAGTGTTATTCGGCAGTACAAGCGAAAGGAGAGTCTGCGGATAGGTGTTCGCGATCTCCTCAACGACGCGAGCCTAGAGACAACTACCTTAGAGTTAACGAATCTTGCGGAGGCCACTCTGCAGATGTGTTATGAAATAGGTGTGATGGAACTTGTACCAAGATTCGGCAGTCCGTTGGCAGAGGACAACAGGACCGTGAGCAAATTTGCCATAATTGGAATGGGAAAATTCGGAGGATATGAACTGAATTTTAGCTCTGACATTGATGTGATGTTTGTCTATTCCGACGAGGGAATAACTGACAAGGGCAATGAAAATAGCGAATACTTTGGCAAGTTGTGCGAGTTCATCATTAATGCCATGAGCGAGGTGACTCCAAGCGGTTATGTTTTCAGAGTCGATGTGCGATTGCGCCCCGAGAGCAGTGCAGGTACGATCGCGCGTTCCATAGAAGGATATGAAGCGTATTACGAAGGATGGGGGGAGATTTGGGAGCGTCAGGCTCTGATAAAGGCGCGACCTGTAGCGGGTGATCTGGAACTGGGCAAACAATTTATCCAAACCATCCAGCCCTTTGTTTATCAGCGTTATCTTGATGGACTCTCCATTTCCGAAATCAAGATGGACATTTGGCACACCAAGGCACGAATCGAACGCAGAATCATCGCCGAGAACGAAAATCCTCAGACTCATGTAAAGTTGGGAATCGGAGGCATACGCGATATTGAATTTGTTGTCCAATGTCTTCAACTAATTCATGGCGGTCCAATAGCAGTGCTACGGAATCGCAATTCGCTCGAAACACTTAAACTTCTCTACGAACATGAACTGCTGAGTCTAGAAGATTGCAGGACGCTTTCAGAGGCTTATCGATTCCTGCGGACAGTCGAACACCGCATCCAAATTGAAGGAGATCAACAACGATATAGCCTACCTTCCAAACAGGCAGACCTCAAGAAAATTGCAAGGAGCACCGGTTATCGTGACAGAGATGGCGAATCAGACTTAGAGGCCTTCCAGAAAGACTACAAAAGACACACACGCACGGTCCGAGCCGTATATGACAAGGTATTCGCGGAATCGGAAACAGAGGAAGAAATAGACGTCTCATTGCTGCTCTCCACAAAAGATTTTGGAAAGATCAAGCAAATCCTCGAGCCATTCGGTTTTGAAAATCCACGTGAGGTACAGTGGCGACTTAAGCTGATGGCAGAGGGGCCAGAAGGCTCACGTTTTTCCCCAGGCGTACGCACGAAACTCATTGAGATCGCTCCGACACTGTTGAACTATATACGCCACACTCCGGACCCCGACATGGCGCTAAGTCATATTGAGGCGTTTACAAGTAGGATAGGTGCACGTGCGTCCTACTACACAATGTTTAAACAGAATCCGCCTATTCTTGACATGTTGGCTCGATTGTGCGGTACCAGCCTATTCTTGTCGGAGTTGCTAATCGCCCACCCGGAGTCCTTTGATGTAATGACGGCGCCTGCCGTAATGGAAAAGCCTAGAACACTCGCGGAAAAGCTAGACAGCGCGCTTCAAATCATAGGCAATGCACCTGAAGTTCATGTTTTCAATGTACTGAGACAATTCAAGAACAGCGAGATTCTGCGAATTGGGCTGCGAAACATATTGAAGCGGGCAGATTTGTGGACGACCACTGCAGAGCTTTCCGATTTAGCGGAAGCAATATTGAGAAGCATATATCCCCATCTTAGCGAACACTTTAAACAGCAATATGGTGTTCCTTTGACGGGAGACGGTGCAGAGGCTACCTTCACCATCATAGGCATGGGAAAGTTCGGCGGAAGAGAATTGAATTTTAGCTCGGATTTGGATGTATTGATGGTTTATTCCGCGGAAGGAGAATCAACGCATGGACTACGCAACGCAGAATATTTTGCGAAGCTCGGCTTAGAATTGATTAACCGCTTCAAGGATACCGGGAGCGGAACAATTTATGAAATCGATTTGCGGCTACGGCCTTACGGGACGGGCGGCGCACTGGCACTACCACTAGATGGGTATAAGAGCTATTACAATGAACACGCCGATACATGGGAGCGCCAGGCATTGATTCGCGCCCGCCCTGTGGCTGGTGATGACTGTCTTGGTAAGCGTTTTCTTGAGGTTGCACACACTTTCGCCTACAGCCGACCATTGACTCAAGACGAGGTAGCCGACATCATTCACACTCGACAGCGCAAAGAAACTCAAGCCACCCGACTCATAACCACCAAACGCCGTCGCCGTCGAAAAAAGACGCAAGACGTGAAATCCGGTTACGGCGGGCTAGTTGACATTGAATTCGCTGTTCAGACACTTCAACTGATTCACGGCACACAGTACCCAAGCGTACGCTTGCAAAATACGCTCGATGCAATCGCACAGTTGACCGAGATTGGTGTCATCACGGCTTCAGATAAAGAACACCTTGTGAGAGACTATGAATTCCTTCGACGCGTGGAAAATAGTCTGCGTATTGTTCATGACCGCCCTTTGGATTCGCTGCCGGACCAAGCCGCAGAATTAGACAAACTCGCTAAACGTGTTGGTTATTCCGACGAGGCCCAGTCGGCCACAGAGCAATTCCTAAAGGACTATCGAGAGTTCACGGAAGACACAAGAGGGTTGTTTAACCGATTGCTCAATTCATAAGATTCCATTTCAGAGGTCCAGCATTTTCTCACGATGGCTGACCGCGTGGACCACAGTAATTTCGTTTTAGGGTTTCAATCCACTAACGCGAAAGGAGAAACACATGGCAGACAAGCCATACCAATTCAGCGATGAAGATATGCGGCGTTTCATCGTCAACGGACACGTCACATTAAAGCCGGATTTTCCTCGAAGTTTCCATGAACACATTTACCAACAAACCAAATTGATATTTGAATCGGACGGGAATCCAGGGAACAATCTTCTCCCCCGTATTCCGGAAATCCAAGAGGTGTTTGATCACGTCGCCGTTCGCGATGCACTATCTGGCATTTTGGGGCCAGATTATATCATGCACTCTCATCGTCATCCACATCACAACTTACCGGGGAGTGCCGAGCAGAATTTCCACAAAGACAGTTATTGGGGGTACGATAAAGTGCGCCACCATTGCCCTCATTGGGTATTGGCGTTTTACTATCCTCAAGACGTCGTCGAGGCGATTGGCCCGTCGGCGGTATTGCCCGGAACACAGTATTACAATACGCAACTTCATGAGGATGGGGCTGAAGGGACTCCACTGTATGGCGAAGCGGGGACCGTTACGCTCCTGCACTTTGACTTGTGGCACCGTGCAATGGCAAATCAAACACAGAAGCATCGCTTCATGATGAAGTTTGAGTTTGTGAGGATGAAATCACCTGCAGTTGCTCCGTGGCAACCTGAAACCCCGAACTGGAAAACTGTTGGTTGGGAAGCACCCTTAGGGAATCATGAAGCTATGTGGCGGCATATCTGGGACTGGCTACGTGGACAGAAATCCTCGTCGAATGGCGATTCTTCTTCTATGAATGGCGAAATCTCTGAACTAGGAAACCAGTTACATGGTTGCTCCGAGGTAGCAAGCCTCGATGCAGCTTATGCTTTAGGAGCAGTTGATGACGTTAGTGACACCTTAGCCCCAATGCTGATTGATGCGTTAAGTGCTGATAGCGAACTGACTCGCCGTTCTGCTGCATACGGTTTAGGGGCTGTCGGAAAGGCAGCCGTGCCGGCGCTGATCGACGCATTAAGTCAATCTTCCGAGTCCATACGCAGGAATGCGGTGTACGCGCTTGCGCAAATGGATCTTTCCGCACGTGAAGCCGTTCCCGCACTATCAAAAGCTTTGCGTGATCCGTGTGTTCAGGTACGTCGTCATGCGGCTGAAACTCTCGGCTCAGTTGGCGAGTCGGCTCAAAATGCCGTACCCGCGTTAATAGACGCACTTCAAGATAGCGATGACCATGTTCGTTTCGATTCGGCACTGGCACTCGCGCAGATCGGGAAACCCGCTGGCGACGCAGTCCCGGCACTTGTAACGGCGCTAAAAGATGAAAATCGATATGTACGTTTCAATGCTTCAGTAGCACTTGAATGGATAGGAACCCCCGAAGCTATCGATGCATTACTATGCTTTCTTTCCATTTATCGATGGTGTCACACGACTACAAATCAAAGCACGTTTTAACTTTTTTACGAGTCTCAAGATGCAGTTTCTCTCAGGGGATTGTTTAGATGTTAACCAAACGAATCATTCCGTGCCTTGATGTCCGTGCAGGCAAAGTTACCAAGGGAGTTGCTTTCAAGGGGAATGTCGATGTTGGAGACCCGGTAGAAATGGCACGATTCTACTACGAAAACGGAGTGGATGAGCTCGTTTTCTACGACATAACCGCAAGTAATGAAAAGCGGAATATCATGATCGACGTTGTCTCTGCCGTTGCAGCAGAGATTTTCATTCCATTCTCGGTTGGTGGCGGCTTGAGAGAGCTTGAGGACATGCGCCGGGTACTTCTTGCTGGCGCCGAGAAGGTGAGCATCGACTCAGGTGCAGTGAGAAATCCGCAACTCATTAAGCAGGGCGCAAAGGCATTTGGAAGCCAATGCGTGGTTCTGAGTATGCAAGTAAAACGTGTGCCGGAAAACGATGAGATTCCAAGCGGTTTCGAGATATTCATCGACGGTGGCCGCCGTTCGACGGGATTGGACGCAATTCAGTGGGCACAGCGTGGCGTGGAATTGGGCGCGGGTGAAATCGTAGTCAACAGCATCGACCAAGACGGCACGAAAGCCGGATACGATCTCGAATTGACAGGAGCTATAGCAGCACTGGCCCCGGTGCCGGTCATTGCGTCGGGGGGTGCGGGCAAACCGAAGCATCTCCGCGATGTCTTTGTCGAAAGCAATGCAGATGCTGCCATCGTGGCGTCAATCACACACTACGGAGAATTCACAATAGAAAACATCAAGCAGTACCTTGATTCGGAAGGAGTTGCGGTTCGTAATACGTGGTGAGAATAGTCGTGTCAATCGGCACTTGTGCATAAATTGCCACAGTGAGAAAAGTAGATACATTGGTCCAAGAGGCGTGGAAGACCATTGTCATTGTTGCCTTGTAGCACGAATTTTTCATGCTTGAATCGCCAATGTTCCATTTACTCGTGAATGCCTGTGCACATTGATTTAGACTGTTGCACCGCCAAGCTGACAACATGCGTGCCATTTTGCTTGAGTTTTCGATAATTCCCAAAGACTTCTTTGAAGTTTCGCTTGATAAATTCGCGTAACCCGGAAATAGTAACCACGTAGAGTTTGCCTGAGGGTTTAAGGTAATTCCGGGCTTCCAGCAGAATAATGTGCAATAGTTCCTTTCCCGCATTCGCCGGTAAGTTTGATGCGATGACATCAAACTTAATGTCAGGCAGATGGCTGAAGGCGTTGCTTGCCATTGCCTCACAATTTTTTACGCTATTGCGTATGACATTCTTGGTAGCATGTTCAACCGCCACAAAATCCTTATCAATTAAGTAAACCTTGCCACTGCCCGACAACCTTGCCATTACCAAACCAATCGCACCGTATCCACATCCGAGATCGAGACACGTTTCCCCGGTGTTAATGTCTAGATAATCTATGAGCAAGCGTGTTCCCGGGTCGATCGATCTGGGAGAGAAAAGCCCCCATGTGGAAGACAAAGAAAACTCGTATCCGCGCAGTTTGACATCAAACACGATATCGCGTTTGAGCGCATCTAAATCCATGTTATTGTAGGCGTTGGGCTAGTTCATTGCGGTTAATCGTTTGGTCGAGGTCCATGAGGTAAATCTGGAAGTTGTCACTACGATCCGAGATAAAGGCAAGCTTCCGTCCATCCGGCGAAAAGGCGGGTTGCATAGATACACCAACCCCATTGGTTAGGCGTTGTTCGTTGGATCCGTCCGCATTCATCATATAGATTTCAATGTCGCCATCACGAGCAGAAACGAAGGCAATTAACTTGCCGTCAAGGGAAACGATAGGGCTATAGCAATCGTATTGGTTTGGGTTGAGGCGTACCTCCGCGCCGGCGTTTATAGTTACTGTGTAGAGTTGATGAATTTTGTCTCGCGTGGACACAAATACTATTCGTTTTCCATCTGGAAAGAAGCATGGGCTGCCATCATCCACTTCATTGTTCGTGATTCTCTTGGGTTGGATTGATTGGTGTTCGTTATCTCGGAGGCCAAGTCCACCGATTTCTAACACGTATAGCTCTAAGTTGGCGTCAGAATTGGATTCATACACTATTCGGCGTCCATCTCGTGCAACCCGCGGCGCTCTTACACCAAAACCGATAGGTAGAATATTGCGTGTTTCTTTGCTGTGAATATGAGTAACCTTAAAGCCGGAGTATATCGGTGTAGACCCACTGCTTTGTAGAACAATTTTGACCTCACGCGAAGTCTTTGGCTCAAAGCTATAAAAAAGATAATTTGAATGACTTAGGAATGCCGGTGAAGTCTCGTTAAACTCCGGAGTGAAGGTAACACGTTGATGTATGCGTCCTTTGAGGTCCATTACGTATATTTCACCATTGTCTAGGCGAAAAGAGGAGAACGCAATTCGCGTTCCATCAGGCGAAAAGATGGGAGAGTAATTGTCGGCATCTCCTTCCGTGAGCTGCACAATCCGATACATGTCACCCACGATACCGGCAACCTCACGTAGCAGAGCTTCATTAGAAGTGATGTGAACAACTGCGCGAAGTTCGTCACGAGCATCTTGTCGATTGCCCAATTTCATGTATATCGTCGCAAGCTTGAGCCGCGCCGCGGCTCCTGCCTCGGGTTGATCTGTGTAGAGATGCTTTGCATTCTTGAGTTGGAGAGCGGCGTCTTGGAAGCGCCCTAACTTATCATAAGCTTCACCGAGCAGCACTCTCGCTTTGGCGTTGCGCTCGTCTGATTCTAAAATCTTTTCAAGGAGGTTCGCAGCCTCTAATGGCATGTCCGACCGAAGCAACTCTTCGCTTTGCTTCAGCGTGGAATCCCTTATGTAATTACAATGGATCGCACTACTGATAAGGACAAGAAAAATAAACAGCGTAATCTCTTGAGAATATCGGCGTGTCATTCGCCTCAGACATTGGATAACAATCAATGAATGGCGATCAAGGGTTGAAGCATTAGAGGTGCACCGCAGACATACTCTATTGCCGATTTCGGATCTGCCGCACATTTGGAAAACTCTCATCCTGATGTTTTTGAATCGGTGCGGTTGTAGTCCTCAAGGACCGTGGTTCTTATCTTCTATTGGCGCGGGTTTGCTTCCCTGTTTCTCGTTTTCTTCACGCTGTTTCGCCTCCCTCAGTCGCTTTCTGAATGCTCGTCTGTTGAAGCTTTTCTCCCCGCGCCATGCGTCGCAAATGGCGTACATCCAAAAGAAGAGTACCTGTGCAAGACCGCTCAATTTTAGCATCCATGAAGGGCGATACATCAGTTTTTTTCCATTCTCAAAAGTCCAAAGATGATATCCCGGTATTTCTTCCTTTTCTTCCGCCATATCCGGGGTATCCGAAGGCTGCACCTCTTCTGTGTTGTTCAGCCGCCGTTCTTCCCACCAGCGGGTAAAGTCGTCGAAGCGTGCAAGGTCTCGCCAATCATCGATTGGCAGTGAATTCAGATAGATTAGGCCTCCTCCCATGCCAACTCCCAATATCAATATGAACCCCCTCAGCCATTTACCCAAGTATATTTGTCCGAGTCCGGGAAAAAACAGCGATAATAGCATTGCAATGTAGGATGGCTTTGCGCCTCCTCCTTGAACCATATTGGCCTCTCAATTAATCGCTAGCGCTGGCAACAAGATAAACTCCGATGCAAATCACCGCAGCTCCAAAAATTCTGACTCTTGGAACTGATTCTTTGAAGATGATCCACGAAAAGAGTATAGACATGACATAGCCGAGGCTTATTATCGGGTATGCGACGCTTAATTTAACCCTCGAAAGAATAACGAGCCAAATCATCGTCGTGAAACCGTATGTTGCAATTCCGCCGATAACGTATGGATTCATGAATGCCTGAACGAGTTTGTTCATCACGCGGCTCAAATTTTCCACGCGCCCCACTTGGACCATTCCATGCTTGAGCAAGAGTTGCCCCGTTACCGTAAACAACACGTTACAGATCAAAAGTAGGAAATCCTTTAATGTAATATCTTTCATATAGAAATCACCTTCCTCCCGTTTCAAAATATACTATATCACAGCAGACTGCTTTTCACAATAACCAATGCTCTGTGGACATGAGCGCTTGCTCTTCTAAGTCGAGGAGTGAACAGACGAGAAACAAGCCGTGGATAGATGCTATTCGGCAGCATTGTGTTGGTGAATTCAAACAGAATCACGTTGGACACGTAGATCCATTTGCGGGATCAACTCTAAATCCGCGTGTATTTTCCGGGCCTCTAAGTGCTCGGTCAATCTCAAGTGCTACGAGAAAATACAGTCAGACAATGCTCCTGTTTGCACTTTGATTTAGGTCTAGGAATCAAGCAAGCGTATTGGAGATTAAGTTTTCCATTGTCGCCACTATCCGCCGAAGGTTAGTCCGGGTCTGCAGCACCTGATTATGAGGAAAGAAGCTTGTCAACAACGGATGGGACTTACATGACATTGTGGCTCAATTGTTACTACTGTCGTAGGAACGAATCACTTACCGCTGATTGTCTGCATCTACGACGTTCTGATTCATTGCAATGCCGAAGGTAATCAGTTGGTCTGTGAATTGCAGGGAATCAATCTTATTTCACGTGAAGTCCCAAAGTGCCTAATTTCTATAACGAATAAGTATCGGCTTAAATTGGATAATGAAATCTAGACGTGATATAATATGACCTTGACGGTCACTGACGGCGAACTTACAATACGCTGCTGTATTGACAACAAAATTGACGTCCAGCAGATAACAAGGCACTTTGGATTGACATCTCAAGTATTTGATGGGGGAAGGAACCATGAAATTCGGATTTGCTCTCACGGTCGCGTTGTTGTTATCGCCAATTCTGTTTGTTGGGTGCTATACACAGCTTGGGTATGATACAGCCCCGCGGATAGCAACCCGAGGAACTAATCAAATCGACAAAGAAAAGACATCGGTTGAGCATGAAGACGATGGGGATGACCAAGCTAGTGAAGAACATCAAACAGAATCGGACGAGGATGAAGGCTATTACGGACGCCGCAAGCGCACGTATGATCGATTTATCCCGTATTACGACGGATACCATGAATCGGAGCTTTACCCACATCACGGTTACTATTCGCCCTACTACTCCTACTATCCCTACTACTCTTACGATCCCTACTACCGGAATTATGGATACTGGAATCCTTATTGGTATGGTCGGAGGAGTTATCGCCATAATACCCCCCGCTACTACAAGAACCGGGACTTTCATCATGGCAAGCGACGCTCACTAAGTCATCGAGGCGCCGATTCCCATCGCCCATCTTCTGATAGGCCATTCCAGAAAATGGATAGCGACTCAGACGGAACTTCCCCAATAGAGGAGAATACGAGACGCAGGGAATCGAGAAGATTTAAAAGGAGGCACTAAATTCAGAGATGAGAAATCTAGACCAATTCTACCCAAATCCCGTAAATTGGAGAACAATTCGCGTTCTGTTCTTCCTTTTGTTCATTACATCGTTCGTGCCCTGCCTTGCTAGCTTCGCCCAAGTAGAGGAAATTGCAATCGGTAATACCTTCGGTGTTGGCGCGAGGGCCATGGGGATGGGAGGTGCGTTTCTTGGCACCGCAGACGATTTGACAGCGCTTTATTGGAATCCTGCAGGGTTAGCGCAGATTCGGAAATTCGAACTGTATGGCAGTTTGTCACACAACGACATCAACTCTGAAACGCAGTTCACCGGCGCACGTCTAATCGGCGCAAGTCGGTCAAAGACTCGGCCTAGTTCCGCCGGGATAGTCTATCCTATAGATGCAAGACGAGGCGGTTTTGCAATCGGATTGGGCTATAATCGTCCACAGAGTTTCGACTCTCGGGTTGTTATTCAAGGTATAGATCTTTCTGACGACACAACATTTGGCGGTCTTGACGTAGATGAAACCAACAGTGATCGCGGAGGCATTGGCATTTGGAGTTTTGGCGCGGGAGTTTTCATTTCGCAAAACATTATTCTCGGTGCATCAATGGACATTTGGCACGGAACATACGTTAACGAGTTAGATAGTATCGCAACCGACGTGAGTAACATTGATGCTGAATTAGATAACTTCGCGTTCCATGACACTATCGACCGCGAATATTTTGGTCTCGGCGGTAGAATCGGGCTGCTTGCGTACGTTACCGAAAATGTCGCGCTCGGCTTGACTGCTGTCGCACCAATGGACATTGAGGTCGATGAGGTTTGGAGGGAAGAAACAGACGTGGTTTTTGATGACGGCGAATCGGAACGTGAATCCGATCAGGGCTCAATACTTTTCGATATTGAGCGACCCTTTGAACTCGGTGCGGGAATTGCCGTGAAACTTCTGCAGAATAGCTTGACACTCGCTAGCGACGTTCAATTCACTGATTGGACACAGACTCAATATAGTACACAACCGACGGACGATGTGTCGAGAGACAATTTTGAGCGATTTTATGACAAGACAATTCAGATTCGCATTGGTGCAGAATATCAGTTCAGGAAATTTGATGCCTACACTCGAGTGGGTTATATGTATGACCCCATCCCATTTAACGCCAAAACAATTGACGACAATCGGGATTTCTGGACGTTCGGGATCGGTAAAGTCTTTGACGAAGTTGTAAAGTTCGACATAGCTTATATGCGCGGTTCGTGGAAACAATCGGTAGAATCACTCAGTACTTCCCAGACATCAAATCGCCTGTTTGTGTCCGCAGCGTATCGATACTGAAATACGGCAATCATGGGAAGACACAAGTCACGAGCATTCGCGTCACCTACCCGCAACAAAAAAGCGTTGATTGACGTCTTCAATCAACGCTAAAAAAGGTAAAGCAAAGCCGTGTCGTCGTCCTTGTCATCATACCAACTGAATATAAGCCATCTGTGCACCATCTCCACGCCTTAACTCGCCCCGAATTATGCGGGTGTACCCTCCATTTCGATCCTGATATCGTGGGCCTATTTCATCAAAGAGTTTCTGCAATATCGAATGCTTGCCTTGGCCATCTTTTTCATGCAAATTCGTGCCGATAATCATTCTGGCTGCTTGGCGGCGCGCATGCAGATCCCCACGCTTGGCTAAAGTGATCAACCGTTCAGCAATTCTTCTCAGTTCCTTGGATTTAGCTACCGTCGTGCGAATCTGTTCGTGTTCAAACAGTGCCGTAGCTTGATTTCGAAATAATGCTCTACGGTGGCTCGAAGTTCGCCCAAGTTTTCTGCCGGCTTTTCTATGTCGCATGATTAGTCAATTTTCCTTCCGTTTCGCTAGTCTTCCTCATCATCAAGTTCCATCCCCAGAGATAGCCCCATATTGGCTAGAAAATCTTTAATCTCGTTCAAGGATTTCCGTCCGAAATTTCGGAACTTCAACATGTCCTGTTCGGTCTTCACCACAAGATCCCGAATAGTTGTAATCTGCGCAGCTTCCAGACAGTTTGAAGAGCGCACGGAAAGCTCTAGTTCTGCGACCGGTTTTGACAGATATTTCTCACGCTGCACTTTTTCTTCGTCAATTTCCTGTACCGGTTCAACATAAGTTTCATCAAAATCGCTGAATAGTCGTAGTTGATCCAATAAGATATCCGCAGCTTGGGTGACAGCTTCTTTTGCCGTAATGCTTGCGTCAGTTGATACCTCTAAGATTAAGCGATCAAAGTTCGTCATGGGGCCTACCCGTGTCTCTTCAACGCGGAAATTGACACGCTTCACTGGCGAAAATTTCGAATCAAGCGCGATCACTCCAATTGGCTGATTTAGATTGGCGTGCTCTTCGGCATGCGCATAACCGCGTCCACGTCGGACATGCAACTCTATGTTTAGACCATCACAATTGTCTAAGGTCGCAATATATTGATCCGGGTTAACAATCTCTACTTGACTATTAGGCTGAATATCGGCGGCAGTGACTCCGCCGGCCCCGTCAGCTGATAAACGTAGGGTCACTGTTTCATGCGTATGAACGAGGAATCGAATCTCTTTAAGATTGAGGAGAAGCTGAATGACATCCTCCTTGACACCATCAATCGTCGAATATTCGTGTTTCACCCCCTCAATGGAAACAGAAACGATGGCTGCCCCTTCGATTGACGAAAGCAGAACGCGTCGCAGTGCATTACCAAGTGTAATGCCAAATCCTCGTGCAAGTGGCTCGGCAATAAATTTGCCATAATCCGGCTTCAGGCTGTCCAAGTCTGCCACAAGTCGCTCTGGTTTCCTGATGTCCATTTATGATGTCCTTCTCCGTGGATATATGTTATTTGGAGTAAAGTTCAATTATTAACTGAGTTTGGACGTTGGCAGCAACCTGGCTCACATCCGGATAACCTCGAATAACGCCTGTCCGTTTGTCAGCATCCAACTCTAGCCACTCGGGCGTCCCCGCCTGTTGTGCGTATTCTATTGCTTCTTGGAGTACACCTGCCTGGAGACTCTTCTCTCGAACCTGAATCTTGTCGCCAACGGTCACCAAATACGAAGGAATGTTGACCAAATCTCCGTTTACGAGAAAATGGTTATGTTTGACAAGTTGCCTTGCCTGCCGTCGTGAACTTGCAAAGCCAAAGCGGAAAACGACGTTATCCAATCGACGTTCCAAAAGGACAATCAAAGTTTCCCCGGTAATTCCCTTCTGGTGTTCGGCTTTGTCATAATAATTGTGAAACTGTTTCTCTAATGTGCCGTAGATTCGCTTTGCCTTTTGTTTCGCCCGCAATTGCTGTCGGTAGCCATCCTTACCACGTATTGGCCTTTGGCCATGCTCCCCCGGAGGGTAGGCACGGCGCTCAAATGAACACTTTGGTGTATTGCAGCGTCGTCCTTTTAGGAAGAGCTTTTCGCCCTCTCTACGGCATAGTTTACAAACAGGACCTAGATATCTGCTCATTTTCTCCTTCGAAATTCGTAATCGAGGTTAAACACGACGTCGCTTTGGCGGGCGACAGCCATTGTGAGGTATGGGAGTTACATCTTTCATTAATGTGACTTCGAGTCCTGCCGCTGAAAGAGCACGTATCGCCGATTCTCTGCCAGATCCAGGCCCTTTTACCCGCACTTCTACACGCCTCATTCCCTGTTCCATTGCTTTCTTCGCGCACGCTTCCGCGGTTTGCTGTGCTGCAAATGGCGTGCTCTTTCGTGAACCAGGGAAACTCATTCCAGCACTTGCCCATGCGACTGTATTGCCGGAGGGATCCGTGATGGTAACAATTGTATTGTTGAACGTAGCCTGGATGTGAGCAATGCCTTCAGGCACATTCTTTTTCTCTCTTCTTTTTGCCCGGTTTGAAGAACGCAAATACACTCTCCTTTCACGCTGAAGAACTAGCAAATATCAACCACCCTTGCGAGCTGCTTCCTTAGACTTTCTACCCACAGAGATGGTTCTAGCTTTTCCTTTTCGTGTTCGTGCATTGGTACTTGTGCGCTGACCACGCACGGGTAATTGCCGCCGATGGCGCAATCCGCGATAACTATTGATATCCATCAACCTTTTGATGTTTTGATCGACTTCTCGCCGCAAATCACCTTCGACCTTGTAATCCTGCGTAATTGTGGTTCTTAATTGACTAATCTCATCCTCCGCCAAGCTGTCAACTTTTTTCCCGGGATCGATGTTCAGTTCATTAACCAATTTCGATGCACTGTGACGACCAATCCCGTATATATAGGTAAGTGCGACATCCACCCGTTTGTTTCGCGGCAAATCAACCCCTGCAATCCTTGCCATGGCCTGCCTCCTTTAAACTGAAAGTTGATACTGTATTGGCTTCGGTCATCCTTGTCTTTGCTTGTGTTTAGGGTTTGAAGGACAAATAATACGAACGATGCCCTTCCTTTTTATGACCTTACACTGGTTACAGATTTTCTTCACAGAAGCTTTAACCTTCATCAGTATCCATCCTTCAAACTGATCTCACCGTTCATCTCGAACGGCGCCCTTTAATTCGCCGTCCCTTTATGAATCCTTCATAACTTCGATCCGTCAAATGCGACTCAATCTGCGACACCGTGTCCAATACGACGCCGACAACAATTAACACCGAAGCCCCGCTCACCATGGTTCCGATTTGTAGCCAACCTTCAAACATTATCGGAATTACAGAAATGCCGGCGAGAAAGCAGGCACCCGGAAGAGTAATTCTCGTAAGCACGAAATTTATGTGTTCGGCAGTTCGTTTCCCCGGTCGAATACCACCTTTTTCTAGAATATGTGCCCCGTGCTTCTTTAGCGTATCTGCCATGTCAACCGGATTAATCTGTACAGCCGTGTAGAAATACGTAAATGCAATAATCAGACTTGCATAAATAATCAAGTATACCGGATGACCCGGATTTCCCAAGACCCCCTGCAATTCAAGCGCCCAGCCCCATCCTTGCGGCAAGAAACCCAAAATAGTGCCGGGGAATTGCATCAACGTGACCGCAAAAATAATTGGAATCATACCGGCCGCATTGACCCGGAGCGGGAGATGAGTCCTTTGACCTCCATACATCCGTGTTCCCTTTATTTGTCGCCCGTATTGAACCGGAATCTTACGAATAGATTGGGTGACGAAAACCGTACCCATCACCGCAACAACAATCAAACCCAGAAAGATAAACAGCTGAATTAAACTTAAGCTAGACTCGACAAACAATCGGCGAACAATACTGGTAACGCCAGCTGGCACTGCCGCTACTATTCCAACAGTAATTATGAGTGAAATGCCTTGCCCGATACCTCGTTCCGTAATCTGCTCTCCAAGCCACATCACGAACGCCGTGCCAGCCATCAAGGTGATAACCGTCAAAAAATGAAATGACCAACTTTCATTCACAACGATATTAGCTTGTATGCCGAGGTTTCCCGGATTGCGCAGAAGGAAGCTGATGCCCAATCCTTGAACGGCACTAAGGATAACAGTACCGTAGCGTGTGTACTGTGTTATCTTTTTACGTCCGTCCGGTTCTTTCGATAGCTTCTCAAGAGATGGTACAACCACAGCAAGAAGCTGCATGATAATCGATGCGCTAATGTATGGCTGGATGCCAAGCGCAAAGATTGTCATCTGACTAAATGCGCCGCCCGAGAATAGGTCTACGAATCCGATCATGTTACCGCCGGGTCGGTCCGTCAATTGGTTGAAAAACTCTTCCAACGCACGGTCGTCAATCCCCGGAATTGTGATGTGCGCTCCGAACCTGTAGACAATTAGCAGTAACGCGGTAAAAATAATGCGAGTCCGCAACTCCGGAATTTTAAACACATTCCGGAAAGCGCTGACCATCTGTGGTTTGTCCTTTGAATTCATCATATCAACATTGAATATGCGGTCGTTACGTCTTTTTTAGACAAAGGGCACGTATGACACTGATATATTAGCGGAATTACTAAAGGAGGCAGATGCCGCTGACTAGGAGACAGTCTCCGCCTTGCCACCTATCTTCTGAATTTTTTCGATCGCCGATTTCGCAAAACTGTGAACACGCACAGTCAGTTTTTTATCTAGGTCGCCGTCACCAAGGATTTTGACCCGCGAATTCCTGCGCCTCACCATACCCCTCTCGGTCAACATTTCGACAGTAACGGTGGTGTCGCTATCGAAGCAGTTTAGTTCTTTGACATTGACTACATCATATTTGATACGTTTGTGCTTAGTTACCGCTGGTCCGCGCTTCGGAAGCCGTCTCACTAAAGGCATCTGCCCGCCCTCGAACCAGGCGGGAATAGATCCTCCGGAACGTGATTTTTGACCTTTGTGTCCCCGTCCGCCGGTTTTGCCCCAACCTGAGGCTTCGCCACGTCCAATGCGCTTTTTGGCTCGTTTTGAATTTGGAGCCGGCTTGAGCTCATTCAACTTCATGACTATTTGACTCCATTTCAATGAGAAGTCGACGGGGAACTCCCGCCGATCAATTCTTCGACGCGTTTGCCGCGAAGTCGGGCGACATCGTTGACATCCTTCAAATTCTTTAACGCCAACATTGTCGCCTCTGCAATATTTTTTACATTTCTAGATCCGAGACGCTTTGCCAAGACATCTTTTATTCCTACAAATTCCAAGATTGTCCGCGTCGCATGCCCTGCAACAATCCCGGTTCCAGGACTTGCCGGTTTCAGGAGAACCTTGGCGGCTTTAAACTTACAAAAAGTTTCATGTGGAATCGTGCCTTCTACTAGCGGAACACGGATTAAATTCTTTTTAGCATCGGCAACGCTCTTGCTAATCGCCGAAGGCACATCGTTCGCACTACCGAATCCAATGCCCACAATGCCTTCAAAATTCCCAACAGCAGAAAGGGCATTGAAACTGGGTGTTCGTCCACCCTTGCCGACTCGCATTACACGATTTATCGCTATTGAACGTTCCTCAAATTCCGAATCGCCCGGATCTATCTTTTCAACTCGCAACGAATTCCTCCTTCGCTAGCACCCACTCTTTTCGGCATCAATGCTGGACAGCATTCAGCCTTCTAAAACTTCAGCCCGCCTTCCCTAGCTGCATCTGCAAGGGCTTTTACTCTCCCGTGATACAGGTTTCCGCCTCGATCAAATACAACGGACTCTATCTTCGATTCTTTTGCCTTGTGGGCAATAAGCGTGCCGACCTTCTGTGCGGCGTTAGCATTTCCGCCTCGTGAACCATTCTCCTTTAATTCGGGCGTCAAGGTTGAAGCGGCGGCGATCGTGACACGATTTTCGTCATCAATAAGCTGCGCGTAGATATGGTTGGCACTCTTGAAAACGGAGAGCCTCGGCCGCTGGTTTGTACCAAAGACCTTTTGTCGTACATGCTTTTTCCGTGCTATGCGTGCCAGATTCTTTTTCTTGAGCCGATTCAACGATTTTCCTCCCAGGTGCGTCCGATGCGAATGTGCACAATCATCTATGTTTTTGCTTTACCCTCTTTCATGCGAACACGTTCGCCCTCATAACGAATACCCTTGCAAGGTTGATAAACCCCAGGTTTCTTGATCTGACGAATTGACGCGGCAACCTGGCCAACAAGCTGTTTGTCAACACCACTGACAGTGACCGGTGTGTGAAGTTGCCCATCTACATTCTCGGTGCTGTCAACGCGTATGGTTATTCCTTCCGGTGGATCGTAAGTGACAGGGTGGGAATAACCTACATTCAACACCAATGATTTCTGGTTGCTAATTTCTGCGCGATACCCTGTTCCTACAACACGAAGTTTCTTCTCAAATCCTTTCGTGACTCCCTCCACCATATTCGCGATTAAACTTCGGGTAAGTCCATGCAACGATTTGTGTGTTTTTTGATTACTTAATCTCTCAATCTCAATCTTACCGTCGCCAACTTTCACCGTGTTCCCCGCGGGAACTGTCCAATCTAGCTTTCCTTTAGGGCCTTCAACACTTATTCCCGGCTCGTCAAAGGTAATCTTCACATTCGCCGGAATTTCGATGGGCGTTTGTCCTATTCTTGACATTGTACATTACCCCCCCCAACTTCAATACATTGAAATCACCAGATATGACACAAAACTTCGCCCCCAACTTTAGATGCTTGACACTGAGAAGCCGTTTGTACTCCCTGAGATGTAGACAGAATTGCGATTCCGAGGCCGCCCTGAACACGCGGCAAATCATCTACTGCCACATACACGCGCCGACCGGGCTTGCTAATTCGCTGTAGTCCTGAGATAACTTTCTCTTGGTTATCACCATACTTGAGGTAAATCCGCAAAATTCCTTGCTTCCCATCGTCAATGAGGCGATAATTCCGGATGTATCCCTCTTCTGCCAAGATTCGGGCAATCTCTGCCTTCACTCGCGAAGCGGGTAATTCGACGCGTTCGTGGGTAACGATATTTGCATTACGAATACGCGTTAACATATCCGCAATTGGGTCTGTCATTGACATGACAAGTCCTCCTTCACCAACTGGCTTTTTTTACACCAGGGATTTTCCCCTCTCTTGCAAGCAGTCTAAAGCAAATGCGGCATAGTTCAAATTTGCGAAGGAAACCACGAGGACGTCCACAAACTCGACAACGATTATATTGCCGAGTTCGGAATTTCGGAGGTCTTTTCTGTTTTGCAATGAGTGCCTTTGTCGCCAAATCGGTTGCTCCTTATTTTCAGCTATCTGTTTCTCAGTTAAGTTTAAACCGTCTCACAGTTGAAGAGTAACGTCTGTGTCGGGGCTAAACTAAATGCATTTTGAATCATTCTCTGAAGGGCATACCCAATACTGATAGCAATTCTCGTCCTTCTTCGTCTGTCCTAGCAGTCGTAACAATCGTGACGTTGAGCCCGCGAACTTCATCTACTTGGTCATATTCGATTTCCGGGAAGATTAGTTGCTCCTGAAGGCCTAAAGAATAATTTCCACGTCCATCAAACGCGTCGGGAGACATGCCTCGAAAATCTCGAATCTGTGGTAGGACAGTATTGACTAGCCGATTGAAAAATTCATACATCTTCTGCCGGCGCAAGGTGACTCTGCATCCGATCGCAGCTCCGGCACGGACCTTAAAATTGGACACGGATTTCTTTGCTCGCGTGATAACCGCACGCTGACCGCCGATTTGCGTCAATTCCTCGACCGCGCTATCCAGCAACTTTGGATTCTGCATCGCGGCGCCCAGCCCGATGTTCAGATTAATCTTGTCTAACCTAGGGATCTGCATCACATTTGGGTAGTTGAACCGTTTTTGCAATGCGACCACAACTTCCTCTTGATAAAATGTTCTAAATTCGCTCATGGATTCACGCCCTCTGCACGTTTTCGCAACATCGTACTGATTCCGAGTCAAAAGACAGACTACACATCTTTCGTGCGACGATGAACCTACCAAACAGGTTATTCTTGCTCAGCAACCGCGCCACATTTTTTGCACACACGCAAACGGTATTTTTTAGTTCGGGTCCCGATTTCTCGCTCAAAAACCTGTCGTTTGGTGCGTGTGGGTGAATTGCATTTTGGGCAAACCAACTTCAGGTTGGAAAGATGAACCGTCCCTTCCTTTTCAACTACTCCACCTTGCCCCATTTGGTTTGGGCGAACATGCTGCTTTATTATCTGAACGCCTTCGACGATTGCGCGATTCTTGCCGGGAATTACTTCAAGAACTCTACCTGTCTTTCCCTTGTCCTTTCCGCTCAACACCGATACCAAGTCATTGTCTTTTATGTGCATTTTCTTAGTCCGCACGATCTCCTCCAACACGAATAGTGTTTATCGTCAAATGACCTCGGGTGCCAAGGAAACAATGCGTGTGAATTCCCGTTCCCTTAATTCACGTGCGACAGGGCCAAAGATTCTGGTACCACGGGGCTGATTTTGAGGATCAATTAAAACCGCGGCGTTTTTGTCAAACTTTATGTATGAACCGTCTGGGCGGCGAAATCCTTTAGTCGTACGCACAACAACTGCGCGCACTACCTCTCCCTTTTTCACCTGACTATTAGGATTTGCCTCTTTCACACTTGCGACGATAACATCACCCAACCGAGCATAGCGCTTGCGTGTACCACCCAAGACTCTGATGCACATTAGATTTTTTGCTCCGGTGTTGTCCGCGCAAATCAGTCTACTAGAGGTTTGAACCATGGAGTGTTCCTCACTTCACACTTTAGCCGCGCAAGTCAAAACGGTACAGAATCCGATTATTTTGGATCCTCCACCAATCATTTGCACTACTCAAATTCTATGAACTCTTATATTCACCCGATTCAACTTTTGTCGTGATTTGACGAACTCGCCATTTTTTTCGGCGACTAAGAGGGCGTGATTCAATGACCTGGACCACATCTCCAGCCGCACAAGCATTCTGTTCGTCGTGCGCCAACACTTTTGTCGTGTGGCGTACGATTTTCTTATAAAGCGGATGTTGGTAGGCTCGCGTAATGGCTACTACGACGGTCTTGTCCATCCGGTTGCTAATCACAACTCCAGTTTGAGTTTTCCGGTGTCCCTGCTTCTCTTGAGTCAAGCTTACCCTCTCTTTAGCTTTTCGCTATGAGGCACTTTCGATTCCGCGCTCTCGCGCCCTCAGAATTGTTTTGATTCGTGCGATATCATTCCTTACCTTTTTTAACTGAGATGTATCTTCGAGTTGTCCAAGGATGTTTCGAAATCGCTGGTTGAATAAACTTTCTTGAAGATTCGAAAGCTCATTAGTTAGGTCTTCGTCAGACTGAAGTCGCAGTTCTTTAGCCGTCATGCTCAATAATCTCCGCCCCTGCTTATGAACTTTGTTTTAAGCGGCAATTTGTGCGAAGCAAGCCGCATCGCTTCCTTAGCTTCTTCGATAGGAACGCCGCTCAACTCGTACAACACACGCCCGGGTTTAACTACCGCCACCCAGTATTCAGGCGGCCCTTTTCCACTTCCCATTCGAGTTTCTGCAGGTTTTTTCGTGACGGGCTTCTGCGGAAAAATCTTGATCCAAACCTTTCCGCCCCGTCGAACATGGCGTGTTATCGCGACCCGGGCGGACTCGATCTGACGGCTTGTAATCCACCCACATTCCATGCTTTGGAGACCGTATTCCCCAAAATTAATTTGCGATCCGCGATAGGGTTGTCCGCGCCGCTTTCCTCGTTGTACTTTACGGTGTAACACCCGTTTGGGCATTAACATTTTAAACACTCCTTGTGTATCTTATCTTGTCCAACTCTTCTTATACCTTGAGAAGCGGAATTGTATTTGCCTCCGACAAGCTAGCGGTTGAAAACTCGGTTGGCTCACTCATTCCATCTACCCGAACCGCGGCGTCTTGGCGAATCATCTTCACCGAATCGCCCACCGCTGCGGCGTGGGCGGGGCGGCTTGTCCCCAGCTCCAGTTTGTGCTGTTGGCTCGCCAAGCAAGGGTTCAGTTGCGCCGAGAACTTCGCCTTTGAAAATCCAGGTTTTTACCCCTATCTTTCCGTACGTTGTATCCGGCTGGCAAAATCCGTAGTCAATCTGTGCCCTAAGGGTATGAAGTGGAACTCTACCTTCTATGCTTGTTTCAGTACGCGCCATTTCGATTCCCCCAAGGCGCCCACTCACTGTAGCCTTGACTCCTTGAGCACCAGCACGCATCGAATCGGCAATACTCCTTTTCATGGCTTGCCTGAATGGCGATCTTCGCTGGATTTTCAGCGCAATGGCTTCTGCGACCAGTTGAGCATCAAGTTCGGGAGTTTTAATCTCAGTTACATTGATCCTAACCGATCGTCCGATAAATTTCTCCAACTCCACCTGTAGTTTCTCTGCTTCAACACCACGACGCCCGATGACAATACCGGGACGCGCTGTGTGTATATTTATGGAACACCTATCTGCAACACGCTCGACCTCAACGCGTGAAATGCCTGCGCGTGACAGTTTGTCCTTGACGAACCCCTGAATCTGCAGATCCTCGTGAAGCCAAAGGGCATACTCTTTTTCACTATACCACTTCGAATCCCAAGTCTCTATTATTCCAAGGCGTAGCCCACGCGGATGCGTTTTTTGTCCCACTCAAACCTCCAACGTCGAAATTATGCCGCTCCCCTTACCGGACACTCTACACTGGGAAATACCCAAAATACCATTTTGAGAGAAATCATCAACTTAACTTTCATCTCTTTCCTCATCAAGCACAACAGTAATATGGCACCTGCGCCGAAGAATCCTATTTGCCATTCCGCGCGCTCTCGGTCGAATCCATTTTCGTGTCAAACCCTCGTCAACGAAGATTCTCTTGATGAAGAGATTACTTGAATCAATGGTCGAGTCTTGATGTTGTGCGTTTGCCACGGCAGATTGAATCAATTTCCGAATGGTCGCCGATGTCGATTTATGAATAAATGCCAACTGATTCAGTGCATCTTCGACAAATCTGTCCCTGATTAAATCCGCCACCAAACGCGCTTTCCTTGGAGCAACCGGAACATTTTTTATGCTTGCTCTCGCTTCCATCAAATAACCCTCCCCCAATGCGCCTTTCTAAGCGCGAGCACCTCGTGCGTGCGATCTGAATGTGCGGGTGGGAGCAAACTCGCCTAGCTTATGGCCTACCATATTCTCTGTAATGTACACCGGAAAGAATTTTTTCCCATTGTGGATTGCAAGTGTGTGACCAATAAGCTCCGGTGTAATCGTTGAGCGGCGAGACCAAGTGCGTATGACACGTTTTGTGCCGGATCGTTCCAGAGTCTCAATTTTCTTCTGAAGTTTCGGATCGATATAGGGACCTTTCTTCACAGAACGTGGCATTGCTTCTCTCCTTCTCCATAGATTGTCCCTTGATAGGGACAACGCTCTGGTTGAATCTTAATTAGAATCACTTGCGGCGCGTCACGATAAATTGACCCGATTTCTTTTTCGGATTTCGCGTTTTATACCCTTTGGTCGGAACGCCCCACGGCGTCACAGGATGCCTGCCTCCCGAACTCTTTCCTTCACCACCGCCATGTGGATGATCGACCGGATTCATTGCAACACCGCGCACTTTCGGGCGCCGCCCCATCCAGCAAGAACGTCCGCCTTTTCCTATCGATATGTTTGAATGGTCGACGTTTCCAACTTGCCCAACCGTCGCCATACATCTTACAGGAAGCAACCGAATTTCCCCAGATGGCATCCGAAGGCGTGCATGTTTCCCCTCGCGATCTATGAGTTGTGCCGCCACGCCGGCACTCCGAACCAACTGTCCGCCAGCGCCGGGAATCATCTCCACATTATGTACTGCCGACCCAAGGGGAATTCTGTCGAGTGGCAGCGCGTTGCCCACTTTAATCTCCGCATCCGGACCGGAATTCAACATCTCACCGACTTGAAGCCCCAAGGGAGCCAAGATGTAACGCTTTTCGCCATCCACGTAGTGCAATAATGCTATCCGCGCCGAGCGGTTAGGATCGTATTCAATCGTGGCTACTTTTGCTGGCACACCAAGCTTATTGCGCCGAAAGTCGATATGTCGATACCGTCGCTTGTGACCACCCCCACGCCTTCTGACCGTCATTCGGCCAGTGTCGTTGCGCCCGGCATGCTCCTTTAATCCTTTCACCAAGGATTTCTCCGGCTTATGACGGGTGATTTCCTCAAAAGAGTGCCCGGTCATAGACCGCCGGCTTGGTGTCACGGGCGAGTAAATTTTGACTGCCATAATCAATAATCCTCAATCGAACATAACGAATACATAACTTCCAGCCGGAATCAAGTAGGAGTGTTGCAACCTACCGAACGGAGGCAGACCCACCGGCGCACAATCTTCTGCTTCTTCGCTCTCACATTAGATGGATTCGAAAATCTGGACGTCCGTGCCTGGCTCAACCGTAATGATTGCTTTTTTCCAGTGGGGTCGTCTTCCACGTCGGTGCTGAAATAGTTTGCCTTTTGGCTTGCCGCGAACACGCAATGTACTTACATCAAGAATCTTCCCTTTAAGATCGAGCAGTTCTTCTGCTGCTTGGCGAATCTCTCCTTTGGTCGCGTTGACATCCACTACAAATGAATATTTATTGGACGATTCGCGAAGATCCGTGCTTTTCTCTGTTACTAAAGGTTTCAATAGAATCTGATATAAATCTTTCATTGTTCCGACATTTGCTCATTCAAAGCGCTAGTTGGTGGAAAGAATCTCCCTTCCAATTTCTCGGCAGCCGATTCGGTAATTACAATCCTGTCATGTGCCAAAACATCGTAGACATTGAGCACGTCCCATATACATGTACTTACGTGAGGGATGTTACGAACAGACAACTGGACATTTTGATCTCGCTGATCGAGGACTAGGAGAAGCTTACCTTCCAAACCGAGAGTATCTATAAGTTGAACGACATCTTTGGTCTTCGGTCTATCTAAGGTGAAACTGTCAATGAGAACACATTGGCCATTCTGAAACTTGTCTACGAGTGCAGAGCAAAGCCCAAGTTTTCGAACCTTTTTGGGAACGTGATGATGATAGCTGCGTAGGTTTGGCCCGAACGCAACACCTCCGTGAACTCTGATAGGCGATCCGGCATCCCCTACACGAGCACGACCGGTTCCTTTTTGGCGATGCAATTTCCTGCCGCTCGTTTTAACTGCAGCACGGTTCTTGGTGGAGGCCGTGCCACTCCGTCGGTTTGCGAGATATGCAACAACACACTGATGTAGAACATCAGTGTTCACCGGAGCGTCCGTGAATCGGTCCGATAATTCCTTTTGGTTGACTACCTCTCCCGAACGGTTGTATACGTCGTATGTTGCCATAATCATCGCCCTTCAGTCACATGACCGTCTCGTGGGTACTAGTCGCCGGCCTTAACAGCTTTGTTGATCAACAGCAATCCATTCGCTGGCCCGGGAACGGAACCTTTAACCAAAAGAAGGCTTCTTTCAGCGTCCGCTTGAATGACCTCCAGATTCTGAACCGTGACTCGCCTGCCCCCATGCCTTCCAGGCATTCGCTTACCTTTAAACACCCGCGATGGATATGAACTTGCACCGATTGAACCCGGTCGCCGAAGGTCCTGCTCACCACCATGGCTCTTCTTTCCACCGGAAAATCCATGCCGTTTGACCACTCCCGTGAAACCCAGACCTTTCGAGGTACCAGTCACATCAACGTAGTCTCCAACCGAAAAAATACCTGAATCAATCATTGAGCCCACTGACAGTTGATCGGCGTTATCGACACGGATCTCACGCAGTGCCCGTGGAGGAGAAACGTTTGCCTTCTGGATATGTCCGTTTTCCGGTCGATTGACTTTGTTTTGCTTACGTGTCCCAAAGCCTAGTTGGACAGCCTGGTAGCCGTCTTGGCTCTCCGTCTTAATCTGCACAATCGGGCACGGTCCAGCTTCGATTACAGTTACGGGAAACGCATTCCCGGATTCATCGAAAACTTGGGTCATTCCAACCTTTTTGCCTATTATTCCTTTAAGCATCTATCGCATTCCTAGAATGGCGGCGGCAGTCCGTCACGTACCGTCTCGACATGATTATAGAAGTGTGATCTTCACATCAACACCAGCAGGAAGATCTAGGTGCATCAATGCGTCTACGGTCTTTGGGGTTGTTTCCAAAATGTCCAATAACCGCTTGTGAATTCGCATTTCGAATTGTTCACGCGATTTCTTATCCTTAAAAGTCGATCTCTGCACCGTGTAGACATGCTTTTTCATCGGAAGCGGTATAGGGCCAGACACAATTGCTCCCGTTCGTTTGGCTGTATCCGCTATCTGGCTCGACGATTTGTCCAATAATCGGTGATCGAATGCCTTAAGGCGAATGCGAATTTTCTGATTGTCCATCTCGCTTCCTATTGGGTGTACGACTTTGTAGAACGCGTCTCGGCACGACTAATTCTACTCAATGACCTTCGAAACAACACCTGCACCTACAGTTTGCCCGCCTTCTCGGATTGCGAATCTGAGTTCCTCCTCTAACGCAATCGGTTTGGAAAGCTCTACAGTGATCCGAGTATTGTCGCCGGGCATAATCATCTCAACGCCTTCCGGAAGTTGCATGTTACCGGTGACATCAGTGGTGCGAAAATAAAATTGAGGACGATAGCCGCTGAAAAATGGCGTGTGCCGACCACCTTCTTCTTTTTTCAGAATGTAAGTCTCAGCTTCAAATTTGGTGTGCGGTGTAATCGTTCCGGGGGCAGCCAATACCTGACCACGCTCAACTTCTTTACGCTCCACGCCGCGAATCAGGACACCGACATTGTCTCCGGCGCGCCCTTCATCAAGAAGTTTGCGGAACATCTCCACACCCGTTGCTACGGTAGAGTGCGTCGGTCGGAGCCCAACAATTTCTACAGTGTCTCCTACATGTACGATTCCGCGCTCCACACGACCTGTTACCACTGTGCCGCGCCCACTAATCGTAAAGATATCCTCGACGGGCATTAAGTACGGCTTGTCAACATCTCTTACAGGTTCGGGAATATAGTCATCGACCTGCGCCATCAAATCTAGAATCGGGGCACATGCTTCGCTATTCGGGTCTCCGCTGGATTCCATGGCATCCAACGCGGATCCTGACACGACCGGTATATCGTCGCCCGGGAAGTTGTATTCATCTAGCAACTCCCGAACCTCCAATTCGACCAACTCAAGCAATTCGGGGTCGTCTACCATGTCCGCCTTATTCAAGAATACGACGAGAGAAGGCACGTTAACCTGTCGGGCAAGAAGAACGTGCTCTCGTGTTTGAGGCATAGGACCATCAGCAGCAGAGACTACAAGGATGGCTCCGTCCATCTGAGCCGCACCCGTGATCATGTTCTTGATATAGTCAGCATGGCCAGGACAATCCACGTGAGCGTAGTGCCGGTTCTCAGTTTCATATTCTACGTGTGCCGTGTTGATGGTTATGCCACGCTCTTTTTCCTCAGGAGCTTTGTCAATCTCATCATAGGTCATCACGTAGTCTTTGCTTGCAAGATTTGAGAGAACCATGGTTATTGCCGCAGTTAACGTAGTTTTTCCATGGTCAACATGGCCAATGGTACCAATATTGACGTGCGGTTTGGTTCTATCAAATTTTTCTTTCGCCATTTTCGTTCAAATTCCTCCTCGAATAGATATACCAAGAATCCTTAAGCCTTGGTGAGTCTAAACAATACTAGATACGTGAATACGATACCAGATTACAACAAAGACACTATGAAACTTCCTTCAAGGAAATAACATCTTGCGCAACCCCGGAAGGCACACTACTGTAATGCGAAAACTCCATGGAATACGTCGCGCGTCCCTGCGTTAAAGAACGAAGCGATTTCACATATCCAAACATTTCAGAAAGAGGTACTGCGGCTTGAATCACATGGACACGCGATTTTGGTTGAAGATTTGTTTGAAGAATCTGTGCGCGACGTGAATTCAAATCCCCGATAACCTTGCCCAAATACTCATCGGGGACAATGACTTCCACCTTCATGATTGGTTCAAGCAGAACAGGACCGGCGCGCTTCACACCCTCCTTAAAGGCCATGGATGCCGCGATTGAAAACGCCATCTCAGACGAATCTACGGCATGGAAGGATCCGTCGTACAACCGCACGCCTACATCGACAACGGGATATCCGGCCAATACTCCCGTATTCATAGCATTTTGGATGCCCTTGTTGACTGCCGGGATGTATTCTTGAGGTATGACCCCGCCTTTGGTGTCATCAATGAATTCATATTCCGAGCCTTTTTCCAGCGGAAATATCTCAATCGCTACATGTCCAAATTGCCCGCGTCCACCGGACTGTCTTACAAAGCGCCCCTCTGATGTAGCATGCCTCTGAATCGTTTCGCGATAGGCAACCTGCGGATTGCCGATGTTTGCCGAGACGTTGAACTCACGAGTCAGGCGATCTACAATAATCTCAAGATGTAGTTCTCCCATCCCAGATAACAGCGTTTGACCCGTTTCAGCGTCCTGATGCACCTTAAATGTTGGATCCTCTTCCGCCAGTTTAAGGAGCGCAAGATTCAACTTATCTACATCAGATTTCGTGGAAGGTTCCACGGCGACAGACATAACCGGTAACGGAAAAGCCATTGTGTCTAATGTAATTCTTGCGTCCGGATCGCAAATGGTATCTCCTGTTGCGATGTCCTTGAGGCCAATTGCAGCAACAATGTCGCCGGCATAAACGGCATCCCGCTCTTCACGTTTGTTGGCATGCATCTGCATGAGCCTTCCAATTCTTTCACGTTTACCACGTGTGCAATTGTATACGGACGCTCCCCTGGTTAAAATGCCCGAATAAACGCGCAGGAATGTCAATTTGCCCACATGTGGATCCGTCATAATTTTGAACGCCAGTGCACAGAATGGTTCATCGTCACTTGGAAGACGCTCTTCCATCGCCTGAGTTTCAGGGTTCAGAGCTTCAATAGCAGGGACATCCATAGGTGAGGGCAGATACGAAACTATCGCATCCAAAAGCGGTTGCACGCCCTTGTTTTTCAAAGCCGAGCCGCATAGAATGGGGACAACTTTCCCGCTCAATGCAGCATTTCTCAAGCCTGTTCGAATCTCCGTACTAGATAGTTCGAGACCATCGAAATACTTTCCCAACAGATCGTCATCCCATTCGACGACGGTTTCAATCAGTTTCTCACGGTATTCGTTAACCATGCCCATCATCTCGTCGGGAATGGCGATTTCATGGACAGTCGAGCCTAGATTCGCCTCATCCCACGCGAGGCCCTTGAGTTCGATAAGATCCACGATGCCCCTAAATTGTTCCGCCGACCCGATCGGCAACTGTATGGGAACGGTTGTCGTGCCAAGTCGATCGGTCATCATCTCAACTGTACGAAAGAAATCGGCACCAGTTCGATCCATCTTGTTAATGAGAGCGATGCGTGGCACATGGTATTTATCTGCTTGCCGCCAGACAGTTTCTGATTGCGGTTCCACACCGCCAACAGCACAAAACACGGCTACAGCGCCGTCCAGCACCCTCAAGGATCTTTCAACTTCGACAGTAAAATCTATGTGCCCGGGAGTATCGATGATATTAATGCGGTTGTCTTTCCATCGACAGGCGGTGGCAGCTGCGGTGATAGTGATTCCTCGCTCCTGTTCTTGGACCATCCAATCCATCGTTGTCGTGCCTTCATGCACTTCACCTAAACGATGCACGCGGCCGGTGTAGTATAGAATCCGCTCGGTTACTGTCGTTTTGCCAGCATCAATGTGTGCCATGATGCCGATGTTCCGTGTGGAAGCTAATTCAAAACGGCGCGGATCGATTGATTTTCGGCCTTCAAACATGGACTGTTGTTTTTCCTCATTCTTCGCCACGTGAACCTCACCATCGTGTGAGCACTGCTTTCGAGAACTCTCACTGGGAAACTTCTACCATCGATAATGTGCAAACGCTCGGTTTGCTTCTGCCATTCGATGCTGTTCAAACTTCCTTCGAATCGCTGCGCCTTCGTTTTTCGAAGCATCTAACAGTTCCCCCGCCAGTCGTGCTTCCATTGTTTTTTCTCCCCGTGCCCTTGCCGATTGGAGTATCCATCGAAACGCCAAGGTCGTGCGGCGTTCCGCTTTAACATCGACAGGAACTTGGTAGGTTTGTCCACCGACTCGTCGCGAGCGCACCTCCAAGACGGGCTTCACATTGTTTATCGCTTGACGAAAAACGGCAAGACCATCTTGTTTGGTTCTAGTAGCTACGATGTCCAAGCTCCCGTACAGTACCCGCTGAGCCGTACTGCGTTTCCCATCCAACATTAAACAATTTACAAACTTTGTTATCAGCGTGCTTTCAAATTTGGGGTCGGGAATTAACTCCCGCTTTACAGCGATCTTTCGTCTTGGCATAACGTCCTCCATCCGAGATCCAAAATGGACACCGAATCGTCAGCGGCTTTTTTTAGTTAGCTCTTTTTGCTCCATACTTTGATCGTCCTTGTCGACGATTTTCAACCCCCGCGGTATCCAACGTTCCTCGGACGATGTGATATCTGACGTTGGACAAATCCTTTACCCTACCGCCTCGCACCAATACTACGGAGTGCTCTTGGAGATTGTGATCTATTCCAGGAATGTAACATGTCGCTTCAAGCCCGGTTGTAAATCGCACACGCGCAACTTTTCGCAAAGCGGAATTCGGCTTTTTGGGGTTCACAGTCTTTACCTGTAAGCAGATTCCTCGCCGCTGCGGGCAACTTTGAAGCACCGGGGATTTTGTCTGTTTGGTGCTCTTTTTTCGAGGTTTTCTTACCAATTGATTAATTGTAGGCATTTTCAACTCCGGCGAGGTTTAAGACAATTCTTCTCGTTAAATTACACCTGGGCGTTAAAAGTAAGGCCAAATTGCGTTGAAATAGGGATTCTAGCGTTATTAAAAAAGCAACAACAATCACCGGAAGGGCAGTTCACTCAATGGGAGCCATGAGATGGTCGCGTTCGATTTAACTCTTGGAATTCCCAATGGCACGTGTATTTACCTGTTTCGAGAATGAAGCGTGACTTCAAGACAGTGGCACAATAACTGAATACAAAGAGAAACAGATTCAATTCAATGCTATAGACAAAAAGAAAGCCCCGAAAGGGGCTCACATAGGCATTCTTCTCAATTAAAAACCAGCATTAACTAACGAAAGATAATAAAGGTTTTTCGGACCGGATCGCCTCCCTTTCTGCAACAGTCAGTAGGGACAATGTGACACCAAGCGTCGAATTATACCAAATCAGATCTTCAATGTCAAGTTTATTTGCGCTTTTTTCTGGTGGTATGCAGTTTTTCTACTATTCGGCTGTCGGGGTACCATCCTTATATGTCCAAACAATGATGCAGTGACATTTCTGTTCAACGAAAAACGACTATGCTCTGTAGTCTAGTGGGAGAGAAAACGTCCTCAACCCGCAAGTAAAAACGCCGGCTGGAAGGCCCTGCTGGTATCGTTAAGATTGCCGTAAAACGCGCGTACCTCAGAATCCGAGGAATTGCGCCAAAAACGCGGCGGTATCACTGAACAGTTGCTCAAGAATGGGCGAAAGCGGTGCCCATAGTAAGCTTGTACGGTTTTTCGCTCTCTTTGCGTTGCGCGAACCGTTGCGGTGTGGAGCAGAGCAATATTGAAAAGCACTATCGGGCCAGCCAGACCATGGACATCCACGGATCCGTCTCTTTCGAGTTGGGAATCTCGATCCAAAATGGGATTGTTGACGGACTCAGGCGAAATAGAAAAGCAATGCGTATTCTCGTCAACGTCGGTGAGGTACAGCATAAGTTGCAAATAGTCCATTCGTAGTGGATGTTTCTCCCAATGAGGACGGTCCCGATGAAAGTATTGGCGTGGCTCTCCGTCGTACGGAGCCATATGGCGGAGGCAAATCTCGGAGAAACACACCTGCCCGCCCATAAGGAATGTAACGATAGGCAAGATTTAAGGATGGCGCAGCAACTTATCGAATCCCGGTGAGGTGACAAGAGCGTGGCAGTTTCGTGTTTGATGTACATCGAACGGATGCCAGCAATTTGGCGGGCCGAACTTTTCCCGATCATTGTCATAAAGTTGGACGAAATGCCTGACTTCGCCAGGGGTGAGAGCATGCTTAAGAACGACATGACCGTGCTTCCGGAAGTGTTCAAACAGTGTCCGGTTTGCCTTTGCTTCAAACATCGCAGACTTACCATTCAACGGCACGTCTCTTTCTTCTCTCACTCCACTCTGCCTTCCAATGCGTCAGGACTTACTTTCCTCGGTGCATGACTTCGGCGTTTGCCGACCATAGAACCAGGAATTTGTCCGGTACAGCGCCCTTTAACGAGACATCCAGCAACCATCTCACGCTAGAAGGCGCTTCACAAATTTGAGCGTCGACTCAACATTCGCGTTAATTTCGTTTAACTTGGATCCGGCTACACACTCAACGTATAGCGGCCCATTGAATCCTTCTGCGACAAGCCCATTCAGGACTCGCTCGAAATCCACCAAGCCTTCACCAGGAGTGACCATGACATCAGGTTCACCGTTCTGCACAGCACAGTCCTTTATGATCACGGTGGTGACCTTCGGCGCGATTTCGCCGATATCGGATTCCGGTCGAAGTTCGCCTTTTGTATAGTAAATGATGTTACCGGGATCGAAGCAAATACCAAACCCCGAGTGGCTAACTTCCCGGTCTGCTTTGACGAGATCGTGCACCGTTAAACTTATTCCGCCATGCGGCTTCAAGGCAATATTGACTCCAGCTTGATCAGCATGGGGAGCAGCTCGGCGCATTAGTTCAAAGTAGGCGCTGTAGTGCTCAACGTTCGAAGTACCGCAATCAAGCAACCATGTGGCACCGAGCGCGGCTACGTTGTCAATGAGCCGTTTGTAATCGTCAAGACAGACTTCCAAACCCTCATTCAGGTGTCGGACACTTCCCATCACGGCTGAAGGGGTTAACCCGGCATTAGCTGCTGCTTTGCTGGTCTCCGTGATTTCCTTCCTCGTGCTGTCGGATCTTACTGGATTCTTACCCGCGTTGGCAAACACGGCGACATCGGAATATCCAGCAGCGGAAATGTGATCACATGCTTCGGAAAATGTAATTGATTCGTAGGGACGGGTTGTGCAGCCGATTGTGTACTTCACGAGATTGTCCTTTCTGTCCACATCTTCATCTAACACTCACTGGAGCGCCGTTCTTGCGGCAATCATGCGTCAAGTTGAATTGACTAAGCGTGCGATTGATTCAACCTCATTGAAATCGTTACATACCGACAATTTGGCGCATACGTTTGGCGATGTCTAGTTGTGCAGTACGATCGCCGCCTACTTCGTGAATAACATACCGATCATAATGGATATCCCTAAATTCACTCATGATCACGGGCCAATCGGTGTCGCCATCAAGAAGATTGACAAATTGGTGCTCGCCGCGCCTAAAGTCCTTGAAATGGACGCACTTGATTCTCAACCCAAGTTCGCGAATCCAATGTTCCGGATAGCCGTAAGCCATCATATTGGCTGTGTCTAGGTAAACCCCAATCCATTCGCTACCGACCGCATCAATGAATTCGCGTGTTTCTTTAGGACTTAGCAGGAACTTATTCCACACATTTTCGAGGCCGATTGCGGCTCTATTTGAAGCTGCAACGGAGGCAAGATCCATCAAAATACGGAGAAGATTGTCCCAAACCGTTTGATAGGTACCCTCGACTGTAAGTTGTCCAGGGTGCAGGAGTATGGTGTCAACACCTAGCGTTCCAGCAATCTCCAAGCTGCGATTCACGGATTTGATGCCTTTCTCCTGTTGACGAGTATCCAGACTTAGTAAATTTCCACTGTCACTGTAGTTGGCGATGATGCTGCTAATTTCAATTCCCGCCATGGTACACTTTTCACTAACCTCAGCAATTTCGGTTGGGCTCATGCTGATATCAAGCTCCTTACCCTCGCCGAATGTGAGTTCAATGGCTTCATAACCAGCATCAAGGCATAACTCGAGCACGTCGTCGAGCGGCATGTTCCCAAGTAGAAGTTGTGTTATGCCAATTTTCATTTTGTGTTGCACTTACCTTTCATATGTAAATCCGGTTTTGATAGGTGATCGCTGTAGCTAAACTCGTCACCGACAGCTTGCCTGTCCGTAATTCCGATCTACCCCTCAATCACATTTCTCGGAAATGATATTGTGCAATGCCACATCCCATGACCGCGGCATTGTGTCCTGAATCACCTGTTCCTTGAACGCCAATCCCATCGAAATGGCATTCGGACAATTCGGAAGGAATCGATCATAATATCCACCTCCATATCCGATACGATACTTTTTTAAATCGAAGGCAACTCCGGGAACAATAATCAGTTCGATTTGGTTTAGAGGGAACTCGGGGCAAACATCTTGGTTTGGCTGGTACATTCCGTAACGATGGCGCACAAACTGCGTACCGGCATCAGCGATGCGTCGAGGGACAAGGCGCTTAGCCTCTATCGCCGGCGCTAGAGTAACCTTATTGGTGCGCAACAAATAAACAAGCAGATCGCGCGTTTCAACTTCGCTCCGCATGTTAAGGTAGAGCATTACCGCATTTATTGCGCGCGCCTCAATGAAGTCAATCACCCTTGTGCAAATGGTCCTGCTTGACTCACTACGGACCTTCGGAGGGATTCTGTCACGTCTACGGATTGCTTCTTCGCGAATTCGTTGACGTCTCTCCTCCCCTGTAATATATTCGCTGCAGTTAGAAACTGTCACGGACATCCCCTGGTGCACGCGAAATATGGCGCAGCGCGATTCGTAGACTCATGCTTCCCACCCGATTTCATCGATATATTTGGCAAGCGCATCTCGAAAGGTGGAAGGCTTCATGTTGAGCAGCTTCGCTGATTGAGTCTTGTTCCCCTTGGTTTTCCTCATCGCCCAAGCAATCAGCTCGCGTTCCGTCGACTGCACAATCTCACGAAACGAGGTTCCGGACAAGGTGTCATCTATATTGACGGGAGTGGGAACTTTCAGCTCAATTGGAATATCTTCTACAGTGATCGGCCGGCCACCGCCCATCGTAACAAGACGTTCGATTAGATTTTCGAGTTCGCTTACATTTCCGGGCCATGTATACGCTGCGAGTAAATCGATAGCCTCCGGAACTAAATAAGTATCTCGACGGGGGGAGAATAATTCTACGAAATGACTGATAAGAAGCGATATGTCTTCCATTCGCTCCCGGAGGGGCGGCAAAAATAGAGGGACGACATTTAATCGATAGTACAGATCTTCTCGGAATTCGCCTATTCTGACTTTCTCCCGAAGATTCACCGTAGTTGCGGCGATCATGCGTACGTCCAATCCGGTGCTATCTGTGCATTCATTATTCACAAATTCTCCATCTTCAAGCACCTGAAGAAGCTTGACCTGTATCTCGTACGGCAAATTTTCTATATCAGCCAAAAAGAGAGTGCCGCCATGAGAGAGTTCAAGTCTGCCAGGCTGCCGACCGTCGGCGATCATTTCGTTCCCAAACATGTCATCGTGCAACGCGGCGGACGATTGCTTTGAGCAGTTTACACGCACATAGGGCTGGTATCTGCGCCGGCTATTCGAATGAATTGACTTTGCGAGCAACGCTTTACCGACGCCCCGTTCACCGTATATCAATACATTGCTATTGGATTCAGCCACGGTGTCGAGGGCGACTAGAACCTCTTGAATCTGCTGACTCCTTCCAACGATATTCTGATGCGGTGTAAGTCTGCCAGTGTTGTTGGAAGACAGCATGATGTCCCCGCTCGCTGCTTGACCGCTCTCTTGATGCAGTCTCTTCAGCTTGTCCAGCATGGCAACCAGTTCTTCGCTGGAAAACGGCTTCTTGATGTAGTTGTGGGCGCCGAATTTCATGGCTTCGACTGCGGTTTCGACCGTGGCATAGGCGGTCATAATTATAACCGTTACATGCGGTTGCTCTTTCTTAACTCGCTTTAGAAAATCGATCCCGTGCATTCGAGGCATTCGCAAGTCAGATACCAGAACGTCAAAATGCTCATTTTCCAGCAACTGCAGTCCGGTAGCCGGAGATTCGACCGCGATTGCGTCGTAGTTCGCTTCCCGAAGGTCATCTCGGAGTGTAATCCGTTTAATTTTTTCGTCGTCGACAACAAGTACCTTCATGTTCAAACCCGCTCTGTCGCGACTGGCAAGTTCACCTTAAAGGTCGAACCTTGACCAAGTTTGCTCTCGAATTCAAGAGTTCCTTCGTGCTGCCTTACAATCCTATCAGACACAGAAAGGCCAAGCCCCGTTCCTTTTTCTGATATTTTTGTGGTATAAAACGGGTCGAAAATCCGATCCTGAATTGCATGGGGAATACCGATTCCCGTATCTGTAACCCGCACGTAGACCATTTGCGCCCTCTCGAACACATCGGGTTCTACGGGGCCTGTTTTTAAAATTAGCGTGCCTCCATCAGGCATCGCTGCAACAGCATTTAATGCCAGATTCAGTACAACCTGTTCAAGCAAATGTTTGTCCCCGAGGATTGTTGCGAGATCTGAATCGAATCGCTTTTCAATTTTGATTCCTTTTTCTTGGGCGCTATATTCAATCAGTCCGGTGACTTCATCCACAACTTCATTCAATGAGATTGAGGCTAGACTAAGTTCATGGTGTCGCGAGAAGTCCAGAAGCTGTGTGACCGTTGACTCAATACGTCGCAAGGCTTCTTCCATGAGGTCCAAATACTCTTTCGTTTGGTGGGTATTTTCCGGATCTCGCTTGATTCGAAGAATGCAGTTTATCAGTCCATCAAGCGGGTTATTTATCTCGTGTGCAACGCCTGCGGCAACTTCACCAATTGCCGCCATTTTTTCAGAGAAGATTAACTGTTGTTCCATCCGTTTTCGATCTGTCACATCACGCGACACCAGCACGGTTCCCAAATGCCCTTCTTCAGCGTCGCGGACCGCTGCGACGGTGTTCTCAAAATGCCTGTCCTTTATCCGAACACTCTTTTGCTCAATTATTTCACTACCTTCCGACAAATCACGCACCATCTGTGACAGAAGATTGTAATTATTCGATAGTTGTTGCGAGTCCACTGATCCCGAAGCGGGTACCGTAGCGACTGCAGATTCAGATTGTTCCTCTTGAATCTGTTGGGCGGCTTTATTCGAGAGCGCTACTTGATTTCTTTCATCAACAAAGACTACGCCCTCGTGCATACATTCAATTATCGACTTGAGTTTGTTTCGCTCAAAAAGAACGTCCTTCCGCGCAGCTTCCAATTCCAGTACTTTCTCCTCAAGATTTTCCTTTAGATCTCGCGTTTCTTCCTCGCGCGACCTTGCAGTATCCGTTATTGTCGTAGCCAAATAAACAGAGAAAAACAGAGTGCTCGTGAAGACGAACAACACACTCGCCACATAAATGGGGTGTTGCCAGAGAGTCATCGGAAGGAAATTGTTCAGATGATGATGTGGTAGGATCCCGAAATATTCCAAGAAAATAACGGAACTAAGTAGAGCGGTGTTGAGAGTGGCGAGGATGTAACTGACTTTTTTGGACAGAATGATGCTTGCGATAACAAGGTGGAACACGAAGTAAAATATAAACGGGTTTTCTACACCTCCGCTGAAATGAATTAACGCTGTTAAGGAAAATAAATCAAGCAGAATGTGTGTACAAGCATGGCGTTTGATCGACACCAACCGTTTCTTGCTCACATGTTTCGAGTATAGTTGCGGCTCGAAATTGTAGAGCACCATGAAAACGGCGATGAGATACAGCGGAAGAGGTTGATTGATTACGCCTAACCACCATGCAATTCCGACGGTGACAAATACTCCACCGATCGCAATCCAACGCAACCGCGCAAGCCAAGCAATCTGCTTGATTAGTTCAACCTTGAATGGGAGTTCTCGATTCACATCAGGAGACTGAGGAGATACACCCTGTATCACTAAAACAAGACCTCATGCGTTTCCCGGAAAAGTACAGTCTCACAATCACTTCTGATACCGAATCTCGCCATGCACTTCAACGAAATCAACGATTGCCATGATGACGGCATCAACCGGCTTGTCTCTTGTAACCGTTGTTTGTCGCGCCGAACTTCCCGTTGCAACCAGCACCAACTCGCCAATGCCGGCGCCAACAGCATCTACCGCCGCATTGTACGTCTTGAGTAGATTGCCATCCAAGTCTACGTCTTGAATAATCATCAACTTACTGCCGACAAGCTTCGCGTCTTTTTTGGTAGCAACGATGGTTCCTGTGACTTTCCCAAGCGTCATCCAATGAATCCTTCTGTTCTAGATTATCTTCTTAGAAACATCTTTTGGATCGTCCAGCAATGGTGTTTATAGTAAACTCAAGCCATTAAAAAGTCAAGTTTTTTGTCAGTGTCGACACCGTGAACACGCCCGTTCCAAAACACGAACGCTTAATGAAGTGGATGGTTCTTGCGTCAGGCAACCATCTCGCACGCATGCTTCATTTTTCGTTATGTCTGGAGTCGTTTGTAACCTCATTTCGCTTGGACAACCGTTTGCATGGCTTCTTGGAACGTGTCGCTAAATTCTTCCGACATCGGTGTTTGAATAGATGAATAGTGCGTGGAATTGAAATCGTTTACCCTGCCAACTTTGACCGGAGAACGCCCTTCTCACTCCGTTTTACGCAGCTTGCTCTGCGCAATCATAGGAAGATCGCACCTTCACGGAGGGAATTATCATGTTATGACCAATTGAATCGCTGGGCGGTTGTCTACCTTGACGCAGGATTCCCATAATGATATAAATTAGAGTTGGCGGAGTATCCAGAAACTCCAATTAATCGATCACCGGTCGCCCATGGTATTTAGACACCTCGGTAATCTTCATCGACCTCAGATTCTGGGTTTGAATCTAGCCAGAAAAAGCCTTTCTAACATCAATCCCCCATATCGCAGAGTAACGAATTTGGCGTTACTTAAATCAACATTAGAAGGCTAATCATGGAAGTCCTCCATCCAATTTGGCTCATATTGTTTGTTCCGATCATCATATCGGTGCGTGTGTGGCAGCTTTCGTCTCGTCTTCTGTTGATCCTGCGTTTTGCAATGTTATCTTTAATTCTGTTGGCTATGTGCGGATTCTCCCTAAGATTACGCACGCAGGCGGGCACAGTTGTAGTCGTGGCAGACAGAAGCCGGTCAATGCCTCTCGACAGCGAATCAAGACACCGGGAAGCAATCAATCTGATCCAAACCTTTCAGGGGAGTGATTCAAATCTAGCGGTTGTGTCCTTCGGTCGAACCCCCGCCATTGAACAACCACCTCAAAGCGGTAAATTCGCCGGATTCGTCGGAGATGTCCACGATGACGCCTCTGACCTAAACGGGGCGATCGAGACGGCTCTCGCCCTGATTCCTCAAGGCTCTCCCGGAAGGATACTGCTGCTCTCCGACGCGCTCTGGACCGGAAAAAACCCATCGGCGGCTGCAGCTCAAGCCGCCGCGCGAGGTATTGCGATTGACCATCGTCTAATACGAAGAGACTCGACAAGTGACATCGCCATCACACAAGTAGACGCACCAAATGCGGCGGCTCCCGGGGAATCGTTTATGCTGTCTGCATGGATCCATTCGCCGATTCGAGACGAGGTTTCATTCGAATTCAGTCGCGGAAATCATCGTCTCGCATCGGGCCGGCGAACGGTTGCGTCCGGTCTGAGTCGCCTCGTCTTTCGCGACAAAGCAACCCAAGCGGGAACTCACCAATACACAGTGAGAATCAAGGGAACGGAGACGGATCCGGTTCCCGAAAACAACACGGCAAAAGTCTTGGTGGGTATTCATGGCCCGCGCCCGGTTTTGCATGTTACTACTTCGCCCAATTCTAGTTTTGCACGTGTCCTTCAAGAGGGCGGATTGGACGTCGAAACAGCTCTTCCAACGGAAAATGGATGGTCTCTGGACGCACTGTCCGGGTATTCCGCCGTGCTCGTAGAAAACGTGCCCGCAGACAAGATTGGTTTGTACGGGATGGAAAACCTCGCTGTCTGGGTCAAAGAAACCGGGGCTGGTTTCATGATGACTGGTGGAGAACAGGCCTTCGGGCAGGGCGGTTATTTCAAATCGCCGCTTGAACCGATAATGCCAGTCTCTATGGAATTGAGGCGTGAACACCGAAAACTATCACTTGCCATCGTGGTAGCCATGGATAGGTCCGGGAGTATGTCAATGCCCGTGAGTGGAGGCAGAACGAAGATGCGCCTCGCCAACCTTGCTACTGCCGAAGTGCTGGATATGCTATCACCGATGGACGAGTTTGGCGTCATTGCAGTCGACAGTTCGCCACACATCATAGCGGACCTTTCAAGTGTGGAGAATAGCGCACAGGTTCGGAGCAGAATCCTACGGATTGATACCGGGGGTGGCGGCATCTTTGTCTACGAAGCGCTTTTTGCCGCATCCAATATGTTGTTAAATGCGGAGGCGGGCACTCGACATATAATCCTATTCGCTGACGCCGCCGATTCAGAGGAACCCGGTAAATACAAGGAATTGCTCGAGAAGTGTCGAAGTGCCAACATCACCGTGAGCGTCGTAGGATTGGGGACCGCCACCGACGTGGATGCCGAACTGCTTCGCGATATCGCGCGTCGAGGCGAGGGACGATGCTTATTTACACAGAACGCCGAGGAACTTCCCCGCCTGTTTGCACAAGATACATTCGTAGTGGCGCGAAGCACGTTCGTCGAAGAACCCGTTGAAATTCGGACAACAGGCGGCATGGTCACCCTGACCGGGAACCAGTATCAGATACCCTATCCGATTGGCGGCTATAACCTCTGCTACATTCGCCCTGATGCAAATCTCGCAGCGGTGACAGAGGATGAGTACAAGGCTCCGGTTGTAGCGGCGTGGCAGGCGGAGATTGGGCGAGTTCTCTGTTTTACCGGTGAAGTGGACGGGGATTATACGGGCGCTATCGCTGGTTGGAACGGCGTCGGAGATTTCCTAACCAGCTTGGTCCGTTGGACCGCCGGCGATTCGGGCGATATGCCAAGAGAGATGTTGCTTACTCAAGAGGTCAAGAATGGGATCAATGTGGTGGAACTCCACCTCGACCCGGAACGACAAGGTGACCCTTTCAGAGAACCTCCCCGCGCAACCCTACTCCGGGGAATTGTTGGGCAAAAGCCTACGGTGGAGGAATTCAACCTGTCTTGGGCATCGGCAGACACCCTCGCAGTAGACATTCCGATTCACGGCAGCGAAACTGTTCTGGCTACGGTTGAAGTACCGGGAGCAGGGAATTTCTCGCTGCCCCCGGTTTGCTTGCCTTATTCCCCCGAATTTAGGCCCGCAACGGCTGAATCCGGTCGTGAAACGATGGAACGCCTTGCGCACGCTACTGGCGGGAAAACACGAATCAACTTTGGTGCGATCTGGAACGACTTGCCGCGCGAGCCCCGGCTGCTTGAACTCAAGCCGTGGCTACTGATTGCAGCACTCATCCTCCTGCTTGTTGAAATCTTGGAACGACGCACCGGATTAATCTCAATGAGACACGGACGGAAAAAGACTGAACCCAAGGCAGCACGCACATTTCGAGAAGACCGCACTGTCGATCAATTCGCGGCGGCATCACCTTCTCCAGCAGAGCAGGGTGACCCCGATGAACCAGATGGGCGCCAGACACCACCCGAGCGAGAGAAAATGCTTGATGCATTGAATCGAGCGCGAAAACGCGCCAGCGGGCGCACCCGAAGCGAACGGTAAGTATTACTCTCTTTCGGTTGAGCCACGCTCCACAGCGTGGGATGATTACATTGGAAGTAATTCCGTGGTAGCGCGCCATTATCCCTGTCGCGATAATTCATTCTGCAAGTAACACTTTTGTACCGCAAACTGTTAGTTTGCGATCGCAATCCATCAGCGGGACACATTCATTTTTCGCTTTATGACTGGCTGTAAAAAGTGTTCCTTCGTGGTCTGGTTTTCACTCCAGAGGAGTGAGATGTCAATAGAACACGGTTCCTCACCGCGTCTGCACTCCAGCGGAGTGCAATGTCGAGTGTTACTTGAGAGAGCACCCGGTCAAGGCAATCTCCAAAAACCCGACATTCGTTGAGGCCACAAATGAACCGTGATCTTGGAGACTTGGAAACATTTTAGACAGGATACTCTATAACAAAACGCATGAATGATTGGCGATTCTGCGGCAGAACTAGGATACCGCTGCCACTTCCATACAGGACATAGAATTCGTTCCTTCTTCGCTTAACCGTTACCTTCCAATCCAAACAGTCTCCTGCGCTCCGATGTCGTGCAAAGATGCGCGATGGATTCAAACCGTTTTGAGTCAACCCGCTCAGGCGTCCATTTTTCATAAATGAGAATAAGGGATTTTCTCGGCGTCTCATTGTAATTATCCATGGCGGTGTGCCAGCCATACGAGTTGAACATTATTGCAGTACCCGCTTTGCCCGGAAACCGTTTGTGACCGGGCATGGCCTCCAAGCGATTTGGGCCCGAATATGGGCCGCTGTCTGACTTGTGACTCCCCGGGACATAAGCGAATTCCCCAGCCCCAGGTTCGACATCGTTCACGTAGATTTGAACCTTGATGTGCAGCGGATTGCTATGAGGTACATCGGGGTGCCAACCCGAATAACAAACCGGACCAGGTGGAACCGTGCGAACCTGCGGTCCCAACAAAATGAGATTGTCATCCGTAAAATCCATGAGGTAACCGTAATAACTCGGGTGATCAATCAGGTCAACAAAGATCTCGTCCTTGTCAAAAGGATTGGGAATGTCGTAAAACGACGCAGGTACTTGTCCGGCATCAATACGACCTAACCAGTCTGATTTGCACCTTTCCGCCCAATAGTCAAATACTTCCTGCAACCTTTTCAATTCCTCGCCCTGAATCGCGTTGTCGAAGACTAAATAACCGAGCTCTTCCCATTGAGCCGTTTCAGCCTTTGTGGGTCTAATCATGAGGCGCCTCCCGTTTTCGCATCGTGCCTTTTTCATTCATTGTGTCAAGCCCGAAATTGGAGTGTAAGGAAAATGTCACGGCGGAAAATATCCGTCGGCTTCTTTATCAACTCTGCATGGCGTGGAAATAAACCACCTGATTATGCTGACACTGGCGGTCGTCTCTTCCAGTAACCCGTCGCCTTTTCAAAGGCGTGGGCCAACTGGAGCACTCCGAAATCGTCTTGGTGTCGCCCGATTATTTGAATTCCCACCGGCAATCCTTCGGATGTGAACCCACACGGCACCGAGATAGCGGGAAGACCAACCACACTGATGTAATAACAGGATTTCATCCAATCAATATACGTATCCATTTTTACGCCGTTAATCTCGGTAATATATCGCTGTTTAATGTCGAATGGAGGCACTTGGCTCACGGGAAGAATCAGAAACTCGTAAGTCCGCATGAATTCTCGAAGGCGGTGATAAAGTTCTGTCCGCTTGCGTTCAGCTTCCCCAATCTGTGGACCAGTTAACTTCATGCCTAATTCAGTATTCCAGACTACAGAATCCTTAATTTGATCCCGATTGGTCTCCAGCAGTTTTCCAAGCATGACTTCAAAACGCCAAGCTCGCCAAACTTGGAAGATTTCATCGGCATCTTTGAAGTCGGGTTCTACGTCTTCAAGGCGGCAACCGATAGACTCGAAGATATGACGCTCACCGTCAATCACCGCCGTCACACGTGGATCCACTGGAAGTTCACCCAAATCGCGGCTCCAAGCAATGCGCACTCCCTCAAAATCGCGATGCAACGGGCGCAAGAATAAACTGCCCGGCTCGGTGATCGCAATCGGTGAACGTGAATCTGGGCCCGCGATGGCACTCAACAATAGTGCGGTATCCTCAACCGTACGAGCCATCGGTCCCTGCACCGATATGGGGTACCATCCGAGAAGGCATGGCCAAATGGGTACTCTTCCGGGAGAGGGGCGCAATCCGACTACGTTGCAGAAGCTAGCGGGAAGGCGCAGAGAGCCCCCGCTGTCGCTGCCATCCGCAATGGGTTGCATTCCACATGACAAAGATACGGCGGCACCACCACTACTTCCCCCGCAAGTCTTGGACGTGTCGTAAGGATTGAAAGTCTCACCAAATACTTCATTGTAGGTTTGCGCACCCGCCCCAAACTCCGGCACATTGGTTTTACCGACTGTGATAGCGCCCGCCTCTTTCAATCGTTCCACAATGAGCCCATTGTGATCCGGCACGGAATCTTTGTAGACAAGGGAACCCATGGTGGTACGCATCCCTTTCGTCGGTACCAAGTCTTTGTGGGCAATCGGCAAGCCGTGCAGCGGCCCGACTTCATTGCCCCGCACAAGACTCTCGTCCGCAGCCTTGGCTGCATCCAGCGCTTGCTCCGCATGTAACGTGACAATCGCATTCACTTTCGGATTGACGCGCTCGATCTGTGCCAAGTGGGCCTCAACGACTTCTGTCGCGGAGATATCTTTGGCACGGATGCGTCGCGCCAGTTCAGTAGCAGTAAGGAAACAAACCTCCAAATTTGCCATACTTAATCCTTTCTCGGAACTGTTTTGGCTTCCAATCGCACACTTAAAAATCAAGTGGATCTTCGGCACCTCCCGAAGTACCCTAATCTCCCCATTCGAAGATGACTCCCAACATCTCCTTCTCTCTGCGGTAAATCATCTCGTAGGCCTTCGCCATTTCAGTGTAGTGGAAACGATGGGTGACTAACCGCTTCGGTTCTAAGCGACCGTCTCCCATCAACGAGAGGATGTAACCAGCAGATTGATCCACGGCGAATCGATCTTTCGCATCTTGTGCAGCATATGGAGTATCCTGATTGGCAGCTGGATACAAATTCCCCGCTGCCCCCGACACGGCAATGATGGATATCCCTTTGCTATAGAACAACTCCATTGCTAGCGGGTTAAAATCGAGCGGCGGCTCTCCACGACCGAGGAGACTAACAATCGAGACCCTGCCGTTTCGCCGAACGATTTGCAAGGACGTGCGAAACGCGGGCCACGGATTGGCCGTAAGAATCACAAGGTCAACTCCAACACTATCGGTCAGAGAATCAAGCTTCGTACCCAGTTGCGAATCATCGGACATGAATACGGCATGCGCCCCCATTCGCTCTGCCATCTCAAGCCGGATGCCACTGTTTCCGATTCCGATTACTCTTGCCCCGAAGACCTGTCCCAGTGCTATTGCACCCAGTCCAAGCACGCCCAAGCCCACGACTGCTACATTCTCGCCCGGTTGGAAATATGCCTTCCGGTAGCAGAGGGAGCTGAGATTATAAAGGTGTGTGTAGACCGCGTTTTCCGGATGAACGCCTTCAGGGACCTTGACAATGCTTGGAGCATCTCTGATTATATATTCGGATTGATGGTTTTGCTGGGTTACCACACGATCGCCTACCTGAAAACGCTTGACGGCATCTCCGAATCCTTGCACAACTCCGAAATTACTGTCTCCGACGCCTCTAGGATAGTCAGGTGCGCCGGGCACGCGCTCGGCTCCCTCATAATTACCGCGGTCGGTTCCAATTTTCAGGGCAGATATTTCCGTTTTAATCCAGACTTCGTCCGGCTCGAGATTGTTTGTGTCGAGTTCATGCTCTTCAATGTGCAGGTCTCGTGGCCCCCGAAGCATCGCAATTTTCACACTAATCTCCCTCGTTTCGCAGGTTATGGTACGTTTTCAAGGATGCTGTACATCTCGGTGGAGTTTTTCATTCAACTGTCGCCAGCGGCGGAATCTGTTTGATGACGGCGGTTCATCTGACGAGGCAATTTGACCGCAGGCGATGAATATACCCAATACAGCAAACCGATTACAGTCTGTGTTCCACGGCAGATTCAACTCTAAACCCTACGACGCAAAAGAGCGTTCACCAAATGGTCCAGCTCCTTGACGCGCAATAGCTTACAGAGACAGAGCAACGTGATGAGCCCCAAGATTATTGTAGAAAACACGCTTATCAAGCGCACGTATACACCGTCGACGCCAATCACACTTTCAATCCAGGAACTCATCGTCCAGCAAATCGCACCCATTATGATTGAAGACACAATTACCTTTGCCAATAGAATCCACACCTTTTCCAAGCCTAAACCTCCCACTTTTCGGTGTAATAATATCAGCAGCACAAAGAAATTTAGGGTAGTTGTACACGAAATGGAAAACGCTATTGCCCGATGATCTAGCCTCAGATGAAAGATGAACACATAGTTTAGCACAATGTTTACCACTACCGTAAGTATACTAACTATTACCGGTGTCCGAGTATTGTTGAAGGCGTAAAATCCATCGGTTGTGATTTTCACTGCGGAAAAGCTACACAGCCCAATGGCATAAAAAAATAGCGCCCCTGCCGTCTGTAGCGTGTCAACTTGAGTTGATTTTCCCCATTCAAAAATCAAACGGCATATAGGTTCAGACAGCACCATCAATCCTACGGACGCAGGCAGTGTAAACAATATTATCAAGCGCAATGAATACGAGAAAGATTTGCGATAGTCCGCAATCCTGTCCTGTACGACCATTTTGGATAAATTCGGCAATGCCGCTGTCGAAATTGCCACACCAAATACTCCAATCGGAAGGTGCATGAGGCGAAATGCTCGAACCAAATAGGTGATCCAACCCTCGCCTTGCGAAGCAAACCTTATATTGATGAAAAGGTTGATTTGTAATGCGGCGGCTCCGATGACTGCAGGGGTAATCAGTCTTACGACTTGCAAGACTCGAGGATCGCGAAAACTCAAGCTCGGGCGGTAACGAAATCCGACGCGCCACATTGATGGGGTTTGAACGAGAAACTGCAGTGCCCCACCGACTAACACACCTACCGCTAACCCCGTGGTGGGATGCAGTCCCACTTCCCGACAGACATAGTATCCCCAAACACCAACAATTAGCGACCCCAAATTAAAAAAAGATGAGGCGCAGGCAGGCACCCCAAATTTGCCTTTGCTGTTCAACAACCCCATCGCAATTGCCGCAAATGAAACAAGTATCAAGAACGGAAACATGATTCGCGTAAGATAAACCGTGAGGTCTCGTTTGTCGGTCAAGCCATATATTTCATCGGAGGCTAACGGATTGTCGAAGCCTTCCCCACCGGTCATTAATTTTACAATCGATGGAGCGGCAAATATCCCGATTAAGCAGAGAATCGCAAGCACCACAGCCGTCAAATTGAAGATTTGGCTTGCAAGTCGTTGAGCGGCTTCTTTTCCATCTTCAAGTTCTGTTGCCGTGAACGTTCTTACGAATGCCTTGCTCAATACGCCTTCTCCGAAGAGGTCTCGAACCAAGTTTGGTATACGGAATGCGGCATAAAAGGCATCGGCGCCAATACCAGCGGCGAATAAATATGCAATTGCCTGCTCTCGCATCAGTCCAAGCAATCGAGAAACCATTACGGCGACCCCGACGATTCCCGCCGATTTTGTTATCGTCGTAGGGTTTTCTCCTTCCATCTGACCTCCACTAGGCGTCATAAGCAAACTGTTCTACCAGACTTAATTTGACATTTATGCGGCCGTAAGGTACACTGGTGAATCCTCACGAGTCAATGACGTCTCTGGGTGTACCGTTTGAGTGTTGTTGCGCCCGATTTGCATCGAGTTTGAATTCTTCTCAAGGTGGAGGGGCAAACAGCTCGGTGTTTTGCAACTGCGCAGAAATCGATGACTTAAGCCCGACGTTGTCCGACTGACTGTGCTGGATGCGGCAACATAGATGCAGCCGAGTGGTAATTCCCACTGTACGAAGATTCGCTGGAAGGGATATCTGAAATGCCTGAAAGAAAGAGAACTATAACGGTCGAAGAGGCGAATCGATTTATTCCCTTGCTAGAGAAAGACATCTTGGAACTGAAATCTCTGCGAAAGCAGTTGGAAGCTCTCGGTGTAGAGATGTCGGCGCTTTTTGAAAACGTACATTTCAACGGCGGTCATCGCAAAACGCCAGAATTTCTTCGATTATCTTCGCAGTTTCGTGGAGCTATCGAACGGATAAATTCCTACGGTTGTGTGATAAAAAACATAGACCCCGGCCTTGTGGACTTTCCTCACCTGCGAGATGGACGAGAAGTTTATCTCTGCTGGCAGTTTGGCGAAGACGAGATTCGCTATTGGCACGATGTCGACGCTGGATTCGCCGGAAGACAGCCGCTATAACAGACCAACTCTTCCACACGGTCATGCGCTTGCTCTAGGACTTTGCCGAGCGCCAGTCCCTATCCAAAAAATAGAAGTGGTTGGTGGGACCGTGCCCGTGTCCAATATCAAGCGCATCTCGAATGGCATTGGTAATGTATTCTTTCGCTGTTTCTACGGCTTCTACCATATTTAACCCTTGAGCAAGGCGGGTCGCGATTGCTGCCGAGTAGGTGCAGCCCGTGCCATGTGTATTTTTTGTTTCTATCCGCGCTTCATCAAAGAGTGTGAATTCTCCTTCATTATACAAGACATCTATTGATCGATTGCCCGGCAGATGCCCGCCCTTTACCAACACAGCTTTACATCCGTAGTTATGGATGACCTTTGCGGCCCGTTTCGCGTCGTCTAGTGTCTCAATCTTGCATTCCGCTAATGATTCTGCTTCATGCAAATTGGGAGTAATCAGTGTCGCCAGAGGAATCAGAGTCGCTTTCAAGATGTCAATTGCCTCCGTCTCAAGAAGGGAATATTTACTCTTGGAAAAGATGACGGGGTCGACAACAATATTTTTTGCTTCAATTTCTCCCAACTTCCTCGCAACGGTCTGTACAACGGTTGAAGACGACAACATACCCGTTTTAACGGCAGACACCTCGAAATCTGTGAAAACTGCATCAAACTGTGCCTCGATAAGGTCTATTGGCAATTCGTAAGCACGCGTAATTTCTAAAGAATTCTGTGCCGTTACCGACGTAAGAACGGACATCGCAAAGCCGCCATTCGCGTGAATAGATTTGATGTCAGCCTGAACGCCAGCACCCCCTCCTGAATCAGAACCCGCGATGGTTAGAACCTGTATCATCTTATCAAGAATTGTATCTCTCTAATTCGGTTAGATATTCCCGCGCCTGGGTTCCGCCTGTCTCCGGCAACATCAGCGACGACATCGCCGCCACACCATACGCTCCAGCCTCCATGCACTCCGACACGTGATCGGGAGAAACTCCCCCTAATGCGAAGATGGGGGTATCAATCGCTGATGCCAAAGTGTTCAGCCCTTTTAATCCTACGGCGGGGCCATATCCCGGTTTGCTTGCAGTGGTGAATATTGGACTGTAAGTGACAAAGTCGACGCCATCCTTCTCCCGCGCTAGTGCTTCACTAAGACTGTGAATAGAACCGCCGATTAGCAGATTTTTCCCCGCTTGTGTCTTGATGCGCTCCCCTCCGGGTGCATTAGCTGGAAAGTGTAACCCGGCGACTTCAAGCTCCAATGCGATTTTGACCCGTGAATTAACAAACAACCGTGCTGAATATGTGTGGCAAAGCTCCGCAATCGGTGCAGCCAAACTGTAGAATTCTAAGTCTCCCAGATCTTTTTCACGAAGCTGAATCGCTGTCACACCTACGTCCAAAAGCTCGCGAATCACGTCATATAGTGGGCGCGGTTCACATATCCATCTGTCGGTGATCGCGTATAGCTTGAAGTCGATTGGAGGGCGTTTTTTGTTGGTCAATAAATTGGCTTCCATGCAATGAATATTGCTATCACATTCACAGAAAAAGTAAAGATTCACCCGATTCCTTGAGTTCCACTATCAATCACGCGGCTGCAACTTGGGGCGTTTCTGTATGACATACACTGCTGCCAGTAAGCCCAATGCGATCACGAACGTAACAAAATTATAAATGAATGCCAAAAACGCCGCGACAGCAAGCGCAATCCACTCCATCCACCGCGTTTTTCGGACAAAATATCCCATCGTAACCAGCGAGAATATGAACGTTCCTACTACCGCGGTAGTAACAGACAAAATATTCTGAATGAGCGTGCCATCCATGAGGATGTGCGTGTATGCGAACAGTAACGGCATGACGTAAAGAAGCTTGGCAAACTTAAAACAGGCCCACCCGGTCTGCCATGGATTGGATCTAGCAATCGCCGCACCTGCGTATGCCCCTAATGCGACAGGCGGCGTAATATTCGAATCTTGGCTTAGCCAAAATATGATTAGGTGCGCGGCAACGAAGGAAATACCCATTTCCGGGCTTGTAAGTATCGGGACTGCAAGCTCAGAAGTTATGAGATACGCCGCGGTCACGGGAATTCCCATTCCCAACACCAATGACGCTACCGCCAGTAGCAGAATAGCGATCACACCATTATTGCCGGCAATTGACAACACAAGGTCAGGGAAGATTCGCCCTAATCCTGTGAGATCGATAACAGCGATGATAATGCCAATGCAACCAACTGCGCCCCCAATTGCCAATGAATTCCGTGCTCCCAAAACCATCGCTTCCCACAGCCGTCTTGGCGTGAGGCGGGTATCCGGTCGAATGTAACTCACTACAATAGTAGCTAATATAGCAAAAAAAGCTGCTTTGGACGCGGTGGAACCGGAAATCAGAGTTGCAATTAGTATAAGCAAGGGCACCAAGCAATACCATTGGCGCTTAAGTAGCGGAAGGAGTTGAGGTAAGTCTTCTTTCGGCAATCCCTTGATGTTCCACTTCTTTGCTTCTAAATGCACCATTACCCAAACGGCGAAAAAGTAAAGCAGTGCCGGAGCCACCGAAATAAGAGCAATGTGGCTGTAAGGAAGTTCTGTGCGCTCCGCCATAATGAATGCGCCAGCACCCATTACTGGCGGCAAGAATTGACCTCCGACAGAAGCGGTGGCTTCAACCGCACCGGCAACATGGGGTCGAAATCCTGTGCGCTTCATCAGCGGAATTGTAAACGCGCCGGTCGCGACGGTGTTAGCAATCGCGCTTCCGGCTACGGATCCGAAGAATCCAGACGCGGTAATGGCTACTTTGGCAGGTCCCCCTATCGACTTCCCCGCTAAAGCCATGGGCAGGTCAATGAAAAACTGCCCTACGCCGGATTTTTCTAGAAACGCGCCGAAGAAGATGAAGAGAATGACATAGGTCGCCATCACGTTTGCCATAATGCCAAAAATACCGGCTTGGCTAAAGAAGCTGTATTCGACGATTCTCTGTAACGTGAAACCCTTGTGTTCAATGGCGGCTGGCATTGACCTGCCGAATAGGGCATACAGAATGGCGACTCCCGCTATAATTGTTAGTGCCCAGCCGACGGTACGCCGGGAAAATTCCAAACTGAGTATCAGCGCGACAGCGCCAACAATTACATCCAGCTTGTTATACGCACCGGCGCGGTTGGCAAGCGTCTTGTATTCAAGAATCCAATACCCGATGGCTAACACCGTCAATCCGAGGAGAACGACATCCACCACAGAGGGTCTGGAAGAGGGAGAGTTCAGGTTGAAGCGGTAAAAGATTCCAATCAGTAGGAATGTGAGGAGTAGATAAAGCCCTACGTGATATTCTTCCCCAGGCGTGCCGAAGCCCGCACCCAGAACATAAAAAAGCACGAACATCACGGCAATCGACTCGAAAAGCCATTTCCAGCCGCCTTGTAGAGCACGGTATTTCGAGTCAATATTTAGGCGAGTGGACGTGTCTTTATTTTCCATATTCACAGGGTTGTTTCAATTGCGGTTCCACAGTGGGAATTCCTCAATGGATCGCAGGTTACAAGACTGTGGGTGCTAACCTTTTCGGATATCAAACGCAATCTTCCGCGTGAACCACATCTCCGCTTGAGAATAGGTGTAACCGACCTGATTGATCGCGAAGTGTGAGTTTACCCTCGGCATCAATTCGCTCCGCTATTCCGTTGAAGGATCCGTCGAGCGTCTCAAGCTGTACCTTCTTTCCAATTGTAGTGGACAGATCCGTTGCACAATCGATAATAGGTGCTGTGCTGCCTAGTTTCAAGTTCGAATAAATCTCTTCCAGATGATGCAAGATAGCGCGGAGAACTGAAACACGGGATACATTACGGCCAAATTCGATTTGAATGGAAGTAGCCGAAGAACGAAGTGATAAAGGGAATTCGGCGGAAGCAATGTTGACGTTCACTCCAAACCCGACAATGAAGAACGGTCGTTGATTCTGATCGTAGTCTAATTCTGCGAGCACACCGGAAATTTTTTTTCCACAAACCAACACATCATTTGGCCACCTGATCATCGCAGGGAGATTGAGCAGTTCTCGAAGAGCATTCGTTATGGAAACAGCCCCCATTAAACTTGGGATTCCGAGCTGGTTCGGTAAGAGTCGATGGCGTAATATCAGCGAGGCGAGAAGACTGGATCCATGGGGCGAATGCCACACTCTTCCATGGCGACCACGTCCCGCAGTCTGGTACTCCGCTAAGACGATCGTGCCCTCCGCTGCACCGGCGTAGCCGCGCCGCAAGGCAAGCTGATTGGTCGATTCCACTCGACTATAAATCTCAATCGACTGTCCGATGACCCGAGTTCGCAGTCCGTAACGAATCTCGTGCTCTGTCATCACAGAGGAACTCCCGGCAATCAAAATCTACTTTGAAACCGCGCAATCCGACTCAAGCCGCCCTGTGACTTCGCGACCTCCGGATTGGTGAATTCATGTCGTCAACGTTGCGTTAATTGATGGGTAAGACTCGACCGTGAGGGTCGTCCTAGGGAAAAAGGCGGTTTATTGCTGCAGTTGTTGCACATGCCGCTCGGCGTCCGATTTCCACTGTGCGGGCGGGTTTAACTTAAGAAAGCGTTTCCAGCGTCCCAAGGCTTGCTGTTTCTTTCCTGAATATTCATATATCAGTGCTAGGTTGTAATTGGCTGTTAAATCTCTTGGATCAAGTTGCAACGCTAATTCGAATTGCTCTGCAGCCGCTCCCAAGCGATTTAGATTATAGAGTGCGTTCCCATAATTTAGAAGAGTGGGCACATGATTGGGTTCTATTTCGAGAGCTTTTTGGAACGCCGCTTCTGCCCGTCCGAAATCCAACAGGTATGAACTGTACAGGTCGCCCAAGTGCTGGTAAACCATTGCGGACTCCGAACCAATTGCAACTTCGGCTTGATAGTGTTCGATGGCTTTTTTATATCTCTGTTCTCGTTCCTCGATTAAACCTAGTTGTAAGTTCGCACCAGGGAATTTGGAGTCTAGCATCAGAACTTTTTTGAATGAATGCTTGGCCTTTTGCCACTCATCAAGATCCACAAATGATAAGCCAAGGTAGTAATGTGCATCAGGGTTGTTTGGCTGCAATTTTATAACCTGCTCAAAATCTTGAGCTATCTCGCTGCTACGATATAGTTTATCGCCAATCTGTTTGTATTTTCGAGCAACTAACCCACGGTAGAAATACGCTTCGGCATGGTCAGGTTTGAGCGCCGCCGTCGCTGTATATTCTTGAATCGCCAACGCCGCGTAATCGTCATAATCCTCCAGAGTTTCTGCATGCCGTGTCAATAGACGTGCGTAACGAAAATGCCACTCGAAATTTGTGCTGTCGAATTGATTTGCCAAACCGAAATGTTTGATGGACTTCTCGCTCTCTTCCCGTTCCTCAAAGATAACAGCAAGATCGTACTGTTCCTGAGGATGGTCGGGCTCAATCTCCAGTGCTGGCTCATAGACCCGTGTCGCATTGTCTTTGTCGCCGCGTTTGAGATAGATTGAGCCTAGCCTAAAGAATGGAGCCGCATTCTGCGCGTCTAGCGTGATTGTGCGCTCATATTTCTTCACGGCGTTGTCAATATCACCCTTCTTTTCGTATAAGAGTCCCGCTTGATAATGGGCGTCGGCACGGTTTGGGGCAAGGCTTGAAGTCGCTAGAAATGCGAGAAGAGCGTCGTCATGGCGATCAAGTTCCAAATTGACAACAGCAGAGAGATAGTGAGTCTCGGAGTTATCTGGATCGATGTCAATTAGCTTTTTCAGCATTTTGAGTGCATTAGGCAAATCACTCCGATTACGGTAGATTTCTACCGTGTGGAACAATGCCTCCGTGTGCGAGGGTGCCAATTCAATCGTCTGTCGGTAGAGTTTCAGGGCCTCGTCGACATTTCCCAAAGCGCCATAACTGCGCGCCAAAAGATAGGTAGCATCGGCATGTTCCGGAAAGACTAGAAGAAATTTCGCAAGAGGCGTAAGGGCTTGGTTGAAATCTCCTTCATCGAATTCCGTTTTACCTATCTCATAAAAATGATTTTCCAATTCCGGGTTTCGTGCAATTGCTTGTCGGAACGCGGTCGTGGCTTTGTCCAAAACTCCTTGCCGATAATAGAGATTGCCGAGATGTAGATACGCGTCTAGTAGCTTGCCCTTTTGGAGTTCAAGCTCCAGATTCCGCGTGTCTTGCTCAATGAGTGTGACAACATCCTTATAGTGGCGAATGGCAGATTCGATACGGCCGGTTTTCGACTCAATCTCCGCATAATAAAAATGTGCTCTTGGATCGTTTGGTACAACCTCAAGTGATATTTTCAGAAGGGAGCTTGCCTCCTCTGAGGACATCTGCCCATGGTGATACGGCTCAAGCTTGTTAATGAAGAAATTCCGCAGCGTTGGATCAACCTCGATTGCCCGTCTGTAATGCTCTAACGCAAGGCTGATTCGATCAGAAACAAAGTACACTTCGCCCAATTGAACATGAGCCGGAGCGAAGTCTGCGTCTACTTCAATGGCATTCTTGAGCAATCTTATCCCCACTGATGTATTCTCTTGTTCTACAAAGATTACGCCCAGTTCGTATAAAGTCTTTGCGGTCGCAGCCTCATATTGAGTTGCTTCATTATATTGGTCCAATGCTTCTTTAAAGAACCGTTTTTTGGCCAATAGCTGCCCAAGTTTGAAACGGGCTCGGGCGAACTTCTTGTCACGAGCAATCACCTCGCTAAACGCGTCCCATGCTTCGTTGTCACGCCCTTGTGCGAAGTGGACAAGTCCTATTCCGTAATAAGGGAATTTCCATTTCCTGTTTATGTTTTGCGCCGAGCGAAACGCTTCAAGTGCAAGATCGTACCTTTCCAACTTCAAACGAATTTCGCCGATCTTATAGTGAGCCAAATAGAAATTGGGATTCACACGAATACACGTTTCCAACGCTCCTAATGCTTTCTCGTACGACTTCATTTGCTGGTAAAGGCCGCCAAGACTGAAATGTGCCCATGCCATCCTCGGGTTAAGTGCAATTGCCTGCTGAAATGCCTCGTGCGCCTTGTTAAGCATTTCACGCCCTCCTAGCAAAGCATTCGCATAGCCTAACCCGTAATAGTATGGCGCAGATTGGTGGTGATTACTTTCATACAACTGAATTAATTCGTGCAGATGTCCGCCTTCGTGCCATTTTCTGACCAAATTCCGATGGTGTTCCGCTGGTTTCTTCGTCTCAAGGATAACCCTGGCATAATCATTTCTCATGTCTTGCTGCCATTCTTCAGCGGTGCAGTTCAAAGCCAATGCTCCAATGAAGTAATGCCCAAGAACAAAAAATGCCAAGAAAGTTAAAAGCCGATTATCGGGTTTCATTATACGCCACCTCAATGTGAACGTAACTGCCAGTTGTGTGGTAAGCACACATAGTCTACGAAAGGTTAGTTGGCTGACAATAACGCATGGACTTGATCGGCAGTCGGCATTGAAGGTGCGGCACCGAGCACTGTTACCGCCAAAGCACCTGCCGCGTTTGCAAAAGCCACCGCATCGAAAATCCTCTTTCCATCTGCCAAAGCAGTAGCTAATGCTCCGCAGAATGCGTCACCCGCAGCCGTTGTGTCCACGACCTTGACATTATATGCAGGAACTAGGTCGCTCTGTTGGCTGGTGAGAAGCAATGCGCCTCGACTACCTAACGTCAAAACTATCGTCGAGATGCCTTTCTCAAACAGAACTTGCGCCGCGAGCCGCGCGCCTTCATCGTCGGCAACCGTAACTTTTGAGAGGAATTCGGTTTCTACTTCGTTTGGAATCAGAACATCCACCAATCCGAGGAAATCATCCGGCAGTTCGCACGCCGGCGCAGGGTTCAGAATGACTTCCACTCCATTGGATCTAGCAATTTCTGCCGCCCTTTGGGAAGCCTTAATTGGGACTTCCAGTTGCAAAAGAAGAACATCGGCATCTGCGATTTTGCTCGACGCACGCTCCACGTCTTCTACGTCAAGACGCATATTGGCTCGAGGAACAATTATAATACTGTTATCGCCATCCGCGTCAATGACAGGCGACGCAACGCCCGTGCCAACTGACGCGTCATGGACTACGAAGCCGGTATTAATTTTTTCCTTCGCGAATTCAGAAAGGAATGTTTCGCCGAACAGATCTGTGCCTAAACGCCCAATCATAGTAACATCGGCGCCCAACCTTGATGCGGCAATCGCTTGATTGGAACCCTTTCCTCCGATGAACATTCCGAACTCCTCGCCAATAAGCGTTTCGCCTTTTTGCGGTCTCCGTTCGGATTTGATTACGAGGTCCATATTGAAACTGCCTACCACAACAACCTTTGGATTATGTTGCTCCATATTTGACCTCCAAGGACAGATGAAGTCACCGCTTCTCGGCAAGTTCGGTAGATTATAGTCAGACTGAACCCGTTTGTCAATTAGGTTACGTTCCGCTGTTTGCGAGAATTTGTACAAAAAGAGGAACTACGCATAGAGAGGATTCGTACGAGGGAACGCGTGTAACGCCATCAATTCCTCAGTTTGTTGAGATGTGCACTTCTACAATCTGGTTTTCCGCATCATGCAGGAATATATCGGAGATTTTTTCTTCAAGCGGCTTCGGAGGCTGACTCAAGTCATTACCTGTTAGATCGTGCACCATGGCCTAATGCGAATATTCCAATCCTGCTGGTTCCAAATTTTAGCGAATTGAATGGGGCGTAGGATCAGTCGAAATAAGCGGCGATTTTCTCGCTGGAGGACTATGTACGAGACAGGGAGGGGACTTCACTTGGTCCTATAAAGAATTCATTCATCTGATCAATGTATTTCCTACCGTGTTTCAATAGTGCACGCGTGATTTCGTAGAATTGGGAATCGGATAAATCTTTGTAGGGATCTAAAAGCTTTTTGTAGCAATCAAGAGCGTGTTTAAAAAAGTCGAGTGTTTCATCATCGATGGAACCACTTTGCCAAATCAGGAAGAAAGAACGGAATTTGTTATGCGGAAGTTCCTCTCCTCGGCTCTCAATAAAAACATGATTTATGTCAATTACTCGCTGTAAAGTCATCGAAAAGCAACTCTTTACGAATGAGTGCGTCATGCGGTCAGCCGTTACATACTCCTGCTTGCTATCGGGCAGCACCCGTGCTAACTGTGTGAGACATTCTTGCATTGACGCGAGTTTTCCTTTGACTGGATTGTACGCATTGTTCGCCGAATTGCTATTATCAACCTGTGACATTCTTAACTCCCTCCGTAGACAACTTATATTTTACCCCCAATGACGAATGCCGCACTAGTTAAACGATGCACGCGGCGATTTCGATTACTTTTGGTCGAAAGTAGACAACCGCACGTGGTCGTCTGTTGCGAACAATAATGCACGGTAAATATGAAGTCGGGTAGAGTCCCTCGAAGCTCTAACGAGACTCCACTGCGCAGTCCTTGCCATTGATGCCCTTTCACCTGTACGTTTGGTATCGTCTGTTTGCGGATAATGTGCTGGGTGGCACTCGAAGTTTTCACATGTCAATCCATGGCTGAGACCGTTCGTAAATAGCAATCAAATGTCGACGAGAAAGTGTATTGAAACGGCGCAAATTCGCTTGACACGCCGCGGAATTTGATGTATCCTTATGTGGCATTATACAACGATTCCGCCTCAATCCAGAAGAACACGGCACATCACCACAGGATGTCCCCTTTCTTCCAACCTACGTTTCGTCCAACCATCGAAGCATTTCAATACTGAACTGCGGAATAATGCAAAGTCGCCTCGTACGTCTAGGGATTAGACATACTGTAGGGTGATTGGTCTTATTCGGTGCAAACGCAATGTTGGTTAAGAAGTCTCTTTCGATCGGGACTGGCTCTAGCGAACGAGTGTGGAACTTAAACGAACTTTAAGCGATACATTGTGTCCAAAATAACTGTTTCATCAACCATGTGTCAGTATTGCTCGGCTTTCACAGCCGGTAGTTACAGCGGTTTTGCCTCTTGCACCGGTCACACCACGAATCCGGATGCCGTATGAGGAAATGCAATGCAAACATTTACTTACCCGGAAAAGCACGGTTTATACGATCCTGCATTCGAACATGACAGTTGCGGTGTAGGGTTTATTGCAGACATAAAAGGTACGCGTTCACATCAGGTTATCATTGATGCCGAAAAGATCCTGTGCCATATGGATCACCGCGGCGCACGCGGCGCGGAAGTGAACACGGGTGATGGCGCCGGTATGCTTACGGCGTTACCGTATGAATTTTTGCGGCGAGTCGCAGCCGAAGACTTGAATGCAAGCCTTCCAGGTCCAGGAAAATTTGCAGCTGGATTGGTTTTCTTACCCACTGATGAAATCGAACGGCGGGTTTGTAAGTCGACCGTAGAGAAAATCATCTCTGATCAAGGACAATTCTTAATAGGATGGCGAAGCGTTCCTGTGAACTCGGAGGAAGCCGACATTGGTCCGTCAGCTCGTTTGGTCGAACCAGTCATCGAACAGTTGTTTATCGGTGCGGCAGATAATCTGGATGCCGAAGCTTTTGAGCGCCAGCTTTATGTGATTCGAAAACGTGCAAGCCATCGACTTCGCATAAATAGCAACCTGCGGCAGGCAAAGATGTTCTACGTATGCAGTTTGTCGAAGAACGTTATCGTCTACAAGGGCCAGATGTTCTCCAGCCAGTTGATGGTCTACTACCCCGATTTGACTGCGTCCGATTACGAGTCTCACCTTGCCATGGTCCACTCGCGATTTTCGACGAATACCTTTCCATCTTGGGATCGTGCGCAGCCGAATCGTTTTATGTGTCATAATGGGGAAATTAACACCCTACGCGGTAACACTAACTGGATGAATGCTCGTCAAGGCGTGATGCGAAGTTCCCTGTTTGGCGATGACTTGGGGAAGTTGTTTCCGCTTATAGAACCTGATTGCTCGGACTCCGGTAATTTTGACAATGCCTTGGAGCTATTGCTCATGGCGGGGCGTTCGTTGCCTGAATCAATCGTGATGATGATTCCGGAGGCGTGGGAAAATCATGAATCAATCTCCCCTGCCAAGCGCGATTTCTATGAATACCACTCCTGTCTACAGGAACCGTGGGACGGGCCTGCCTCAATTGCGTTCACCGATGGAAAACATATAGGTGCAGTATTAGACAGAAACGGCTTGCGGCCTAGCCGCTACTATGTTACTCACGACGATCGGGTGATTATGGCTAGCGAAGTCGGGGTCTTACCGCTACCGCCCGAACAGGTGAAGATTAAGGGGCGACTGCAGCCCGGTCGGATGTTTTTGGTCGATTTTGAACAGGGACGATTAGTACCGGATGACGAACTCAAGCACGAAATTGCCACGTATAAACCCTATGGTAAATGGCTGGCGAAACAACGGATTAAACTGAGTGAACTTCCGGAACAGCAACCGGCACAAGGCTACGACTTAGATACACTGTTGGTGCGAATGCAAGCTTTCGGCTACACAGTCGAAACGTTGGAATTCATGTTAACAGGCATTGTCGAGGCAAAAAAGGATCCGGTAGGATCGATGGGCAACGATGCGGCACTAGCATGTTTGTCGGACACGCCTCGGCTACTTTATGACTACTTTAAGCAGTTGTTCGCGCAGGTGACAAATCCCGCGATTGATTCCATTCGGGAAGAAATCATAATGACTCTCGAATGTTTTGTCGGTCCCGAGGGGAATCTATTGGATACGACGGAAACACAGTGTGGCCGCCTGCATATACCGCAACCGATTTTGACCAATGATCAACTCGCCGCGATTAAGTGTTTGAACTATAGAGGGTGGCGGTCGAAAATTATTGATATCACTTATTCGAAGGACGAAGGAGTAGTCGGGTTAGAAGTTGCTTTGGAGCGTGTTTGCGACGAAGCGGTGACGGCAATTGAAGACGGTAATCAGTTAATTGTCCTATCTGACCGCAATGTGGCGTCGGATCGGGTCGCAATTAGTTCGCTCCTTGCCACGGGTGCGGTACACCATCGCTTAGTGCGCATGGAGAAACGCACACGAATCGGAATTATAGTAGAAAGCGGTGAAGCGCGCGAAGTTCATCACTTCTGTCTGCTTGTCGGCTATGGAGCGGACGCTGTGAATCCGTATATCGCCTTTGAGACGTTATCCCAATTGAGACGAGATGGGGCATTCGACAGCATCTCGACGGATGACGAGATACGCACTTCCTATATTACGGGTGTATGCAAGGGGATTCTGAAGGTGATGTCCAAGATGGGTATTTCAACATTGGCAAGCTACAAAGGCGCTCAGGTGTTCGAAGCTGTCGGCCTGAATGATGAGGTGATCGAACGGTGTTTTGCGGGAACATCCAGTCGAATTCAAGGTGTTGGCTTTGATGTGCTTGCCGTAGAGGCACTGCGGCGGCATGAATTAGGATATCCTACACGCGAAAGCGTCAATCTTTCCGTGCTGCCCAATGACGGTCAATTCCACTGGCGCAGCGGTGGCGAACAACACCTATACAACCCGGAAACTATCATGGATCTGCAAGTTGCCGCTCGAGCGGATAGTTCCGACGCCTACGAAAAGTTTGCCTCATTCATTGACGATTACCATCGAAATAGATGCACATTGCGCGGTCTGTTGACGTTTAAACAAGGAACAGCGGTGCCGCTAGAAGAGGTTGAACCCGCAAAGGAAATTGTCAAGCGTTTCTGTACCGGCGCGATGAGTTTCGGTTCTATCTCAAGAGAAACGCATGAAACGTTAGCCATTGCGATGAATCGCTTGGGCGGAAAGTCCAACACAGGTGAGGGAGGCGAGGATTATGAGCGGTTCAAACTCATGTCGAACGGTGACAGCAAACGATCTGCGATTAAGCAAGTCGCGTCGGGCAGGTTCGGGGTAACCTCCTGGTATTTGACAAATGCCAACCAACTTCAGATAAAAATTGCTCAAGGTGCAAAGCCTGGAGAAGGTGGAGAATTACCAGGTCACAAGGTAAACGAGGAAATAGCAGCCACGCGACATACCACTCCCGGCGTTGGACTGATCAGCCCTCCACCACACCACGACATTTACTCTATCGAGGATCTGGCACAGCTAATCCACGACTTGAAGAATGCCAATCCATCTGCACGGATTAGCGTCAAATTGGTTTCCGAGGTAGGCGTTGGAACTATCGCCGCGGGAGTCGCCAAGGGACATGCCGACCATATTTTAATTTCCGGTCATGAAGGTGGCACAGGAGCTTCACCATGGACGTCAATTATGCACGCAGGGTTACCGTGGGAATTGGGGATCGCCGAAACACACCAGACATTGGTGTTGAACGATTTGCGATCTCGCGTGCGATTGGAAACAGACGGCAAGTTAATGACGGGACGCGATGTCGTAATTGCGGCCCTCTTGGGCGCCGAGGAATTTGGCTTTGCCACAGCGCCATTGATCACGCTGGGTTGTATCATGATGCGGAAATGCCATTTGAACACTTGTCCGGTGGGAGTTGCAACACAAGATCCGGAACTTAGAGCCAAATTTACGGGAAAACCGGAGCATGTTGTCAACTACTTTTTCATGGTGGCTGAAGATACGCGAAAAATAATGGCTGAACTTGGATTCCGAACAATAGATGAACTGGTCGGTCGCGTTGATAGGCTTGAGGTCGACAAGGCGATTGAACACTGGAAGGCTCGAGACTTAGACCTGACAAGCATTCTTACACCCGCAAAGAAACCTCATCCGGGCGTTGAAGTTTACTGCACCATCAAGCAAGACCACGGTTTGGAACACGCATTGGACAATGAGCTTATTCGGTTGGCTAGACCGGCTTTGACGCGCGGCGAGAAGGTTGATATTGAACTACCCGTGCAGAATATCAACCGAGTGGTTGGCACAATGCTTAGCCACGAGGTGTCAAAGACATACGGATTTGAGGGGTTACCGGATGACACAATTCACATCAAACTCGACGGATCCGCAGGCCAAAGTTTGGCCGCTTGGTTAGTTCCCGGCGTCAGCCTTGAGTTGGAAGGGGATGCGAACGACTACACGGGCAAAGGATTATCTGGCGGAAAATTGATTGTATACCCGCCTAAAAACTCAACCTTCAAGGCTGAAGACAACATCATCATCGGAAATGTTGCACTGTATGGCGCCATTTCAGGTCAAGCATTCTTTCGAGGCATGGCGGCAGAACGGTTCGCTGTTCGAAATTCCGGGGTACATTCGGTTATTGAAGGAGTAGGCGATCATGGCTGTGAGTACATGACTGGTGGACGTGTAGTTGTATTAGGGCTTACCGGGCGCAACTTTGCTGCGGGCATGTCTGGAGGTATTGCGTACGTTTGGGACGTTGACGGCGAATTTGCCGCACGATGCAACCTTGGTATGGTTGAGTTGGAGAAGATAGAATCAGATGAAGAGAGCGCCGAAGTACGAAATTTGATTGAACTTCATTATCGCTACACGGGTTCTGACGTAGCGAAGCGAATCCTTGATGTCTACGAGAAATACGTGCCGGATCAGTTTGTAAAAGTCATGCCAACCGACTACAAACGGGTGCTTCAAGGTCAGATCTAGGCGCACTGAAAATCGGCTTGGAGGGTCCGCAAAACTTCGGGAATTGGGCTAGAATTGAGGAAGTCAATATATGGGTAAAGCGACAGGATTTATCGAATACGGCCGAAAAAAAAGTCGTGATCGACCACCCGGCGAACGCATTAGAGATTTCAATCTTTTTCATCTCACACTTGATGAAGAAGAACGCCGAATTCAGGGAGCACGTTGTATGGATTGCGGCATCCCTTTTTGCCAATCTGCCACAGGATGTCCAATCGACAACTTAATTCCCGAATGGAACGATCTAATCTATCGCGGGATGTGGAGAGATGCTTTGGATCGACTCCATAAGACAAATAACTTCCCCGAATTCACGGGACTAACTTGCCCTGCCCCGTGTGAAGGAGCCTGTTGTTTGGGAATCATTGATCCGGCGGTCACCATTAAAGACAATGAATATGCGATTGTCAATCGAGGTTTTGAAGAAGGCTGGATTAAACCCACTCCACCCCAAGCACGAACGGGAAAAACAGTTGCCGTCATTGGTTCGGGACCGGCTGGTCTTGCAGCTAGCGACCAGTTGAACAAGGTTGGTCACAAAGTCACCGTGTACGAACGAGCCGACCGCATCGGCGGTTTGTTGATGTACGGGATTCCCAATATGAAGCTGGATAAACGTATCGTGCAACGCCGACTCGACCTAATGGCAGAAGAAGGTGTTGAATTTGTCACCAATGCAAATGTAGGAATCGATGTCAAGATAGATACGCTGCGCGAAGAGTTTGACGCTATTGTTCTTGCCTGCGGCGCGACTCACCCACGTGATTTACCGGTCCCCGGCCGGAAACTCGAGGGAATCCATTTTGCAGTGAAATTTCTACATCAAAATACAAAGAGTCTCTTGGATTCCAACTTTAAAGATGGACAATTTATTTCCGCCAAGGATAAGCACGTGATCGTAATTGGCGGTGGAGATACTGGAAACGACTGCCTTGGTACCTCGATGCGCCATGGGTGCAGAAGTCTGACAAACTTTGAGATTCTTCCTGAACCACCGGCTGAGCGTGCTCCTAACAATCCTTGGCCAGAGTACCCACGAATCTACCGTGTAGATTACGGTCACGAAGAAGCGGCGCACGTATTCGGTAAAGATCCACGTGAATTCTGCATAGTGACTAAAGAGTTTGTCGGCAACGCAAACGGCGAAGTCAAAGCCGCCCACACCGTACGCATTGAATGGGAAAAGGATGACGCGGGCAGATTTCAGATGAAGGAGATTCCCGGAAGTGAAGAAGAGTGGCCCGCCGATCTTGTATTTCTTGCGATGGGTTTCTTGGGACCCGAAGAAACACTCGTTAAGCAATTTGGCTTAGAAACCGATGAACGATCAAACATGAAAGCAGAATACGGTAGATTCGCTACCAGTGTCGACGGCATATTCGCCGCCGGAGATTGCCGCCGAGGCCAATCGCTGGTCGTTTGGGCAATTGCCGAAGGACGCGGCGCCGCGCATTCGGTTGACAAATACCTAATGGGGTCGTCTGACCTACCAATACCCGGGATGACGCTTTCGGATATCAGTCAAATGCTAAGCTAAACCTCGTCTCCGGCTCCTGCCAATTGCATGGCTAATTCTCCCGCCTACGCGACCCTCAAAAGCAGTTACAAACCTTTGGTGCTAGTTTAGAGACTAAATTGAGCGATTGATAAATGCACAATGCCATTTTCGTGAATCGACACCCCGTCCCATTGCACCAAAAGATTAAACAAAGCCATTGTAAAGCCGACTCGCGTTTTGAAGAAACTCCAACGTCGATGCATGACTTTCTTAAAATCGAGTGTCAACATAGATAAGGTTGTTTCTACCAACATCCGAGAATTCCACTCGCCACGTCGGCACAGACGTAAGTTGGTAGGAAACCAATCCGCTTTGGCAAACCCTTCATCGGCAAAAAACAACCATCTGGTCACTGACTCCATCAATGAGGTGTTGAGATGATTGTGTAGCAGGCAAAGTTTTCCACCTACAATCCATCGTTGATTAGAAATGCCTTTGCGACCGATTTGACGCTTAGAACGTCCTTCTCGACGCCGGTGAATCAATTCAATGCCGTAAGTGTCAATTACGCCGATGAGCGAAGGCTTTGCCATGAAAACGTCAATTAGACGTCGATGCCCATCAATCAAGCGGAGCAATCGAGTGCGATGGGGTAATCTCGGGAATAAGTGTTTGAAATTGTTTGCTATCCAGCGATAGAAGGCTCGATTGCTCACGCCTTTGAGTGCAAAAAGCATGGCAATCGTAACCACTTCGGACGGTTAGAGTTTGGCTTGGCTGTGCTTACGATTCTTGCCGCACTGTGAGAGTTTATCATCAACACAACAAAACAATTCTGTGATAAAATCTTCTATGGTCATGAGTCTAGATTTCCTCCCGTTATTTGATAACTACTGATTCTCAAATTAACGGAAGAATTGAGGAAATCGTCTCATGACCATGACACATTTTGCACCAAAGCAAAGCCAAAACGGAATGTTAGGCCTATCAACCTCCAAATTTCAAACTAGCACCATTGGCTACTAGTCTGGCCGGTACATTTGCCGAAATATAACCTCTCCCAAATATAAACGGCCACAAAAAAAGGCAGCTTGCGCTGCCTTTTTCAAATCGCTTCTTGCGTGCGTGTCTAGTGCTGAATCAAGTCTCTTCTGAAACCGCCAACGCGATTTCCTGTCCTTCTGGTTTGCTGAATCGCTGTTTAGCACGCTCCATCACATCAATCACAACTCCGTGCTCGGCCCTCCTATCCGCCTTGATTATCAGCGTGCTAATCTTGTTTTCGTTCGCTGCCAAGAATAAATCCAGATCTTCAAGAGTTAGCATTTCTTGATCATCCACCGACAAACGCCCATCTTGACTAATAAACACGTTGTATTTCTTTCGTGGGAATTCATGTTTGGTAGCAGAATCTGGCAGATTAACCGAAAACGGCGGTGGGATGCGCATAATTGCCGAAACCATAAAGAAGATCAAGAGCAGAAACACGCAATCAATCATAGGCGCCATCGGTATATCTTCATCTCTATCTTTCTGTTTCCGCTTTATCATTTTGAAATCTCCTTTCCTAATGTTCGCGATTATTCTCGCGCTACAACCGCAAAACCTATCTTATCAATACCTGCTTGCTTAGCTCTATCCATGATTTGAACAATCTGTTCGTGCAAAACCCTTCGCTCCGATTGAATAATCAGCATATTCTTCTGCTCTTCATTCGCATTGATGAATCGACTAAACATCTGTTCAATCTCGACAACCTCATCATTCAGGACCATGACTCCCTCGCGCTGCCCGTCGGACGGGTTGGCAATCCTCACAATCAGCCCTTTCGGCTTTTCCGTATTTGGCTTACCTGGCGGAGGGAGCTGAACACGGATTCCCGGCATTGGCGAGAAGGTGGTTGAAACCATGAAGAAAATCAAGAGCAGGAACACACAATCAATCATAGGAGCCATACTGAGAGTAGGCGCTTTTCTCTCTCTAAGTCTTGTGGAAAGCAATGTTTGTTTCTTTACGCTGCTTGCTACTTGCTGCATATCGACACCTCCCTGCGGACCGATGACAATCCCAATCCGAAAGTACTTGAACTTCTGCCCAAGGTACACTTGCTAGAAATCTGTCTTTCTTCAGTAGACAGATTTCTAGCAAGCCAATAAGCCCAATTTTATGCGGCGTTTTCTTGGCCAAGAACAAGCTGATTGACGATTTCCGTTGAAACCTGGCCAATCTCAAGAACATACCTGTTGACCCAACTATCAAATAATTGATAGAAGATTAGGCAAGGTATAGCGATGGTGAGACCAGCCGCTGTTGTTAACAACGCCTGAGAAATACCTCCCGCCAACTGTTGCGGATCACCGGTACCTTCCAATGCAATTGTTGTAAAGGCGTTAATCATACCAGTAACGGTTCCAAGAAGACCGAAGAGAGGTGAGACGACCGCGATCGTACCAAGAACCGGAAGATTCTTTTCCAATTCCGGAGTCTCAAGCAATTCCGCTTCCTCAATGGATTCCTGAATCTCGTCTTTGGTGATTTCGCGTTCTTCAATTTGCGCCTGACTGTACCTTAACAGCCCAGCTTTCAACACGTTGGCAAGCGGTCCGCCGGCATCCTCGCATGTAGAGACAGCTTCCATTATGTTTTCATTGCGCAGCGAATCCGTAATACTAGCCATGAATTGCTCTGCACCGATTTTCGATCTCGCACGGGCAAACGTAAAGAATCTTTCGATAATAAATGTCAATGCTGTAATAGAGCACAGCGCCAACGGCCAAAAGACAAATCCCATCTTTTGAAAGAAGGTAACTATGTTGTCTTTCTTTGTCATTTTGAGCGGAAAATACCTGTCTCCGCCGGCAACCACGTTTACCGGCTTGCCCACTCTGTCGCCGTAACCATCTTTATAGATACTAATGAAATATCTGCCGGTAGGTAGATTTGTAATTTCGTATTCTCCGGCGTCATCAGTCTCCGCCGTGAATTCATTACCAGAGACATCCTTGATAATCACTTGCACGCCCTGAATGGGGGCTCGCGCAGTTGTAGTGTCTTCGATGGTTCCGCGAACAGTACCACCCCCACCGGACACTTCTGCTTCTTGGGCAACGGTGATAATGCTACCCATCGTGGAAAGAATCGCAATTGCTAAAACTAAACCCAACCGCTTCATATCTGCCTCCTTTTAGATAGACAAAAATTTTTGGGACATTGATTCGATTTGCTAATATTATGTCCCTAGCTTATTTCCAGATGTAATGGATTTTCTATTAGGGCCAAACCTTTCACAGGATCACATCCCCCAAGCAAACCGAGACTATAAACACCAGCACCGGAGGGAAGTTGCGCCTCCACCTCAAGAAAACATGCTCTCCCCTATAGCGAGCCAAGGTTCAGGGGAGAGCATAGAATCAACAGAGTTTAGAATCCCATCATCGCACGAACAAATGTCGTGTTGCTTGTTGTGTCTTCAAGCAAAATGGTTGTTCGTCTGTAACCGGCGAGAATCACGATATTAAATCCAAGCCATTCACCGCGGTTAATTGCTTGAATTTCAAAGATTCGTGTTCGGAGGTTAGGACGGAATAGAATGGGTACTTCCTCATCTGACGGGAAGTTTGTCAAGAACTCCTTGAAGTTACTATCACGGTTGGTAAATTTGCGATATTGGAAACCACCAAGGACGTTCATTCTCTGTGTAAATTGGTAATCCAATCGAACCCCCAAGACATCCTCGCGACTTCTTTTGTTGAATCGGAGGTACTCAATCGGTTCAGTGTCTGTGGGAACGTAAAGGCGTGGATTGAGCGGCGAAACATATACACCGGCGGCGATATCGTCGGCAGTGTGGTCGAAGACTTTCTCCCAGATATACTTCGCCATCGGTGTGACGGTCAAGTCTTCACCGATATTCTTCACGAATCCAATATCGCCCAACGGGATTTCATATTTCGCCCGCAAAATGGTCACTTGGTTGCGGATAGTTTTTTCATCGTACCGTCGGGGTTTCCAGTTGTCTGAATCATAAATCAACCCGGTATCCCCTCGGTCCAATGGGTTGATTCCATGGTCAGGATAGAACGGAAATTCTCGCTTCTCACCCGAATCGCGCACCTGCTCGATTGGTACCATGAAATCAGTCCGCTCATTCCGCTCATTTCCGGTTCGCGTTGCCTCCTCATCATCCACCCGGTCTAGTGAAATGGCAGCCTCATCGTCCGGTTGAAATTGTTTCTGCAAGGCAACCAGGAACTTTGCTTCTAAAGTCAAGTTCGGAATTGCCGTATAGAGAAATTGAAGAGCGGTAGTGTTCACCCGTGAGTTGTAGAAATCAAGTTCATCAGATATCTGAACAGGTTCGAGTTCTCCAACACGCAAGGTAATTGTGTAATCCGGGATGTCGTCTTTAACGCGAACCAAACGATTTTGGAACAAAATTGTACCAAAATCCGGAATATCACGCTGATAGGTGACGTGAAAATATCTTGAGTCATTCTGGCGCCGGCTGGAAACTTCGCTTTCGTTCAACCATCCGACCTTCAGCGTCAGGTTGTCGAGTACGTCATAGCTGGCGACGAGGTGGTATCCCTCACGGTCAATTCCGTACTCGTATTGCGGCTCAAAATCATCTTCTAGCGAATCGATTGTTCCGTTATTGTTTAGATCGACAAGATCCGTGAAGACGGGCGGATCTGCTTCAAAGATAAGAAAGTCTTCCTGAAAGTCTAGGATTCCATTCTGGTCACGATCATCAGCACGCGGCAGAACGCCATCGAAATCGATATCATCGGGCCAATCGTCATCATCATCATCGTCTTCAATGAGCTGATAATCAATTTCATCGAATGGATCGACCTCTGACGAAGATTCGGGAGTACGCGGTAAGGAGTACGTCTGATCTCTATCGCTGTTGGCACCCCAATTCCGATATGTCGTTGTATATCCGGGATCAATATGATAGAAAGTTTCCTCAAGGAATAACTTCCCAAAACGTTGCTTGAGATTGACAAACCAAGCAACTTCGCGTCCCAATTCCCCATCCCCAACTTCGGGAGTTCCATCGCCACCCAATCGGGCTTCAAACTGTTCTCCTTCAGTTTCGGAATAAGTGGGTATGCCATTGGCGTCTTCGGGGAGCAAAGAGCGACGGTCAATACTAATGCCCGTGGACTCCGTACCGTCAGGTGTAACGATCTCTTCCTTTAGTCGACTGAAGCCGACCTTATCCTTGGGTACTGTCGGATATTGCTTATGCTTGCTGTTGATTGAGTAATGCGCACGTATAAATGTGTTGAACAGGGTACCTTCAAGGTCGAGACCGTAAAGAATTGCCGCACGGGCAGCGCCGTAGCGGTAGTGAATCTTTCGTGGTCTCCCCTCTTCGGTCCACTGGCTAGGATTATAGGCGAGGCTATCACGGTTTTCAGCATATACCGAAGATTGACCGAAATTGCCCGGAGCTTGAATCACATCCCGAAATGGCATCTCAATGTGACCATCCTCTGTCTTAATCCATTCTTGCAGTTCGGGATCATCTTCGGCCTTATTGGCTTCGCTAAAGCCCATGACGACGATATTATAGTCACCGGCAACCACCAAATCAAAAGCTACTGACTTGACTTGCCTTGGATCAATGTTGTGATCCGCGAGAACCAAGTCATACTTCATCGCTTGGAATCCTTCAACTATCTTCCAAAGCCCGTCCTCAGAGTTTTGCGGTGGCCTACTACCCGATACGGGAGAGATGTCGGATCCGAGGTCGAACGACCCATTCGCCGCACTTATGACAGTCGTCTCCTCCGGCAAAAGCCCCGGCTCCACGCCTTGGATCCGCTCGGTTCGAGTAATCTCCTCTTCCGCCTGAGTAACAATCGTGACCTTAATATCCTTCACCGCCGCTCCTACACCCCCTTGAATTAGCTCGGCGTCGCGGGTGCGGCTCAGTCCCAGAAACGCCCTCGGGTGGTTATCCTCTGGCGAATCATCGCGGAAGACTACGGTGATGCGTTCGGGCGGCGTGTTAGGCACCGTACCTAGCAGCGGATTTTCAACTCGTTCAGGGTGTTCCTTGTGCAAATTCATGTAGGTAACCCCTACACGGAAAATATCGCCCAAAAGCCCTTGAGCGCGAAATCCTATCAAACGAGCATTCTCAATATGTCGCAACTGGGCGTCGTCGTTTAAGCCATTTCTACGACCGAGTGTCGGTGCAAGGTTGGCAGCCGCGTCTGAAAGCCTAACGGGGTTAGAGATACGTGAATTCAGCAAGGTAAAGAGGTGTCGCTCTTGTGAAAAAGATAGGTCCCACCTAAACCCATCAAATTCTGTTTTGAAAATGATGTACCGATTGGGGAATAGCGTGGAAGGCTTGATACGCATGTTGTCCCCGATTGCGAACTCGCTATGCCTGCCTCGGAAGCTATCCGTGGTAAGGATCGTACGGTCCAACTGTGCGGAAAATCTTTCGCTATCGAGTTGTCCCGTCCAACCGGCGATGAGTTCACCGTTCTGATCGAATTCTTTTCGCTCGCGATAATTAAAAACCTCATTACCCTCAAGTAACTCTTTTCCAAATAGGTCATAGAAGAACTGGGGTTCTTCTTCCAATTGGAAACGATCAGAGAACTTTGACTGTCCTTCAATCGTTGGTAGCAATGGCTCTTGAGGTCCCAGACTTGACGCACCACAACCGTACAAGATGAAACAACTCAAGATACATGCAATCACAGAAACAGTATTTAACCACCGTTTCAACATATTCATTTTTTCTTGCCTCCATAAAGTAAATTGGATTTATTTTGAAACCGACGAAAAAGTGAAAAGCAGAGTAAACAACAGGAAGTAGATACCCGTTAATCAATACAGTATCAATTGTTCAACCGTCTCTCTGTCTCCAAAGCACTAATTCCATTCTAAACTACACCACATAAAAGTGTTCGCGAAACCAAACAATTCACTGCCCTCCGATCCGTCATATACACGGTACGGCAATGTCTATCCTGAGGTACCCTCAAAGTGCGCTAGTCCGCAACTTTTTCCTTGCTAATCAAGGTACCACAATCTAATTCTATTACTCTTAAGCAACTCATTTTCACGTATTTCACCTGAAGATTCATCACCATTTAGCAAATCTTCTCCAAACACGTTATAAAAGTATTTAGGCCCTCTCCCAATCGGAATCGATTAGAAAAAATTGACTGCCCTTTCATTGAAAGCAACATCGGTTCTTGGCGTGTCGGATTCGCTGCACCGCAACCACATATTTCAGCTGAAGATTTATTGCTGCTTAGCAACTCGTCTCCAAACAGGTCATAAAAGAATTGAGGCTCTTCTTCCAATCTGAATCGATCCGCGAATTTTGACTGCCGTTCAATTGTTGACTGTAATGGTTCTTGAGGCACCACCGGACTTGACGCTCCGCAGCCATACCAGATGAAAAAAGTCAAGCTACATGTGACTACGGAGACAATGCTTAGCTGTGGGTTTAACATTATCGCTTTTCCTTGACTCTACCGAGCAATTGGAATGCAGCCAAATCCGGCAAAACATGTGATAATCAAAGCAAACAGCAGGAATGAGATGCCTGCTGATCAATTCAATATCCCGGTCTCGATAGTATCAAATCAATTCTGCACGATTTCGGGAAAACAGAAGTCCGGTAACTTCACTATTTGTTAACTACGAATTCCGCGAAATCACGACGGATCTGTTAATTCTCGCGGCCATCTAAAAGCTGGCTGCCGTAAGACTCTGCACTGTCTCATTACGCGGAAAACAGGTAGTTTTCAGCAAATGAGCCTTTAAGATATCACTTCTGGTAATATCTGTCAAGACTTTTTTTTCCTAAATCTAGTTTAACTGTTTACTTCGAATTTGCGCGAAGAACACTCAATGATGAGATTAAAATTCATGCCTTTCTCGCAGATTGCATCCAATCAGAAACAACTACTTTCCAACACTAAGGGAAGTCTACAATTAGAGTGCTCATTAATGTGGCGGGGCCGTCGGAATCCGGTGAGTGATATGTGCGCGGAGTTAACCTCGAAGCGTTGGCTAGGTCGTTATGAACCCATGAAGAGAGAGATTGGCATGAGTCACTCTATCGCGGGCTGTCCTCAATGATTGACGTGAAGTCGTGGAGAGATTGAAAATCAATACAATGGCATCAGCGTGAGTACCTAGAGCCAGTCCATCTGCCGAAGCAAGAAGCGGCGGCGCGTCAATCAACACAAGCTCATAATGTTCACGGAACTGTTCGAAGAGTACTTGAAGGCGAGAAGAGTCAAGGAATTCAACCGGTGTAGACGCAACACTACTGATACTGAATAAATCAACATGCGCAAATTCAGTCTTCTGAATCGCCTGCTGCCAATCCGTAAACGTCTCGATCTGTGTAGGTTGTCGAATGGTATCAGATGCTATACCGAATGTCTCACGCTGCTTTTGTGCAAGTAGATTGCAGTCAACCACTAAGACAGGGGTTTTCGCCAAAGCAAGTGTGACGCCCAGATTGGCCGTAATCTCAGATACATGGTCGTCGTGATCGCATCCGGCAAACATTATCACCTGCTTGTTAATGCCGGGATTTGAAAGATTGATGTTTGCTGCGATTTCCTGAAATCCTTCCGATATACTGTGGTCACCTAGGCTTGTACCATTCGGTTCGGGAGCGCGCCCCAAATGGGCTGTGTCCAAGTCGGATTCTACCTCCTCTAATGAGCTATAGGTAGTGCTAAAATACTCCATGAGAAGGGCAACAGAAACCCCGAGCGCCAAGCCGACGATGCCGGCGATTGCTACAATTGCCTTGACTCTGGGACTGGTGGGAATCTTGCGAGGCACCGCACCGTCAACGACTTCAAGTCCTCCTATGGAATTACCGGCTCCTGATGTAGCATGTGACGGATCCGATTCGTTTATTAAAATGTCGGTTTGCAGAATCCGCGCGAAGGTCTCTTTTGTCAACTCGTGCCTAAATTCAATCTCCCGCTCCATCTTTTCAATCAGCATCTCATTCTCAGGTATGGCACCAAGTAGTTGCGTCAACTCGCTTTCAACCTTCTCCAGCTGAGCCTTGACTAACGGAAGGTTGTGTTGTGCTCGAATGATGCTCGTTCGTAGATTTATCAATCGCTCCTGAACAGCATTATAGAGTGGAGATACACCGTTAGCCACCGAAGTAATAGCTTCATTAGATATGGAGGTGGACAATCTGTCCTCAATGTCCTTAATTTGCGCTTCGATAGACTGCATCCCCGGAGCGTTCTCACCTGTTCCAGAAGCAATTAGCCCGGTTCTTTGGACCTCAAGAGCAATAAGCCTCTCCATTTGAGACAACCAGATTGGATTAGTACCCACTGTCTCTGTGAGTTTTGTATATTCGGGGTGGTTCTTGATTTCTTCCCTAAGATGCTCCAATTCCTTCTCAGACGAACCAATTCCCAACTCGAGTTGTTCCAAGTTCCCTCGTAGAGATGCCCGTCGTAGGAAAAGACTAGAGAGTTTTTCTCGCCAGGTTCCAGGACCACCTTTCTGTCGAACAAACTCAAGCGCTTGGTCTTCTTTATTCTCCACCTCCTTCCGCAATTCTTTCATTGTTTCGCGTAGTAATTGTTGGCGTTGCTTCAATTTGCCGGAGTTCTGCATTCGGCGGTGTTCTTGCATCTCAGCAACTAAATGATTAATCAGGAGAGCCGCATTACGCTCGCCGCCTTCCCCTTCAGAAAGTGACAGCGAAAGTTCAATGTTGTGAGAATCGGTACGACTCTTTGATTTGAGATTGCGTCTTATTTTACCGACGGGGGGCAAATGGGAAACACCGCCGATTTCCGATTCCTCGAGTTGTTCAATCGCCGCCATTATCATAGACTCCGACAGAAATCGTTGACCGACAGTTTCCATTTCGCTGCGGTCAACTCCGCCAGATAGGACGCTTTGAACAACATTACCGGATGGTATTGGTGGGCTTGATGCCGGTTGGTTAAACTCTAGCAGCGCAGACGCTACGTAAGTTTTGGGCAGGTGTAAACTAATTACAAGAGCAGTACCTACAATCAACAAGAAGCACAAACATATAATGAAATCGTACTTCTGTATTACCGCAAGGTAATCGCGTAAGTGGACCTCCTTTTGAGGCATCGAATCTGTGATTCCTTCCTCCGTTAACGAGCGAAGAACCGTTGCTCCTTTCGTTGTCTCTACTTCAATTCATAGATCAAGACGGGCCGCAAAGGCGCAACTCCAATCCTCGGTCATAGGCGCGTTCGTCGGGATAAATAGAGAATTGGATGCCGCCGTGTGGAAATCCCTAAACTAGCGAGCCGCTTCAATCTGTTCTTTGCTAAATGCTTCGTCAATCCACTCTGTTATGCGCCATTCGCCATCTCTAAGTTCAAAGATAAACAAATTGTCCCCTTCCGCATACCAGCCTGTGAATCCGCCTTCAAGAGATACGCCGTCCGCCACGAACCCCTGGATTCTGTAATGGACTCTTACTTCAGCCCTGTTACGTTCTGTGTTTAATTCCACCTCAGGCGGTTCGTCGAGCTCTATCTCAATGTCTTGGTACAGCGAGAATACCCGAATTGCTGACTCTCTCTCTTCACGAATATCATCAAACTTCACATCATCAGTGGTATCGTCAGGTGTCCCCATATCCGATACATAACGAAACCCGTCGGCCCAAAAGACATTGATGTAAGCATCTACATCTTCGGTTTCATACCCGGTACGCCACGCCCTCAACACTGCCTCAATTTCAGCTAATTCTTGAGATCTTGGCGCACCGACCTTCTCCACATCGCCGCAACTCAAAAGGCTTAATGCCACGACAACGGTGAGTAATGAACAAACTACGTTGGCAAATTTCCTGAACATCACAGACAACCTCCGCAAGACTTACATATACGAACACATTGGGCCTCGGCAATTTATACCGATTAGTCTATCTCACTCTCTCGACTGCCAGATTTTCCAAGACCGCGCTGAGGCCACGTCATCTTCAAATGAGCTACTCTTAAAATGATTTATTCAGAATCAGAGCAATTTTAGTCGGCGTTGCATCTACACTCACACCTAATTTCTCGATCTCTTTAGCTTCCTCTATGAGCGAATCAACCCTTATCTTTGCATTATAAAACTTGGCACCAACATAGGAATCGATAACACTATATGCCCATACACCAATTGCAGCATACAAGAAAAACTGCCTAACCTTATACCGCTCGTTCGAGCGCTTATACTGTGCAGCAGCCTCCTCGGATTTCGGGTCGATAGTTGCGGCAGGAATGTACTGATTATTATAGATATTCAGGAAGGAGTTATGTGCGACTAGCGCTCCGGAAAGGCATGCCCCCACTCCTATCACCGACAGTGTACCCCGAATTGGACTGCGCGAATGAAATTGCCCCCAGCCAGGTACAAATGCTGATCGAACGACAGAGCCAATTGGAGATATAAGGCGGAGTTCGTCAGTTTGGGAAAAGCAAACCTGCGCGAAAGCCAAAAAAAACAGTACAATTGTCAGAATCTTCACTTGCCAGCCACCCAACAACCTACTGTTGAACTTTCCTGCTGCAACCTTCGCGACTATACAATAATACCGAAAGTCTTAATCCGCTGTCAATAAAAAATCTTCAAACGACCTGATAGAACCTTCACTAGCACATTCGATTAAGTTTCGGCCCTATGTTATCGGCTTCGTCGTCTCGATGTGCGTTCCGTATTGCGAGTGCGATCACTAGAACGATTATTCTGATCGTCGTCGTCATTGCTACTTGTACTTGACGACTGCCGGCTGGGAGCCGCCGATACTCTTGAACGTGATGGCTGCGAAGGAGAGGTCGATCTGATTGACCGAGTACGTGAAGGTGTCGATTTCTCAGCTCGCTTCTGCTTTGAACCTGAACGCAAATTGGACTCGCGCGGAGATGATACACGAGTTCTGCCTGAGTAGGATTTCGAACGATTGTACAGCTGTGTGCGCCGTTCAGAATTTGAGCGAATGCGCCTATTTCTTTTACCGTCTTCATGAGCGGAACCTCGAGAATAGACTCTGTCGTTCGGCGCGTCCACAGAGCTTCTCTTGACGGATGATCTTCGGTTCAAGCCCATAGTGTTGAGACGATCCCTCAGCGTGTTTGATCTTGCACGATAACTCGTGCGCTCACGCTTGGTCGAAATGGTTGCGTTCTGTTCTACGTGATCGTTCAAGACCGGCTGTCGGTCACGATGCTTCTCAATAACTGCCCGGACTCTGGGTTGGACATTTACCTGCTTATTCGCTCTGCGTGCTACTGAGAGTCGGCTCCTACTGTATTGGCGGCGGATATTCTCGTGCTCCTGGCTCCATTGATTCAGTTGTGTCCGCCTCTTCTTTACCGAAGACTTGGGCCCTGAATAAACGTACCTCGGGTTCGAATATGACCTATAACAGAACGTCGGATGATAGGTGTAGTAACGATGTAGGTAATTGCCGTATGAATATCGCACCGCGAAGTAGTGACGATCATAGAGGGGGTAGCTCCATCGTATATAGTAGCCGTGATCTGTTGCATAGTAGCAAGGACCGTCGTAAAAATACAGGTAGGTGTAGTGGTGCCACGGGCGCCATTGATAGCTCCTTGCATATCTGTGATACCTATGAATATGGCGTTGTTTTCGGTAAGTTACGACATCGACGTACTCTACGTCAAGCTGCTCGCCGTCTTGGGCAACAATATGCACCTCAAGTAAACCATCATCAACATGGCCCGCAGCGGGAATCTTAATGGTCTCCGATCGCCGCCGGGATCTCAGCACAAACGTATCACCGTAGCGAGTTTCATCGGCATGTTTGTCATCATAACCGCGCCGTGTATACGCACGCTTGGTGTTTCGAATCCAAACGCGACCCGCAATTGATTCGTAATCATCAATGTAGGGTTCGTTGGGTTCTCCCCGGTAGCGCACCAGGATTTCAATGTACTGCGCTCGAGGCGGAATTTCAAATAAGTAAACCGCACTCGCTATGGCAAATTCGTAATCATCCTCCTGAATGTACTTGCTTGCCCAAGCCGTTAAGCGAGCCCCTTCTTCAAAGACTGGACTAGCGTTAATTGTTGCATTACCTCGTTCTATCCACTCATCGACATCGTTACCTGCCCGATGTTCACGGCTTAACCGATCGGAATACTGACTATAGTCATAGTCAGCCACGATTGCCGTCGGTGCGGAAAGCATAAATAGGCAACCTATCAGTACCAACAGATGCAAAGGGTTAATTCGGGCGCTCATCATAATCTCTCCTAAAACTGACGTAAATCCAAATACTCATCAATTTACTCAAGTGCGATAATCTTACGTGCCATAGCCGCAATAAACAGTTGTCAGGCAGCTTCTAGTTTTAGATCCGATGCGGTCCGCCGTGGCTCCACTTCCAACTTGTAGTAATAGTGGTACAATCTGTCGTAAATCTGATACCTTTTCCCATTTCATGCAATGTCCGACGGTAGATCTCTATTTTAGATTCGTAATTAGGCTTACGCATGAAAAACATCAAGTCCAGACCGAACTAATTCTCACAATGGCAGTGCAGCTATTGCTGCATCAATTTCCACCCACCCTAGACAGCCGGGGGGTAGTCGATTATAACCGATGCGGCAATCAGAGACTCGAATTGCCTACCACACTACTCCAATTTGAACATATCCCGCCGCTCAAAGCATGAGAGCGATGCTATTTTACCTTACAATTTTAATGCCAAATAACCGCAACGTCTTGAAAGATTGCGTGGAAGTTAAAAGATTGCCAATTCGTCCTTTCATCCAAATACACTCTTTGCGAAGATCAGATTGGGTGGAATGGTCTTGTTTAGAGGAGTTTCCGGACACTCAAGGGCAGTTAGAAATAGTCTCCTCACTCTCATTCAAATTGCTTGACATTATGAATTTTGCCAAGAAGCTTCAATCATCGCTATCAGAAAAAAACCTTCCGAGGTACAACAATCCAGCTAATATGGCGGATTACCGATATTCACTTGAATTGCGTCTGATTCCGCTAGCAATATCTGTTCGGCTTGTAGACAGATCAAATGCCAAGTTTCTGCAACGAAACCGTGACTACGGCACTTTCAACGCAACGGCAATGTTAGCAATCCCGCATCGCGGCGCCAAGAATTCGTTTAGTCTCGCAGCAACTCGACAGCTTCGCCGCCGCGTAGTCCCGCGGCGTTTGAATCGTCGGTGTCCAAATGCATCTGCAAAACATAGGAGGGAGAAATCTTCGGTCGAATGTTCTCAAGTGTTAAAGCACGATTGCCCGGAATTCGCACCTTTAGTGAATCACCATCTTCTACACCGAAAGACTTAGCAACCTGAGGTGTCATATGAATGTGCCGGGTCGCCAATATTGCGCCCTCGTTCAGGTATAACGATCCTGCCGGTCCAATCAGGCTTATCGGTTCTGAGCCCGCGAGGTCGCCTGAATCGCGAATTGGTGGATCCAATCCCAATCGAATAGCATCGGTACGAGCAAGTTCGACCTGCGTGTAGTCTCTTGATGGTCCCAAGATTCGCACGCCTTCAATTGACCGCATTCTCCGTCCAACTACGGTCAAAGTCTCCTGTGCCGCAAACGCGCCTGGTTGATATAGTGGTGCAAGAGTGGTTAATTGATGTCCCCTACCGTAAAGAATGTCCAAGTGCTCCTGGGAAACATGTGCATGTCTCGCTGAAACGCCGACAGGGATTTTGCTCTGAGAGATCGCGGCGTCGCAGGCTCGCTCGCCCGCATCGCAAACCCGTAATGCGCAACCGCTGCACGGTTGATCGCCGCCAATCTGCTCTAGCACCTTGCGGGTAATTGTTTCGATTAACGCCTGGTCGCGCATGCGTGATGGGCCCTAGATTCAGCTTGAAGAATCTTCGTCACTTAGACCGAGGGGCAATACAGGCCCATTCCCAGTGATCGAATGTAGAATCGATTCAACTTCCGCATGCGGCCTCGGAATCACGTGCACTGAAACAACCTCTCCGACTTTTCCGGCCGCTTCCGCTCCGACATCGGTCGCTGCTTTTACCGCCCCAACATCGCCGCGTACCATTACGGTCACATATCCGCCGCCAATTTTCTCGTATCCAATGAGTTGCACATTTGCGGCTTTTACCATCGCGTCCGCAGCTTCCACACTCCCCACCAAACCTCTCGTTTCAACTAAGCCCAATGCATCTCTAGCCATACTCTACAATTCTCCCCTCGAACTCCAAAATCTAATGTTGAAATGGTTCTGCGTTTAATAGATTGCTGGAGACTCTATTCAATTGCAGTATACCATAATGTACTTTGTGATTCAATAGAAACGTACGCGACATCTATCTCCGCGATCATTCCACGGAATCACTCCTGCTCAGTCTACGCACGACAATCAAAAGAATCAACGTGAGGGCGACAATGGTCAATAGCGCCAATGGCCAGAAGACAAATCCCATCTTTTGAGACAACATATCAATATTGTCTTTTTTTGTCATCTTCAGCGGAAAATACCTGTCACCGCCAGCAACCACCATGACCGGTTTGCCCACCCTATCTCCATAACCATCTTTATAGATGCTGACAAAATATCTGCCCGTCCGCAGATTTGTAATCTCGTACTCCCCATGTTCATCCGTCGTCGTTGTCAATTCGTCACCCGAAACGTCTTTTACGATTACTACAACACCCTCAATGGGGTTTCGCTGCGCCGTCGTGTCTTCAATATGTCCCCTGATAGTACCGCCTTCACTAGCCACATCCGCATTTTGGGCAAGACAGATAACCTCATGCATCACTGAAAAATTAGCAAAAATCAAAATCAAACACGACCATTTCATATTTACATCCTTTTGGCTCTGGAATATTCTCAGTAAAGTAATCCCATTCGGTTAACGATTATTCCGCGATTCTCCCTAAATTTAGACAATGTTCCATCACGCACACGATTAACGTTGATGTCCCAAAACTCATTGCAATAACTACGGTCGAACTGTGCTTCAGGTTCAAAATGGGGGCTTAACGGATTGCCGCCTACTCCGGTTGACTCGAGGCAGCGCCAATTCCGCTCGCGGCTTTGACTTGCCTGCGCCGACGGTGGAGCACCGGCTCGGTATACCCGTTCGATACTACTCTGCCGTCAAAAACCAAGTCAAGCGCAGCTTGAAATGCAATGCTCTCGTCAAATTCAGGCGCCATGTTCCGATAGTTTTCATCCGCCGCATTCTGCTCGTCAACAACCTCCGCCATGTGCTTGAATGTCTCAACAACTTGCTCCTTGGTTACAATCTGGTGATGTAGCCAATTGGCGATGTGCTGACTCGATATTCGCAGCGTCGCCCGATCCTCCATCAATGCGACTTCGTGAATATCGGGCACCTTGGAACAACCGATCCCCTGATCCACCCAGCGAACGACGTACCCCAGAATGCCTTGAGCATTATTGTTCAACTCCTGTTGAATTTCTGAAGCTGACAATTCTCTGTCCAAGATGGGTGGAGTCAAGATTTGATTCAGATTCGCACGTCCCCTGCTTGCGAGATCGCTCTGCCTCTTCACCACACTCACTTTATGGTAATGGATCGCATGGAGCACGGCGGCTGTGGGAGAGGGAACCCAAGCAGTGCTGGCTCCTGCCAGCGGATGACTAATCTTGGTTTCGCACATATCTCGCATTAAATCTGGCATCGCCCACATCCCCTTGCCGATTTGAGCCTTACCAACAAGCCCGGTTTCAATTCCGATATCTACATTCCAATCCTCATAGGCATTCATCCACGGTTGGTTCTTAATCTCCATTTTGGGCAGCACCGGTCCGAGTTCCATACTCGTGTGAATCTCATCTCCAGTCCGGTCCAAGAATCCGGTGTTGATGAATACAACACGCTCCTTGGCAACACGCAGAATTTCTTTCAAATTAACAGTAGTGCGGCGTTCCTCGTCCATAACGCCGATTTTAATGGTATTTCTTTCAAGTCCGAGCGCGTCTTCAGTCCTCTGAAACAGTTCGACCGTCGACTCTACTTCATCTCGTCCATGAAATTTCGGTTTAACGATGTAAATGCTTCCCGCACGACTATTGGTGTACTTTCCGATTCCCTTCAAGTCGTGCATGGCGGCCAGCGATGTGACCATGGCATCAAGGAAGGCTTCCGGAATCTCGTCACCGTCTGATGTAACCACTGCATCGGTATACATATGCATTCCGACGTTGCGTATAAGTAGCAAACTTCGTCCCGGTAAGGTAAGGATAGCTCCTTCGGGCGTCAGGAACGTCTTGTCGGGATTCAGTCGACGGATTATTGACTCTCCACCTTTCACGAGAGAGGCTTCAAGTGTTCCCTTCATTATGCCGGTCCAATTACTGTACACTCTTGCTTTATCAAACGCATCAACGGCGGCGACGGAGTCTTCACAGTCTTGAATTGTAGTAACAGCAGCTTCCAACAGGATGTCTTTTATTCCCGCAGGATGAGTTTTTCCTACCGGACTCTGAGGATCTAATAGTATTTCGATATGCAGTCCGTTGTTTCTCAGCAATATGCTGTTTAATTCATCTCCGTTCTTCGTAAACCCAGCGAATTTGTTCGGATCTGCCAAACCCACTTTTCGATCTTTACCAAGCCATACGATCAGTTGCCCGCGATTAACCTCGAATCGTGTAACCTCTGAATACGTGCCATTTTCCAGGGCGATGGTCTCATCCAAAAACGCTGACGTCTCCGCAATTACAAGCGCACCGCGAATAGGGTTATACGTCAATCTTTTCTCCGCGCCGTCCTCTTCTGAAATCACATCGGTGCCATACAAGGCGTCATATAAGCTACCCCAACGCGCGTTTGCCGCATTTAGTGCGTAGCGAGCATTGTCAACAGGTACAACCAATTGAGGCCCCGCAATAGTCGATATTTCCGGATCGACATTTTCTGTCGTTACCCGAAAACCTTCACCCTCGGGAAGAAGATAGTCAATTTCACTCAGGAAATCTTTATACTCGTTCATTTCAATCGGCTGACCTCTTCGCGCCAGATGCCATTCGTCAATCTGTCGCTGCAGCACATCGCGCTTTTCCAGCAATGTTCCATTCTTTTCGCCTAAATCTCTGACAATCTTGCCAAGTTCCGACCAAAAATCATCGCTGTCCACCCCTGTGCCCGGCGCGATCTCGTCCTGCACTAACTTATACAGACAATTGGCAACCTTGAGTCCGCCTATTTCTACTGCATATTCCATAAATAGTCCTTTCGTTTGCGGTTGTATTAACTAAGCTTCTCCCACATAAGGTATAAGATAGAAATTTTCCATATTCGATTCTCGCGCCAACAAACCGCGGCATGTGGACACCCAGTCGTTATCCATTGCCAGAACTTGGCTCAAATTTCTTTCGCAACATTTTTACGACAACAGGCGGCACAATTTCGAGCAACTTTTCATCGCTCATCTTCGTACTGCCCATTTGAAATATCTCGACAACCAACGTTGAGCTGAGATAAGCGTATTTGGCGCTTGCCATCATGAACAGCGTGTCCACTCCGGGCGCAATCTGGTGATTCATACGTGCCATCTGAAATTCATCTTCAAAGTCAGACATCTCTCGCAGACCGCGAATAACGGTGCAAGCCCCGCGTTCCAGCGCATAATGTGCAGTGAGACCCGAATATTGCTCAATCGTGATGTGGTTATAATTCGCTGTCACGGTCTCCAGCATTTCCTTGCGCTCTTCAAATGTAAAACGCGGCGGTTTGGAAAGGTTAATGCCGATAGCAATTACAATTTCATCAAAGAGAGCAAGCCTAGAGATTCTATCTATCAGATCTACGTGGCCGTTGGTCACGGGATCGAAACTAGCGGGGAAAATTGCAATTTTTCTTGACAAGGATAATTCCCTTTCCGGATTTCGATTCCTCTAGAACCAGCAACATTCAAGGCGCATTCTCACCCTCAATCGACCATTCGAGACGGATTCATGTTTTGGGAGTGCGGTACTGTTGAACGGGGGCTATCGCTGTTCTCTAATGAAAGGTGTCGGCTGATTTTCGCGATTCCTACACGATCGGAAGAGTCTAGCACAGGTCAATTTCAATCTCAAGAAAAAAGGGTATTCGACCCAAAAAAATTGACGGGACGGTGCAGATGGACCGATCCACTTCTTCCCGAAGACGAACTGAGGTCATTGACACAACAGATCCAGAACACTTTGTATTGATGTAACCAATCAACTTTTGATAGAATTTCGAGCGAAGTCATGTTTGGTAGAGTTCGCCAAAACGAGAACTCTCAAACCAATTCGAAACATGAATCGGAGGATAGACAGTTCCATTGAGCAGCTCGAATGCGTATTCCAAAGGCGCTCGCTGGTGGCTTCTTATAACCATTATCGCAATCGCTGTTTTGGCGAGTATCTGGATCTGGACTTCCGAGGCCGGGCAGCGACAGGAGAAGGTTTTTCAAGCCGTATTTGTAGCAATTATCTCTCTCTTCTTATCTCTTTGCTGGCTGCTAATCTTTTCTCGGCTAAAATGGCGAATTCGCTTTATTTCTTTCGGGGGAATTCTCCTGGCCATCTTACTTTGCATCGCCCTCTTTCGTATCCGCGGTTTCACCGGTGATTTGGTGCCTATTCTAGAATGGCGTTGGTCAAGTACGTCCGGCGAGCCAACGGTAACAGATCATGAAGCGGTATCAGGAATTCTGGCTATCGACTATCCCCAGTTTTTGGGACCCAACCGTAACGCTACACTACACGGAATAAATCTTGCGCGAGATTGGTCGATACGTCCGCCGCGCCTGATATGGCGTCAACCGATAGGCGAAGGTTGGTCGGCATTCGCAGTTGTCGGGAACTCGGCGATCACACAGGCGCAAGAAGGAGAAAATGAGAACGTCGTCTGCTATGATTTAACGACAGGTGAGTTACAATGGAGTCATAGCGATTTTGCACGGTTTGAAGTAGCTCCGGCGGGGATTGGTCCCCGTGCCACTCCAACAATTGCCGGTGATCGAGTATACACCTTAGGGGCCACGGGACTACTGAATTGCCTGGACTTTGTAACCGGAAAACCCATCTGGTCGACAGACATAATTAACAATAATAAGTCGAGGGTTACAGACTGGGGCATGAGCGGATCACCGCTAGTAACCAAAAATGCAGTCATTGTGAGCGCGGGCGGGACGGACGGCAGTTCTCTGGTGGCATATCACAAAGACACCGGGGAAATCGTATGGAGGGGAGGGGACGATCCTTCAGGTTACAGTTCGCCGCAACTGAGAACACTTGCAGGCATACCGCAAATCCTTATCTTCAACTACAAGAGTGTCGTGTCCCACGATCCGAATACGGGACACCCTCTTTGGCGCTACGCATGGCCCAGCGCGGAATCGGTTGCCCAGCCGGTTCCACTTCCCGGCGACCAACTGCTCGTGTCCAGCGGCTACGGGATTGGATCCAAGCTTTTCCAGATCCAGCGCAGCATAGGCGGAAAACTACAAGCGCACGTCCTCTGGGAAAGCCGAGGCCTAAAGGCGAAGTTCACGAATGTTGTCTACAGACATGGGTATGTTTACGGGCTTGACGATGGAATTCTCGTCTGCATAGATATTTCTAATGGTAAACGGACATGGAAGAGAGGACGATATGGACATGGCCAAATAATCTTGGTCGACGATTTATTGCTTGTACAAGCTGAATCTGGAGATGTCGTAATGCTAGAAGTCAACCCTACGTCCCATGTAGAGCTAGGGAGTTTTCCGGCTTTGGCGGGTAGAACATGGAATAACTCTACGCTTGCGGCTCCTTATCTATAACTTACCCCCATCCTTTAGACAGTAAATGACAAGATTTAAGTAATGAAATCCGACTCAACCTAGTCAAACTCAAACGCCTGAAGTTATTGGAAATACACCTCGTAAGGTGTACGGTAATCGAGCGATTGATGAAATCGCTCTCGGTTGTAAAAGTTGAAATAATCTCTCAAGCGACTCCGAGCCGTGTTCATCGAGTCATAGTCGTTGAGGTAGACCTCCTCATACTTAACACTGCGCCAAAGTCGTTCAACGAAGATGTTGTCAAAGTAACGGCCTCTACCGTTCCAACTAATGGCTATGTCTGAAGATTCAAGTCTAGCAGTAAACGCCTCGGAAGTAAATTGACTTCCTTGGTCGTTGTTGAATATTAATGGGCTCGCTTTACCAAGTGCTCGTTCCAGAGCCGATAGGCAAAAGAACACGTCGAGGGAGTTTGAAAGTTCCCATGACAACACATAACGGGAAAACCAATCCATAATGGCTATCAGATAAACGAAGCCATTGTTCAAGCGAATATAGGTGATGTCAGTTGCCCAGACGTGGTTCGGTCTGGCGATGCTTAATCCTTTCAACAGATAGGGGTACACTTTCGACGGTTTGCCCATTCTGGAGGTCTTGGGCTTGGGATAGATAGCAACTAATCCCATCTTCCGCATTAACCGTGCTACCCGTTTCGGATTGACGGCGTATCCTTGACAACGAAGCCATTTCGTTAACTTAGGCACCCCGTAGGACGGCCTCTTGGTGTACTGTTCATCTAACAGACGCATGTACAGCAGATTTTGCGGTGACTCCCCTATAGGAGAGTAATAGAACGATGCTCTAGACAAGCCTAAGAGCTCGCACTGCCTTGCAATCGACAATGAACTGCACTCCGGTTCAACAAGCTGCCGCTTCTGTTCAACGGAGGCGCGAAGTTTTTTTTTGAAGCCAGTCCAGTTCTACCTTCAACTGACCGATCTGGCGATACAGTTCAGACACTAACTTGTCGTTGTCGGAAGCCGGTTTTGAACGTCCATTGGCAAACAGTTGAGGTAATTCCTCAAGAACCTGTTTTTTCCATTGGCTAACTTGTGCCGGATTGACACCGTATTCACTGGCAATCTGACTGATGGTCTGCTCGTTCTTGATAG
>JAPPIK010000043.1:567-4800 GCA_028820655.1 Candidatus Poribacteria bacterium | reverse complement strand
GGCGCTCATCGGAATCGTGTTCAGGACTCAGACGTACAATTTCACGGCGTGGTGGCAACGGGGTGCTTTGGAAGATTCCCGAGTGTCTCCATCCTCTTTGAACCGGCCGAACACCGTCTTCAAACATTTTTCGAGTAAGTACGATTCATCGTCCATCGGCGTTGTGCTCTAGTAAACGCTTCGGTACTCCTAGGCGTCTATTGACTAAGCATAGGAGCCAATGATGTCTACGCCAAGAGTGCTTCAATTCTTTACGTCGGCTACCACCCCTGTTTTAATCCTGTTGTCGTTTGGCTGCGGTAACGAACCAATCGAGGACATTAGAGACACATCCCCGCCCCCGGGAAGAATCGACGCCCCGTCTACGATTTACTTCCCCATGTCCGTCGGTAACCGTTGGGTTTACCGGAATTCAGACGGCTCCGAATGGTCGCGTCTAGTTGCCGAATCGGAGGTGTTTGATGCCGAGCGCTATCATTCTTTCAGCTACGTACCTCCGATCAAATTGGACTCGCTGGGTTCTGCCGAATATCTGACATACGTTGATCGATTCGTCCGCAGAATGAATCTCTCGGAGATCAATGACGTTGTTTGGGAAGTGATCCTCGAAAGCAGCGACGGGCCCACGAGATGGCCGTTCGGGATGACTTGCAACATTGTTCCGGGGAGAAAGCCTTGGTGCGAAACCAATAAGAATCTATGGCGGCCAAGAATCATGACCCTTCTGTACCGGGCGAAGTCAAGAGTCGTTTGGCATAGCAAATTAACACTGCTTCGACATCCACTTTCACCGAGCCAGACCTACAACGCGCTTGAGTTTCGACTCACGGGAAGAGGTGAGACGGGTTACATTTACGATTTTAAGGCGGAGGGAACAGTTCTGGGAAAGACTGGCGACGACTGGGTACCGGTTGAAACGCCAGCCGGCAGCTTCGACAAATGCCTAAAGATTCAATACGAACCGGAGCTCAAGTCGTTTACACTTGTTGAGTTTCGAGAAGGACCTCCCGTAATCGACGATACGTTCCTAGACGCCGCACGCGAACTTTTCCAATCGGAACTCCTCAAAGAGTTGAACGATCTACTGTCCGATTTAGTCCCGAAACTGGGATTGCAAACCATGTGGCTCGCTCCGGGCGTCGGCCCCGTCAAAATCGAGACACCCGGAGGCTATGCCGAACTCATTGATTACCAGATCGTACCCGCACGGTGACACCATGGCATTTCTCCTCAATTGCTTCCTCCTAGCCCTTGTTCTCCTGTTCGGTTGCGGAGCGGAAGAATCCGTTAACTCCCCCGTAACCGAGGAAGGTGCTACCGACGTAGCGCCCGCCCTTAAATCGTCACCTTACTATCCCATAGCTCTCGGCAACCGTTGGACTTACCGAAATCCAGACGGCTCCGAATGGTCGCGTGAAGTTGCCGATTTAGAGATGTTTGATGCCGAACACTTTCATTCTTACCGCTACAATCCTCCTGGCAAATTAGACTCGCTTGGTTCTAGCGAGTATGTAAAATACGCCGATCGATTCGTCCGAAGGGCTACTCTCTCGGAGATCAATGACGTTGTTAGGGATGTGATCCTCGAGAGCAGCGACGGGGACACAAGATGGGCGTACGAGATTAATTGTGACCAAGCGGAGCAGGAGCAAGAGCCTGAGTGCGAAATCGATAAGAACCCATTTAAACCGAGAATCATGACCATTCTGTATCACGCCAATCCAAACGTCGTTTGGCGTAGTCACTTGACCCTCTTTCGGTATCCACTTGTTCCGAGCGCGACCTACAACGCGCTTGAGTTACGGTTTACCGGCAGAGGTGATGGGCTTTATGTTTACGATTTTGAGGCCGAGGGAACGATCCTGGGAAGGACCGCCGACGACTGGGAATCGATTGAGACGCCAGCCGGCAGCTTCGACAACTGCCTAAAGATTCAATACGAACCAAAACTCAAATCGTTTACACTTGTTGATTTTTACGAAGACTCTCCTCCCTTCGCTGACGAGTACCTGGACGCCGCACGCGAAGTTGTAGAATCGGAAATTCTCCAAGAGTTCAAAGATCTTCTGCCCGATTTAATCGGGAAACTGGGATTGCACACCACGTGGCTCGCTCCGGGCGTCGGTCCCGTGAAATTTGAGACTCGTGACGGCATCGCTGAATTGATTCATTACGAAATCAAGCCAGCGCAGTAAGCATCTTGTAAGCCCTACCCTTGCCATTTCAAAACAACACCCATTCAATTCACGCGAGACTGGAAATATACCGGTTCGGCTAAGGAACCGAACCTACCGCAGTGTATCAAGAACCTGACTCACCGCCAGCCGCGTTGGTTAGCCAAGCCGCGATTTGGCGAGGGTGCAAACGTTTTATCCGGTTCTCCCACCAGCCGCCCATCTTTAACCCACTCAAGATCTCGCCCATAAAGGTCTTGGATTAACAGGTCTGTCAAGCGCTCGCGCACGTCCGCATATCTTGGAAACTCGGAGAGATCGTACATCTCCTGCGGATCCCTTTCGAGGTCGAAGAGTTGTACGCGGTTGCCGGTCGGATACCAGATCAGTTTGTACTGCTCGGATCGAATCATACGCATCGCTTTGTCGTCCTCATGGTGTTCGCAGTAGAGATGATCGCGCTGCTGGTCCGATGCCAATGAATACCCTTCCACCGTCTCCGGTATCGGTACCCCGCAGAGATCCAACAGCGTAGGCATCACATCGCGCAGTTCCGCCAGACGATCATCTCTCCGGTGATGTCCGATACGATCGCAACCGGCTGTGGGCATGAGAATCATCGGGATTCTCGCGGACCACTCAAACATCGGTGGTTTCGCCCACAGGTTGTGGTTGCCCAGCATGTCGCCGTGATCCGACACCAGCATAACTATTGTATCGTCCAGTATGCCCTCCTCACGCAGTGTTCCAATCATGAGTCGAATCTGGTGGTCGATATAGGTGCACTGTGCGTAGAATCCCATCCGTGCTAAGATCGTCTCGGTGGGATTCGGCGCTGTGATTTTGTCGATGTGCAACTTCAGCGCGTAGGGCAGATCGTCAAAGTCTTTCGCCCAGTCACCCACGACCGGTTCGTCTACTCCGAGACGTTGATACGTATCGAAATAGTCGCGCGGCGGGGTAACCGGCGGGTGCGGTGTGATATACGAGCAGTACCAGAAAGCCGGGCGCGTGGGGTCGCGGCGCTGGATGGTGTAACACATCTCGCGTGTGGTCCAATTGGTCGGGTGGCAGTGTTCCGGCAGGTGCCACGGACGTGTCGAGTATTCGTTGCTGCTCATCCCGTGAGAAAATGCGTGTCCGGGGTAACCCTCCCGCTTCAGAAATCGCTCGTAATCGTCCTCCACGCCGCCGAATTGATGTCTCCCCTCCTCGCAGAGAATAACCTCGTCAAAACCGATGCGATTGCGTTGCGGGTACACGTGAAGCTTCCCCACCGCGTAGGCTTGATATCCCGCATTTCGGAACGTCTGCGGCATCGTCGGTAGATTGGGATCCATCGGAAGGTGTTCATTGAAAACCCTGTCCCCGTGAGTTTTGGCGGTAGTGCCGGTCATCAGCGCTCGCCGCGCCGGGATACAGGTTGGCGTCGCGGTATAGGCTCGTGTGAAGCAAACGCCATTGTCCGCAAGTTCGTTGAGCGTCGGCGTCAGAATTCGCTCGTGGCCCATAGCCCCCAGCAGCGGTCCGGGCCAATGATCGGTGCAGATAAGCAGCACGTTTGGTTGTGCCATCGGTTCAATCCTTTGTAGCACGAGGTATCTCTGTTGCGGTCCTTGTTAAGTCGCTTGACCTGTCAGATTGTGCTTGTGATGCGCAAACTGACAGTTTACGCTACGAGACCTCCGCAACTGACGGACTACTCTCTCAAGTAACACTTTTTCAAGACAAGCCGTAGAGAAGGGAATCTGTACCACAATCTGTTAGATTGTGATCCGCAAACTAACAGTTTGCGGTACAGGAGTGCTACTTGCTGAATGAATTATTCCGACAGGGATAATGGCGCGCTCTCAAGTAACACTTTTTCAAAACCGGTCTTAGAGAAGGAAACCTGTACCATAATCTGTTAGATTGTGATCCGCAAACTAACAGCTTGCGGTACAGGAGTGCTACTTGCTGAATGAATTATTCCGACAGGGACAATGGGGCGCTACCAAGTAACAGTTTTTCAAAACCGGTCTTAGAGAAGGAAACCTGTACCATAATCTGTTAGATTGTG
>JAPPIK010000043.1:0-467 GCA_028820655.1 Candidatus Poribacteria bacterium | reverse complement strand
ATCCGCAAACTAACAGTTTGCGGTACAGGAGTGTTACTTGCTGAATGAATTATTCCGACAGGGATAATGGCGCGCTATCTAGTAACACTCCACATTGCACTCCGCTGGAGTGCGGTGATTGGACGCATCACGATTCTATTGACATTGCACTCCGCTGGAGTGCAGACGCGGGGAGCATCGTGTTCTATTGGCATCTCACAGGATGTACTATCGCGCTCCTTATTCAGTCGCTTAATCCTCTGGAGTGAAAGGCATTATTCGAAACAACGCCTCCTCAATGACTATCGAAAATTGAAAAATGAGTGTTACGTGCTGAAGGAATTATTCCGACTTGGATAATGGCGTACTATCAAGTAACACTCTCGGAAAGCCAGTCATATAGCGAAAAATGAATATGTACCGCTGATGGATTGTGATCGCAAACTAACAGTTTGCGGTACAAAAGTGTTGCTTGCTGAAAGAATTAT